>CADASP010000007.1 GCA_902790625.1 uncultured Prevotellaceae bacterium | reverse complement strand
TGCTGTGCCTATTGTACTTTTAGCAAATGCAAATATACAACAAATTTTCGAGAAACCGTTATTTTATTGGGAATTTCTGAGGGTGGGAAACTTTAGTTATATATTACATAAAGAAAAGAAGTTTCAGTAAACAGACCTTCAAAGACCGCTATATTAAAAGAAGAAATAAAAGAATGGATAGAACGGAAATAGCAAAGACGGCCTCGCAGATGAAATCCAAAGAAGATCTGCTCTCACTTCTCAACCGTATCAAACAGGCTGAGTTGGAAGAGATAGGTCTGCAAGACCAGTTCAATCCTTTTACGATGAAGCATATTAACTACTATTGCAACCCCAATAATGCTTTCCATCGGTACACTCAATTCAAAATAAAGAAGAAGTCCGGTGGATTCCGTCTTATAACATCTCCGCGTAACAGGAGTTTTATGATGTTGCTCTCTGCAGTCAACGAGCTGTTGAAGTCAATATATACACCATCGGATTACGCCATGGGATTTACAGAAGGACGCTCTGTTGTTAGTAATGCCAATATCCACAAAGGGCAGAATTATGTATTTAACATTGACTTGAAAGATTTCTTCCCCAGCATAGAACAACCGCGAGTTTGGAAACGGTTACAACTGGCTCCTTTCAACTTCCCTGAGAAGATTGCCAGCCTAATAGCAGGCATGTGTTCCATGAAAGAAATACGCTCTTTCGAGGATGGACACCAGGAGTCTTTCTATGTTCTTCCGCAAGGTGCACCAACCTCACCCATCATTACCAATATGATTTGCGATACGCTCGACCGTCGTTTGGCAGGTTTGGCAAAGCGTTTTGGCTTGCACTATTCACGTTATGCTGACGACATCACGTTCAGTTCCATGCATTATGTCTATCAGGAAGATGGGGATTTCAGAAAGGAGTTGAGGAGAATCATTGCTGACCAGCATTTTGCTATCAATGACGATAAAACCCGCTTGCAGAAGAAGGGCGCTAGGCAGGAAGTTACGGGTATAATCGTTAGTGATAAGCTGAATGTGACGCAGAAGTATGTCCGCGACGTCCGCAATATTCTTTATATTTGGGACAGATATGGGTATCCGAGTGCCCTAGCTAAATTCATACCGAAATACAAGGAGGAGAAAGGCCATGTAAAGAAAGGAAATCCTAACCTTGAGAACGTAATTGATGGAAAACTGATGTACCTGAAAATGGTTAAGGGTGAGGAGGATTCCGTTTACCAACGATTACATAATAAGTTCGTGACGCTGGTAGAGAAGATGAAAGAAAAGAGCATAACAACGGAACAAAACGTGACCTATATTGAAACATGGGCACTACTGGAGTTTGAGAAGAAATATTCAACGGAAGTTGTTATAACAATGTCTGATAATTTACATCGCTATGCTCATTTCATGTTTGGCAACAAGAATGCAAAGGCTTCTGTGAACAAGAACATTACACCTGATGAAGAGAAAGACAAAAATCATTTGGCCATATCACTCTGTATCAATGAAAAGAGTGATACTTTCTGGCTTGTTCATCGAATAGATAAAGTCATTGTGCCGAAGAAAACGGAAGTAGACATTGACGAACTGAATAACGATTTGGATTTACCACTAAACATGTGAAGTATGGAAGAAAAACTAAAAGCTACGATAGATAAGATAGTACAACTTTCAAAGAAGAACGAAGAGTTTAACATCAATTTGCGAAAGGCGTTAGTGGAAATGCCTTCCGCAAAGTCTGTTCTAATAGATGATGAACGTATCGGTCAAATTTATGAGTACTGTATTGAGAAGATTATACGAGAGCAGGCCGAAGAATTCTATAAAGATTTTCCACTAAAGACCTTAGTGCCCAAATTGGTAGAAGATTTTGTGAGAATGGAGTTTTTCCGACGGAAAGATTGTTTTGGCGACTTTTGTTTGTCTTTATACCAACAAATAGAAGGAATGACTAACAAAATATGCGAAAGCAAAGAATTGGCTGACATCACAGAAAAAATGTGGGCTTCTCCTGCATATGTCAAAACGCAACAAGACTCTGCCATTAGTATAAGTAATCGTTCTGAATCAAACTACAATATTGCCATGCTCCTCTTTCCTGGCCAAAACAAGAAGACTGGTCAACCATATTCAGTTGAGAAATCCAGAGTTACGCTTCAAGCACAATATGCTGGAGATAAAATGCGGATTGTGGTTTACTTTTTAGGTTACAAAGCAACGATGAAAGCAAGTGACTATGACAGCTATATTGAATTGACTGGATCATTGAATAATATATACCAATGCAGGAATATGAATCATCGAGGAAACACTCTTAATCAGTGGGAAAAAGAAACATTGGAACGAATTCTTCCATTGAAATCATTCTATTATTTTAAGTTCATGGGCGTACTAGCACAATACGTTGACTACATAAAAAAAGGCTTTCCTTCCATTCCAAGCATTGAAGAATATGCAAAAACACTGGAAAAGAAGAAAGTAATAGGTATAAATGTAATTGGGAAGATAGAATTAAAAGATGATAACAAGAATCATTTTAAGAAAAAGAACACTAGCGGCAGTTTTCATCTACGCCAAAATCACAATGGAAAATGAATAAAAATGTAATACATAAGGACGGTGGAATTTACAATATTGATATGCGGAGGCTTATTACCGTTGACACATACGATGATACTTTTGTTATTCCTAATGGGGTTCAATACATCGGGGAATGCGCGTTTTGGCGTTGCAGAGAACTGAAGAATGTAAAAATACCAAACACTGTTACAGATATTAGTACAAAAGCGTTTGCTGGTTGTGAATCACTGAAGAAGATCGACATTCCAGATTCTGTCGAAAGAATAGGCTATGATGCATTTGCATACTGTTGTTCTTTAGAAGAAATCACATTACCTACTTCGTTGAAGTTTATGAGCCATAGTGCCTTTCATGGCTGCTGTTCGCTTAAGAAGATTAATTATTCCAATCATAGTTTCATGGTTGATGAGATATTACCTGAAGTAATAAAGGTCAACGAGGTTTTATGTCTTAACATTTCTGATTATAATTCTCTGATACCACTTGTAGTGGACGTTGTTCTCAGAACTTGGCATGGCCATCATAAGGGATTCTTTAATCCGATGGTAGACTTTGAAATTCCGGATTCTACAGAGTCAATTTACTACTAAACATAATTAGGTATGAACGAAATACAAGCAAAGTTTAAGGAACTACTTCTTGCTACGAAAAGGGAGGGTATGGAGAATGTGATAGAAAAGCTGGAGGAGCAGGGATTCTTCAAGGCACCTGCCAGCACGAAGTTCCACCTGAACTATGAGGGTGGATTGTTGGAGCATTCAATGAATGTGTGTGATATGGCGCTGGAGTTGAGGGAATTGATGCTCAGGAAGAAAGAGGGACTGAGCGATTCCCTGCCCAAGGAGAGTGTCATCATCGCGGCACTGCTCCACGATGTGTGCAAGGCAGATGTCTATAAACCTGCCATTAAGCGACAGAAGAACGAGCATGGGGTGTGGTGTGATGTGCCAGGTTATGATGTGGACTACAGTGGATTTCCTTTGGGACATGGCGAGAAGTCGGTTATTTGGCTCCTGCAAAACGGGTTGAAACTGACGACCGATGAGATAATGGCCATTCGCTGGCACATGACGGCATGGGACTTGCCATTCCAGTCGCCAGAGATAAAAAACAATCTGAATGCTGCCAAAGAGCGCTGCCCGCTCTTGCCACTGATTCAAGCAGCCGACGGTCTGGCTGCTAATATATTAGAGATATAATCATATGAAGACAGGAACAATCATCAACGTTGAAAAAACTATCATTGCACTGGCTGCAGTTTCTTTGTTGATGCTACCGACCTGTTGCCATCCCAGTAAGACTGAACCAAGGGGAACGGAGGGGAATACAGATGCGAGTATAGCAGAAGAAGAGGATTCTTTGTTTTAGTTTGGACCTACGGCTATTGAGAGGAGACGGCTTCACCGTCTTTTCAACCGCCCCGAATTACTTTCTTCTTCGTCTGCGGCACTACGCGAATGTCCGTGAATGAAACTTCGAATGTTGCGTGAATATACAAATATTTACGAGTATTCACGTGTCATTCACGGACTTTCGCGTGAAAAAGAAATATCCAGGAATAATTCAGGTTAGTGTGTTAGCAATCGCGTTGGGAGAGTTCTATCATCCTCAACGCCTTTTCATGCTTTGCCACCAGTTCTGGGTAGCCGAAGGCTTTGCCACGGGCAATGTTGTGAAGCAGGTCGTTGCGCTTCACGTTGATGGCAGTCTGGTTGCCTGAGTCGATGATACGCTGCACATAGTCGTAGTAGTCGGTATCTTTCTGATGGGTTAGCAGACGCAAGGCAGCTATGATTTCTTCAGGCAGCCCTTCGTCGAGCAAATCATCGAAGGTCCAGTTGCTGTCCTCTACAACGTCATGCAGGAAGCCCACACACTTCTCTGCATCTGTCTTTATATGTTAGTCATTAAATCCTGCCGGCTGCATCTTGCAATACCGCTGGTACCACTGTTGCATCTCTGGCGTGTACGTCTTGTCGTACTCACTAATGATGCAGCCCTGGTGAAGGTCGTCGGCGATGGCGAGGATAACATCATGAAGTTCCAGATGCTTCTTAAACCGCTCTGGAATGGCATCATAGCCCACGATGGCGCCGATGATATGGCCAGCGATGGCTCCTGTGGAGTCACTATCCCCATCGTGATTGACGGCAGCCGTCAGCACATCCTCGAAACTGTTGATATGGCGGGCCACGGCATATACGGCAATGGCCTATAAGCTGTATTTGGAAAAACCAGATTATGGAGAAGAATTTTGTTAAACAATTTACAGATACCTCCACTATTCAGCAGATTATTAACCTTGTAAATTGTATCTTTAGCAACATAGGTGTCATTTTCATTACCGCTTGGTCCTGGTGTTCCAAGGGCAAAAATACTGTCCATCGGAATCCACAAACCATTGGATTTTGCATATTGCTCAGCAGCACGCTGCTCTATTTCGAAGCGGCTTCCATAACTTTTGCCATCTCGAGGTTCCGTCTCATATAGTTGGCAAAGTCTTTGGAGTTCATTGGAGATTTCTTGAATTCTACGATTTTCTTCATCGTACGCTCCATAGCTTCCTTGTGAAACTGATTGAGATATGTCATCGTTCATCTTGTTTTTAGTTTGCTGCAAAGATAGGCATTATTATCTATTTCTCCAAACAATCATCGACTTTTTTTGTATCTGTCCATGGCTTTTCGATGCCATTCCACAATTTCGTCGGCCAACGATTGGGGTTCCAATACCTCTATCCATTCACCACGCGAAAGGAACTGGGCCTTGAAGTCGGAAGTGGGCTACAGCCGCAGTTCATAGTCGGCATAGACATCGGTGGTGTTGATTTCGCGTTGGCTGTGGTGCAGGGGAAGGTCGCGCAAGAGTTACGCGCTTTTTTGTATGCAGAAACTTGGAATGACGAATCGCGTGGTCTTTGGATATACAATCATATCAAATTCTGAATTTTGTTTAATTCATGTTCTGAAGATGAACAGTTGAACCCCTCCAAATTTCAAGAATTCTGCGCGAGAAACTTTTTGGTTGAAAAAAAACGAATTTTGAGAGATTTTGCTAAACGACTGTAATATAGTCGCTTGCGCTTATTTTGGAGGAAAAAGGCGGCGGGAGGCTGAAAAAAGTCAACGCCGCAGAAAAATTTGGCGTTGCCTTTTGAAAATTTGGTGTGCTTACAGAAGGGGGAGTCGAGGCAAAAAAATGCCCCAAAAATGCCAAAGAATTGCACAGAGTGGGTGTTGGTGTGCAAAAAATCACCCGCTTTTTCCCTCGCTTGAGTGGCGAAGTAGCTTCCTGATGGCCAAAAAAGGGCGTTGTTTGAGCTAAAATGACTCCTCAGGATGAACTTTTTTCTTGTAGTGATTTTGAACACTTTTTGCCTACGACGCAACGTGTAATGATTGGTAATGAGTCGTGGTTTTTTGACTGCGGCGCAACGTGTAATGACCATGAATTTACGAGTCATTCGCGTTTCATTCACGTTCATTCGCGTAGCGCCGCAGGCATTTTTCCCATGAATGGCTCATGATTATGATTGCTTGCGGCGCAACATATATTATTCATAAGAAAGAAAAACAAATTTCCTTTTGCATTTTTCTCGACTTTTCGTAACTTTGCACCCTCATTATGAATGTGCGATGAAAGAATTCCTGCAAGTGCTGAGGCGATTCGTGCCTCCTTATAAGAAATACTTGGTGCTGTCAGTGCTGTTCAACATTCTGTCGGCACTGCTCAACATCTTCTCGTTTGCCGCCCTCATCCCCATCCTGCAGATACTGTTCCAAACGGGCGACGCCGAGGCAGCCACCACTTGGATGGCCTGGGACTGGGGCAACATTCAAGTCGTGCTGATGAACAACCTGAACTACATGGTGAACCAGCTCATCGCCAACTTCGGACAGACGACGACGCTGCTCTTCATCGGCATTTTCTTAGCGGTGACCACGGCGATGAAGACGGGTGCCTACTTCGCCTCGTCGGCCACTATCATCCCCATCCGCACAGGCGTGGTGCGCGACATCCGCAACCAGCTCTACCAGAAGATTACCTCGCTGCCATTGGGCTTCTTCAGCGAGGAGCGCAAGGGCGACATCATCGCCCGCATGAGCGGCGACGTGCAGGAGGTGGAGTCGAGCATCATGTCGAGCCTCGACATGCTGTTCAAGAACCCCATCCTCATCGTGGTCTATTTCTCCACGCTGCTCTTCGTCAGCTGGCAGCTCACGCTGTTCACCATCGTCTTCGTGCCCATCTTCGGATGGTTCATGGGCTTCGTGGGCCGCAAACTGAAGCGCCACAGCATAGAGGCTCAGGCACTGTGGAGCGACACGATGAGCCAGGTGGAGGAGACGCTGGGCGGACTACGCATCATCAAGGCGTTCTGTGCCGAGGAGAAGATGAACCGCCGCTTCGACGCCGTGAACTCGCACTACCGCGACGACATCATGCGGGTGAACATCCGGCAGGCGATGGCCCACCCCATGAGCGAGTTTCTGGGCACGGTGATGATCATCGTGGTGCTGTGGTTCGGCGGCATCCTGGTGCTGCAGGGTAAGGTGCTCACAGGTCCGGCGTTCATCTACTACATGGTCATCCTCTACAGTATCATACAACCGCTGAAGGACTTCTCGAAGGCGGGCTATAACATCCCCAAGGGTCTGGCCTCGATGGAGCGCATCGACAAGATTCTGAAGGCAGAGAACAACATCCGCGAGGCTGAGCACCCCATCAACATCGACTGCTTTGAGCATGAGATAGAGTTCCGCCACGTGTGGTTTGGGTATAACAGCCCCACCCCCGACCCCTCCCGCAAGGGGGAGGGGAGTATATACTCTCAAGCACAGAATACTGAAAGCGGACAAGCACAAGGAGTAACCACTCCCCTCCCCCCCGCGGGAGGGGCCGGGGGTGGGGCATGGGTGCTCAAGGACATCAACCTCGTCATCCCCAAGGGGAAGACCATCGCACTGGTGGGACAGAGCGGCGGCGGCAAGTCGACGCTCGTTGACCTCATCCCCCGCTACTACGACGTGCAGCAGGGCGAGGTGCTCATCGACGGCATCAACGTGAAAGACCTGGGGCTACACTCGCTACGCCAGCTGATAGGTAACGTGAACCAAGAGGCCATCCTCTTCAACGACTCATTCCGCAACAACATCGCGTTTGGGGTAAGGGATGAGGAGCAAGAGGTGAGAGATGAGAGGTCAGACCAGGCGCAGAACCATCCTCTTGCCCCTCACCCCTCACCCCTCACCTCAAAGATTGAAGAAGCGGCCAAGATTGCCAATGCCTACGACTTCATCATGGCATCGGAGAAGGGCTTCGACACGAACATCGGCGACCGCGGCGGACGCCTCAGCGGCGGACAGCGCCAGCGCGTCAGCATTGCCCGTGCCATCCTGAAGAACCCGCCCATCCTCATCCTCGACGAGGCCACCAGCGCCCTCGACACCGAGAGCGAGCGACTGGTGCAACAGGCCTTGGAGCGGCTGATGAAGACTCGCACCACCGTGGCCATCGCCCACCGTCTCTCCACCATCAAGAATGCCGACGAAATCTGCGTGCTACACGAAGGCCGCATCGTGGAGCGCGGCACCCACGACGAGCTTATCGCCAAGGACGGTTACTATAAAAAGCTTCACGACATGCAACAGGTGTAGGTTTTCGACTATAAGAGGACTGGAGAGGAGAGGAGAGGCTATGAAGGGAGAGGACAGTGATGGGTGAAGAATCGCTCGACTTCTGGTCGCTACTGACGGGACGCAAGAACTCAATGACAGCAAAGGCAGGGGCTCCACCAATGCGTGGTGGAACCCCTGCCTTTGTTGATTAGCATGTCAGACTATTGCACAAGAATCTTCTTGCCCTGGCGGATATACAGACCCTTCTTAAGTGGAATGGTTTTGCGGCCCTGCAGGTCGTACGTTGAACGTTGAACGTTGAACGTTGAACGTTGAACGTCGCTAATGCCAGCGGTGATGACATTGCCTTTCAGACCGTCGCGGGTGTAGTAGCCACCGTTCTCGAAGGCGAGGTCGTCGGTCTGCGGCGACCCGCTGTTGTTGAAGATGATGCCCGTGGGCTTCGTCGTGCTGGTGCCTTGATAGGTCCATTTCCACACTTTGTTGCCATTGCTGGCAGTGCCCAAGAACTGGCAATCTTGTCCTGGCCATGAGCCGCCCGTGAAATTCTCCTGGTTGTTCCATGCCCAGCACTTAACGATGTTGGTCCATGTGGACGGTGCCTCGAAGAAAGCACACATCTCGCCATCGTTGACCTGGCAGAAGGTGGGTATGTCGGCAGGCTTCTCCGATTCCTTCTCCTTCACCACATAGGTGCGCTCAATGGGTGTGCCCACCTCCTTGCCGCCCACGACGAGGGCAACCCTCAGCGTGTTGGTGCCCACGGGCAGCTTCACGGTATAGCCGCTATTGACCACATTGAAGGTCTTCTCCCCGTTCAGGATATACGTGACCCTTGCATCGTCGCTGGCGCTGACGGCAGCGAGGCGCACCTGTTGCTCGCCCTCGTAGGTGCCCGATGGCAGGTCGGCGTAGGCCGTCTCCATGGTGGTGGGCAGATAGTAGGCATAATGGTAGCCCTCGATGACCTTCGCCCACTGCTGGGCGTTGACGTTAGTCTCGTTCTGTGCCACGTTGCCCACTACGACGAGCAGACGGTTCTCGTTGTTGGTCTTGATGATGTTGGCGTAGTAGCCAGCGGCACTGCGGAAGTTGGCGTAGCTGCTCTCGTTGTTGATGCCCGCCACGCGACGTGCGGCCACCATGGCCTTGATCTGCGAGGGATAGGCCTGCCAGTGTTTAAGGAACACGCACGGTGTGCCGGGCATGGCCAGCATGTAGGCGTTGGCGGCCAGGGTATCCTTCCTCAGCGGGTCTTGTGCGGCGTTGCTGCGGCGCTCGGTGTCGTGGTTCTCAACGAAGGTGACGGCATAGCGGCGATACTTGCCCTGTTCGTAGCTGCTGCTGACGAGGGGCCAGTTGCCATCGTTCTGCTGACTCAGCCGGGCGTAGTTGGCGTTGTTCATGGCATTGCGCACGGTGTAGCGGAACTGGAAGTCGAAGGCGGCGCTCTGAATGACGTCGTTCACCTTGGTACCGTCAATCCAATTGCGGATGGTGCTGGTGCCGTCCCAGCACTCGCCGACGCTGAATTCGGGGTTGGCCGAGGTGTTATACTGTCCAGTGAACAAGGCGGCGTAGCCCTTCACCATGTCATAGCGGAAGCCGGCATAGCCCATGTCGTTGAGGAGCATGTCGAGATAGGCCTTCACACACGTCTGCACGTTCAGGCTCTTGTGGTCCAGGTCGCGCATGCCGTCCCAGCCCTCACCGGTGTCCTTATTGGGTCCCACCTTATGCCCATTGCGGGCGGCCTCGTCGTCGGCGCAGATGTCGTTGTAGGTCATCTGGTAGGTCACGCCCTTATAAATCTCTTCAGGGAAGTCGGTCCACGTGGAGAGGCTACGGCGGTGGTTGATGACCACGTCGGCGATGGTCTTGATGCCGTTGTCCTTGAAGGTCTTGATGAGCGTGCGCAACTGCTCCTCGGTGCCGAAGCTGCTGTTGTAGTGTCCAGGGAACCAATAGAGGTCGTCGTAGCCCATCGACTGCCCCCCGCAATAGCCGCTCTGCGGCAGCCACACCAGGTCGAAGGTGCCCTTCAGCTGGTCGGTTTGTGCCGTCAATTCTGTCCACTGACTGTCGTCGTAGCTGTCCCAATAGAATCCCTGCAGCATCACGCCACCGTATTGCGAGGGCCAGCCCTGTGCCAGCGTACATACTGGGCTAAACGACAAACAACTAATGATAAATGATAAACTGAATAGAAAGCGCTTCATAATGTTCATATTGTTTTAATGGTTTTCCTTTATTTGATGGCAACAGGCTACATGCCCCACACCTTGATAGTACGCCCAGCGTAGATTCTCGAGTCGCTCCAAAGACGCTCCTCCCACGATTTCTGGTTGTCGCGGTCAAAGATGACGAGATGCCCCTCGTCGACACTTCCCACGATGTCCATGTATTCCGCTGTCTGCTACAGTCCCTGTGCGATAAGGGTTTCGATGCTTTCCCTGCGCCGTATCTTCAGCTCGATGACCACTCGCTGCACAGGCCCTCCGTAATGGTCGGTGAGCGGTTTGCGGATGAGCAGGTCGGTACGCTTGCAGCCCATACTCGCGCAGGGCCAGCAAGCAGGTGGTCTTGCCCGTCTGTCGGGGAGCATGCAGCACGAAGTACTTGCGCTGCCGTATGAGCAGCTCCATCTCATCCACATCGATGCGCTTCAGCGGGTCGATATAGTAGTTGATGTCGGCCATGATAGGGCCTGCCGTACAGAAGGATTTCTCCATGGTGCCAATATTTGGGACAAAGATACGCAAAAATTTTGTAACAGAAAAGCGATTTTGAAAGATTAACGTTGGGTGGGACTGAAATAAAGGCAATTAGTGGAAAGAACGAAGATAAGATGGAAAAAAGAGAACAGTTCAGGTGAAAACTAAAAATATATAATTTTTAAGGCAATTCGTTATAATTTCACATAGTTTTCGTAAATTTGCAACAGAAAAAAGAACAGATGACAAAATACACTTACGACATATATGAATTGCTCATGCCGAACATCACGGAAGAAGCCGTTGTGCTCGACTTGTTTGCAGGTTGCGGCGGTTTGTCGCTTGGCTTCGAAGCCGCAGGCTTCCGTACTATCGGCTACGAGATGGTTGATGCTGCTGTTGACACCTACAACAAGAATCTGAAAGGTACGTGCTATAATCAGTTCTTGGAAGTAGGCTTCGAATATCCCGAATCAGACAAGATAGACATCATCATCGGAGGGCCTCCATGCCAGCCATTCAGTCGTATCGGCAATCAGAAGGGTATCCAAGACGCGCGCGACGGCTTCCCAGTATTCATTGATGCCGTGAAACGTATCAAGCCTCGTGTATTCATGTTTGAAAACGTTGCCAATATCCTTGGCCGGCACAAGTGGTATCTTGAACTTGTGGTAGCAGAGCTCCGCAAGTTGGGCTATGTAGTAGACTACAGGATAGTGAATGCCGTCGATCATGGTGTACCCCAGAACCGCGAACGGCTTATCTGCGTTGGTCATCAGTCCACATTTAGATTCCCCAAGAAAGAGCAGAAGAGGGTGACCGTGGAGGAGGCCATCGGCGACTTGATGACAAAATATGATGGAAACAGCAAATTCCTGACACCGGAGCAAGAACATTACATTGCCGTATATGAGGAGAAATCGCATTGCATCAATCCTCGTGACCTGCATCCTGACAAGCCCGCCCGTACCATAACGTGTCGTAACTTGGCTGGAGCGACGAGCGACATGCAACGTGTGAAACTACCTGACGGTCGTCGCCGTCGCATTGAGGTGAGAGAGGCAGCACGCCTACAGAGTTTCCCTGACTGGTTTGAGTTCTGTGGCACCGAGACACGCCAATTCTATCAAATAGGAAACGCCGTCCCCCCCCTGTTGGCCTACAAACTGGCATTGGCGCTGAAAGAGACCTATCATACGACCCCAAAGCAAGAAAGAGAAATCAGAGAGATTAACGTGCTCCAAGGACAAACATTATTCAATGCTGTTTACGCATGAAATTCACAGGAAACAAGAGCAAGATGGTTCAGCAGTTGTATTTGGATTTGCTGAACATTTTGGAAACCATAGGAATATCCATGGAAAACCTCTCTGACCGCAGAAAGGAGAAAATGGCAGGTGCATGTCTGGCTACTGGTCAAATTATCGAATCGTTCAAGGAAGTAAAGTCCATTATGGATGGCTGTTTCCTGAAAACTCGTGATATCATAGAGTTTGAGAACGCCCACTACGGCGAACAAATATCAAGTGGTTCGTATGATGACATCCGTCGCAAAGACCTCAAGCCGTTGACAGATATGGGTTTGGTGCTAAGTTCATCTTTGCTTGACCAGTCGGCCACCAACAATCCTCATCGCGGTTATGCCCTTGATGCCCAGTTCGCAGGCCTGCTGAAAGTTTTTGGCACGAGCAAATGGGAAGCCAAGCTATCTTATTTCCTTGAGACTCGCCAGAAGACCAAAGAGGAGTTGGAACGCAAAAGCGCCATGGAGCGAATCCCCGTCACCCTGCCTTCGGGTAAAACTCTGCAACTATCGGCAGGCGAGCACAATCTGCTACAGAAGAAAATCATCGAAGAGTTTCTGCCACAGTTCGGCATGGGAGCGCAAGTGTATTATGTTGGCGACACAACCGATAAATATTTGGTGCGAGAGGACGATAGTCTGAAGGCCATCAATTTCTTCCCGCTCGAGCATGATGCACTGCCAGATGTAGTAGCGTATAGCAAGGCGAAGAATCTGCTGTTTTTGATTGAGGCATATAACACATCTGGCCCAATGGATAGTTCACGGGTACTCAAGCTAAAGGCATTGTTGAAAGATTGTTCAGCTCATGTTGTTTTCATAACCGCTTTCCTAAACTCCAAGGAGTTCTTGAAACAATTCTCCAAAATAGCATGGGAAACAGAGGTATGGATAGCCGATAATCCCAAACACATGATTCATCTGAACGGATGCAAGTTTTTGGAAGTTTACCAACAAAACGTAAAAAGCTGAACAAGCAACATGCGATTGACTTTGACTCCGTCAGTCAAAATAGGGTTAAGTCCTATGTAGTTTAATTATTTGCCGAATTTCAAGGCACTACGCCCCACGAAAATTTGGAACGCTCCAAATTTTCGAGGTGGGATTGAAATCACCTGATTGCAGATAATCATATTCATTACCAATGGAAAATATCTTGCACTACTTGCACCTACGCCCTGTCTTTTAACCTTTGTTGAGTTTTATCTTGCACCACAACCTCGTTTTTTTTACTTTTCTTAGGATTTCTCTTGCACCGCATGTTCACCCACCGAAGCGCGGGCGTTCCCGCCAGCACCGTTGGCTGAGGATGCTCGTGCCACCACAAAACTGTATATACATGCAATTTCGTTTGGTCGGAACTTTTTGGGAAAAAGCTAACGCCTTTTTGGAAAAAGCCCATGTCATTTTCCAAAAAACTAACGACTTTTTCCGCTGAGGTGGTCTCGGCTATCGAAAATGTATATACATTCAGCCAAACCGTATGAATATTCATTTCCGCCTTTCAAGGGGTGTTTCAGGAAAAACAGCGGTACCATTCCCCACCGCTACAACCCTCATCCCATCAAGTGCAAGTAGTGCAAGCAAAAATACGTTATCTGAATAGCAGCAAAAACTCACATGACGACGAAATGGGGGCACGGTTCAACCGCAACAGCACGATTATTTTTGGCGTTGACTTTTGAAAATTTGGAGCGCTCCAAATTTTTGTCCCAGGCCCTGGGATTTTTATGTCCCAAGGCCCTGGGATTTTTTGGTCCATCCAGACTACGACAGGAGCCTTATTGGTTGTCGTTTTTCAATACGAGATACTCATAGCGGGGCCTCATGGCGGCTACTGGCCGACTGCTGTGGATAGACGTTGGCTAAAGCGGCCCGGCAATGCCAACAATGGTGAACAATCTCTTCAATTATTAGAGGGGAGTGATGGGAACTCTTGCTTTCGTGCCACTGCGGACAAGAGCAAGAGGTGAAGGAAAAAGGGAGTCAGAGGAGATTTGGAACATCCTCTAACTCCCTTCAATGATGTGTGAATATTTGTCGAGCTATTACTCGCCCACAACGATGACGCAACGGTTCTTGTCGTTTTCGGCAAAGGGCTGCACGGTGTCGCCGAAGCTCTCGACGGTCATGCGGTTGCGTGCCACACCCTTTTCTTGCAGTGCCTTGGCCACCTTCTCGGCACGAGCCTTGGCATAGCCCTCGTTAATCTTTGCGTTGCCAGTGCCACGGTCGGCATAGCCACGGATGCTTATCTTCTTCTGCGGGTACTTCTGGCACCACTGTGCAATCTTGTTCAGACGAGGTTCGGGGTCAGGATCGCTGAGACGGATGTCGTAGAAGAAGGTCTCCTTCAGCGGCTCGTCGGGTACCACGGCGGGCTTGGCGGTCTCGGGCTTAGGCTCGGGCTTCACGGCTGGTTTCACGGCTGGTTTCACTGCTGGCTTGGGCTCGGGCTTGGGCTCAGGCTTCTGCTCCACCACAGGAGTCACCGGTGGGCGCTTTACCACAGTACTCTTCTTCTGACCGAACTTATAGGTGAGGCCAAGGAGTGCCTGTACCTGGAAGTCGGGATTGTAGTTGCGTTTCAGGTTGAACTCGTCGTTCTTCATGTTGCCGTCCACTTCGAGTCCAAGGGCGAGCTGGTCGCTGAGGTTGAAGTTGAACTGCATGCCCAAGCGGCTGTTGAAGGTGCTGTGCTTGCTGCCACAGAGATAGGGGTTGGGGTTGATGGCCAGAGCGTCGTTCTGGGTGTTAAACTCGTCGAAGTCCCATCCGTAGTTCACACCGAAGCCAGCCAGCAGCACCCAGTCGAACTTGTTGCGGGCGCGGTTGGGGTCGATAATGTTGGTCATGTTGAGCAACAGGTCGACGTCGCCAGTGAGTGCGTTAAACTTGTAGGTGTCGGTGATGGCGCTCTTGATTTGCCAACCTTGCACATGCAGACGTGTGCCCACCTTTGAGTTGAAATAACGTCCAAAAGAGAGGGCAACCTGTGGTGTGATGAGGTCGGTGAACTTCTGGTTGGTGAACGTGGCCTGTGCACCGCCCTGCAAGCCGACGAAGTTGTAGGGATAATTGTCCTCTACGGTCTGTGCCCCAGCAGTGGTGGCCACTCCCATGAGGAGTGCCACTGCTGCGAGGATATTCTGAATTCTTTTCATAGTCTGAATCATATTTAAGTTACTGCTTCGTTATCACAACTTTGTTGTTGCCTGCGTAGCTGATGTAGAGCTGGAACTTGTAGGTTCCGGCCTCGATGTTCAGGTTGGCTCCATCCTGCGTCAGGTCGCCTTCGGCGCCGCCCCAGTTGATGCCCCAGTCGTGGTTGGCACGGAACTTGAATTCGCCCGACACGGCATCGGTGGTCACCTCCCAGCAGCCCTCGGCCGCATTGTAGGTCATCTCCAGGTCTTCGCTCCATCCGTTGAAGCCGCCAATCATGCTGATGCTCTCAATCTTCAGCAGACTGTAGGTCATGCCTGCTGCGTCGAGGTTGATCTGGTAGAAGCCAGCGCCCGGATCGGGGCAGTTGGGGCCACCACCGTCGGTGAGCGTGCCACCCAGGGCGTTGCCGCTGACATACTCCAGGTCATTGTCCCAGTTGTCGGCGTTAGGCTTGAACTTGAACTCGCCGTCGAGCCAGTAGTAGCCCTGGTACTGTCCGTTGCCATTGCCACCCAGCTTGTGGCTGGTGCTCCAGCCGCCTTCGTTGCCAATCTCATAGAAGAAGTCGGGATAGCCGCTGTCTTCCTTGATGGTGCAGTGGGCGGGGCCATCGCCATTGATGAAGAAGCGGATGATGTAGGCACCTTCAGCAGGCAACTGTAGGTTGGCACCGTCCTGTACAAGGTCGTCGAGGGCGCCACCCCAGTTGACAGCCCAGTCGTGGTTGAGACGGAACTTGAACTCACCAGCGTTGAGGGTCTCGCGAGCCTCCCAGCACTTGAAGTTCTCGTTGTAGGTCATGTCGACATCGGTGTCCCAAGCGCCACGGACAGAGCCAATGATGCTGATGCTGGTGACGGGTGTGATCTTGTAGGTCATCTCCTTCAAATCCACCTGCACGTAGTAGAAGCCGGGCGCAACGCCATCGACGTTAGGACCGCCGTCGGCAGTGAGCGTGCCACCAGTGGCATCGCCGCTTGCCTTCTCCCAGTCGCCGTCCCAGTTGTCGGCATTGGGCTTGAACTTGAACTCACCGTCAAGATAGATGATGGCACTATACTGGCCGAGGCCATTGCCATGGAGAGGATGAGGCTCGCTCCAGCTGCTCTCGTTGCCAATCTCGTAGATGAACTCGTTGAAGCCTACGGGCGTAGCCGTCCACGTCTGGTCGAGCATGTTGAAGGTGAGGTCGTAGAAGAGGGCGTCGGGATCGGCGACAATGATGAAGTTGCCGCCCACGTTGTTGTAGTTGAACTTGCCCTCCTCAGCGGCGGCCAGACAGCCACTCCAGTCACCGTCAAGGCCACTCTCGGGTGTCATCTTGAACTCGATGTTGCTACCGTCCTCGGCGGCAGGGATGCGCACCTTGAAAACGGGGTTCTCATACGGGTCGCTGCCGTCGTTGGTGAGCTTGTAGGTGGTGTCCTTGTTATTCCAACCATTGATGGAGCCTGTGAAATAATAGGCTGCCTCGATGACAGGAGCCTGCGGGATGGCCTTGATGACGAAGGGTGCCGAGGTGGCGGTCTTCACCGTAGTAGTACCGTTGCCAAGCCACATGCTGACGGTGGCGTTAACATCGCGCACCACGGGTCGGCGCCCAAACTGGGCGGCTACATAGCTGTGCAGGTCGGCGGCCGACATGATGCCTTCGGCATTGATGCCGAAGGTCTGGTTGCCCAAGTTGATGGAGTATGAAGGAGTATAGCCCTCGGCACTGGATGTAGGAGCGGTGATGGAGCACACCTTTACAATGGTGTCGCTGTAGCTATTGAAGTCGATGGTGCCCACCGTCGAGATGCTGCCGTCGGCAAAGCTCACCTGCGTGGGCTGGGGGACGGTCTGTGGCTCGGCCCAGTCCTTGTAGTCGTCGGTGCAAGCTGCCACCGACGCTACAAGTGCTATCATGGATAATATTTTCTTTGTCATAGTAGTTTCACATTATTGGTTATTGTTTGATGAAACGGATGTAGCCCGTGATGTCGTTGAAGAAGATGAGGTAGGTTCCAGCCTCGTCTATCACGAGGTTGGCGCCGTTGCCTTCACCGTAGACATACATGCCTTGGCTGTATTTGACGAAGGAGCCGCCCTTGTTGAAGTCCCAGCTGCCAGCCTGCTTCACCTTCACCTCGTCGCCAGCGGCGAAGGTGTGGGTGACGTACCAGTCGTGGTTCTCCCAGCCAGCCGAGCAGGGTGTCATCGGGGTGTCGCCCCAGTCGTTGAAGCTGCCAGCGATGGCCATGCCGTCGAAGACAGGTGCTGAGCCGTCGTACTTCTCAATCTTCAGCTCGTCCTTGGCGGTGTTCAGCGTGACGGTGTACACACCTGCCTCGGGTACAGTGATGTTGCCCGAACCGCCGTCGTTCTTCTTGTAGCTGCCGAAGGCGTCGCCCTGACCCCACTGGGTAGCCCAACTGTCGTCGAGCGCGCCACGGAGTTTGAAGCCATTGCCGCCCAGATAGCCAATCCACTGGATTTCGCCCTGGCCAGTCTTCTTGTCGTATTCGGCACCGTTGAGGGTCTGCATAGGAATGACGCACTTGCCCATGTCGCCGCCCCAAGAGCCGTCGGCAATGTCGGCACCGATGAGCCACCAGATTTCAGGATCGGCGGGCTTCAGCTCTACGTAGTAGGGCACGGTGCTCAGCGTCACGATGTTGGAGTAGATGACACTGTACTCGTTGAACGAGGCGTCGCGCAATGCCGATTTCACGCGCACGCTGACCTGCTGAATGGCGGGCGTGGTGGTCTCGGTCCATCCTTCCAGCTGCAGCAAGTTGCGGTTCAGGGTCTGGCTGTTCAACTCCACGTTCATGCCGTTGCTATAGATCTCGTCGAAGGTGAAGTAGTCGGCACCCGCGTTGTCCTCAGCATTGGCATCGAAGGCTTTGGTGAAGTTGCCCGTTGGCGACATCTCTACCCAGTAGGTAGGCACCACGGGGGTGTTAAAGTTGGTATAGGGCGTGGGCTGCGACCAGGTAAGGGCGATGGTAGCCGTCTTCTCCAGGTCGATATTGCCCACAATAGCCGGTTCGTTGAGCACGAACTTCGTGGGCTGGGCGATGGTGGGGTTCGAATCGTTGTCGTCCTCACAGGCCGTGAAGGCAACAAATCCCAGCGCCATTATCATCGTTGATTTGAATATTGCTTTCATATTTCTATATTCTTAATTGTTATTCGCAAAGCGACAACTCTTAATTCTTAATACTTAATTCTTAATTGCTACTCGCAAAGCGACAACTCTTAATTCTTAACTCTTAATTATCAATAGCCTTCGTTCTGCTTCAGATTGGGGTTGGCAGTCATGTCAGAAGCGGGGATGGCGAAGAGGTTGCGATAAGCGGCTAGGCTGGCACCGTTCTCAGAGCCGCCTTTCCAATCCCACAGGTAGTTGCCACTGTTCTGTCCGCCATAGAATCCATAACGGATGAGGTCGGTGCGGCGATAGCCCTCGAAGTAGAGCTCGCGGCTGCGCTCGTCGAGAATCTGCTGCAGGCTGTAGCTGCCCACTGTGGTGGCGTGGGCGCGCTGGCGCAGGGCGTTGATGTATCCAGCACCTGTTGCGCTGGTGGAGCCATTGTTCAGGCGGGCATCTGCCTCGGCAGCGATGAGATAGGCTTCGGCCGAGCGCATCAAGAAGAAGTCGGCATCGGGGAAGTTGGTGCTGTGAGGAGAAGTGCCCGTGGAGTAGGTGTTGCGGAACTTACCCACCGAGAAGCCAGAGGCAAACTCACTGGGAGTGGAAGCGCTGATGCTGCGGTCGATGCCAAAGAACAGGGCGCGATCGTCGCCAGCGGCGCCAGGCATATCGTTGATGCCTACAGCGGGAGCGTCATCGTTGGGGAAGAACTTCAGGATGAGCTGATGGCGTGCGCGGTTGCCGGCCCAGAACTTACCCACCATGCCGAAGTTGCCATCGAGGTCCATGTCGTCCTTCCATGTCGACGACATGAGGAACATCGACGTACCGTAGCTGGTGGTGGTGATGCCGTCGCCCAGCAGAGGAAGTATAGCCTCCACGCTGGAGCCGTTCTCGCCATTGTCGCCCATGAAGAGCATCTGGTAGGCAGTCCAGGTGCCCTTGCCAGTAGTCCACAGCTTGTGGGGGCCGTTGATCACCTTCTCGGCATAGTCCTTGGCATCCTGCCAACGGGCGGTGCCAGTATATACCTGGGCATTGAGGTACATGCGGGCGAGTAGCAGGTTAGCGGCGTCCTGGTCGGCGCGGCCATAGCCGTCGTCGCTGCTGGTGCGGGCCACGGGAGTCTGCATGCTGCCTACGCACTCCTTCAGCTCTTTCTCAATCCATGCGAACAGGTCGGCTCGCTGGATTTGGCTGGGCGAGGTCGACATCAGTTCGGTGGCGAAGGGCACATTGCCAAAGCAATCCATCAGATAATAGTAGTAGAGTGCACGCAGGAAGCGCACTTCAGCCTCGCGGGTGGCATCCTGGCCGGCACACACGTCAAGATAGTGGTTGCAGTAGGCGATGCTGGCGTAGAGGCGGTTGTAGAAGCCTTCGAGCATGGGATGGCTGGCTCCCCAGGTGTTGTAGTTGAACTCAGGGATGCCCGGGTCGCCCCAAGCGCAGATAGCCTCGTCGGTGGTCAGCTCGTTGGCATTCCATATCTGGCGCACGAAGCCCGTGGTACCACCATCCAGACGGTCGATGTCGCAGTCGCCATCGCCGCCATAGTTGCCGGCCAGTGCCATCGTGGCGTAGCACTTGGTGAAAAGCTCCGGCTCGCTGGGTGTCATCGTGGAGCTGGGGTCGATGGGCGTGACGTCAAGGTCGCCAGTGCACGAACTCAGCCCAGCGCCGAGCAGAATTGCTGCGGCAGGCACCATATTCTTGAAATATCTTAAGTTCATCATTTTATTTATGATTATCGTTATTACGTGATTTCGTTATTACGTTATTACGCTATTACGTGATTTCGTTATTAAGCCATGAGGAGCTTTTTAGAAATTGAGGTTCAGACCGCACTGGATGGTGAAGGGGCGGGGATAGATTTCGTTGTCGATGCCGCCGAAGACTTCAGGATCCAGTCCGTCGTACTTCGTGATGGTAAACACGTTGGTGGCAGCCAGATAGATGCGGCCTGTCAGGCCGTTGTAGTTGCCAGCCTTGAAGAGGTCTTCGAAGGAGTAGCCCAGCGTGATGTTGTCGCACTTCAGGAACGAGGCGTTGCGCACGAAGTAGTCGGTCTTCACATAGTCGTAGGTAGTCCAGCCATTCTCCACTGCCTGCGGGATGACATTCTGCAGATAGTTGAACGAGGCATCATAGCGCATGGCAACGTTGGAGAAGCCGGCACCACGGTCCCAGTAGTTATAGTTGTCGAAGCTGGCGCGCAAGCCGAGGCCCAGATCCCAGTTCTTCACTTGCAGACGAGTGCTCAGACCAGCGGTGTAAGGAGCGGCGGGACTCTTGTAGAAGTAGCGGTCGGCATCGTTGATGACGCCGTCGGCATTGCGGTCGACGTAGACGCCCTCCAGCGGCTTGCCGTTCTGGTCGTAGACCTGCTGGAACACATAGAACGAGGAGGCGGGATGGCCCACGGCGTGTGCTTGCACCTGGTTGCCAGTACCGGCCGAGATGCCGCCCGTCATGATGATGTCGCCCTCGCCAGTAAGCTCGGTAATCTTGTTCTTGTTCCAAGTGAAGTTGGCGGTCAACTCCCACTGCACGTCCTCCGTCTGGATGGGACGCACGGTCAGTGCTGCCTCAATACCCTTGTTCTCCAATGAGCCGATGTTCGAGCGCACCTGGTTGCGGAAGTTGGAACCGGCCGACACGGTGGCATCGTTGATCAGGTCGGTGGTCTTGCGATAATAGTAGTCGACACTTCCCGACACGCGGTTGCGGAAGAAGGCGAAGTCAAGACCGGCATTCCATGTGGTGGTGGTTTCCCACTTCAGGTTCTTGTTGTAGGCATCGGGACGATAGAGCAGACCGCTGGGGTTGACTCCGTTGATGGGATAGCGTCCGTCGACGCTGGTGGTGTTGACGTTATATGAAGCAAAATAGTTGTAGTTGCCAATGCCATCCTGCTGTCCAGTCTTACCCCATCCCAGACGCAGCTTCAACTCGTCGAGCCAGTTTACATTCTTCAGAATGGGTTCTTCGCTGATCTTCCAGCCCAAAGCCACCGATGGGAATGTTGCCCAATGCTCGAAGAAGCGGCTGGAACCGTCGCGACGCACGGTGGCGGTGACCATGTAGCGGTCGAAGGCAATGTAGTTCATACGGCCGAAGAAGCTCACGAGGTAGCTCTCCTGCTTCCACTCGCTGTTGCTCTCCTTGAAGGCAGTGCCACGAAGGGCAGCCAGTGTGGGATCATCAACCACCTTGCCATTGACCAACGATGTTCCGTAGGTCTGCGGATAGAGGCTCTGGTAGGCCGAGTTGCCCCAATACTTGTTGTGGCTCCACTCATAGCCGCCCATGATGTCGAAGTGCTGGGTCTCTAAGAAGTCCTTGTAATACTGTGCATAGGCCGTGAAGGTGAGGTTGTACTTGTTCTCCTTCGAGAAGCCGCTGTTGCCATAGTAGAAGTTCGACGAGCCCCAGGGAGCGTAGTCGGTGTCCTGCTTACCGTTGGCCCAGTCGCCGCTGGCGTTGGCGTGCAGACGCAGGTCTTCAAAGCCGTGAATCTGATAGTCCACCTCCACGTTGCCCATGTAGTCGAAAGAGTTGGCGCGGTCGTTGCGCTCGTTGAGCATGGCCACAGGGTTCTTGCCAGGACCAGTGGCGATGATGGCACTGTTGATGGTATAGTCGTTATAGCCTGAGCCGTCGCCACCCCACTGCCAGTAGCCACGGAAGTCCTTGAACTTGGGTCTGTCGGTGCTGACCACCTGTGTGGGGTCGAAGCGCACGGCCTCGCTGATGGCACCCGTGTTGGCATAGCGGTTGTGAGAGTACATGAACTTACCGTTGACGTTGAACTTCAGGTGGTCGTCAAACAGGCTGGGGTTCAGCGTGACGCTGGCGGTGGTACGCTGGAAGTTCGAGGTCTTCAGAATACCGTTCTGGTCGGTGTAGCCCACCGAGAAGCGATAGGGCATGTTCTTCAGTCCACCCTGCACGGTGATGGCATGGTCGCTGCTGACGGCTCCACGGAAGATTTCTTCCTGCCAGTCGGTATTCTCCATGCCCAGCAAGCTGGCGGCGGGAGAGTCTACGCCATAGTAGCTGGTGATGAACTTGCGGAACTCGTCGCCAGTGAGCACGTCGAGCTTGTTGCGCTTCACCGAGTAGCTCACGTTGCCGTTGTAGCTCACCTTCGGAGCCTGGCCCACGCGACCCTTCTTCGTGGTGATGATGATGACACCGTTTGAACCGCGACTACCATAGATGGCCGTTGCCGAGGCGTCCTTCAACACCGTGAACGACTCGATATCGTTGGGGTTCACCATCGACAGCGCGTTGGGTGCACCCTTCACGCCCTGTCGGTCCATGGCCAGTCCGTCGATCACAATCAGAGGGTCGTTAGATGCTTTCAGCGACGAACCACCGCGTATGCGGATGGTGGAACTGCCGCCAGGGGTACCACCGTCGCTGGTCACCGACACACCTGCCACCTTACCCGAGAGCATGTCCTGGGCGCTGGTGATGAGACCGTGGTTCTTCTCGTCGGGCTTGATGGCCGTCACACTACCGGTGAGGTCGTTCTTCTTGGCCACACCGTAACCGATGACCACCACGTCTTTCAGCACCTGCGAGTCGTCCTCGAGCGTCACCACCACATTGGGTGCCGCGCTGACGGTTGCCGTCTGATAGCCCATGTAGGTCACGCTGAGCGTCTGGCCCTGGCTGGCCTGCACCTGGAAGTTTCCGTCGAAGTCGCTCACCACGCCTGTCTGCGTGCCGACCACACGGATGGTAGCTCCGATGATGGGTTCGCCAGTGGCATCTTTCACATGGCCTTTCACAGTTATCAGCTGAGCAAAGGCCCCTACCGAAAGGAAGAGCCCCAACAAGAGGGTCATCATCCTCAGCGGTAATTGAATGTTTACCTGCTTCATCATTACATTTTTAGTTAGTTAATATTATTGATTCAGTTGCTTGTTTGGCATATTAGGCAAATTCGTTGCAAAGATAGGATATTTATAATATTGTGTGACAATTTTTACAGATTTTTCTCGTTTGTTATGCACGCAAACGTTTGCGCAAGCATTCCCCTATATTTATTATAAATGTATCGCGCGCGTGCGAAAAGTTTGCACTATCTTTGCATGACGAAAACTTGACAATCAAAAACCACCATCACCATGTTGACGATGAAGGACATAGCCCGCGAGCTGGGCATCTCGGTGGCCACGGTGAGCCGTGCGCTGGCCGACTCGCCGCGCATCTCTGAGGCGCGGCGCAAGCAGATACAGCAATATGCGCGCGAGCACAACTTTACGCCCAACATGCTGGCCGAGAGCCTGCGCCACTCGCGCGTGAGGCCGATGAAGGTCATCGGCGTCATCGTGCCCGAGCTGGTGCACTACTATTTCTCCACCATCTTGAAGGGCATCGAAGAGGAAGCCGAACAGCACGGCTACCGCATCATGGTGGCCCAAAGCGGCGAGCGCTATGAGCGCGAGGTGCGCCTGTGCCAATCGTTCTACGAGAACAAGGTGTGCGGCGTCATCGTCAGCCAGGCCAAGGACACCCACCGCTACGAGCATTTCAAGCGGCTCATCGACGCTGGCATGCCGCTGGTGTTCTACGACCGCATCTGCACCGGCCTGAACACCAGCCGCGTGGTGGTCGACGACTACATGGGGGCTTTCAACGCGGTGACGCACCTCATCGACACGGGATGCCGCCACATCGCCTACTATGGGTCGCAGATGAACCTGGAGATTTCGAAAAACCGATTCAACGGATATAAGGATGCCCTGCTGAAGCATGGACTGCCCTTCGACATCAAGCTGACACGCTACTGCGACAACCGCCAGGATGCGGAGCTTATCACGCCCGACATGTTCGATGGCGACCAATATCCCGACGCCTTCTTCGCCGTGAACGACGACACCGCCATCGGCATCCTCTACACCGTGAAACGCATGGGGCTGCGCGTGCCCGAGGACATCAGCATCTGCGGCTTCACCAACGGCGAGCGCGCCACCAGCTGCGACCCCATGCTCACCACCGTGGAGCAGCGGGGCATCCTCGTGGGCGAGGAGGCCGCCAACATCCTCATCGGCCATGTCGAGGGCCGCCTGCCTTTGGACCACGCCGAGAAGCGCATCGTGCGCACACGCCTCATCATACGTGGCACCACACGATGACTAAAAAAGAATACAATGTATATCTTTTAAAGACAACTTCAATAACTATAATATGAAACAGAAACCTGATTTAAGTTTTTGGAAGCTCTGGAACCTGAGCTTCGGATTTTTCGGGGTGCAGATAGCCTATGCACTCCAGAGTGCCAACATCTCGCGCATCTTCCGCACGCTCGGTGCCGACCCCCACGACCTGAGTTTCTTCTGGATTCTGCCACCGCTGATGGGCATTTTGGTGCAGCCCATCGTGGGCACGCTCAGCGACCGCACATGGACCCACTTAGGGCGCCGCATCCCCTACCTGTTTGTGGGAGCCGCCGTGGCCGTGGCCGTGATGTGCCTGCTGCCCAACAGCGGCTCGCTGGGGCTGGGCCTGTCGTCTGTGATGATTTTCGGACTCCTGATGCTGATGCTCCTCGACACGAGCATCAACATGGCCATGCAGCCTTTCAAGATGCTGGTGGGCGACATGGTGAACGAGCGCCAGAAGGCGAAGGCCTATAGCATCCAATCGTTCCTGTGCAATGCGGGTAGCATCGTGGGATTCCTCTTCCCCTTCTTCTTCACATGGATTGGCCTGAAGAACGTGGCCGCCGAGGGTGTCGTGCCCGACTCGGTCATCTGGTCGTTCTATATCGGTGCCGCCATCCTCATCCTCTGCGTCATCTACACCACGATGAAGGTGAAGGAATGGCCCCCGCAGGAATATGCTGAATATAACAGTATAGCCGGAAATTCCGGAGATTCCGGAAAATCTGGAGACTCCGGGAAATCCGGGAATTGGCTGACGCTCCTGCGCAACGCCCCTGCCGCCTTCTGGCGCATCGGACTGGTGCAGTTCTTCTGCTGGGCCGCCTTCCTCTATATGTGGACCTATGTGGTGGATGCTGTGTCGCTCACCGTGTGGGACACCGCCGACTCGAAGACCGAGGCCTATCAGACGGCCGGCAACTGGACAGGCGTGCTCTATGCTATCCAAGCCTTGGGCAGCGTGGTCTGGGCCACGCTCATCCCCCGCTTCTCCAACATCAAGACCGCCTACAGCGTCAGTCTGCTTTTAGGTGCCCTGGGCTTCGCCCTCATCCCCTTCTGCCACGACCAGTACCTACAGATTCTCCCCTTCCTGCTCATCGGCTGCGCCTGGGCTGCCATGCTGGCTTGCCCCTTCACGCTGGTCACCAATGCCTTGCAGGGCTATGGCCACATGGGAGCTTATCTGGGTCTCTTCAACGGCACCATCTGTCTGCCACAAATCATTGCAGCCCTCTGCGGCGGCACTATCCTGAAGCTGGTGGGCAGCAACCAGTCGACGATGATGCTGGTGGCCGGAGCACTGCTGGTGGCTGGAGCCGCTTGCGTGCTGAAGATTAATAAGAAGTGAGGTTTCACTCCGGGCTTTTGCAGCTTGCATAACACGAATTACTTAACCAAAACACATGATTATGGAACAGTCCTCCTTCTTCGAGATTTGCGGCTGGATAGCCAGCATCACCATGATTCTGGGCTACCTGCCACAAGCCATCCACACCATACGCACACGCGAAACTGACGGCATCGCCCTGCCCACTTTCCTGATGATGGGCATCGGCAGTTCATGCTTCATGCTACAGGGACTGCTGCACAAGCCCGACATGCTGTGGGCGTTGTTCATCACCAACCTCATCACCACCACTTGCAGCATCATCGTCTTTAGCATCAAAGTCTACAACGACTATTTCAAGCCAAAGCCAGATAAATAGCTGTCTGTGAGGAAGTCGCACAGCTTTCCTCGCTCAATATGAAGCGCTCCAAATTCTTCAGCCATGCGCGGCTGAAATTTGGTGGCGCTTTTTTAAAATTTGGTGACGCTATTTAAAAATCCCACGCCGTGGGATTTTTTTTGTTTCATTTGGCCCTACAAGATTTCGTGTGGGTATCAGCTTTATAATGGTCCTACGGCATCATACAGGTAAGCGCAACGAGCAAAACAAGGGAATGCCCCGCCCAAAGTTTGAAGAAGCCACATCATCACTTACAAATTTCGGTTGGCAGCGGCCCGTTCGCTGCCATCATTGGCAGCGGCCGCTGCCAATCATGTCCCCGCCCGCTGCCAACCTAAAAAGCATGCCCCTTTTCCCTCGGCGGTGCCTCCCGCTTCCTGTTTGTCGTGCGCCGCCTCTCCTGAATGCACCCCATTTCGTTTGCCATCAACAATGCTCAACGGCATGTCATCTATTTTTCGTACGGTTGAAAAGACGGTGAAAGTGTCTGGAATCTTCATAAAACGCTATTGTCTTTTCAACCGTACGCACTTCTTTGCGGATAAACATTTTCATTTACGACACCTTTTTTCGTAGCACTCCAAAATCCTTTTTTCCATGATTTTTTCTATTGTTTCATAAAAAATGTGTACCTTTGCAGCGCATTTATGTAACACGCCACAAAAACAGCAAACTGTTCTGACTATGATTTGGAACCCCAACAAAGAGTGCATGAGCCGCGACGAGATGAGCGCGCTCCAAGGCAAGAGACTGCACAAAATGGTAGAGTACGTTTATCATAACGTGCCCTTCTATCGTAACAAACTGCAAGAGCTGGACATCCGTCCCGATGACATCCAGACCATCGAGGACATCAAGAAACTGCCGTTCACCACGAAGAAAGACCTGCGCGACAACTACCCCTTCGGGCTTCAAGCCGCCCCGCAGAGCGAAATCATCCGTGTACACGCCAGCAGCGGCACCACCGGCAACCCCACCATCGTGGGCTACACCCGCCGCGACATCGGTGTGTGGAGTGAGTGCATGGCTCGCTGCCTCACCGCCTATGGCATCACCCGCAACGACACCTTCTCCGTGGCCTATGGCTACGGTCTCTTCACCGGCGGTCTGGGAGCCCACTACGGCGTGGAGCACCTCGGTGCCAGCGTCATCCCTGCCGGCACGGGCAACACCGAGAAGCACCTGAAGCTGATTCGCGACCTGGGCATCACCGGCATCGCATGCACGCCCAGCTATGCCCTCTACCTGGCCGAGACGATGGACAAGATGGGCATCACGAAAGAACAAATCAAACTGCGCGTGGGAGCCTTCGGTGCCGAGCCGTGGACAGAGCAGATGCGCAAGGAGATTGAGGACCGCCTGGGCCTGAAGGGCTACAACCTCTACGGACTGAGCGAGGTGATGGGCCCCAGCGTGAGCTATGAGTGCCAGATGCAGCACGGCAGCCACATCTGCGAAGACCATTTCTACCCCGAAATCATCAACCCCGTGACGCTGGAGCCAGTGCCCAATGGACAAACGGGCGAGCTGGTGTTCACCACGCTCACCAAGGAGGGCATGCCCGTCATCCGCTATCGCACACGCGACCTCTGCAGTCTGCTGCCAGGCCAGTGCAACTGCGGGCGCACCAGCATCCGCATGGGCCGCATCGAAGGCCGCTCCGACGACATGCTCATCATCCGAGGCATCAACGTGTTCCCATCGCAGGTGGAGAGCGTCATCCTGTCGCTGCCTGAGTTTGCACCGCGCTATATGCTCATCGTCGACCGCCAGAAGAACCTCGACACCCTGCTGGTGCAGGCCGAGCTGCGGCCCGAGGTGTTCACCAGCACCTTCGACACTCCCGCTGCCGTGGATGCCTTGGAGAAGAAGCTGGCCTCGAAGCTGAAGAGCGTGCTCAGCATCTCGGCCAAGGTGCAGCTGAAGGCCCCCGGCACCATCGAGCGCAGCCAAGGCAAGAGCGCGCACGTCATCGACAAGCGACAGCTATAGCAAGAGGAGTGAAGGGGAGTGAAAAGGGAGTGAAAAGGGAGTGAAAGGACGTCAGTTCTGCCACCCCCATCTGCTGAGAAAGTGTCGTCCCTTTCATTCCTCTGGCCTCCACGCATGAACAACAATGACCCAGGAATGAGAAACAAAAGAAAAGTCGGGTGGAAGGTGCGACGTCGTGCTTTCCACCTTTGGCAACTCCGTCCCCACCAGGTGGCTCCATTGGCCGCAGTGGCACACGTGTGCGCATGCTGTGACACACAGTATGAGGGCAATTTCTGTCCCCGCTGCGGACAGTCGGCGCAGATAGGACGCTTCTCGTTCAAGGTGGCCTCCCGGCTGTTCATCGATGTCTGGGGACTGGGCAACCGTGGCATGTTTCGCACCATACGCGACCTGCTGTTGCGCCCAGGTTATATGATTCGCGACTACCTGCGCGGCATGCAGTCGGCCTATTTTCCTCCCTTCAAGTTGTATTTCCTGCTCACCACCTTCTCGCTGCTGGTCACCCACGGACTGTGGAGCACCGACGAAAAGGTGTCTGACAACCCTGCCGACACGCCAGTGGAGCAGACAAGCGCCGCCGTGGAGGCTCCTGCCGACACTTTGAACATCGAGAAAGTGGAGAAGGTGGAAGAAGAAGCAAAGACAGACAAAGAAATCAACAAGGAGGAAATAAGATTTCAGAAATTCGCACAACGGATAGGGGCATTCGAGGACAATTACCCCAGCGTCTTCTCATTCTTGGTGCTTTTGCTGGTTTCCGTCCCGCTCTTTCTCTTTTTCCGCCATTGTCCTGCCATCCCCGACCTGCGCTTTTCCGAGCTGGTGGTGGCGCTGACCTATATGTCGTGCATGTGCGGCATCTATTCTATTATAGGCGATGTCCTACATCTGTCGGGGGTATTCGGAATCCTTGAAATCATTGCCACCATTGTGGCATTGCGCCAGTTCTCAGGGTTCAAATATCCGAAACTGATAGTCAAAACCCTGTTGAGCTTCGGCATTCTGTTTATCGCCTTGGTATTGATGGTGATTGCTGTCCTTACCACCATCCGCTTCACCAACTAAAGACGCGACGAGCTGCTAATACATCCCTCACGGCTTTGATATCAGCTTGGTGTAGCCATCTACGAAGCGGCCAAAAGGTCGCCAGCGCATCAGCAAGCACTCGAAGAGCAGGATGCCCACAATGGCCGTGAGGATGCCCAACACCACATCGATGATATAATGGTGGCAGCTGTAGACGGCTGTCCACCAGATGCCCACCGTGACGACGGCGAAAACGGCCACCAGCGGCCAGTTGCGCCGGCGCATGGCGGCATAGATGGTGGCAATGAACATATAGGCGGCATGCAGTGAGGGCACGGCGGCAAAGATGTTGGAGTTGCCCACATAGATGCTCTGAAACACGGGGATGCCCACCATGCGGTCGAAGCGGATGAGGCCCGCCACATTGCCCGGCGTGCTGTAGTCCACCTCGAAGCCATGCTCCAGCACATACCAGGGCGGGGCGGCGGGATGGATGTAGTAGCACACGAAGCCTACCAGATTGACGAAGAGGAAGCAGAGGGCGAAGTGGAGATAATGGCGCTGCTCGCCCTTGAACAGCAGCCAGATGCCGAAGGCCATGGGCAGGGGCACCCAGCACAGATAGCAGCAGCCAGCCAGCAGGTCGGCCACGGCGTTGTGATGCGTGTTGAAGTATTCGCCGGGAATGATGGTCGTGCCCTCGGCCGTGGTGATGCCAAAGATGCGCTGTTCGGCCAGATAGAGATCTTCGGTGTCGACGGGGTTCACACGATAGTTGGGCAGCAGACGCATCCAGTCGTAGCACATCTCGAAGGCGATGAAGGGCAACAGCGCCAGCGCCAGCCGTCGCGTCAGGGGGTGGGCGAAATAGAACAGCACAAACAGCCCCACCATCACAAAGTGGGCGGGCATGATGCCCACCACCGTCATCTGGAACGCCAAGAACAGCCCGCATGCCAGCAGCACCGCCAGCATCTCGCGTCGCGACAACGATGTCAGGTCGAACAGCCTAATCTTGCTTGCCATCGCGCTCCTTCAACACTTTGTAGCAATGGGCCACCCGCCAGAAGGCAGTGATATTGGCCAGCACGGCAATGACCATCATCCCCACGGCCAAAGGCCAAAGACTGTCGGCAAAGCCGCTGATGATGGCCACCACGGCCGTCACCACCACGCGCTCGGGGCGCTGCATCAGTCCCACCTTGCACTCGATGTCGAGGCCTTCGGCACGAGCCCTGACATAGCTCACCATGATGCTGCCCACCAAGGCGGCAAAGGTGACCACGCCCATCCAGAACCACTCTGGACCAGCCAGCAGGAAGACGAGGCAGATGCCAAAGAGCGTCACCAGCTCGCTGTAGCGGTCGAGGGTGCTGTCCCACAGGGCGCCGAAGGTGGATGCCATCTGGCCCATGCGCGCCAGTCGGCCATCCATCATGTCGAAAAGTCCGGCAAAGAGGATGATGCCTCCGCCCCACCCTATCAGGCAGTAGGCATCGGCAGGCTGGGCGTTCATCAGCTGGGCGGCCTTCAGGAAGAGCCACAAAGCCACCACATTGCCCACGAAGCCCAGCAGGGTGACAATATTGGGGGTGATGTGCAATCGTATCATCAGCCGAATAAGGGGGTTGATGATACGATAGATTACTTTTTGCAAGAAGTCACGATAGTTCATTCTTCTGTATTCTCCGTTTTTGAATGTTTGTCTTTCAGTTTGCCCAACCGCTGGCTCAAGCTATTGTCGCGATACACGAATGTGCGCTGCAGCGGATAGTTCCACAGCAGGGCTATCGCCACGGCTACTATCGTCTTGGGGAAGATGAAGTAGCTGCCCGACAGCTCGGTGAGCAGATAGGTGCCGCCCGTGTTGAGCAGGATGCTGCCCATCCACACCAGCAGGTATTTCAGGGCCACCCAGCGTTTCTTCAGGTCGTGGGCACCGCTGAACACCCAGCGATAGTTGGCCACGCAGTTTGTGGCTCCGCCGCTCAGCGCTCCCAAGAACGAGGCATAGACATACCACATCCCAAAGCCTGCAGCAAGCAAGAACGACACCACAAAGTCGACCAGCGTGGCCATCTGTGCCGTCAGCTGCGCCTTGCAGAAGGTCCACAGCTCGTTCTTCACCTTTCCCATCCCGTAGCAGCGATGATGATAAAGAGTACCACAGCACTGTAGACACCCGCCAGCAGGTCGTCGGCCATCACCCAGAAGGCACCGCGCCGACGGTCGAGGGCGCGGATGCCCAAGGGCTTCACGATGTCGAAGAAGCGAAACAGCACCAGCGCAGCCAGTGCGGTCTGCCACCCTGTAGCCACCAGCAGCGGCATCCACACGCCCACCATCTCGTCGACCACCACGCGGCTGGGGTCGTCGCCCCAGTAAGGTGCCAGCCGGGCCGTGGCCCACGTGCCCCACGCGGTGAACACAACAACGAGGCCGATGGTGACAACCATCAGCACCCCGGCACCGAGCCACTGATGCAGCAACAGCCAGATGGCCGTGGCCAGCACAGCACCCGCAGTTCCAGGCCCCCAAGGCCAGAAGCCGGCACCGAAACCCGTGCCAATGACGACTGGAAGTATGGGTATGCTTCTCATTTCAGCGTGCAAAGATAAGCCTTTTTTTCCACATACGGGCTTGATGAGGCATAAAAAAAACAAAAAAACAGAAAATAGTTTTTTCAACGACGGCTCTCCTTGGCGGCGTAGACCTCGTCGATGGTCATGGGTTTCTTGATGGTGCCCAAGAGGCGTGCGCCGGTGGGTGTCATCACGTAGTTCAGCTCGTTACGCAGACCAGTGAAGTCGCGCCAAGGGCCAAGCTTATCGTAACAGATGAAGTCGCGGAACTGGCCTTCAGCCTCCCATTTGTCCATCAGCTCGGGGATGAAGTAGATGCCCGGCTCAACGGTGAACACGAAGCCCGGCTCTAACGGACGGGCCAAGCGCAGCGACTTGAAACCAAACTGCTTTGACTTCTGCTGACCGTCGGCATAGCCCACATACTGCTCGCCCAGGTTCTCCATGTTGTGCACGTCGAGGCCCACCATGTGGCCCAGTCCGCAAGGGAAGAACAGGGCGTAGGCACCCGTCTCGGCGGCTTCGGCGGGGTCGCCCTTCATCAGTCCCAGTTCCTTCATGCCGCGAGCAATCTCGGTGGCGGCGGCGATGTGTGCCTCGCGGAAGGGCGTGCCCACCTGCAGCTTGTCGACGGCAGCCCAGAAGCTGCGCAGGTGGATATTGTAGACCTCGGCCTGACGGTCGGTGAAACGCTCGCCGACAGGCATCGACGACGAGAGGTCGCCGGCATAGTGGCTCTTCGTCTCGGCTCCGGCATCGAGCAGGAAGATGTCGCCCTCTTTCAAATCATGGATAAAACCGTGGTTGTGCAGCACCTGCCCCTGCACGGTGGCAATGGTGGGGAAGGCCAAGGCGTTACCATGGCGGCAGGCAACCTCCTCGACGGCGGCAGCCACCTCACTCTCATGTATGCCGGGGCGCACAGCACGATAGGCGGCGAGGTGCATCTCGGTGCTCAGGTCGACGCTCTCCTCGATGAGGCGGAGTTCCTCCTCATCTTTATAATTGCGCTGGCTGACGATGGCCTTGATGAAAGGCACGCTGGCCAACGACGGCTGGGCGGCAGGCTCCACGCCGAGCAGCTCCCACAGCCACACGCGGTGATCGCCGCGATAGGGGGGCAGGAAGTGGACGAACTTACCACGGAGGTAGTCAGCCAGCTCGCTCATGGGGCGCGTGTCGGTGACGCCCACGGGCTGGCAGCGCTCGCTGAGCGAGGGCATCATGCCCGTCCACACGATGTCGTCGATGGTGAGGTCGTTGCCGAAGACAATCTCGCGGTCCTCGTCAACGTCGATGACAGCGGCGATGCCAGGGAAGTCGAGGCCAAAGAAATAGAGCATCGTGGAGTCCTGGCGGAAGCGATAGGCGTTGTCGGCATAGTTCATGCCCACCTCGGCATTGCCGAGGAAGAGCAGCACGCCACTGCCCATGTCCTTCTTGAGGCGGGCGCGACGGCGGAGGTAGGTTTCTTTTTGGATTTGCATAAGGTTATGGATTTAGGATGAAATGTTGTTGTCAAGGCTTTGGCGGGTCCTCTTCGCCGCCAGTTCCCGCTGGATGGCGGGTATCTGCTCCCAGCACCGCAGCACCTCGTACCCCAGGGCGGTGGGTTCAACGACTGCCTCGTCAGGGCTGTCGCCTACCAGCCGACCCAGCAACGGTTGCCGCCCCTCGGTGCAAAGGGTGACGAGATAGATGCCCCGGCCATGATAGTCGTGGTGGATGCTGCGCTGGTGCATCTGTGGCACCTTGCGGCCGTCGCGAAGGGAATGGGAGGTCAAGGCTTGTGACAATCGTTGACCTTCTTGTGCTTGCTTATCTGCAGCTTCGTGGCGGGGAAATACTCGGCGAGCAGGTCGTAGAGGTCGGGGTCATAGTCGTGCAGCTCCTCGCGGGTGTTGCACCAGTTGTGCTTGCCGTCGGTGTGGGGCATCTCGGCGTTCACGTTGAACCAGTCCTGCACGGCCTCGGCGAAATACTCCTCCTTGTCGGTGATGCGGTAGGTGCCATCGAGGATGCCGCTGGCCTTCGCCCGCTCATAGCACTGGCGCAGCCGATTGTCGAAGTCGGGCACGGCGAGCATCAGCCCGATGAGGTGGATGCTGTGGGCGAACTCATGGATGAGGATGTCCTCGGCGTGATATTTGTCTATCTGGTAGGCCAGCACGTTCTCCTCGGCGCAGCTGGTCAGTGGCAGCTCCAGGTCGCCACCCAGCCCTCGTGCGCGGAGGTCCCAGTTCAGCGACGTGTCGTTCACCAGATAGCGGTGCTCAGGGATGTCGGTGGTACCCTCATAGCGTCCCATGATGGCCACGCGTGTGCCGTAGCTTACCATCGAGTCGAGCACGTTGCGCGGCAGCATGCTGGTCATGGCATAGAGCGTGCGGTGGGCGGCGGTGAAGGCCGAGTCGGGCACGCGCCAGCTGGAGATGAGCGGCAGACCGTTCACATCGACGTACTTGGTGTAGAAAGCATCCAGGTGGAGCGAGTCGGGCGGCGTGGTCACCACACACTCGGGAATGTTGAGTTGTTCATCGGCCGTGGCGGTGGCATCGGCCTCATGGTTTTTCTGCTGACATGCAGCCATCAGCAGCATGCCCAAGAGCATTGTAATAGTAGTTTTCTTCATCGCTTTTTAGGTTTTGTCATTTCGAGGTGACAAAGATAGTGAAAAAAAAGCAATCCGACATTCTTTTCTTGGGAAAAAATCGCACCACAATGAAAAATAAATGCATTTTTACGCTGAATTGCGGAAAGATTTTCGTAACTTTGCCCCACAAATGAAAACAACTTAATTGTCAATCTAAAAAATCGTAAATTACTATGGCATTTCTGACTAACGACAAGCTGGTCATCGTCGGCGCAGCCGGCATGATTGGCTCGAACATGGCCCAAAGCGCATTGATGATGGGTCTCACCAACAACCTGTGTCTCTATGATGTGTTCTCGCCAGAGGGCGTGGCCGAGGAGATGCGCCAGAGCGGCTTCGACGAGGCCACCATCACCGCCACCACCGATGCCGCTGAAGCTTTCACTGGCGCCAAGTACATCATCAGCAGCGGCGGTGCTCCCCGCAAAGAGGGCATGACCCGCGAAGACCTGCTGGCTGGCAACTGCAAGATTGCCGAGGAGCTGGGCCAGAACATCAAGAAATACTGCCCCGACGTGAAGCACGTCGTCATCATCTTCAACCCCGCCGACCTCACCGGCCTGGTGACGCTGCTCTACAGCGGACTGAAGCCCGGACAGGTGACCACGCTGGCTGGCCTGGACACCACGCGTCTGCAGAGCGCACTGGCCAAGAAGTTTGGCGTGTTGCAAAGCGAGATCAAGGGCTGCGCCACCTACGGTGGACACGGCGAGCAGATGGCCGTCTTCGGCAGCCATGTGGAGATTGCCGGCAGGAAGCTGACCGACATCATCGGCACGCCCGAATTCCCCGCCGAGGAGTGGGAGCAGATGAAGACCGACGTCACCAAGGGTGGTGCAGCCATCATCAAGCTGCGTGGCCGCAGCTCGTTCCAGAGTCCCTCGTACCTCAGCGTAGAAATGATTCGCGCCGCCATGGGCGGTGAGCCTTTCCGCTTCCCCGTGGGCACGTATGTGCAGACCGACAAGTACGACCACATCATGATGGCCATGAAGACCACCATGACCGCCGAGGGTGCCAAGTACGAGGTGCCGCAGGGCACAGCCGAGGAGAACGCCAAGCTCGACCAGAGCTACGAGCACCTGTGCAAGATGCGCGACGAGTTGGTGACGCTCAACATCGTGCCGCCCATCAGCGAGTGGAACAAAATCAACCCGAACCTCTGATGAGAGTGAGGAGTTAAGAGTTAGGAGTTAAGAGTTAGGAGTTAGGAGTTAGGAGTTGGAAAAACAACTTAATTTCTAACTCCTAATTTTAAACTCCCAACTCCTAACTCCTAACTTCTAACTCCTAACTCCTAACTTCTAACTCCTAACTCCTAACTCCTCCCCATGTTTCTACAGTTTCTGCTAATCATTGGCGGCGTGGTGCTGGTGCTGTGGGGTGCCGACCGCCTCACCGACGGTGCCGTGGCATTGGCCGAGCGGATGAAGATGCCCCAGATAGTGATTGGCCTCACGATAGTGGCCATCGGCACATCAGCCCCCGAGCTGTGCGTCAGCTTAGTGTCGGCGCTGAAGGGTACGCCCGACCTGGCCGTTGGCAACGTCGTGGGCAGCAACATCTTCAACACCCTCCTCATCGTGGGCGTGGCGGCCATGGTGGCCCCCATGACCATCCTCCCATCTACCGTGAGGCGCGACCTGCCCGTGGCCGTCGTGGCCTCGTTCACACTGGCAGTGATGGTGCTGGCCGACGGCGACCTGTCGCGCCTCGATGCCATCCTACTCCTCGTCGGATTCCTGCTGTTCATGTGGGGCACGCTGCATGGTGCCAAGGGCATCACCGACAACGGTGAAACGATGACAAAGGACTACAGTCTGCTGAAGTCGGTGCTGCTGCTCCTCGTGGGGTTGGCAGGACTGGTCGTCGGGTCGAACATCTTCGTGAATGGTGCCACCGCCGTGGCACAGCAATTGGGCGTGAGCGAGGCCGTCATCGGCCTCACCATCGTGGCTGGCGGCACCTCGCTGCCCGAACTGGCCACCAGCGTGGTGGCCGCCCGCAAGGGCAACAGCGGCATCGCCATTGGCAATGTGCTGGGCAGCAACGTGATGAATGTGTTGCTCATCCTGGGTGCCGCTGGTGTCATCTGCCCCATGCAGGTGCTGGGCATCACCGCCATCGACTTCGCCCTGCTGGCAGGTTCTGCGCTACTGCTGTGGCTCTTCTGCTACACCAAGCTCACCGTGGCCCGCTGGGAAGGTGCCGTGCTCACCGCCATCTTCATGGCCTATATGGCATGGCTGGTGGCGGCCGCCATCCAGGCCAGCTGACAGGAGAACCACACAACAAAAAAGCCAAGGCAGAGACAACGCATTGCCTCTGCCTTGGCTTTTTTTATTGTTTTCAGAACTTTCTTTCGTCCCCGCTTATTTCAGCAGCTCTTCGGGATATTCGGGCATGGCTCCGTTCTGGGTGCAGACGTAGGCGCTGACCTTGACGGCGGTGCTGTGGGCTTCCTTCACCGACTTGCCGTTGAGGATGCTGCCCACGAAGGAACCCGTGAAGGAGTCGCCAGCACCCACGGTGTCGGCCACCTTCACCTTCGGCGTCTCCTGGAACGACACCTGGCCAGGCGTGAACACATAAGAGCCGTTGGTGCCACAAGTGAGCACGAGCATGTCGAGGTTGTACTTGCCCAGGATGAGCCAGCACTTGTTCTCGATGTCGAGGCCGGGATAGCCAAACATACGGCCAATGAGCACCAGCTCCTCGTCGTTAATCTTCAGGATGTTGCAGCGCTGGAACGACTCTTTCAGAATCTCCTTCGTGTAGAACTGCTGGCGCAGGTTGATGTCGAAGATTTTCAGGCAGTCGTCGGGCGTGGCATCGAGGAACTTCTGTATGGTCTCGCGGCTCACTACATTGCGCTGAGCCAGTGAGCCGAAGCATACGGCACGGCAGTTGCGGGCTATCTGTGCGATGTCATCGTCGAAGGGGATGTTGTCCCACGCCACGTTCTCCTTGATGTCGTATGTGGGGATGCCCTGCTCGTCGAGCTGCACCTGCACGGTGCCCGTGGGATAGGGTACGCGGGGCAGCAGGTCGTTCAGATGATGCTCACGCAGGGCGTCGATGGTCTCGTCGGCCAGTTTGTCGTTGCCCAGAGCGCTCACGGCGATGGTGTTGTCCATGCCGAGGAACTGTCCGGCATGATAAGCGAAATTGGCAGGGGCGCCACCCAGTTTCTTACCTTCGGGAAGTACATCCCACAGGACTTCTCCGAGTCCTACTACATAACGTTTTGCTTCCATAATTTTATGCGGTTTTCAGTTGTTTGATATACGTGAAGAGATAAACGACACCCACGGCCATGACGAGCACGGCACCGGCCTGACCCATGGCATCGCCCATCAGACCCATCAGCAGCGGGAAGATGGTGCCGCCGAAGAGGCCCATAATCATCAGGCCGCTGACCTCGTTCTGCTTGTCGGGCATCGACTCGAGGGCGGTGGCGAAGCACATCGAGAACACGTTGGAGTTGCCATAACCCACGAGGGCGATGGCCGTATAGAGCATCCACTGCTCATGTCCGAAGAACAATCCCAACATCGACAGCGCCATCATGCACACCGAGATGATGAAGAATGTGCGCATCTTCAGCACGCGCAGGAAGAACGAGCCCGTGAGACAGCCGATGGTACGGAAGATGAAGTAGAGCGAGGTGGCGAAGGCGGCCTCGTTGAGCGTCATGCCCAAGCGCTCCATCAGGATTTTCGGAGCGGTGGTGTTGGTGCCCACGTCGATGCCCACATGGCACATGATGCCGAGGAACGACAGCAGCACGATGGGTGTGCCCAAGAGCTTGAAGCACTCGACGAAGGTGGAGGGCTTGCCCTCGATGGGCGACTCCTCGATGGGCGTGACAAAAAGCAGGATGGTGGACAACACGCCTACGATGAGGAAGATGGCGAAGAGCACACGCCAGTTGTATCCAAATTCGGGGATGGCCATCGTGGCACCCCACATAGCCAGATAGGGAGCCGAGAACGAGGCGATGGCCTTGATGAACTGTCCGAAGGTGAGCGTCGAGGCCAGGTTGCCACCGCCCATCACCGTCGACACCAGCGGGTTCAACGATGTCTGCATCAGCGCATTGCCAATGCCCAAGAGCGAGAAGGCCACCAACATGATGCCAAACGACTCGCCAAAGAGTGGCAACAACAGCGATACCACCGTGACCACAAGCGACAGCAGCACCGTCTTCTTGCGACCAATCTTATTCATCAGCATTCCCGTGGGCACGCTGAAGATGAGGAACCAGAAGAACACAAGCGAGGGGAACACGTTGGCAACGGAGTCACTCAGCGCGAGGTCTTCCTTCACGTAGTTGGAGGCGATGCCCACCAAGTCCACGAAGCCCATGCAGAAGAAGCAGAGCATCACGGGAATCAGATAAATCGTTTTATTTTTCATATTTGTTGTTGTTTGTTTTCGTTATGACGATGGCGTTATTTTGCCAAGTTGATTTCGTAGATGGTGGCCTTGCCGCCCTTCACCTTTATATTATTATAAGGTTCCGAGGGGAACACCAGGTTGGTCATGGCCATCTTGCCCTCAGCGTCGAAGGCCTCGATGGAGCAGCGGTCGATGAAGAGGCGCAGCTGCTTGATGTTGCCGTAGGTGGGAGCCTCGGTCACGCAGGGGAAGGCCTCGCTGAAGCCCACGTTGCCGCTCTTCGTGCGGTCCATGGCGAAGGTCTGCTTCTGTCCGTCGTAGGTCATCGTCACCTGCTCACCCTTTGCGTTCGACAGCACTATCTCGGTCTGGCCCTTCATGTCGACTATAATCTCGCAGGCCTCCGTGGGGTTCTTCACCTTGGCGCCACGCACAGCGAGCATCTCCTTCGAGGGCACCACGCTGACGTAGGTCTCCTCGCCACAAGTGAAGAGTCCGAGGTCGCGGGCGATGCTGTTGGCCGAGCGGAACTGCTTCGTGGGCACCTGGTTGGCATACTGCCAGTTCGACATCCATGCCAGCACCACGCGACGGTTGTCGGGAGCGTTGTAGAACGATACGGTGGCGTAGTGGTCCTTGCCGTAGTCCATCCATTTCGTCACCTTCGGCATCGACTCGCAGGTGAACTTACGTCCGTCGAAGCTGCCCACGAAATATTGGGTGGCGCTGCCGCCGAAGGGTCCGCCGGGGTTGATGTTGCACACGAGCACCCACTTGGTGGTTTGCTCGTTGGGGTGCTTGCCCGTCAGCGTCAGGGGGAACAGGTCGGGGCATTCCCACACGCCGTCGTGGCAGCCATATTCCTGTCCAAACGACGACTCATACTTCCACGCCTTCAGGTCGGCCGAGGAGTAGATTTGCATCTCCTGTCCCACGGCCAGAATCATCACCCAGCGCTTCGTAGGCTCATACCAGAACACGTTGGGGTCGCGGAAGTCGGGCTTGTCGCTGGTGATGACGGGGTTGCCCTCATATTTCTTAAAGGTGCGTCCGTTGTCCTTCGAGATGGCCATCGACTGCGTCTGATGATGTCCTGCCGAGGTGTAGAAGGCCACCACCTCATTGCCGTTGGTGATGCACGAGCCGCTGAAGATGCTACCCAGCCAGTCGGGTTCGAACGTCATGGGCTGAGCGTCCCAATGCACGAGGTCCTTCGACGTAGAGTGGCCCCAGTGCATGTTCTCCCATTGCGAGCCGTAGGGGTTATACTGATAGTAGAGATGCCACACGCCGTCCTTGTAGAACATGCCGTTGGGGTCGTTCATCCAGCCGTAGAGAGGCGTGTGATGATAGAGCGGGCGGAAATGCTCGCGGTTCGTCGTGTCGAAAGTGTTGGAGTACTTGATTTCCTTCCAGCACACAAATCCGCCCACGGCACCCTTCTGCCGACGGTCGCCATGGAACTCGATGTCCAACAGTCGAGCACCCTTCAGCTCGTAGGGCACCCAGTAGTCCACACGGTCAACGGCCAGCTTCACGTTGATGCGCTGCACCATCTCGTTGCGCCCGTCGAGGACGGCAATCGAAGCAATCTCCTCCGTCTCCTGCACGGGCAGCAGCACGTACTTTGCATTTTGAGTTCGCAGCATGGCGTGCTTCTCGCCCAGCACCATCGGTGTCACCTGGGCGTAAACCAGCGTGAGTGTCATCACTGCCATCAGTGTCAAAAAAAGTTTTTTCATGTTTGTAGTTTTTAGTTCATTGAAAAATTTTTGCAAATATACGTGTTTTTCCACGAAATGTCTGTCATTTCTGTTTCATTCGTCAAGAAAAAACGTTCAATGTAACATTTTTCTATGTCATTGAACGATTATTGCTATTATTGAGGGAGGAGTGAAGGGCCATCTGAGTCCAGCGTCCTGTCTGTTGCTGTATTACAGCAACAAACGGAACAGCATGCCCCCACGACCACAGCGAGAGCTTCGAAGGCAATCGGTCTGTCGAACTTACTCCCTTTCACTCCTCTCCCTTTCTCCTCAGTTTTCGAAGTGGGGCCGCTCATATTCCACGTCGGGCGTACGGGCGATGCGCTCCACCATACCGTCGGGCATTGGCTTCAGCTTCTTTTTCTTCGTCAGGGCGTTCATCTCCTTGCGAAAGCCGTCGAGCTGAGCTTGCGTCAGGTTGTAATGGCTCTTGCCATAATCATTGATTTCGAAACTTTTGATGCGTAGGAAGCCGAAACGCTCGAAGTAGGGCGTCAGGTTGTAGCCGCTGAGCGTCGAGGCCGTTCGGATGAAGTTGAGCACATAAGGCACCACGTTGGTTGAGTCGGGCTTGACGTCAGTACGCCTCAGCCTTTCATAGAGGTCGGGCAGGAAGTCGGGCTGCCCTCCCTCGTTGGCAAAGTAGTTGACGAGCTTCAGGAAAGGGCACAGCCGCTCGAAGAGGTCGGCAGCCTCGAAGATACAGTCGTCCGTCTCGCTGTCGATATAGTGCTTCACGCCTTTCGCCAGCCCCTCACGCTTGCCCCAGTGCATCTGCTCATAGCGATAGCCCAAGTGCATCAGCACATAGTAGGAGGCCAGGTTGTTGGTCACCTCCGCCAGTCCTCCCCAGCAGAAGTTGGGCTGCAGCTGGTGCTGGTGGCCCCATTCGTGCCCCAAGCCCCAGACGGCCTCAGCATCGTCAACGAGCAGCTGTTTGCAGTTGAGCAGCCCCCGCTCGTTGTCCACATGCGAGCTGATGCCGAGTCCGCCTTGGAAGGCGACACCATAGGTGAAATTGACGTAGAGCAGTGAGCGGTTCTTAGGTGTCCGACCGTATTTCTCCATCCCCACCACCCGCTGCTCCCACGTCAGCAGCGTGTCCATCACGTTCATATACTGTCGGTAGCCGGGAGTCTTTCCGTCGTCGGCCTTGCAAAACTCGTGCATGCCAGCCGATGTCCACACGGCATGCACCTTGCGCCCCACCACGTCGATGAATCGCGATGGGGCGACAGCCGTCATCTGGTGCATCTGCTCGTTGGTCATGTCAGGTGTCAGATAGCCGTTGACGGTCCCTCCCACGAAATGCACGCGCAGTGGCGGCATGTCGGCAGCACGGCCCTCCGAGAAGTAGGCGATGTATGCCAGCCCTGCCCATCGGCTGTCGTGGTCGATGATGTTCAGGCCGTTGTGCAGACTATAGTTTCTGATGTCAGGGTCGCCGCCGTCGAAGTTGCGCCCCGTCTTCCCCGTATACCACGCCACCACCTTCAGCGTGGCACTCTGTCCCTCGGGCAGGTCGCCCACCACCACCAGGTGCTTCCCTGGCTCCATCACGATGCCGGTGACGCCCTGCAGCTGGTCGTAGCACTTGCCGGGGGTCTTCCACTGCTCGGCCAGCCATTGCGGCGAGTCGTAGCAGTCGAACGAGGCCACACGGTAGTCGGTGTGGTAGCTTTTGTTCAGCAGTTCGAGGGCCAGCTGCCGCAATAGTGGCTGACGCAGATGCTCGATGTCCGACAGCGTGGTTCCGGGCTTCAGCGTCGTCAGCAGGTCGTCGGCAAAGACGTTGGTGCTCATCTCCGTATTCACCTCCCTCATAAACTTCATTTCTGCGCACGAAGCAAAATCGCCCAGCCCCCTGAGGAAGCGCACCTTAACGTATTGTGGGCGCACCAGCCCGCCCTCGAAGCCGACGCGCTTCACATCCGCATTCATGGGCCACTGGCATTGCCGATACAATCGGAAGCCACTGTCGCCTTCGGTCTGGACATAGATTTCCGCCTCGCCCACCCAGCCGTTCGAGCCTGTCTGGCGCGGCACATATTCCATGTAGTCGATGCGCTCCACGTCTCTGAAGCCAAAGAGGAGTTCGGCTGGCTGCTCAGGCGTCACGCTGACCAGCTCTGGCGAATAGGCCGAGTGATAGATGGTGCCTGGGTCGTTGTCCTGGGTATATTCTATCAGGCCGTCGGCATTCTGGTTGTTGGCCGACAGCATTCGTGGCATCACGCGCTGAGGCACAGGCAGACTTTCGCAGCACTGCTGCCACAGCATTTCCTGGGCATCGGCCACAGCAGCAGTGATGCCCAAAAGGATGGTTAGGATGGATTTCATGTAGGCTTTAGGTTGTCGTATCACTTTGCAAAGATACGTGTTTTTACTGTATCCACAAAAAGAAAAAGCCGTTTTTTCTTTGTTGTCCTATCGCTTTTTCGTAACTTTGCAGCGACATATCCATTTCAGACTATGAATAAACGACTACTTTCATTGGCCGTCACCGTCGTGGCCATCCTCGTCACGGCATTTGGGCAAACCTCTTTCAGCGAAGCCACCACCCTCTATCTGCTCCACAGCAGCGGCAACCATATAGAGTGCGGCTCCGACGATGGCGGATGGATTGAGGCCCCCACCAAGGGCAGCCCGCAGCAGATGACGCTGACCCCCGCAGGACAGGGCTACTACACCATCCAGGTGGCAGGGCAGCAGAAATACCTGTCGCTGGCCGGACAGTGGAACTCGAAGTTCATTGCCAGCGCCACGGGCGACGAGGCCAAATGGGCCATCGAGCAGGGCATGGGACAGTATGTGAAGCTGCGCTGCAAAGCCAACGACAAATACTTGGGCACCGACAGCAACGACGCCCACCAGAAGGTGTTTACCGACAAGAGCGGGTCGGACATGAAGCACCAGTGGTACTTCAGCAACAACGTCAGGGAAACGCCTCCCACCGACACCCTCAGCTATATGGTCGCCCCGCAGGTGGTGCGCCAGCACTTCGACGGCTGGGGCGTGTCGCTCTGCTGGTGGGCTGGGCAGTGCGGCAAGTGGACTGACCAGAAGATTGACCAGATTGTTGATTGGCTGGTGAGTCCCACAGGCTTGAACTACACCCACTTCCGCTATAATATCGGCGGTGGCGACGACCCCGAGAACCGCCACTGCGACCCCCACCACATGGGGCGCGGCAAGGGTCTGCGCGCCGAGATGGAGGGCTTCAAGGACTTCAGCGGCGACGAATACCACTGGGACCGCGATGCCGCACAGCGCAAAATCATGCTGAAGATACGCGAGAAGCGCCCCGACGCCGTCTTCGAGGCATTCAGCAACTCATGCCCCTACTACATGACCTACAGCGGCTGCGTCAGCGGCAATGCCGACGGCGGCAAGGACAACTTGAAACCAGAGTACTACGAGGAGTTCGCCCACTACCTCGTCGACGTGTGCAAGCACTACAAGGACGAGTATGGCATTGAGTTCAAGACGCTCGAACCCTTCAACGAGTCGGTCACCAACTTCTGGTATGCCAACGGCCCGCAGGAGGGCTGCCACTTCGACTATCAGTCGCAGGTGAAGTTCATCCGCGTGCTCGAACCCATCCTCCGCGCGTCGGGCCTCAACACGGTCATCTCGGCCTCCGACGAGACCAACGTGGGACTGAGCGTCGAGGGATTCAAGCAATACAAGAGTGCGGGCGTGCTGTCGAAGGTGGGACAATGGAACACACACACCTATCAGGCCAGCAATGCCGACCGCGCCCGCCTGGCCCTGCTGGCCCACCAGGCACAGATGCCGCTATGGATGAGCGAGACGGGCTCGGGCGGCAACGGCATCGGCGGCAACCTCGCCCTGGCACAGCGGCTCATCGACGACATGCGCTACATACAGCCCGAAGCATGGATAGACTGGCAGTACATAGAGGAGGCCAACGACCAGTGGTGCACCATACAGGGCAGCTTTGCCAACCAGACGTTCAAGAAGGTGAAGAACTATTACGTGCGCCAGCAGTGCACCCGCTTCATCCGCCATGGCTACGACATCATCGCCTCGCCCTGCCCGCAGTCGCTGGCCGCCGTCAACGCCCAGCGCGACACGCTGGTGCTGGTGGTGCTCAACGAGGGGGCGAAGGCCGTGCACCGCATCGACCTGTCGCTCTTCAGCACCCTGCCTTCGCTCGCCGACATCAAGGCCTATCGCACATCGGCCAACGAGAACCTGGCCAACACCAAGAGCGGCATCACCCTCGACGGCACTATGCTCCAGGTGGTCATGCCCCTGCAGAGCATCGTCACCCTCGTCATCCCCGCCCACAGCCCTGCCACACAGCCCGACGAGCTGCTGGCCGACGGCTGCGAGTACCTCATCATCCCCCGCCACGAGACCACGCGCGCCATCACCGCCACCGGCAGCAAGGCCACCATCGAGGACATCAACTATGGCGATGCCCAGCGCTGGAGACTGAAGGACATGGGCAACGGCACCTACAGCCTGCAGAACGCCCTCGGACTGCGCCTCACCGCCCATCGCAGCAGCGGCAGCTCATCGCTCACGGCACAGAAAGCCGAGGCCAGCGAGCAGGACTTCTACATCGACGTGGTCGATTATCCGTTCTACAAGATTCTGGCCAGCCGAGGGCGCACCCACGGATTCGACCTGAGCAACGAGTCGACGGCGGCCGGCACCACCGTCACCGTCTGGCAGTATCAGGACAGCAACCCCACGCCCATCCATCGCCAATGGATGCTCTTCCCCCTCACCGACCCACAGACTGCCGCTGCCATCGACGATGTGCAGACAACGGCGCAGCGACGCAACGACCCGTCAGCCCACCAGCTCTACGACCTCGCAGGTCGCCGCATCAACGTTGAACGTTTGCCAAAGGGCATCTACATCAGCGGAGGGCGAAAAGTGGTCAGATGACCAAAGCCAAACTTATTATCGTCTACTGCGATATTTTTCAAATAACCGTTTAGTGGAATAACCTTTTTTCAACAGAATTTGGTTATTCCACTAAACTTTCGTCTCTACTCAGCCCTACGTTATTCTACAACAACGAATTCGACGAATTAAACGAATTGGCAAATGATTATCCGCATGTACCCGATTGACGGTCTGCGCTCAATCGCTGGTGGCTCTTGCTACCGAAGGATTACCATTCTCTATATTCATCATCATTTACAAATTTCGGTTGGCAGCGGGCGGGGACATGATTGGCAGCGGCCGCTGCCAATGATGGCAGCGAACGCCGCCAATGATGGCAGCGGCCGCTGCCAACCTAAAAAGCATGCCCCTTTTCCCTCTGCGGTGCCTCCCGCTCCCTGTTTGCCGTGCGCCGCCTCTCTTGGATGCGCCCCATTTTGCTCGTCATCAACAATGCTCATCTGCATGTCATCACTTTTTTAGCGAATCGCTTGCTGATTCCGTAAATAATTCTTGTCTCTCCTCTAAAGAAATATGAAATTTTTGCGGGGCGGCACAATGGGTGCCGCCCCGCCTATGTAGTATAGAAAAAAGGTATCGGAACCTAATCCCAGATGCGCTTCAGCTCTCGCACCTGCACCTCGCAGTCGGCCCCTTCTACGATGAGACGGTTGTAGAGGCTCTGCGGGAACACAAGGTTGGTCATGGCCATGGTGCCCTGCTGGGTGAAAATCTCCACCGACGACTGGTCGACGAAGATGTCGAGCGTCACCTTGTTGCCCTCTACGCACAGCGGAGCGTTCATGGAGGGCAGCGAGAAGGTGCCGTTGAACGAGGTCTTTCCTGTCTTGGCTGTACGGTGAGCGGTGAGCATGCGTGCGGCGGCGCTGATGTCGAACGAGAATGCTTCATCGACATCGTTGGCGAGGGTCACGGTGGTGCTTCGGTCTAAGGCGATGGTCAGGCGCAGCTGGTAGGCACTCTTCACGTTGATGGCTTCGCCACCGGCCGAGGCGGGGTGACGGTCGCTCCACGGCCCGGCAATCTTGTCGATCTCGGGCACGACGGTGCTGCACAGCAGCGGACGGCCTTCATACTCGGTGAGGGTGAGTTCGCGAGGCAGCGTGAAAGCTGAGCGCCAGGGCGAGCAGGGCACGGCTCCGGCATACGACCAGTTGTTCATCCAACCAATCATGATGCGCCGGTCGCCCGTGTTGCTCCATGTGACACCGGCATAGTTGTCCATGCCATAGTCGAGCCACAGCGGATACTCGCGCTCATCGGCAATGAAGTTGGTGCCATCAAACTGTCCGGTGAAATACATCGTTCCCGAGCCTACCAGCGGCCCGCCAGGGTTGACGCTGACCAGCAGCACCCACTTGTTTTGAGTGAGGGGTGAGGAGTTAGGAGTTAGGAGTTCTTGGGAACCATTAGCTCCCAGCTCCTCACTCCCATCTTCCATTTTCTCACTTCTCACTCCTAACTCCTCACTCCTAACTCCTAACTCAAACAGGTCGGGGCACTCCCACTGCAGACTGGGTCGGCCCTTCAGCTCGGTGAAGAAAGTGCTAAGGTGGTGCCACGACTTCAGGTCGGTGCTGCCGTAGAACTCCACGCCCATCTTCCAGCCCTTGGCCAAGGCCATGACCCACTTCTTGGTAGGCTCATGCCAGAACACCTTGGGGTCGCGCAGGTTGTCGTCGTCGTTCTTGATGACGGGGTTGCTGGCAAAGCGAGTGAAGTTCTTGCCGCCGTCGGTGCTGTAGGCCAGGCTCTGCTGCTGTGCGCCGCTGGCCGATGTGTAGAGTGCCACCATGGCATTGGCTCCGAAGCCGGCGGTGTTGTCCTTGTCGATGACGGCCGAGCCAGAGAAGATGTCGCCCAGCTCATCGCGTGTGAGGGCGACGGGCTGCTCGGCCCAGTGCATCAGGTCGGTGGAGGTGGCGTGCCCCCACGACATGTTGCCCCAGTCGTTGCCCTGCGGGTTGTATTGATAGAAGAGGTGATAGGTGCCGTCGGCATATACCATTCCATTGGGATCGTTCATCCAGTTCTTGGCTGGCGTGAAATGTATCTGTGGGCGGTACAGCTCGTCGTAGCTGCTCTTCACGGTAGGCTCGTTGGGCTTGGAGGGTTCCTCCTGCTTGGGGTCGTCGATGAGCGGGTTGTAGTCCTGCTTGGGGTCGTCGTCGCCACAAGCGGTAATGGTAGCCGCCATCGCGGCGGCTACCATTATTGCTGAAAAGACATAGTGTGATCTCTTCATCGCTAACATCATATCAACAAATATCAACTAACTTTAAAAACTATCTTGTCTTCAGATATTCCAGCGAGTTCTTGGCCAGCGTGAGCACGTTGTCCTGATAGATGTTGTTCTTCGGGTGTGCGCTCTTGTCGGGTGTGCCGTCGGTGTTCTTCATCGAGAACTCGCAGCCGCCGTTGCCAATGCAGAGCAGAGTGCCCTGGAAGTCGGTCTGGCCCTGCTGGGCCTCCCACACGTTCATCTGGCTGACCCACCATATCTGGCTGTCCCACGTGCCGAGGGGATAGATGCCATACTTCTGCGTGCACTGCGTGTAGCAAGCCTCCTCCTGGTTGCCAATGCCAGTCCAGAGGCTGGGCAGGTTGAAGTAGAGGCAGTTGTGGTCTTCGGTCCAGCCGGGACCCTTGAAGGCGATGAGCTTCGTGTCGGGTGTGGTCTCCACCTCCAGTCCCTTGTAGATGGGATGCGAGGAGTGGTCTTTCTTGAACTTGTGGTCGGGGTTGAGCTCGACAGCCATCTTCCACACGTCGTTGTTGATGCCACCACCACCGAATCCGAAGGCGTGGTCGTTGCCCTTCATCTCGTCGAGGCTGATGCGTCCCAGATGTCCGGCATAGACGGTGGCGTGGCTCCAGAGGAGCATGCTGCCGCCATCGCGATACCACTGGCGGATGATGGGCGTGGCAGCCTCCACGTCGGCGGGGATGTTCCACACGTCGGCTTCGCTCACGTTCTCGAGGTCGCGGAGCCAGAAGAGCACGCGGAACGGCTCAATCACGTTGACAGAGGTGACGGTGGTGAAGGGCACGAACTGTGCGGTGGGATAGTTGTCGTGCAGCCAGAGCCAAGCCGAAGCCTCGTCGTCGTCGCCATTGGCTACCAGTTCCTCGGGTGTGGCATAGACACTGAGGAAGCCTATGGCAGTCTTACCGATGCGGAGCGATGAGGTGGTGGCGAGGCTGGTGCCCTTGCCATTGCGTGCCACGAGGTTGACGTTCCACGTGTCGCCAGACACCACATTGGGGATGGTATAGCTGGTGGCCGAGCCGGGGAGTTCCTCTTTGATGGTCTGCTTGCCATTGGTGGCGGTGAACATGATTTTCTCGGCATCGGCAGCCTTGTTCCACACCACGAGGGCGTCGTAGCCGCCAGACTTCTCCACCTGGCTCATCTGCACGCCAGTGATGCTGGTGGCACCCTCGCGCATATAAGTCTTGATGACGCCGGTGGAGATGTTCTGTCCGTCGGTGAGTTTGAAAACATACTCGAAGGGCACGTTCGTGGGAACGTTCTTCTGCGTGAAGCTGTTGCCGCTGACGGTCTCGCTCGAGTTGAGCGTACCGTTGCGATAGATGGCCACCTGCATCTGAGCCTGCTGTGCGGGCCACGTCCAGGTGTAGTCGTCGCCATTGAGCTGGCCGGTGATGTCATTGGCATTGGGGGCCGTCAGCTTCATGGCCTCGCGGTCGATGTCCTTGTCCTGGCAGCTTGTCAGGGCTGCGGTGATACCGCAGCATACGGAACAAGCAAGGATGAATTGAAATATCTTGGTTTTCATAATTCTTAATTATTAATTCTTAATCGGCGTAGCCGACAACTCTTAATTCTTAACTCTTAACTCCTAACTCACGATTAGTTGTATCCCTTGTTCTGGGTGTAGAGTCCGGGCACGTAGTAGAGCTGGATGTAGGGCAGGGGGAAGTACTCGTTTTTGGCGGGCGTGTAGTGTGCGTCCTTGTAGTACTGGGCATAGGTCTGTCCGTCGTAGACGACATCCTTCTCCTTCTCGAAGAACTTGTTGAGCGTCTGCGAGGCGATGCCCCAGCGGCGCAGGTCGAAGTAGCGTCCGTTCTCCATGGCCAGCTCCAGGCGGCGCTCCCACTGCAGACGCAGACGTGCCTTCTCCTTGGTGTCGAAGTCGGAAGCGGGATAGAGGTTGATCTCGCACTGGTCGGCAGCATAGGCGATGTGCTTGGCCACCGAATTCTTGGCACGCTGGCGGATGGCATTGATGATGGTGCGGGCTTCCTCAAGCGAACCAGTCTCGATGAGCGCCTCGGCACGCATCAGCATCACGTCGGTGTAGCGCAGCACGTAGTCGTTCATGGCGAAGGCCTGCCAGGGGTTGTCGAAGGTCTCGCCCTTCGAGCGCTGTGGCACCTCCTTCAGCGAGGCGTAGTAGCCGTAGGTGTTGGGCGTGCGGCTGTTGTCCTTGGTCATGGTGTACTGAGCCTCATACTTGTAGGGGAAGGTGGGCATGCCAACGGTGTGGAAGAGGCGCGGATCCCATTTCTGTGCGGTAGGCACGCCGTTGATGGGATAGTCAATCTTGTTGTTGTAGTCGTTGAACATGGGCAGTCCGTCCTTGGTCTTGAAGGCGTTGACGAGGTTCTGCGTGGGCTTGTGGAAATCCCATCCGCACGACCATATCTGCCAGCAGCCATTCAGCATGTTGCTCCAGTTGGCGCGGCCGAAGGTGGTGTTGTCGTCCTGATAGTCGCTGTGCTGCACGGCGAAGACGCTCTCCTTCGAGTTCTTGTACTCAGGCAGGAAGATGTCGCCATAGTCCTCTAAATAGCCATACTGCGACTGCTGCACGACGGCCGTGTATTCCAGCACCTTCTTCATGTACTCCTGGTTGATGTGGCTCACGCCGGTGTTGGCCTCGTAGCCATCGCCCCAAGCCATGGTCAGGTAGCACTTGGCCAGATAGGCTGCGGCGGCAATCTTGTTGGCGCGACCACCATCCTGCTGCTGTGCGGGCAGCACGTCGTAGGCAAATTGGAAGTCGGCCACGATCTTGTCCATCAGCTCCTCGTGGGTGAACTGGTTGTTAGGAGTCTGCTCCTCGGTGTGGTTCTTGTAAACCTCCTCATCGACCCAGGGCACCTGATACCACATCTGCACCAGCTTGAAGTAGAAGTGAGCACGGAGGAAGCGCACCTCGCCCTCGCGAATCTTGGTCTTCTCCTCGCCCAGCTTGTCCTTGCCATACTCGGCCAGGGAGACCAGCGCACGGTTGCAGCGTGAGATGCTGCAGTAGAAGTGATACCACTGCTCGTCCATGTGGTCGGGCGTGGATGCTGTCAGCGTCGACCACACCTCCACGGGGTGGTAGTTGGTGTCGGTGGTGCCGCTTCCGCCCTTCATGGCATCGTCGCTCGACACGTCGCCGTAGGGCCAGAGGTTAAACGGATAGGTGTACCAGTCGTCGCCCAGCTTGGCGTAGGCCGAGGTGACCATCTCGTCGGGCTGGCTCATAGCGAGGTCCTCGCTGATGACACCCTGCGGGTCAACGTCGATGAAATCGTCGCAGCTTGTGAGGGCTGCAGTCATACCGCAGCATACGAAACAGGCGGCGGCTACCTTACTATATATCTTGGAAATCATAATTACTAATTCCTAATTATTCATTATTAATTAAAACGAAGTCTGAATGCCAAACGAGAAGCTGGTGCTGTTAGGATACATCCAGCGGGGGTTCTCGGGGTCGCTGCAGGTGAGCGAGCCGCCCTTCAGGGTGAGCAGGTTGTGGCCAGAGACGTAGATGCGGGCCGACGTCATGTTCACCTTCTTCAGCAGGTTCTCAGGCAGGTTGTAGCCTATCTGCACCTGGCGCAGCTTGGCGTAGGAGCCGTTTTCGACGAAGTAGGTCGAGGCGCGGTTCTCGTTGCCCACGTTGTTGGTGGTCAGAGCGGGAATCGACGAGCCAGTGTTGGCCGTTGTCCAAGCATCGAGCATACGGTTACCCTTGTTGCTTCCGGCATCGGTGATGCTGTAGAAGTCGGTCTGGAACTTTTGGTCGTTGTAGACATCCTGACCGGCCACGCCCTGCCAGAACATCGAGAAGTCGAAGTCCTTGTAGCCCAGATCGACGTTCAAGCCCCATGAGAAGTTGGGCACGGGATTGAAGATCCAAGTCTGGTCCTGCTCGTTGATGATGCCGTTACCATCGAGGTCGGCATACTTCAGGCCACCCACGCGGGCGTTCTCCTGACCGCTGGCCAGCACCTCCTCACGGTTCTGGAAGAGTCCGTCGACGACGTAGCCCACGATGCTGCCGTAGGGCTTCTTGGCCTCCACCAGGTTCTGCTTGGCAGTGTGCACATAGGAGCCGGTGGTGGTCTCAGGCAGGTAGGTCACGCGCTGGCGGAAGAAGTCAACATTACCGTTGATGTTGTATTTCAGGCCGAAGTCGGTGGTGCCGCGATAGCCCAGTGCGAACTCCATACCCCAGTTGCGCAGACTCGGACCGTTGAGCCACGAGGCGCCGCCCTCACCCATCGAGCCGAGGTAGGCGGGATTGATGAGCATGTCTTTCACATTCTTAATATAGGTATCGAAAGTACCGTAGACAGAGCTGTTGAGCATGGTGAAGTCGAGACCGAAGTTATACTGCTCGGTGGTCTCCCACTTCAGGTTGTTGTTCTGCGACTGTGTGGCACGGAAGCCCGAGGGGTAGATGCCGCTGCCCTGCAGAGCCAGGTCGTAGGCCGTCGACTCGTTGCGTCCGCCGCCGTAGGTGGCAGCATAGAGCCCGTAGCGGGCGTAGTTGGAGATGGCCTGGTTACCAGTCTCACCCCACGATGCGCGCAGCTTCAAGTCGTTGAGCCAATCCTGCTGCAGGTTCTCGGAGAGACGATAACCCAGCGTGAAGGCGGGGAAGGTACCGTAGCGGTTGTTCTCACCAAAGCGGCTCGAACCGTCGCGACGGATGGTGAACGATGCGAGCACCAGGTCCTTCCAGTTGTAGTCCACCTTGCCGAAGAGCGACACGAGGTTATAGCCCTCGCGGATACCGCCGGCGCGCTGTGTGCCAGTGGCGGCATCGGGCCACATGTAGTCGTAGTTCTCCAGGGCGTACATCTGGGCGTAGGCATTCGAGCGCTCTTCCACATCGCGGTGCAGCTCCAGACCAGCCAGCAGGATGAAGTTATGGTCGGCGCCGATGTTGAAGTTATAGTTGGCGGTGTTCGACCAAGTCCACTTGATAGAGTTCTTGTTGCCCAGGTTGGCCGACGGCGTGTTGTTGTTCACCACGTCGCTGTGCCATGTGTAGGTGACGCTGTGGATGAACTCCGACCAGTAGTCGAGACCGAAGTTGGAGCGCAGTGTCAGGCCCTTGATGGGCTGCAGGTTGATGTAGGCATTGCCAAAGATGCGCCACATCTTCAGGCGGTTGTCGCGGTTGTGGTAAAGCTCGCGCAGGGGGTTCTGGCGGTCGCTCATGCCACCCACGGGGCCTGAGAAGGTCACGCCGTCCTCTTCGTAGATGGGCAGCGTGGGTGCCATCTTCAGGGCGTTCTCCAAGGGAGCGCAGTCCACCTGGTTGCTGTAGGTGATGGTGGCATTCTCGCCCACGGTCACCAGTTTGTTCACCTTATAGCTGGTGTTGATGCGGCCCGAGAAGCTCTCAAAATCGGTGTACTTCAGAATACCGTTGTTGTTCTTATAACCAAACGAGACGAGGGCCGACGACTTCTCGGTGGCGTTCGAGAGACTGAGGTCATAGCTCTGCGAGAAGCCAGTGCGGCTGATCTCGTCGAGCCAGTCGGTGTCGCTGTAGCGCATGGTCTTCGACAGGTTCATGTAGCCATCGTAGCGGCCATTCACCATGAAATCCCTCATCTGGCCCGTGGCGGGGTCGTAGGCACGGATGGGTGTGCCAGCGGCGGCGTTGAGCGTCAGGCCATAGTTGTTGGCATACTGCTCGGGATCCAAACCGTCGTTCATGGCAGCCTGAGCCATGGCCGTGGCATACTCGGCGGTGTTGGCCAGCTTCATCATCGTCTGCTTATTGTAGAACTGGGCGGTGAGGTTGGCCGAGAAGTCCACCTTCACCTTGTCGCCCTTCTTACCCGAGCGGGTGGTGATGATGATGACGCCATTAGCAGCACGGCTACCGTAGATGCTGGCCGATGCAGCGTCCTTCAGTACCTGCATCGACTCGATGTCGTTCATGTTCAACGTGTTCAGGTTGGTAGTGGTGGGCACGCCATCGATGATGAACAGGGGGTCCTGCGACGAGTTGAACGAGCCACCGCCACGGATGCGGACGGTGCCGGCGCCTACTGGCGAGCCGTTGGAGGTGATGGTCATGCCAGGCACCTTACCCTGTAGGGCACGCATGGGGTCGGTGTCGCTCGACGTCTTCAGCTCGTCGGTCTTCACCACGGCCACCGAACCTGTCAGGTCGGCCTTGCGCTGGGTCTGATAACCCGTCACCACGACCTCGGCCAGCTGCGAGGCGTTCTCCTTCAGTTCCACCTTCATGCCATTGGTGGCAGGCATCTCCACCGGGTCGTAGCCGATGTAGGTGATGACCAGGATGGCACCACGGGCCACCTTCACCTTGAAGTTGCCGTCGAAATCGGTCACGGCACCATTGCTGGTGCCCTTCTCTTTCACCGTGGCTCCGATGACTCCTTCGCCGAAATCATCAACCACCGTTCCTGTTATCTCTGTCTGCGCGTACATCATTGTACATAGCATCAGAGCCAGGAAGCTGAGCAAGAATCTCTTTGTTCTTTCCATTTGCTTTTGCGTTTTTAGTTAATACAACATGTTTCAAAAAACTACCGCAAAAGTACTGACCAAATGCGCAAATGGCTGAAACTTATCGTTCTGTGACTAATAAAAATGATACATGTAACAATATTGAAAGACTCTTTATTGATTTTAAGAGAGAAGGAAATGGTTCCATCCAAGAATTTGTTCCCAGCAGAGCAGTTATACACGTTTACCAAAGTATCTCCGCCGCTCCCCCCGTCCCTGCAAGGGGAGGGGGGAGCGGCGGAGAAAACCGGAAGCAAACATTTCACTTGTATTTCATTCTGCCCTGAACTCCATGGGCAGCTTGCCGAATTGCTTCTTGAAGCAGGTGGTGAAATAGCTGGGCGTGGTGAAGCCCACCTCGTAGGCAATCTCGGCCACCGTCTTCGTGGTACTGTTCAGCAGCGTCTTGGCACGCTCCAAGCGCATCTCCTTCAGCAGCTCCACGGGCGAGAGGCCCGTGAGCACCTTCACCTTGCGATAGAGCTGCACACGGCTGATGCCCAGCTCGTCGCCCAGGTCGTCCATCTTCAGCTTCGGGTTCGCCATTTTCTCCCTCACCACATCGCGCAGATGGTCCATGAAGAGCTTGTCCTGTGTGGTAAGCTTCACCTCCTTGTCGTCCACTTGCCCGCCCTTGAACAACTCCTGCAACTGCTGTCGGCTGCGCAGCAGGTTGTCGATGCGGCTGATGAGCAGGTCGGCACTGAAGGGCTTGGTCATGTAGGCATCGGCGCCATGCTCGTAGCCCTCCATCTGCTGGGCCTCGGTGCTGCGGGCGGTGAGCAGGATGACGGGGATATGGCTGGTGATGAAGTCCTGCTTCAGGCTCTGGCAGAACTGCAGGCCGTCCATCACGGGCATCATCACATCGGATATGACAATGTCGGGCACGCTCTCGCGGGCCAGCTGCAAGCCGCTCTGCCCGTCGGGGGCCTCCAGCACATAGAATCGCGAGGCCAGCAGGGTGCGCAGATAGTGGCGCATGTCGGCATTGTCGTCGACAATCAAGATGTTCGACAGTTCCTCGGTGTCCTCCTGCTTCAGCATGCCCAGGTGCTCCTTCTCCACGATGGCCGCTGCCTGCTGTTGCAAGATGCCCTGCGCCGTGCTGTCGTCGACGGCCGGCTGGGTGGTGTCCTTGCCGAAGTTGAGCACGTCGGACAGCACGTTCTCCATCTGGCTGATGTTCCGCTCGGCTATCTCCAGCAGCTGCAAGTCTTCGCCCTTCACGGCATGGCGCTGCAACAGCTGTCCCACAGGCCCTGCAATGAGCGTGAGCGGCGTCTTCAGCTGATGGCTGGCATTGGTGTAGAAGAGCTTCTGCTCCTTGTTGAACGCCTTCTGACGGCGGTGGGCGGCGCGAATCTGCACCACGCCACGCCACGTGAGCAGCACAGCCACGATGAGCAGCACGATGACGGCCACGGCGGCCCATATAATCTTGCTCTGCACATTGTAGAGACCGAAATACTCCTCCAGTCGGTCTTGTATGGTCACCAAGTTCTCACTCTGACGTTGCAGCTGACTGCTGTAGAGGGCCACCATACCCACATTCACGGGCGTGATGACCATGCTCTGCAGGAAATTGTTACGCTCGTAGGGCTTGCCCTCGAGGATGTCGAGTGCGAGCTTCACGATGCGCTCGCCCTGGGTGGGATAGACGCAGGTGGCGGCCAGCCATCCCTGCTCCACACCCTCAATGCCCTCGCCAGGCCCTGGCAAGCCGTCGACGCCAATAATCTTCACCTGCCCTTCCAAGCCAGCATCTTTCACCGCCCACGAAGCACCGCGCGCCATGAAGTCGCTGTGGCAGAAGATGATGTCGGGGCGATGGTCGCTCTGCAATGCCTGACGCACGATGGTGTCGGTGCGGTGGTCGTCCCAGTTGCTAAAGACGCACTGGTAGTCCACCTCAGGATGCTGACTGATGGTCTCCTCGAAGCCCTTGTGGCGGTCGCGCGAGGGCGACGTGCTCTGCAGGGCGGTAATCTCAAGCACGTTGTTTCCCCCACTCTCTTTCACCAATTGCACTGCATAGTTGGCTGCCAGGCGGCCCACGTCTTCATTGTCGCCACCAATGAAGGCGGTATAGTCGTCGGTGTCGGCCTTGCGGTCGAACAGGATGACGGGCTTGCCGCGCTCCTTGGCACGCCTCAGGGCTGGCGCCACCTCGGCATATTCGTTGGGTGCCACCACCAAGAGGTCGACATCCTCGTTGAGCAGACTGTCAATCTGCCTCACCTGCACGTCGCTCTGGTCGTGGCAGTTCAGTATCTCCACCTCCACATCCTGGTCGTAGAGATGCTGGGCGGCCAACAGCTCATTGTTCAGTTTATAGCGCCAGTTGCCCACGGAGCATTGCAGCACTGTGATACGATAGTGCGAGCCGGAACTGCAAGCCGTCAGCAGGAGCGTCAGGCTATATAATATAATAATGTATAAGTTTCGCATACGGTGTACTCCTTTTCCCATTTCTCCTTGAAAGCGATTGAGCGCCATGAGGCTATCATGCTTTCCTTAGCATACCTCCATATACGATGACACTGACAATGTAGTCATATCCTCGTATTACTATGCATGCAAAGATAGTAAGAATAATCGAATGCGGCAAGCAGAAAGCGTTAAATTTGGAATAAAATTGCGTTTATCCCGCTAAACGTCATCATTTTCGCCCGTCTTTAGCGAAATAAGCAACCGAAAAGTAACCGTTCAGCCAGATTTGCCAAGCGACAAATCCGACTGAACGGGGATGGAATGCGGGATGTCCATCGGACAGTTCCCTTCAAAGTTCTATAAGAATTCGCGCAGGGCTTTCTCCTGTTTTCACAGCAGTTTTTCTGCTCCCTACGGCATCTGCAACTATTTGACCACGGTCTTCTTTCCGTCGATGATGTAAACACCCTTGGCGCTGATGTCGGCTACACGCTGGCCAGAGAGTGAGAACACACGGGCGGCATCACGACGTGCTGAGCGCAACGTCTGCACGGCCGTGCTCTCATCGGTGATAATCTCGATGCCAGGACACTTGGCCTTGATGGCACTCCAATCCTCGTCCCAGCGGCCAGCAGCCGAGACATCGAGCTTGGTGGCCGTGGGTGCCAGCTTGGCTGCCAGCAGGGCATAGTCGTCGTAGGCTTCGGGATGCCAGTCGCCATTCCACGTACACTGATAGCTGCCCTTGCCGACGACGCCCGTCACCACGACCTCGCCCGACAGCGAGTTGTCGGCGTAGGCGAGGAGGCCCTTGCCAGCCACCATCGAGCCTTCCATCTTGATGTCGTCGATGTAGATGGTCTGCCCCACATTGGCCAGGGCGTCGCCACCATCTTCAAAGGGCCAAATCTCCAACACGGTGTTGGCGGTGTCGGTAATCTTCTCACTGTCGGGTCCGGCAGCGAACTCAAAGGTCAGGATGTTCCACTGGTCGGCATCGCCACACCAGAACCATCGTCCGGTGGCATAGCCGCCATCGCCATCCTTCACCAGCTTCACCAGCACGTTGTGGTTCAGGCTCATCTTCACGCGCATCGTCAGTCGGCGCAGGGCCTTGAAGTCTACATCGCCCAAGGGCAGGGCAGCGTTGCAATGCTCCTTGTCCCAGCCGTCGGGGTTGGCTTTCAGCGTCACCTTGAGGCATTTGTTGCCATCGTCGTCGACCACGGTGGGGTCGGCGCGGTTCCAGAAGCCGCCATCGCTGTTCACTTCCTTGTCGTCGCCATTCCAAAGCACTACTTGTGCCGAGGCAGTCATTGTGGCCACTGCCATAGCCATCATGAGTAATTGTCTTTTCATTGTTTTTATTTTTTTGAGGGGCCCGACGGAGAACCGTCGGGCACGGTGGCTTTGATTGATAATTGGGGGCCGGCGGAGAAGCGCCGGGCACGGGGGCTTTGTTTGAAATGTTATCCTGAAAAACAATCCCCTTACCAATGGAAAGAACTAACTACCTACTATTGCTGGCTGACCTTCACGTCGGCCACGGTGATGGAGCCGCCGTAGTTGTTGATGCTCCAGCAGTTCTTCTGGATGCCGTAGATGCGCTGGGTGTAGGCGCAGACATCGTTGATGTACATCACGAGGACGGAGTTGTCGGTATAAATGTCGATGGCATAGGTGTTGTCGGCAGGCCGCTCAAACCAGTAGCCGTCGATGCCCTCTATGAATCCCTTGCCCTCTTCGCCTTCCTGCTCGAAATTCACCTTGCGATGGTTCTCATCCTCGGGATTGACCACAATGGTGTAATACTTCTTAGAGTCGGTGCCACGAACGAAGGAGATGCCAAACTTGTCCCAGTTGTTCGAGGTCTTCACCGTGAAGGAGATGTGGTTGCAGGTGCCCAGGCGGTTGTAGAGCACGTAGGCTCCGTCGCCCGTGAGGGTGCCATTGCTGAAGCCGTTGGAGGCCATCACGGTGACGCTCTGCTGCTTGTTGTACTTGGCAGCCATGGCGGGCACGGCTCCGAGGGTGAGCGTGCCGTCGGTATGCTGGATGAGCTTGTGGCATACGAGGGCACCACTCCAGTTGGGTTCGTTGCCATCACCAGCACCCACATTGATGTTCTTCTCGTGGATGTCGCCGCCCGAACGGAAGGGGCACCATCCCCAGATGTAGCGGTCAGTGCCGTTCGAGGCGGTCTTGCCAGCATAGAAGGCACGGCTGTCGAGCACGCCCTCATGGCCATCGGCCGGCCATTTGGGACCGTCGTTGAAACAACTCTTCAGCTCGTCGTAGCTGCGGGCCATCATGTACTTCACTTTGCGGCTCCACGAGGTGCGGAAGCTCTCGCTATAGACCATATACCAGTAGTCGCCCATCTTGAAGATGTCGGGACATTCGAGCATGCGGTCCCAAATCATGCGGATGCGGCCCACGTGCTCCCAGTTCTTCAGGTCGGAAGACTTGAACTCGGCGAAGACGGGGTCGCCGCCGTTGATGGGATAGGTGGCAATGACCATGTGGTAGAGGTTGTCGTCGGCCATGAATACCTGCGGGTCGCGGAAGTCGTTGCCAGAGTAGCCGAAGTCGGGGCCGTTGAGCGCCCACAACTCATCCTTCGTCCACGTCTTGAAGTCGGTCGACGTGGCGCGCATCACCACCTCGCGGTTCTTGCAGTTGCCGTTGTGGCCCGTGTAATAGATGTAGTACGTGCCGTCCTTCTCGTAGGCGCAGCCCGTGCCGAGCGCAGCGTCCTGCTGATAGTCGTTGGCGCCAAAGGGCAGCAGCTCGCCCAGCGACTGATAACTGGCGCCATCCTTGGTGGCCACGGCCCAGATGGGGTGGAAGCGGTGGCTCAGGTTGTTGGTGAACTCCTGCAGATAGAGCACCTTGAACTCGCCCGAGCGCTGGTCGTAGAAAGGCATGGGGTCGCCGACACGCCCCACGGCAGGGGTGAAGTAGGTGCCGAATCCCTGCTCATCGGTAGGTGTGAAGAAGGTGGCCGTGCCCTGCCAGTCGCGATCGGGGTCGCCGCTGAAGTCGTCGTCGCTGCAAGAGGCGAGGGTTGCCGGGGCTGCGACGATGCCGCAGCACACGAAACAACCAAGGAGGTAATGCTTTATATTATTGGTTTTCATAATGGTGACTTTTTTATTTGGTTAGGTAATCGAGTGCATTGAGCATGATGCGGCCCATGTTGTCGTGGTAGACCGACGTGTAGGGCGTTGGCGAGTTCCAGTCGAAGAGTCCAGAGCCGAAGCAGATGATGCCGCCCTTGCCATAGTTGCCATTGGCAGCCTTCAACTCCCAAGCCACCACGGCACCGTCGCCACCATGAGCCAGACCGCGATTGCCAGTAATCTCCTCGAAGGCTTCCACGCCAGTGTAGGGATTCCAAAGGGCGAACTGCGACGTGGTGTTGCAGATGGTGTAGCCGTTATCGAGCGTGTAGATGGCATCATCGGGGGCATTAGGATAGGTGATGAGGTTCTTCCACAGCGGATGGTTGACATCGTAGGCGAAGAAGTGCCAGGGGTCGTCGCCCATCAGGTCGGAGCCTTCACCGCCGCCGCCTCCCCAGCAGTTGTTGGGATAAGCATTCTCGGGCATGGCACCCAGAGCTATGGCGTAGTTCACGGCTGAGCGGCTGAGCACGAAGGCGCCGCCATTCTTCCAGAACTCCTTCATCTTGGGCAGAGCCGTCATGGCTCCCGTGGCAGCCTCGGCAAATCCGTTGTAGTTGCCGTAGGCCGGGCTGTGGCGGTGGAAGAAGATGAGCTTGCACTCGTCGAGCGAGATGCTGCCGCTGGCCACCATGTCCCACGAGGCGTAGGCGGCGCCCTCTACGTTGCCAGTCAGCCACTTGGCGGCCGCCTTCTCCTCATCGTTGAGCAGCTCCACATTCTCGGCATCGCCCACGAAGATGGCCACGGGGTTCTCGATGAGCGTCACGTTGACCGTATAGGTGTTGGTGGCAGTGTTGTCGGTGAGCGTCAGCAGCATCGGCTCGCGGAAGTTGGCCTTCGTGCCGCTGGCGGGGTTGCAGGTGGCATCCTCGCTGCACTCCACCTCGAAGGTGGCGTTCTCCAGGTCGATGCCGCTGTTGGCCATCACGCTCACGGTGACGGTCTTGTCGTCCTGATTGATGGCTCCCTTCACGCCCTCGAGTATGAAGAGCTTCAGCAGGGCCTCGTCGTTGCGCACGCTAATCTGATAGTCCATCACCAGGTCGCCGTTGGTGATGTGCAGGGTGCGGTCGCCGTCGAAGTTCACACGGTCGCCCACCTTCAGGTTGGCCTGTGCGCCAGGCGACACGCTGAGGCTGGTAATCTCCATCGAGCTTTTCTGGTTGAAGTCTACGGGCACCTTCACCTTCACCAGTCGCTTCTCGGTGTTGATGGTTCCCTCGTACTTTCCGTCGAGCACGAACTTCTCAACCAGGCACGAGCCGCTCACGTCGATGCTGCCCGTGTGGTCGTCGCTGCAAGCGGTCAGGGCTGCGGTGATACCGCAGCATACGAGACAAGCGGCAAAAATGTTCTTTATTTTGGTAATCATAACTATAAACTATTAACTATAAACTATTAACTATGAACTGTTATTTACCACTGTCCGCAGTTCTGCGTGTAGTGACCGTTAGAGGCAGCTATCTGCTCGAAGGGCACGGGCAGGTACTCGTTTTTATTGGCGGTGAACTGCGAGCCGTCGAGGAAGTTCATCTTCTCGCTCTCGGTGCTGTAGAAGCGGTTGAGCACAGTGGCAGCATCGCCCCAGCGCACGAGGTCGAAGAAGCGCTCGCACTCCATGGCCAGTTCCAGGCGGCGCTCCATCTTCACAATCTTCATGGCCTCGTCCTTGGAGTAAGAGCCGCTGTACTTGCCCACGGCATAGTGGACACCATACTTATTAGGATAGTTCGACACGATGCTGTTGCCAGCCATGCTGATGGCACGCTGACGCACCTGGTTCACCAGTGCGATGGCATCGGCGGTCTGCCCCAGCTGTGCCTGCGCCTCGGCACGCATCAGCAGCACGTCGGCATAGCGCAGCACCACGCGGTTCATGGAACTGGCCCACTGGTTGTCGCACACATAGAGGTAGCTGTCGGTGAGTGCGGGGTCGACGTTCTGCTTCAGCGACACGAAGTAGCCGTATTTACCGCCTGAACGGCTCCATGTGTTGGTCTGGCTAATCATGAAGTTGGTGTTGAACATATAGGGAGTGCCTGGCACGCCCACGGTGACGAAGAGACGCGGGTCAACGGTCTGTGCCGAGCCTACGGTGTAGTCGTCGGCCTGGGTGTCGAAGACGGGCAGACCATCGCTGGTGGTGCGATAGGCGTTGACCAGGTTGATGGATGGCTTGTAGAAGTCGCAACCCGAGTCGTGAACCTTGGGGATGCAGGGCACAATGAGTCGGTAGGAGAAGTTCAGGTTGCCCCAAGTGGTGCCGTCGTTGTGCGAGTACTGGATGGCCCAGAGGCTCTCCTTACCGTTCTCATACTGCTCCTCGGGGCGGAAATTGTTGTGTAGGTCGCTCTCCAGTGCGTAGCCGCCTTGGGCATAGATGGACAGGTCGGTGTACTGCACCACCTTCTTCAGGTCGTCCTCGTTGACGGAGGTCACCTGGTTGCTGTTGGGGTCGTCCTGACGATAGGCTTTATAAAGGTACACCTTGGCCAACAGGGCGGCACAGGCAGCCTTCGTGGGGCGTCCCTTCTCCATCTGCACGGCGGGCAGCACGGCATAGGCAGCCTCCAGGTCGTTGATGATTTGTTGCCAGCCCTCGTCGTTGGTGTACTCCGTGTTCGACAGGTTGTTGTAGTCGGCTTCCTGCATGTTGGGCTTGTTCACGAAGGGAATCTTCTTGAACAGACGCTTCAGCTGAAAGTGGCCATAGGCTCGCAGGAACTTCATCTCGGCGGTGCGCTGCTGGATGGTGCTGTTATCCTGGTCGGCCTCGGCCAGGATGTCGAGCGACAGACTGATGCGCGACAGGTATTTATAGAAACGATTCCAGATGTCGTTGTAGGGCCAGTCCTTGGTCATCACGCCGGTGCTCTTCTCCAGGATATGGAAAGGCTCGCCGTCGGAGAAGTCGGAGCCGCCCACGTAGGCGTCGTCGGAGCGTGTGTCGTAGTTCCAAAGCGAGAACGATGAGTTCATGTCCTCGATGCTCACCAGTCCGGCGTAGGCCGAAATCAGCACATTGTCGATATACTCAGGGTTCTTCACCTCGTCCTGAGTCAGCGTGGCTTGCGGCACTTGCTCTTCGAGGAAGTCGCTGCAGGAGGTGATGGCTGCTGTCATACAGCAGCAAACAGAACAGGCAATGAGTTTATATATTGTTTTCATATTTTTGCTGTATTTAGAATGAAACGTTGAGTCCAAAGGTCAAATTGAGGGGGATGGGATAGTTGAATCCGGGGTTCTCTGGGTCGGCGCCGGTGAACTTGCTGCTCTTGATGGTCAGCAGGTTCTGGGCCGAGGCATAGAGGCGCACGCGGTCCAGGTGCAGCTTGTCGGTCACCGTCTTGGGCATGTTGTAGCCCAGCTGTATGGTGCGCAGCTTCACATACGAACCGTTCTCGATGAAATAAGACGACACACGTCCCTCGCGGTTGGTGTCCGAGGTGGTCAGTGCGGGGATGTCGCTGCCAGGGTTGGCGAGGCTCCAAGCGTCGAGCACGCGCACGCCCTTGTTCAGATAAGGTACGTTGATGGCCGAGTTGGCCCAGAAGTCGGTCTGCGACTTGTAGCCACGGCAATCAACGTCAACGCCCTGCACGCCCTGCCAGAACATGGTCAGGTCGAAATCCTTGTACTGCAAGTAGATGTTCAGACCCCACGTGAAGTCGGGTGTCGGGTCGTAAATCCAGTCCTGGTCGTCCTCGGTCACCATTCCGTCGCCGTTCAGGTCCTTATAGCGTATGCGGCCCAGTCCGGCACCTTCCTGCTTGGCATGGTTGTCAATCTCGGCCTGGCTCTTGAAGATGCCGTCGTAGATGTAGCCCACCTGCGAGAACATGGGGTGTCCCACCACGCTCTTCACGCCGTTGCCGCCGTACTTGCCGTTGGCAGCCACCGTCTCGGGCAGCTTGGTAATCTCGTTCACATATTTGCTGATGTTACCACTGATGTCCCACGAGAAGTCGTTGGCCAGACGGTGGCGGTAGCCCACGGTGAGTTCCCAACCGTTGTTTTTCACCTCGCCGGCGTTGATCCACTGGCCAGCGCCCTCGCCCATGGCGGCGATGCCCTCCATGAAGAGCAGGATGTCGGTGGTGTTCTTGTTGAACCAGTCGAACGAGCCGTAGACCTCGTTGCCGATGAGTGCGAAGTCGAGACCGATGTTGTGCTGTGTGGTGGTCTCCCACTTGATGTCGTTGTTGCCACGCTGATTGCGCACATAGCCGTTGTCGAGGTCGTAGCCGCCGTTCTTTCCTGCGATGTCGTAGGAGGAACCAGCCTGACCGCTGCCCCAGAGTCCTGTGGAGACGACCGACTTATAGAGCGTGTAGCGTGCCGTGTTCGAAATCTCCTGGTTACCCGTCTGTCCCCACGAGTAGCGCAGCTTCAGGTTGTCGAGCCAGCCCTTGGTGCCCTCCATGAACTTCTCCTCGCTGATGCGCCAGCCAGCACTGACGGAGGGGAATGTACCATACTGCTTGTTCTCACCGAAGCGGCTGGAGCCATCGCGACGGATGGTGAACGAAGCCAGATACTTGTCGTCGTAGGTGTAGTTCACCTTGCCGAAGAACGACACGAGCGAGAAGCCCTCGCCGAAGCCCTCGGCCAACTGGCGGCCAGCACCTGCGCTGGGCCACATGTAGTCGGTGTTGAGGATGGCCAGCTCGTAGCGCTTGGCACTGTTCATCTTATAATCCTGACGGTTCACCTCGGTGCCAATCATGGCATCGCCACGGTGCTTGCCTATCTCGAGGTTGTAGGTAGCGATGGCGTTCCACATCCAGCGCATCCAGTGCTCCTGCTTGCCCTCCACGGCGCTGTCGGTGCGCATCACCTTACCATTGGCGATGGGATAGGTGAAGAAGCGCTGCTCCTTCTGCGTGTAGTCCATGCCGAGGGTGGTGCGAACCATGAAGTTCTTGAAGGGGGTGATGCTCAGGTGAATGTCGCCGAAGGAGCGCCACTGGGTGTATTCGTTGTCCTTGGCATTGTCGATCATGCTCAGCGGGTTCTCGCGCTCGGAATAGGCACCGAGGGCCTGGGCGTACTTGCCATTCTCGGCGTAGATGGGGAAGTTGGGGTTGAACTCCAGTGCGTGCTCCAGCACACCGCCGGGAGCGTCAACACCCATGGTGCGGTTCATGGTGAAGTTCTCGCCCAGCACCACCTTGCCGTCGAACAGCTTGTAGTCGGCATTGGCACGGGCCGACAGTCGGCTGAAGTAGCTCTCCTTGATGGTGCCCTGGTTGCCATAGTAGCCCACGCTGAAGAACGAGTTGCCCTTCTCCGAGCCGTTGCTCACCGAGAGGTTATACTGCTGAACGACGCCCGTGCGGGTGATTTCCTTGAACCAGTCGGTGTCGCCGGCACGCACCGAAGCGTTGTCGTCGAGGTACATGTTCATCGTCATCTTGTTCAGCACGGGGTTGCCATTCTGGTCGTAGCCCCAGTCGTAGTTGTAGCCCAGGTTGTTGTTCGAGGGGTTCAGACCGTCGTTCACGCACGCCTGCCAGTAGGCGCGTCCCCACTCGCTGGCGTTCATCGTCTCAATCTTGTTCGTATAGAACGACGTGGCCACGCTTCCGTCGAAGTTCACCTTCACCTTGCCGTCCTTGCCCTTCTTTGTGGTGATGATGATGACACCATTGGCGGCACGGCTACCGTAGATGCTGGCCGAGGCGGCATCCTTCAGCACCTGTATGCTCTCGATGTCGTTGCCGTTCAGCTCGTGCATGCCAGCCTTCGTGGGCACGCCGTCGATGATGTAGAGCGGGTCATTGTCGTTGAGCGTTCCCACACCGCGTATGCGCACGGTGGCAGCACCGCTCGGATTACCGTCGGCCTGGATGTTCATGCCCGGCACGCGGCCCTGCAGGGCCTTCATCGGGTTGTTCTCGTTTTGCTTGGCCATCTCGTCGACGCTCACCGTCGAGATGGCTCCCGTCAGGTCGGCCTTGCGCTGGGTGGTATAACCCGTCACCACCACTTCTTGCAGCACTTTGTCGTCGGGCACCAGCTCCACTTTCATGCCCATGGCGGCGGGCACCTCTTGCGTCTGGTAGCCAATGTAGGAAATCGCCAGCACAGCGCCAGCCTTGACCTTGATTTTGAAGTTTCCCTCAAAGTCGGTCACCGTGCCGTTGCTGGTTCCTTTCTCCATCACTGTGGCACCGATGACCCCTTCGCCGAAGTCATCGAGCACCGTGCCGCTTATCTCCGTCTGCGCGTACAATGCTGTACTGGCAAAGATGAGCGACATACTCAGCAGAAATCTCCTTAGTCTTTCCATTTGCTCTTACGTTTTTAGTTAATACCATTGTTACAGAAATCTGCCGCAAAAGTAGTAACCAAAAGCGCAGGAGCGTGTCAAATATCGTTCTGTAAGTATTAAAAATGATACATGAAACAAATGTTGACTATAATGTTTGTTTCGTTCAGTTCGCCGTTTCCCTCAACTCCATGGGCAGTTTGCCGTATTGTTCCTTGAAACACTTGGAGAAATAGCCCGGCGTGTTGAATCCCACCTCGAAGGCAATCTCCGCCACGGTCTTCGTGGTGCTGCCCAGTAGTGCGTAGGCCCGCTGCAGCCGCATCTGTCGCAACAGCTCCACGGGTGTCTGCCCGGTGATGGCCTTCACCTTCCTGTAGAGCTGCACGCGCCCCAGCCCCAGCTCCTCGCCCAGGTCCTCCATCTTCAGGTTGGGGTTGGCGATGTGCTTGCGAATGGCCTCGTTGAGCTGCTCGGCAAAGATGACGTCCTGCGAGCGTGGCTGCGGCAAGTCGTCCTCGGGCTTGTCGAAGATGTCGTGCAGTTTGCGTGCGCTGGGGTCGGTGTAGAATCGCGTCTGCTCCTCGTTCATCGTCTGCCGCTGGCGTATGGCCTTGCGTGTCAGCAGCCAGGCTCGGATGGCCAGCACCACGGCGATGATGAGCAGACCGATGGCCACGAGGCTGCCCATGAACAGCTTGTGCTGCGAGTCGTAGTGCACCAGCGACTGTTCCAGCTTGTCGTGGATGGTGATGAGGTCGTGGTTCTGCTCCATCAGCTCCCGGCTGTTCAAGTCCACCAGCTCCACAATCTCGGGTGTCACCATAAAGCCGCGCATGGAGTTGTCGCGCTCGTAGGGCTGATGCGTCAGTATGTCCAATGCCAGCCTCACGATGTCCTCGCCATGTGTGGGATAGACGTATGTGCCGCTGAGCGTTCCCTTCGCCACATAGCTGATGCCCTCGTCGGGCATGCCGTCGATGCCCAGCAGTTTTACGCTGTGCTGCTGTCCTGCCTCTTCCAAGGCTCGCCAGGCTCCCGTGGTCATGCCATCGTTGTGGCAGAAGATGATGTCGGGCAGGCTGTCGGCTGCTATCTGCTGCCGCATGATGTCGTAGACCCGTTCCGATGTCCAGTCGCCGTAGATGCAGCGGTAGTCCACATCGGCGGCTTCCTCCATCACCTTGGCGAAGCCCTCGTGGCGCTCACGGGCTGGCGATGTGCCCATGGTGGCGGTAATCTCCATCACCACGGGGCGGTGGCCCTGCACCTGGCTGGCCAGCACCAGGGCATAGTCGGCCACGGTCTGCCCCGCCCACACGTTGTTGCCCCCTATGAAGGCGGTGTAGTCGTCGGTGGCGGCTTTGCGGTCGAAGTAGACCACGGGTATGCCCTTCTGGCGCGTGCGGGCAATGGCATCGGCCACGGGAGCCGACTCGTTGGGTGCCACCACGAGCAGGTCAATGCCGCTGTCGGCCAGCGAGTCAATCTGTCGTATCTGGCGGTCGGTGTCGTCGTTGGCGCAGGCGATAGTCACCTCGGCGTCCTCGTCGTAGAGGTGCTGGGCGGCCAGCATCTCCTGGTTCACCTTTTCACGCCATTGTCCTCCGCCGCACTGCGACACACCAATCTTATAGCTTTTCTCAGTCGAACAAGAGGCCATCAGCAAGGCTGCTGCAATCAGGATAGTTGGTTTCATCTGCACGTTAGTTTCAATGTGTGTTTTTTTCAACTATTATCGCAGCAAAGTTAATCAATCTTCTCTTATTATTGGTCTATTTCGATAGTATTATAGCAATATTTAACAAAACAGCAATCCGCATGTACCCGATAGACGGTCTGCGCTCGACCTTTGGTCGCTCGTTGCCCCTTTGGGGCGTCGGGAGATTGCGGATAACCATTTTTCTATATTCATCATCACTCATAAATTTCGGTTGGCAGCGGCCGCTGCCATCATTGGCGGCGTTCGCTGCCATCATTGGCAGCGGCCGCTGCCAATCATGTCCCCGCCCGCTGCCAACCTAAAAAGCGCGCCCCTTTCCCCTCTGCGGTGCCTCCCGCTCCCTGTTTGCCGTGTGCCGACTCTCCTAAATCCACCCCATTTCGCTTGTCAGCAACAATGCTCGCCTGCATGGCATCACTTTTTTAGCGTATCGTTTGCTGATTCCGTAAATAGTTCTTGTCTTTCCTCTAAAGAAAAATGAGATTTCTTAAAAGTCGTGCCATCGGCTATTGTGCGATGGCCCCCCTTCAAAGTCACTTACGGCAGAATGCGGATAATCATATTAACAATGTGGGAGTTACTCATTTCACTATCACGTCGAGCGTGATGGTGATTTCCTTATCCTTTCCGTCCTCTTTCGTCGTCACCTTGCGGCTGATGTGCTGTAGCCCCTTGGGGGTCTTCGCGTCGGGTGCGAAGGCCACGGTGATGCGCTCTTGGCGGTTGCCCTGCCGGCGATGCAGCAGCACCACGGTGCGCTCCTTTCGCTCGCCCACGTGCATGATGCCCAGGTCGAAGCGGTTGGCCGAGAGGCGCAGGCCGTCGCTGATGCGGATGGGGAACTGGCGGAGCAGGGTCTCCTCGCTGGTGATGCAGGTGCCGGTGAGCGCCAGCGTGATGCGCTTGCCACGCGGGCCATAGACGATGGTGCCCGTCTCCAGAAACTCCCCGCCCTTGCCCTGCGGGTTGAAGCGCAGGGTGACGGCGGTGCTGTCGGCGGGAGCCACGTCCTGCCCCTTGGCATAGTGGATGGTGGTGCAGCCACACGAGGTGTAGCCCTGGGTGATGGCCACCGCCTGGCGCCCGGCGTTGCGCAGCCAGAAGGTTCGCTCCTGCACGCCGTCGGCCTCGTGGATGGTGCCCAGCGAGAGGGTGGCCATGCCGATGGCCACCAGCGAATCAACGACCAACATACTTCCGTCCGTTAAGGATGTACAGGCCCTTATGCTGTGCGCCGCTCAGATGGCGGCCCAGCAAGTCGGTGCAACGTTGAGCGCTGAGCGCTGAATGCTGAACGGCGCCGATGCCGTCGGTGGCCTGCTGGGGGTTGAGCACCCAGCCGCTGACCGTGGCTACGGTGGGGGCATCGGCGAAGACCTCGGCCTCGGCGGCGGTCTCGTCGGTGGGGAAGAGACGCACGGAGAAGGCCCAGGCATCGTTCACGAAGATGTCGGCGATGCTCCCGTCGAGGAAGAGGTGCAGCCTGAGCGTCTCGCCGGTGCTCACCTTCTTGGGCAGTGCTGCCGCCCAGCGTCCGCCGTCGGTGGCCACACGTGCCAGCGTGGTATAGTCGAGGGCGAGGATGCCCGTGGCGGGGTCGTAGCTGAGGGTGGCCTTGCGGTCGCCCGACTTCAGGAAATGGAAGCCGCAGGGCGCGTTGCCCACGGTGAAGTCGCCCAGCAGCTCTATCTGCCGCCCAGCAACGGGAGCCAGCGAATGCTCGCCGCTGAGCGTAGCACGTTGCAGACTGGCCGTCGTGGTGGTGCGCATCGCCGTCAGTCCGCTGTAGGGTTTCTGCACCAGCGCGCCGTCGGCAGCGATGCTGATTTCGCGGGGCAGCGAGAAGTTGTGGGCCCAGCCCATCTTGAAGTTCTCCTCGGTGGGCAGCTTGTCGGGCACGATGCCCAGCAGCAACGTCTTGCCGTCGTGCTGGCAGATGGTGGGCGAGAGCAGTCCGTAGCCGTCGCGGCTGATGCCTCCCATCTCCAGATACTGCACGTCGCCGGTGGGAGCAAACTTGCCGTCGGTGCCAATGGTGCCAACCCAGCAGAGTGTGCGCACGCCAGCGCTGGTGCCCAGCGGTGTGCAGGTGAAGAGGTACTGCCCCTGGCCCATGGGCGTGACGTTGGGCATCTCCCAGAACGTGCCGTGCTGTGCGGTGCTGGTGCCTTGGAAGAAGATGGCGCCGTCGTTGGTCCACGCACCGTTCTCATAGCGGTGCAGGGTGCAGGCTCCGATGCCGTTCTTGCTGGTGCCCACAATGATGTACTGCTGCCCGTTGGCCTCGAAGTGGTAGGGGTCGCGGAAGTCGTCGCTCAGCCCCGAGGGGCGGCCGTCGATGATGACCCGCTTCTCGCCCCATCCGAAGAGGTCGTTGTCCTGCGCCTTGGCCTGCACGATGCGGGCGCGCTCGTTGTCCACCGCCGTATATAATATATAGGTGTCGTTGCCCTGCTCATAGACGCAACCGCTCCAGCAGCCCTTGATGTCGAAGGACTCGCCAGGATAGATGGCTATGGGTTCCTCGCGCCAGTGGCACAGGTCGGCGCTGCTGATATGCCCCCAGTGCAGCCGCGACATGTAGGGGCCGTTGGCATTCTTCTGGAAGAACACGTGGTAGCGGCCACCGCTCATCACCATGCCGTGGCTCTCGTTGGTCCACGAGCCGCTGGGCATGGCATGGAACTGGGGACGCCATGATATGGCGTCATACCTGACAGCGGGATAGCTGAAGTCGGGCCGGGGCAAGGTGCCAAAGTCGACGAGATTGACGAGGGCATAGTCCACCACCTCGTTGCTGATGCTGATGTCGTCGATGGCTCCGCAGAAGGTGTTGATGAGGAACGGCCCTGCCTTCAGCTCCTTGGCATCCTTGCCGATGAAGAAGTCGGGGCTGTCGACCAGCAGGTCGCACTTGTTGCTCTTCTTCGAGCCGATGGCCTTGCCGTCGAGCCAGAGCGTCACGGCATTACCTGCCTTGTCGAAGGTCATGGTGAGCAGGCACCACCGCCCGCGTGGCAGCTTCTCCGAGCCGTCGACGGTGACGAGGTAGCCTCCGCCATAGTTCACATAGGTCTGCAGGCGCAGGTCGCCCTGCGACGACAGCTGCAGTGCGAAGCCCTTCTTGGCCCCCTCGTCGAGGTTGCCGCAGATGGTGGCGTAGGTGGGTGTGGTCTCGGCCACGTCGACCTGCATCATGGGGTATGCCTCGGCGGCCAGCATGACGCTCATCGTCAGTTCCTCGGTGCTCAGCGTCGCCGTGGGCAGGGCGGCCTTCACATAGTTGCTGTAGCCGTCGAAGCGCAGGGCCTCGCCGCTGATGCCGGCCACGGTGCAGGGGGGCAACTGCGAGCTGACGGTGTAGCTCTTGTTAGAAACGCGCTCCAGGATGCTGCCGCCCGCGAGCGACATGTCGAAGTGTGCCACAGTGGCCTGGCCAAGGGCGTCGATGCCCAGGGCCGTGAGAACAATCAGCAGAAAGTTTCGTAGTGTCATAATGGTTGTTTTGTTTCGTTTCTGGTGCAAAAGTACGGCTTTTCGCGCTTTCAGGATAAAACAATTGTTTCAAATGATTGAAAAAAACGTTCAACGCAACAATTTTCGCAGGGAAAACGGGGGGGCTTAAAGCTTCAGACTGAAAAACGCAATAAGAGAACTGCCTATCGGAGGGCACCGACAGGCAGCTCAAAATAAGAACTAACTAATCTATAAATGTAGAGCCTACTTCAGGTAGCTGATGCAGTTGGCCGTGAAGCGCTCCAGCTCAGCCTGCTTCGTGTTGGCTGCGCCGCCCAGGTTCCACTCGTAGGCGGCGAGGCCCACGGCGAGGATGCGGGCAGGACAGGCGGTCGTCGGGGCGAAGTCGACGATGCCGGCGCAGCAGTAGTCAACCACGTGGTTCCACGTGCCCAGCACGGTCGAGTTCGTCAGCTCCTCCCAGGCGGTCACCACGTTGGGGTTCGGGGCCAGACCGTAGGCGTTGAGGTCCCACATGCAGTTGTGGTCGCCCTTCACACCAGCACCCTCGAAGCAGTAGATGCCCGCATAGAGACCCGGCTCGTAGGTCATGCCCCAGTAGATGTCGTGCTGCGAGTGGTCGTAGATTTGGCCCTCTACATTGCCGATGATGGGATGCACGCCCCAGATGTCGGGGTTGTCGCCGCCCTCGCCGTTGCCGTAGATGCCGGGAGCATAGGCATCGGCGATGCGGCCCAGGGCCACAGTGAGTTGTGTGGCGTGGTTGGTGAGCAGCAGGTTGCCGCCGTCGTTGGCGAAAGCCTTCAGTGCCTCAATGGTGGCGGTGCCAGCCAGATCGCCGGGCAGGTTCTGCCAGCCGCGCTCGATGCCGATGCGGTCGCACATCACCCACACCACGGGATTCTGCTCGATGTCGAGGTCGTCAATGGTGGCGGGGGTGAAGATGACGCCCTTGCCCTGATCAACATAGTTGCGCTTGAACCAGTCGGCAGCGTCCTTCTCATCGGCTGAACCCGTGGCGTAGTCATTGGGCAGGAGCATGGCCACTTTCTGCTCAGCGGGCGTGCCCACGTACTTCAGGCAGTTGGCGGTGAACTTCTCCAGTTCCGACTGCTTCGTATTGGCCGTGCCGCCGAGGTTCCACTCGTAGGCAGCCAGGCCGACGGCGAGGATGCGGGCGGGGAAGGTGGTGAGGGGTGCGAAGTCGACAATACCGGCGCAGCAGTAGTCCACCACATGGTTCCACGTGCCGAGGACGGTGGAGTTGGTGGTCTCCTCCCATGTGCGTACAACGTTGGGATTGGGAGCCAGGCCATAGGCGTTGAGGTCCCACATGCAGTTGTGGTCGCCCTTCACGCCTTCGCCTTCGAAGCAGTAGATGCCGGCGTAGAGCCCAGGCTCGTAGGTCATGCCGCGATAGATGTCGTGGCCGCTGTGGTCGTAGATTTGTCCCTCCACATTGCCTATGATGGGATGCACGCCCCAGATGTCGGGATTGTTGCCGCCCTCGCCGTTGCCGTAGATGCCGGGAGCATAGGCCTCGTCAATGCGGCCGAGGGCCACGGTGAGCTGTGTGGCGTGGTTGGTGAGGAAGAGGTTGCCGCCGTCGTTGGCGAAAGCCTTCAGTGCCTCAATGGTAGCGGTGCCGGCCAGGTCGCCGGGCAGGTTCTGCCAGCCACGCTCAATGCCGATGCGGTCGCACATCACCCACACGGCGGGATTCTGCTCGATGTCGAGGTCGTCGATGGTGGCGGGAGTGAGGAGCACACCCTTGCCTGCGTCCACATAGTTCTTCTTGAACCAGTCGGCGGCGTCTTTCTCGTCGGCCGAGCCAGTGGCGTAGTCGTTAGGCACGAGCATGGCAAGTTTCGAGCCGCCCTTCTGCGCCTCATAGGCAATGAAGAGGCGCACGGTCTGACCCTTCGACACGGTGCCGTCGGCGAAGCGGGCCTTCACCGTGTAGCTCACGTTGACGTTCGTGGGAGCCTTCTTGATGAAATAGCTGGTCTGAGGGCCTTCCAGCTCGATGATGTCGGCATCGTCCTTGATGATTTGCACACCCGTGACGTTGCCAGCGGGGAGCGTCCAGCTGAGGGTGAGCTGGCGCGTGCCCTGCGGGTTGTCGTAGCTGAGGCCGCTGACGGTGGCCTTGGCGTCGGAGGCCGAGGCGGGGATGTCGACATCGCTACAGGCGGCGAGGAGCGCGAGAGTTGCGGCAATGCCGCAACATACAGAACAGCGGCGGAGGTGGTTCATTATATTCGTTTTCATATTGTTGTGCTATTTTTGATGATTATTGCTTTGTTTGTCTCTTAGTTCTTCCCTTTGGGGAGGGTTAGGGAGCGACTTCTATTGTTTGTACAGTCCATTGCTGTTCTCAATCTGCGAGATGGGGATGGGCAGGTAGAGCTCGTCCTCGGTGAGGCTGGCGCCGGCGTAGTAGGGACGCAGGGCCGATTCTTCCTTCATATACTTATTGATGGTCTCGACAGCGGTGCCCCAGCGCACGAGGTCGAACCAGCGCTGACCTTCCATAGCGAGCTCCAGACGGCGCTCCATGCGCACAGCACGGCGTGCCTGCTCCTTGGTCCAGGCGAGGTTGCCGTCCCAGTCGGTGGGGTAGAGGCCCACGTTGTATTCGGCGGTGAAGGGGTCGAGGTCAACGGGCGTGTAGTTGCCGTCGATGCTGCGTGCGGCCTTCTGGCGAATCTGGTTCACGATGTCGCGGGCTGCTGCCAGACGTCCGTCGGGGTCGGCATCGGGCTGGGCGTTGGTACCCTTAGCCAGCTCTACGAGGGCCTCAGCCTTCAGCAGCAGGATGTCGGCGTAGCGGATGAGGATGAAATTCAGGCCGCTGGCGCCCCAAGGGAAGCCCTGCACCATGTCGGGGCTGGAGGGGTCGATGAGTCCCTTCTTGCCCGAATACTCACCGTAGGTGTTGTAATCGCGGCACCAGCCCTGCGTGTAGAGATGGCCACGGAAGGGCAGGCCGATGCGGCCCACGGTGAGGTCGAGGCGCGGGTCGACGGTGCCGGCATAGTTGCTGCTGACATTCTTCGTGTTGAAGGAGCCGTCGAGGAAGGGGAGACCCTTATCATCGGTGGCGAAGGCGTTGACCAGGTTCTGCGAGCCGAGGAAGAAGTCGTCGCCCGAGCCGAAGATGTTGCCCTCGCTGCGAGTGGTGTTCAGCAGGTTGCAGAAGTTGATGTGGATGTTGTCGTTGGCGGTGCTGAACTGCACGGCCATGATGCTCTCCTTCTTGTTGTTGAACTCCAGCTTCGACATGTCGGCGAAGTTGTCGTAGAGCTCATACTTTCCGCTCTTGATGACCACATCGGCCCACTTCTCCACCTCGCTCCACGAGGCGGTCTGAGCGTTGACCTTGCAGAGCAGGGCGGCGGCCACATACTTGGTGAAGCGACCGGGCTGCTCCTGCGTCTCCTTCATGGCGGCGTAGGCGCTCTCCAGGTCGGCCTTGATGGCGGCATAGATTTCCTCGCGGCTCTTGTTGCCGTTGGTGACGGTCTTCGGGTCGTCGTTCTCGGTGAAGTAGGGAATGCTGCGGAAGATGCGGTTCAGGTCGAAGTAGTACCATGCGCGGAGCGTCTTCAGCTCGCCCAGCAGTGCCTCCTTGTCGCCCACGTTCGAGGCGTCGTTGATGGCCTGCATGGCCTTGTGCACACGGGCGATGCCCAGGTAGTTGTTCTCCCACTTGTTGAGGCAGGTGGGGTTGTCGCTGCTGATGTTCTGTATCTCCAGCTGGTGGATGTTCGACTCCATCGACACGCCCTCGCCGCCCTTGTAGGCATCGTCGGAGCGCACGTCGAAGACCCAGTTGGTGATGGGGCCGGCGAAGGCGGCGTTGTTGTCGTCGAAGAAGTGGGCCTCCAAGCCCTGGTAGGCCGACGACATCAGGCCCTCGATGCTCTCGTCGGTGAGCTGCTCGGCGGTGAACTCGCCCTGTGGGGCCAAGTCGAGCTGGTCGGAGCAGCTCGTGGTGATTGCTGTGATACAGCAACATACAGAACAGGCAATGATTGCTTTATATATCTTGGTTGTCATAACTGTCTTTATTTATTGTTTGTGTTAGAAAGTAATGTTGAGTCCCAGTGTGAAGGTACGGGCTCGGGGATAGAGGCCGCTGTCGACACGGGCACCGTAGCCGCCGAGGATGACCTCGGGGTCGAGGCCCTTGTAGCTGGTGATGGTGAAGATGTTCTCCACCTGCCCGAAGACGCTGATGCCCGAAGCGTAAATCTTCTGAGCCAGATCCTTCGGCAGCTGGTAGCCCAGCTTCAGGTACTTCAGCTTCAGGTAGGAGCCGTCCTCAACGAAGTAGCTCGACATGCGGGTCTCGTTGTTGTTGTCTACCATGGTCAGCGCGGGGATGGTGGCGCCGGTGTTGGTGGGGCTCCAGGCGTCGAGGATGTCCACGCCGTGGTTGGTCGAGGAGCCGCCACCGTAGTGCATGAACTCCAACTGACGGCGCGTGGTGTTGTAGATGTCGAAGCCAAACTCGCCGCTGAAGAATGCCGAGAGGGTGAAGTCCTTGTAGTTCAGGTCGAGGTTCAGGCCCATGGCGAAGTCGGGGTTCGGGTCGCCGATGATGCAGCGGTCGTTGTCGTCGACGGTGCCGTTGCCATCAATGTCGCGGAAGATGAGGCGGCCAACACCCTTGCCCTGCTGGATGGCGTGATTCGACACCTCGTCCTCGTTCTGGAAGATACCGTCGCTGACGTAGCCATAGTACACGCCCATCGGCTGGCCCACCATCAGGCGGTAGTCGCCGCCCTGCGAGGTCACCACGTCGTTGAACTTCACCAGCTCGTTCTTATACTGCGAGAGGTTGAGCGTGCCATTCCACGAGAAGTCGCCATACTGGGGCGAGCGGTAGGTCATGGTCAGCTCCCATCCGTTGTTCTTCATCTCGCCCGTGTTCATCCACATGGCGGCTCCCTCGCCTTCCACCGAGAGCGTCGGGGGGATGGTGAGCATGTCCTTGGTGTTCTTCCAGAAGTAGTCGAACGACAGGCTCAGGGCACCTTGGAAGAGCTGTGCGTCGAAGCCGAGGTTGGTCTGCGTGGTGGTCTCCCACTTCAGGTTGCGGTTGCCGCTCGAGGCAGCCACGATGCCGGGCACGACGCTGTTGTTGGTGCCGTTGAGGTCGTAGGAGCCATGGCGCAGGTTATAGGCGTAGCGGGTGTAGTAGGCGTAGTTGTCGCTGATGGCCGAGTTGCCGTTCTGTCCCCAGGCGACGCGAATCTTCAGGTCGCTCACCACGGGGTTCTGGGGGAAGAAGCTCTCCTCACTGGCACGCCAGGCGGCCGAGAAGGCGGGGAACACGCCGCTGTTGTTGTCCTTGTGCAAGCGCGAGGTCTGGTCGCGGCGCAGGGTGGCGCTCACCAGGTAGCGGTCGGCATAGTTGTAGTCGAGCTTGCCGAAGAGCGAGAACAGGGCCCACTCGGCCTTGCCGCCGCCCACGGTCTGCTCGCCGCCGCCAGCGCCTATCTGCATGTAGTCCACGTCCTCGAAGGCATAGTCGCGGTTGGCACCGTTCAGGTCTTCAGAGCGGTACTTGATGAACTCCGAGCCGAGCAGGGCGTTCAGGTGATGCACACCCTTGAAGGTCTTCAGATAGTTGGCCGTGTTGGTCCAAGTGTAGGTATCGCCCTGCCCGTAGGCCCGGCTCACGCTGTTCATGTCGCTGGGCTGCAGACGGCGTCCCAGGTTCTTGTTGAAGAACTGGGTGTACTCAATGCCCAGATTGCTCTTCAGGGTGAGGCCGTCGATGGGCTTGATGTCGATATAGGCGTTGCCAAAGATGCGCCAGCTCTCATTCGTATTGTCGCGACCGTTGTACAGCTCGTGCACAGGGTTGGCGATGTCGCTGCCCGAGAGCTGCATGGGATTGGTGTAAGTGCCCTCGCTGTCGGTGACGGGGATGGCGGGGTGCTGGCGCATGGCGGTATAGGGGATGCCACGGTCGTTGCCAGTGCCATAGCCACGGTCGTTCCACTGGGCTATCATCAGGTTCTCGCCCACGCTGAACACCTTACTTATATTATAGGTAGAGTTCAGGCGTGCGGTGTAGCGGCGATAGAAGGTGTGGTTCATCAGTCCGTTCTGGTTGATGTAGTTGCCCGATAGGATGAACGAGCCCTTCTCGCTGCTGTTCGACACCGAGGCCGAGAGGTTGTTGGTCCAGGCCGACGAGAACACCTCGTCCTGCCAGTCGGTATTGGCAGCGCGCACCTTGCCGGCAGCATCGAGGGTGGTGGCCAGCTGCGGCTGGTCGCCACTGCCATAGAAGGGGTGCGAGGCCACCAGCCCTGCGTTCTTGTTGGCAGTCCAGTAGGCTTGTCCCCACTGCTGGGCGTCCATCACGTCGTACTGCTTGGCAATGGTGTTCAGCGTGGCGGTGTAGCCCACGTTCACCGTCACCTTGTCGCCCTTGCCTTTCTTGGTGGTGATGATGATCACGCCGTTGGCGGCTCGGCTACCGTAGATAGAGGCCGACGAGGCGTCCTTCAGCACCTGTATCGACTCGATGTCGGCAGCGTTCAGCGAGTTGAGGTTCTCGGTGGTGGCCACGCCATCGATGACGTAGAGGGGTGCAGCACCGTTCACCGTGCTCATACCGCGCACGCGGATGCTGGCACCACCACCACCAGGGGCGGCATCGGTCACGATGTTCACGCCGGGCAGCTTGCCCTGCATCGAGTTGAGCATGTTGGGGTCGCCCTCGCTCTTCGCGCCTTTCATGTCCATCACGGCCACGGCACCCGTCAGGTCGGCCTTGCGCTGCACCTGATAGCCCGTCACCACCACCTCTTGCAGCTGCGGGGCGTTGTCTTTCATCACCACGTGCATGCCGTTCTGCGCGGGCAGCTCCTGCTTCTCATAGCCGATGTAGCTGAAGACGAGCGTCGTGCCAGCCTTCACCTTCAGCTTGAAGTTGCCATCAAAATCGGTCACGGTGCCGTTTGATGTGCCTTTTTCCATTACCGTGGCACCGATGACAGGACCCATGTCGTCCTCCACCGAGCCAGTAATCTCTGTCTGCGCATACATTATAGTACTCGCAAGGATGAGCGTCGCGCTCAACAGAAATCTCCTTAGTCTTTCCATTTGCTTCGAGGTTTTTTGTTAATACTATTTGTTCCAAAAATCTGGTGCAAAAGTACCAACCACCAGCACAAAAGCATTAAAAATATCGTTCACACCGTGCAAAATATGTTGCAATGTAACAAATTTGCGAAGGAATGAACGATAATTACCATCCATGCGCGACGAGGCACGCAGAGCAAAGGATTCGGAGGGCCTCAGCAGCACCACGACACCATGACAACAAATCGCCAGAGGCCGACATTTGACCTCAATTCGTTTAATTCGTAAAATTCGTTGTTAAGACAAAAGACAGCTCCTATAAAGGCGTTGACTTTTGAAAAAATGGCGTTGACTTTTTGGAAAAAGGCGTTGACTTTTTGGAAAAATTCGCGCTCCAAATTTCGGTTAGCTGCAACGGGGTGCTTATCTGCCAGTTGCGTTTTGCGATTTTTCGATGGCGGAAGGCCGTCGCTCAATCGCGATTTTCAGCGTCTGAAGATTTCCAGCAACACCACCAATTATCAACCGTCGAAAACAATTCAACCTGTACGGTCGTCTTTCCTCTTATTTCCTCACGTCGCCCGGCACCATGCCATACTCCTCTTTGAAGCATTTGGTGAAATAGGAGGGGGCTGTGAAGCCCACGGTGTAGGCCACCTCGCTGACGCTCTTGTCGGTGGTGAGCAGCAGCTGGTAGGCACGGTTCAGACGGGCCGTGCGCAGCAGTTCAACGGGCGACGAGCCGGTGACGGCCTTCACCTTGCGATAGAGCTGCACACGGCTGAGGTTCATGTCGGCTGCCAGGTCGTCGACAGAGAGGTCGCTGTCGTCTAAGCGCGCCTCGACAGCCTCGCGGAAGCGGGTCAAGAACAGCGAGGGCAAGGCCGATGCCGACGATTCGGGGGTGGCATCGCCGTCGGCCAAAGAGGGCTGGGGATGGGTGTCGGCGGTCGTCGCCGCACCATCATCGCCGTGGCCATCGTCCGCCGCCATCGGCAGCGCAGCACCGTCGGTGTCGTCGGCGCTTCCCATGTTCCACAACGTGTTGACCACGCGCTCGCGCTGCATTCTGATTTTGCGGAGGTGATAGAGATAGAAGAGGACGAACACCACCACCAGAAGCACGATGATGCCGATGGCCAGCCAATTCACCACGCGCTGGGCATCGAGCTTGCGCAGGTAGTTGTCGGCCTTGTCGTGAAGCAAGTCCAAGCGGTCAGCCTGCTGCATCAGCTCCTCGGCCTGCATCTGCAGCACCTTGGCATTATCGCGGGTGACGAGGGCCGACATCAGCATGGTCTCCTTAGCGTAGGGTTTGCCTTCGAGAATGCTGACGGCCAAGTCGATGATTTGGTCGCCATGGGTGGGATAGATATACGAAGCGTCGAGCAGCGAGTCGCGCACCAGTTGAATGCCGCCCGTAGGGCCTGGCAAGCCGTCGATGCCGCAATAGAGCACATCGGCTCCCAGCACTTCGCGCGCTCCCATGGCTGTGCGGTCGTTGGCGCCAAACACCAGGTCCACTTTCGTGTCGCCATGGGCGGCCCGCCATTGGCGGGTGATTTCGTAGGCCGTAGGCTCCGTCCAGTCGCCTTGCAGCGATGCCACCACGTTGATGCCGGGGGCATCCTTCAAGGCATCCATGAAACCGTTGTGGCGCTCGATGGCCGGCGACGAGCCTTCCAGTCCTTTTATCTCCAGCACCGTGCCCTGCCCATTGAGGCGCGTCACGATATACTCGCCCATGGTGTGTCCCATCTCGTAGTTGTCGGCACTGATGAAGGCGGTGTATTTCTGCGAACTGGTCTTGCGCTCAAACACGATGACGGGAATGCCCTTGTCGAAGGCCCGGTCAATGGCGGGCGAGATGGTCTTCACCTGGTTGGGGGCCACGATGAGCAGGTCGATGCCGCTGTCGACGAGGCTGTCAATCTGCTGTATCTGCCGCTCATCGCTGTCGAAGGCCACCGCAAACTTCAGCTCCACATTGTCGTAGAAATAAGCGCCCATACGCAGCTCGGCATTCTGCTTGTCGCGCCAGATGTCGTCGGAGCACTGCGACACGCCCACGCGGAATTCCTCTTTCTCTACGCTGCATGAGGCGATGCCACAGACGGCACAGATGGCACAAATAATTCCAAAACACTTTCGCATATTCAGGTCAGTTGATATCTTCAAAAAACAACGATTTCATCGATACTTTTCAGCCATGGTGGCTACAGCTGCCCCGCCTCTACCATCAGCACCACGCGCTCCGTCAGGCGGTCGACGCCATCGGGCTGGTAGCCCTTCTTCAGCGAGGCACCAAACATCCAAGCGAAGGCTTGCCACATGCCGGCACGCACAGGACCGATGAAGGCCTGTATGGCCTCGTAGGCCGTGCTGTTGCACTCGCGGTCCACCAGTTTGATGAGCAGCTTGCCCTGGGCGAAGGTGAGCTTCTTCATGCGGGGCTTGTACTCCTTCACCACGGCATCCTCCACACGCTTCAGGTGCTCGTCGCGCTCTTTCTTCGAGGGCAGCGTCTCCACATACTCAGCCGTCTCAATCAGCATCTGCCGCACCTCCTTGGCAATGGGCAGCACCTTCTTCACGTTGCGCACCAGCTTGATGTAGGCCTGCTGCTGACGCTTGTTCTTGAACGTGGGTTCGGGATAGACATAAACGTTCTGCATCTCCATGTATTGGATGGTGTCGCCATCGGGACCCAGCGTCTTGCCCATCTTCACCATGGGCACAAACTGAGGGTCGCCCACCTCTTGGGCTGCGGCGGACAGCACCAACAGGAAAGCCGTCAAAATGAGTGCAATGCGTTTCATCGGTACAAAATTACGCATATTTTCGCATCCAATTATTATATTCACCCAATAATTTAGGATTATTTTACATTCGGAATGATGCTATTTAGGCGTGAAATTTTGTCATTTGAAGAAAAAACAGTAATTTTGCCGACAAATTTCAAACTTAACTCAATTTATATCAAATGAAAAGATTATTTTTCGCTGCTTGCATGCTGGTGATGACCTGCACGGTCATGGCCCAGCTGCCCACCATCAGCCTGAAGGACATCAACGGCAAGACCATCAACACCGCCGAACTGAAGAACGGTGGCAAGCCCTTCATCATCGATTTCTTCGCCACGTGGTGCAAGCCCTGCAACCGCGAACTCGACGCCATCGCCGAGGTCTACGACGACTGGAAGGAAGAGACAGGCCTGAAAATCATCATCGTGAGCAACGACCAGGCACACAACACCAACAAGGTGAAACCCCTCGTTGACAACCACGGATGGGAATACGAGACCGTGCTGCTCGACCCCAACTACGAGTTCTCGAAAGCCCTGGGCAACAACTCGGGAGCCATGCCCTACACCGTCATCGTCGATGGAAAGGGCAAAATTGTCTATCGCCACACGGGATATACCGACGGGGCCGAGACGGAACTGATTGAGAAAGTAAGAGAACTGCTGAAGTAGTGATGAAGAGAGCACTCACCGCATTGGCAGCATGCTTGGTGGCACTCGCTGCCACCGCCCAGAGCGACCGACAGCTGACGCTGAGCGGAAGCCTGCAAACCGACATGCTGCTGCCACAAAGCGACGACAAGACGGGCGCCAAGAAGACCGAGGATTTCCAGACCAACACCTACCTGGACCTGCGGCTACAGCACCGCGACTTCGAGGCCGGCGCACGACTGGAATACCTGGAGCACCCGCTACCCGGATTCGAGCCCGACTTCAAGGGATGGGGCGTGCCACACTTCTATGCCAAGGGACGCTTAGGGCGCCGCGCCGACGGAGCCACCATGGCCGAGCTCACAGTGGGCACCTTCTACGAGCAGTTTGGCTCAGGGTTCATCCTGCGCACATACGAGGAGCGCATGCTCGGCATCGACAACTCGCTGCTCGGAGGGCGCTTGGTGCTGAAGCCCATGCCTGGCATCACCCTGAAAGCACTGGGCGGCAAGCAACGCCGATACTGGGACTGGAACAAGAGCTTCGTGAGCGGAGCCGATGCCGAGGTGAACATCGACGAGCTGGTGCCAGCACTGCAACAGAGCGACACACGACTGATGCTGGGAGCATCGTGGGTGAACAAGCACGAGGACCAGGAAGACATCCTCACCGACATGACCCACAAGCTGAACCTGCCTGAATATGTGAACGCATTCGACCTGCGCGCACAACTCAACAAGGGCAACTTCAGCATCCTGGCCGAATATGCGCAGAAGACGGCCGACCCATCCTATGCCAACGGCTATATATATAAGAAAGGTAGTGCCGCCATGCTCTCCACATCATGGTCGCGCCGTGGCCTGAGCCTGTTGCTGCAAGCCAAGCGCTCGGAGAACATGGCATCGAAGAGCCTGCGCCGCGAGTACGACATCAACGCGTCGGCCATCAACCATCTGCCAGCCTTCACGCAAGACCACACCTACGCCCTCGCAGCACTCTACCCCTACGGCACGCAACTGGCCGACGGCGAGTGGGCCTACCAGGCCGAGCTGGGCTACAACTTCAAACGCAAGACCGCCCTCGGCGGACGCTATGGCATGAACCTGAAGGTGAACTACAGCTACGTGCGCGCCATTGACCGACAGTTTGTCGACGGGCAGCAGCGCAAGGCACTGGGAGGACAGATGGCACTGGCCGCCACCGATGGCTACGCCTCGAAATTCTTCAAGTGGGGCGACGACACCTACTACCAGGACCTCGACATCACCCTCACCCGCAAGCTTTCGAAGGAGTTCAAGCTGAGCCTGATGTATATGAACCAGCGCTTCAACATCACCAAGGTGCGCGGCGAGGCGGGCGGCATCATCCACAGCAACATCTTCGTGGCCGACGGCCTGTATCAGTTCTCGCCCAAGACCACCCTGCGCGTAGAGGCACAGTACTTGCAGACAAAGCAGGACGAGGGCGACTGGGTGTACGGGCTGGCCGAGCTGTCGCTGGTGCCCCATTGGATGTTCACCGTGAGCGACATGTACAACTGCGGCTCGTCGCACATTCACTACTATCAGGCACTCGTCACCTACAACCTCAACGCCCACCGTCTGCAGCTGGGCTACTGTCGCACACGCGAGGGCTACAACTGTTCGGGCGGCGTGTGCCGCATCATCCCCGCGCAGAAGGGATTCACCCTCTCCTACAACTACAATTTCTGAACCGAAAATGAACCTACGCTATATCTTCATCAGCTCCCGCCGCCTCGCCAGGCTCCTCGTCGGCTTCTCCGCATGCTGCGGCTTGGCCGCAGCCTTGCCCTCGTGCTCCAACATCGACGAGGCCGACCGCCTCATCTACGTGGAGCCGGCCACACCCATCGACACCATTGTCGTCGACGACACCGACGAACTCTACGACGCTCCCATCGCCGTGGTGCCCCATGGCGTGCTCATCGAGGACCACACCGGCCAGCGCTGCCCCAACTGCCCAGAAGCCAGCAAGCTCATCCACGACTTCCAGCAACTCTACGGAGCGCTCGTCGTGCCCGTGGCCATCCACTCGCAAGCTCAGGGCATCATGGAGCCGGAAGGACTGGGCAACGAGCTGGGCAACGAGCTTTACAACCAGTGGAAGCTGACCTACAAGCCGGCCGGACTCTTCAACCGCTTCGACTTCGGCGGCGAGCGCGTGCTCAACAAGGACTTCTGGATGCAGGCGCTGCAATATGTGCTCCCCCAAGAGGCGGCACTCGACATCCGTGTGAAAGCCTGCAAAGCTGCCAACAGCTCCACGGCCGACATCGACGTGAAGGTGCTCTGCACACGCCCCGACGCCACTGCCAACGGCAAGCTGGTGGTGTGGCTCACCGAAGACAACATCGTGGCCCCGCAAGACAGCATGGGAACCATCATCAACAACTATGTACACAACCACGTGCTGCGCGCTGCCATCAACAGCACCAGCGGCGACAACATCGCACTCAGGGGTGCTGAGGGCGACAACATCGTGGAGCATCACTACAAGGCCAGCTTGAAAGAGGGCTGGAAACCGCAAGACCTGAGCGTGGTGGCATTCGTATGCAACGACAGCGAAGGTGTGCTGCAGGTAGTGAGCCGCAAGCTGAAAACAAAATAAAAGAAACAAACCAAACCATCAACTTATGAAGAGATTTTTTACACTGATTTTCGCCCTTGCCACCCTCGCTGCCAGCGGGTGGGCACAGGACGACAAGATTAAAACATTCCAGTTCATCGACGAGCAGGGCAACATCGTCCCCGACGGCTCCGTCATCACCATCAACAAAGTGAACGACCAGCTGCAAATGGTCGTACCACTGCACATAAAGAACATGACGGGCGAGAAAGCCGCCGTGAGCATGTGGGAGGACATCAGCCAGAAGCCCAGCGGCGAGTGGCAGACCTGCGCCTTCGGCAACTGCATGACGCTGGCCGAGAGCGGCTACTCGGCCAAGAGCGTCCTCAGCGGCGAGTACGACCAAGACATCATGACCGAGTGGATGCTGGAGGAAGGAAAATACGGCAGCTGGACTGCTACGCTCGAAATCCGCTACTTCAACATCACCAAGAATTTCTTCGGCATGGAACAGGCTGGCAACAACGTCGTGGGCTATGGACCCAGCGTGACCATCAATTTCGTATATGCCGACAACGCCGATGTCAACGACGTTCAACGTTCAACACCCACCGTTCAATGTGTCTACGACCTACAGGGCCGCCGTCTCGACGTTCAACGTTCAACGTTCAACGTTCAACGTTCTCACGGTCTCCGCATCGTGCGCCTGGCCGATGGCCGTGTCATTAAGAGAATCAATCCATAACACCAACTAAACAAACAACCCTATGAAAAAATTCTTACTTTCGATGGCAGCCATGCTGATGGTAGCCATTTCTGCTAATGCGCAGATTGCCAGCGCCAAGCGAGCCGACGCCGGCACACTACAACAGAACCCCTACCCCACCTCGCTGGTGCCTAAGGGATTCAGAGCTCCGGCCAACAAAATCCAGCTGGCCGACAACCAACTCGTGATGGGCCCATACACCACCGACCAAGTGGCCACCTCCAATCAGGGCCTGGGCGTGACGGGCGTACCTGGCACACTGGGCGCCTACGTGGAGCTGCCCTACAGCGTCATTGCGCCCTTCGATGGTGGCCAAGTGGTGAAGATGCGCGTCGGACTGGCACAATCCACCACCATCTCGCACATCTACATCATCCCCTTCCAGGGAGGCAACCTTTTAGACCCCATCGTCAGCCAAGCGGTGAGTTCCAACAAAGCAGGATGGAACGAGTTCACTCTCACCACCCCCGTCACCCTCAACTTGCAGGACTACGACGGAGTGCTGATGGGCTATGACTACAGGCAGACGGCGTCGAACTATCCCATGTCGTGCGTCGACGCGGGCAGCGACATGTACAACCTCTACATCTATGGCAACCTGGGCCAAGGCGTCAGCTACTACGACATGGGCAACAGCTATGGCAACCTGAGCGTTCAGGCCATCGTCGAAGGCGATTTCGCAGAGAACAAGGCCATGCCGCAAGCCATTGGCAACATTATCATCCCCTTTGGCATCGGTAAAACCCAAACACTCTCAGTCATCAACGTAGGAACTGCCGACCTGCAGAGCATCGACTATGTCATCAGCATCGATGGCGAGGCACAGTCCGAGCAGCATGCCGAGCTGGCCAGTCCCGTGGTCTTCGGCGACAAGGGTGAGGTGGAAGTGTTCTTCGAAGCCGCACCCATCGAATGCACACAAGAATACAGCCTGACCGTGACCAAGGTGAATGGCGAGGACAACGACCCAGCCAATGCCACCATCAGCGGGCAAGCCATCACCACCACCAAGCTCATCCAGCGCCGAGTCACCGTCGAAGAGTTTACCGGCCTCACCTGCCCTTGGTGTCCCCGTGGCATCGTGGGCATGGAGATGATGCGCCAGCGCTATGGCGACCAGCTGGTGCAGGTGGCCATCCACCAATATAGTTCCGTCTCGCAAGATGCCATGACCATCGCTGCCAACAAATACGCCCGTCTCAACTTCTCGGGGGCACCGTCGTGCATGCTCGACCGCATGGGCGAGGTCGACCCCTATTATGGCGCAAATGGCGACAACTTCGGCATCAGCCAACTCCTCGACCAGCTGCTGGCGCAGCCCGCTTTCGTCGGCGTCACCATCAGCGGCCAATGGAACGAAGACTCCACACAGGTGGTGGCCACAGCCGTCATCGACCCACTCTTCGATGCTTCGGAATACGACGTGGAGATGGTGCTCATCGGCGACAGCCTCACAGGAACAGGCTCAGGCTGGACGCAGCTGAACAACTATGCCAGCTACCCCGCTGCACAAGCTGGACCCGACCTGGCCGACTGGTGCCAGGGTGGCAAAAACGGGAAGAGCTCGGTCACCGGACTCTATTTCAACGATGTGGCGCTGGCCAGTAGCTATAAGAACGGCCGCAACCAGATTGAGCGACAGACCTACTCGGCCACCCAGCCCACCGAGGTCACCTGCACCATGGCGCTACCCACCACCCCTGTATCGCTGAAGAACGCCTTGCGCCGCGACAACATGTATGTGGCAGCACTGGTCATCGACCCCGCCACAGGCTTCATTGTCAATGCCACCAAGGCACAGCTGCCCTACTACGGACAGGAGCAGCCCCAGCCACAGGAACTCGACCTCACCATCGACCATGAGCGTCCCACGAAGCTGGGCTACACACCCACTGAAGCCATCGCCGACTTCACTGAGGCCAAGGCTTTCCTCGGTGTGGATGCACTGAGCACCGACATGCTCTACATTGAGAAGCCCGATGGCGAGCGCATCCTCTTCAATGCCGACAACAGTGCTGCCGACGGCTACGACGGCTGGTTCGACGGCGAGGGCAATCCCACCAAGTGGGGTGCCGACACCAAGATCTGCGTGAAGTTCTTCGAGGCTCTTGCCAATGATGGAGCCTTCACCTTCTACGACATGAACGGCGCCGACGAAGTGGGAAAGACCTACACCGTGAAGTGGGTGCTGGTGAACGGCGAGAAAGCCGTGCGCTACACCATCAACGTCACCTTCGTCGAGGTGCAGCAGCCTGAGTACAAACCCGAGATCATCGCCACCATCGACGTGCCCGTGCAGATGCTGCCCGCCACAGCCTACGAGGCCAAGACGGCCACCTTCCCCGTGGATGAGGTGGCCAACGCCCTGGGCATCAGCATCAGCGATGCCGCTCAATATATTGTGAACGTGACCGATGGCAATTTCGTGGAGAACACCACCGACGGTTGGCGCGATGCCAACGGCGACGCCTGCCTATGGGCTGAGCTCAACGGAACAGCTCCTGGCGTATGCGTAAAGATCAGCAATCCTGCCAGCGGCATCATTGACTATATGGGCGCCATCGACAACAGCTATCAGGAAGGCGACACCTACGTGGCCAAGTGGGGCTTCGTCAATGCCGACGAGAAGGCTGTGGTGCTCAACGTGAACATCACCTTCACCGAAGGCATCAACAACACTGTGAGCGTGAGCACATCGTCAGACCTCACCGACGGCACCTCATATTTCGCCCTCTTCTCTTGCGACCAGGCACTCGACTTCACGGATGTGGAGGATGTGGAGGCCTACGCCGTGACCAAGCAGCTGGAAGCCGTGGAGACACCATGGGGCACACGCTACAACATGACGGGCGTGGTGCTCACCAAGGTGGACAAGGTTCCGGCCAACACGGGTGTGCTGCTGCGCAGTTCTGCCGCCAGTTTGGCCCGCAGAACATCTGGCGACCCGCTGACGTTCGACATCCCCGTGGCCGTTGGCGAGGTGGCTCCGCTGGAGAACAACGACCTGGTGGCCAACCCCTGGCTGGTCGACGCATCGTTCATCACCTTCCCCGAGGATGAAGAAGCCGAGGAATTCTTCTATCCCTTCGTGCTGGGCAACAACGTGAGCAACGGCAAGTTTGGCTTCGTGCCCGCTTGCGACCCCAACGACATCGACGACGAGACAGGATGGTGGGCACAGGGCAAGTACTTCTTGCAGCCCGGCACCGCTTATCTGCCGCTCGACTTCTCCTTAGTGGTTCCCAGCACCGTCTTCACACTCGAATACGACGGTGGCCCCGTCACTGGCATCAACGACGTTCAACGTTCAACGCTCAACGCTCAACGTATCTACGACCTTCAGGGTCGCCGCCTCAACGCTAAACGCACCAAGGGCCTATACATCATTAATGGCAAGAAAGTGCTGGTGAAATAAACGCATGAAAAACATTCTATCCCTGCTGCTGATGGCCCTCGTGGCCATCGGCATGCAGGCTCAAAGCACCGTACACTTAGGCTACTGCGGAGGCGAGGCTGCCGACAAGGGCAGCATCAGCACCGAGGGCAAGGCGTGGGTGAGTGCTGCCATCTATCTGCCAGCCGACATGCTGGCCAGCTACGAGGGCAGCACCATCACCGCCCTGCGCGGCGCCCTGGCCTCGAAGGTCAACGTCGACAGCCTACGTCTGTGGGTGCGCACATCGCTCACCGGCGACAACATCGCCGAGGCCATCATCACCACCAAGACCACGCCCAAGCTGGCCAAGGGATGGAACGAGGCCGAGCTTAGCCAACCCCTCACCATCGCCCAAGGGCAGGGCCTCTACGTCGGTCTGAGCTATCGCCAGAAAGCCGAGGTGGCAGCACTGTCGGTGGTGGGCAGCCCGCTGGAGAACGCCTGCTGGGTGCAGCTGGGGCACGACGCTCGCTGGCAAGACATGAGCGAGGCTGGCATCCTCAGCGTGGAGGCCGTGGTGGAGGGCAACAACCTGCCCAACTACGACCTGGGCTTGGCAGCCGCCATGGCCAACACCTTTGCCGACGCTTCGCAGACCCAGATGCAGGTCACCGTGGTGAACAACGGACTGAAGCCCATCACAGGCTTCACCCTTGAGACGAAATACGAAATGGGCGACGACGTATACGCCCACCATTTCGACGTGGCACTCGACTGGGGCGAGAAAACCACCGTGAACTACCAAATCCCCAATCGCTCCACCGTCAGCTACGGCGACATCATCGTCAGTCTGCAATCCATCGACGACGGCACCGACGAGACAGCCTCGAACAACACCATCAAGGCCAAGTTTGCCTTGGTGAAGAAGATTCTCATCGAGGAGTTTACCACCGAACCTTGCGGCAACTGCCCCCGCGTGGCAGGCTATCTGCACACGTTGCTCTCGCGCGATGAATTCAAAGACCGCGCCGTGGCCGTGTGCCATCATGCTGGCTACAAGACCGACTGGCTCACCAAGTCGTGCGACGAGAAGCTGGCCGTGCGTTTCGGCGTGGGCTATGCCCCCGCCATCATGGTCGACCGCAAGCCCATTTGGCCCGAACTGCATGCCTGTCCCTCGCAGTCGGAACTCGAAGCCGCCATGCGCTTCTGCATGCAGGACGAGGCCCACACCACCATCAACATCAGCGCCAACTTCGACGAAGAGCAGAAGCAGCTACACGTCGTGGTGAGCGGAAAGCGCGACGAGCTGACAGCCCCGTCGCCCGTGCTCACCGTCTACCTGCTCGAAGACGACGTCAAGGCCGTCAACCAGTCGGGGGCCACGGGTGCCTTCTACCACAAGCACGTCATCCGCGCCTTTGCCAGCGATTTTGGCGAACGCATCAACTGGGAAATCAACCAGTATGAGCACCACGTCACCTTCAGCGTGGCCGACGAATGGCAGAAGGAGAATATGCAGGTGGTGGCCATCGTGAGCAACGACGACCCCAGCAACAACAAGAACTGCTACGTCGACAACGTGGAACAGGCCGGATTCCCCATCAGTCAGGCCAACAGCGTCAGCGCCGTGGGGAGCACCAATGAAGAGCGCACGGAATACTTCACCCTCGACGGCCGCAAGCTCGATGCGAAGCAAAGAGGATTGCTCATCGTGCGCAAGACCAATGCCGACGGCCACCAACGCACTGTGAAGATGCAGGTGAGATGATGCCCCCGCAAGGCAACCCGTCACTAACGAAAGAACTAACAACAACGTTGAGGGCGAGACCACCTTCAACGACTACAAATTAACAACACTTATGAAAAAACACTTTCCATCTATCCTCGTGCTGTCGGCATGTGTGCTGATGGCACTGCCCTCGCATGCCCAAACCACACGGCAACGGCTGCAACCAGCAGAAGGAGGTTCACAGATTGTCAACCTGAGCAAAGCCCCCGCCGCCACTGAGACCGCTTTTGGCCGTGGACTGGTGGAACGTCTGAAGGCCACCGGCATACCACTGCCCATGGACGAGGCGAAGCTGCTGCGCATGAAGCCCGGCACACGCCACTTTGTGCGCCCCGTGGCTCCTGGCGAGAAGCCCCTCGCCTTCAGCGGCATGCTGCAATATAACCAGCACGGCGAGCGCATGCTCCTCGACTACGGCTTCTATCGCTTCAGCCAGCAGAACGGCTTTGTGCGTGAGACGATGGCCCCCGTGGACTGGGACCTGAACGGACGCGGAGCCTACTATAACCATAAGCTGCACGGCACCTCGTCGCTGCCCCTGCCCTATCTGGGCAGCAACAACTGGGTGTACTGCGAGTGGGACACCGACACATGGGAGCCCACCGGCAACCACGGCACACGCGGCACGCAGCAGACGCTCATCGTGAAGGCCGCCGACTGGGACCCCACCACGGGCATCTGCTATGGTTGGAAAGACGAAGGCACCAGCGGACAGAGTTTTATGCGCATCGACTATGAGACGCAGAGTCGCGAGATCATCACCTCCTCCGACTCGCTCTGCGTGATGCTCGCCATCAACAGTCTGGGAGAGATGTATGGCGTGACCGAGAACCGCAGCTTCTGCCGCGTTGACAAGGCCACGGGCAACCTGACATACATCGGCACCCTCGACTTCAACTTCTATGCCATCTTCGAGAGCATGACCTTCGACCGCACCACCGACCGCCTCTACATGGTGGCCACCGAGGTCGACGAGGAAGCCGAGGAGATGATGGGCCGCCTGTGCGAGGTCGACGTGACCACGGGCAAGACCACCCTCATCGCCTATCTGCCCGAAGCCGAGGAGTACACCTGTCTGCATGTGCTCGACGAGCCCGACGGTGACGCTCCCGCCGCCCTCACCGACATGCTGGTGAACTTCGCATCGGAAGGGACGGCTGGCATCGTGAACTTCACCCTGCCCACCACCACCATCGATGGCCAAGAGCTTACTGGCAACATCAGCTACCGCATCACCGTGAACGACAACGAGGAGAAGGCAGTCACGGGCGAGGGGGCTGCCGGACAGTGGAAGGCTGCCGTGCTCTATCCCGAGGGCACAGGCCGCCAGAAGGTGGTGGTGCAGCTCACCGCCAATGGCAAGACAGGACAGCGCAACTGGGCAAAAGCCTGGATTGGCGCCGACACACCCAAGCCCAGCAACGTGGTCTTCACACGCGACGAGGCCACAGGCCTGAACACGCTGACATGGAACGCCTCGCAGGGCAAGATGGGCGGATATACCGACCCAGGGTCGCAGACCTTCAACGTGGTGCGCTATCCCGGCGCCGTGAAGGTGGCCACGGGCATCAGTGGAACACAGTTCAGCGAGACCATCACCGATGCCGACTACGACGGCTACTACTACCGCGTGACGGCCCTGCAAGACGACACGGAGTGCGAGACCACCGCCAGCAACGTGGTGCGCTATGGCCATGCACGCATGGTGCCCTTCGTCGACGACTTCGAGGATGCCGATGCGGGTAGCGCCTATACCATCCTCGACACCGATGGCGACGGTCTCACCTGGGACTTCGCCCACTTCGATTCTACCACAGGACGCTTGCGCCACGACTTCAGCCGAGGCGGCCAAATCGACGACTGGTGCCTCACGCCGCCGCTCCACCTCATGGAGGGCGTGGCCTATCAAATCAAGTTCGACGCTTTCGGCGTGTCGCCCGCCTATCGGCAGCGGCTGGCCGTGGCTTGCGGACAAGGCACCGACCCACAGCAATACGACCTCCTGATACCCGTCACCGAGGTGTCGACATCCCTGCAGCAAGGCATGGAGATGACAGGCGAAATCAAGGTGAAGCAAACGGGCGACTACTACTTTGGATTCCACGACCTCAGCAATGAGTGGCAGAACTCGCTCTTCATCGACAACCTGCAGATTACCGCTGGCATGCTGCTCATCACCCCCGACAGCGTGAAGAACCTGCGCCTGACACCCGCCGACGACGGCGACCTCATCGTCACCATCGACTTCGACGCGCCCACCGTGGCCAACGACGGCAATCCCTTGGAGAGCCTCACCGCCATCGACATCCGTCGCGGACAAAATGGCGACCTGGTGACCACCATCAAGGATGCTGAGCCGGGCAAGCACTACACCATCGTCGACGAGGATGCCGTGAACGGCGAGGTGCTCTACAGCGTCACAGCCTTCAACGAGGCCGGCGCCGGACTCACCACCCAGGCCACCGTCTATGTGGGCACCGATGCGCCCGACGCGCCCATCAGCGTCACCCTCGCCGACCAGCTCGATGGCACAGCCATCCTCTCGTGGCAGACTCCCACCAAGGGTCAGCACAACGGATATGTAGACCCCGACGAACTCACCTACAACGTGTGGGGAGTGGTAGACAACGAGCTGCGACAGGTGAAGAGCAACATCAGCGACATGAACTACCAGGTGACGGGCATCGCCCAGACGGGGCAGCAAGGGCAGGTCATCTATGGCGTAAACGCGCTCAACGAGTTGGGCGAGAGCAACATCGCCCTGGCTGCGCCCCTCATCTATGGTGCTCCCTACACATTGCCCTTCATGGAGAATTTCCTCACCGCTGGGCTGAAAGGCATCTGGGCCACACGCTCCAACACGCAGGACGTGAGCTGGAAGATGTACACTGGCATGTCGAGCGATGGCGACGACTGCCTCACGGCGGTCGAGTCGGAGAAGGCTGGAGCATGGGCAGTACTCACGTCGGGCAAGGTAAGCCTGGAGGGTGCCGACACACCCAAGCTGGTTTTCACCGCCTTTGGCGACCCCGGCACCGCAAACCGTCTGAAGGTGGCCATACAGAAGAATGGTGAGGCACGCGCCGACACGCTGCTCACCGTCGACTACGCCACCATGCAGGTCGAGGAATTCATCACCTACGCCATCGACCTCTCGGCCTATAAGGATGCCAAGTACATCACCGCCTCGTTCGTGGCAGAGCTTAACGACCCCAAGCTGCGACTCGTCGCCATCGACGACGTGAACTTCCGCAACGTAGTGGCCTGCAACATGACGGCCTATGCCGACGTGCAGCGCCGCACCACCGCCGGACAGCCAGCACGCATCAGCGTCACCACGCACAATGTGGGCGAACAGACGGCCAACGACTACACCGTGAGCATCTATGTCAACGGACAGCAGGTGAAGACTTTTGAGCAGAATGAAGCCGTGGAGCCTTTCGGTCGCCAGCGTTTCGACTTCACCTACGCCACCAAGGCCACCGACCCAGAGCAGACACTGGTGTGGGCCACCGTCGACTATGCCGCCGACCTCGACCTCAGCGACAACACCACCGAGCAGCTGCCGCTGGTGGTGGTACCCTCTCAGTTAGAGGCCGTTGCCTCATTAGTGGCCACCAATGCCGATGGCAAGAGCACCCTCGTGTGGACACCCGTCAGCGGGCGCAACGAGGTCACCGAGAGCTTCGAGGGTTACGACAGCTTCCAGTCCACCTTCGGACAGTGGGGCAACTACGACCGCGACAACTGCGCCACAGCCGGCATCAACGGACTGTGGTGGCCCGGAGCTGGACAGCCACAGGCGTTCCTCACCTTCAACTTCCGCGAGGCGGGGGTCACCGAGGCACAGATGAGGCAGTACCCGCAGTTTGAGGCCAACAGTGGCACGCAGTTCCTGGCTTGCTTCAAGGCCAACAATGCGCCGGGCAACAAGAACAACGACTGGCTCATCTCGCCCGAACTGTCGGGCGAGGAGCAGACCATCCGCATCTACGCAGAGAGCCTTGCCGGCGTGTGGAACGAGACCTTCGAGGTGCGCTACAGCACCACGGGCAACCAGGTGACCGACTTCAACGCCGACCAAGTCGTCGACGAGTATGAGGCCCCGAAGAACTACTTCGGACGCTTCGCCGCCACGCTGCCCGCAGGAGCCAAGTATTTCGCCATCCACTGCAACTCGCAGAACGGCGGCATCTTCATGCTCGACGACATCAGCTACGAAGGCCGACCGCTCACGCTGAAGGGCTACAACATCTACTGCGACCATCAGCTCGTGGGCACCGCCGATGCCGAAGCCACCAGCTTCGAGCATCCTACTGATGCCTTCGCCTCAGGGCTGCACACCTACCACGTCACCGCCGTCTATGCCGAGGGCGAGTCGCCGCTGAGCAATGCCGCCCCCGTGGCCGTCATCAGTGGCATCGACGACGTTCAACGTTCAACGTCCAACGTTCAACGTTTCTACAACCTGAACGGCCAGCAGCTGAAGAACGCCCAGAAGGGTGTCCTCATCCACAACGGCAGCAAGAAGCTGGTGAAGTAATCACCACTCCTGCTTGCATAGCGCTCCCCCACCCCTTGCATCCCTCCTATCAACGAGGGTGCAAGGGGTGGTTTTTAATACTTTGTTTTTAGAAACGAATTTTTCTAATTGCTTATAATTTTGCTCACGAATTTTATTGATTTCAGTAATAGGCACATTCGTTTCCCAACACCTATTCTTGTTCCATACCTGTCGATTATTTCCTTCCAACCGTCCAGTCGAACAACTTTTTTTCTGTTTGTTGAAAGATTCTTGTCATTTTATTTGGCTGAAATGCATAGAATTTGTATATTTGCAGCGGAATTGGTGTGTTACCTAACGCCGACAACTTTTTCCGTTTAAACTAGATAATTGATTTAAAACAATATTAACCAAAAACAAACGAAAAGCTTATGAAAAAAATGAGAAAACTCCTCATGGCCATCTTCGCTACCATGTTGCCGATAGCTGCTGCATGGGCTGACGACGTGGCTAAGATTGGGGACACAGGGTATGCAACGCTGCAGGAAGCTGTCAATGCGGCAAAAGATTTAGGTGGAGCACAAACCATCAACCTGCTTAGCGACATAAGCGGTGAAACCGTGACGATTCAAGAAGTTGCCAACTTCCAGCTTACAATTGACGGGCAGAAGGATGCAACTTCAAATTACACTGTTGATGCACAAATCATTGTTGATGGTTTACGTGGCAATAATGGCAGTCCCTCTAATGGTGCTTCCGTTACTCTGAAAAACATAGCATTTGTCAATAGTGCAGCTAAAGATGCTATTAAGCCTCAACACTATCCGCATAACCTGACAATACAAGATTGTACATATACTGGGTCAGATGCAAGTTCTGATAATTGGTTCATGAATATTGGTGATGGCCCCTTGTACGGAGCAACCATAAAAAATCTGACAGTTGAGAATACCCGTCTGATTCAAGGTGATTTGTCTTCGGAAGTGGTGTTTGAGAACATCGTTGCAACCAATAATGTCACGGCTGGCTTCAACATAAAGACAGGCGACTCGGGCGGCTTTACCGGTACTGTTCTCATCAAGAATTGCCAAATCACTACGGGTAAATATGCATTGCGTGATTATAAGGATGGATATACTGGCACAATCACGCTTGAAGACAACACCTTTATCAGTACATCAACAGGAAGTGACGAAGGCGTTATCGTCAACAGAGGTGGCGCAAGTAGTGCTCGCATCAATGTGACGAGTGGCACTTACACTGGTAGGGTGGTCGTTTTGAATGGCAAAGATGCCCTTAACATTTCTGGTGGAACATTCACAGATGATGTAACTAACTATCTCGCAGAAGGCTATAGCTTAGTCAACAACAATGGCTTTTACACCGTATTTGAAGGTAATCCTCCTGTTGCCAAAATCAATGACACCTATTACGCATCTCTTGCAGAAGCCGTTGCTGCTGCAAATAACGGCGATACAATCACCCTGCTGGCTGACCTCAGCGACCTTGGAAGTGTGTATCTACCAGCCGGTGTGACCCTCGACGGCGACGGTAAGACCATCAGCGGCAATTCTGCTGTCTATGTCAACAAGGCAGGTGGCAGTGTTCAGAACGTGAACTTCGAGAGCATACATAACGCTAATAGTAAGCTGTCAGCAATCTATGGCAACAGTCTTGAAGGCACAGCCACCATTACAGGCTGCTCGTTCAGCAATTGCGATTGGGATGCCATCCAGATAACTCCTGTAGCAGGTGCTGTGTTGATTATCACCAACAACACGTTCAGGGATGACACGAATGACGGCATCAAGCAGCAGCGTTATGTACATGTACAGTCTGCCCAGAATGTGGATTTCTCTGCCACCGTCACAGGCAATGTGATGTACGGCCATCTGAAGCAGGAGCCGATGGGCGTTTACTATCCCACCGATGAAACCAAGGTTGACCTCAAGTTGAACTACATCGAGGCTATCGACGAAGTCTGCATACTGATGAACAACAATAGCGGGTACGCTGGCAACTTGGTGTTCCCCGCTTATACTTCGGCCGAAAAGACTGAGACCTACAGCCCTGTTGCCATGATTAAGAACAGCGATTATGCTGCAAAGTTCTATGCCACGCTGGAGGCCGCTTTCGCCGCCGCTGCGGATGGCGCGGCCATCATCCTGCTGGCCGACTGCGTCGGCAATGGCATCAAAGTGGCACAGGGCAAGTACACCACGGGGCTGACCGTAGACTTCAACGGCCACACCTACACGATGGATGGCGCAATGGTTGGCTCTACTGGCACGCAGACACAGGCCTTCCAGCTGCTGAAGGACAACAAGATTACCTTCAAGAACGGTACCATCACCTCTGAGAAGGCTAAGATTCTCGTTCAGAACTACAGCAACCTGACACTTGAGGGCATGACGCTGACGCTGAACAACAGCAGTTACAGCAGCGCCTATACGCTGTCGAACAACAACGGCAATGTCGTCATCGACGGCTCAACCATCAACGCCAACCCCGCCGGCGGCTTCGCCTTCGACGTATGCCGCTACAGCAGCTATCCCTCTGTCAGCGTTGAGGTGAAGGACAACAGCACCATCAACGGCAACATTGAGATATTTGCTTCCAATAACGATGCCAAGGACGGCTTCGGCCTGACGCTAACCTCCGGCACCATCAGTGGCAACATCGTGATGGATGCCACCGCCGCAGCCGCTATGGCCGCCACGCCCGACAAGGTGACCATCACCAAGAGCGAAGCCTTCTCGCAAGCTGCCCCCGAGGGCTATAAGTGGGTGTGCACCGACGGCACCTGCGCCCTTGCCGCCTGCGAGTATGTCGCCCAGTACGGTGATAAGAAGTACGAGAGCCTGCAGGAGGCTTTGGATGCCGCCGAGGCTGAAAATCCTGAAAATATCGTCATCGAACTGTTGTCTGATGCCACCCTCGACATCACGGCAAGGGCTAATGTCCTTTCCATTGGAACAGAAAGCACGCAGTCGATAACCATCAACGGCAACAACCATACGCTGACCTTCAACCAGAAGAATAGCGACTGGAACGATGTGTCAACTGCGAACGACGAAGTGACAAAGCTCATCTTGAACGATATGAGCATCACCAACAGCGGCTATAACAATGGCCCTTGGAACCGTCATGACATCAACTTCAACTGTGCCGTGGAGCTGAACAACGTGACCTCTGACAAGGCACTGGCGTTCAAGAATGATGCTAAGTTGAAGAATGTGGAAATCACTGAAACGGGCGATGTCTACGGCATCTGGATTCAGACCAACGGCCAGAATGTCAGTATTGACGGCTTGACGATGAACGTTCCCAACGGTCGCGGTATCGCGGTCAAGGACCAGTATGTCAACTCGGCACCTGCTGAGACAACCACACTCTCTATAACGAACTCCACTTTCACTACAGGCAAGAAAGCCGCTATCCTCGTGACCGCTAAGTATGGCGCAGCAATCGAGGCTTCGGGGCTGGATATCGAGAACGTTGCTGCCGACAATGTGAATGCCGTCTGGGTGGACGAGGATCTGGCCGGGCAGTATGGTGACATCGCTTTCACCAGCGAAGACGAGACGATGGTTCCCGAGGGTGGTGTTGCCGCTTACAAGGCAGCCCTTGCCACCAACGGGAATATTGATGGCTACTACAAGACCTTTGCCGCTGCCATCGAGGCCGCTGCGGCTGCCCAGTCGGTTGTCTTGTTGCAGGACATCGACCTTGGCGCTGAGAGCCTGAGCATCAGCAAGGCCCTGACGATTGATGGTGGTGGCCAGTATGGCATCACCAGCAGCGCTACCCAGGCCGTTTTGCTGACGGGCAATGGTGCAGCCACTTTCAAGGATGTTGCCATTGTGGCCTCGGCTGGTCATGGCATCCAGGCTGGTAATGACGATGCCGCCTATTCCGGCCAGCTCACTCTGGATGGTGCCACGCTGACCGTGGCCAAGCGCGGAATCCGCGTCTACAATGAGGACACGGGCTTCGGCATCGCTGTTGACGGTTCTGTCATCCAGAGCAATGTGGCCGACCCGACGACGATCTACACCACGGGCAACGATGCCATGGCCCTGAGCCTGGGCACCACCGACGGCAAGGGCTATACTGTTACCATCAACAACTCGGAGCTGAAGGGCTTCTCCTACGACATCAACAGCGTGACATCGGGCAGCAACCTCACCGTCACCATGACGGGCGGCAAGACATACGGCCGCGCAGCCCTCAACGTATGGGGCAGCAACAATACGTTCACCCTCGACGGCGTGGAGGTGCACGGCCTGAACAACGAGACTGGCTCTACGGAGGCATTTGCCTGCATCGTGGAGTACAAAGATGCGACGGACAACAACTACAACATCAATGGTGTAACCTTCATCGCCAACCTGAGCGAGGCAGCCATCAGTACCGTGGGGTCGTCTGCCACCCAGCAGATGGTCGACCTGCGCGGCACGGGTGCCACGATGAAGATTACGGGTAACACCACCTACACTTGCAACTCGGAGGAGCGTGGTGGCCTGTTCTACAACGAGGGTACCTTGGAAACCAGCACCGTGCTGATGGATGCCACGGCCAAGGGTAATCTGGAGCAGCTCATCAAGAAGGCTACGGTGGCCAGCGAACCTGACGCTAACGGGCTTTATGCCGTGACGTATGTGTCGGAAGTCTACTACTATTGGATTGCTAATGGTGTTGAGGATGGCGAGAACTGCGACTTTGTCCAGCCTTTCATCGAAGGTTGGCTGGCCGACGGTGAGTTCATCCGCCTGAAGAAGGATGTGACGCTGACGGGGAACATCGCTTGCCAACTGGAAAGCGGCTTGTTCACCCTGACACAGGGCGACTTCTCCATCACCAAGGGCGACTACACTGTGACGCTGAAGGCTGGCGTGAGCGTGGTGACCGACAAGCAAACCGACATCTTCTCGGCTGCTGACGCTGCCAACTATACGGTTGTCGAGACGGAAGTCAATGGCAAATACACCTATTCAGTAGAAGAACTGCCCAATGTTGCCATGATTGGTGAGACGGGCTATAAGACCTTGGCCGCTGCCGTGGCAGCCGTTCCTACTGATGGCACCGAGACGACCATCACGATGATTGCTAATGAAATAATTAGTGTATCTGGATATGCACTGACAGTAGCTGCTAATCAGAATGTTGTGCTCGATTTGAACGGCCATCAAGTTGTTGGTACTTGCGAAACAAGTGGCACATCTGCTTTGATACGCAATTTGGGCACTCTGACCATTCAGGATAGTTCTGACACAAACGTAGACGGAACAGGAGATGGCAAATTGATTGCTGGCGCTAGCTCGACATGGACTTGGGATGGCACCGACAACTATGCAGGCAGTTACGCTAGTAACCTTATTAGAAACGAAGGCACTTTAGTCGTAAATAGTGGCTTCCTTAACAATATAAGTACTGGTAGTGCCGCTTACGCTATTGACAATTACTCCGCAGGAAAGGTGACCATCAACGGTGGAAAAGTTGACGCAGCTAAAGCAAGTGCAATCCGCATGTTCTACGTAAAGGGAGGCTCCCTGACTGTTAATGGTGGAACCGTCGGACACTATAATAGCGATGATAACTGTTCGTATTATGGTATCCAAGTCATGTCTGGAGAAAATGCCAATGTCTCTGTAACGGGTGGAACTATTGCCGGTGAATATGCATTGTATGCCAATAATACTGGTGGTAGCATAGCTGTTTCTGGCGGAACATGTGATGGTTATGTTGGTTTCGGATCAGCAGGTCCAAGTGATATTAGCATTTCAGGTGGTACATTTACTTGCTGGGTAGGAACCTGGGGGTCTCAGACTGGCTTCATCAGTGGTGGAGAATTCTTAGAGAGAGTTGAAGCTGTATACTGCGCAGAAGGTTTCATTTGTAGTGAAGAACCAAATGCGGATGGTTACTACACCATCAAGGAGGGTAGCTATGTTGCTCTTGTTGGTGATTACGGTTATGAGACCTTTACTTCTGCTGCTATCGATGCAAATGGTAAGACGGCTATAACCCTGCTTGCCGACATTTCCGAGGGATACATAATGACCGCAGGTGAGACGCTGATGGTGGCCCTGAATGGCCATACGCTGACGGTGAATCCTCCCGCAGACTATGATTTGGTAACCAGCGAACCAGATGCTAACGGTGTGACTACCTACACCTTGGTCGAGAAGCCCGATGTTGCCATGATTGGCGAGATAGGCTACAAGTCGCTGAAGGCTGCCGTCGCCGCTGCCGTGGAGGGTGACACCATCACACTGATTGCTGACGACAGATCACTTGAAGACGGTTCGGAGCTGGAAATCAACAAGTCGCTGACCATCACAGGAGCTAAGGCCGAGAATGGTGAGCCGCTGTACACCATCTTTGGCAAGAGCACTGCAACTGGCACGAATGACATCTTCATTACTGGAAGCGGCACGGTGACCCTCTCTAATCTGAAGATCAAGAACTTCGGCAATGATGCCAATACCAATCCCGGCCATGCTCCCGTCTATGTCTCTACCAACTTCACGGGCACGGTCGCGCTGGTCAATGTGTATATCAGCGACTTCAACCGTGGTGGCATCTTCCTCTATGGCGGTGCTTTTGAGGTGAACGACTGCTACATCGACTGCGCCAACAGCAGAAGTGGTGCCTTCACCAAGGGCATTGAGATCAAGGGCAGCGCAACCGGCACCATCGATAACACCCTCATCTGCAACATGGAGAGAAGCAGTAATAGTTATATGAGCGGTGGTATTGAGGTCATGGGCAGCGGTGACGTTGAGATAAAGGATTGCACGATTCTTTCCAATAACGACAGCCATTCTTCAACAAATGCCACATACGGCATTGTTGTTGCTCCTGTGGGCCAACATGACCCCAGCGGTGGATCCTTGCAGGTTACTGGCACTATGATTGACTGTGAAAATGCTTGTCTGAGTGTCGAGGCCGAGAATTATGAAGTTACCTTGGACGACTGTGACTTCAGCAATTACATTGCCAACTGGTCTTCCTCTAGCAGTACTACCACCAGCAGCATTACCATCAATAGTGGCTCTTACGCCAAGGATATATATGCTGAAGCTGGCACCATCTATATCAAAGGTGGTGAGTTCAGCAATTTCGCTCCCGATACTGAAGAGGGCGCTTCCATCCAGATTTCTGGCGGCACTTTTGATGCCCCCGTTCTCGAAGAGTACTGTGCTCCGGGCTTCATACCCGTAGAGATTGAGGAAGGCGTCTATAGTGTGAAGGAAGGTGCTTTCGTCGCCGAGATCGATGGCACAAAGTACGAGTCCTTGGAGGCCGCCTTCGCCGCAGCCCAGGATGGCGAGACCATCACACTGCTGGCCGACTGCGCTGGCAATGGCATTAAGGTTCCGCAGGGCAAGTTCACCACAGGCTTGACTGTAGATTTCGACGGACACACCTATACAATGGACGGTTCGCTGGTTGGCTCTACTGGCACTCAGACGCAGGCTTTCCAGTTGCTGAAGGACAATACTATCGTATTCAAGAACGGTACTATCGTTGCTGACAGCGAAGGTGTGCAGATGATGATTCAAAACTATTCCAACATCACGCTCGACAACATGACACTGGATGCCACCGTGGGAACCAACAGCATTGACTATGTGCTCTCCACAAACAACGGCAGCACAACCATTAACGACACCAAGATAACCGCCAAGGAAGGTCACACAGCCTTTGATGCCTGCTCTGGCTGGGGAGGCTATCAGAGCAATGCAGTGGAGGTGACAGGAGAGAGCGTCATCACCGGACTCGTAGAGATAAGCTACTATGGACAGGAGGGGACAACTCCTGCATCGCTGGCCCTTACCTCAGGTACGCTCAATGGCAGTTTAGTGATGGCAGAGGGCGCAGATAAGGCAAACGTCACCAAGGGTGAAAGCTTCGAAGTGGATGCTCCCGAGGGCTACAAGTGGAGTTGCGAGAATGGCACATGCACGCTCGTAGCCTTCAAGATAGGTAATGTGAACCGCGACAGCAATGTTGACTTCGCTGACGTGCAAGCCATCGTGAACATCATTCTGGATATGGTGCCCGAAGGTGCTAACTACGACATGGATGCTTCCAACGTGGACGGCATCGTGGATGAAGACGGCAATTATACCATCTCCATCTCCGACGTGACAGCTTTGATTAAGCTGATAACCTCTGTTGAAGAACCCGTGGTAGAGCCTTAACAAAAACGTTGAAATAGCGCACATAGCCATTCGTGCTTAACATAGGAAACATCCCAGACCTCTTTTGAATGAAGTCTGGGATGCTTCTTAACTTTGCAAACGAACAATCATCCGCAGCATCATGAGAATACGTCGTTTAGCCTATTTGTTCTTGGCCACAAGCATCGTTGCAGCCCTTGGGTGCAGCAAAGCCAAGGAAGAGGAATCATTCTTCGACAGCGACAAGCCCGTCGACATGACATCCATACTGCAAGCATATCAATGGTATGAGCAACAGACGGAGGTAGACTACCAAGAATTCTATACCAAGCTTTTACCCGATTTGCCCGAAGAGGATTTCTACCTCTTTGGCGACACATCGTTTGTGATTCGTTTGCCGCAATACGCCCAGGCTGAACAGCCTTTTCTGGCGCAGGCAGAAGATTTCTACAACGGCTGCGCCTTCTCGTGGAACATCTACAGCAACTATGAGGTGTACTATCGCGGCATGACAAGCCACAGCATCAGTGGGACTGAAGAGGCACGCCCATACACAGAAGCCATCAGTGCCGACATCATCAACAACGATGAGCTACACAGAGCTGCCAAGGCGTACAAGAAAGCTATGCTTGCAGCGATGGCCCTCACCGAAGAAGAGCTGCAGGATGACGATGCTCCCAATATCGGTGGCTACATGTCAGATTTCAATGCCGTGATAGAGCGCACGGCCTATCGCTTCTACGATGACGAGGACGAGTTTGTGGCGTTCTTAGACAGCGTGTCGAGCATGGCAACGAGCCTGGCAAGCGACAGGTTCCAGCGCTATTCCGCTGCCAACGAGAAGGAGCAACTCGGCGTCATCCTCCATGAGATGGCCGACTGCCAAAGCTTCGACGAGCAGTGCTCGCTGTGGCTCAGCTGGGCCGACTGCAACAAGTCGGGAGGAGAAGACGAATGGCTCGTCGCAACGGCCATCCAGCTGATGAAGAGCGGCAGGTATTTCCCATTCCTCAACAAGATATGGATTTCCTGGCGTGCCCTCTGCCAAGGCTCGTTGCTCGGCAATTCCAGAGACTCCTTCATCCCCAACAACTACTACAACGACTACCGTCGGCTCTGCTACAAAACCTGCCTGCATCGCATCGAGCGTCATCCCAACGACATCATCGCCATGAACTGCGCCGCCAGCATCGCCGGGCGCACCAACATGAACCGCTTCGGCCAATACGCCTTCGGCAACGAGGCTGTCATGGAATTGTACTCCATGCTCCCCAACCGATTTAATGACAGCGAGGAAGAGAGCGAAGAGGAGAATTAACCGACGCCCCCCCCTATAGAGTTCGCGGCATCAGACCATTAAGGCCTGATGCCGCGAACTCTATAGGGGGGACATCGGAAATAGATATCTTTACATCCAGACACAAGAGGTACCACCCACTAAAAAGCGCGAGAATCATCAATCATTCTCGCTTTTTTCATTATTGCTCGCAGGTGGATCCCATTGCACTCCTCCATATATACTATTATAATATTCCTTTCGCTGCCTAATTTCATTTGACCACCGATTCGACTCTTCAATAAATTTTTGTTTCTCCCTTTCCTCTTCTTCACAAGTTTGACCAAGGCCAATCATAATAAGAACAAAAAGGACTAGAAATATGACTCCCGCATATTTGCTCTTACCTATGGCTACAAAAAACAGGGCCACAATAAATGCTCCAAAAGAAAACTCAATCATAACTTTTACGGCTTGCGGTTTTGAGCCTCTAAAAAAGGGGTATCAGACCTTTGTTAGTGGCGTGCGCCCGACGCTGCTTTCCACCCTGTGAGGGTGCGGACGAAGGGGCCGTCGTAGGTGTTAACGGTGATGGTGACGGTGTCGGCGCTGAGGCTATTAGTGGCCAGCGAGACGACGACAGAGCTGGAATAGTATTCGGGTTGGCCACCCTGGTCGTGATAGAGTTGCAGCTGCTGGTGGGTGGAGGTAGAACCCTTCGCCTTTACGATGCCAATGCTCTGACGGATGGAATCGTTGGCGACCTGTCCGGTGAGCAGACGGAGCTGCATGTTCAGATAGCGCCCGTTGCGCGACTGCCAGATGCTCTCCACATAGAGCGGGTCGGCTTTCATTCCCTTTTTAAGGCTGTCGGCATTCAATGGATAGAGTACGCTCACAGCGCCCATGTTCACCACTTCGGCCTTCGCAGCCCCTACCCTGTTGTAATAGAGGAGTGCGCGATAGGTGGTGTCGGGGCGTGCCACCCACTTGGCGGTAAAGGGCTGTGTGAGGGTGAGCAGCTGGGCATCGTCGGTGACGACCTGTGTGACCTGCTTGCTGGAGTTGACGCTGGCCTCCACCAGCTCGGCGGTGAGCAGCGAGTAGTCGCCCTCGCCCTTCTCGTAGGCATCGACGGTACACGACAGCAGGGCAGCGCAGATAAGGAAAATGAAAAAAATAAAATATTTAAACATTAAAAATCATGTACTTCAAAAGCCTCCTCAATTAGGGGGTAAGGGTCTTCTTGTTGTTCAGGTAAGGATTTGCATACATCGTGGTGATGCACTGTCGCAGGAAGGGCATGTCGGGCTGCGGGAGCTGTACCTTGGCTATCTGTCCGTCGACGTAGGCGTTGAAGGCCTGGCGCTCCTCGTCGGTGACATCGGCACAATCGGCTGCCACGCGGTTGAAGGCGTAGAGGCGGTAATGGCTGTGGATTTCGTGGTCGATGTGGGCGGCGACGACATCGAAGAGCTGAGTGCGCGGCATGTCGGCGGGCAGCGTGTCGAGCCACTCGTCGATGCAAGGCGCACAGTGGTAGTGCACATGGCCTTTGGCCCCCATGATGCCCGTGCGCATCGACTCCACATCGTCCTCCTTCGTCTTCTTCCAGCCAGGGACATCGCGCCGCAGCTGAAACTCGCGCGCCTTCAGGTAGTCGCAGGGGTCCAGCTCGTAGCTGATGGCCAGGGGCACGATGTGCAGCTGCTTCAGTCGCTCCACGACGGTGCCCTCGCCGCCCATGGCCATCATCTTCAGGATGCTGGGCTGTGTGCGGTCGTCGCTGTCCTTGGCACGGCCTTCGCGCTGGGCAATCCAGATGTTGTCGTGCTTGGTGCCGATGACGTAGTGCATATACTCCGACAGCTGGCGCGAGGCGGCCAGCATCTCGCGTATGCCCAGGGAGCGCTGCACGATGAACGACTTGTTGATGCGCACCAAGTCCTTGATCCAAGGGGCTGCCAAGAGGTTATCGCCGATGGCAATCTCGCAGGTGGTGCCGATGCCAGCATCGATGAGTAGCACGCTGAGCAGGGCCGAGTCGAGCACGATGTCGCGGTGGTTGCTCACAAAGGTGTAGCGCTGCTTCAGGTCGATGGCCGTAGCGTCCATGTCCAGGCCCTTGCTGGCAGTGGCCATGAGCCGCTTGAGGAAGGTGTAGCAGAACGTCTTCTGAAAATCGAAACTGGTGGCACAGCCACGCATCTGCTGCATGATGACGGGGAAGGGCACCTGCGGATAGAGGTACTGCACCACGGCACGGAACTGCGGGTCGCGCTCCAGTCGGTCGTAGGCTGAAGGCAGTTCTTCGGGGTCAAAGGGGCGGAGAGAATCCATCGAGTTAGGAGTTAGGAGTTAGGAGTTAGGAGTTAGGAGTTAGGAGTTAGGAGTTAGGAGTTAGGAGTTAGCCCCCCCTTCAGCCCCCGAGGGGGCTACTATAGTTTTGCGGGGCAAGGGGGTAATTGTGCCCACTTGGGGAGAGGCGAAGGGGGGCTATTTGTTATTCTTGTTCCACAATGGTGGGCAGCTTGGCCCACGACTTGTCGGTCTTGTAGTTGTTCTTGGCACCCTTGGGCACAATGATGCGACAGGCTGAGAGCACTACGCCCTTGAAGGTGCTGTGGCTGATGTTGGGCGGCAGCGGTGCGCCGATGACGAGTTCCTTCAACGACACGCACTTAGAGAAGGCGTTGCCCCCAATCTTCTTGATGGCTGCGGGCAGTTCCACCCTGGCCAGCGTGGTGCACTCGCGGAACGAGGCGCTGCCAATGGTGGTGCATGCTGCGGGCAGCACTATCGACGTGAGGGAGGCGCACTTGGCGAAGGCGTCGTCGCCAATGCTGGTGACGCTGATGGGGAGCTTCAGCGTATTCAGCGACGAACACTGCTCAAAAGCGTGGTCGCCGATGCTCTTCACCGAGATGGGCAGCTCCACGATGCGCAACGAGTGGCAGTTGCGGAAAACGTCGCTCTCGAGCTTCTCCACAAATCCCAGGATGCTGACGCTGTCGAGCGAAGTGCAGTTCTCGAAGGTGTTGCTGCCGAGCTGCTTCGCCATGCTGGGGATGGTGAGCTGCTTCAGCGAGGCACAATCCTGGAAGGCACGGTCGCCCAGCTTAGTGAGGCCATCGGGCAGTTCGATGGTGGCGAGCGACTTGCACTCGCTGAACGCGCTCTTGCCAATGGTCTTCACCGATGGCGGGAGGCTGACGCTGGAGAGGCTGGTGCACTTGGCAAACATCTCGGTGCCGATGGACTGCAGGTTGCCGTTGAGGCTGACGTTGGCCAGTCCGGCACAGTTCTCGAAGGCGTTGTTGCCAATCTTGTTGACACGCTCTATCTCCACCGAGTTGAGACTTAGACAGCCCTTAAAGGCATCGCTGCCGATGGCGGTGGCGGTGGTCATCTCGATGCTCTCCAGCGACTGGCAGTCCTCGAAGGCGCTGTTGCCAATCTCGTTGATGGCATCGGGCATCTGTATGCTCTCCAGCGATTTGCACCCTTTGAATGCCTCGGTGCCGATGAGCGTCACCGAACCGGGCAGGTTGATGCTGCTGAGGCGCTCGCAACGCAGGAAGGTGGCGTTGCTGATGGTCTTCAGCGAGGTCTCGTGCAGCGAGATGCGCTCCAGTGCCTTGCAGTTGGCGAAAGCCCCCGCCTCTATCACCTCCACCGACTCTGGGATGTCGATGCTGGCCAGGGCTATGCAGCCGTCGAAGGCACGGTTCTGAATGACGGCGAGCTCTTCGGGCAGCTTGACGCGCTCCAGACTGGCGCAGCCATTGAAAGCATAGTCGCCGATGGCGCGCACGCCGTCGGGGATGTCGACCTCCTTCAGGTTGACGCACCCGCTGAAGCAGCTGCGGCTGACCTCGGTGGTGGTGCTGGGCAGCGACACGCGCTGCAGGTTCTTGCAGCCCTGGAACATGGCGGCGGGCAGCACATCGGCCTTGGTGCGGAAGCTGCCCTTGCTCTCGGCGATGGTGGTCTCCGAGAGGTCGATCGCGGTGAGCACCACCTCGCCAGCCTTCTTGGGCCGCACGTTGCGGGTCATCAGCTGCAGAATCTTCAGGTCGTTGCCATTGAGGGGGCCAGTGATTTTCAGCTCGCTCATGGTGTAGCGGATGCTATCGGGCAGTTGACTGGCCAGCCGGCCCACGGAGTCGACGGTCACGGTGAGTTCCTGCGCCCTTGCGGGGCTAAACGACAGATGACACATAATAAACGACAAGGCTATCAGCGTCATCCATCGGTTTGTTTCTATCAAATTCTTTTTCATCATCGTTGTCATTTAGAACTTATCGAGCTGCTGCGCTTGGTGCGATGATAGCTGCGGTAGTCGTCCATCTCTATCTCCACATCGGGTTCTTCGAGCGTGGTGTCGTGGGGCAGGCGCATCTGCAGGTATTTGATGCTGATGCCCCGGCTGAGCCACATCTGCTCATAGTAGGTCTGGATGGCGGCGGCCTCGTGGAGGAGGGGCGTGGCGGCAGAGCCGCCACCTGCGGAGAAGGAGGGAGAGAGGCCATCGAGGGGCGGGGCGACAGACGGGGCGACGGGGCCATCGATGGAGGTGGCGGCGTAGAGGTCGTCGGTGCTGACGACGAGGGGCAGATGGTTGTGGCCGACCATCAGCATGGTATAGGTAAAGAGGAAATTGGAGTCGGTCTTCAGATGGATGATGCCACTATCGGCAAGGAAACGGCGGTAGCGCTGCAGGAAATAGGTGGATGAGAGTCGCTTGCGCGGGTTCTTCATCTGCGGGTCGCTGAAGGTGAGCCATATCTCTTGCACCTCGTTGGGGGCAAAGAACCAGTCGATGATTTCGATGTTGGTGCGCAGGAAGGCCACATTGTCGATGCCCTCCTGCAGGGCGCGGGTGGCTCCCGTCCACATGCGGGCGCCCTTGATGTCGACTCCGATGTAGTTGCGGTCGGGGTGGGCCTTGGCCAGCTCCACGGCGTATTCGCCCTTGCCGCAGCCCAGCTCAAGGATGATGGGGTTCTGGTTGTGGAAATAGTCGTCGCGCCAACGGCCACGCATGGGACAACCCTCCTCCTGCTCCCCCCTAAGGGCGGAGAGAACGGAGTAAGGAAACTGAAAGACGTTCCTGTAGGTCTCCATGTCGGCGAATTTCGCCAGTTTGCCTTTTCCCATATATCTTAGAAGGGATGGATGTTATAGATGCTATAGAGGCTATAGATGAGACAGATGAAAAGATGGTTAGCCGGGTTAGGGCGAACTAACCGGGCTAACCATTCTGTTCTATTCAATCACCACGGTAGTCCAACCGTGCTTGTCCTCGATGGTGCCGTATTGGATGCCACACAGCGTGTCGAAGAGTTTCTTCGAGATGGGGCCTGGCTTGTCGCCGAAGCTGTAGCGCACGCCCGTGTCGAGGTCGTCGATGTAGCTGATGGGACTGATGACGGCAGCGGTTCCACAGGCACCAGCCTCCTCGAAGGTGGCCAGTTCCTCCTCGGGGATGGGGCGGCGCTCCACTTTCATGCCCAGGTCCTCGGCCACCTGCATCAGGCTCTTGTTGGTGATGCTGGGGAGGATGGATGTCGACTTCGGCGTGATGTAGGTGTTGTCCTTGATGCCGAAGAAGTTGGCGGCGCCACACTCGTCCATGTATTTCTTCTCCTTGGCATCCAGGTAGAACTCGCAGGCGTAGCCCTTCTCGTGAGCCAGGTTGTTGGCGAAGAGGCTGGCGGCGTAGTTGCCTCCCACCTTGTACTTACCCGTGCCAAGAGGAGCCGAGCGGTCGTAGTCGCGGATGATGACATAGGGGTTGGCTGCGAAGCCTCCCTTGAAATAGGGTCCCACGGGCGTGACGAAGATGAGGAAGCAGTATTCCTTGGCGGGATGCACGCCCACCTGAGCACTGGTGCCGATAAGCAGCGGGCGGATGTAGAGCGTGGCCCCGCTCTCGTAGGTAGGAATCCACTCCTGGTTCAGGCGCACCACCTTCTTCACCATCTCGGTGAACAGCTCGGTCGACACCTCGGGCATCATGATGCCCCGGCAGGTACTCTGCAAGCGAGCGGCATTCTCGTCGACACGGAAGATGCGCACCTTGCCATCGGGGCAGCGATATGCTTTCAGGCCCTCGAAAGCCTCCTGGCCGTAGTGCAGACAGGTGGCTGCCATGTGCAGTTTCAGATACTCGTCGGAGCAGACTTCAATCTCGCCCCATTTGCCGTCGCGATAATAGCAACGCACGTTGTAGTCGGTCTTCATGTAGCCAAACGACAAGTTGGCCCAGTCTAAGTTCTTCATTCTCTTTACGGTTAAAATTCAATTTGATTGCAAAAGTAAGCAATTAATTTGAAACTGACGAAAAAACCGCAGTTTTTTTTCGCCCCACTGCCCGCGCCATGCCATTTACATGGTTTTTGTTGGTTTTGCGTGAGCAGAAAAATGCCTCGCACGACACCTTGAAAATTTGGAGCACGACTTTTCGAAAAAAGGCGTTGACTTTTTCAAAAAAGTCGCGCTCCAAATTTTTCAAGCACGATACGCCCCCTCCAAGAACCCATTATTTCAGGTTGCCCAAAATGTCGCGGGTGAGTTCCTTGGTAATGGTTCGTGTGGCGGCACTGGTGGCATTCTTCACCACGCGCCCCGTGGTGCTGGTGGTCGACTTGCGCTTCTTGCCGGTCACCTTGTCGCTGACGATGGTTCCCAGGATGGTGGCCAGCGTGCCGGTGATGGCGGTGATGATGGCCTTGAGAATCTTCGAGAAGAAGCCCGGCTTCTTCGACTTCGCTTCCTTTGCCGCCTGCTTCTCCTGCTCGGCCTCCTGCTGCTCAACGGCAGCCTCCTCGCCCTCGCGCGTCAGTATCTCGTAGGCGCTCTCACGGTCCACCGTCGTGTCGTACTTCCCATAGATGCGACTCTGCTTGATGATGTCGAGGCGCTGACCCTCGGTGACGGCTCCAATCTGGCTGAGGGGGAACAGAATCTTGGCCCGCTGCACGACGTTGGGCGCACCCTTGGCATCGAGGAAGCTGACGAGGGCTTCGCCCGTTTCGAGCTGCATGATGGCCTCGTCGGTCTTGAAGGCGGGGTTGGCACGGAAGGTGTCAGCGGCGGTCTTCACGGCCTTCTGGTCCTTGGGCGTATAGGCACGCAGGGCGTGCTGCACGCGGTTGCCCAGCTGGCCGAGGATGCTCTCGGGGATGTCGGTGGGACTCTGCGTGATGAAGTAGATGCCCACGCCCTTGGAGCGGATGAGGCGTATCACCTGCTCAATCTTGTCGAGCAGGGCTTTCGACGTGCCTTCGAAGAGCATGTGGGCCTCATCGAAGAAAAATACGAGCTTGGGCAGCTCCAGGTCGCCCACCTCGGGCAACTTGGAATAGAGTTCGCTGAGCAGCCACAGCAGGAAGGTGCTGTAGAGCTTGGGCTGCATCATCAGCTTGTCGGCAGCCAGCACATTCATCACGCCCTTGCCCTGCTCGGTCTGCATCAGGTCGTAAATGTCGAACGAAGGCTCGCCGAAGAAGTGCTCGGCTCCTTGGGCTTCGAGCTGCAGCAAGGAGCGCTGGATGGCACCCACGGTCTGCGTCGAGATGTTGCCATACTTCGTGGTGTACTCCTTGGCATGCTGCGACACATAGTCGAGCATGGAGCGCAGGTCCTTCAGGTCGAGGATGAGCAGCCCGCGGTCGTCGGCGATGCGGAAGGTGATGTTGAGCACGCCGTCCTGCGTCTCGTTCAATTGCAGCAGACGGCTCAGCAGCTGCGGCCCCATCTGGCTGACGGTGGCGCGCATGGGGTGGCCCTGCTCGCCGAAGACGTCGAAGAAGCGCACAGGACAAGGCTGGAACTGAGGGTTGTCGATTTCAAACTCTGGCAGACGTTTCTCGATGAAACCGCTCATTTTTCCCGTTTGCGAGATGCCCGAGAGGTCGCCCTTCATGTCGGCCATGAAGCAGGGCACGCCTGCCTGGCAGAACGTTTCGGCTATCACCTGCAGCGTCACGGTCTTGCCCGTACCCGTGGCTCCGGCTATCAGTCCATGGCGGTTGGCCATCTTCCCTACTATACTAAGTGCTCCTTCCGAGCAATGGGCTATGTACAGCCCGCGTTCTTTGTCAAGCATAATTTTATTGTTTTAGTGATTGTTTTTTCCTTATCGCATCAGCATTTTGCGGCCTTGGCTCACCACGATGCCTACGTAGCCGCTGGAAAAAGTGGCCAGCCGACGACCCTGCAGGTCGTAGACGGCAGCGGGGTGCTGGGCGTCGCCAGTGCGAACAGCTTCCACGCCCTCGACCGAAGGCTCTGGATACACGTCGCGGATGCCCTGCATGGCTGGAGTGCCGAAGATGGTGCGGTTCTTCCTGTCGACGACGGTCATGATGCCCTTGGTGCCGCCTTGGTTGCAACTGTTGATGTCCCACGTCATGGGCACCATGCCGCCCATCTCTTGGCACAAGCGGTGCAACTCGCGATAGTGGGCACGGATGCTGGCATCGTGCTTCTCCTGACTCTCGCCCTTCTGTCCGCTCAGGTCGCGCCAGTTGGCACCAAACTCGCCGAGGATGACGGGCATCCCCTTGTCCACGAAGTTCGTCTTCATCTTCTGCAGCAGCTCCTTCATGTTGTCCTCCTCGCCCCATGTGGCATTGTGCTGCGAGCCGCTGTGGTGGTTGCCCTTGCCCCAGTAGTAGAATACCTTGCCCCACGACTCGTCTTTCTCCATCCCCCAGAACTGCCAGGGGTTGTAGTAGTGCACCTCGATGGCCAGCAGACCGGGGGCGGTGTCGTTAAACTGAAAAAAGCGAGAGGCGTATTTGGTCGTCTTGCCAATGTCGGTGCTGGGGCCTTGCACAACCAGCACGCGGTTGGCGTTCTGTCCGCCCACGGCCCGCACGGCATCGATGAACACCTGCTCGTAGGCCAGCAGATTGTTGAGGGTCGTCGTCTTCGGCGTGTCCTCGGTGTTGGGTTCGTTCAGTCCGGCAAAGAGCAGCCGTTGGTCGTAGTCCTTGAACGTCTCGGCAATCTGCGTCCAAAGTGCGGCCAGCACTGCCTTGTTCTTGGCCACGGTGGCAGCGTCGGTGTCGGCGATGTGCTCTTCGAGCCAGCCGCCGTCCCAATGGTCGTTGAGCACCACGTAAAGCCCTGCATTCAGACAATAGTCCACAATCTGCTTCACGCGGGCCATCCAGGCGGTGTCGATGGTGTAGTTGGCGGCATCGCTGATGTGGCCGCACACCCATGCGCAGGGGATGCGCACCGAGCGGAATCCCAGCGACTTCACATAGTCGATAATGGCCTGCGTGGTTCGAGTGGGTTGCCACGATGTCTCGGCAGCCAGTCCCCCCTTGTTGTTGAAGAGGTCGGCGCCGTTCCAGTGCTTGGCTTCGAGGGTGTTGCCCAGGTTCCAGCCGGGCGACATCTGGTTGATGATGTCGGAGGCGGTGTTTTGCGCTCCTGCGTGGCAAAAGGCCATGAGGAGGAAAGACAGTGCAAACAGAATACGTTTCATTTCCAATTTAAAGTTTTATAAGTGTTGATTCTTGCCCGATGCAAACGGCATATACGGCGGCAGCGGGCAATGATGGCAGGGCGATGGTGTGCTCTTGCTGTCCCTGGGGCAGCTGTGCCTTAAAAACGGGTCGCCCCGCCACATCGTAGATACACAATGCGGCAGGGGCGACAGAAGGCTGAGGCAGCACGATATGCAGTTGCTGGCGCGCCAAGCTGATGCGGGCACGGGTGTGCTGAGCGGGCACGTCGGGGATGGACGAAAAGTTAAGCAGGTGCAGCAGTCCGGCGTAGACATCCACCTCGCCATAGCCATACTCATTGTTGGGATAGCTGAGCGACGGGTCGGGATGGCGGCAGGTGAGACGGAGCAAATCCATCACATCGGCGGGCGTGAGCGTGGGGCAGGCCTGTAGCCAGAGGGCGATGGCACCAGCCACGGCGGGTGTCGACTGCGAGGTGCCCGTGTTGGCATTCCAGGCATAGGTGCGCCCACGGAAGTCGTAGTGGGCCACATCCCAGTCGATGTCGCCAGCATCGGGATGGTTTTCAAGGAAGAAGCTGCTGTAGGATGAGATGATGTTTCGGCCAGGAGCCACGCAGTCGGGCTTGATGCGCCCGTCCATGGTGGGACCTGTCGATGAGAAATCGGCCCGCAGACCCAGCACGTCGCTTCCCGCCACCATCGTCTCGCCCTGCATGTTGACGATGGAGTTGCGGCTGGTGATGGCTCCCACACTCACCACGCAGGGGGCGCTGGAGGGCGAGTGCACGTTGTGGGTGTATTCAGAATCGCAGAGCCGTGGGTTGAGGTCGTTCTCGCCCAGATAGCCCGTCACCCGCCACAGCTCCACCTCGGCATCGGCGCCCAACAACTCTATCGACTGGCACCGCTGACCGCTCAGCGTGCCCTCATCAACGCTGATGGTGACATCGTAGCAGAGGTCGGTAGGTTGATAGCTGGAGGGATATGCCTCGATGAGCAGGTGCAGGCCGGCCAAACTGTCGGTGAGCACCGAATCGGGCTGCAGAAAAGCCTGACGGGGCAGTACGACGAGGGTGTCGGCCGTGGGGGTATAGCTCACCAAGCGCAGGGCGAAGTCGTCGGCCGAGCGCAACGTGAACATCATATCCTTGCCACGACGATAGATGAAGGTGCCCGCCGAGGACTGTCCGCGCCGCTTCTGCATATACGACTTGGTGGTGCCCTGATTGCCAGCGGCCGCCACGAGGATGCGCCCAGGGCCGACGAGGCTGTCGAGCATCTCGTAGTAGAGTTGGTCCCAGCCATAGAGGTCCTGTCCGCTGCCCTCGCTGAACGAGGCCACGCAAGGCTTGCCCACCTGCTGGGCGTAGTCGAAGATGTACTTGAAGCCGAGTGCGTCGGTGGCGAAGGTGTATTTATATACATCGGCTGAGTCAATCAGGTGCAGGTCCTCGCTCACGGCGTTGGCCACGATGCAGATGTCGGCCTCGGGGGCCATGCCACGATAGTTGGTGTCGTAGCCACTGCCAGCGGCAATGCCCAGGGTGTGGGTGCCGTGGGTAAGGTCAAGGCCGTCGCGCGAATGGCCGAGGGCAAGCATGTCGGCTGCCGTGACGAAATCACGGCCTACGGGTAAGGGGCTGCCCACGGTGTCGGCAGAGATTTGGTCCCAGAAACGGCGGATGCGATAGTCGGTGAGGTCGCGACTGTAGAAGTTGGGATGGGTGAGGTCGAAGCCCACGTCCATCAGGCCCAGCACCACGCCCTGTCCCGTGAAGGCCTGTGGGAGTCCTTCTCCAGTGTAGGCTTGAGTGGCATTCAGATGGATGGCCATGGAGTCGGTGAGCGCGTGGCCGCTGGGGCGTGCTTCAATGCGCTCCACACGATGGTCGTCAGCCAGCCGTTCGAGCTGATGAAGGGGGATGGAGGCAATGTGCAGACGGCCATAGCGCGTCAAGCTGCGGCAACCGAGTTCGTCGAGCACACGGTCGTCGGCATCGGTGGTCTTGATGAAGGCAATGACCGAGGGAGATGACAATGGCTCGGCATTCCCAGAACGCTTGGAAGCCACCACCACATCTCGCTCTCCTTGATGAGCCCTTACCAGACTGCGCAACCAGGGCGACAGCTTTTGGCGGTATGGCATACGCTGGGCCGATGACGGCATGGCCACCGTCAGCGCCATATACATTATTAAATATAATAGTCGGTTCCTCATCGTCACACTTTTCATTATTATTACTCATTTCTCACCACTCACTTCTCACCACTCACCTCTCACCTCTCACCTCTCACTTCACAATAGTGCCAGCCTTCCTGCTTATAAATGTTGAGCAGACGCGGCAGACGACTCAAGAACGACTTGTAGTCCTTGCCTTCAGGTGCGCTCCACTGCACCTCGGCCAAGGCCGCCATGCGCGGCAGCACCTGATACTCTATCAGTTCGGGATAGGCGATGTATTCAGTCCATAGGTTGGCCTGCACGCCCATCACGTGGGCTTGTTCCTCGGCCGTGAGCGTGGCGGGTGCCGGCTCGTAGTTGTAGACCTTCTGAAGATTGGAATTACCGCCGAAGAGCAGCGTGTTGCTCCAAGTGTCGGCAGGAATCTGATAATGGTCGAAGTAGAGTGTGCTGTTGGGCGTGCGCACCACGTCGAAGCCCTGCTTGGCGGGGTCTACGACGCCCTGCCAGTCGCGCCAGTTCATCACTATCGACGTCTTCGGCACGTTGCAGTCCATGATTTCGTCCCATCCCATCAGGCGGCGTCCCTTCTGCTCCAGCAGCTGCTGCATGCGCCGCACCATGTAGCCCTGCAGGTGCTCTTCGTTCTGCAGGTGCTCCTCCTTCATCTTCTGCTGACAGCGCGGGCACTGCTTCCAGCGCACCTTCGGAGCCTCGTCGCCGCCCAGGTGGATGATGGACGAGGGGAAGAGCTGCATCAGCTCGGTGAGCACATCGCCCAAGAACTCGTAGACGCGGGGATTGCCAGCGCAGAGGATGTCCTCGCTCACGCCCCAGTCGGGCCACACCTCATAGGGACCGCCTGTGCAGCCCAGCTCTGGATAGGCGGTGAGCGCAGCCACCATGTGTCCGGGCATGTCAATCTCGGGCACGATGGTGATATGGCGCTGGGCGGCATACTCCACCACCTCGCGGATGTCCTTCTGCGTGTAAAAGCCGCCATACATCGTGTGGTCGTAGATGCCCATGTTGCGGCCAATGACCGTGCGATCGCGCCAGGCTCCCACCTGCGTCAGCCGGGGCCATTTCTTTATTTCGATGCGCCAGCCCTGGTCGTCGCTCAGGTGCCAGTGCAGTGTGTTCATGCCGTGCAGAGCCATCATGTCGAGATACTGCTTCACCACATCCTTCGTGAAGAAATGGCGACAGATGTCGAGGTGCATGCCACGATAGGCGAAGCGGGGACTGCTCTCCACCACGGCGTAGGGCAGAGCGGTGGGGCCGCCATCCATGATTTGGCGCAACGCCTGATGGGCATAGAAGATGCCCGCCTGGGTGCTGCCCTCGACCGTGATGCCACGCTTGTCGACGGTGAGCCGCCAGCCCTCGGCATTCTTGATGTCGGGGTTGACGCGGTCGTTGATGGGTGTGTTGGCACTGATGTCGAGCGTGCGCCCCTTGGCATCGATGCTCACGCTGGAGGGGCGGGGGATGATGTCGTACTGCGCGGCTACGCTGCAAAAGGGCAGGATGCCAACGAAAACTGCTAAAACGGCTTTACGGATGTTCATCATTTTCAATATCTTTTTCTACTAATAACTTCACTGCATCAAGACACTGCTCCATCAGCCACTTGGGCGTGCTGGTGGCGCCGCAAATGCCCACGGAGTCGATGTCCTTCAGCCAGTCGGGGTCAATCTCGGCAGGACCTTCCACCAAGTGGGTGTTGGGGTTCACTCGCTGACACTCGCCAAAGAGCACCTTCCCGTTGCTGCTCTTGCGCCCACAGACGAAGAGGATGAGGTCGTGGCGGGCGGCAAACTGCATGATGTTGGGCATGCGGTTGGCCACCGAGCGGCAGATGGTGTCGAAGCTGCGGAAGGTGACACCAGGGGCGATGTGCTGCTGGATATAGTCGATGATACGTTGAAACTCGTCGAGGCTCTTGGTGGTTTGCGAGTAGAGGTAGATGTCGCGGGTGAAGTCGAGCTTCTGCACCTCGTCGAAACTCTCGATGACGATGGCGTTGCCGTCCGTCTGTCCCACGAGACCCAGCACCTCGGCGTGGCCTTTCTTGCCAAAGATGACGATTTGCGGCTGGTGGATGCGCATCTCGTAATTCTTGCGGATGCGCTTCTGCAGTTGCAGCACCACGGGGCAGGTGGCATCGATGATTTCGATGTTGTTGCGCCGCGCCATCTCGTAGGTCTCTGGCGGTTCGCCATGGGCGCGCAGCAGCACCTTCACATCGTGCAAGTGCTCCATCTCCTCGTGGTTGATGGTGATGAGTCCCATCTGGCGCAGTCGCTCGCACTCCATGCTGTTGTGCACGATGTCGCCTAAGCAGTAGAGCGTGGTGCCCGCTGCCAATTCCTCTTCGGCCTTCTTGATGGCGGTGGTGACGCCAAAGCAGAAGCCGCTGCCGCTGTCAATGCCTATTTTCAATTACTTCGTCTTATTGGTGAGCTGTGTGTAGTAAAGGTCGAGCAGGTCGTTGGCCGCCACGAAGCTGGTCTTCTGGTTCTGAAGCACGCTCTGCTCGGCGGCTTTCAGCTGTTGGCGGATGAGGGGGTTGTTGTAGAAGTTCAGGCGCAGATGCTCGTTGATGCTCTCATACATCCAGTATTTCGACTGCTCGTTGCGCCGATAGTCGAAGTAGCCGTTGGCACGTACGAAGTCGAAATACTGATAAATCATGTCCCACACCTCTTTTACGCCGGTGCCGTAGAAGCCTGAGTAGCACAGCACCTTCGGTGTCCATCCGCTCTCGGGCATGGGGAAGAAGTGCAGGGCGTTGCGGAAGTTGGTAGCAGCCATCTGGCAGCGGTCCACATTGTCGCCGTCGCACTTGTTGATGACGATGCCGTCGCTGATCTCCATGATGCCGCGCTTGATGCCTTGCAACTCGTCTCCGGTGCCGGCCACCTGTATGAGCAGGAAGAAGTCGACCATGGAGTGACAAGCGGTCTCGCTCTGCCCCACGCCTACGGTCTCGACGAAAATCTTGTCGAAGCCGGCGGCCTCACAGAGGATGATGGTCTCACGCGTCTTGCGGGCCACGCCACCCAACGAGCCTGCCGACGGGCTGGGACGGATGAACGAGTTGGGGTGTATGGCAAGCTTCTCCATGCGGGTCTTGTCGCCGAGGATGCTGCCCTTGGTGCGCTCGCTCGAAGGGTCGATGGCGAGCACGGCCAGGCGGCCACCCTTCTCCTTCAGCAGATGGATGCCAAACTCGTCGATGCTGGTCGACTTGCCGGCACCGGGCACGCCGCTGATGCCGATGCGGACGCTGCGCCCGCTGTGAGGCAGGCATTTCTCTATGACCTCCTGCGCCTTGGCCTGATGGTCGGGGTTGACGCTCTCGATGAGCGTCACCGCCTGACTGAGGATGGTGATGTCGCCCCGCACGATGCCCTCCACCATCTCGGCGGCCGAGAGTTCGTGACGGCGGAAGCGGGTGCGCTTCAGGTAGGGGTTGATGATGCTGGGCTGCTGAACGCCACTGTTCACTTGCAGACCAGCGTATTCACTGCTGTTCTCTGGGTGTTCCATTTATTCCACATTTATTGTTATCACTTCTTTGGCATGCAAAGGGTCGTTGGTAATCATCAGGATGCGGGGCTTCGAGCGTGCCTTACGAATCTGGTCGGGTATGATGGTGACGCGCATCTTCGTCGACTCGCCGGGTTGCAGCTCCTGCTTGGGCAACTTCACCTTCACGCCGCCGGTGAACATCTGCAGCGAGGTGATACGCAGTGCCGACAGGCCTTTGTTGGTCATGATGATGGTGCCCTGCTTGTGATGGGCGTCGAGATTGAGCGTCTGTGCCGACAGATGGAGCTGCGGGGCCTGCTCGCGGTTCTGTCCCTCAAACTGCGACATGTCGGGCAGCAGCACCACCGAGACGGGGATCTCCGTCTCGCTGCTGATCTTCTCGCCAAGTTTCTTCGCCAGATAGATGGACACCTGCGTCAGGCCGTAGTTGTGAACTTCCTCCGAATTGAGCGTCAGGATCATCTTGCCGCTGCGGTTGGGCTCCAGTTTCTCGGGCAGTGCCAGCGCGTGGAGCCAGGCCGGCATGTGCAGCATGTTGGGCGTCATGTCGGCTTCGGTGTTGTTCATCAGGTTGATTTCCACTTCGCGGTTCTCGCCCTTCTTCACGTCGTCAAACTCCACGTTGTTCACGCTGGCCAGCAGGCCGCCCATATCGTAGGGGTAGCGGTTGGAGTAGTCTACCATGTCGGCAAGCACCACGCCTTTCATCTTCAGGTAGACGGGCTCGCGGGTGGCATTGCTGTAGACGGCCACCTGCTTGGTGAAATGGCCCAGCAGGCGTGCATCGTAGGTGAGCGAGATGGTGAACCGTTCGCCGGGAGCCACCGTCTTGGGGCCGTCGACGGTGGTGCAGCCGCAGTCGGTCTGCAGCTTCTCAATGACCATGGGCTTCGTGCTCTTGTTGCGCAACTCGAAGGAGGCGGTGACGGGCACCTCGAAGCCCGTCTTGCCCACGTCGATGGTCTGCTTGTTGATGGTGAGCTTCTGCGCCCCTGCGGTGCCAACGAACAACGAACAATGCATTATGAACAACGCCACAAGCATCGTCCACCTTGAAAAGCTACAATCTGAAGGCTTACAATATATTCTTTTATTGGTCATCGTTCTTTTTTCATTTTTCATTATTCATTAGCGAAGCGCAGCTGAGCGCACGGTGATGCCCTTGGTGGTGCCTCGGAACTCTGGCGAGTAGGCGCACTGCACGGTGCAGGAGCCCGTCTCGTAGACGCCTTCGCGGTCGATGTAGTACTCCGTCTCGATGATGTGGCGGCCCTTGGGCAGCAGGTCGAAGAAGTAGCTGGTGCTGTTGTCCTTCGGTGCGCAGTAGTAACCCTCGCGCCAGTTGTAGCCGCTGAGCTGCTTCACTGGCTCCATGCAGGCGGCACGACGGTCTACGAGCTGCACAAAGTCGTAGTCGCGGTCGGCCTCGATGGTGAGGCGCACGGTGACGCGGTCGCCCACCTTGAGCGTCTCGGATGGGTTGTCCCTCCTTATTTCGCGCTTCACGCTCAGCCCGCTCTGCTGGTCGCTGATGTCGCGGGCGGGCTGCGTGAACTGTGCATAGACAGCTCCCCACGAGGTGCCCGTCGAGGTCTTCTCGGCGGTGAACGTTGTCTGTCCGTTGTAGGTCTGCGCCGTCTTCACATAGCCGATGCCGGCGGTAGCGGTGCTGGTGGCGATGGGAGTGCCGTCGATGGCGAGCACGGTCTTCGGCTGTGGTGCCAGTGCCTGACTGTTGCCGTCGAGGAAGGCATAGATGGCATCGACGCTGTTCAGTGGCGTGTCCCAGGCCTGGTTGCGCTTCTGCTGCAGCAGCCAGCGTTGCATCTCGGTGATGGTTTCGGTGTCCTGTGGCGTCAGTCGCTTCAAGGCTTCGATGGCGGCCACCTGCGTGGGAATCTTATAGTCGCGCCATGAGTAGCCAGCGCGCTGCGTGTCGTAGTAGCGGCCCATCTCCTCCTTGTAAACCGTCCATTCCTTCAGGCTCTTGATATATTTCTTGTCGTTCAGTACGATGGCCGAGAGGGCTTTCTCCAGGATAGTCTGGTTCTTGGTGTCCTTCTTCAGCAGGTTCTTCAGGTAGGTGTTGGCCTCGTTCACCTTCGCGGGCAGCTGACGGCCGTCGAGGGCGCAGATGTAGAGCCACTGCAGGGCGCGGTGACTGGGGAAGAGCTGCTTGTGTCCCTTCCGTTCCTCCTTCTTCATCTCGTTGACCATCTCCACGATGTCGTCGCCCAAGAAGCCGAAGGCACTGGCGAGCATCTTCTTCGTGTCGTCCTGCTGGCCTGTCATCTGGTTCAGGCGCACCAGGATTTCGGCCACTGCGGTGGTGATATGGGTCGAGCCTTTCATGCCCGGCCACCAGCTCCACGAGCCGTCGCCATTCTGCAGCTTGCCCAGTTTGTCGATGGCCTCGTCTATCTGCGCGCCAATGGTGTTGGCGTCGAAGAAGTCGGCCAGCCGCTGCTTCTGCTCCTCCTCGCGGTTGGCATCCATCACCCACGGTGTCTCGTTGAGCAGCAGGTCTTTCAGCTCCTGGTCTTTCTGCAGCGAAGATTGCAGACTGGAAGCTGCGGTATTCTCCTCCTGTTTCCATTGCTCAAAGACGTGCTTGGCCGTGGGGTTCTGCTTCAGGATATGTCGTCCGATGCTGTTGGCATAGAACGAGGTGGCCTGACAGATGGCGCAGTCGTCGTGGGGATGTCCCACGGTGGGCAGTGCCTGAATCATCAGCCAGGCAGGGTTGTTGGTGTACTCCACAGTGAGCTTGGCCTGCGGGTCATCAACAGGAATAAGGTGCTTCAGGTCAATGGTCTTCGTACCCGGTGCAGTCTGTGTGAAAGGCACGGTGACGGTGACGCGCTCCGTATTGGGCAGCACGGGCAGATAGTGCTGCTCGCCGTCGCTGTGCTTGGCCGTGCTGATGCTCACCCTCGCAATAAGCAGCGACGGGAGACCACCATTGAGGCCTGTCGGATTATTCCGATTATTCAACCCACTCGCCCTCACGCTGAAGCTCACGCTGCTGGTGTTGCCGGCAGCTATCGTCACCTGCTGCTTCTGCTCCATCAGCACCTGCTCGGTTTCAGGGTCGAGCAGTTGCAGGATGGCGGTACCGCTTTGCACTTCGTCGCTCATGTTGACGACGCGGGCGCTGATGGTTCCCTCGTCGCCCTGTCGCAGGAATCGCGGCATATTGGGCTGAATCATCACATCTTTGCTGGCCACGGCCTCGCCCTCAATCTGCCCGTACATCATATCCTCTGTGTGGGCCACGCCGAGGAGATGCCATGTGGTGAGGCTTTCGGGCAGGGTGAACTTCATCTTGACGATGCCCGCCGAGTCGGCCACGAGCTGTGGCATGAAGAAGGCCGTCTCCTGCAGGTTCTCGCGCAGCTGTATCTCGGCCTGGCCCTGCTCCTCTACTGCCCCCAAACTTCCAGAATCGCTTAAGATATCGAGCCCGGCAATACGTCCCTGCAACGCTTCATCCATAGAGAGCGACTCCTCCTCAGCACTGGATTCTTCAACGCTATAGACCACCTCGGCCAGACGATTGTTGTCACTTTGCATCTTCATCATTACCGGCAAGCCGGCCCCCCTTAACCTTCTCTTCATTCGCATGTCAATATAGCTGGGGAGCACATTGGTGTCGAAATGGCTGAAATCAATGTCGTACACCTGTTCCCATTCGAGTTTGCCATTGGCGAACAAGAAGATGTTACGCCAGTTGCCACTCATCCAACTGGTAGAGGGTGTGGGAACTCGGTTGATGGGCACGAAGCGCCACGAGCGAGCACCGCTGAGCTGGTCGAGGCTCTTGTCGTAGAGGGTGGCCATGAGCTGGGCAACCTTGTCGAGCCGCACGCCGTTGGCATCGGTGATGCTGAGCGTCCACTCCTCCTGCTGTCCTGGGGTGAGCCTGTCGCGGAAAGTCTGCCACGTCAACTTCAGCCGCTTGTTGGGTATGGGCCTACCGATGGTGTTGCTAAACTGATGCATCTTGCCCTCTTTCATCCAAGCGTAGGTCATCAGCAGACCGTTGCCATACTCCTCCTTGTAGCGCAGCTTGCGGTTGATAAGCTCGTTCGAGAGCTGGGTGGTGCCGCTCTCCAACAGCTTGTCGCCAGCGAAGAAGGCATAGACCACATAGACGTTCTTGTCCGACGAGCCTACCTGTACGGTGACGGGACTTCCATCGACAGGAAACACGCTGCCATTGCTGACGTAGAACCACTCGCGGGTGTCGGCAGCGGGACGCTTGTCGTCGAGCGAGAACATGATGAACGTCTGCTCCAAGGGGTCGGTGCCATTGGCGGCGCTTGCAGTTTCGGCATGCAGCTTGTAGCGCCCGCTCTTCAGCTTGGGCAGCGCCGTGGGTGTATTGGTGGGCGCGGTGAGCCAGCTGGTGACGGCGGCACCGCCCTCGTTCTCGAAGCGATAGCGCACACGTGCGTCCATGTCGGCCCCAGCGGCATTGCGCAGGTGGAAGGTCAGCTTCGAGGGGTTCTCGACGAGCACTTGCTCATCAAGCTCCACGCTCAGCGCCGTCTCCCTGTTGCCCAAGGGCAGCGACAGCTGGCCCTGATGGCTCTCGCCAGCCTGGTCGGTGACGTCGGCAGTGAGCACGAAGTGATAGAACATGGGATGCTTGGTCTTGGGCAGCACCAGCGGCACCTCGGCCGAGAACTGTCCCTGCTCGTCGGTGACGGTCTCGCCCGTAGCCATCACCTCCTCATTGCTGGCAGTGCCGATGGCACCTGTCTCCCAATAGCGCGAGTAGCTCATCCACCAGAAGGCGAGCCGGCGCACCACTTTATACTTCACGGTGGCTCCCTGCACGGGCACGCCGGCATAGCTGCGCGCCGTAGCCTTCACGCTGAGGGTGTCGCCGTCCTTGTAGTCGTCGGTCACCTGCGGGATGTCCACCTCAAACGTTGGACGCTTATATTCCTCCACGCGGAAGTTGTGATTCTGATTGTTGACGTGCAGACGGTAGTTGCCCGTCAGGCCTTTCGAGGGCAGGGTGAACTGCACGGTGGCAGTGCCGAAGCGGTCGGTGGTGGCCGTCTGCTCGCTAACCGTCTCAAAGTTGGCGTCAATCAGTTCGAAGCGCACCTGCTGGCCGCTCACCGCCGTGTGGTCGAAGCCGTTGGCAGTGGTATACACGATGGCAGCGGCATGCACCGTCTGTCCAGGGCGGTAGATGGCGCGGTCGGTGAAGACGGCGGTCTGCACATTATTATATATCTTGTCATCGTAGAAGTAATTGCCCCACATGTTCAAGCGGGGGCAGAACTTGTCGGCATCGGTATAGGGGCGCAACACCAACGATTCACGCCCATTCTTCTTCCATGTGCACTCGCCTTTGGCATCGCAGGTCAGCACGGTGCTCTTGACGCTGTTGCCTCTGCCCGAATCCACCTTCACCTTGCCGCCAGCGATGGGCTGGCCCGTGGTGGCATTCACCATCACGATGCGGCATTGGTCGCCAGGCAGATTGAGGGCCAGCGCGCGCACGTCGCTGATGTAGAGCAACTGGCGGCACACCGTCGAAGCGGGCTGGCTCTCCATCTCCAGCATATAGACACCCACGGGCAGCGGCGGCAGGGCGATGGAGTCTTTGAACAGCTCGTAGGGCGGACGTGCATCAAACTGCTTCGTGCGCGTCAGCTCGGGCAGCGCCGTCAGAAGGGGTTTCACCTTATTGTAGTTTTCGCTGTTGTTCATCTCCCCCTCATATTCGCCATCGGCCTTCACGCGATAGAGCCGTGCGGTGATGCTCTGGACGTTGCGCAGCTCATCCAGTTGCAGCATCTGCTCACGCTGGGGGATGGACAGGCACTCGTTGCCCGTTGCGCGAAACTGGGTGGCGGTCATCTCGTTGAGACTGTTGCGCAGTCGGCTCATTCGCTTCCATTTCGGCCAGCGCTGCAGGGCATCGTTCAGGTATTCCCATTTCTGCTTGTCGGTGGCATCGCTCTTCAGGTTCATAAACGTGAAGCGAGTGATGGCGGCTTCGCCACACTCGGGCAGGTCTTGGTATTGGCCGATGAGCGAGTCGAGGCGCTGTAGGAAGCGCGAGCTTTCCATCGGCTCCATCTCCGTGGGCCAGTCGCTGTCTATCAGCCGCAACTTGGCCAGCAGGGAGGCGGCACGGTTGCCGGTGCCCTCGTAGTAGTCGCACAGCGGGCGCCAGTTGCGGGTGTGCATGCACACCACGCTCAGCAGGTTGTGGTCGAAGTAGCGACTGTCGCTGCCTTCCACCACGAAGGGCTCGTAGTCGGTGGCCTTCACCTGGGCCAGTTCTGCGGGGTGGGCCAGGGCCTGGCGGTAGTAGTCGAGGCCTATCTCCTCATGACGGTCCACATCGAGCCAGCTGTTCTGCTGGTAGATATATCCCAGCACACAGTTGTAGATGGCCTGCAAGGGCACGTCGCCCTCCACCTCTTCCACCCGCTGCTTCAGCCTTTCCACCACGGGGCGCAGCGAGTCGGGGGCGACGTTGCAGATGGAGCGAGCACGTTGCAACTCGGCTTTCAGCAACTGGCCGTAGGCCCGCTCGGCCGCAGCTTTCACCACTATTTGGCTCAGCACCTTTTGCTCGGTCTGCGGCAGGTCGTCGCCTTGAGCCGCCGCCACCTGCTTCCACAGGCTGCTGAATGTCTGTCCTTTCATCATCATGGGCATTGTAGTCAGTAGGATAATAGTAAAAAGGAGCTTTTTCATATATATGTTCAATTTAGAATATGCAAAGATAAACATTTACTTTCACATTGTCAAAACATCGCGCTCAATTATTATAATATTTAACTAAAAAAGCGTGCGCAGGGAAGGCTGGAGCCATGATTCCTGCCGTTTGGTCTTCGCTCGCTGTGCCGTCATCATAATACCCCACAGCATAAAAAACGGTTGGCAGCGGCCGCTGCCATCATTGTTCCCGAACGCTGCCATCATTGGCAGCGGCCGCTGCCAACATTGTCCCCGCCCGCTGCCAACCCAAAAGGCACGCTACTTTTTCCCGCTCCGCCATCCCCTGCCCCCATTTGCCCATGGCCTACACACGCTAAATCGTTCCAAAAATCATTTCCCGCCCCCTGGTTGGGTGAAGCGCGTATTCGCGCGCCCCCTCCATGAAACGCGGCAGCCAATTCTTCACTCTTCATTCTTCACTCATCACTTTTCACCCTTCACTTTAACGCGCCATTCTGTCGGCACACCCTGCCATTTTGTCGCCTTTTCTGGCTGCGGCACACCTTTTGAAGCATTTTTGACAAAAACAATAAAGAAAGGAGATAGCTATGACATTAGACAAGTTTACCATCAAGGCGCAGGAGACGGTGCAACAGGCCGTGAACCTGGCGCGACAGAACGGACAGCAGTCCATAGAGCCGGTGCACCTGATGGCGGCACTGCTCGACAAAGCACGCGACATCACGGGCTACGTATTCCAGAAGCTGGGCATGAACGCACAGCAGATTGCCATGCTCTGCCAGCAGGAGATGCAGCATCTGGCACGCGTGCAGGGTGGAGAACCCTACCTGAGCAACGACACCAACAAGGTACTGCTGAGGGCGCAGGAGATAGCCCAGCAGATGGGCGACGAGTTTGTTGCGTGTGAGCCAATATTATTGGCTCTCCTCATAGTGAACAGCACCGTGAGCCGCATACTGAAAGACGCCGGCGCCAACGAGCGCGACCTGCGGCAGGCCATACTGGAACTGCGACAGGGACAGAAGGTGCAGAGCCAGAGCGCCGACGACAACTACCAGTCGCTGGAGAAGTATGCCAAGAACCTGGTGAGCCTGGCACGAGCCGGAAAGCTCGACCCCGTCATCGGACGCGACGACGAGATACGCCGACTGCTGCAAATCCTCTCGCGACGCACAAAGAACAACCCCATCCTCATCGGCGAGCCGGGAACGGGCAAGACCGCCATCGTGGAGGGGCTGGCAGGGCGCATCGTGCGAGGCGACGTGCCCGAGAACCTGAAGGACAAGCAGGTGTATTCGCTCGACATGGGCGCACTGGTGGCGGGAGCCAAGTACAAGGGCGAGTTTGAGGAGCGACTGAAGAGCGTCATCAACGAGGTGACGAAGAGCGACGGCCGCATCATCCTCTTCATCGACGAGATTCACACCCTGGTGGGAGCCGGTGGGGGCGAAGGGGCCATGGATGCCGCCAACATCCTGAAGCCGGCACTGGCGCGGGGCGAGCTGCGTGCCATAGGTGCCACCACGCTGAACGAATATCAGAAGTACTTCGAGAAGGACAAGGCGCTGGAGCGTCGTTTCCAGACGGTGATGGTCGACGAACCCGACGAGCTGAGCGCCATCTCCATCCTGCGAGGACTGAAGGAGCGCTACGAGAACCACCACAAGGTGCGCATACAGGACGATGCCTGCATCGCAGCCGTGCAGCTCTCGGAGCGATACATCACCCAGCGCTTCCTGCCCGACAAGGCCATCGACCTGATGGACGAGGCGGCCGCCAAGCTGCGCATGGAGCGCGACTCAGTGCCCGAGGAGCTCGACGAGATTACCCGCCGCCTGGCGCAGCTCGAAATAGAGCGCGAGAGCATCAAGCGCGAAACGCCTACCTCACCTACTACACCTACCACACCTACAGCACCTACCAAGCTGCAGCAACTCGACCAGGAAATCGCCGAACTGCGCGAGCAGGAGACGCAGTTCCGAGCCCGCTGGGAGGGTGAGCGCCAGCTCATCAACACCATCCAGCAGGACAAACAGCAGATGGAGCAGTTGCGCTTAGAGGCGGAACGTGCTGAGCGTGAAGGCGACTATGGCCGTGTGGCAGAGATTCGCTACTCAAAACTGAAGGCCATCGAAGATCACATCAAGCAAATCCAGACCCAGCTTGAGTCGGCCGCAGTGTCCGACGGTTCTCCGTCGGGCTCCCGCCTCGTCCGCGAGGAGGTCACCGCCGACGACATCGCCGAGGTCGTCTCCCGCTGGACGGGCATCCCCGTGAGCCGCATGATGCAGAGCGAGCGTGAGAAGCTGCTCCACCTGGAGGAGGAGCTACACCATCGCGTCATCGGGCAGGACGAGGCCATCCAGGCCGTCAGCGATGCCGTGCGCCGCTCGCGTGCCGGACTGCAAGACCCCAAGCGGCCTATCGCCTCGTTCATCTTCATGGGAACGACGGGCGTAGGCAAGACCGAGCTGGCCAAGGCACTGGCAGAGTATCTATTCAACGACGAGACGATGATGACGCGTATCGACATGAGCGAGTATCAGGAGAAGCACACCGTATCAAGGCTCATCGGAGCACCTCCGGGCTACGTGGGCTACGACGAGGGTGGACAGCTCACAGAGGCCGTGCGTCGCAAGCCTTACAGCGTCATCCTCTTCGACGAGATAGAGAAGGCACACCCCGACGTGTTCAACATCCTGCTGCAGGTGCTCGACGACGGACGACTGACCGACAACAAGGGGCGCACAGCCGACTTTAAGAACACCATCATCATCATGACCAGCAACGCCACGCGCGAACAACTACGCATGGTGATGCGCCCGGAGTTCCTGAACCGCATCGACGAGATTATCACCTTCCAGCAGCTCAACGAGCAGGAGATAGAGCAGGTGGTGCGCCTGCAACTGGCACGCGTGCAGAAGATGCTGGAGCCGCAGGGATTCAAGCTCGAGGTCACCGACCACGCCGTGCGCTGGCTGGCCCGCGAGGGCTACGACCCCGACATGGGCGCACGACCCGTGAAGCGCGCCATTCAGCACCATGTGCTCAACGAGTTGAGCCGACGGCTGCTGGCGGGCGAGGTGACTCGCGAGCACCCCATCGTCATTGATGAGTTTGGCGACGGCCTCGTCTTCCACAACTAAGCCAAGCGTTGCTCACAACGCAAAAGCCAGCCCTTCTCTAAACAGCGTAGGAGGCGAACACCCGTCAGTGGTGTTCGCCTCCTACACTGTTCTTGTCATCTCTATTCCAGCTTTTTCCCCTTGTAATAAGCATTGAAGGTATCTTCGGCATAACCGTTGCCCGTGGATTTGAAGGTTGAGGCGAAGGCACCTTCCACCTTCTTACCACGGTAGTAGGCATTGAAGGCATCCTTGGCATAGTAGCCGTCTAAAATCACGAAGTTGGCAGCCATAGAACCTTTAATCTTCTCACCGAAATAATAGACATTGAAGGCATCCTTGGCATAGCCGTCGCCCAATTCCACAAACGTGGCGGCCTGGGCATCAATCTTCTTGTTGCCATAGTAGACGTTGAACTGATTCTTGTAATACCCCCTTTGCGCTTCGGCATCCACCTCCTCATGCCCGTGATGGCGTAAGGCAGGCCCCCGCTTCAAACGAAACGTCGACGGGTCGACAAACTCCAGCAAACGGCCGTTCAGATATACATTCCAACGGTCCTTGGCATAGCCGAAGCCCAAATCAACAAAACTACGCGCATCGGCCTGCATCACAACATTCTCGCCGAAGAACACCCGGTCGCGGTCAATCTCATATCGCTGGGCGTGGCTCGTCAATGTCCATCCCAACAGCACCATCGTCACAAACGACTTGAACAAAAAAGCTATCCGTTTCATAATTCTAAACATTTAAAAGTTCTTTCTATGGCGCAAAGATAGCGCATTCCCCCCGAGCAGCAAAATGGAATTCCCTATCAGTTCGTAGGGAAACACCTAAATATTAAAATGAAGAATACCAGAAGTTTTCAGGATTAGTTGACAGGCCGCCGATTTGGCTGGAAATCCATCGTTCCTGGCATGTTCGCAAAAAAAATTCGTACGGTTGAGAAGACGGTAGCGTTTTTTGAAGATTCCAGACGCTGAAAGCGTCTTTTCAACCGTACCTCGAAAAATTTTCGCCGCGTTAACAATCTTTAGGGCGAATAATTCTTCATTCTCAATTATTTTACTTACCTTTGCGCTCCGAAATTAAAAAGACTGTATTCCGAAGAGCAAAAGACCCTCAAACGGAACAGCAGAAGCGGCCCTTTCCAATTGGGCAATGATCGTAAGTGATCTTTGAACTATTGAACAATTATTAGATCAAGAGACAGCCTTGAGCTGCCCCAACCGAGCACGTGACAACCGAATTCACCACGGGAGCCCTCACGCTACCCAGCAAAAACAGGGAATTGCAGGTTGTAATGTAGTAGTACATAATCGCCACGGTGGGAAAAGGATCTGAATTAACAGTTTATTATTAACCGATTAATTAAAAGTGATTATGACAAAATTATTTCTTTCTTTATTATTTTTGATTTGCGTGTGGGGGGCTACAAGTTCTTCACACAACATCTTCGTACCCTACGCCAAACACTTGGCGGAAGGGCTTTTCGGCGTTGGACCCACAACCAACCTTCTTCCGCGTTGCACAATGACAACGCTATTCGACTCGTAGGTTTCCCAAAAGGAAGCCACCTCCCCCCCCCCTCTTGTTATCCTGACTCGAACCCCGAAAGTCATACGCTCTATGACGACCCTTCTCGCGCTCCATCCCAGAGTTTTCAGCTATCCCCTCACCATACCTTATAACTTAAAATCAATCATCCATGACAATTGAGATTAGCAGAAACCGACTTACCCTCAACAACGTAGACCCTTTCCAAATCCTCATCTTGCTCGGCGACAAGGTGGACAAGAGCACAATTAAAAAGATCGCCACGCCGAACTTCTCTATCGTGGTGAAACCGTCGGACAGGCCTGACTTTGTGAAGCGGGAGGGCGACTACACCGTCGTCGTCCGCAAGGACAACGGCGAGGAGACGCCACTCTGTATGCCGCACCGTGGGGCGAAAATGCTCTATGTGCTCACGCTGCTGTGCCAGAAGGCGGTGGGGGGACTGCCCAACAAATACTTCACCAACGAGCGGGCTGCCGCTACCATAGAGGCGCTCTACGACAAATTCTACCGCTCGGGCGGCAACGAGTGGGTGGAGGGCTGCGCGGCCAACAACCACAATATCTCCACCTTCCGCACCCATGCGAAGAATGCCGTGGAGAACAACGAGGCGCTGGACAACGTGGTGCGCTACTGGTGTGGATTCGAGGACGAGAAACGTATGGTAGGCAAGAACCAACTGCAACTGAGGAGAATACGCATGCCCAACGACCGCATTGTCTTCGAGGACGCAGTAGGCAGCCGTGTGTCGTTCGAGCAGCTCATAGAGCAGTTGCCGCCTCTGCACGACCTATTCGGATTCAGCAACAAGACCACCGAGCGCATTTACGAGGTGCGTATCAAGAAGGCGAGTGGAATCCTTAGGGGAAATGGCCCATTCAATTACCGCATAGCCTGACCAGGCTTATAGACTGAATAACAATAACATTAACTTTAAAAACAAGACACAATGAAAAGAACAGTAATCTGTGAACACGTAGGGTTCGGCCATCCCGACAAGGTGGCCGACCAAATCAGCGACGCCCTTTTAGACGCTTTCCTTGAGAAAGACCCCAACACCCGCGCAGGCATCGAGGTGATGGTGAAAGACAACATCGTGGTCTTGGGCGGCGAGGTGAAGAGCACGGCGCAAATCGACTACGACCACATCGTGAGGGAGACAATGGACAGCATCGGCTATCCCGACGACCACCATCTGGCGGGCGACGACATGAAGGTGGTCAACCTCATCGGGAAGCAGTCGCCGGAAATCAGCCAAAGCGTAGACCATGACAACGGCATCATCGGGGCGGGCGACCAAGGTTTCTGCGTGGGGTTTGCTTCTAACGAGACGGAAGACCTGATGCCATTAGGGGCCTATCTCGCCCGACAGCTCTGCCAATGTGCCGAAGACTTGCACCACACTCTCGGGCCCGACGTCAAGTCGCAGGTGGTGGTGACCTACGACGAAGAGGGCCGGAGCCATGTCAATTCCATCCTCGTGAGCACCATGCACCAGTGCTCATTAGAGGAGTGCCGGGCCAAGGTCAATGACTATATTATGAATAATGGTATGGACATCGACACGCATCTTTTCCACCAGCACATCATCGAGGACAAGCCAGAAATCGTCATCAACCCGGCTGGGGAGTGGCACACTGGCGGCAGCATCTCCGACTGCGGCATAACGAACCGAAAGATTGTGGTCGACCAGTATGGTGGCTATGCTCCCGTTGGCGGTGGCGGCCTCTCGGGCAAGGACATGAGCAAGGTAGACCGCAGCGCAACCTATATGTGCCGATACTTGGCAAAGAACATCGTGGCGGCAGGTCTGGCAGACACGGCGAAGGTGGAACTGGCATATATCATCGGCCAACCTCAACCATGCGCCATCAACATCGAACTCAACAATTTAGAAAAAAGTGAAGACAAACTGTCGGACAACAGCGGTGAACTCCCTGAAGCCCTCGTAGCATGGATAAGGGGACACGTCGACCTGTCGCCAAAAGGTATCATCGAGCGCTTCGACGGACTGAGACCTCGCTTCCTTGAGGTGACGAGGCGGGGACATTTCGGACATTCCCACGACAAACAGGAGAAGAATTTCCTGTTGTTCCCCTGGGAGCAGACGGACATCGCAGACTACTTGCAGAGCGCGTGCCAACTTAAGTAACCTCCACTCACCTCTCACCACTCACCTCTCACCTCTCACCTCTCCCCCTTGGTAGTAAGAGGCAGTAAGAAGAACAAAAGGCCTGTTATCGGATTCAGATAACAGGTCATCCATAAAAAAACAATCAAGATGATGTCAAAGAAAGGTAAAAACAAAAACAAGCAACGCAAAAACATGTGCGAGAGCGGCGACACCCCCGTTGTGGTGGTCAACCCTTGTGTCGATCCCTATTCGCACATGCGCAGATATCTGGACCAGGAGCTGACCTATCATTCCAAACGCAGCGACGGCAGTGAAACGTATACCCTGACATTGCCAGTCCTTGAGCGTTTCAAGGAATATGACGTTGCCGAAAAGACGAAGTCCAAAATCGATTATCTATGTGCAGTGCTGTCTTCCCACGACGAAGTGCTGGGCGACAGTCATTATCAATTTTTCAAGAGAATTGAAGAAGAGACGAATCGTCCCTATCCGTTATGCGGGTTGTATAGTGATTTCGGACATCGGCTGTATCCATTTGGTTATCCTATGCTGGAGCTTTACGTAGACAGTATCTTAGAAGACTTACGTGGTGCATAAACCTTTGAACAACCCCTCGGTCACCATCAGGCGGGTGGCCGAGGACGATATGGCATACAAGTCCATAGAAAGTGATTTGTCGGCATTTGGCGTTGAAGCCAAGACGTTGAGGAGTCTGCTGTTTGGTTCGGCCACCCAGTGCTCATCCCCAAGGTTGCTGGCCATCGCAGTGGAAGGCCAATGGGTAGGCTATGTCATCACCATCGATTTCTTTCAGGCCACCTACATCACGCATCTTCAAATCAAAGAGGCGTATCATAGGCAAGGATATGGCTCCATGCTGCTGCGCCATGTCTGTAGTAATCCTGAACGCACTTATTTGCTACTCACTGAAGTGGCAATGAGCGACAACGAACAACTATCCGCTTGTGTCCACCGGAAGATATTCTACATAAAGAATGGCTTCAGAAATGTTCCCATCAAATGGCATAGTGCATATTGCTATATGTACGACGTTCACATCAAAGGTCCCGACCTAGAGCTTGGAGCCCTGTTGGCGGCATTGAGAAAGGGGAGTGAGGCGTGGAACACGGCGAGTTGCAACGCCACATAATGAAGGCGGCAAATGATAGATGTTAGATTGTAAGGTTGATGGTTACACTTCTAAGAATGCCTCTGCCGCAAGGGGGAACGCCCCAGCGAAGAAGCCCGCCAAGCTCTCTCATCAGATACAGGTGGGGCTGCAGAAGGCGTTCTGGCAACTTCGACGAGTATCAGTTTCTAAATACGACCGCAGCAATCTGGATGTCAAGCTGCGCGATGCATTGTTCATCGTTCATCCCAAAGCAAAGGACGAGGCTCAGCAGCTGTTGTTCGACAAAATTACGAACAAGACGCTGGAGACACCTTATACGTGGGAGACAGAATTGTCAGCACTTGGGCAGCAGGAGTTCGCGCCTGCTGAAGCAAAGAAGGAGGCTTTCGCTGCCCGATGGGAAGAACTTGTCGGCAGCGGGAAACTGGGCTACTTGGCTATGCTCCGCAATCTTCGCAATTTCCTCACTTGCGGTGTCTCAGGAAATGCCATTGAAGATGTGGCCCATCGGCTTAGCGACGAGCGCGAGGTGATACGCTCACGACAGTTTCCATTCCGTTTCCTCTCTGCCTATCGCGAGATAAGTGGCATTTGCAATGGCAACACGCACGCTCTTCTTGATGCGCTGGAAAAGGCCGTCCTGGCACCATTGTATACATATAACAAGAATAGCATAAAAGTAAACATGAAAATGAAGCCCAGAGAATCAGGGAATGTCGGAGATTCTGGAGAATCCGATATATCCGGGCGGCGCGAGACGAACGCGCACAAAAAAAGGAGACCGCAACCCGCATTGGGCTACAGTCTCCATCAAAAGGAGGCGGCCTCCTACTCTCCCGCATTGCATTGCAGTACCATCGGCGCAGACGGGCTTAACTTCTCTGTTCGGAATGGGAAGAGGTGGGACCC
>CADASP010000006.1 GCA_902790625.1 uncultured Prevotellaceae bacterium | reverse complement strand
TCCCTTCAGGCTCTCGGCCTTCTGTTCGCCCGTGAGGACGAGGCTTTCATTGACGGCACGGCGGGCAGCTTCACGCCTCTCGGTGGCTTGGTCGAGGGCCGCTTGCCACGCTGCGGGGTCTGCGCTGTGGGGCACGTTGAAATCGCTGATGGAGCGAAGAGCCAGCACAGCGGCCTGAATGGCCTTGATGCCCAGCCGAAGCACGCCCAGATGCTGCTCACGCTCTTGTGGGACAATGATAGATGATGGTATTTTCATGTTATCCTGAATTTTTTGCAAAGATAATAACTATTTTGTAAAGAAACAAGAAAATTTTCGAAAAAATTATTCAACCCGAAAAAATAATTCCAGGGGCTACTTGTGTATGACGCGACCTATTTCCTTGCGCCTCGCTTCCACGCGAGGTATGCCTCGTATTCCTGCACCAGCTTGGAAGCATCGTATTTCAGGGTGCTTGACCTGCTGCTTCCGCTCTTGATAGTTGTGAAGATAGGCTCTCCGTTGGGGTAGGTCTTCAGTCGGTACAATGTCCATGTGGAGATGCCGAGCATCGATGCCGCCGTCTTTGCCGTGACAAGCCGAGGCTGCTTGCTGCGTTGTTTCTCTACCGCCTTTACAATCTTCTCTATCAGCTTGTCATCCTCGCGTGCGAACTTAATGATGTTCATCGCGATTGTTTTCATCTCTAATTCGCTCAACATGTTGCATTTATTTGAATGGTTAATTTTTTGTGCAAAGGTACAAAAAAAATAAAAAATTCCGAGAAGGGGTCACAGTGAATCTTTAGCCTTTGTAAGGGGGGGCTACCCCCATATCGTGATGCTTAACGACTTGTAATCCAGCTGTTTAGGTAAATATTTGATGGTAGAATCTTTTTTCTATTCTTTGTCGTTTTGTTGTAAAACGGTTGTAATACGAACGTTCTACAAATGTTTTTTGTCGTACCTTTGCAGTGAAAACCAAACCAAACAACAATATGGAAACTTACATTGCATACTACCGCGTGAGCACAAAACGCCAAAACTTGGGCTTAGAAGCTCAACGCGCCATGATAGCGAACTACATCCATTCTAACGGTGGCATGGTGCGGTCATCGTACGAGGAGAAAGAGAGTGGAAAGAACGACCACCGTCCGCAGTTGAAGGCTGCGCTGGACGAATGCAAGCGGACAGGTGCGACATTGCTCATAGCCAAGCTAGATAGGCTGTCCAGAAAAGTGTCGTTCGTCTTTGCACTGAAGGATGCCGGGGTGCGGTTTGTGGCCACCGATTTGCCGCAATTTAACACGATGACTTTGGCGGTTTTCTGTGGCCTCGCTCAACAGGAGCGTGAATTGATTAGTCAGCGGACGAAGGACGCGCTGGCCAGCAGGTATGAGAAGGAAGCATGGGAAAAAACACACATGAACTCTCACAAGTTCGGCGATGAGTGCAGGGCGAAATCGTTGGAGGCTCGGCGGGCGGCTGCAAGGTGTGACGAGCGCAATGTGCGTGCAATGTGCGTTGTGAGACTCTGCCTGGGTGCTGGCATGGGGTATACAGCTATTGCCGCTCATCTGAACGATGGGGGCTTTGTGACATCGAAGGGCGGCGTGTGGCGAGGCAACCAAGTGAGGCGGCTGATAGAATTGTTTGAGTCGTAATAAAAGAAGGGCGGCGGTGGTGCTGCCCTTCTCTCTTTACGCTAAGATATTGCGAATGGAAGGCAACACCCCCCTACCATCGCGTAAGGACGGCAGGGGAGTGACGGGCGGTTGGGCGGTGGAAACGTCATTTAACGCCCTGTAGCGGCTTTTCCTCGGCGGGGCTTGATGGTTGCCCGCCTCCGCTGTTTGGTGCGTTCCTGGGCGTTTGAGGGGGCTTTCTCTTCGGACACGTCGTGACACTTGTCGCTACCAGCTACGCTTTGCCGCAGACGGTGGCAGAAACCCGTCCAAAGCTCTTTCTTTGGGTAGTACTCACGACACCACATGTTTTCGCAGTCTATACAATTCATTTTTTTGTGACTGAATTTTTATGAATCAGAAGGGTGCTACGGGGTGTTCCGCTTGCCATGCTGCCACGGCTTCAGGGGAAAGAATGTTGCTGAATTCCTCGTCGGTCATCATCGTGAACACATCCTCGGAGGGGGAGGGCAGGATGCTTGAATACCGAATGCGTGGCTCGGCTGCCGTGGTGGCCGATGCTGCCGATGGTGCTGGCGTAGGCGATGGTGAAGGAGTAGCCGTGGGCGTGGATGGCCGGGGGGGCGGTGTTCGTTCCACTTGTGTGCGACCTATGCCGTGGTATTGTCGCACCTTGTCCCATGTGACCCCGTAGTCTTTGCATATCATGAAGAACGTGGCGACACCTATCTGGCTGCGGTGCTTGTTCTGATTCCATTTTTTTGCTGTCGCGTTGGTGGAGTATTCGGGATGGAACTGCGAGACTCTATGGTAGAAGTCTTCACCGGCCTCGCCAAAGACAGAATACAAAGCTGGTGGTATGTCTGCCCATCCCTTGCCCGATCTGCCCGCAGAACCACCGTAATTGGCCGTGATGTCAATTCGGTGAGCTTCAATGTAGTCCACGAACATGGCAACCGTCTCGGCATCGGGGGTTTGTGGTACGAGTGCATGGCGTTGGGGCGGTCGTTGCTGCGTTGGGGCTATATGTTGTTGCGCTGGCACAGCAAAATCAAAAATCTGGGCATCGGTGTTTACGAAAGCATTCTCGTCCATGCTGACGAAACGCGGATGTGCCACGCCCTTCGCCTTCTCGTCAAGAGAGAGTCCAAAACGCTTAAACAGTACTTTCTGCAGAATATGCCAATAGGCTTCATGTTTTGTGTAGTCTGCGATGGGAACAAGCGCGAATATTCCATGCCCTGAGACGGAAAGGGAACAATAGCTAACAAAAGGGAACTTGGAAAGAATCCGCTTAACTAATTCCCAGTCCTTCACATGAAAATTGGGTGTGTAGCCAAGTTCCTGCATCTTACTTGCGCGTTCCGTCGGCTTGGTGGAATCAATATCTATCTGCATGATGTTGGAATGCTGCATGAGGTCATTGCCTGTGCCCCCGTGTGCGAAGAGTCCTCCGGGGGTACACAGACCGAGACCCCTTTTCTCCGCCTTGTAGAGGGCGAAGAGTTGTTCACTCCTCGCGGGGTCGGCAGGATAAACCCGCATTGCTTCATTGTATATCTGTCGCAGACGTATAATCTGATTAAAATAATAGGTGTTGCCCCAATTGAGAAATTCGCAGAGCGGAACGACACGACGGGTGTTGTCATTTCGGCATGTTGTTGTCCATGCTGATATTTGCTGATTAAAGATGTTTCTTTTCATATTTCATTTTTGGTGCAAAACTAAAATCGCGGTGTACAGGTGCTAAGTGTTGGTGCAAAATGCAAGCAATATATATAATATATTGCACTTGCACTTCTGCACTACCAACACGAGGTGCAATTTCACCAACTTTGCACCTCTTCACCATTCCCTGCCAAATAGTATTTGTCATCTTCATTGACGGACAGCACTTGAGCTTTGTGAGCTTTCGCTATATAATCTTTTGCTGTTCTCTCTCCAATAAACTTTCCGTTGCTTTTTTTGACGGTTTGGCACAGGTGTTGCCATATTTCAGTGTAGCGCATGGGGGATTCGACAAAAGAAAACATTTCTTTCAAACTTCTCAATCCTGAAGGTTTGTCATTCTCAATGCCGAGTTCGGTATTTTCGTCCGAGTAGCACACAAAAACATGCTGTGTCAAGCCATTCACCTTGTCCAGGCGCGTGACAATAACGTTTGAAACCCCGTGATGTATTTTGTCCTCGCGGGTCTTCATCTCCTTGATGTAGCGAAACTCTTCCCCCCTGATTGATTTACCGATGGCAAAAGCGGAATCAATAAAGTTGAAAATAACTTTGCTGCCCGCGATGTCATCATCAGATATGGGTAACTTGTCGTCCTTTTTTGGGGTATGAGCCACAATTAAGATGCTCCAGCCGTACTTTAATTTTAAGAACATCAATTTTCTCATCAGCCTGCCAGCGTCTTCGGCCTTCTCACCATTGGCTACCAGCCATGACAAGTTGTCGATAATTACAGTATCTACGTCCAGAGTTAGGCACATGTTTTCAATGCCCTCTATCAAATCTTTGTCTCCGTGATAGTCGGGCGAGTAATCTGCCCTTAGAAATTTGTCGGGGAATGTGTATGCCACTCCATCCTCGCTATAACGCCGCTGGAATTGCTTTTGGGACAACTCCAGGTCAAGGTATATAACAGGTTTGTAACTTGCCACACTTATCCCCGCCTGGACAGCCTCAATACTCTTTCCGTTGCCGCTCTTCGCATAGAGACAACATATTTGCCCTTCGTACCAGATGTTGAGAAAAAGAGGTCTTGGGTCTGGGGCTTCCATAGCTTCACGGATGGCCACATTTGCGGGCATCACCCTAAACATGTCCACAACAGTGCGCTGCGACTCAAGTTCAAAATCTTTCATCGCACCATCTACACTGTCTTGAATTTCCTCGTCTGAATTTGGCAGGGAAGGAATTACTTTTTCCTGCACACTTTTTGCAGCTTGGGGAAAAATGCTTACCTTTGGGCTGTCGTTTGAGCTGGCGGTGGCTTCTGCTGCTGCCATTTCTTTTTGTACCATAGTCTTAGCCCTCCTTCATCTTCAAGTCCGAATCTTTGTATACCACTTTCCTGCCAACTTTGGTCGGCTTTAGTTTTCCCTGTTGGCACCATCGCCAAAGTGTAGACTTGTCCACCCTGTGCCGTGCGGCGAACTCTGCAGGGGTGTACGTCGGTTCTTCATGTCGCGTCAGTTTGCTGGAAGCCTCAATTATTAATGACTCCGCGAACTCTCGCAGCTGGTTGGCGGTAAGCATGAGAATGGTATTCCCGCTCATTTCTTGTATATTCATATTCTTTTGTCCCCCTCCGCTTTTGCCGTTAACGCTCTCGGTCGCTTGGGGTCGGTCATCCTGTCGGCGCGTTATCCGATGTTTGACTTTGCAAATTTATAAACAAATTGCTTGGGATTTCCAAAAAGGGATTGAAAAAGATTTCAAAAAAGAAATAAGTCGCTCAAAATGAACGACTTACATTTGTTGTGGGGGATTGTTGTAGGGGATTTTGGGGGATTTACCTGTTTTTAAGGAAATAGAATGTGTCGGGTATGTCCCCCAGGTCGTTTCTTAGCTTGTTAGGCTTGTACTCTGTACTATATTCACATCCTGCTACGCTACAAAAACACTTGTAAAAATCCTTAAACGACAAATGCCTCACTTGCGCCGTAGTCCAGAGCATATTTATATGAATCATGTACGCTATGCGCGCGTAGTCCTTTTTTGTCAGGGTTCTTCTTGACCTCCATGCTGGCAGGAAATCGAATTGGAAATGGTCTATTTCCTGCCGCTCACGCCCGTTGAACTTGTCGTTGAAGAACGCCCGCATCTGCTCTATGTCGTGTTCTTCTTCGTCGAGTATGCTCTTCTTAGCCTTTGCTATATTTTCTGCACGCCTAATCGTGGCAAAGAGCACTCCAGCCATCTCGTTTATTCTTTCGTGCAGTTTCTCAAGCTCTTCGCCATACTTTCCACCCATAGACGGTTTGGTGTTGTAAAGGAGTGTGGTCTTATCCATTATCCATAGCACACCTTTATCCTTAAGTCTTTCCAGAAAAAACGGGATATTGGCTTTACCTGCATGACATATCTCGTCCAGCACAAACTCCCCCATTAGAGTGTACCCATAAATCAATGGACGAGGAATTAGACTTTCTGTAGCCTCTACCCTCATTTCATCTCCATCTTTTTCTACCCATTCCTTACCATGTTCGAGGGAATTCTGGTAATAATTGATGGCTCGTTGCAAATCCATCAGATATTTATTTGTCTTTTCCATAATCACCTATTTTTTCAACAGCATCTTTTTCAACAATTCCTTTTGATCGTCTGACATGCCAGCCACTAATTCGGCTACAGAATCTTCATCCGATTGCAGTTTTAGGAGTTTGTTGTTATATTCCATTTGTTTCCTAATCGGGTAGTCGTTTATGTAGCCCATCGTCACGCTGCCCCCCGTAGAGTGCCCCATCGCGTCGCTTATATATTTCATCGGCACTCCCTGCTGCTGCAGATTTGTGGCAAAGGAGTGTCTGCACCATGTTGGTGAAGGCTGCTCACTCCACCCCAGGGCAGTAGCCAGCTTGCGGATATGCTTCTTGCAGTTTTGGTTTTCCTGCTGCACCCTGCGGGCTATTTCAGCGGCCGTGGTGGCATCTTGAATCAGGAACGGGAACACTAGTCCATCGGCCTCATAATCTGCCGCCAGAGCGTCCATTATAGCCTTCAGGTGGTTTGTTATCGGTATTACAACTTCACTGTCATTGTCGGTTCTGTCTTTCGTCTTTTGTCGAAAAAACTGCAAGGCCTTCTTTTTGCTCTGTGTGTAGTGCCTGTTGTACCTCAGGCGCGCTAGGTCTGCCATGTTTAGTCCGTTCCCCAAGTACAGAAAAAGAAAAATCCCCAAATATGTATGCGTGTCTTTTCTGTATTCCTCAGTCCATTGGTCAGGATAATTCTTTTTTGTGAAGATGTCGTACAGCTGCGTCCACTGCTCCACGCTCAGACATTCCTTTTTCCTGCTCCTCCCTCGTGGTATGCTTACCTTTGAGATGTCACGCTCACCAAACGGGTATGCGTTTTGTAGTATGTACCCCTTTCTTATGCATTCGTTCACCACCACCCGGCAAGAGCGCAGGTATATTCCTATGGTCGCTTTTGCCTTTCCTTCGTCCGTCAGTCGCTGCACCCATTTGTGCATTGTGTCTTTAGTCACATTGAATCCGTCAGCATCGGAGAACCCGGTAGAACGCATGAACGACTTCATGGCAATCTCGTAGCTTGCCGCCGTCCCATGCCCCCTGCCCCTAATTACATCGCGCCACACCTTCAAGAACGAGTTTTCTGTGCTTGTTCCCGTCAGGCTTGCGCGTATAACGTCAAGGGTCAGCGTTGTGACCTTGGCAAGCTGCTCCAGCCGTTCTTTGTAGGACGTGAAGGTGCTGCTCCACTCTTCGCACAGGTTGGCATCCGATGCCTTGTTTTTCGACATCTTACCTCTCGTCCTGCTGGTCGCGCTTACCCTTTCAAACTCCTCCTCGGAAGCTCGCCAGCTCAGCGCGTAGTAGAGCGTTCTTCCACCGATGACATACTTCATACTTAACCGATACCCGTCAGGGTACATCTTCCGCCTGTCCAGCCCTAGGCTGACCGAGCAGTTGCCTACTTTTGCCGCGAATTTCTGCATATTAACGTAATATTTAGTATATTTGTTGAATTCGGTGAAAGTTGTTGCCCATTTACGCGCTCGAAAACCCCCTGTTTATCGGCTTTTTGGGGTGAAAGTAGTGAAAGTTATGTGAAAGTTCACTCTCGATTTTAGAGGGTTTTATCCGATTGTGTTTGATTGCGCAAAATTAGTAAATATCTAATAATCAACCAAATCTATTTTGTTAAATTTTGTTGAATTGCACTTTTTATAATTCATAATCATGAGGTCGCCGGTTCAATCCCGGCTCCCGCTACCAAGAAGGCGCTAAATGAAGAGGAACTTACAGCAAAGTAAGCCCCTCTTTTTTTGTTTCAGTTCTTTGCGGATAATCATATAATAAAATCCTTTATAACGCAGCATATTTGCAACTACTCAGTTCACCACGCTGGCCCCAACGAGCGAAACATAAATTTCATGTTCGTAATATAGGAGTTCGCCATCGGCTACCTCACGCTCCCCAGCAAACTGAGCTGAACAATAGATAAAAAGTGCAAAAGGATGTGAAATGGGAATTTCTAAATTCTTACAAAATTTTTTTCCATTCTAGGATGAAACAGCGCACATTTTTGGCTGTTTGAGCAAGTCGAACGAAGAGGGAAAATCGATTTCTGACACGATTTTTGCACAATCACTATAGTTTTGTGCGGGATTTTAGCCGATTTTTAGGCCATTTTTCGTTTCTGCGAGAACGCCAAAAAAGAAAAAGGCAACGCCAAATTTTTTTTCGGCGTTGACTTTTTTAAGCCAACCATGAGTTTTTATCGCCAAATCGAGCCTATACGCCTGAAAGCCAAAGGTTTGCCAAAACCTCTCAAAACTCGCAAATTTTCGGCCAATTATTTTTTTGTGGAAAACAAGCGAGTTTTGAGGGTCATCGGCCGTGTTGAGGCACCTTACGCCTTAACAAATTTTAATTATAATATATGATTATCCGCATGTACCCGATAGGCGGCCTGCGCTATCGGATGATTACGGATTATCAATAAAGTTTTTCCACGACGTGGAACGATAAAACCACGACACGCAACCTATAAGTCTATTTTTTTTCTGTTTGTGGCCATCATTTAACGCTTCTCTATTGTTGGGGCTTATAAAAAGCGGCTACCTCCACAGGCAACCGCGAGTTGCCGAGATGCAGCTCGTTTTTTTGTGCCTATCAACGCGAGGGATAAAAAACTGGCAGAAAAAGCGCTGTTTTCGTTTTTTATTGCTACCTTTGCAGGGCCTTTGAATGTATCATGCAACATCCAGACATAGAAAAGTATTACACTAACACCTTATAATAATAATGAGAAACAGGAGAAACATCTTGATGGTGATGTGCCTGCTGGCCATCACAACGGTATGGGCAGGGCCCGTGGGCGAGCGTCAGGCTCGCAGAATTGCCGAGAAATTCATGTCTGACCGCTCCATGCAGTCAACCACGCTGAAAAAAGTGCACAAGGCTCCCATGACGGCTGCCGCCAACAACGAGAAGGCCGCCTACTATGTGTTTAACGCCGACCGGGGCGGTTATGTCATCGTGGCTGGCGACGACCGTGCACCTGCCGTGCTGGGCTACAGCGACAATGGCACTTTTGACAACCAGGACGTGCCCGAGGCCATGCAGGTGATGCTCAATGGGTATGCTGCCCAGCTCACCGCTTTGGAGCAGGGGGCCAAGCCCGCACCGCAACTCAGCATGGGCCGCGCCATCAAACCGTTGGTCAAGTCTGAATGGTCGCAAAACGAACCCTTCAACACCCAGTTCCCCGAAGTTTCTTCGGGTCGTCGAGCTGTTGTGGGCTGTGTAGCTACAGCCCTTGCCCAGGTGATGTATTACTGGAAATGGCCTGCCCAACCCACTCGGCCTATTGCGGCCTACACCAGCAATTATCTGCAAATCTACATGCCCGAGCTGACGGATGAGGTCGTTTTCGACTGGGATGCCATGCAGAACAACTACGAGACGAGCGACATCGAGAGCGATGGAGCCAAGGCCGTAGCCACGCTCAGCCTCTATTGCGCCCAATCCTTGAAGATGGATTTCTATGGAAGTTCATCGGGGGCCTCCAGTGGCAGCATATCTTCCGCTGCAGCCACCTATTTCGACTACGATGCCAGCGCTCACTTGGTGAGCCGCACCAACTACAGCGCGCAGGACTGGGCCGACCTCCTCTACAGCGAGCTGGTTGTTGGGCGCCCTGTCATTTACAGTGCCAGCAAGTACACTGGAGGCCACGCCTTCATCTGCGACGGTTATGACGGCAACGGCATGTTCCACATCAACTGGGGCTGGAATGGGAAAAGCAACGGTTACTTCCTGCTCAACGTGCTCAACCCCGATGCACAGGGTACGGGTAGCGCCAGCGGTGCCTATGGTTACATCATGGAACAGGAGGCCGTCGTGGGATTCCAACCCGACAAAGGCGGCAGCTCCATCTTTGAACTCTCGGCCTTCGATGTCGCGCTCAACAGTTGCACTAGCACGCGTACAAGCACGAACGAATCGTTCGATGCCATTGTTTTGGGCAAGTTCCAAAACAACACCCCCGAAGTTATTGACGCAAGCTTTGGTTGGGGGCTCTTTGATGCTGATGGAGAGATCCTCATCGATAATCTAATCAGCGTTGGTACTCAAGGCCTTTCCCCCGGCCACTACACCTACCTACCCAACTATGAGCTGTCGTTTGGCGCGGGCAAGACTTCCGGCACCTACCGCATCATGCCCATGTACAGCGAGTTTAAACAAAACAACTGGCGTCCTTGCGTTGGTGCCGACCGCAACTATATCGAGGTGACCATCGACGGCAACCAGTGCACCGCAACAGGCTATGGCACCGCTGGCACACGCGATTATAACATCAACAACATCACCTTTACAGGCACCATGCACAATGGTCGCCCCGTCAACATAGAAGTCAATATGACCAACAATGGCCAGTCGAGCAACGAGTTGCTTTATATGCTCGTCGACGGCAAATTTGCCGCTGCTGGCTATGTGGGCTTGGAACCGGGAGAGACGGGTACTATTCCCTACAGCTACCTGTTCAATAGCGCTGGCACCTACACCCTCACCTGGTCGTGGAGCAGGGATGGAAGCGATCCCATTGCCACCCGCACCATCACCATCAACCCGATGCCCGCTGCCAACCTGAGCGCCTCAATAGATGTCCTCAATACCGATGGAGGAGTCATCGCCAGCGACAAGTTCAGCGTATTGCTCACCATCACTAACAATGGCGCGACAACCTACGACGAGGACGTCTCAATGGAGTTGTACAAGCACACCTCAGACGGTTACGGCTCGAATGCGCAGGGCATCAGTCAGCACCTGACCTTGGAACCTGGCGCGACCACAACGATGCAATTCGACATGACCAACGTTAGCGATGGCTGGCAGTATTTCGCCTTTGCCTCCTACTATAGCGAAGGTGAAGAATGCAATTTAGCCTCAACCGCAGCCTACACCATCGCCTTCCCAGAGGAGCCCGAGGTGGAGAAAGGCAATGTGAACGGTGATGATAAATTGGACATCGACGACGTGCTGGCACTCGTGGACATCATCCTTGGCAAGGACGCAACAGGCTACAACTTAGATGCAGCCAACGTGAATGGCGACGAGGGCATAACTATTGCCGATGTGGTGGAACTTGTGAAAATCATACTTAGCAGAACCGAATAGTTCTTTGGCGTGGCCGCAGCCCTTCCCCTCTTTTGAATAGCGGAGAAGAGCTGCGCCTTAATTTACGGCAATATCTTGCGACATACGAAGTTAGTTCGATTCGTCCGTCGTAGGGACAGACCTTGTGTCTGTCCCTACGGATATCCCGGCGCAAATACGCGCTGCACCCAACCAGCGGCAAGCCCTCCTTGCGCCCTGCCAGCCTTGAATTGTTTTATACAAATGAGGATTGAGCTTTTGTGCAAAGCACTGAATGTCAATGGATATAAGCGGCGGGGTGGGGGATAGCCGTTATACAAAAGATAAAAAAGGACTGCAAGTGGGCGAAAAGGTGTAATTTTGCAAAGAAATATCCAAACGTTTTTATAAGATGAAAAAGACCCGAACCATCCTTGCTGCGCTGCTCTTGGCATTGGCGTGCCCTGCCGTTGCAGCCGTCAACGTGAACTGCCACATCAGTCTTAAACAGCCGGGCAACGACAGCCGCACTTGGCCGCTCACCGCCCAGCCCAATGGCATGCTGATGGCCTCCGAGGCGCTGCCACTGACCATCCGCCAGCAACAGGTGGCCGACGGCGACGATGTGCGGCTCGTCGTCACGCTGACAGCCGAGAAGGACATCTATTTTAATTTCGGCGCACAAGTGACCACCGACTATAAGGTGGACGATTGCGACTTCTACCTGCCCGGCTTCTGGTATCACAAGAACCTGCGCTCGCCCCGCGAGGCACCCTCGTTCCACACGTCTAAGAGCTGGAATGTGCGCGAAGACCGCCTCTCGTCGCCCCTGACGGGTGTCTACGATGCCGCTTCGGGCCATTCGCTCAGCGTGCTGCGCCAGTTCTCGACCCTCGCCTCCCTACACGACGCGCTCACCACCCATCAGGAGGGCGAGGTGATACTCGGCGGCGCCACGTCGCTGGGCTATATGGGCTTCGACAATGCCACCGGGCGTGCCTCGCTCACCTTTGGCTATCCCTATGTGGAGTCGCCCCGCCGCTACATCCGCAAGCTGACGCTCGTAGACCCCATCACCGCCTTCGCCAAGCTACGCAAGGGTGAAAAGATGGAGATAGCATGGATTATCCGCGAAGACCAGGTGAGCGACTACGGCGAGTTTGTGGCTCGCACCTGGCTGCACTGCATGGAGCGCCTGAACCCCCAGCCCCTGCAGCCCCGCTTCACGCCACAGGAGGCCAAGGCGCAGATGACCAACTATTTCCGCAAGGCCTACGTCGACGATTATGCGCTGAAATACCACTCTGGCCACGGCTTGCGCATCGACGACTGCAAGCCCGTCGACCATGTTCAGCTGGGCTTCTGTGGCCGTGTGCTGCTGAATGGCTTCAACGCCTTGGAGTATGGCGAGCAGCATGGCGACGCCGAGCTGGTGAGGATGGGCAATGCCATCTTCGACAGTTGGCTGCAGCATGGCTTCACGGCCAAGGGCTATTTCAAGGAGGATATGCACATCCGCCAGGGAATCCCCGCCGATGCCGACTGCGTGCACAGCATCCGCCAGCAGTCGGAGGCCGTCTATGCCGTGCTCCACTACCTGCGCTATGAGAAGCAGCACGGGCGCAAGCACCCGGAGTGGGAGCAGAAGATGCGCACGCTGCTCGACAACATGGTGACGCTGCTGAAGGCCGACGGCCACTATCCCCGCAAATACCGCGACGACCACAGCGACATCGATGCCTCGGGCGGCAGCACCCCGTCGGCCACCTCCACGCTCGTCATGGGCTATAAGTATTTCGGCGACAAGCGCTACCTGCAGGCCGCCAAGCGCACGGTGGACTACCTGGAGCGCGAGATCATCTCGAAGAGCGACTACTTCTCGTCGACCCTCGACGCCAACTGCGAGGACAAGGAGGCCGCCATCAGTGCCGTCACCGCCACCTACTATCTGGCCATGGTCACCAAAGGCCAGGAGCGCCAGCACTGCATCGACCTCTGCCAGCAGGCGGCCTTCTTCGCCCTGTCGTGGTACTACCTGTGGGATGTGCCCTTCGCGCAGGGACAGATGCTGGGCGACATGGGCTTCAAGAGCCGTGGGTGGAGCAACGTGTCGGTGGAGAACAACCACGTCGACGTCTTCGTCTTTGAACTGCCCCATATCGTGAAATGGCTCTCGGAGCTGCCAACCCCCCAAACGACCAAACGACCAATCTCCCAAACGACCAAACGACCAATCTCCCAAACGACCAAACGACCAATCTCCCAAACGACCAAACGACCAATCTCCCAAACGACCAAAGCCCGCTTTGCGCAGATTTACGACGTCATCTTCTCGTCGCTCACCCAGCTGTTGCCTACGTCCGACCGTCTCTGCGGCATTGGCGTGCCGGGCTTCAACCCCGAGGTGGTGCAGCACACGCAGTGGGACTATGGCAAGAACGGCAAGGGATTCTACAACGACATTTTTGCCCCCGGATGGACCACCGCCTCGCTGTGGGAACTCTTCTCGCCCGAACGCACCGCAGGGTTCTTGAAATAAATCCATTATACAATGCGATGAGGGCGGTAGATGCAATGCGCTGATGCTCAGCTGACTTGTGGAATGTATTGCCCGATATGCGGTAATACATTCCTTTTTTTACGTGCGTGAGCCGCAGATTGTGCGTAACTTTGCACCAATATTTCTAACTAATTACTTTTTTTATGACTAAAGAACGAATATTGAAATGCTGCCAAACGGCGATGCCCGCTGCCCTGCTGATGCTGGGGTCGGCCACGTTGCTGTTTGCCGCTGCGCCACTCATGCCCGCCAGCGCCGCCGTGGAGCAAGCGCAAGGACAAGTGACAGGCTTGGTGACCGACCAGGACAAGCAACCGCTCATTGGCGTCACCGTCAGCGTGGTGGGCACCTCGACCATGGCCATCACCGATGCCGATGGTATGTTTAAGATTTTGGCTCCCACGAAGAGCAACACCATGCTGGAGTTCACCTATATGGGTTTCAAGAAGAAGCAGGTGAAGGTGAACGGTGCAAAGATTCTACAGGTGCAGATGGAGGAGGAAGCCAACGAGATGAACGAGGTGGTGGTGACGGGCTACAGCTCGCAGAAGAAAGCCTCAATCATCGGCTCCATCGAGACCATCAAGCCCGCCGAGCTGCAGTTTGGTACTACGCGTACCATATCTAATAACTTGGCTGGTAAGCTCAGCGGCGTCATCGGCATCCAGCGCTCTGGCGAGCCGGGCTACGACGACTCCGACTTCTGGATTCGAGGCATGTCGACGTTCCACGGCAGCAATGCGCCGCTGGTGCTCATCGACGGTGTGGCCCGCGACCTGAACAATGTCGACATCGCCGAGGTGGAGTCGTTCTCCATCCTGAAGGATGCTTCGGCCCAGGCCATGTATGGCGTGCGCGGTGCCAACGGTGTCATCGTCATCACCACAAAGCGCGGCAAGATTGGTGCGCCGCAGGTGCGCTTCCATGTGGAGCACGCCATCAGCGAGCCCACCATGTTTCCCGAGTTCCTCAACGCTTCGCAGTATATGAGCCTGCTCAACGAGTTGGCTGCCAGCGACGGCAAGTCGCAGCCTTTCACGCAGGAGGCCATCAACCGCACCGCCTCGGGCTACGACCCCGACCTCTATCCCGACGTGAACTGGGTGGACGCCATCACCAAGGACTACGCCCACACCACGCGTGCCAACCTCGACGTGAGCGGCGGTAGCGACTTCCTGCGCTACAGCATCGTGGCCAGCTACTTCCAGGAGGGTGGCATCCTGGAGCAGGACAAGAGCCTCATCGTTGACAACGCCACCAACAACCAGCAGTTCAACCTGCGCACCAATATCGACATGGATGTGACGAAGACCACTATGCTGCGTGTGAACATCGGCGGCTATCTGAACCGTTTCAAGAAGCAGCGCGTCGACACCAACGTGGCCTTCGACAACGCCTTCAAGACGCTGCCCTTCGTGCATCCTGCCCGCTATAGCGACGGGGCCATCCCCCTCATCTCCAACCGTGTGAACCCCTGGCGCGATGTCACGCAGGGCGGCTATGCCTTCCGCACCTCGTCGAAGATTCAGACCCTCTTCAGCGTGGAGCAAGACTTGCGCCAGCTGACCAAGGGCCTGAAGGCGAAGGTGCTCTTCAGCTTCGACCGCTGGAACGAGAGCGAGCGCGGCCGCACGGCCAACGTGGGCACCGTGTTCCCCGCCACGGGTCGCGACGACGAGGGCAACCTGGTCTACACGCAGTTCCAGACTGGCGACGAGTCGATGGGCAGCTACACCAACGGCGGCTATGGCAACACCAATATCTATCTTGAGGCCGACCTGATGTACAACCGCCGCTTCGGCAAGCTCGATGTCGACGCCCTGTTCCTCTACAACCAGCAGGCCTACGACGACGGCGACATCCAGGACTACCGCAAGCAGGGCATCGCCGGTCGCCTCTCGGGCACCTACGACGACCGCTACGTGGCCGAGTTCAACTTCGGCTACAACGGTTCCGAGAACTTCGCCAAGGGCAAGCGCTTCGGCTTCTTCCCCTCGTTCGCCTTGGGATGGCTGCTCAGCGAGGAGCCTTTCATGCAGCCCCTGAAGAGCACCTTCGACAAGATCAAGTTCCGCGCCAGCATCGGTCTGGCTGGCGACGACAACATCGGCAGCAACCGCCGTTTCGCCTACCTCACCAAGATTGACACCTACGACAACGCCTACACCTGGGGCACCAACGGACAGCGCACCTACGGCGGCATCAACGAGGGCGAATATGGTGTGGAGGGCCTCACCTGGGAGACGGTGCTGAAGAAGAACTTCGGCGTGGAGCTGGGTCTCTTTGGCATGATCGACTTCAACTTCGACATCTTCAAGGAGAACCGCAGCGACATCTTCATGCGTCGCAACAGCATGCCCACGCAGAGCGGTATTCCCGCCGAGAAGCTGCCCTTCGCCAACTATGGCAAGATGGAGAACCACGGCGTGGAGTTCACGCTCAACTTCCACAAGCAGTGGAATAAAGACTGGTTCACCTCGGCCTACGCCAACTTCACCTACGCCAAGAACAAGGTGACGGAGTTCGACGAGCCGGCATCGAAGCTGGGCACGCACCGCGCACAGACGGGCCGCTCGTGGGGCGAGCTTTTCGGCCTCACCGCCGACCGCCTGTTCACCGCCGACGACTTCAATGCCGACGGCACGTTGAAGGCCGGCATACCCCTGCAGCAGGTGGGTGCCACGGCCCTGCGCCCCGGCGACATCAAGTATGTCGACCGCAACGACGACGGCATCATCACCGAGGAGGACGAGGGCTTCATCGGCGGCACCGTCGATCCCCGCATCGTCTATGGCTTCGGAGGCGTCGTCAACTACAAGGCCTTCGACCTGAACTTCTTCTTCCAGGGCGTCGGCGATGTCTATCGCATCATCGGCGGACAGCCCTACTTCATGCCCGGCGGCGGCACCACCACCGAAGGCAACGCCTACGCCAAGTTTATCGACGACCGCTGGACGGAGCAGAACCCCTCGCAAGATGTGTTCTGGCCTCGCCTGAGCTACGGCCCCAACCAGAACAACTACCGTGGCTCCACATGGTGGAAGAAGAACATGAGCTTCCTGCGCTGCAAGACCATCGAACTGGGCTACACGCTGCCCAAGGCTTGGCTCGAGCCTATCTATGGCAAGAGCTGCCGCGTCTTCGTCAGTGGCAACAACCTCTTCTGCCTCACCCCCTTCAAGCTTTGGGACCCCGAATTAGGCACCAGCAACGGACTACAGTACCCCCTGAACCGCTCGATTATGGTGGGACTCGACCTGAATTTTTAGTTGATAGTTAATAGTTGATAGTTAATAGTTGACAGTTATGATTACCAAGAACATCAAGCATATCATCGCCGCTTTCTCCGTAGGTTGCGGCTTAGCCGCAACAGCACCCCTCACCTCGTGCAGCGACTATCTCGACAAAGAACCCGACACTGAGCTTACCACCGATATGGTGTTCCAAAACCGCGACAAGGTCTACGCCTGGCTCGCCAACATCTACAACACCATCATTCACGCCCCCGACAAGTGGAGCCTCACACGCGATGGCTACGAGGTGATGGCCGACGACATGGTGCCCTCGGAGCGCTGGCAGCAGTGGGACTGGGCCGAGAGCATCGGCAAAATCACCGGCAAGTGGACCATCAACAGCACGTGGGCTGGCGACCTCTGGGCACGCATGCCGCAGGGCATCCGCCACGGCTATATCTTTAATAATATGGTGAAGGCCATGCCCGACCACGACCTGCCCCAGAGCGAGATTGACAACATGAAGGCCGAGGTGAAGTTCCTCACCGCCTACGCCTGGTGGCTCATGGCCGAGAACTACGGCGGCATCCCCTTCACGCCCGGCTATATTGCCCCCAGCGACGCCCCCATCAGTGAGCTGCTCGTGGGCCAGGCCAAGTTCGACGACGTGGTTGACTACTGCGACCGCGAGATGCTCGAAGCCGCCAACGCCCTGCCAGCCGTCTATCAGGATCCTTCGAAGTATGGGCGCATCAACAAGATCATGGCGCTGACGCAGCGTTCGCGCATGCTCCTCTTTGCCGCCAGTCCGCTGGTGAACGGCAACCCTTGGTACACCGAATACAAGAACGACAAGGGCGAGCAGATCTTCAATCCCACCTACGACCAGCAGAAGTGGGTCAGGGCTGCCGATGCCTGCAAGCTCTGCATCGACGAGGCTGAGGCTGCCGGCTACGAGCTTTACAAGGAGATGGGTCCCAATGGCAAGATAGACCCCTTCATGTCGACCTACAACGTCCATATCAAGCGCTGGAGCGAGGGCAACCACGAAATCACCTTCCCCGTCACCAAGGGCAATGACTATCACGGCACTTTCCTGCGCGTGGTCTCTGTGCGCGACTTTGGCGGTGGCAACGGCCTCAGTGTCTATCAGGGCTTGGTCGATGCCTTCTTCATGGAGAACGGTCTGCCCATCACCGACCCGAAGTCGAACTATGTGGCCGAGGGATTCTCCACCGCCGTCGAGAGCCGTCCCGACCAGACGGTGTGGAAGTATGGCACCGGCAAGGAGGGCGAGATCACTGCCCGCAACACGTTCAACATGTACACCCACCGCGAGCCTCGCTTCTACAACGCCGTGTCGTTCCACAACGCATGGCTGGCCGTCGACAACCGTCCCTACAACTTCCTCTACAACGGCAAGGACAACATCCAGAGCAGCTCGCCTCACGATGCTCCTCAGAATGGCTACCTCGCACGCAAGTCGCTCTGCGTCACCGACAACTACAAGACCGGCGAGGTCACAGCCCGTCAGGCTTTCCTCTACCGTCTGGCCTTCACCTATCTCGACTATGCCGAGGCGCTCAACGAGGCCTACAATGATGGTGGTCGCCGCGCCGAGGCCATCAAGTATGTGAATATGATTCGCGAGCGTGCCGGCGTGCGCCAATACACCTTCGATGCCGTTAGCGACGACGACCCCGACTACATCCAGATACAGAACACCCAGGACGACGTGCGCCGCGTGGTGCGCATGGAGCGCCGTGTGGAGCTGTGCTGCGAGAACAACCGCTGGTACGACATCCGCCGCTGGAAGATTGCCGAGGACATTCCCGAGATGTGTGGCGACTGCTACGGCATGAACGCCCTCGACCGCACAGGTCGCACCAAGGAAGGCTTCCACGTGCTCACCAAGTTCTTCACCCGCGTGTGGAAACGCCAGTACTATTGGTTCCCCATCTACGTCGACGAGTTCGAGAAGAATCCCAACCTGAAGGAGGCTCCCTTCTGGCTCGAAGGAGAAGAGTAGGCGGCCTGCGGCCTAATGAAAAATGAATAATGAATAATAAAGATAATAACCCTTTTCTTATAGTTATGATTACCAAGAACTTCAGGCATATCTTCGCCGCTTTCTCCGTAGGTTGCGGCTTAGCCGCAACTCTCGCTTCCTGCAACGAGGAGCCTACCTACTTCCAGCTTGACACCTACCCCGACCAGATGCACCTGGAAGTGTCGCAGTCGGAGATTGTGTTCAACAAAGGCATCGCCAACCAGACGGCGCTCACCTTTACGTGGCAGAAAGCCGTCAGCCCCATCAACAGCACCGACTCGGTGACCTACAAGATGGCTTTCTACGACACGAACCAGAAGACTGACAACCACTCCGACTACTTCGAGCTGGGTGATGTCACTTCCGCCTCGTTCACCCACGACGAGCTGAACAGCATCATCTCGCGCTGGGTCATCCCCGGCCAGCCCCTACAGGTCACCGCGCAGCTGCTCGCCATTGTCCACAATGCCGAGAAGTACGTCAAGCCCATACAGTCGACCGTCAACTTCACGGCCACCTGCTACGAGAAATACCCCACGTACATGTATCTGCGCTATACCGACGACGCCACGCAGACCACGAAGACCGAAAAGATGGAGCAGCGGCAGATGGGTACGGGCATCTACGAGGTGACGCTCAACCTGGAGCCTTGCCACTTCTATTTCCTCACCACGCTCGAGGACTATCCTGCCTATGGCATGGCCGCCAACCAGCCTGAGCAGCCCGGCATCTACAAGATGGAATATGTCACGTCGGGCACCGTCAGTGAGTTCTCCACCACGGAGTATGGCCGCCGCACCATCGTCATCGACACCAACGCCGAGGAGAACAACTACCGCATGTACCTGCCTCTGCCCTCGTCGACGATGCCGTGGATGGGTGGCAACGCCACCGACATTGGATGGGTGGAGAACGACCCCGCCGGACGATTCACGCAGCCCGACAAGTTGCACGCGCCCTACATCTACACCTGGACGGGCAACATCATCGCTGGTGGAGAGTTCAAGATTGGCGTCGGTGCCCGCTGGGGCGACCAGTTCTTCTATGCGCCGTCGGCCAATACCGACCCCTTTGCCAATAGCACCCTGCTGCCCTACCGCTCGGAGGGCGATGGCGGCGACCTGAAGTGGGTGCCCACGAAGAGCGGCGCCTTCACCGTCACCCTTTCGCTGCTCATTGGCGACATGTACATCAAGCTGAATTGAGGTTTGAGCGTGATATAATACCAGGCGATTATGAAAAAGAAGATAAGTTTCTCGTTTATCGTTTTTCATTTGTTCTTCGCAGCGCTTGTGGCTTGCGCCGATGGCGAGCAGCCGGTCACCTACAGCAACCCTGTCATCGACCGCAGCCTGCCCGACCCCACGGTCATCCGCGCCAACGACGGCTATTTCTACCTCTACGCCACCGAGGACACCCACAACGTGCCCATCTATCGCTCGGCCGACTTGGTGAAGTGGCGCTACATGGGAACAGCCTTCACCGATGCCACACGCCCCATGGACATGGTGCCCGATGGCGGCATCTGGGCACCCGACATCGTCTGTCTCGATGGCAAGTACCTGCTCTACTACTCCAAGTCCACATGGGGCGGCTCCTGGGAGGCGGGCATCGGCGTGGCCGTGAGCAGCCGCCCCAACGGAGGCTTCAGCAATGCCCACAAGCTCTTCGTCAGCAAGGAGATTGGCATCGAGAACTGCATCGACCCCTTCTTCATTCAGGACGATGATGGCCGCAACTACCTGTTCTTCGGCTCATTTCACGACATCTACGGCATCGAACTCACCGCCGACGGCCTGCACGTGAAGGAGGGTGCCGTGCCCACGAAGATTGCTGGCGGACTCATCGAGGCTACCACCATCATGAAGCACGACGACTATTACTACCTCATCGGCTCCACGGGCACTTGTTGCGAGGGTGCCAACAGCACCTATCGCTTGGTGATGACGCGCTCGAAGAACCTCTTCGGCCCCTACGTCGACCGCTATGGGCGCACAGCCATCGGCGACAACTTCTCGCCCCTGCTCAACAAGAGTCCCTACGTCTATGGCCCTGGCCACTGCTCGCGCTTCGTCACCGACGATGCCGGGCAGACATGGATGCTCTATCATGGCTACCAAGCCGATGATGTGGACGGCGGGCGAAAGGTCTATCTCGACAAGATTACGTGGGCACGCGACGGGTGGCCACAGGTGCAAGGCATGCGTCCCTCTACCGAGGCTGTCGCGCCCCTCTTCGGCGAGGCCGCGTCAACGCTTGACGTTCAACGTTCAACGTTCAATGTTCTGCCCGCAGGGGCGCAGGGCATGTATCGCATTGAGTGTGCCGACGACAAGCCCTTCGGCTGGCAACTCTTCGATGCCGCTGGCCACCTGCTGCAGAGCGGCAACGGGCGCCAGACGGCCATCGTCGACGCATCGGCCAGCGCGCGCGGCCTCTATCTGCTGCGCGTCGACACCGCCCACGGCGTGTTCATCGAGAAGCTGCGCCAATGAGCGATTGTTAATTAAAGATAATAAAACTTGCCGTTGGTAGGCAATTCCGTTAGTTTTATATAATTTTGTGTGCTGATTGGGGAGAGGGCGCAAGCCTTCCCTCCCAGTCGGCACTATAAAAACGAAATTATATGAAACAATATATTCTTTGCCTGTTCTTCCTGTTTTGTCCAGCCTCCATGCTGGTGGGCTTGGCCGACGAGGGGATGGGCTATTGGCTGAAGAAGCTCGACGAGAGCCTCGACCACCGTGAGCAATTCGAGCAGCAGCGGCTGAAGCGCATCGACCAGCTGAAGGAGCTGTTGGCCACCGCCAACAGCGACGACGCGCGCAGCTATGAGCTGGCCTACGGCCTCTACGACGAATATAAGAGCTATTGCTACGACTCGGCCAAACACTATGCCTACGACTGCCTGGAGCGTGCCGAGCGCATGCACGATGCCGAGCGCACGGTGCAGTCGAAGAATGCCATCGCCTTCTCGCTCATCTCGGCGGGCATTCTCAGCGAGGCACGCGAGGTGCTGGCCTCCATCGACCGCTCGCAGCTCAGCGGCGGTGCCTTGGGCGACTACTTTGAACATCAGAGTCAGCTGTGGCGCTCCATGGCCGACTATGTCCACGAGGAGCCTTTCTACACCAAATACATCACGCTGAGCAACGTCTATCTCGACTCCCTGAAGCAGCTGATTCCCGAAGGCACGCTGCGCTGGCACTCCATCACTGGCTCGCGCCTGATGCGCGACCGGCGGTTCGACGAGGCCATTCAGTCGTTCTCGAAGATTCTGGCGACCGGCGACACCCTCGACCTGCACCTGCGCGCCATGACGGCGGCCGAGATGGCGTGGGCCTACATCTGGCAGGGCGATGAAGACAAGGCGATAGCCTATTTCGCACAGTCGGCCATTGCCGACAACGAGTCGGCCACGCGCGAAATCACGGCACTCTATCACCTGTCGCGACTGGTCTACAAGCAGGGCGACTACGACCGCGCCAGCCGCTATGTGCATCAGGCTTTGGAGGATGTGAACTTCTACAACAGTCGTCTGCGCAAGGTGGAGATCAACGACATCCTCCCCATCATCGAGCAGGACCGCTACGACGCTGTGCGCAGTCAGCGCAACTGGCTTTTTGCCACTTCTGCCCTGTTCGTCGCCCTCTTGGCCGGCATCCTGTGGAGCTACTGGTACATACACCGCAAGAACCGCAAGCTGACCGAAGCCCGTGCTGAGATTGCTGCGCGCGCCGAACAGCTGCTGCAGGCCAACACACAGTTGGAGGAGGCCAACAATCGACTGGAGGAAGCCAACAATCGACTGGAGGAAGCCAACAGCCGACTGGTGGAGGCCGACAAGATTAAGACGGCCTATATTGGGCGCTCGTTCTATTCCAACGCCGAGTTCATCGAGAAGTTGGAGAAAGTCTACAAGGCCATCGACCGAAAGATTACCGCCCGACAGTACGACGACCTGCGCTACACGCTCCGCGAGTCGACGCTCAACAGCGAGCGCGAGAGCATGTATGAAGCCTTCGACGAGACATTCCTGAAGCTGTTCCCCCATTTTGTGGAGCGCTTCAACATGCTCTTCGAGGAGGGCGACCGCAAGATGCCTCCCAACGACCATTCGCTGACGAGCGAGATGCGCATCTTCGCACTTATTCGCCTCGGCATCACCGACAGCGAGCGCATTTCGAAATTCCTCGACTACAGCGTGCACACCGTGAACACCTACAAGACGCGCATCAAGAACCGCTCCACCGCCGACAACGACAAGTTCGAGGGGCTGATTATGCAGATTTAAGCCTCAGCCACGCCATAGCCTCACCCCCAACCCCTCCCCAAGGAGGAGTTGGGGGTGGGTTGTTGGGGCTGTAACTATTAGCAACTTTGATTCAAGAGAACGTCAGATAGGGCATCCTGTGTTCAAAATCGGAATAGACCTGCCAGAATGGGGAGACGTTTGTCTTGTGAAAGATGTTGACAAAACGGCCATTTAACCCCTCCATAATTCAAAAATTCTGCGCGAGAAAACTTTTGGTCGAAAATTTTCGAGTTTTGAGAGGGTTTGCCAAATGATTGTCATTCAACGGGTTGAGCTGGATTTGGCGAAAAAAGGGCATTGCTGGCTTTAAAAAGTCAACGCCAAAAAAAAATTTGGCGTTGACTTTTTATTTTTTGGCGTGCTTACAAAACCGCGAAAAGTCACCAAATACGGGCTAAAAACGTGCACAAAACCATGGCGTGTGTGCAAAAATCAGGCTTTTTCCCCCCGGTTTTTTATCTGGCGAGGGTTGAGCAATGCTCCCTTTCGGGCCTTTTTCGCGCTAGAATGCCTCGCAATCGTGAACAAATTTTTCTTTGAAAGATTTTGACATTCTTTCCGATTGTTAGGTGTCGGGTGTTCTATTTCGTAACAACTCAAAAACCTTTTTTCCCTGTTTTTCAAAATCCAAATGAGCGGGTGCGTTCAGCCGGATTCATGCGTTCATTTGGTAGGTGCCGTTCGGGCGGCAGATTTGTCCGAACGGTCGAACGGTATGAGCGCACGTAGAACCATGTCAATCGGTTCGAAGGGGGTCTGTTCCGCGTCCATCCGCGCATGTCGGCTGCTTGATTCCATTGATACAAACCGCCGCCCGCGCCGTCGCGAACCAGCTATCTATCAGCCGCTTGACGTTTGTATCAAGCCAATATTTCTTATACATTCACAATAATACGTGCGTATACGAGGGAATAGGCTTAACTTTGCAGCAGAAAACCAAATGCAGTAATCACCGACTCTGAAACAAAACAAGCTGATATGAAACGAATACAACTGTTGCTTCTCGTTCTCCTGGGCTGCGCACCGATGCTGCTGGCCCAGGTGAACAACCCCGTGGCTCATCCTGATGCTGTGGTGAAGGCTGGGAAAGCCCGCTTCACCGTGCTCACACCCGAAATGATTCGCATACAATATAGCGAGGATGAGCAGTTTGAAGACCGTGCCACCTTCGCCGTGGTGAACCGTAGGCTGCCCGTGCCGAAGTTCAGCAAAGAGAAGAAAGGCGGCTACCTGTATATCAAGACCGAGGCGCTCACGCTGAAATATAAAATAGGTGAGGCGCTGGCGCACAAGGGCACCGACGTGCTCTCCATCAGCATGACGCTCAACGGTAGGCCCGTGGTGTGGTATCCTGGCAAAGAGGATGGACTGAACCTGAAGGGCACCACGCGCACCCTCGACGGACAGATAGGCGACAACAAACGCGCCGAGCTGGAGAACGGTCTGCTCTCGCGCAGCGGCTGGGCCATCATCGACGAGTCGCCGCTCACACGCCGTGGCGACGGCAGCACCACCTTCGCCTTCGAGGGAGACCAGGATGGCATTGAGTGGGTGGCCGAGCCAGTGGACAAGCATGCCATCGACTGGTATTTCTTGGGCTATGGTCATCAGTACAAGAAGGCGCTGGGCGACTACATCAAGATTGCGGGCCGCCAGCCCATGCCACCGCTCTACGTGCTTGGCTATTGGTACAGCAAATACCAGCGCTACACCAGCGACGAGTTTATGGAGATTGTGAACGACGTGAAGCGCAACCAGATTCCCATGGACGTGATGATTTTCGACATGGACTGGCACACCCAGGGCTGGACGGGCTGGACATGGGACCGCACCGCCATCCCCGACCCCGAGGGACTCATCGACTGGATGCACCACAACGGGCTGAAGGTGAGCTTGAACCTGCACCCTGCCGACGGTGTTGACGACGATGAGGACTACTTCCAGGAGTTGCGTACCGACATGGGCTTGCCCGCCACCGAGAAGGTGGTGCCCTGGAACCTCTCAGACAAGAAGTTCTACCACAACATGTTCCGCCGCATCATCCGCGCCCGCGAGCAGCAGGGTGTCGACTTCTGGTGGCTCGACTGGCAGCAGAACCTCACCAGCAAGTATGTCGACGGGCTGGGCGAGACGTTCTGGTGCAACCATGTGTTCTATAACGACATGCGCCTGAACCGCCCCAACCACCGTCCCCTCATCTTCCACCGCTGGGGCGGGCTGGGCAGCCACCGCTATCCCATCGGCTTCTCGGGCGACTCGTTCACCACCTATGGCACGCTGGCCTGGCAGCCCTATTTCACCGCCACCGCCTCGAACGTGTGCTTCGGCTACTGGGGCCACGACCTGGGCGGACACCAGCAGACGGGCGACAACGATCCTGAGATTTATCTGCGCTGGATGCAGTATGGTGTGTTCACCCCCATCTTCCGCACCCACGCCACCAACTGGCCGGGCATTGAGCGCCGCATCTGGAAGTACGACAATTTCCCCCTGCTGCTCGAGACGGTGAAGCTGCGCTACGCCCTCATGCCCTACATCTACACCGCTTGCCGCCAGGCCTACGACACTGGCGTCAGCATCTGCCGCCCGCTCTACTATGAGTGGCCCGAGCAGAACGAGAGCTATCTCTATGAAGATGAATACCTGTTTGGCGACGACATCCTCGTGGCACCCGTGGTCACCCCGTCGGGTGCCGACGGCAAGGCCACCCGCCGCACCTGGCTGCCCGAAGGACGCTGGTACGACGTGTGCCGGGGTAGGGTGGTGGACGGCAACCGCGCCTTCATCGACAGCTACACCCAGCAGGAGATACCCTATTTCTATCGTGCTGGCAGCGTCATCGTCAACAATCCGCCGATGCTCAACCTGAACACGCGCCCCGACCGCCTCATCGTGAAGGTGGTGCCGGGTGCCGACGGACAGACATCGCTCTATGAAGACGAGGGCGACACCGAGGCCTACAAGAATGGCGAATACACCACAACGGTGATGAAGCACCAGGGCAACACGCTCACCATCGAGCCACGCAAAGGCAGCTTCAAGGGCATGCCGCAGGCGCGCGCCTACACCGTGGAGTTCATCGGCTCCGACCGTCCACGGAAGGCGTCCATCAACGGGAAGCCCTGCGCCAACGGCGTGTGGAACTACGACGAGCAGCGCCGCGTGGCCACCGTCTACGTGCCTACCACCGACTGCAACGAGCCGACGACCATCAGTATTGAAAAATAGAAAATGAAGTGAATATGAAAAAGTTCTTATTTGTCGCATTGTTTCTTATGAGCTGTGGCTTTGCCGCAGCACAGTCGCAGCTGTGGGCTGTAGGCTCGGCCGTGCCTGGTGGCGCTCAGCAGCTGGAGCAGGTGGCCGACGGCGAGTTCAAATACTGTGGCACGCTCAGCGTGGGCGAGCTGCGCTTGCAGACACAGCGCAATGCCAGCGACGGCACGCGCTACCTCAACCCCACGCTGCCCGATGCCAACATTGTGAGCGGCGGCGCCGTGTTTCAAGAGAGCACCACTGCGGGCGAGGCCTGGCAGGTGGTGGTGAGCGAGAACCGCTACAGCTTTCATGTCGATATGGACAACCACACCCTGCGCGGCGAGCTGGTGCAGCCCTGGGGCGAGCTGTTCATCGCCGGTGGTGCCACCGAGGTGGGGTGGAAGTGCGAGGGAAAGATGCTGCTGATGCAGCAGAGCATCGACAACCCCTTCGTCTGGACATGGGAGGGCGAGCTGAAGAACCATCCCGACGTGGAGGAGTCGCGCAGCTTCAAGTTCCAAGGGCAGGACCGATGGGGGCCGAAGAGCCTGCACCCCTACAAGCAGGACACCGACATCCTCAGCGAGAGCCGTCTGCGCCGTGGCGGCACCGACACCAAGTGGACCATCACCAAGGAAGGCCGCTACCGCATCACCGTCGATGTGCTGAAGGAAACAGTCAAGGCCGAAATGAAATGACGCCATCGAATGGCATTATAACGAAATAACGCAACAACATAAATTAAAAATAAATCAATCAAAGCTATGAAGAAAAATCTACTTATCGGCCTCCTCTGCGCTGTGGGGGCAATGTCAAGCACCGGGGCCATGGCCCTGAACCAAGAAAACGGCGTCTATCAGATTGCCACCGCACAGGACCTCGTTGAGTTCTCGGCTGTGGTGGCAGCAGGCGAGCAGTCGGCCAATGCCGTGGTCACCGCCGACCTCGACATGACCACCATCACCGACTTCACGCCCATCGGTTCCGTCGCCATGCCCTACAAGGGAACATTCGACGGACAGGAGCATGTCATCAGCAACCTCTTCATCAACCTGCCCGAGCAGGAGTATGTGGGTCTCTTCGGCGTGCTCAACGGCGGTGCCTACATCAAGAACCTCGTCATGGATGCCCTCTGCGAGGTCAACGGCTTGCGCTTCGTGGGTGCCTTCGCCGGCGGTACCAACGGCGGCGGCATCGTCACCTTCGAGTGCTGCGGCAACGCCGGCATGGTGGGTGCCCAGGAGCAGAACGCCGCTGGCATCATCGGCGTCAGCATGGGTAGCCAGTGCGGCATCAAGCTTATCCGCTGCTTCAACGTGGGCGGCGTGGCCGGAGGCAATGAGAGCGCAGCCCTCTGCGGATGGGTTGGCGACCGCGACAGCGAAATCACCAACTGCTACAACGCAGGATGGGTGTCGGGTGTCGACGGCAACAACTACCTGTGGCGCAATGGCAACGGCAAGGGCACTGGCAACTTCGACAGCTATGGAGCACAGGGCGATGCCATCAGCGACAACCCCATAGACCTGGAGAACGGCAGCGTGGCCTATAAGCTCAACGGCAACCAGTCGGCCAATGTCATCTGGTATCAGACCATCGGCATCGATGCCTTCCCCGTGCCCTTCGCTTCGCACGGCGTGGTATATGCCGTTGGCGACCTGAACTGCGACGGCACATCGAAGGGCGGCGAGACTACGTTCTCCAACTCGAATGAGTCGAACCGCGACCCCCACCAGTTCAGCAATGGTGTCTGCACCGTATGCGGCGAGGTGGATGTCGACTTCTTGCCCCTGACCGACGGCTACTACACCCTGAGCAGCGCCGACGAGCTGGCATGGTTTGCTGCACTCGTCAACCACGGTCACAAGCATGTGAACGCTCGCTTAGGTGCCGACATCGACTTCACCTCCTACACCCGGCAGGACGTGATGATTGGCGGCGACCCCTACTCGGCCAATGAGAACGACGACAAGATGGCCTTCGAGGGAGGCATCTTCGATGGTCAGGGACATACCATTACCATCAACTACAACGTGAGCTACGACGGCGTGGCCCTCTTCAAAGTGGTGCGCGACGCCAGCATCCGCAACCTCGTGGTGAAAGGTGCCATCGAGAGCACCGAGCGATTCATCGGCGGCCTGGGCTTCGTGAGCCGAGGCACCAGCACCTTCGAGAACATCATCGTCGATGTCGACATCAATGGCAGCTATGAGGGCGACGCCACCGACGGCGGCTTCTTCGCCGTGTGCCACGAGCACGCCACCTTCCGCAACTGCGCTTTCATTGGCTCGATGATTGCTCCCGCCAGCGAGGGCAGCGCAGCCATCATCGGCTATGCCCACGGCTCGGTGGAAACCCTCATCGAGAACTGCTATGTGGCAGCCACCGAAATGATACTCACTGGCAACTCCACCCTGATAGCCCGCCACGTTGACACCCGCAAGAACTGCTTCTTCACCGACAACATCCTGCTCTACGACGAGGATGCCACGATGGTGTCAAGAGAGACGCTGGCCACGGGCGAACTCTGCTATCTGCTCGACAAGGGTGCCGGCAACGACGCTTGGCGCCAGAACCTGGGACAGGATGCCTATCCCGTGCCTTTCAGCAGCCACGCCATGGTGTATGCCAATGGTGGCGAATACTGCGACGGCACGATGAAGCCCGACGTGACCTACAGCAACACCGAGGGCGAGGTGGTGCGCGACCAGCACCAGTATGAGAACGACATCTGCACGCAGTGCGGCGCACGCATCATCCGCAACGTGGAGCAGCTGATAGCACTGGCCAATGCCGTGAACAGTGGTGAGCTGACAGCCTACACCATCGTCGACATGGTGGAGGATATGGACCTGAAGAACGCCGCTGGCTTCGAGGGCATCGGCACCCGCTTCGACGAGGAGACGGGCGAGCTGAACGAGGAGGGCAACCCCATCATGCGCGACACGAAGCGCCCGTTCTACGGCTACTTCGATGGCCACGGCCACAAGGTGAGCAACATGATCATCGACGTGCAGGGCGGCAATAAGGGATTCTTCGGCTTCGTTCAGGCTGGCTCCACCATCAAGAACTTGGTGGTCGACAACACCTGCGAAATCTACTCCTTGGGCTGGTCGGCTGGCATCGTGGGCGCTTCCACGGGCAAGGGCGTGCTCACCATTGAGAACTGCGGCAACGAGGCCATGGTCAACGTGGGTGCCGAGGGTGCCAACGGCGCTGGCATCCTGGGCGTGAACGACCTGAGCCAGGCCGACGTGCACATCATCAACTGCTACAACACCGGCGACATCGTGGGACAGCGCGAGTGTGGCGGCATCTCTGGCTGGCTGGGCGACAACTTCGTGGTGCAGAACTGCTACAACAGCGGCATCGTGGTGCCTGAGGCCGTCGACGGCATCCGCACCTTCGCTCGCTACAATGGCGGCGACGGCGATTCCCGCTTCGTCAACTGCTTCGAGGTGAGCGGCACACAGGTGCAGGCCGCCGAGTTCGACGACCTGGCTTCGGGTAAGCTCTGCTACGACCTCAACCAGGGCGCTGGCACCACCGTGTTCTATCAGACGCTGGGCACCGACGAGCATCCCGTGCTCGATGCCACCCACGGCATCGTAAGCCTGAAAGACGGACAGTACGTCAACGACGGCTCGCAAGACATCAACAACGTTCAACGTTCAACGTTCAACGCTCAACGCGTCTTCGACCTGCAGGGCCGCAAGGTCAGCTCAATGTCGTCGAATCGCATCTACATCATACGCCATAGCGATGGCACCACACGAAAGTTAGTTAAGTAAGGTTAGTAATTTTGTTGTAAGGATGACTCTGACGAAAGTCATTATCAGTAGCTGTCTGGCCATCGCCCCCGTGGCGATGGCTCAGACCGCTTTTGTTACGGCCGACAACGTGGCCGTGTTCTACCCCAACGACTATGTGGCCGCCGCCCATCAGCCATCACCCATCTTCGTCAACGAGCTGGCTACAGTGGCCACCCTGCCGACATCAACAGCAGGGGCTGCCCTGGTGCCCGTCTTCAGCACTAATGCCGAAGGCCACAGCATTGCCACCATCCGTACCCCACAAGGTGCCGACCTCTACGGCACGGGCGAAGTCACGGGTCCGCTGCGTCGCAATGGACGCACCATCAGCCTGTGGAACATCGACACGCCGGCCTATGGCGTCGATGGCGGGTCGCACCTCTACCAAAGCCATCCCTGGGTGATGGGTTTGCGCCCCGACGGCTCCGCCTTTGGCATCATTGCCGACAACACCTGGAAGCAGACCATCACCACCACCGACAGAGAGATTGTCTTCGACAGCGAAGGCCCCGCCTTCCGCGTCATTATCATTGAGCGCAACAGTCCGCAGGCCCTCATGAAGACCTTGGCCGACTTGACGGGCTACATGGAGCTGCCGCCGCTGTGGTCGCTGGGCTATCAGCAGTGCCGCTTCAGCTACCACCCCGACAGCCGCGTGAAGGAGATTGCCGACCTGCTGCGACGGCATCGCATCCCCTCTGATGTCATTTGGATGGACATCCACTACATGGACAACTATAAGATTTTCACCTTCCATCCCCAAGAGTTCCCCGACCCCAAGGGGCTGAACGATTATCTGCACGAGCGCAACTTCAAGACTGTCTACATGATCGACCCGGGCGTGAAGGTGGAGCAGGGCTATTTCGTCGACGACCAAGGCACCGCCGGCGACTACTGGGTGCGCGACCGCGACGGCAAGCCCTACGTGGGCAATGTGTGGCCCGGCCCCTGCCATTTTCCCGACTTCACCCGCGAAGAGGTGCGCACATGGTGGGCCACGCTCTACAAGGACTACATGGCCACGGGCATCGACGGTGTGTGGAACGACATGAACGAACCCTCCGTCTTCGGCGGCCCAGGCGGCACCATGCCCATCGACAACCAGCACGGAGTAGCCCCCCTTTCGCCCCCCGAGGGGGGCACAATAGCCCTCTCGTCCCATCTCCGCTTCCACAACGTCTTTGGACTCAATATGGTTCGCGCCAGTAGGCAGGGCCTGCTGTTGGCCAATCCCAACAAGCGTCCCTTCATCCTCTCGCGCTCCAATTTCCTGGGTGGCCATCGCTATGCCGCCACGTGGACTGGCGACAACCTCTCCTCGGTGGAGCAGATGAAGCTCAGCGTGCCTATGTCGCTCACGCTGGGACTCTCAGGACAGCCCTTCAGTGGACCCGACATCGGCGGATTCTGCGAGAACAGCAACGCCGACCTGCTCGCCCAGTGGACGGCTATGGGTGTCTTCTTCCCCTTTGTGCGCAACCACAGCATCGACGGCAGCGTCGGCCAGGAGCCGTGGGCCTTCGATGGCAAGGTGCTCGACGTGTGTCGCACCGCCATTGAGCGCCGCTACCTCCTCATGCCCTACATCTACACTGCTTTCCGCGAGGCCAGCGTCGATGGCATGCCCGTGATGCGCCCCCTGTTTATGGCCGACCCCAAGGACCGCTCGCTGCGCGGCGAAGAGCAGGCCTTCCTGCTGGGTGCCGACCTGATGGTCATCCCCCGATGGGCAGAGCATGTGGCTCAGCCCCACGGCGGCTCGTGGCAAGTCATCAACGGCCTGTCCAGTATGTCGTCGTATCACGACGACGACCCCTACCAGGCCATCCTGCGCCAGCGCCCCGGCTCCATCATCCCCATGGCCCAGCTGGCGCAGAGCACCGCCGAGATGCGCACCGACTCGCTCACCCTCCTCGTCTGCCTCGATGCCGACGGCAAGGCCAGCGGCCAGCTCTACGAAGACGATGGCGACGGCTTCGCCTATCGCCGGGGCAACTACCTGCTCAGCCGCTTCGAGGCCACGCTGCTGAAGCGCCAGCTCACCGTGACGATGACTGCCGCCGAGGGCAAGCGCCAGGACAAAGCCCGCACGCTCCGCATCGGCTGCGTCAAGGGCGGCCGCGTGCAGTACTCGCCGTGGCAGCAAGGCTCCACCGCTACGATGAAAGTGAAATAGAACAATCACCTAAATAATACCTATTAATAACAAAACAACTATCAACATGAAAAAGAACCTCAGATTCGTGCTTGCTCTGGCCATGGGATGGCTCGCAAGCAGCACCGCCTTCGCCATTACGCCCGTCGACGGTGTCTACAAGATTGGCTCATCGCAGGATTGGGCTGAATTCTGTGCGCTCCACAACGATGGCAGCGACCAGCAGCTGAATGCCGAGCTCACCGCCGATGTCGCCGTGGAAGGCAACGCCATGGTGGGCATCAACGGCGGCGGCAAGCCCTTCCGTGGCACCTTCGACGGCAAAGGCCACAAGCTCACCATCAACTACAATCTCGACGAGGAACGCGTGGCTCCCTTCCGCCGCGTCAACGGCGCCACCATCAAGAACCTCATCGTTGAGGGCACCATCAACACCTCGTCGAAGCTGGCAGGCGGCGTGGTGGGCGGCCTTTGGCAGAGTGGCACCACCATCCAGAACTGCGTCAGCTACGTCATTATCACCGACGACAACGGTGGCGATGCCACCCACGGCGGCATCTGCGGCAGCTTCGAGGATGTCAACGGCTCCAACACCATCGAGAACTGTGCCTTCTTTGGCCAGATCAACGCCCCCAACCGCGAAGGCTGTGGCGGCATCGTGGGCTGGACCAACAATAACAACAACAATAACTACATCAAGAACTGTCTGGTGGATGCCTCCGGCTTCAACGTGATGCAGGGCAGCAACAACGACATCATCTGCCGCAACAACGGCAATGTGCTGAACTGCTACTACGTTGGCAGCATCGAGGGCATGAAGAACGACAAGGGTGCCACCGCCGCCACCGCCGAGCAGGCCGCCATTGGCGAACTCTGCTTCCTGCTCAACGGCAGCCAGAGCGCCGAGCCGGCATGGTTCCAGACCCTGGGCACCGACCTGATGCCCTCGCCGATAGGCACCGATGTGGTCTATGCCATTGGCGGACTGAAATGCGACGGCATACCGAAGGGCGACGTCACCTACAGCAACACCGAGGGCACAGCTCAGCAAGACGACCACCAGTGGAACGACTGGGGCTTCTGCGTGGTTTGCGATGCCATGCAGCCCGACTTCCTCACCCCTGATGCCGACGGCTGCTATCCCATTGCCGACAAGAAAGCCTACAACTGGTTTATGATGCTCGTCAACACTGTCGACGGACACGTGAACGCCCACCTCACTGCCGACCTCGACCTCAGCGACTACAACTTCATCCCCATGGGAACCGATGCCAGCAAGTTTAGTGGTGTCTTCGACGGACAGGGCCATCGCATCCTCAACATGACCCTCGACGGCACCAAGAAGGAGCAGGGCTTGTTCAGCGTCTGTGCCGGTGGCACCATCATCCGCAACCTCATCATCGACAGCAGCTGCAAGATGCAGGGCACTGGCGGTGCCAACGTGGCCGCCCTCGTGGGTTGCATCAACGGCGATGCTTATGGCGACGTGGTCACCATCGAGAATGTGGGCAACGAGATGTCGTTCGACGTGACCACCACCAACAATGCCGGCTTCGTGGCACGCGACTGGAGCGGCAACCTGAAGGTGGCCATCCGCAACTGCTACAACACGGGCAACATCATGGGCGGTGTGGAGAACGGTGCCTTCACGGCTTGGACTCCGCGCGTCAGCCTGACCAACTGTTGGAACACCGGCCGCATTGAGAAGACGGGCGGCTACGACGGCAGCAAGTCGCTGGCACGCGGCAACCAGCCCTCGTTCATCAACTCCTATGACCTGAACAGCGAGAACACCGACAACGCCGGTGCTCCCGAGGACTATGAAGAGGCTTGGCTGGCCAGCGGACAGCTGTGCTACCTGATGAACAACAATCAGAGCCAGAATGTCAACTGGTATCAGCTCATCGGCACCGACAGCTATCCCCTGCCTTTCGGCACCGCCATCGTCTATGCCAACGGCAACCTGGAGTGCGATGGAATCACTCCCGTTGAGGGCAGCGAACTCACCTTCTCCAACACCGAGGGCAGCACCATCGCCGACCACGAGTGGACCGAGTGGGGCTTCTGCGACAATTGTGGCAGTCTGCAGCCCGACTTCCTGACGGCCAATGCCGAGGGCTTCTTTGAGCTGGAAACCGACAAGCAGCTGAACTGGTTTGCCTTCTACACCAACATGGTTGATGGTAGTGCCAACGCTGTTCTCGTTGCCGACATCGACATGGGCGATATCACCTCCTTCGTCGGCATCGGCAGTCCTGCCATGCCCTTCTGCGGCGTCTTCGACGGCCAGCAGCACATCATCAGCAATCTCGTCATCGACAAGCAGGACAATGAGAACCCCGCCGGCTTCTTCAACGAGGCTACCGCAGGTGCCGTCATCCGCAACTTCACGCTCGACAACACTTGCTACATCGTGGGTCATCACTTCGTTGGCGCATTCGTTGGCCACGTGGCTGGCAATGGCGACGTGCTGCTGCAGCAGCTGGGCAACGAGGCCGATGTGGTGGCTTGGAACCAGAACGCTGGTGGCATCGTGGGCTGCAACACCTCGGGCGAGCTGAAGCTGACGCTGGAGAACTGCTACAACACGGGCGACATCAGCAGCGCACTCGAGAGTGGCGGTATCAGCGGATGGCTCGGCAACGATGCCAAGACCATCAACTGCTACAACATGGGCACCGTGCAGGGCGATGGCAGCGAGTCGTTTGCTCGTGGCAACAACATCCAAATCACCAACTGCTTCGACCCCGTCACCAACTGGCCCGCCCTGCCCGCCAGCCCCATCGAGGACTTCACCAACGGCGTCGTCTATGCCGCGCTCAGCGAGGCCGCTCCCGGCATCTGGTTCCTCAGCGCCGAGGTGGATGGCCACCCCGTGCTCTACGATAGTGGCATCACCACCGGAATCAGCGACGTTCAACCTTCAACGTTTAACGTTCAGCGCATCTACGACCTGCAAGGCCGCCGCGTCAACGCTCAGCGTCTGCCGAAGGGCCTCTACATCGTCAATGGCAAGAAGCAATTAGTGCGTTAAGATATGAAGAGAAGGACTTATCTGACTGCTTTGGCAGCGCTGGTGTGCAGTGCACTTGGTGCCCAGGGAGTGAAGACCCCCACCATGGGCTGGAGTTCGTGGAACACTTTTGCGCTCAACATCAGCGAAGATATCATCAAGAGCCAGGCCGATGCTATGATTAGCACTGGCCTGGCCGATGTTGGCTACAAGTATATCAACATCGACGACGGCTATTGGGACGGCCGAGGCCGCGACGGCAAGCTCATCTTGAACAGCAAGCTCTTCCCCCGAGGCATGCGCTACCTCACCGACTATATCCACGGGCTGGGCCTGAAGGCGGGCATCTATTCCGATGCCGGCGACAACACCTGTGGCTCGGGCAACGTGAAGCCCGATGGCCTGAACGTGGGCTTCTATGGCCATGAGGACGAGGACTGCAGGCTCTACTTCGGCGAATGGAACTTCGATTTCATCAAGGTCGACTATTGCGGCGGCAATCATCTGCATCTCGACGAGCGCACGCAGTACACCAAGATTGGCGAGGCCATCAAGCGGCAGGAGCAGGCACTGGGCAAGGACATCGTGTTCAACGTGTGCCGCTGGGCCTATCCCGGCACGTGGATTAGCGACGTGGCCGACTCGTGGCGCACCACCGGCGACATCTGGTGCGGCTGGCAGTCGGTGCGCGACCTCATCAAGGAGAACCTCTACATCCAGGCCTACACCGGTGGTGGCCACTACAACGACATGGACATGCTCGAGATTGGCCGCACGCTGAGCCACGACGAAGAGGTGACGCACATGGCCTACTGGTGCATCACCGGCTCGCCCCTGCTCATCGGTTGCGACCTGACGAAGATTCCCCAGGCATCGCTCACCCTGCTGAAGAACAAAGACCTCATCGCCATGAACCAGGACGTGCTGGGGCTGGGAGCCCCCGTGGTGCAGCGCGTGGGCGATGTGTATGTGGTGGCCAAGGATGTGGAGCAGCTGCATGGCAACAAGCGTGCCGTGGTGGTGGTCAACTTGAGCGATGAGCAGAATGCCATCCAGCTCGACATGGCCGCCCTTGAGATGGGTGGTAGCGTCAAGCTCCACGACTGTCTCACCAACACCGACAAGCAGTATGCCGAGGGAAAGCGCGTCACGGTCACCGTTCCCGCCCACGGCTCGCAAGCCTATTTCGTCACTGGCACCCGACAGGAGCGTCAGCGCTATCAGGGCGAAGAAGCATGGGCCAACAAGTATCAGGAGATCAACGGATTCCCCAATGCGCGTCCCATGGAGTCGGCGGCTGCCGACCTGGGCGCCTATGTGGGCTGGGTGGGCAATCTCGCCAACAACTACATCGAGTGGCGCAATGTCTACAGCCGAGGTGGCCGCTACAAGCTCTCCATCTGCTATGCCGCCGCTGAGAACCGCGACCTGCAGCTGCATGTGAACGGTGTGGACCAAGGCTTCTTCAACAATCTGAACAGTGGCGGCTGGGACGACAAGTGGAGCACCGTGGAGGCCGAGGTGAAGCTGCAGCCAGGCTACAACGCCATCCGTCTGGGCCAGCCCGTGGGCTTTGCGCCCAACATCGACTACATCGAGTTGCAGTTCATTGCCGACAAGTAGTCGCAGGGGCAGCGTCGATGGCACTTCTTTGTTGCGGTTGAAAAGACGGTAGCGTCTTTTCAACCGTATTCGAATAAAAATCACGGCTCATTTACGTTTCATTCACGGTCATTCGCGTTACGCCGTAGGCCTCCCTCTTCGCTATTGCCTTTCACAATGAGATTGGCATATAGCGTGAAAACAGGTTGGCAGCGGCCGCTGCCATCATTGTTCGCGGCCGCCGCCATCATTGGCAGCGGCCGCTGCCAATAATGGCAGCGAACGCTGCCAACCTAAAAGTCACGGTGTTTTTCCCCTTCCGATGTCCCCTGTCCCCGATTTGTCGTGGCCTAAATCCGCTAAAACGACATCTGCCCCCATATAATGCTTATACACCGACGCACTGAGGGCGATGATAAACCAGCTGATTATCAGTGTACAAAGAATTGTATTGCGCGACGGAGGCTTATACATTATTTAATTTATTGCGTGCATACGCGTAAAAGCAGTAATTTTGCATCGAAGTTGATGGCTACCGAGAGCCAGCTGCGCCATGGGCGCGACGCTTGGGGAAGCAGAGACGAAGAAGAATAAGCAATAAAAAATAAATAGATGATGAAAAGACTATTGTCAATATGTTTTGTCTTGCTGGCAGTGGCCCACAGTGCCGCCAGTGAAGAGCTGTGGCTGAAGGGCAACATCGCCCCGCAGGGCGGCGTGGCCCTGACCAACACCGACGGAGCGGTGTGGCAGCAGGAGGTGACGCTCGACGACAGCCGGGTGTTCCTCTTCAGCGACAAGTATGTGTATTTCGAATGTCCCGACAGGAACTACCGCTCGGCCAACATCCGCATCAATGGCGGCACCTACCATGTGACCTTCAACATGGACACGCAGCAATGGAGTTTTGAGGCCCCCACCGACGCGTATCGCATCTCGGCTTTCGGCTCTTCGGTGTGCAACGGACAGGGTGCCGATGGCAACAAGGGCTATGCCTGGCTCTATGGGCAGCAGTTGGCCGAGCGCTACAGCAATGGTGCGTCGCCGTATCCGTTCTACGTGTCGGGGCTGTCGATAGGCGGCAACAACACGCGAAACCTGCTCGACCGCTACGACGAGCTGACGCGCAACTACTCGCGCTACGTCATCATCGGCCTCTCCATGGGCAACGAGTGCATCCACGAGAGCAGCAACAAAGAGGCCACGCTCAGCCAGTTCTCCAGCAACATGCAGACGCTCATCGCCCGCATCGAGGCCGACGGCATGGTGCCCGTGGTGATGAACAACTACACGCGCGGCGACTTCACCGCCGAGGATTATTCCTACATCAAGCGCATGAACATGCTCATCCACGAGTGGGATGTGGCATCGGTGAACACGCTCGGCGCCATCGACGACGGGGCGGGCCACTGGGCATCGGGCTATCAGCAGGACAACGCACACCCCACCACCGGTGGCCATCGCGAGTTCTTCTATGCCATGCCGCCGTCGCTCTTCGATGCCCTGGCCGCTGGCAAGGCTCAGCCTGAGCGGCAGATGAGTGGCTGCATGAAGCTGGCGCAGGGCGGCTATCTGAAGTTCAGGGGCGAGGGCATCATCCATCCCTTCACCGTCAGCGTGAGGGTGAAGGGTGCTCAGGCTGGGCGACTGCTCACCCTGGCGTTGACTACGGGCACCCGCTTCGGGCGTGTTGACGTGGATGCCGAGGGGCATGTGGTCTACACCAATCCCACGAACAGGACGTTGACCTCTGTTGGCACGCTCGACGACGGACAGTGGCACACGGTGACGCTGACGCACTACTACGCCCAGGGGCGCACGCTGCTCTATCTCGATGGCAACGTTGTCGGCGAGCAGCGCGAGCGACTGAACGCACTGGCCGACGTCACCGTGGGCGACGTCGACGACAGCAGCACGCAGCGGCAGTGGAGCGAGCTGTTCTTCTGGCGCGCAGCACTGTCGCCCGAAGAGGTGCAGGGCATCTGCGACGGCATGATGCTGAAGAGCAGCCTGGAACTGTATGTGCCCGCCCTGAGTCCGCTGGCCAACAGGGCCATGAGTATGAACAGCATCAGTCATCAGGGTGCCGACACCCCCTCCGACCCCTCCGACCCCGACCCCGACACCCCTCAAGCCTCGTCGGGCATCATCACCTCGGGCCGCGCACGCTTCACCGTGCTCACCCCGCGCATGATACGCATACAGTGGAGCACGCGCCAGAACTTTGAAGACCGTCCCACCTTCGCCGTCATCAACCGCCAGCTGCCCGTGCCAGCCTATACCACCCGCGAGGAGAACGGCTACCTCTACATCGAGACCGACGAGCTGAAGCTGCGCTATAAGGTGGGGTCGACCATCAGTCCGCTCATGAAGTCGCCCAACAACCTCTGCATCACCATGCAGTTGGGTGGGCGCGACGTGCTGTGGTATCCCGGCAAGGAGGACGCGCTGAACCTGAAGGGCACGCGCCGCACCCTCGACGGCGGCAGCGGCGACAACTACCGCTACGACCTGGAGGACGGCATCATCTCGCGCAGCGGCTGGGCCGTCATCGACGAGTCGCCGAAGACGAAGCGCGGCGACGGCAGCACCACCTTCGCCTTCGAAGGGCAGGTCGACGGCATCGACTGGTTGGCAGAACCCGTAGACAAGAATGCCTACGACTGGTATTTCATGGGCTATGGACACGACTACAAGGGGGCCATCGGCGACTATATCCAGATAGCCGGTCGGCAGCCCATGCCCCCGCTCTATGCCCTCGGCTATTGGTACAGCAAATATCAGCGCTACTCGCAGCAGGACTTCATCAACCTGACCAACGAGATGCGTCGCAACGTAATTCCCATTGACGTGATGATTATGGACATGGACTGGCACTTAGACGGCTGGACGGGCTGGACATGGAACAAGAGCCTCATCCCCAACCCCGAAGGACTGCTCAACTGGATGCACAACCAAGGCCTGAAGGTGGCCCTGAACCTGCATCCCGCCGACGGCGTGGGTAGCCACGAGGACCACTTCGGCGAAATCAGCGCCGCCACTGGCCTCAACGAGGACGGACGCGTGCCCTGGAAGCTCGAGGAACCCAGCTTCTATCGTGCCATGTTCCAATACATCATCCGCGAGCGCGAGCAGCAGGGTGTCGACTTCTGGTGGCTCGACTGGCAGCAGAACCTGACCAGCAACTATACCGACGGCTTGGGCGAGACGTTCTGGTGCAACCACGTCTTCTACAACGACATGCGCCTGAACCGCGCCGACCGCCGTCCTCTCATCTTCCACCGCTGGGGCGGCATGGGCAGTCACCGCTATCCCATCGGCTTCTCGGGCGACACCTACGGCACCTTTGGCTCGCTGGCCTTCCAGCCCTACTTCACCGCCACGGCCTCGAACGTGTGTTTTGGCTACTGGGGCCACGACCTGGGCGGACACCTGCAGCTGGGCGACCCGAACCCCGAGCTGATGCTGCGCTGGATGCAGTATGGCGCTTTCTCGCCCATCTTCCGCACCCACGGTGCCAGCCAGTGGAACAACGAGCGCCGCATCTGGAAATACGACAATTTCCCCCTGCTGCTCGATGCCGTGGAGCTGCGCTATCAGCTCATGCCCTACATCTACACCGCTGCCCGCCAGGCCTACGACACCGGCATCAGCATCTGCCGACCGCTCTACTACGAATGGCCCGAAGAGAACGAGGCCTACCGCCGCGAAGGGGAATATATGTTTGGCGACGACATCCTCGTGTCGCCCATCGTCACCCCCGCCAATGCCGACGGCACCACCTATCATCAGACGTGGCTGCCCGAGGGAGAGTGGTTCGACGTGTGCCAGCAGAAGCTGGTGGGCGGCAAGCAGGTTGTCAGCCGCAACTATCTGCCAGAGGAAATCCCCTGGTTCATCAAGGCTGGGGCTGTTATCCCCTGCAATCCGGCCGTCAGCAACCTGAAGAGCCGTCCTGGCGAGATGATACTGATGGTGGCACCCGGCGGCGAGGGCTCGACGCAGCTCTATGAAGACGACGGCGACACGCAGGACTATATCAACGGGGCTTACACTATGACCAGCCTCACCAACACCCCTGTGGCCGATGGCCGTCAACTCACTATCGGGGCGGCCGTGGGCAGCTTCGAGGGCCAACCCTCATCGCGCGCCTATCAGGTGGTGTTCCTCGGCGTGGGCCATGAGCCTGCATCGGCCACCATCAACGGCCAGCCCGCCGCCGACTGGAGCTTCGACAAGGCATCGGGCAATGTCACCGTGAACGTTCCGGCCACCTCGTGCCTTCAGCCCACCACCGTCGCCATCAGTCAGGTGTCGCAGGGTGTCAAGGACGTTGAACAATCAACGTTGAACGTTCAGCGTGTCTACGACCTCCAAGGCCGTCAGGCCAATGTTCAACGCTCAACGCTCAACGTCCATCGTTTGCAGAAAGGGGTTTATATCATTAACGGCAAAAAAACAGTGCTCCCATGAAAGCTTCAACAACACTCCGCCTCCTTTTATCATTTATCATTTATCATTTATCCTTTAGCGACGTAGTCGCGCAAGACGCCCTTTGGGCCACGGGCAGCGCCATGGCTGGCAAGACTGTGCAGCTCACCCGTCGCCCCGACGGCAAGTTCACCTATACGGGTCCGCTCAGCGCTGGCGAGCTGAAGGTGATGACCACCGCCACGCCCACCAGCGCCACCCAGTATCTGGCACCGCAGCAGGCCGATGCCTACGTGGTGAACTACGGTCTGAGCTACGTCCTCACCACCGACGCCCAGCGCGACGGGTGGGTGGTGTCGTTTCAGGAAGACACCTACCGCTTCGTCATCGACCTGGGCCAGCGCACGCTGACGGGCATGTTGCTGTTGCCTTGGAACGAGGTGCTCATAGCGGGCAGCGCCATCAAGGATGGTGCCAACAACGTGGAATGGAACCGCGACAACATGCTCTCGTTCACCCGCGACCGCGAGAATCCCTACGTCTTCACGTGGGAGGGCTGGCTGGGCCATTTCAACGTGGTGGAACCCGACCGCTTCAAGCTGGAGGGGCAGATGACGTGGGGGCCACGCGAGCTGCATCCTTTCACGCAGGACGAGGACATCCGCACCTCCACGCAGTTTCGTCAGGGCGGCGACGACACCAAGTGGCACGTCTATCAGGAAGGCTACTACCGCATCACCGTCGACCTCTTCTACGAGACCATACACGCAGAAGTGATTGAACGTTGAACGTTGGACGTTGAACGTTGAACGTTGGACGTTGAATATTAAATAAAAACGGAAGATGAAGACACCAGCAGTATTGCGCCCCAGTATATTGTATAACGTTTATTGCTTATTGCTTATTGTTTATTGTCTATTGTCCTTCCTCCCTGCCGAGGCGCAGCCGGGCAGTGGCGTCTACGTGGGTGGACATATCCGCAGGGCGCGCCCCAACACCATCGAGACGCTGAAGAACTCTGGCTTCATCTACGTCATCCTCTTCAACGTCAATGTGGAGGGCGACGGCACGCTGACCACCGACGGCGAGACCATCTGCCGCGACGGCGACTACGTGTTTGCCGACACCCAGCCCCACTATGCCGACGACGTGAAGGCGCTGAAGACATGGCCCACCAGCATTGAGCGCATAGAGATTTGCATCGGTGGATGGGGCAACGAGTCGTACAAGCGCATCAAGGACTTGGTGAACAAGGAAGGGACGGGCGAGGGCACCATCCTCTACCGCAATTTCAAGGCGCTGAAGGAGGCCGTGCCCGAAATTGATGCTGTGAACAATGACGACGAGCATGGCTACGATGCCGCCTCGGCGGTGGCCTTCCACACGATGATGTACGACCTGGGCTACGCGACGACGGTGGCACCCTACACCAACAAGTCGTTCTGGCAGAGCTTGGTGGCGGGCCTGAACCGCGAGCGGCCCGGTGCCTGCGAGCGGGTGCTGATACAGTGCTACGATGGCGGCGCTGGCAACAACCCCAGCAACTGGAAGATAGGTGGGCTGCCCGTGCATGCCGGACGCACGAACTACCAAACCGACATGGAGACCTCGCTGGCGCAGATGCAGACGTGGAAAGACAACAACGGCGTGGTGGGAGGCTTCGTATGGGTGTATAACGACGAGACGTGGAACCTGAACAAATGGGCGTCGGGCATGAACCGCATCTTTGGCCCGAAGAGCACCGACGCGCCCGTGGCCACCCTCTACGGCGACAACAACTTCGAGGGCTATGCCGTGGCTCTGCCCGAGGGCAGCTACTGCGCCGGCGAGCTGGCCGCTTGGGGCATCACCAACAAGGACATCGCCTCGTTTCGGTTGGCAGAGGGCTACCGCCTCACTGCCTATGTCAACGCCGACCTCACCGGCTCGTCGAAGTCGTGGACCGATGCCGAGCTGCCACGCATGGGAGCGTGGGGCAACCGCCTCTCGTCGCTGAAAATAGAGCGCATAGACGCTGAAGAGCAGGGCATTGACGACGTTGAACGTTCTTCGACGAGCGAAGCGGCAAAGCCGAGCGCAACGCACAACGTTCAACGTGTCTACGACCTGCTGGGCCGCCGCCATCGCTCCTCCATCATCATAGAAGGTGGCAAGAAGAAGCTGATAAACACAAACAGATAGAACAGCAAATGACCAGAAAGAATCTCCTCCCATCCATCGTCGTCGGCCTAATGCTCTGCGCTATGCTGCCCGCCGATGCCAACCCCGTCGACCACGACAAAGCCCTGGCCACAGCCCGCCAGTTCATGGCCCGTCGCGGCCACCACATCCCCAGCTGTGAGCGCCCTTCTACAAGCGAAGCAACAACGCCGGACACAACGTTCAACGTCCAACGTTCAACGTTCAACGTCCAACGTCCCCAGCCTTACTACATCTTCAACGCCGACCGAGGCTACGTCATCATAGCGGGCGACGACCGCTCGGCATCGGTGCTGGGCTATGCCGACAGTGGAACGTTTGACGAAGCAAACCTTCCCGACGGTCTGCGCTGGCTGCTTCAGAGCTACAGCGAGCAGATGGCACAGCTCGACCAGCTCTTCGCCCTGCACGAAGCCCATGCGCTGGCCCCGGCCCATAATGCGCCGCGCCTCTACAACACCCCCGTACGTCACAGCGTGGAGCCGCTGCTGCCGATGAACTGGAACCAGGGCGACCCCTACAACCTGCTCTGCCCCATCTACTACAACCAGGACGGCAGTCAAGGCGGCCATAGCGCCACGGGCTGTGTGGCCACGGCCATGGCGCAGGTCATAGGCTATTACCGTTGGCCCATGCAGACGAAGCGCACCATCCCAGGCTACATCCAGAAATACAGCACCGACCGGGGCGAGAAATCGGTGCGCCTGAACAGCGTCCCTGCTGGCTCGGTCATCGACTGGGACAATATCCTCGACAACTACAACGGCCAGGAGACCGAGGCGCAGCAGCAGGCCATCGCCGAGCTGATGCTCTGGGTGGGCATGGACTGCAAGATGAACTATGGCGCCTCGTCGTCGTCGGGCTTCTCTGAGGGCATCGACGGCTTGGTGAACTATTTCGACTACGACGACGGCACCCATGTGGCCAAGCGCGACCGCTACACCCTGCAGCAGTGGACCGACCTTATCTACAACGAGATTGCCACTGGCCACCCCGTGCCCTTCGGTGGACAAAACGCGGGCGGCGGTCATGCCTTCGTGCTCGACGGTTGCGATGCCGACGGCCTGTTCCACGTGAACTGGGGCTGGGGCGGCATGTCGAACGGCTACTTCCGCATCGACGTGCTCGACCCCGACAACAGCAGCGGCATAGGGGCCAGCATGACCCCTGGCGGCTACAACATGGGGCAGGATGCCATCATTGGCATGCGCCGACCCGACGACAGCAAGGCCGACGAGGAGGATACACCGCAATATCGCTACCAGCTGACGGTCAACGACTGGGAGCTGCGTGGCACCAACCGCTTCTTTGCCAACTATATCAACTGGTCGGGCGTGGCCGCCACATGGAACATGGGCATCGGCTACGTTGACGAAGAGGGGACGCTCACCGTCGTGGGCAACTATTCCACACAGCAACTGAATCAGAACTACTACACCTCGCAGGAGTTCACCGTGAGGGGACTTGCCGAGGGCACCTACCACATCGTGCCCATCAGCAAGCGCTCTACCGACACGGCTTGGCGCACCAACATGTCGCCTGAGCTGAGGTATGTCTACGTGGAGGTCGATGCGGGCGGCAACGTGACGAAGATGGAGCTGCGCCCCACGGTCAGCATCGCCATGACCGACCTCAGCTTCCCCGGCAACCACAAGCGCGGCGACAACCAGACGGTGCGGGCCACCTTCCGCAACGATGGCGATGGCGAGCTGTTCACCGAGATACACCTGCTGGCCAGTATGACTGCCGACAAGGGCGAGGCCGTCAGCCGGACAGCCATCGACGTGGAGCCTGGCAGCGAGGCCACCATAGCGCTCAACTTCAAGCCTGAGCAATCGGGCACGTGGAACGTGTGGCTCGCCACCGACCACGAAGGGCGCAACGTGGTGGGGGAGGGGACGCTGGAGGTCAGCGACGAGGGTATACCCTTCGACCACCAGCTGCGCTACATGAGCCACACCATTGCCAACCGCTCCGGCGGCAACATCTATGGCAACTGCTTCCAGGGCCGTGTCACCATACAGAACAAGAACAGCACCGAGCCATTCGATGGCACCGTGCGCCTCTGGCTGTTCAAGCAGGCCAGCAACGGCTACTTCTACGATGCGGGAAGCGTCTACGTGCCCTTGCAGATTGAGCCACGGCGCACGGCAGCGGTGCCCTACTACTTTGGCAACCTGGAACTGGGAGCCAACTACGCCATGAGCATCCTTTACGGCGATGGCGGCGACATCCAGGACGGTGGACTGCGCATCATGGGGCGCCCCCAGGCAGGCATCGTCTACTGGCAGCAGAACCAGTCTCTCATGGGCATGGCACCTCAGGCCACCCTGAACACGCCGTCGGGGGCTGTGGCCATCGACATCAGTGCTGCGGGCAGCATCGTGAAGGCGGTGCGCCCCAATGGCAATCCCAACACGCTCTACATCGTGGGCAATCAAGTGCCCGACGGCCTCGACAGCTGCAACGTCGTGGTGGGCAGTCATGCCGAGCGCATCACGCTCACCGATGGCTATTCGTTCTTTGCGCCCAAGGCCTTCATCGCCAGCGAGGCCACTTTCACCGTCGATGTGGCCGATGGCTCAGCCACCGGTGCCACTCCCCGCTGGCAGACCATCGTCCTCCCCTTCCAGCCGCAGCAGCTGCCCGAAGGTCTGCGTGTGGCCACCTTCACCGCCATCACCCCACACGATGAGCCTTGCCTTGCCGAGGTCGGCACGATGCAGCGCCACCTGCCTTATATCATCCTCCCCGCCAGCACCGAGCCGCTGACGTTCAGTGCCACCGACGCGCGCTTCGCACCTACGGCTGACGCCCCCATGGTCATCCGTGCCCATGGCTACAGCTTCGAGGGCACCACCGTGGGCGGGGTGCAGCAGCAGACGTATATGCTCAACGACGAGCACACAGCCTTTGAGCCGGTGGCGGGACAGGTGCATGCAAAGCCCTTCACGGCGTGGTTCAGGGCACCCGAGGGAGCACCCGCCATCGCCCTGCCCGACGCACTCATCGCGCTGGGCATCAACGACGTTGAACGTTCAACGTTCACCGTTCAACGTGTCTTCGACCTGCATGGCCGCCTTGTCGATGCGGGAGCAAAAGGCGTCTACATCGTCACCGACGGCCACCACCGCCGCAAGGTGATGGTAAAATAGCCCTTCTGCAACGCATGTCCTCCCTCCCTCACCCACAGCCGCAGTGCGCCGACCATCTCGTCGGCGGTGGCGTCTGCCACTGCACATAAAGAAACGAGGATGACAGCAACCGCTGCCATCCTCGTTCCCGCTCTTTATGCCTATTTCTGCGGGTGTCGTTCACTCGTAGTGGCGTATTCTCACCTCGATGCCCTCGTCCTTCAGCAGCTGTGGGATGCCGCTCACGTCGGTCTGGCCATAGTGATAGGGGAACACCACCTTCGGCTTCACCATCTTGGCAGCATTCACCAGCTGGTCGGGCGTCATCGTGAATGGCTGGTTGCAGGGCAGGAAGGCCACGTCGATGTCTTTGATGGCCGACATCTCGGGGATGTCCTCGGTATCGCCGGCGATGTATATCCGCAGCCCGTCGATGGTCAGGATGAAGCCGTTGTCCCTTCCCTTGGGGTGGAACTGCTTGTTTGCCTCGGTGGTGTTATAGGCTGGCACGGCATCTACGGTGATGTCGTCGGCTATCTTCAGGTTGTCGCCATTGGCCATGATGGTGCCATAGCCCAGCATGTCGCCGCACCGCTTGTTCGTCACCAGCTTGGTGCCCTCGCCCGTGAGCTGCTTGATGGCTTCCTTGTCGAAGTGGTCGCCGTGCTCGTGGGTCACGAAGATATAGTCGGCCTTGGGCATCGAGGAGTAGTCGATGGAACGCTCGCGCAGCTTCAGCACCGGGTCAATCTCTATCTCCTTGCCGTCGTACTCCATCCTGATGCTGGCGTGCATGAGCGCATGGAACCTGACCGTCTTACCGCTCTTAGTCTTGAACACATCGACCTCATAGGCGTTGGTGGCCACAGGCATGTTTGCCTCTTTCCATGCGGTGATGCCCCCCTTCAGGTTCACCACCTTGTAGCCTGCAGCCGCCAGCCTACTGGCTGCATCGGCCGAGCGGCGACCACTGCGGCAATAGACGGCGATGGTGCTTTCCTTCGTCAGGGCTGCCGTGGCCTTCTGCATGAAGTCGCCTTGCTTCACGTCGATGTTGAGGGCATCGGCCAGATGCCCTTCGTTGAACTCCTCGGCAGTCCTCACGTCGAGCACCACCACATCGGGCTTGGCCGCCAGGGCTGCAAACCCACTCACATCAGCATCCTCGTAGTTCTTTTGGCCGCAAGCTGATGTCAACCCCAACGCGGCCAAGAGGCATGTAAAAATCTTTTTCATGACGATTGGCTTGTTTTCGTGTGCAAAGATATAAAACTTTAGCGAGAACAAAGCACAATCGAACAAATAATTCGTATGACCGATGAATTTTCGCCCACTTGAATTTTGTCCTTACTTATCTTGCGCGTTTTCGATTTTTTTTTGTAATTTTGCCGAATCAACCCATAAACAAACATTATTATGACTAAAAACCTTGTGTTTGCGATGATGACCATCGCTTGTGTGGCAGTTCTTGGCAGCTGCACCCAGCAGAAGAAGGCGACGGAAGTGGGCCTTCAGGTGAAAACCCAGTACGGTGTTCTCGAAGGTTTCGAGCAGGACGGCGTGAAGAAGTTTCTTGGCGTTCCCTTCGCCCAGGCTCCCGTTGGCGAGCTCCGCTGGAAGGCGCCCCAGCCCGTTCAGGCTTGGGAGGGCGTGCGCGAAGCCAAGCAGTTTAGCGACGACCCTATGCAGCCCGACATCTTCGGCGACATGGCGTTCCGTGGGACTGGCCGAAGCGAGGACTGCCTCTATCTGAACATCTGGACAACGGCCAAGACAACGGCCGATGCCCTGCCCGTGCTGATTTATTTCAATGGCGGCGGACTGATGGCCGGTTCGGGCAGCGAGCCCCGCTACGACGGTTCCTCCATTGCCAAGGAGGGCGTGATTGGTGTGACGGCCAACTATCGTGAGGGTGTCTTTGGCTTCTTTGCACATCCCGACCTCACGGCGGTTTCCGACTATAAGGGCAGTGGCAACTACGGCTTCCTCGACCAGGTGGCTGCCATCAAGTGGGTGAAGGAGAATATTGCCGACTTTGGTGGCGACCCTGACCGCATCACCATCGTGGGCGAGTCGGCAGGCTCTTTCTCGGTGTCGCTCCTGATGTGCTCGCCCCTCTCGAAAAACCTCATTGCCGGGGCCATGCTCTCGTCGGGTGCCGAGGTGTTGCCCCTCCAGCCCGCTTCGCAGGCCGATGCCGATGCTGCCGGGGCCGAACTGCTGAAGCGGGCTGGCATCGCCAGTCTGGCCGACGCGATGGCCGTCGATGCCGACTCGCTCCAGAAGATGCTTCCCCCAAGAGGCATGGCCAACGTGGTGCTCGACGGCTATTTCATGACCGAGAGCGCCGACGATGTGTTTGAGCGGGGCGATCAGGCGCAGGTGCCAATGCTTGCGGGCTGGAACTCGCTCGAGGCACATCCCATGCAGGCGCTGCAAGGTCAGGCTCCCACCCTGAAGAACTACAAGAACGCCATGAAGGCGCAGTTTGGCGATATGACCGACGAAATATTTGAGGCGTACGGCATCACAGCCGACGAGGACGTGATGAGCCAGAAGGGCTTCGACCTCGTGAGCGACCTCTTCACGGGCTTCCCCACTTGGAAGGCTTGCGACTATCACGCCAAGACGGGCCTCCCCGTCTATCGCTACCACTATATGCACCCGCGTCCGCAGGTGTCGGCGAAGATGGGCGACAAGACGGGCGCCCTGGCTGGCGGCGTGCGCGAAAAGACGGAAGAGGAGAAGAAGGCCCAGCAGCCCTCGATAGCCCCCGGCGCCGTGCATTCAGCCGATATCGAGTACGCCATGGGAAACCTCGACACCAACGAGTATTACGACTGGCAGGAAGAGGACTATGCCATCTCGAAGCTCTTCCTCAGCTACTACGCCAACTTCTGCAAGACGGGTAATCCTAATGGTGAGGGCCTGCCCCAATGGACGGCCATCACCAAGGACAACCTCGATGCCGCTCCCGTGATGAAGATCGACGTGGAGTCGCGCGAAGTGGCTTCACCAGAAAGGGAGAATGCCTACCGTACGCTCGAAAAATTCTACAGAAGCAGGAAATAATACCTTTTGTTGGGAAATAGAAATGCGGCTCAGCGATGAGCCGCATTTCTATTATAGTCTGCTTCCTTTTTCGACATGTAGTAGCAGGTTTCCCATGTTTCCATCTTGCAGCATGAGAATCATCTCGTAGCACGTTGCCCTCTTGCTTTATGAAATTCTCAGCAGGTCGAGCACGGAATAGACGCGCGTCATATTCTCGAATGTGAAATACTGGTCATCGAGCACCATCCATTTGTTGCGTTCTTTTACTGGCATGTGCTGGATGTCGGGGAAGAAAGAAACGGGAATGAGCACCTCGCGGCCATCGGTCAAACGAGCCAGCATCTTGCCGCGGTGAGCTGTGAAATTAAGATCCTTGATGCCTATGTGTACGTCTTTCATTTTGCACATATCGCTGCCCTCCTGTTTTTTATTGTTCGATATTAATTGAAATGGTCTTTTCGCCGTTGAATGCTCTTGTAATCTGCTCGTTGATGAAGTCCCAATGGCGGTTGATGGCGGCCACGAGCATCTCGTTGTCCTTGGCCGACAGTACTGACTCTGCAATCTCCACGCACGGCTCACCGTTCTTCTCTATCCAGATTTTGGCGGCGGAGTGCTGGTGGCGTTTGCCCTTGTAGAATACATGGACATGCCGTCGGTTGTCGTTCTTGTCGAGCGATATAGCCACGAGAATAAACATTTTCAGAAATGCCAATTGCCCCCTGGACGTGGTTCTTTTTAATTCTTTGTGCAAAAGTAATCAAATTCTCTCAAACAAACAAATATTATGCCTCCTTTCTGTCGAAGAAGTTTTTCTTTGTGTACTTGCTCTAATCGGAACTGAATATGTACTTGCCTGCTTGGGTTTGATTAGCCAATCAGAAGACGCAATAGCTTTCTATACGTTGATAATAATGACAAAAGAGGGCGAAGAAACGTCGTTTCTATAGCGCGAACTCAGCTGTGAGGCCCCATTTCATCATGTTGGCTTTCTTTGAAGACTCGAACGACTTGTACCAATCGGCATGCAACCGGGCATAATGCTTGCCCACTGGCATTTGGGCACCGGCACCGAGATATACGCCAAAGAACGCCGTGCCGCCCCAATCTTCATCCACAAGTTTCTTGGACTGGTAATACCTTTCTTCGTGATTTCCAAAGTGCATCTGGTAGAATCCCCCGCCCCGAACAAGCGGAAGAATCTTCCCCTTGCCGAAGCGCTTCACCAGACCGATGGCGAGCGTCAGCCTGCTCTTTTCATACACAGTGCGCGATGGCTCAGATACCATTTGCGCGATGCAAAGATACCAAATGTTGCCAAAAGGACTGTCTTCGGAGCAAATCTTTTTAGAATGATTAACTAATGCCGACAATGAATGCAACAACTCGGTTCACCACGCTGGCCCCAACGAGCGAAACTCAAATTACAGGTAATGATTATCCGCAATCAAGTGACTAAGACGCTGAAAGGCTACGGGTAGGCGAGCTTTGCTCGGGAATGGGCGTTTCCGCTTGATAGCCGTAGGTCGGAACGACCTGCGGATAGAGCGACAGAGTAGAACGACCAATCTGACAGGGATCTTCATTCTATCTTGCTCCACAAGAATACTCCACAGGATAAAAAACGGGTTGGCAGCGGCCGCTGCCATCATTGTTCCCGCCCGCTGCCACTATTGGCAGCGGCCGCTGCCAATCATGTCCCCGCCCGCTGCCAACCTAAAAGTCACGGTGTTTTTCCCCCGCTGCGCCTTTCGCTTCCTGAAAAGGACGTGGCGCAGACCTTCCGCGCCATGAAGGGCTGCATAGACATGCGCCAAGTTTACCACAAGTTGGTTGGAATTGTAAGAAGAAACAAAGAGTCCACTATAGGAGCGGTCTATGGCTTGACAACGAATCTCGGCAAATTCGTTGTCGTAGAAAGCGCAGGACTGAACGAGTCACAAGCTGGGGGCGTGGCGCTCGCCGAAGTCCTTGCGATATTCGTCGTTGATGACGCGGCAGGCCTGATGGCATAAATGAAAAATGGCGTGCTGCCAATCGGGGTAACACGCCATTTTCTTATAAATATGTGACACGCACATAGCCGTAGGAATAATCTCCTACGAAGGATTATTCCTCAATATATACAGACCTGATGGTGCAGCTTCCACTGGTCAACAAGAGGTTAAGATCTCTACCGCCAGCACTCTTGGCACAATCGTTGGCTATCTCGCCAGTAATCTGAACCTCCCATTTCATGCCCGACGAAAGCGGGATGTTATCCTCATAGGTAGCGCTCCACCAACCATTCATTACGCGACCGACACAATCGTCGCTGGCCTCCGAAACGTCGATGACAAGGGTCTTGTGTCCAAAATAAATATCGTCGGGAAGAGTTGGGAGATACCGACCTTCATTATCGCTGAAGCGCAAAGAGGCAGCATCCCAGGCACTTACGGTAAACGGCGGCTGCCACTCGGGATTCTCGCCATAAATCCAGGTCTTCTGGATGTCATTTATAACGACTGTGACTTCCCGCTCTGCGACGGCCTCCGTCTGATTACAATTCATGAAGCGGAAACGCAACTTCTTGGTCAGCGTCTCGCCTTCTTTTCCTTTTATCAGATAGACACCGGCTTCGGATTCGGGCACCTTTGTCCCGTCTTCGAATTCACAGGTGAGGAAGGGCAGATAGTTATACGGAAGATCAAGCGACACCTTCAGGAAACGCCCAGTACTAACGGCATTGCCATTCATATCCTGCTGTGTAATGGAGAGTTTTGAGTCCAGCTCCTCGCTTGTCAGTCCGCGACGGCCAAACATCCAGTAGGTCTGTGTACGGTTTACCTCAGTCACACTGGTAAGCACAAGACCAGGGTCGCCCGTATAGGCAGAGGTAAACTGGGCTGGTACAAGGTTACTCCTGACGATAAAACTCGTTTCTTTCTGGTTGGTATCATTGTACAGATAGGGAATCGGCGTTGCATCAGGTTCTGTCGTGATGGTAATCTCTCCACCGTTCAACTTTGCTGAAAATGCCTTCTCACTAATCAAGGTGCCGTCAGGTGTGTACTTTCTGATTTTCTTGTCCTTCATGCTGATGGTCATATAGGCAAAGGGGGCTGCCTCGCCGCTGGTCACGTCGATGCCCTTGCTGCTCAGATAGGCTTGCAGGTTATCGTCGGTGACACTCTCATAATGCCGGCCATAAGTGACGGGAATGCCACCGTTAGGCGTCAGTTCTGAGTTCCAACCGGTAAGGCCGTAGGAGCCAACCGTAACATAGTTACCTGAATTATAGTCACGGCTATTATAGACGGCCCATGTCCATTGCACACCGGCAACAGCTCTCAGATTCAGCTCTTCTGAGACAGGACGGCGCAGGGTCAGCGTACCCTTGCTGCTTGTCAACGTCATCGTGTACCCGTCGAGGCTGGTCAGGTCGTATTGCAGGGTACCGTCATTGTCCTCCCCCTTCTTGCTTACAGGCAGCATCGAGCCGTCAGTGAAGGTCACTTTGCAGATGCGGTTAGCGTAATCGTCGGTCTTCGTTATCGACAGCGTGCCCTCTGCCACTTGCTGGTTGTCACCGTCATATCTGACTACCTTATCATTGCTAATTAAGATATAGTCAAGCATGAGTTCATCGTCCTGATAGGTCCAACTACCCTGCATGGCATCAATGGCAGCCCCGCCTTCCATCGCCATAATCGTAGGCACGGCAAAGAATCCGTGATTGGCGTCATAACGCTGGGAATAGGTCGTAGGATTGTTGTCGTACTCCGATACACCCCGGGGATTGGTGGTCTTGATGCCCCCGTTGTAAATCTCTGAATCCATTTGCTTATCGAGTGCCGTCTTACAATAGTCGTCACCCCAGCGGCGCATGTCGTTCCAGCGCACGCCCTCAAAGGCCAGCTCCCAGCGACGCTCGTTCTGCAGGGCAGCCAGGCTGTAGGTCGTCAGCGCCGGAAGTCCCGCACGCTCGCGTACCTTATTGATACCATCTACAGTACCTGTCAGCTCGCTCTGCATCAGCAGCACGTCAGCAAAGCGGATAATGTTGAGCGGGTGAATATTGCCCATTTGGAGGTCGCCGTAAAAGTCATACATCACAGATTCAAAGTTTGGCGAATAGCTGTATTCACCCATCTTGCAGGTGACGGGCGAGTTCTTCTTCTCGTGATACTGCGTCGCTTGGACTCCGTCTTTCTGTGCCCCTATCCTGTAGTCCGGCCATTCGCTGACATCCTGAATCGAGGCATCGCGGCGCATATCGTTAGGCTCTGCCTCTGCCCAGTCACTATAGAAAGCAGAAGAGACTGGCCCTACGCCATATCCATAACCGAAGGGGAAGGTGCTCCCGTAATCCTGGTTAAGACGCATGCCCATATAGAGTGCGACGCGGTTGGCATAACCAATAGTCGTGTTTGAATTCCATGAGGCGTTCTCGTTGTACTTTATCTTAAAAAGAACCTCTGGGTTCACGGCGCCGTCGTCCTCAACCCATTTCAGTCCCTGTCCCTTGGTGTAGCTGTAGTCTTCGACCGTCAGACGATTGGTGTAAGGCCACAGGTTGCGGAAGTCCTTCACAAGGGTGAAGCCGGAATTCATGACACAGTCGTTGATGTAGGCTATCACGTCGGTCTTTGTCAGCACTGAACCGTCGGGCAGCGTAACACTGGCATCGTTGGCAGCAATATCATGAACGCCTTGATAGAACCCGGTATAGAACAGGAATGAGCGAGCCAGCAGCGCCTCGGCAGCATACTTACCCACACGGCTGTCGTCGATGGTCAGCGTCGGTGAATAACCGTCCATCAGGCTGATGGCATTCTTCAGGTCAAGCAGTATCTGTCCCCAGTTTGCTTCGGCTGTGGCTGTAGACATCTTCTCTTCCCAAGTGCCATTGATGACCACGGGAACGGGGCCGAAGATGGATGCTAACTGCGAATAGTAGAACGCTCTCAGGAATAATGCTTCACCACGGGCGTGGTCAATGTCGCTTTTCCTGACTTCGGCAGGCATGAAGTCGAGTTGGGTAATCGCGTTGTTGACATCAGCAATGGCCTTGTAATAGACTTTCCATACTTCGTCTTTGGGGTAATTGCCAGGAACCAGCAGGTCGGTTCCATGTAACATATAGTCTTGAAGGCCACCGCCAGCCAGCATCTCGTCACTGGCGATACAGGATACCATATACAAAAGGGCAAAAGGATTATATGTAGCAGCATACAGCCCCTCGTAGGCACCCGATTCCTGAGCTTTCAACAATACGTCGGGATTGCTGTAACGGTTATGGAAACGTATAGACTTCACATCACTCCACGGGAAGCCGGCAAACGAATTGTCATAGAAGTTGATGAACACTTTCGAGTTGTCCAGGAATTCAAGACTCTTCACATTGCCAAAGAGATAATTATACTGCTGGCCATTCATAGTGGTGATACGCAGGGTATCATACTGCTGCGGAACCTGTGCACTGACGCTCCATGCGACAAGGATAACCAATGCCAATAAAAGTTTCTTCATCATCGTGCCCTCCCCCTATTCCTTGATAAACTTTACAGCCTGACGGCCTACGCGCAAGATATAGACACCCTGGCTCAGACGCGACACATCCACAGACGTATTCTTGCCATCTGCCTTGCCAAGATACTTCTGAACTCCGTTAGCTGCATAAATGCCAATCTCTGCTCCAGGAGTGATTCCTTCCAGGTGCAGCACATCACGCACATGACCCTTGATGCGAAAGAACGTCCCCTCCGTCATGGTGTTCTGGATAGCATTCACTTCATTGGGATAATACTCTACAAGATTCATGTTGTAGCTGACCACAGAGCTGTCACTAAACTGCACCAGAATGCAGCCCGCCCGCGAATGGTCCAAAGCGATAAGGGTGGGAGTTTTCTGGATGTCCTCACCATTCACCTTAAACACGCCATCTGCCCGACTGCTGTTTACCGCCAGTAGCATGGTCATAAAAAGTAATAATTTCCTCATAAACAAAAAATAAAATGTATTGTTGTTTTCACATGGGGCGCAAAATTACACAATAATTGTTACACCTCCAAATTATCCTCTGTTTTTCTATGATTATTAAGCTATTTCACTTCACGGAAGCTTTGCGCACACCGAAGTCCTTACGATATTCGTCGTTGATGACGCGGCAGGCCTGATGGCTGTCGAATTGCGAGGGTCCAGTGATGAAATCGGGCACGTTGTAGGAAAGGAAACGCTGACGATAGAAACGGCGCGGATTCTGCTGCGGCAGCATGAAGGCCTTGGTGACCTGGCCGTTGGCATCGACATGGCAGAAATAGGGTCGCGTGAAGAGTCCGTCGTCGCGGCGGGAGCTGAGCACGAGCCAGCGGGAGTTGGTGCTCCAGTTGTGGAACGACTCGGTATCGGGGGAGTTGGCTTCTGATAGTGGGCTATTCTTAAATGAAGAATGAAGAATGAAGAATGAAGAATCGGGCTGCGCCGAGTGTGCGGTAGCAAATTCTTCATTCTTCATTCTTAATTCTTCATTCCCAAAGTCGAGAAGGTAGAGGTCGGCTTCGTGGTGCCAGATGCTGAACTGGCCGTAGTCGGAGAGCGTGAAGCAGAGGAAGCGGCCGTCGTAGGAGGGACGGGGGAAGGATATGGACTTCTTCTGTGCTGCGGCATTGACGATGGTGTCGATGCGGTTGCCGAAGGTGCCCGTGGCGGGGTCAAAGTCGATGCGGCAGAGGTTGTAGCGGATGGAGTCGAGCTGATGGTCGCCCTGGGGCAGGGCGCGGGCGGCGCAGAAATAGAGCGAACGACCGTCGGCCGAGAAGACGGGATAGGTCTCATAGACGGAGTCCTGCTTAATCAGGGACGAGAGCAGCAGTTCGTTTTTCTCGACGTCGTAGACCTGCAGGTCACTGGCCTCGTCGAAGACCTCGATGCGGTTGGGGTGGGCGCTGTGGAAGGTCTGCTTGGTGACGTTGGTGGAATAGGCGATATAACGGCCCGAAGGATGCCAGTAGGGATAGACACACAGGCCGAGCGTCTGGTCGGTCTTGGTGTTGTAGGCGGTGATGGAACCATCGTCCTTGCTCAGCAGGGTGGCACCATGCTTGCCACGGATATGCAGACTCATGTTGTCGGGGTTGCCTCGGTTGAAGCTGTGGCAGTTGACGCAGCCCTCGAACTGGGTGTTCTCAATCAGTGCGCGCTCATCGAAGGTGGAGAGCGAGCGTTCGTAGATGCCCATCTTGCTCCACACCTCGTGGCCCGGCGCGATGAGTCGGTAGCAGATGCCGTAGTCGATGCTGTCGGCACTGACATAGATGGAGAACGGACGATAAGTGTGCCAACCATCGTCGTATTTGGCCGAGACGCTCACGCTGAGCGAGTCGCCACGGTTCTGCCCCAGCAGCTCGTGCCAGTCGTCAAGGTCTATGTCGACCGACTCCTCGCCCTGGCTGTGCAGCTGATGCCCGTGGCTGTCGGTGATGACGGCGTCGATGCGCAATGCCGCCTCATCGGCCATGCAGAAGTTGAGGGGGGCAATATTCGCGGGGATGGTGACACCGACGTAGTCAGGGTAGAGCTGAGGCAGAGCCGTCTCCTGCTTGGCATCAGTGACCGTCTCGTTGGAGCAGCCCATTAGCCCCATCAACCCCATCAAAACATATAGAATCCTTTTCATCGCTTAATCCTTTTTCTTCGCCGAAATGAATTGATTATAGTTCTCGATGTCGCCCGTCAGCAGATAGTAGGCCAATAGGTATTGATAGGCCAGGCGATTGTCGGTGTTGCTGTGGTAGAGGCGCTCGAGCATCTCGGCGGTCACATGGTCGCCGAAGTAGAAGTCCTCTTGATACAGATACTGGCGCAGCCGCCCATATTCGGGATGCCGGGCGATGGCCGCTTCGTCGCCTAAGAGCGGCAGCGTCTTGTTGGCCCAGTCGCGATAGAAGAGGGTCTTCTGTAGGGCGGTGAGATACTTGCGGGCCACCTCGTAGCTGCCGAGGATGAGGTTGGTCTGCGCCAGCCGCTGGTAGCATCGCGCGCTCTTCTGGAAGTCGAGGATGGCTTCCTGCGCCTCGAACACCGTGCGCTGAGCCACCGTGACCATGCCCAACTGATAGAAGGCCTCGGCGGTGGGCAGCGGGCTGATGGCATCGGTGCCCACATCGGGCAGAAGGCCCAGGAGGCCGTTCTGGTTATAATTGAACAGGCGGTCGGCGAGCATGCCATGCATCCCCAAGGCCAGGTTCTGCACCGTGACGCCGATTTGGTTGTTCGGCTTTTCGGTGTTGATGGCGTCAAGGATGCGGTTCCATTGCTGGAAGCGAGCCATGAAGTCGTAGCGCATCACTTTCTCGGCTTTGAAGTTGCTGTTCTGCCATACGAGGCTCCCCATGCCAACAGCCACCAGGGCAAAAACAACGGTTTGGAATACAACGGAAGGAGCCGTAGCTTTGTGCCTCGAAGCGACCGCCCATCGATGGGCGACACGGGCACAGATGGCGAGCACGATGATTGACAACACCGCAACCCAAAGCAGAACAGGAACCTCCGTCGGGAAGCGGTGGTAATGTACGCCGAACCACAGTTTGCTGGCAGCCACCGGGATAATATTCTGCTGCAGGAAGACCATACCCCCTAAAAGCACCAGCGCGCCACCACACCAAGCAATATCCCCATTGCGCCCATCAGTCCCAATTGCCATCAGCAAAAAGAACACCACGCACACCGGCCCCACCATCCAATAGAGCACCGGGACGGCAGCAATGAGCAGCATGCGCCGTATCCATCCGCGTGGAAGCCGATGGAACGCCCAGGCTGCGAGCAGCATGAGCAGAACCACCCATACACCCCCCAAGAGGGCATTCTCGTCGAGCAGGAAGAGCCAGAGCAGAAACGAAGGCACGAAGCTCAGGCCCCACTCAATGGCCCCAAAGGAACCTTGCCCGCCCCTCTTGGGTGAACAGGAGCTGACGGCCAGCAGCTGTATCGCTGAGAGCAGCACCGCAATGATGGCGGCTCCCACCCAGGCATAAAGGAAGAACTGCGTGCAGAAGCGGCCCAGCAGGTCGGCAATGCCCCCCGGCAGTTTGACAACATCCCACACGTAGGCGCTGTCGAAGAGGAACAGCTGGTATTGCTCCTGGTGATGCAGATGATGCGGATAGGCCAGTCCGAAGAAGAGGAGAACAACCACGCCGAACAGGAGCGTGCATAAAAGACGAATATACTTCATCGTAACTATTTGTCAAATACTCTACTGAACTCCTCGACGCTGATGCTGACAGGCTCCACCATAAACTCCGGACGGTTGTAGCTCTTCAGCAGGTAGATATGATGTTCGGGGTCTTCCTGCGGCAGCATAAATGCTTTTTCAACCTTTCCATCGTTGAAGTAGGCAAAATAGACACGGCTGTAGTTGTCGTCGTCGCGACGGCTGGCACACATAATCCAATGGCCGTTGCTCGACCATGAGGGGTAGCTGTCGGAATAGCCGTCGCTGTTGAGCAGGCTGAGGTCGATGTACGAAGTGTTTTCCACGGTGAGGGCATTGCCATCATACTGGTCCATCGGGATGCAAACAATGTCGGCATCATGGTGGCGGCTGTGAAAACAGCCATACTGGCCCAAGGCAAACAGCAGATAGCGGCCATCGGGGCTGAGACGTGGGAGGGTGACGCTCTTGTCGGATGAGGCAGCGTCGTAGACCAGCTCCTCTTCGCCGAAACCGTGAGATGCCAAGTCGAATGAACGGCGGTAGAGGTTGTATTGTGTTTTGGGGTAGGTGGTTCTGATGTCCTCGTCGCGCATCTCTTCGGGAAGTGGAACAGACTTGCAGTAATAGAGGTATTTGCCGTCGGGCGACCAGGTGGGATAAACTTCCAAAAGGTCGGGGTCGTCCGAGACAACACTCACCGAGTCGGTCTCCACATCATAGAGAATCATGTCGCTGGCCAAGTCGTAGACCTCAATCTTGTTGGGATTGGCCGTATGGAATGCCTGTCGAGTCTTGTTGGTCGAGAAGGCAATCAGCTTGGCGGTAGGGTGCCATGCAGGGTAGACACCCCCAGAGATGGTATAGTCGCGCTTTAGATTGACTCTCGAGATTTTGCCGTCGTTCACAATCACAGTACCAGCATTGGAGAGCCGCACGTGAAAGAGCATGTTGTCGGTCTTGTAGTTCTGATAGCTGTGGCAGTTGATGCACTGGCCTTTAGCCCTGTCGTTCATGGTAATCTCGTTGTTGAAGATCTGTGTCTCTTCGAATGTGGTGAGATTGCGCTGGGCTATCTCCATGTAGGTCCATGCGACGTACGATGGCTCGATGAGGCGATACGACAGATACTCGTCGATGGGCTGCTCGGCTACGCGAATTTCAAACGGGCTGAACGACAACCATTCGCCCTCTTTCTGCCCCCATACCTCTACCTTGATGCTCTTGCCCTTCGAGGCGCTGAGCATCGAGTGCCATTCATCCTCGGGAATCTGCACCTTCACGCCATTGCCGTAGGTCTGCTGCTGGCCGTCGGGTGTGCTGAGGCGTGCCACACACGCTTCGTACTGGTCAGCGGGGAGCATGAAGTTGAGTGGTGCGATATTGCACGGCACAGTGACATCGCAATAATCTGGGAAAATCGCGGGCAGGCTCTTTGCCTCTTTGGCCGAAGAAGGCACATCGGGGTGATTCGCACACGATGGCATGAGCAGCACTATAGATGCGGCCAGAAGCAGGAAATAGGGGTGGATATATCTTTTCATGGTTTTCTTATGATGCAACTTCGTGTCCAACATTACCAAGTATATTAATAGGTTTCCGTCCGAAGAGATTGTACCACCAATAGGTGTCTCCAAATTCATCACGCATCTCCTCACCTGCCTGTTCGAGTGTTATGCCAGGCTTTGCCTTTTCTTCCAAAGTTGTCCAGAACTGTTTGTAGCGGTCGTAAACGGACTGCTCCACAGGGAGCATCATCCGCTTCTCTTCGGGGGCCTTATCCATAAACAAGATATAAGCCTCCATTGCATGTAGGGGAAACTCCTCATTCAGATGCAACTGCACAAAGTTGCGCAGCGAAGCCCAGAACCGACGTGAGTCGCAACGCAGCATGGAATAGAGCAACGCCTGTTCAGAAGCCACTTTACTATCGGATTCATACCAGAGGCTGATGCCATTGACAAGATAGCTGTCGCTATTCTCAACACCAGTGAGTTCATCAGAATAGCATTTTTGCAGTTCCTTTATCTTTTCCGTGACAGGTGCCGGTTGCCAATTGCCATAGAATGGACTATGGTGTAATATGGTCGTATAGCGCTCCACCAGTTTGTTGTCTCCAACAGCCAGGGCACAGCGGGATAGCACCTTCAGGTAGAAAGGCGAGAAACCTGCTTGTATGGCATTTTCGAAATTCAGACGGATGGCTTCGTTGATCATGCCGTAGTTGTAATAGACCAGAGGCGATGCGATGTCCAAAAGGGTGACGTGGATGGAATCGGGGTTGTAGATGCTTGCGGCATCGTTGCCCAACTTAAACGAACGGTCGAGCAGTCCGCCTTCATTCATCAGGGCGATATTCTTGAGAAACATCATCGTGTTGGTTGGCTTCTTGTTCTCTTCTGCTATATCAAGCACGCCTTTCCAGTTGTCGTCGCAGGCATAGCGCACCATGCGCATCTCGTCGATATAGTTCTTGTCATGGTACATCAGCGACAAGGTGAAGATAATGGCGGCAGCGGCAGAGACCACGGGGACCATCATCTGTGTGGCTTTGCGCCTCTTTGTGGAAACAATCCCATGAGCCCCAAAGAGCCCATTATACAGCGGAATAAGAATAGAGACAGCGCCCAGCACCCAAAATGGGATGGAAAGATGCTCGGTGTTGTCGCTTGGTGTTATGAAGCGAGGGAAGCCTGCCAGTATGACATCGTCGGATTTCAGATTCGAATAGAGCAGCGAATGCCAGACGGCTGCCGAAAAGATGAGCACGACAATACCCATAAACTCCCGCCAAGAGGGTTTGCCGGCAACCATTAAGCAGAGCACGAAAAGCAAGGCAAACCATCCCAGCACGGGATAGAGACAAAAGGCGAGCAGATACCAGAGAAGATGCCATCGACGCGGCGTGCACTGTGCTGCCCACAACAGCAGCAGCATGAAGAGATAGCCTACCGACTGCGAGAACCAATAGCCCCTGATGGTGGATATATATATCCAATAGCCGAGATCGACAACGGATGTGAGCAGGCAAGCAACAGGCAAGAGCATCAACGCCAATGCACCGCCCCGCAGCCGAAATGCCTTGGCACCCACACAGAAAATGCACACCCAGATGGCTGCCAGCACACTTGCTCCAACGAAAGGATGACAGAAGAGCTGCGTAAGCCAGGCTCCCACATACCGCATCAGGCCAAAGGGCTTCGACATAAGGGTATGGAAGAACGGTGCTCCGTAGAGGAACTCTGAACGGTCGTGCGCCGTATAGAGCACCTCACTGTTAATATATAATATGTATACGACAAATGCCATGAAAGCCAGCAGGCTTACATAGAGCATCGCGCAGGATACTTTGCTGATTGCATTTGGGCTTCCAAGTCTATATCTGCTTTCGGCCTCGGCTGATGCTAACTGTGGTGCACCGTCATTGTTGTCAGTTCTCATGTCTGCTCTCGCTATTACGAATAGTTTGCTGCAAATTTACAAAAAGTTACCTGAAAGTAAGTCACTAAAAGGTAACTTTTTGTAATGATTAACATTAGTGAGATGTCGTGTGGCAACTTCGTTGTCTGTTGTTTTAACAACGATTTTTACGAATTTTATTCGGCTTGCTGACTCGTTGTCCTTCCGACCGTACTTCAGTTACTAACTACCATACAAAAATGAGGGCATACCCAATTGATATGCCCTCATTGCTAATTATACCGATAAGGGATGATTATTCCTCATAGTAAACTGCATTGATGGTGCAGCTACCAGAGGTAACCATGAGGTCAAGGTCCTTACCAGCACCACCGTTACCACGAGCGCAGTCCTTGGCGATAGCCTCGGTGAGGGGAAGCTCCCACAAGCCATTGGTGAACTTGACATCCTTGTCATCATCATAGCGGGCGCTCCACCAACCGTTCATGATACGGCCAGCACAGTCGGGAGTAGCATTCGAGATGTCGAAGATAAGGGTCTTGAAGCCCCAATAGACATCGTCGGAGAGATAAGGCAGGTGCTTGCCCTCATTGTCGCTGAAGCGCATTTCGGCGGCATCCCAAGCAGCAGGGCTGAAAGGTGGCTGGGCAACGGGATCCTCACCATAGATCCAGTATTTCTGCAGCGGATCGGTAATGTCCTGACAGGTGATAGGGAACTCGGCAGTGAGCATGGTGCCGTCGGCACAAAGCGCAGTGAGGTTGACGATATATTCAGTATCCTTATAATTACCATTGTCATCCCTGTCGACTTTCACTTTCTTCCAGGCATAGTTGCCAAAGAACGGCTTTCCACCGATTTCCCATTTCGCATTGACAGGGGCAGAGGTCGAGCAGGTGATGACGTTTCCGTTCTTGCCATTGTCTGCCTTGTCGACAGTGACAGTGGACTTGGCCTTGAGCTCGTCAACAGTGATGTGACCGTCATTGCTGATATCCTCATGAATAGGATCGCAAGCAACAGATGCACATACTGCGGCAAAAATCAAAAATATTTTTTTCATATTGATTTGCTTGTTATAAGATTAATTGTAAAGATCAACATATTGTGTCTCAGGGTTGGCAGCATCCCAACCGAGGTTCTGCTTGAGGGCACCATTCATCAGGGTAATCTGCGACTGCGGCTTAGCCAAGAAGCCCTTGGTGTCTTTGTAGCGCTTAGCCCAACTGCAAGTCATGTGCTTCATAGTAACCTTGCTGGCAGTGTTGCCCTTGACGACGACCTGCTTGCCAGCCTGTGCCTGAAGAGCCTTGGCGGCGTAGGAAGTCTCACTGTGGTTGTCAACACCCGACCAACGACGCATATCATTGAAGCGAATGCCCTCGAAGGCGAACTCCCAACGGCGCTCGTCCTGGACAGCCTTCAAAGAGTAAGGTGTCTGCGGCACACCGGCACGCTTCTGCACCTGGTTCATGTACTGGGCATCGCCAGTGAGCTCGGTGAGCATCAGCAGCACGTCAGAATAACGCATCAGATAGAAGTCCTCATAATGGTCACCCTGCATGGGGTTATTAAGCGTACCGGAGGTGACATTTGGATCAATACCATCCCACCAAGGCGTGTCGCCTGTCAGCTTATCTGTCGTGACGCCGTTGTACTTCTTCACACCGTAGCCCGACTCCTCACAGTCGTCCTTCACGTAAGAGTATTCGGTCAGCTCATTGTTACAGTCGATCAGAGAACCGAGTTTACGGATGTCAGTGTAGCCGCCATTGTTCTCGGCAATGGTCCAGTCGTCCCAGATGTTGCACGAAGGCGTACCCTGGCCCCAGCCCTGAGTGAACGGGTAGGTATAGTCGCGGTTACCGTTGTTACCGTTGACGCGGAGAGCCCAGAACACTGAAAGATAGTTGCAATACATACGTGCTGTGGAATAGGTTCCGCCAATACTCCAGTTGGAGGCATTCATGAACTGAATCTGGAAGAGTTCCTCGGGGTTACCATTACCCATACCGGGCTGGTCGAAGCAAAGTTCGCGAGGCATGTCGGCGATGAAGGCGTATGCATGACCCTCACCATTGCCTGTACCATCTGCATTGTCGTGAGCCTCATCCCAAACATAACTGTTAGAGTACTGCCAGAGTGAGCGGTAGTCTTGCAGAAGTTTGTAGCCACCATTGGCCACAACGTCCTGAAGGGCAGCGACAACATCTGACTTGGAAAGTGACTCTTTTTCGCAACCTTCTTGCTTCACAAGTGGAATGTCGGGAGCACCGTCCTTAAGCTCACCAACACCCTTGTAGAAGCCGGCCCAGAACATATAGGCACGGGCCAGGAATGCCTCGGCCACAAACTTGTTTGCATGGCCGGAGCTCTTGGCTGCGCTCATCAGGTTGATACCCGACCAAAGGTCGGACAGAATCTGCGGGTAAATAACTTCCTCGGCGCTCACTTCTTGCCTCATCTCTTCGGTGATGGTGGTAGAAGTAATCAGAGGCACATCGCCAAAGAGCTGGGTGAGCCAGAGCGTGTAGATGCCACGCATGAAGTAGCCCTCGCCAAGGAGCTGGTTGCGCTTGGCCTCTTGGCCTTTCCAGCTGACGTTGTCGATGGTCTCAATCTGGTTGTTGGCACGGTTGATACCGCCATAGAGGAGGATAAATGGCATTTCGAATTGGTTAGAACTCATCTCAACAAGATGGTGCAAAGCCTTTACCTTGTTGTCCTGCAGACCACCTGAACCATAGCAGTTGTCCGACATGATTTCCCACCAATAGAAAGGATGCTGCGTGTCGGCATCGCCGCCACCCATCGTGTTCATGATACTGTAGGTGGCAGTGTTCAGAGCTTCTACATCTCCAATCTTGCCTGGGAAGGTGGCTTGAGTAGCATCGGTCACACGCGGATCGGTGTCCAGCATGTCATCGCAGGATGTGAATATTGTTGCTGTGCAAACAACAACTGCTGATAAAATATATTTCTTCATAGCTTAAAATGTCGAATTAGAATTTGATACTTGCACCAACAAGGAATGTACGCGAGGGCGGGTAGAGACCCAGGTCGATACCGGAAGCCCAGCTATCGGCACCTGCTGCGTTGCCCACCTCAGGATCGAGGCCGGTGTAGCCAGTGAATGTGATGAGGTTCTGAGCCTGAACATAGAAGCGGAGCTGCTGCAGCGGGCAAGACTTCCAGAGGTGCTTGAAGTCGTAGCCCAGCGTCACAGTCTTGATCTTGAAGTAGTCGGCATCCTCCATGTAGCGGGTGGATACGTAGTTGGTATTGGGGTGACCGGTACCTGAGATGCGCGGCACGCTGTTGGAAGTGCCTTCGCCATGCCAGCGGTCGAAGATGGTGGTGTCGTAGTTGTGCCACCAGGAGTCGCTGTACGAGCGGTAGGAGCGCATAATCTGCATACCGAATGCACCGGCACCGTTGACAGCGAAGTCAAGGCCCTTCCAAGTCAAACCGAGGTTGATGCCGAGCGTGAGGTCGGGGTTGGGGTTACCAATCTCATGGCGGTCGCAAATGTCATTGCCGTTAGCATCCTTGGCTTCTGCGTAGGTGATCAAGCCATCGCCATTCCAGTCGTCCCAGATGGCGTCGCCGGGCTGTGCACCGTCGAGGACGGCCTTACCAGCCTTGCGTGCTGCATCAATCTGAGCCTGATTCTGCCAGATGCCGCTGTACGACATGCCGTAGAAATAACCGATGGGCTTGCCTACCTGTGCGCGGTAGATGTACTCCGTGCCCTGCGAGAGGATGCTACCACCACCGTTGATGTAGCCGTTCTCGTTGGCGATACGCGTTACCTCGTTCTTGTTGGTGGCCAGGTTCACGCCGACGTTATAGCCGAAGTCCTTACCAATCTTGTCGTTCCAAGTGAGGGCAAGTTCAATACCCTTGTTCTCCACGTCACCACCATTGATGTAGGCGGGGTTTGTACCCTCGATGGCAACACGCGGAGCCACGATGAGCCAGTCCTTGGTGGTCTTCTTGTACCAGTCGAAGGTCAGGCCTAAGCGGCTGTTGAGGAAGCGGGCGTCGAAACCGAGGTCAAGCTGCTCGGAAGTTTCCCAGGTGACATCGGGGTTGGGCACAATGTTGGCGTAGGCACCTATGTTGGGCTTGCCAGTCAGCGTAAAGCTGTAGTCGTCGCTGAACTTGTAGCCGCTGTCGCCGGCGCTGCCCGACTGGGCGATGGTGGCCAAATACTGGTACTTGGCAATGCGGTTGTTACCGTTCTGTCCCCAAGAAGCGCGGAGCTTGAAGAAGTCGAGCCAGCTCTTGGTGCTCTCCATGAAACTCTCGTTGCTGACGACCCAACCTGCAGATACTGATGGGAAGGCACCCCAACGCTTGCCCTTGTTGAAGATACTTGAACCGTCGTAGCGGAGGGTAGCGGTGGCCATATAGGTCTCATTCCAGTCCCATGTCACACGGCCGAACCATGAAGCGAGATACTCCTCGTCATTGGGATTGCCACCCATAGAAGCTTTGGCGAGGTCGGTGCTGAAATTATTCAGCCATGCTGAATTCCAGTCCTTAAGAGTGGCTTTCTGAGCGCCTTCGTCAACCGTGTTCGATCCGTTGATGTTCGTGCTCCAAGCGGTGCTCTGGTAGCTCTGACCGACCATGGCGCTGATTTTGTGGCCAGCGATAATGGGAAGGTCGTAGGTCAAGGTGTTCTCAATCGACCAGTTCGTGCTCAGCCAAGCACTCTGACTGACGCTGTAGGAGGTCACAGTGCCAGAACCTGCCGACGGTGAGCGCGGCTCGCCGAAGTTGCGGTATGCACCCGAACCCCAGTTGTAGTTCAGCTGTGAGCGCAGGCGAAGGCCCTTGATGGGCTGGATGACCAGGAACGCGGTGGCGCTGGTGTTGATGTTGCGGCTCTCAGCCTTTGAGTTGAAGCCACCCTTCGACAAGCCCTCGTAGGGGTTGTTGAACCAATAGTCGTTCCACTTGGCACCGGGAATGGGGTTGCCAGCAGCGTCCTTTGGGTCTCCATAAGTGGAATAGTTGTATAGCTCGCCATTGTCAGCATACATAGGAACGAGCGGGTTCGTCTGCAGCAGGCTGTGGATGTAGCTCCAGTACATACCATCCTCGGCCAGGTCGTGACTCTTGTTGTAGCCGATGCTGATGTTCTCACCGATGGTGATGGCATCGAAGTCCTTGACCTTCAGCAGCACGTGGTCGCTGTTGATGCGGATGGTGTGGCGCTTGTAGAAGGAAGCTACGTCGGCACCCATGATACCTTCGTTGCCGGTGTAGGTGTAGGACATGGCGAACTTCGAGCGGTCGGTACCACCGGTGAGGGTCACTGAATGGTTCTGCTGAACGGCATTGTCATTCTCAAATGCTCCCCACCAGTCGGTGCCTTCCCAACCGTTGTTCACCTTGTCGATGATGCTCTGCGGGATAAAGGCTGCGAAATTAGTTTTCTGACCGGAAGTATTGAAGTTGTACTCATCCATGATGGTCATGAACTGCTTGGCGTTGAGCATCTGCGGACGCTTGTAGACGTTCGACCATCCCATGGCGCCGTTGTAGCTGATTTCAATCTTTCCTGCCTTACCCTGCTTCGTGGTGACGAGGATCACACCGTTGGCTGCACGCGAACCGTAGATGGCTGCCGAGGCAGCATCCTTCAGCACGTCGATGCTCTCGATGTCGTTGGGGTTGATGCCGTCAAGGTTTCCGCCGGCCACACCGTCAATCACATAAAGGGGCTGTGAGTCGCCGATGGTGCCGATACCACGGATGTAGACCTTGTAGCCCTTGCCCGGCTGGGTCGAAGCGCTGGTAATCTGCACACCAGGCGTGCTCGACTGCATAGCTTCGAGTGCGTTGGTGGTGTTCAGCTTGGCAATCTCTTCACCTTTCACCTGAACCGTAGCGCCGGTGACCAGCTTCTTCTTCTGGACACCGTAACCGATGACCACCACGTCGTTCAGCGTAGTGTTGTCTTCTTGCAGCACAATCTGGATGGTTGTTCTGCCAGAAACCTTGATGCTCTGGGGCACGTAACCCACAGACGAGATGTTCAGCGTTGCGTTGGGGGCAACCTGAATTTGGAAATTACCGTTCAAGTCGGTAATTGCACCAGCGCTGGCACCCTGTACACTGATAGTAGCACCAATTACTGGTTCGCCAGTCTCATCTTGCACTGTTCCCCTGACCACGCTCTGAGCCAATGCTCCCAATGGGAACAAACAGAGGAGGAACAGCAACATTAGCGGCTTTTCCAATGATTTAATTTTCCACATAGTAGGTAATTTTGGAGTTAATAAATAAAGATATTTGTTGATTTGATTTATTCATCAGGATTAAAATCTACATCATTTGCTACCGTCGCCTCTGCATCTTTTTTTCAAGAAAAAAGCAGCATCGCAATCGTGTGCTCAAAGAATGCTGCAAAAAAGAATATAACTATAATCTCAACAACTGAAAATTCTGTGCAAAATTATATAATTTATTATTACGCGGCTTTTCTTTTTGTTCCATTCTGTTTTCTTTATGTAACATCTTTACAATTTGAATGTGCATTTATAACAAATTGGTACAAACGCCAACGCGATTGTCGCAGCGCTCCGTGAAGCAGCACCCCGTTTGAAGCCTACGAATGATGAAACATTTTTTCTTGTTTTGAAACAATATTCTTGTTCTTTCGCCCTCGTTTTGACGGAAAGTGCCAATGCTGCGCAGAGCTGCCGCCCCCTTTTTGGGGCATGCCGCCGTGCCGGCTGCTTCCCTGTCGCGCCCTTGTTTTGCATGCCGCTGTGCCGGTTGCTTCTCCAGTCGGCCTGAAGGGGCAAAAGCACTTTTCCTGTTGGAGGTTTTTGCCCTTCAGGGCGATAGTTGCACACACAAACCACCCAGGGCGATGCCCTGGGCTATGTGCTCATTGCCCCTTCGGGGCGTTATCACCTGATTGCGGATATTCATTTTTGTTTTCATCTGTTTTTCTAACAAGAGTTACCTACGCCGTTCTCGCCACCTCTGCAAGGGGGAGGTGTCGGGGGAGGGGTGTTCACGTACCGTTCGACCGCTCGGCCAAATTTGCCGCCCGAACGGCACCGTAGGGATTGACTTTATGTCCGTCCGCGGGGGCAAATTGCTTGCGGACGGACTTGGGGGTCCGTCCCTACCGAATGTACGCATGATTCCGACTGGAGCGCGGGACACTTGTGGTGAACAAAGTTGTTACGAAATTGAACACCCGATAGCTAAAGACTGAAAAGTTTGTCAAGATTTTTCAAAACAAAATTTGTTCAAGAATTTGAGGCAATCTAGCGTCAAAAATGCCCGTTGGGGAGCATTTTTCAGTCCTCGCCGGATGGAGAACCGAGGTGAAAAGCCAATTTTTTTGCACATACACCATGGTTTTGTGCACGTTTTTAGCCCGTATTTGGTGCCTTTTCGCGGTTTTGTAAGCACGCCAAAAAATAAAACGGCAACGCCAAATTTTTTTTCGGCGTTGACTTTTTAAAGCCAGCGATGCCCCTTTTTCGCCAAATCCGTTCCAATCGGTTGAATGACAATCATTTGGCAAAACATCTCAAAATTCGAAAATTTTCGACCAAAAGTTTTCTCGCGCAGAATTTTTGAATTATGGAGGGGTAAAATGGCCATTTTTGTCAATATCTTTCGCAAAACAAACGTCTCCCTATCCTGGCAGGTTTGTTCCGCTTTTGAACATAGGGAGTCCACGCCCTGTTCATTATATATGAGTCCACTCCGAAAACCATTATTGTCGCGAAATTCGGCGCAGCAGCTCCCCTCCCCTCAAGGGGAGGGGCCAGGGGTGGGGTCTGTATATCATTCACTCGCAGGATGTTAGAGACCCCACCCCTACCCCTCCCCTTGAGGGGAGGGGAACGGCTGCGCATTGTTTTTGGGTTGTTATTTAGTGGAGAAGGGTTTTCGGAGTGTACTCATATATTATATCTGCTTTATCACTTTGCATGGATTCCCTACCGCTACGGTGTTAGAGGGAATGTCGTTTACCACTACTGAGCCTGCTCCAATACTCACATTGTCGCCTATTGAGACTCCGGGGAGGATGGTGACGCTGCCGCCAATCCACACATTATTGCCGATGGTGACAGGCTTTGCCCATTCCTGACGAGAATTCCTTTGGACAGGGTCCGTGCTATGACAAGCCGTATAGATGGATACGTTAGGGCCTATGAAACAATCATCACCAATCGTCACATGGGCCTCGTCGAGAACGGTGAAGTTGAAATTCGCAAAGAAACGCTTTCCAACGCTAATCTGCTTGCCGTAGTCACATCGAAATGGTTGGTTGATAATCACCTCATCGTTGCCAATATGGCCAAGCAGCTCTTTCAGCAGTGCCTTCATCTTCTGAGTTTCAGAGGGGTGCAAGGAGTTGTAGTGACTGATTTTCTCTCTCGTCTCCATCAGCTCTCTCAACAATTCGGGGTCAACGGCTGAGTAGACTTCGCCAGCCAACATTTTCTCTTTCTCTGTCATACGCTTCTTAGTTTTGCCAGTTCTATAGCTTCTATTCCTGTCAGATGCTCCATGTCGAAACGAATTGCCAACATCCGCGACAGGCCACTCTCTATCTCTTTTCGCAGCGCTTCTTCTCGATTCGGGTTGTATCTGTTGCCGAGCAACTGGGCTGTTGTCAGCTTCTCCGTCTCGTTCTCGATGATATGGATTCTGCCGAAGGCCATCACACTACGGAAGAAGGTGGTGTACTGTACTATATTTTCAAGTTTCGCATTCGCTCCACTTCGAGGAGTGAAGGAGTAGAGGAGATGTGGAGGTAAAGTAGATTAGACTTTACGTTACTATTCGTCGCAATTTGGCCACAAAATTACACAAAAGCGGGGAATTTCTTCCATTTTGCGAGTGAAGATTTGTTATTTTGACAAATATGATTATCCGCAATCAAGTGATTGAGACGCTTTCAGCGTCCTTGTCACCTGATTGCGGATAATTATTCTTCTTTTATATAAACTTTCTTAAAAGGATTACACATTTTGTGTAACACATTTTGTGTAATGCAAATAAGTTTGTATATTTGCAGCCGAATGACCAATAGAGAATGTTATGGAAAATCCCTTTGTTATCAAGTCGTACGAGTCGAAAGAGTTGTTTTGTGACCGCGAAGAGGAATTGCAGCTAATGCTACGTAATTGTGTTAATCATTCTGACGTTACGCTTATTTCGCAGCGTCGTATGGGTAAAACAGGACTGATACTCCGCCTATTTGACGAGCTACAAACCATAAGACCGGATATTCATACCATCTACGTGGATGTCTTTGCATCTCGCAACATTGATGACTTTATCAAGTTGCTGGCTGAGGCAACCATGAAATCATTCCAGCCAAAGACCCACATTGGTGAGCGGCTCATGAAATTTATCAAGTCATTGCGACCGCAATTGTCGTTTGACAACATTACAGGAGAGCCACAACTGCAAATAGCATATCAGACATCCCATGAAAAAGAATACACCTTACGAGGCATATTCGACTTTCTTGACAGCCAAGAAGTGCCAATCATTATTGCTATTGATGAGTTCCAACAAATAAGAGACTATCCAGAACAGAACATGGAAGCTCTGTTGCGCACCTATATCCAACAGATGCACAACCTGACTTTCATCTTTTGTGGCAGTAAAAAACATCTCATGGCAGACATCTTTGCTAACGAGAAGAAGCCTTTCTATGCCAGCACATCGTTTATGTCATTAGACAAAATCAAGGAAGAAGCATATGCAGTCTTTATTCGTCGCCTTTTCGAAGATAGGCAGCGTGATATTACAAGCGAAGCGCTCCAATTCATATTAACATGGACGCGACGCCACACTTTTTATACGCAACAACTTTGCCATACCATCTATGCTAATGGCAAACAAACCGTAGATCTGGAGGAGGTTAAACTGGCTTGTAACCAATTGATGCGGCAGGGCGAAGCTATATATCTACAATACCGGCAAATGCTGACGGATAAGCAATGGGACTATCTGATTGCTATCGCAAAAGAAAAAACTGTACATCAGATTACTGCATCAGCATTTTTAAAGCGTCACAAAATAGGAACCCCCTCTGTATCTCGACGGCTTGCTGGTGCATTGTGTGAAAAGGGTTTGCTTAATGATGATATCACCCTTGAAGGCACTGCTTATAGCGTTAGTGATGTATTCCTTTCGCGTTGGTTGGAACGCTTATAAACAGAAAAAAGTGGCATCTATATGCCACTTTTTCAAGTCTCAGTATTCATTCTCGTAGAAATATAAATACCGCATTGGGAAACCAAGGGTTTATATCCCACCTTGTGACTATTGTGAAGGCTGTTTGGCACTGAAATAGGCCAAAAGGCCGATGCTTACGCTAAGAGCTTCTTCACAATTTCTGAGATGACACGGCCATCGGC
>CADASP010000005.1 GCA_902790625.1 uncultured Prevotellaceae bacterium | reverse complement strand
CTATTGGATATATGGACACTCTCACACAAATATTGACGCAGAAATTGGATCGACAAAGATTGTAGCCAATCAATTAGGCTATATTGCTCATGGAGAACAACGTAATGGATTTGATAGTAGCAGAATCATAGAGTTATGAACAAGAACAAACATATACCACAAGGATATAAGGACTCTCCACTTGGCATCATTCCCAAGGAATGGGAAGTGAAAAGGCTGGGAGATTATGTGGACATCATAAGTGGGGAAAGCCCCTCGTTATATGATTTAAGAACGACAGGTACATATCCTTATGTAAAGGTAGAGGACATGAATAATTGCACCAAATACCAAATAGAAAGTCGCGAATACTCAAATAGCCAAAGAAATATAGTACCCAAAGGGAGCATTATTTTCCCCAAAAGAGGTGCTGCGATACTGAACAATAAAGTCCGTATCGCCTATCAAGATATCTTGATGGATAGTAACATGATGGCAATTACCCCCAAGACACAAGGCGTAGATTCTGAATTTCTTTATTATACAATTATAAAAGAGCAGCTTTATAAGATTGCTGACACATCAACTATTCCTCAAATAAACAACAAGCATATACTTCCATATCGTTTTTGTTTTCCACCGATAGAACAACAGAAAAAAATCTGTTCTGTCTTACAACTCTGGGACACAGCCATAGAGAAGCAATCGGAATTGATTGATAAGCTCAAATTGCGCAAACGCGCATTGATGCAGCAACTCCTTACAGGCAAGAAACGCCTGCCAGGATTTAGTGGGGAGTGGAAACGTAAAAAACTTGGAGATATAGCAGAACGAGTAACTCGGAAGAATGAAGAAGACAACAAAAATGTTGTGACGATTTCTGCCCAACGAGGCTTTGTCATTCAAACAGACTTCTTCAACAAGAGTGTTGCAAGCGAGACACTTGATAACTATTACTTAATACATAAGGATGAGTTCTGTTACAACAAGAGTTATTCAAACGGCTATCCAATGGGAGCAATAAAACGCTTGACCGCTTTTGACAAGGCTGTTGTAACCACTCTCTATATATGTTTCAAACTGAAAAATCAATCAACTATCAATATAGATTTTTTTGAGCAGTATTGTGAATCAGGAATCTTCAACAAAGAATTGGTAAAGATTGCCAACGAAGGAGGACGAGCACATGGCTTGCTTAATGTAACTCCCACCGATTTCTTTAATATGCAGATGAAAATTCCTAACCTAGAGGAACAGAATGCCATTGCAACTGTATTAGTTAATGCCGACAAAGAAATAGAACTCGTTAACGAGAAATTAGCAAGCCTTCAATCTCAAAAGCGAGGCTTAATGCAGCAATTATTAACCGGTAAAAAAAGAATAAAATAGAATTAAAGGACATGGAAGAACTTTTAGATGAGAAATACCTTAACATCAAATTTAAGTACGAATTTGAGTCTTTCATTGGTGAAATGGAAGGGAATCGTTACATTCAAAATATTAAGGCTTCTATTATCAAAACAGATGAAAATGGTAATGAAGAGAAGATAATAGGCAAGGGAGACATAAAACTTCTTCTGTTAGCCCAAGCAATGAATGATCACTATAGTATTTTTGAGATATTTGACACTTATGAGTACACAATGCGCATCGGCAGTATGATATATGATTTTGAAAATGATGAACTAAAAGAAGATTTACAGAAGAAACTATTTGGTGACGAGTTTGTAGAAAATCCTAATATCTGTATTTTCGAAAGAATGACCATCCTTCCTGAATATAGAGGATATGGCATTGGGAAAAGGTTCGTAAAGGACAGGTTCAACTTTTTCAGTTCTGCATGCGGATTAATTGTTATGCAGCCATATCCTTTACAACTAGAAGCAGTGGGCCCTGGTGGAAGGAGCGACGACTTTGAAAAGAGAATGGGTTATGAATCTATGGAGAAGAATGTCCAAAAGGCAACAAAAAGCCTAAAGGATTATTATAAAAGCATTGGCTATATTTCTGTTAGGGGCTACAAAGACCTAATGTTTTTAGTTCCATGCAAAAGGAATTCACGCTTAGATGCTATCAAGATGGACGAAATGATAATTGCAAGTAAAAGCGATAAAATATGACACTACCAATAAATGTTGAGTCGCTGATAGACGGCCGAGTCGTTGAGAGTGATAGAATAGAGTTTAAGAAGGGATGGAATCCTGACGCCATCTATAGAACTATTTGTGCCTTTGCCAATGACTTCGAAGACACCAGTGGCGGTTATATCGTAGTAGGTGTAGAAGAAGAAAACGGCAGAGCTAAAAGACCTGTCTGTGGAGTCGACATAGATGAACTGGATGATATTCAGAAGTCTATGATTGGCTTCAACAATCTTATTTTGCCCTACTATCAACCACGAACTGCCATTGAAGATGTTGATGGAAAGAAAGTGTTTGTAATATGGGTAACTGCAGGAGACAGACGTCCCTATAAAGTTCCTGATAATGTAACTGCCAAGCATAAAGAGTATAACTACTATATTCGATATAACTCCAGTTCTATCGTAGCAAAAGGAGACTATGAGGTGGAACTTTTAAATATGGCCAACCGCGTTCCTTTCGATGACAGGGGGAACACATCGGCAACCATAAAAGATGTGTCAATGTTACTGATAAGGGACTTCCTGACACAAACAGGCAGTAAATTAGTAGAGCAACTTGAAGATAGTTCTCCTCTGCAGATTCTTCGCCAAATGGATTTGGTAGAGGGACCAAATGAGAATGTAAGAATAAAGAATATTGCCTTGATGCTGTTCTCTTATCACCCTGAGGTGTATTTCCCAAGTACTCAGGTGGAAATTGTCATTTATCCCAAAGGTAAGGATGCCGACCCAGACAATTTTATCGAAATAGAACCTATAAAAGGACCTGTGCATCAGATTATCAGACGAACACTCGACTATATAAAGACAATGGTAATTAGGCAGAAAGTGGCCAAAGTAGCTACTAAAGCTGAGGCTAATAGAACTTTTAACTATCCTTATCAGGCACTGGAAGAAGTTATCGTAAATGCTTTATACCACCGTTCCTATCAGGAACGAGAACCTGTAGAGATCTCTATTATGCCGGAACAAATAGAAATTATCAGTTACAATGGTGCAGATAGAAGTATCAGACTGGAAGACCTTCGTGCAGGCAAACGCATCCATGCAAGAAGATACAGAAACAGACGTTTAGGTGATTTCCTAAAAGAACTGGATTTGACTGAAGGACGCGGAACGGGAATCCCTACCGTTAAGAAAGAGTTGGAGAAAAACGGGTCAGAAGATGCATCTTACGAATCAGATGAAGACAGAACTTATTTCTATGTGTCCATTCCATGCCACAAGGATTTCATCTGCAAGGAATTGGTCGTAGATGATGATGGGCATATTCACGAGCGCAAACTGACAATTACTACTGCTATTGACATCCGAAAGCAGATTTTTGAATTAATTGCCGCCAATACTCATATTACTCGACGAGAATTAGCAGATACCATTGGTATAAATCAATCTGCTATTCAAAAGCATATTGAAGTGCTTGTTAATAATGGTAATATCGCAAGGAAAGGGCGAACTCGTGGGAGTTTCTTCATTATTTTGAAGCAATTATAACATAGGTGGTCAAATAGGTGGTCAAATAGGTGGTCAAATAGGTGGTCAAATAGGTGGTCAAATAGGTGGTCAAATAGGTGGTCAAATAGGTGGTCAAAAAACATGGAAAGAATATCATTCAAAGAAAACGATATAAGCCAAAAGCCGGCTTTGGAACTGTTGCAGAAATTGGGTTATCAGTATCTTTCGCCCGAGGAAGCATTGATGATGCGGGGCGGAAAGACTTCTAATGTGCTGTTGGAAGAGGTGCTGAGACGGCAACTGCGTGAATTGAACTCCATACGGGTGGGCAGTCGCAAGGAGGAACGGTTCTCTGAGCAGAACATTGAGAACGGAGTGATAGCTATGCGCAATGTGCCGATGGAAGGCGGTTACCTGAGTGGCAATGAGGCTGTATATAACATGCTGACGCTTGGCAAGGCTTTTGAACAGAGCATTGACGGGGATAAGAAAACCTACACGATGCGCTATATGGACTGGGAACACCCAGAAAACAACGTCTATCACGCGACAGAGGAGTTTGCTGTTACCCGTACTGGTGTTGCTGACACCTATCGCCCAGACATCGTGCTGTTTGTGAATGGTATCCCATTGGTGGTGATAGAATGCAAACGTCCAGACATTAAAGGGGCAGAGGAACAGGCAATTTCGCAACATCTGCGCAACCAGCAGGATGACGGCATCAGGGGACTTTATGTATATAGTGCCCTACTATTGGCTATCGGCAATAACTTCGGAAGTTACGCCACCACTGGTTCTGCTCCGAAGTTCTGGTGCAAATGGCGCGAGATGCATATCAACAAAGATGAGGAGCTGGAATATCAGAAGGGATTATTAGATATTGTCAATAAAGACAGCGAAGAGGTACGTACCCCTACCCCCCAGGATGAATATATCTATAATCTCTGTCGTCCAGAGCGTTTACTTGAACTGATCTACCATTTTACCATTTATGATGCCGGTGTCAAGAAGTTGGCTCGCTATCAGCAATACTTCACAGTGAAAGAGATTGTAGAGCGAGTGAAACGCATTGAAGCCGGCAAACGTAATGGTGGTGTAGTTTGGCACACACAAGGTAGCGGCAAGTCGCTGACGATGGTGATGCTGGCCCAGAAGATTACTACAGTGGTACAGAACCCAAGGATTGTCTTAGTGACAGACCGTACTGACCTGGATGCTCAAATCACCAAGACCTTCCGCAAATGTGGTAAGGACGTGGAGAATGCCACAACTGGCATCAAACTGGTGGAGTTATTGGAAAGCAATACTGATTCTGTGATTACAACTATCATCAATAAGTTTGCAACTGCCATCAAGAAAATCAAGCAACCTTTGACTGATCCAAATATCTTTATCTTGATTGATGAAGCCCATCGTAGCCAGTATAAGGAAATGGCCATACAGATGAATCGTGTGTTGCCCAATGCTTGTAAGATTGCCTTTACGGGTACGCCTTTGATGAAAAAAGACAAAAATACAGCTCGCACTTTCGGAGGCATCATCAAACCCGTCTATACTGTGAAGCAGGCAGTAGAAGACCATGCTGTGGTACCTCTGTTATACGAGGGAAGAATTGTACCTCAGTTCGTCACAGAAGGACCTATTGACAGTTTCTTTGATCGTGTGTGTGAGGACTTGACAGAAGAACAGTCTGTGGATTTAAAAAAGAAATTCTCTCGAACGGATATCCTGAATCAGACAGAGCAACGCATCTATTCTATTGCTACGGATATTTCTGAGCATTATGCAGATAATTGGAAGAGTACAGGCTTTAAGGCCATGCTGGTAACTCCGAAGAAAAAGGTTGCTATTCTCTACAAGAAATATCTTGATGAGATAGGGAAAGTAACATCAGAAGTTTTGATTACAGCACCTGACGATCGTGAGGGTGAAGAAACAGCTTACGGAGGTACACCTGAGGAGGTTAAGGTTTTCTGGAAAAAGATGATGGACGAGCACGGAACACCATCTAAATATCAGGAGAATCTGATTGCCAGATTCAAAGGACAAGAAGATCCTGAGATTATGATTGTCGTAGATAAACTGTTGACTGGATTTGACGAACCCAAAGTGACAGTCATGTATATTGACCGTCATTTGACAGGACATACGCTGTTGCAGGCAGTTGCCCGTGTCAATCGTAATTGTGACGGGAAAGACTATGGCTATATCATCGACTATTACGGTGTATTAGCAGAATTGGATGACGCGCTAAGCGTTTATTCAGAATACGACGAGGAAGACAAAGAAGTATTCCGTGAGACACTGGCCCCTGTTAGTGACAAGATTGCAGAACTTCCTCAAAAAAATGCTGACCTATGGGATTTGTTTAAGACAATCCCAAACAAGCGTGACTTGGAGGCATACGCTCAGTCATTACGATTGGAAGACAGGCGTCATGAGTTCTATGACCGTCTGACAGCTTTCTCATCAGTGCTTCAACTGGCTCTTTCTACTAAGGAGTTTCATGAGAATACAGATGAAAAGACGATTGAACGATACAAAGAAGATTTACGTATGTTTGCCAAACTGCGCACTTCTGTTCAATTGCGCTATTCCGATGCCGTTGACTATAAGAAGTACGAGGCAAGGATTGAAAAACTCATTAATCGTCATGTGGAGAGCGATGAGGTAAAGGTCATCACAAAGTTGGTTAACATCTTCGATACAGAGAATTTCCAGAAGGAGGTTGACAGTATTGTTGGAACGGCAGCCAAAGCAGATACCATTGCTTCGCGTACCTCTAAATATATTAAAGAGAACATGGATTCTGATCCAGCCTTCTACAAAAAGTTCTCTCAACTGATTCGTGAGGCTATTGAAGCATACGAGCAGGGACGACTTAGCGATAATGAGTATCTGGAAAAGATGTTGCAGTTCAAGGAAGATGTACTGAACCATACGGACAGTGAATTGCCTGCAGAGTTAGAGCATAACAATGCTGGTAAAGCCTATTACGGTATCGCGTTGGAGAATTATAAACGGCTCTTCCCAGATCAGTCCATCAGAGAAATGGCTAATGCAATCTTAGTGGATTGGCAATCAAAGAGTGATATCATCGGAAGAATGAAGATTGATATGGAAGACGAGTTGATTGATAATATCAAGCGGAAATACAGAGTTGATTTTTCATTCGACGACATGGATGTAATTATTGACGGTTGTGTAGATGTGGCAAAGATATGGATCAAATAACAAGAGACCATATACAATATGGAGCGACTATCATTGATTATGTTATAGAGTTCGCCCAGAGAAAGACGCTGAGCATTTGTGTCAATCCAGATAGTAGTGTCTGTCTGAAAGCGCCTATAGATGCGACCTTGGAACAGATTCAACAGAAAGTGCACAAAAGAGCCTGTTGGATTCTCAAACAAAAACGGTTCTTTGAGTCGTTTGGCACATCTACAACAAAGCGCCAGTATATTAGTGGAGAATCGCATCTGTATTTGGGACGTCAGTATATGCTTAGAGTGAAAGAAAGCAATGTAAATGCGGTCCATTATCAGAACAACATCATTGAGATAGAATGTCGTCATAAGAAAGATGCTGGCATTCTGCTACAGACTTGGTATCGCCAACGAGCCAACGTCAAATTTCAAGAGTATGCCCAACCTATCATTGAACAGTTTTCTATCTATGGCGTAAAGCCCCAAAGTCTTTCTATTAAGAAGATGGATAAACGATGGGGGTATTGTACCATTGATGGACATATCACACTAAACCCTCGGTTGATATGTGCTCCAAGATGCTGCATCGAGTACGTCATCACCCACGAATTATGCCACCTCATCTATCGCAGCCATAATAAGGAGTTTTATGCGCTTCTTACTAAGGAAATGCCACACTGGGAGAAATGGAAGAATAAATTAGAAAGAATATTGATGTAAAAAGAATAAAAAAAACAATCAACATATGGAAAACGAGAAGTATTCAAACTATCCTTTATCTATCGGTGCCATTCTTGGACTGATAGAGGCAAACGATATTGCCATTCCTGAAATACAAAGACCGTTTGTGTGGAAGAAGACGCAAGTCAGAGACCTTATCGACTCTTTATATAAAGGTTATCCAACTGGCTATATCATTTTGTGGAAAAATCCGAATGTTAAGTTGAAGGATGGTACCATTTCTTCAGGGAAAAAGGTGTTGATTGACGGACAACAGCGTATCACTGCATTAATGACAGCTGTTGCAGGACGAACAGTGTTTAACAGCGACTATCAGGAAGAACGAATAAAGATCGCTTTCGATCCGTTTGCCGCATTAAGTGATGACCCTGATGCGGAAATCTTTGCCGTTTCAACACCGGCAATCAGGAAGAGCAAACGGTGGATCCCTGATATATCGGAGTTGTTTGCAAACTCATATTCCTCATTTAAATTTATACCCAATTATTGCGAAGATAATCCTGATATAGAACCAGAACAACTGGAGAAGATTATCTCTAAAGTGAAGGGAATATCCAACAGAATGATTGGTGTCATTGAGCTATCAGAGAACTTAGACATTGATATCGTTACAGACATCTTTATTCGTATCAACTCGAAAGGAACGGCTCTGAGTCAGGGTGACTTCGTTATGTCCAAGATTGCAGCAGACGAGAAACATGGAGGCAATACGCTCAGGAAAGTTATCGACTACTTTAGTCATTTGGCGGTTGTTCCTTCATTCTATGACTACATCGCCTCACATGATAAGGAATTTTCTGCAACACCATATTTACAGAAATTGAAATGGCTGAAAGATGACACAGAGACAGTTTATGACCCTAAGTGTGATGATGTGATTCGCGTGGCTTTCATGCACAAATTGAAGCGAGCTAAGTTGTCTGATTTGGTAAGCCTGCTATCAGGGCGTAATTTTGAAACACGCGACTTCAATGAAGATATAGTTGAGCGCACCTACGCAGAGTTTACCGATGGTGTAATGAATGTCCTCAATGAGTACAATTTCAAGCAGTTTATGCTTGCCATTAAGTCGGCTGGATTCATTTCATCAAGACTCGTCAATTCGAATATGGCACTTGACTTTGCCTATACCATCTATCTGCTATTAAAGGAATCAGGCGAAGTGGCAGTTGAAGACATTAAGCGTTATGTGCAAAAGTGGTATGTGCTTTCAGTCCTCACGGGAAGATATAGCAGCTCTCCAGAAACGGCCTTTGCAAAAGACATTCGAAGAATACGGGAGTCTGGTGTGTTGGCAATTCTGAAGGAAATAGAGGATGCACAATTGTCTGATAACTTTTGGGATGTGGCACTGGTACAGAATCTCACTTATACTTCTACCAACAATCCAACCTATCTCGTGTTCCTTGCTGCCCAAATTTTCTTTAATGACACATCATTCCTGTCAAACAATGTGCCAGTCCGAGAACTGATAGCTTTGGGTGGTGACGTTCATCACATTTTCCCTAAGCAATACCTAATGGACTTTCATTTCGACAAAACGCTCTATAATCAAGAGGCAAACTTTGTGTTTCTTGACCGTCCTGTCAATATTTCTATTGGCAAAAAAGCACCTAATGTATATTTAAAAGAAGCCAAGGAACGTTGTATGAATACATCTTCTGAACAAACTGGGCTGATTAACGATATAGACAAGTTCTATGCAAATCTGGAAACCAACTGCGTACCTGTCGAAACGATAGAGATGGACTTTAATTCTTATGATGATTTCCTTGATAAGCGCCGGAAAATGATGGCAGCAAAAATAAAGAAGTACTATTATAGTTTGTAGTCATAGAAAGTAAATAGGCATCATTATGAAAGAAAATAATATATTAGCAAATGCTATTTGTGAATTTGTAAAGACAACTTATAGAAGGCAGGAAACCTCACTTGTATGTTTCAAAGCAGGTCGCAAAGGCGACTAATACACAGGTGGAATATACTTTGAGAAAGGGATTCAACGATGCAGAATGTCAGGTGTGGATTATGAAAGCCCTTAACGACCACAAGGTGCTAAGCCGAAAGCAAATCAACGAACTACTTTGGAATAAGTTGCCTATTGATTATAAAGACGATTAGAGAGTAAGAAAGATTGGCAATCTACTTACAAAACTTAGAAAAAATGGGGTTATATATACCGATGAGAATCGACTTTGGCATTTAAACGAGAATTTAAGCGACTTTAAGTGAAAATTTAAGCGACTTTAAGCGGACTTTTAAGCGAGATTTAAAGCGGGAATATCCTGTTGCTAAGAAAATTTAAGCGACTTTAAGCGAGACTTTAAGTGAGATTTAGACGAGTTTAGACGAGAATTTATCCAATTTTTCATTTTTGCAAGCGCGACTTGCAAAATTCGTGGTTTCGACTGATAGCGAATTTGTGCAAGCGCCGCTTGCACAATTCATCTGGTACGCATTACTTGGTTTTTCCGACAGCATTGAGATAGGCATCCATAAGACCCTCTTTCACGAAGAGGATTCGGCCCTGTTTGCTGTTTCCTTGCTTGACATGGGGTAGTTTGTCTTTTATCTTTCTCACATAGTCTTCAGACAAATTAAGTGTTTCAGCAGCTTCCTTGACTGTGATAAGCTCAGGCTCCTTTGCCTCATCTTTTACCTTCTGCATCTCCTTCACCATTTCTTTGGCGAGGAGTTTGATAAATTTCTGATCATATTCAAATCGCATCATAGCTTATATCTCCTTTTTTTGTTGCAAAAATAGGAATAAGCTACCAAAACGGTGGTCTTGAAAAATTTAAAGTCATATTTTAACAATTTTACGACTTACCCAGTGGGGAAATGGCTGGTTTTTGAGTGTTTTGCTTTTTGCTTGAATTATTTGGTTATTCGATGCAAAAGCACTACCTTTGCAAAGTGAGATAAGAGATCTTTGATAGAATTAAAACCATTGAGCGTTAAGACAGCGTGACGGCAAAGAAATCTGGCAACTATATTACCCGTCTTATTATACATAGCAGGTGTATTACCAGTGTATTACTTCATAAAATCTGAACCGTTTTGATGGGGAAATGCTAAATAAGTGGTACTCAATTCGTTAAACAACAAATAGATGAGGATCATCTCCTTCTGCGAGAGATACCTCTCTCTCCGCCAAAATGACTTAAAGGGAATCAATCAGGTTCCCTTTTTTTGTGCCTGATTGTCAACACTTTGCAAACGCAACTCTCTAACAGTAAGATTGTTAGAGGATTGTTTCCCTTTGGTTTTGTGTGTATGTTCATACAAGATAACCCAACAAAAAAGATATGGAATCGTGTTATATTTTTGTTAGAGACAAAAAGAAGACTATGCAGGCAATTAACACTTTTCGCAAGAAGCGGTCGTAAAAGTGTTATTTTGTAACACGTTACATAATAACACATTTACGACCGTCACATGTTGAAAAAAGAAATCTTGAGTTCCAAAAAGTATTAAAAATAGTAAAAGGTGCTTCTGTTTACCGATTTATTTATATATTTGCACTCAAATACTGTACACATTATGTCAAACAATGAACAAAGTGAGGCACTAAACCGATTGAAGGTTGTCCTCGTAGAACAAGGTAAGACCAGTCGGTGGCTGGCAGAACAGTTAGGCAAGACAGAGCACACCATTTCTCGATGGTGCCAGAACAAAACGCAACCATCTGTGGCACAATTAAAAGAGATTGCAACCATTTTGGATGTTGATATGCGTTCACTTATCGTATCAACAAAATAGAAAAGAGTGACATGGCAAAAAAAGTGATTAAAGAAAAAGCAATAGAGGAAACCCTATGGGAATCGGCGAATAAACTGCGAGGGTCAGTGGAACCATCGGAGTATAAGCACGTGGTGCTGAGTCTTATCTTCCTGAAATATGCGCACGACCGTTTTACGGAGCGACGCAATGAATTGATTGCAGAAGACAGGGAGGCTTTTGCAGACAACCCCGTGTTCTATAATGCCAAGAACGTCTTTTATCTGGAGCCCGAGAGCCGTTGGGATTTTCTGATTGAGAACGCCAAGCAGAATGATATTGCCATCAAGATAGATAAAGCGCTGGCTAAGGTAGAGCAGAGCAACCCTACGCTGAAGGGTGCCTTGCCCAGCAACTACTATGCAGGTCTGTCGCTCGACCGTACCAAGCTTGCGGCATTGCTTGATGAAATCAACAAGATTGATACGCTGAAAGACCCAGAGAACGATCTCATCGGCCGCGTATATGAATACTTCCTCGGTAAGTTTGCCATTGCCGAAGGTAAGGGTAAAGGTGAGTACTATACGCCTAAGACCATCGTCAACCTGATAGCAGAGATGATAGAGCCTTATCGTGGTAAGATTTACGACCCTTGTTGTGGTTCTGGTGGTATGTTTGTGCAGAGCATGAAGTTCATTGAGGCACATCACGGTAACAAGCGCGACATCTCTGTCTATGGACAGGAATACACCAACACCACCTACAAACTGGCAAAGATGAATCTTGCTATTCGTGGCATTGCCTGCAACCTGGGTGAGATGGCTGCCGACACGTTCCATAACGATCAGCACAAAGACCTGAAAGCAGACTTCATCATGGCAAATCCTCCCTTCAACCAGAAAGCTTGGCGTGCAGAGAACGAACTGAAGGATGACCCACGATGGGCAGGTTACGATGTGCCTCCTACAAGCAATGCCAACTATGGTTGGATTCTGAATATTGTCTCTAAGCTCTCTGCCAATGGTACGGCTGGTTTCCTTCTTGCCAATGGTGCTTTGAGCGGCGACGGCACAGAACTGGAAATCCGTAAGCAATTGCTTCAGAACCATTTGGTGGAGGCGATAGTTATTCTGCCTCGTAACATGTTCTACTCTACGGACATCAGTGTGACGCTTTGGATTCTCAATAACAACAAGAAGGCCGAGCAGAACGGCAAGATGGTTCGCTATCGCAATCGTGAGAACGAGGTGCTGTTCATCGACCTGCGCCAGTGGGGAGAGCCGTTTGAGAAGAAGTACATACAGTTCTCTACAGAGCAGATACAGCAGATAGCAGAGAACTTCCATAACTGGCAACGTGTAGGATATGAAGATTCTTATCACAACCAACCAGAATATTGTTACTCTGCCACTCTCGACGAGATAGAGAAGAAAGGCTGGAGCCTCGTGCCAAGCAAATACATCGAGTTCCGCAACCGTGATGAGCAGATTGACTTCGACACTAAGATGAAGCAACTGCAAGAAGAAATGCGCGACCTCTTGCAACAGGAGGAAGAGAGCAGACAGCAGTTGAAAGAACTGTTTAAATCATTAGGCTATGGACTTGAATAATCAGATCATCATATATCAGACAGAGGACGGGCAGACACAGGTGGATGTCCGTTTGGAGAATGAGACTGTGTGGCTGACACAGGCTCAGATGGCAGAGTTGTTTGAGAAGACCCCTCAGAATATCACAATGCATATTGGAAATGCATACAAAGAAGGGGAACTCGAAAAAGAGTCAACCTGTAAGGAATACTTACAAGTTCAACAAGAGGGCAAGAGGAAAGTATCTCGTATGGTTAAATATTACGACCTTGATGTTATTATTTCTGTTGGCTATCGTGTTAAGAGCAAACGTGGTACAGCTTTCCGTATCTGGGCACGAAAAGTCTTGAAAGAATACCTCGTTAAAGGTTATGCCGTCAATGAGCGTATGCGCAAGGAGCAGATTGGCGAGTTGCGCCAACTGGTGGGTATGCTTGGGCGCACCATTCAGAACCAACCGCTACTGTCTAATGACGAGACCAATGCTCTGTTTGAGGTGGTGACAGACTATTCTTACGCCCTCGATACCCTCGACAACTACGACTACGAGCGGCTTACTATCAATAAGACTACCAAAGATGAGCCATTTCATGCTACTTATGAGAATGCAATGGAGGCTATCAATGGGCTGCGTGAGAAATTCAGAGGCTCTGCGCTCTTTGGCAACGAGAAGGACGACTCCTTTAAAAGCAGTATCGGACAGATATACCAGACCTTTGGAGGTGAGGAACTCTATCCCAGTGTGGAGGAGAAAGCCGCCATGTTGCTCTATCTCGTCACAAAGAACCATTCGTTTAGCGACGGCAACAAGCGCATAGCCGCCACGTTGTTCCTTTGGTTCCTTAATGGCAACAATATCCTCTATCATCCCGACGGCACCAAGCGCATAGCAGACAGCACCCTCGTTGCACTCACGCTGATGATTGCCGAGAGTAGGACAGAAGAAAAGGATGTCATGGTAAAGGTTGTTGTCAATCTGATAAACAAAAACAACGATGAGTAAAGCGGAATACAAACGTTTAGGCGACTATATCAGAGAAGTGAATGTTCGTAATCGAGAGCTGAAGGTTACGAACTTGCTGGGTGTGAGCATATCGAAGGAGTTTATGCCTTCGATTGCTAATACCATTGGCACGGATATGTCCACGTATAAGATTGTAGAACAAGGACAGTTTGCATATGGTCCTGTCACTTCGCGTAATGGCGACAAAGTGTCTATCGCTTTGTTGGATGGTTACGATGATGCTATTATTTCTCAGGCTTATACCGTTTTTGAAATTATTGACCAAGAACTGTTGTTGCCTGAGTATTTGATGATGTGGTTCCGTCGTCCAGAGTTTGACCGTTATGCCCGTTTCCATTCACATGGTAGTGCTCGTGAGATATTCGATTGGGACGAGCTTTGTGATGTGATGCTCCCCATCCCCTCCATCACTCGCCAACGTGATCAAATGATTCAGCACCTCGAAGCCACCGCCCAAGCCCTCTACCGCAAAACCTTCGTCGATAACATCGACAAAGAAAACCTCCCCGAAGGCTGGAGAATGGGAACGTTGGGAGAATTTGGAGAGGTGATTACAGGTAAAACTCCTTCAAGTGACAATCCTGAAGATTTTGGAAGCGAAATGCCTTTTGTAACACCTGGTGATTTTGCTAGATATTATAAGTTTGCAATTGGAGCGGAACGTGAGCTTTCTGAGATAGGCGTAAAACGGCTAAAAGGAAAAGTCCTGCCAAAAGGTTCTGTGATTGTTACATGTATAGGTTCAGATATGGGTAAAGTTGCCATTGCCTCTGAAGAGTGTATTACTAATCAGCAGATGAATTCAATCAGAGTAAACCGTAGAGAATATTCAGATTATCTCTTTTACGTATTGTCGTTCATGTCAGAAGAATTAAAAGCGATGGCTTTAGGAAGCTCTACAATGCCACTTCTTAATAAAAGTGACTTTGAAAGAATTGGAGTAATATTTCCTCCTAATGACTTGTTAGCCGAATTCTCTCAATTGCTAATCACGTGTAATGAAACGACTATAATAAAGCAGAAAGAAAATATAAAACTAACCGAATTACAGTCTTTGCTTTTGGCGAAGATGGGGCAATAAATTCGGAATTGAATATGGAAGAAGATTATAAAGACCTTGATGAATATTGCTACAAGAAAAACAGTTTGAGTGTATTTGAAAAGTACGAGCAGTCAGACGACCCACAAGTTCGTGAAAGAGCAAACACTTGGAGAGGTGCCATCGGCTTGCAGGCCGTTGACGGTCTTATTGTTTCAAACTACCTCATAGAATTGGCTTGTAGGAACATAGAGGGTGAATTGACGTCAGAAGAAGTCGATGAACTATTAGACAAATACTATAGGGAGAAACGGAGGAACAAAGCACCTCGTATGGATTGTGAAACCTATACAAGGGTAGAATCCGTCGATAAAGAAGAATGTAAAATGGGAAGACCAATATAAAAGTAGTAAAAACGCTTTGATAATTGTTTTTTTACAGAAAAAGTTGTAAATTTGCAAAGTAAAAGAAAAGAAGATGGCATACGACTTTAGTTCAATGCAATTATATGTCTCTCAGATCATAAAGGACAGAGAGACGGCAGAAATAGAATACAAATCTGCTAAAGGCGGTTTCCCAAAGAGTTTCTGGGAAACATATTCTGCTTTTGCGAATACTCATGGTGGCACTATTGTGTTAGGCGTAAAAGAGAAAGACGGCATCTTTACTTTGAATAATCTGACCGACGATGACATAGACAAACTGCAAAAGGATTTTTGGAGTGGCGTTCATAATAAGAATACTATCAATGCGTGTATTCTAAAGAATGACGATGTTGAAGTGGGAGAAATAGAAGGACACAAAGTGATCCTGTTCCATATCCCTCAGGCACAACGTGACCAACGCCCGATTCATTGTACCCAAGATGCCTTTAATGGTACCTTCAGAAGGAATTACGAAGGAGATTATCTCTGTAGTAATGCAGAAGTAAGAAGGATGTTTGCTGATGCAGACATCACTCGCCCGTCTGATGGAAGAATTCTTAAGAACTATTCTTGGGATGATATTGACATGCCATCTTTCGAGCAATATCGTCGTCTTTTTGCCACCGCAAAACCCAGCCATCCTTGGCATACATTAAGCAATGACGAACTGATGCGAAAATTGGGTGGTTATAGAAAGGATAGGGAGACAGGAGAAGAAGGATTTACTTTGGCAGGAATACTGATGTTTGGTAAATATGATTCTATCAAGGATCAAACTTGTGCCCCTAAGTTCTTTCCAGACTATAAGGAAATACCAGCAGACACGTCTAGTACAAGATGGATAGACCGCATTTATCCTGATGGCTCGTGGGAGGCTAATCTGTTTCAATTTTATAGGAGAGTCCTCCCAAAATTGCAGCAAGTCATCCCGACTCCTTTTCGCTTAGAAGGCAATCAGCGCAAAGACGAGACTCCTGCCCATGAATCACTACGTGAGGCTTTTGCCAATCTATGTGTTCATGCAGACTATAGCGAGGAGTCTTCTTTGTTGGTTTACAGATATCCGCATCGAATCGTTTTCTCCAACCCTGGTGTAATGCTGATTTCCAAGCAACAGTTTTACCAAGGTGGAGAGAGTGTTTGCAGAAATACGAGTCTTCAGCAGATGTTTATGATGATTGGTTCTGCAGAAAAGGCAGGAAGTGGTGTGGACAAGATTCTGAAAGGGTGGGAAACACTAAATTGGAAACGTCCATACCCTATTGAAAAGGCACAACCCAATAAGGTTGAACTAGTTATGCCTTTGGAGTCATTGTTGGACGAGAAGGTTCTTGCTGAACTTGACAGACTATTTGGTAAACGGATGAAAGCGGCTGATTCTAACGTCCGAATCGTTTTATCTATGGCTCTGACAGAGGAGGTTATTAATAATGAGCGTCTGAGAGAGGCTTTGGTTATGCACCCTGCCGATATTACCCATTTGTTGCAACATTTATGTCAAGAAGGCTTTTTGGCTTCATCGGGACGTGGCCGGGGAACGGTGTATCGTCTTAAGGTTACAACCTTACAAGATAAAGTTGCAACCTTACAAGATAAAGTTGCAACCTTACAAGATAAGAGCCCAACCTTACAAGATAAAGTTGCAACCTCGGATGGGCCTAAGGTTGCAACCTTACATGCTAAAGATACAACCTTACAAGATAAGGATATAACCTTACATGTTTCTGGTGTGCAATCAACAAGGATGGCAAGAGAAAGGTTACAAGAGTTAATCCTCGATTTTTGTACGGAGTGGAGAAGCGCAGAAGAAATAGCAACTCATGTCCATCGTAGTAAACAGTACATTCGTGGAGAGATTCTTCCAAGAATGGATCAACTCTTGATTAGAAAATATCCTCTAAAGGAAAAGCATCCTGGTCAAAAGTATAAAGTAAAGGATTAATGCCTATGTCACACTTTAATGAACATACGCTGGAGATGGCCATCATGGAACTGTTTGAGCAACAGGGCTACAGCTACGTTAATGGCGAGACAATACACAAGGAGCAAACGGAGGTGCTGCTGCGTGATGACTTGCGGATGTATCTGATGGACAGATATGCCCAAGAGGGTATCACACCTTTGGAGGTGGAGCGGGTCATGGCGAAGTTGACGGCAGACAATGGTGCTCCGCTATACGAGCAGAACGCACAGACGTATCGGCTGATGACGGAGGGCTTCGCCATCAAGCGTGAGGATGCCTCGCAGACTTTAAGGATGTTGACCGCAATATTTTCAAAATTGTCAACCAATTGGAGATAAAGGGGCTTGAGCGACGTATCCCTGATGGCATCGTCTATGTGAACGGTCTGCCCGTTGTGGTGCTTGAGTTTAAGAGTGCTGTGAAGGAAGACACCACTATCATGAATGCCTTTACACAGTTAACGGTGCGTTATCGCAGGGATATTCCTGAGTTGTTCCGCTATAATGCTTTTGTGGTTATCAGCGATGGCGTGAACAATAAATATGGCACGCTGTTCACGCCTTACGAGTTCTTCTATGCCTGGCGCAAAGTGGAGCGTACGGACATGGCAAACGACGGCATCGACTCCCTGCACACCATGATGGAAGGTCTGTTCCGTAAGGAGAGACTGCTGAGCGTGATGAAGGACTTCGTGTTCTTCCCAGACACATCTAAGAGTGAACGGAAGATAGTGTGTCGCTATCCGCAGTTCTTTGCTACCCATCGTTTATACGAAAACATTTTGGAGCACTCGCACATCAACCTGCATGGCGACGGAAAGGGAGGAACATACTTCGGAGCAACAGGCTGTGGCAAGAGCCTCACGATGCTGTTTCTTACAAGAATGTTGATGCGCAGTCGCCATCTGGCAAGCCCTACCATCGTACTGATAACAGACCGCACAGACTTGGATGACCAACTTTCGGCACAATTCGTGAATGCCAAGCAGTTCATTGGCGACGAGAATGTTGTAAACGTAGAGACACGTGAAGAGTTGGGCAAGAAGTTGAGAGGGCGAAAGAGCGGAGGAGTATTCCTTACTACAATACAAAAATTTAGCGAGGACATCAATCTTTTGTCCGACCGCGCCAATATCATCTGTATCTCTGATGAAGCCCACCGTTCGCAGACGAATGTGGAACAGAATGCCAAATATCTGCACGACTCGCTTCCCAATGCTACATACGTAGGCTTCACGGGAACACCTATTGATGCCACGATAGATGTGTTTGGCGATGTAGTGGATAGTTACACCATGACAGAATCGGTGGCTGACGGCATCACTCGTCGTATCGTTTATGAAGGAAGAGCTGCCAAGGTGTTTGCCGACCACAAACAACTGGAGGCAATAGAGGCATACTATAAGCAATGTGAAGAACAAGGTGCCAATGAATACCAGATTGAGGAAAGCAAGAAGGCGGTAACACAGATGAATAAGATTCTGGGCGATCCTAACCGTCTGGCGGCGGTGGCGAAGGATTTTATAGAGCACTACGAAAAGCGAATAGAGGAAGGGAGTACCGTTTGCGGTAAGGCGATGTTCGTTTGCTCCAGTCGTGAAATAGCTTACGACCTCTATAAGCAGATTGTAGCCCTGCGTCCTGAATGGGAAGAGAAGATTGGTTCGGAAGACCAAACTCCTGTTGAGCGCATCCGATTGGTGATGACTCGTGAGAAGGACGATGATCCGAAACTACGTGAATTAATCGGTTCGGACGAAGACCGCAAGGCATTGGATGTACTGTTTAAGAATCCTGACTCGAACTTCAAGATTGCCATCGTCGTGTCGATGTGGATAACGGGTTTTGACGTGCCTTGTCTCGACACGATGTATATTGACAAGCCTCTGCAGAAGCACACGCTGGTACAGACCATTTCGAGGGTGAACCGTGTGTATGAGGGTAAGGATAAAGGACTGGTGGTTGACTACATCGGCATCAAGAACAATATGAACAATGCGCTGAAACAGTATGCCGGTGGTGGTGACATGGGCGACAACGTGGAAACCATCGAACAGAGTGTGACGATGGTAAAAGACGAGTTGGACATCCTGCGCCGAATGTTCCATACTTTCGATTATAGCAAGTTCTCAATGGGTACGCCATTGGAACAGTTGGAATGCCTGAAACATGCGGCTGAGTTTGTACAGGCTACAGAGAAAACGCAAAATCAGTTCATGGGCCATGCCAAGAAACTGAAGTCTGCATTCAACCTCTGTTCCAATCATGAGGCAATCAGCGATAAGGACCGTGAGGATATCCATTTCTTTACAGGAGTGAGGTCTATCATCTACAAACTGACAAAGGGGGACGCTCCTGATGCCTCGCAGATGAACCGTAAGGTGAGCCAGATGATAGCAGAAGCCTTGAAGTCGGATGGAGTTGAGGAGGTAGCTCAAGTGAATACGAAGACAAAGGACTTGGACTTGCTGAGCGAGGACTACATGACGAGGCTGGAGAAACTGAAGTTGCCCAATACGAAGGTGAAGTTGATGGAGAAACTGCTACGGACAGTCATCACCGACTTCAAGAAGGTCAATAAGATGAAGGGCGTGGATTTCACGAAACGCCTGAATGCGTTGGTGCAGAGATATAACGACCGTAGCGACAATGCCGTGTTTGCAGAAGAGGTGCTCAATGAGGTTGCCAAGCAGATGGCAGAACTGCTGAAGGAGGTAAACAAAGAAAAGAAGTCGTTCAAGGATTTGGGTATCACTTATGAGGAAAAGGCATTCTATGACATTTTGAAAGAGATAGCTCATAAGTTCATTGGCAGCTGCTGTGAAGAAGATGGTGGATGACAAGTCGAAATATACCGACTGGGCCAATCGTTCAGACATCAAAGCAGAACTGCAGATGGACTTGATTCTGATATTGGCAGAGCATGGTTATCCTCCAGTTCCACAGGACGAGGTGTTCAAGGAAATCTTCGAGCAGGCAGAGAATTTCAAGAAATATGAGCAGTCAGATGAAACGAAGTCTGTGGCTGTTGAAGTGACATTAGCAACAATTCGCAATATCTGTGATGATGAGTCATTGAAGTCGATGGTTGATAATATGATGGCAATGGATGCCGGGACGACACTACTGGCCATCGTCCGTGAGTGCTTCAACCAATTTGGCGAACGCTATTTCAGTATGAAACAAAAGGACTGGTATCACATCGTGAGTCAATATGTCAGTGAGACAACCAAGCGATATGACCTCAAACCAGAAGAAACCTTCTATTGGATGGCTGCTGAACCATTCATTTCTTGATTTTCATTTTCAGCCCCACTACGAGCATGCGACCGGGCGAGTATAGCGCATATTTACGGGTAGAAGAGTCGATGCGGCGGTCAACATGGTTGAAGATGTTGTTGATGCCAAGACTCGGCTCCAAATAGGCCCACTTAGTGATGTCGAAACAATGAGTGGTGTTCAGATTCCAGATGCCGTAGCCGGGTGCATCCTCATAGCTGCCCGTATAGTAAGTCTTTGACTGTAGGCGTCCGTTGAGGTTGACGTTCAGGCTGTAGCGTCGCCACGTATGGTGATAGTTGGCGGCGATGGTGGCAGCATGTCGGATGCTACGTTCCAGTACAGTCCACTCCTCTCCCGTCTTGGTGCGGGCGTAGGTATAGGCGTAGTTGGCCGTGAGATTGAATCCGCGTAGGATGTTGGCCGAGAGGTTGAGCTGGATGCCCTTGACATCACCCTTGTCGCTGTTCTGATAGCGGGCATACGACACCATCTTGTCGGCCTGCTCCTGAGTCATCTCAGGGAATTCCTTCATCAGCATCTGTCGGGTGGGGCTGTCCACGTCGATGTTCTGCTTCACCACCATGTCGTTGATGCGGTTCATGTAGCCTGTGACACTGACAGCCAGTGCGTCGGTGCGGTATTCGGCGTTGAGCGATAGGTAATTGCTCTTTTCGGGTTTCAGGCCCTGGTTGCCGAAACTGATCTGCGGCTTGCCACGGTTCACCGAGAAGTAGTGATAGTAGAGCTCGTCGAGGCCTGGTGCACGGAAGCCAGCCGAATAGGTGGCGCGCAGGTTCACGTGGCCGAGGCTGTACATGACTGATGCTTTGGGCGTGAAGTGGTTGCCGAAGGTCTTGTGATAGTTATAGCGTGCGCCGAGCGTTGCCAAGAGGGTGCCGCTGCCCACGTCGAAGCGCTGCTCGTGCTGGGCATAATAGGCGAGGATGTAGGACTCCTGGTTGATGTTGCCCGATGTGGCCACGAGCTTGTCGAGCTGCCAGTCGTTGCCGACGATGGTGGTGCCTTGGGGGATGATGCCGAGGATGGCTTTCACCTGCCGTTCTATGTTGCGCTGCTTCTTCGACTGCACGTAGGTTCCGACGGGGAAGGCATCGGATGCCACATCGTATTCCTTGCCATAGCGGAAGCGGTCGATGCTATAGTCTATCTGCAGCGAGTTGCGGGCATCAAACTTATAGATGGTGCCCACGTTCCATCGCAAACCCTTGTAGCGCATCTCGTAGTCAGTGCCGCCGGTGATGTCGGCCTGGGTGTCGGGGCGGTCGGTTGTTTTGTATGAATAGTCCAGGCTCGCATTCAGCGCTAAGTGCTGGGTGGGGCTGTAGGTGAATTTCTGCGCAAAGATGTTGGAGCGGTAGCCGGTGAAGAGCGGAGATATGGAGGGCTGCGTCTCCGTGTCGGAGCCTTTCTTGTATTCCAGGTCGTTGTTGCGGTAGCTGTCGGCACGGTCGTGGGTGAAGGAGGTGTAGGAGCCGAGTCCTTTGGTATAGATGTCGAGGGTGGCAGCCTCGGTCATCACGCCGTGGCCGCTGACGGTGGTGGCACTGCCCACGCTGCACAGTGCGCTGGTTGGCTGGTCGGTGATGATGTTGATGACACCTGCTATGGCATCGCTTCCGTAGAGCGAAGAGGCCGCCCCGTCGAGCACTTCGATGCGCTTGACACGCGCCATGTTGATGCGGTTCAGGTCAACGTTGTTCGAGATGTCGCCGGAGAGCTTCTGGCCGTTGATGAGAATCAGGATGTACTTGTTGCCCAGTCCGTTGAGCCGTAGCTGCGACCCCATCGAGTTGGGGGCCATCGACACCTGCGGCATCATGCGGGTGAGGGCACCGTCGAAGGTGGTGATGCCCTGTTCGCGCATCTCCTGTGCCGAGAGCACACGCACGGGTGTGGCGGTGTTCTTCATGCGCTGGTGGTGGCCTGAGCCTGTCACTACGACGGGGTTGAGGTTATACGCGTGGTTTATGGAGTCACGCCTCTCCATCTTGTGGATTTGTGCTTCTGCAGTCAGCGCCGTGGCGGCCAGCAGCAGAAAGGCTATCTTGTGGTTTTTCATATATGCAGTGAAAAAAGGGGAGAGACCTTGTCGTCACGACAAGAGCCTCCCCGTCAACTTTAATTATTTACATTTATGTCAAAATAAACCGAGAGAGAGAGTTTACTCTTCAGGATACATTGAGTGGTAGGCATCCTCCAGGAACTCGGCGTTCTTGGTGTGCTGAATCCAGACGTTCAGGATGCTGGGCTGCTCGAGCAGCCCCTGCGGATGCTTGTTGACGAGCGGAACGTTGACCTCATAGTCCTTGTGGCTGAAGAACTCAAACCAGCTGACGTCCTCGCTGTCCGGAGCCATCGGCGTCCAGTAGTCGTCACCCTCGCCAGCCATGTCGTTGTGGGCATGGTCACCGGCGATGGACATCAGTGCGTGGAGAAATATCTTGCCGCTGTTGATGCCCTTTGCCTCCATACGAGCCAGCACGTCCTGCTTGTAGTTGTCGGGCATGTCGACGGTGCCCACGAAGTAGTTCTGGCTGTACTGTTGCAGTGCCTCCTCCAGCTGGGTGTAGCGCACGTTGGCCTTGAAGGTGTCGTAGGTGTCGGGGTTGCCATGTCCCATGAAGGCGACAACCCCCTGCTTGGCCTCAGCCTTATAGATTTCATTCAGCTGCTTGGCCACTTCGGGAACGTCCTTGTCGGGGTCGCTGAGCAGCGGCATGCCGAGGAACACGGCCTCGTTCTCCTCCAGCTGTGCCAGATACTTGTCGTCCAGGTGGGCACTGGCAATGTAGCCGTTGTTCATGAACTTCTTCACGCTGGCCACGACGGCAGAGAACTCCTCACCAGGGATGACCTGCAGCGACTGCACGTAGATTTTGCTGTACTTGGCGGCGCCGATGGCATGGAGCAGATAGCGGGGCTCGTAATAGTCGCGCTTCACTATCTTGCCGTTGTCGTCGGTGTTCTCACCTGCGCTGGCTCGGTTGATGCAGATGTCGCTCGAGAACGAGACGTAGACATCGGCCTGGGGGAAAGCCTGCTCGTAGGCCTTCTTCGTGGCATCGAAGGCCAGGAAGGCATTGTTCCATGTAGAACCGAAGGCCACCAGTAGCACGGCGATGTCCTTCTTCGACTGTGCCTTCTGGGCGGCCACCATCTTGTCGTTCACCTCGTACTCAGACACGAGGTTGTTCACTGTTTTGTCATCATCGTCGCTGCAGGCGGTGAAGACGGGTGCTACCATGGCGAGAGCCAGCGTAGCGAGGAGAAAAGACTTAATCTTCTTCATTGTTGTAATTAGATTTGGTTGATAAAATGTTGTGTTTAACTCTCTTTCCATGATTGAACTTGATGCTGAAGGTAGCATATACTGTCGTTCCCGACGTATTGTTGCCCAGATGATAAGGGCGCATGGTGCGGTCGACATAGTTGAAAATGTTGTCGATGCCCAGTTCCAGTCTGTATGCCAGCGTCTTGTCTGCCTTGCCCAGGTCGTGGGTGGTGTTCAGGCGCCATATCTGGAAGGCCTTGCCGTCGCCGTTGTTCTGATAGAGCCGCTTGCTGCTGCCACGGCCTGACAGGCTGATGCCCAGTTTGTAGCTGGGGCTGAAGGTGTGGCTGTAGATGGCTGACGCACTCCACTTGTGGTGTGCCGTTCCGTCGATGACGACGGTGGTCATCTGGTCCTTGTGCTCATCATACAGATGCGCCTTGGTGTCGAGGTAGCTATAGGCCGAACTGAGCGTCAGGTCTTTCATCACCTTGTATGACAGCGTGGCATCGAGTCCGCAGGTCCGGGCATCGTCCATGTTCTTATACATACGAGCCTGCACCTTGCTGCTGCCATCGCCGAGATAGGCCGTGGTGATGCCGGCGGGAATTTCGCCCGCATCGACGTTCACCAGGGCTATCATGTTGTCGAGTTGGTTGACATAGCCCGTGAGCGAGGCGGTAAGGCGGCTTCCGCGATACTCCACATTGGCCGAGTAGTAGTTGCTGGTCTGGGGATGCAGGGCGGTGTTGCCGATGTTGAAGAACGTGCTACTGCCCATCAGGTGCAGGTAGCGGTAATGCAACTCCTTGACGGTGGGTGCCTTGAAGCCCTGGCTCCACCCCAGTCGGAAACGGAAGTCGCCCGCCGAGAGCATGGTGCTCACCTTGGGCGTGAGGCGCAGGCCGAAGTTGCGGTTGTCTACCAAGCGGAGGCCGGCGGTGAGGTTGAGCCATTGCAGAAGATTGAATTCGTCCTGCACATACAGGGCCGATGTCCAGTCGTCGGCCGTTCCCGTCTCTGTGCGTTCGGGGGCCTTCAGATAGTCGTAGCGGTATTCCGCACCTGCATTCAGCGTGTTCGCGCAGGGCAGGTAGAAGATGCCCTTCAGCTGGGCCATCACTCGCTGCTGGTCGCTCTGCAGCTTGCTCTGTCCGGGCAGCATGGCGATGGAGAACCACTCGCCGTTCTGGTCGCCATACTCCTCGCCCCTGAGCAGCACATAGTCGTAGTGCCTGGCCGTGTAGTCATAGTAGTAGGCGTGCTTGTTCCAGTCGACGTCCAACGCCAGCACATTTCTCCCACCTCTCACCTCTTGCCCCTCGCCTCCAGGATACCACTTGCCGCCCGCTGAAGCCGAGGCGTTGTTGTAGCGCAGGTCGTAGGTATAGACGTCGCAGCTGGGATGACGGCCGTCCTGTGGCCTGAGGATGTTCTTCTTGTAGTACGAGCCTTCAGCATACAGTTCGAGGCCCTTCTGTGGCTGGTAGGTCAGGCGTTCAGCCACCTGCCAGTTGCGGTGCTTGTTCACCGTCTTGTTACGGCTGTCGGTCAGCACCATGCCCTCGGCCCATTCCTCGGCGGTGTTCTGCCAGCCGTCGCTGCGCTGCAGCTGGAAGTTGGTCTGCGAGGTGCATTTGCCGAAAGCAAATGCCACGCTGTTGTGGTGGCGCAGGTCGTTGTGCGTGCCGTAGCGTGTGGTGTTGTCGACATAGACGCCCGACTCGTCGTGACGCTTGGTGATGATGTTGATGACGCCTGCCATCGCGTCGCTGCCGTAGAGCGCGCTCTGTGCACCCTTCACAATCTCAATCTTCTCGATGTTGTGCGGGTCAATGAGGCCGAGGTCGTTCTCGCCTCCCACGTCGCCATGGATGCGCTTGCCATCGATGAGCACGAGAATATAGCTGTTGCCCAAGCCGTTCAGTTGCATCTGTGAGCCCATGTCGCCCTCGCTGAAGGCGAACGATGCGGTGAGTCCGGCAAGGATGTCCTCCAGGCTCTTGCCGCCGTAGCTGCGCAGCATCTTGTTGGAGATGACCTCCGTCTGCACGGGAGCATCCTTCAGAAGGTGCTGTGTGCCTGTGCCGGTCACCACCACCTCCTGCAAACTGTCCTGGCGCCAGATGTTGTTCTGCGCCAAGCTACTAACAGCCAATAGCCAACAGCCAATGGCCTGAATCAGTATTCGCTTCATCTGCCCATTTTACGCTGCGTATATTCCTGTACGCGCGTACATTCTTATTTATATAGGCAGGCTTCACCTTGATGGTTGTGCCTTGCCAGCGGCAGGTCTTCTGACTTTCCCCAGCCTGCTTTACCTTCCCGACACGATGGTCAGTGGCGTTATACAAGCAGGCCTCTTTAATGGGGATTACAGCTGCAGGTACAGTTCCGGACTCTCACCGGATTCCCTTACATCATGGCAGCATCAGCCGCCAGATTGCCTTTTGTGGGTGCAAAGGTACGAATAAGCGAGGGAAAAACAAAAAAAAAAACGTTTTTTCTTTTGCTTTTCCGAGCGAAAGTACCTTCGGCGAGAGCCAAAGGTACGAATAAGCGAGCGAAAAGCAAAAGAAAAACGTGTTTTTCTTTAGTTTTTCCAATCCAAGGTATGAATAATTTGTGAATAAACCCTAAACTTCCAAATTATTTTGTACTTTTGCAGCATGAAATCACATTTTCTCATCGCAGCGCCTACCAGTGGCTCGGGCAAGACAACGATTGCACGGGGGCTGATGGCGTTGCTGACTGAGAAGGGCTATCAGGTGCAGCCTTTCAAATGCGGCCCCGACTATATCGACACGAAGTTTCATGAGGCGGTGTGCCATCGCCCAAGTATCAACCTCGATACCTTTATGGCTGCTCCGGAGCATGTGCGTGGGCTGTTTGCACACTATGGCGCCGATGCCGACATCTGCATCGTGGAGGGCATGATGGGCCTTTTCGATGGCTACGACCGCGACAGAGGGTCATCGGCAGAGATAGCGAGAGTGCTTGACATTCCCATCATCTTAGTAGTGGATGCCCGGAGTGCGGCCTATTCGACGGCAGCGCTGCTTTCCGGCTTCATCCATTTCCGAAACGACATTCGCATGGCAGGTGTCATCTTCAACAAGGTGGGTTCGTCCCGTCATTTCCAGATGCTTCGGCAAGTATGCGACGACCTCGGCATCCAGTGCTTCGGCTGTCTCCCGAAGCATCCCTCCCTTGAACAAGGCTCACGCTACCTTGGCCTCGATTTCAGCCAAAGTCCTGAAACAAGCCAGCTGAAGGAGCTGCTGGAGCATCATGTCAACTGGGAAGAACTGGTAGGAAACCTGCATACACACGGTGCCATGCCTCAGCACACTTTGCCTCACGATGAGATTTCCCACGTTCTCATAGCCAGGAATGCAGAGAGCTTCTCTTTCCTCTACCGGGAAGCCGTGGACAGCTTCCCACACGTTCAGTTCTTCGACCCTGAGCGCGACGTTCCTTCTCTCGACGGCATCGACTTGCTCTATCTGCCTGGCGGCTATCCTGAAAGGCATCTGGATGCACTTGTCGGCAATGAGGCCTGTCGGATGGCCATCAAGGCTTTTGCTGAGCAGGGCGGACGGGTCATTGCCGAATGTGGCGGCATGATGTATCTGTGCCATCGCATCGTCACCGACGACGGGGCATACCCTATGTGCGGCGTGCTGCCCCATAGCATCACGGCGCGCCAAGCCGACCTCCGCCTCTCATTGGGCTATCGGCGCTTCGTGCTCGACGGCAAGGAGTATCGTGGGCATGAGTTTCACTACACCCAGTTTTTGGGCGAAACGCCCAAGTCGGTGGTGCAGGTTTATAATGCCATGGGTGAGCCCGTCGGTACGCCCGTATTCAGGTTTAACAATGTATTGGCCAGCTATACCCATTTGTATCAGATATGAATCAGTTACACCCCATCATGTTCGCCGGAACTGGGAGCGATGTAGGCAAGAGCATCGTGGCGGCAGCCTTCTGCCGCATCTTTCGCCAGGATGGCTATAGCCCTGCGCCCTTCAAGGCCCAGAACATGGCGCTCAACTCCTACGCCACGCCCGAGGGGCTTGAGATAGGCCGTGCACAGGCCGTGCAGGCCGAGGCCGCGGGCATTCCTTGCCACACTGACATGAACCCGCTGCTGCTGAAGCCCAGCTCCGACCACACCAGCCAGGTGGTGCTCCACGGCAAGCCCATCGGCAACAAGGATGCGTATGACTATTGGAGGCCCCCCTCTGTCTCCCCCCTGGGGGGAAGGGAGGCGCGAGGTGAGCGAATAGATTTCCGGCAGGAGGTATGCGCAGCCTTCGACCGTCTGGCCACAAAGTACAACCCCATCGTGATGGAGGGGGCTGGCAGCATTGCGGAGATGAACCTGAAGGATAGAGACCTCGTCAACATGTCGATGGCCAGGCACGCCAAGGCCGACGTGCTGCTGGTTGGCGACATCGACCGCGGCGGTGTCTTCGCCTCTGTCTACGGCAGCATCATGCTGCAGGCGCCTGAGGAGCGAAAGATGATCAAGGGCGTCATCATCAACAAGTTTCGTGGCGACATGCGTCTCTTCGCCGAGGGACGCAAGATGCTGGAGGACATCTGCGGCGTGCCCGTCCTCGGTGTCATTCCTTATTATCAGGACATCTATATTGACGAGGAGGACAGCGTCAGCCTTGAGCAGAAGCGGCGCCAATGGGCCCAGGGCAAGGTGAACGTGGCCGTTGTGCTGCTGCGCCACATCTCGAACTTCACCGACTTCGACACCCTGGAGCGCGACCCTCGGGTTAATCTTTTCTACACCAACAACACAGCCGACATCCAGCGAGCCGACATCATCATCCTCCCCGGCACGAAGGCGACCCTCGACGACCTGCTGGAGCTGCGCCGCAACGGCTGTGCACAGGCCATTGTCAGCGCCCACCGCGACGGCAAGGTCGTCGTCGGCATCTGTGGCGGCTACCAGATGCTGGGCGTCACAGTGGCCGACCCCGACCACGTCGAGGGCGACATTGCCTGTCTGCCAGGCCTGGGGCTGCTGCCCATCCATACCACGATGTCTTCCACGAAGACCACGCGGCAAGTGACCTTCATGTTCGAGGGGCAGGAGTGCCAGGGCTACGAGATCCACCAGGGCATCAGCGACACCTGCGAGGCCATCCTCCGGCGTGGCCGCTGCATCGGCACCTACATCCACGGTTTCCTCGACAATGCCCCGGTTGCCGACTTCCTGCTCAAGTGCAAGGCTGCGGCCCCTGCGCAGAGCCTTGCCGACTTCAAGGAAGAGCAATACGACCGTCTGGCCGCCCACGTGCGCCAGCATGTCGACATCGACCGCATCTACCAAATACTCTCCGACAATGATTAAAGGCCACGGCGACGATGCCTACCAGCACAAGGGCATAGTGAGCGACTTCTCGTCGAACATTTGCGCCACCACCGGCCATCAGGCGGTGATGCGCCACCTGGCTTCATGCCCCCAGCTGCTCGGCCATTATCCCGAGCCTGAGGCATGGTCGCTCGAGTCGATGCTTGCAGCGCGGCACCGCGTCGACCAGAGCTGCGTCATCGTCACCAACGGGGCCACCGAAGCCATCTATCTCATCGCAGAGACGTTTCGCTACAAGCCCGTCATCCCCGCCCCCACCTTCAGCGAATACGAAGACGCCTGCACCCTGTTTGGGCCGAAGGAAGACAAGACGATGCTTTGGCTGTGCAACCCCAACAACCCCGACGGCAGGGTTTGCCATTTGCCTCTTGTTGAGCGCATGGAGGCGGCATTCGACCTGGTGGTGCTCGACCAGTCGTACGAGCGCTACACCAGCGGCCAGCTGATGACCGTGCGCGAAGGATGCCAGCACCCCCACATCATCCAGGTCCATTCGTTCACGAAGGACTATGCCGTGCCTGGCCTGCGGCTGGGCTACATCACCGCCCATGAAAGCCTGGCGGCAGCCATTCGCCGCCATCTGCGCCCATGGAGCGTGTCGGCGCTGGCCGTCGAGGCAGGCAAATTCCTGCTGCGGCACGGCGAGCTCGCCTGTAGCCCCGACCTCGCCGAGGCGCAGCGGCTGCGGCGGCAGCTCATGGCCGTGGGCATCGACGTGCTGCCCACGCAGACCCATTTCATGCTCTGCCACATGGAGGGGCACGACGCCCGTGGCCTGAAGGAGCACCTGGCCCACCGTCATGGCATGCTCATCCGCGATGCCTCCAACTTCCGTGGACTCACGCCCCAGCACTTCCGCGTGGCCGCCCAGACACCCGCCGAGAACGATGCCCTCGTGGCTGCCATAAGGGGCTTTATGGAATCAAGAAAAAAATGAAATGAACAGTCCTGTCGCAGAATGCGCCCCTTGGGCCAGCACCTTCATGGCCCTGCTGCCCCTGGCCCTGGGCTGGGCGCTCGACCTGTTGCTGGGCGACCCCGCCCGTCTGCCCCATCCCGTCGTGTGGTTTGGAAAGATGATCTCCTTTGGCGAGCACCGGCTCAACGCTGGCCGCTGCCGCATCCTGCGAGGCGCCGCAATGGCCGTTGTCCTCGTCGCCGCCGTCTTTTGCGCCACATGGCTCCTGCGCCGAGCGGTCGGCGGGGTCCCCACGTATGGGGCGGCGCTGGTGGTGGCCGCAGATGCGGTCGCCGTTTTCTACTGCCTCGCCGGCACCACGCTCATCCGCGAAGTGCGCCAGGTGTTCCTCGCCCTCGACCGCTCGCTCCAAGAGGGCAGGGTGCAGGTGGCCCGCATCGTGGGCCGCGACACCGGTGGCCTCTCGGCGCAGCAGGTGCGCACCGCCGCCTTAGAGACGCTGGCCGAGAACCTCAGCGACGGCGTCATCGCTCCCCTCTTCTGGTATATGCTGCTGGGCGTGCCCGGCATGATGGCCTACAAGATGGTGAACACGCTCGACTCGATGATTGGCTACAAGACGGAGCGCTACAAGGACTTCGGCTGCTGGGCCGCACACATCGACGACGTGGCCAACTACGTCCCCGCCCGCCTCTCGGCGCTGCTCATGGTGATGGTGGCGGGGCGCCCGCGGCTCGCACCATTCGTATGCAGGAACGGCCGCAACCACGCCTCGCCCAACAGCGGATGGCCCGAAGCCGCACTCGCCGCCATCCTCAACTGCCGGTTTGGAGGCCCACATCATTATTTCGGACAGCTCTTCGACAAGCCCTATATCGGCAACTGCGACCGACCACTCGGCAACAGCGACATGATAAAAGCCGTCAGAATAAACAGGAGGGCAGAGGTGGCGATGGTGCTGCTGGTGGCTGCCAGCATCGTCGTCAGAAGCGTGGGCTGATTTTACGTGCGGATGCGGATGAAAACGGCTCGAGCTGCTACGGTTGAAAAAGACGCTGAAAGACTACGGGTAGGCGAGCTTTGCCCGGAAATAAGCGTCACCGCTCAATAGCCGAGGGTGCGCAGTACCTCGGATAGATGGATACAAACGGCATCGACCCTGAAAGGCTACGCTCGCCTACCCGTAAGGGCAGGGTTCAAAAGGGGAGCGGCTGCGCATAAATAGGTCAACTGCTATATCATTGCCATTACTTAACCCACCAGATTGTGTAAAATTTCCATAAATAAAAAGTTCAGGATTTGGATGCAATTCTGAGCGAATTTTAGCGAAAAAAAGCCGTTTCGTACCGTCAGTGGATGTCCGTGAGCGAAGAAATTGGTGACGGATGAGCCAAATTCTGCACAAACATGGTGGTTTTGTGCAGGTTTTTTCGCCGTTTTTTGCTTAGTCTTTCGTTTTTTAAGCACGCCAAATTTTCAAAAGTCAACGCCGCAGAAAAATTTGGCGTTGACTTTTGAAAGCCTCTTGGCCGGAAATTTCGCTAAAATACACGTAAGTATCTGTGGAATAACTAATTATTCAAACTTCTCAAATCTCGCGTTTTTTCGACCCAAAGTTTTCTTGTTCAGAATTATCGCGTTTTGGCGAGGGTTGACTGTTTAGTTTTACCTTGTGTTTAACATTCTTTGTGTGTTTCGCGTCTCTGTCGTAGCCGCTCAGTCATGCCAAAATAGTTCGAGGTACGGTTGAAAATTGGTGGTGTTGTTTGAAAACTAAGACGCTGAAAGGCTACGGGTAGGCGAGTTCTGCTCGGGAATAAGCGTCTCCGCTCAATAGCCGTAGGTCGGTACGACCTGCGGATAGTAGGTACGGGGTGATAACGACCCCGAAGGGGTCGCCCGTACTCACGTGAGGCCTTTCCAGCGGTATAGGTGGGCGACCCCTATTCCCGAGCAAAGCTCGCCTACCCGTAGCCTTTCAGTGTCTGGAATCTTCAAAAAAAAGCCACCGTCTTTTCAAACCGCAACGGTTCGAAGGTTTCCAGCTGTGCCGCCACCATGCGGGCGAGGGGTGGAGGGTGGAAGGTGGAGGGTGGAGGGTGGAAGGTGGAGGGTGGAGGGGATGCTTGTTTGCATATTCTTCGTCGTTTTGTTTGCTAAAATACATTTTATTTTGTACTTTTGCAGCCAAAAATGGAAATGAATGGCATGATGATGAGGGGATGGTCTTTTCTGCTGTTGATGGCCGGTGTGCTCTGCTCGTGCGCTGGTCGGGGCGTGGCGGTGCATGGCGGCGGCTCGGTGGCGGATGGCGACAGCCTTGTGCGCATCGAGGTGAAGTATGCCACGGGCTTCACCGTGAGCGATGGTGCTGGCTATCGGCTGGTGGACATTGGGCAGGCGGACCACTTCGCCCTCGTCGGCAGCCTCGACACGCGCGTGCCCGATGGCTACACGAAGGTGCGCGTGCCCATCCGCAGCACCATCTGCATGACGGCGCTGCAGCTGTCGAACTTCACCCTGCTGGGCGCCCTCGACGTGGTGAAGGGCATCACGGGCACGAAGAACCTGTTCAACCGTGACATCCTGCAGCGGGTGGCCGACGGCACGATGGTGAAGATAGGGATGGAGGGTGAGTTCGACACCGAGCTGGTGCTGGCTGCCAACCCCGACGTCATATTCATCTCGCCCTCGAAGCGTGGGGGCTATGATGCCATCAAGCAGACGGGCATCACGCTGGTGCCGCACCTCGGCTATCAGGAGCTCGACCCGTTGGGGCAAGCCGAGTGGATGAAGCTGGTGGGCTTGTTCGTAGGGAAGGAGAAGGAGGCCAACGAACTCTTCGACGGAATAGAGAAGCGCTACAACGACCTGAAAGAAAAGGTCAGTGCGCAGCAGGGCGTGCAAGGTAATGACTCCCCTCCCTCACAGGGAGGGGCAGGGGGTGGGTCTCTTCCCACCGTGTTTTCCGGCGAGATGCACTATGGCAGCTGGCACGCCGTGGGTGGCCGGAACTATCTGGCACAGATCTTCCGCGATGCCGGAGCCGTCTACGTCGTTGACGACGACGAGACGGCGGGTGAGGACTTGGAGTTTGAGAAGATGTACGCGCTGGCTGCCAACGCCGACTACTGGCGCATCCTGAACAGCTTCCATGGCGATTTCGGCTATGATGCCCTTCGGGCCTCGGAGCCTCGCAACGCGCTCTTCAAGGCTTTCAAGCAGAGGAAGGTCATCTACTGCAACATGAGGGAGCAGCCCTACTATGAGATAACGCCCGTGGAGCCCGATGTGCTGCTGAAGGACTTCGTCGCCATCTTCCACCCCGAGCTTGTTGAACCCGGCTACGAAGCCAAATACTACAGACTGTTGAAGTGAGCGTCTCGAAGTTCATCGTCCTGCTTGTCGCCATCGTGGTGCTGCTGGTGGTCAACCTGCTGCTGGGCACGGTGAAGATTCCGTTGGTGGAGGTGTGCCGCATCCTGTGTGGAGGCGACGGCAGCGAGGTCTTCAGCAACATCATCTACCAGGCCCGTCTGCCTCAGGCGCTGACGGCCGTCTTTGCCGGTGCTGGCCTCGCCGTCAGCGGCTTGCAGATGCAGACCGTGTTTCGCAATCCGCTGGCAGGCCCCTCGGTGCTGGGCATCAGCAATGGCTCTGCCCTTGGCGTGGCCTTTGTGGTGCTGCTGTCGGGGCGCCTCGGCGGCGTGGCATTGAGCCGTCTTGGCTATCTCGGCGATGCGGCCATCAGCATAGCCGCCATCGGGGGTGCCCTGGCTGTGTTGCTGCTCATCCTCTGGGTGTCGCAGCGGGTCGAGGGCAACGTCACGCTGCTCATCATCGGCGTGATGATAGGCTACCTGGCCAACGCCGTCATCGGCGTGCTGAAGTTCCTCTCGCCCGAGGAGGATGTCAAGGCCTTCGTGGTGTGGGGGCTTGGCTCGTTCTCGCGCGTCTCGGGCGACAACATGATGCTTTTCGTGCAACTGATGTGCGTGCTGCTGCCCTTGGCTTGCCTCATGGTGAAGCCCATGAACCTGATGCTGCTGGGCGACCACTATGCCTCGAACCTGGGCTTGAACATCCGCCGCGCCCGCATGATGGTCATCGTCTCCAGCGGTGTGCTCGTCGCCATCGTCACCGCCTTCTGCGGCCCCATCATGTTCATCGGCCTCGCCGTTCCCCATCTCGCCCGTGCCATCTTCCGCAATAGCGACCATCGCATCCTCATGCCTGCCACGGCGCTCTGTGGCGCTGCCCTTGCCCTGCTGTGCAACCTCATCGCCCGCATGCCCGGCTTCGAGGGTGCCCTGCCCATCAACAGCGTGACGGCCCTCGTCGGCGCCCCCATCATCGTTGCCGTCCTCTTCCGCAGGAGGAAGTAGCCCCTCCCCCCGCCCCCCCCAGCCTCACCCCCAGCCCCTCTCCAAAGGGAGAGGGGAGTATATAGACCCTCTGCCAGAAGGAGGACACCCCTCGCGAGATGACAGGTCTATATGCTCCCCCCCAGGGGGGGGCGGGGGGAGGGGCATCTTCCGTTGTCGTCAATCAATAGGATCAGTAGTTCACCATGGGGTAGCAGGGGGGCACAATGCTCGCGGCAATGGCGGATGACGGTGCGGGCAAATGGCGCTCGACCGTCCTCAGCTATACGCTCCCATAGCTCACGGGCCAGCGTCATGTCGCTGATGTCGATGCTGATGCCCGACTCGTGCAACATCTGCTGAATGAACACCTTGTCCATCACCGTCTTCCTGCTATGTGTGTCTAAATGGCCTGCCGCCAGCTTCACCGCCTTGCCAAGCATCACGCCCAGCGTCACATGCCTGATGTCGAGTTCGTTGGCCATCTTTAGCGCCTCGCCGATATAGTTGCCATATTCCACAAACGCCTGCTGGGGCAGCTCAGGATACATCGCCTTGACGAAGCGCTCGCTCTTGCCACCGCTATTCATCACCACTCGTTCCGCTCCGGAAGCCTTGGCCACCTGCATGCACTTGCGGATGCTCTCTATGAAAGCTGCTTCGCTGAAGGGCTTCACGATGCCCGATACGCCAATGATGCTGATGCCGCCACTGATGCCGAGCCGGGGATTGAAGGTCTTACGAGCTACCGCCTCGCCTTGGGGAACGCTGATGGTGATGCGTACACGCTGCCTGATGTTCTGCCTCATCATCTGACGTGGAGCCTTGTTGATGGCGGGCTCGCCGACGGGGTAGTCGAAGCCTGGCAGGGTGAAGCGGCCCACGCCGTCGCCGCCACATATCTCAAACTGCGGCGCCGGCTCCACCTTCGCCCTCACTTCGATGCCGTCGGTGACGTCGGGGTCGTCGCCGGCCTCCTTGATGCAATAGGCGTAGTCGTCGGCATAACCCACAGCCACACTGATCGTCTCGCCGTCGGGCAGGATGACGGGCACTTCCTGCGGGGTGTTCCCAGTCGTCAGTCTTGTCGTTGCCGCAATGGCCGCCGCTGTGGCACAGGTGCCGGTGGTCAGGCCGCTGTGCAGGGGGAAGAACTCGGGCAGAAGCCTCTCTATTTCGCGGCGCAGGCCATGCTGACCGTTGACGGTATGCTTGAAATGAAACTGTGGGCGCCTGATGGCAATGACTCTCATGCCCCTCTTGTGCGCCTCGGCGACCTTCTCCAGAAAGCCGCCGCTCAGTCCGCTCTCCTTCAGCAGGATGGCATCGGCATTGGGCAGCAGACCGTCTTCGTAGAAGCACAGCTGTTCGTCGCTGGCCCCCTGCTGATGCGCCAGCGCCACGCTGCTCTCGCGGTTCAGAATGCGATAGGCGACCTTCACCCCTTTCGCCTCTATCCATTTCAGCCGGCCGATGCTCTGCACGCCTGTAGTGGCCAGCAGGGTGCGTATGTCGGTGGGCACCTGCCCATAGTCGTCAATCCAGGTGATGTCGGGGTCGCGTGGAGGATAGATTCGCTCGTAGCGAACGACGGGTATCGTGAGTGTGGAGGCTGCTGAGGCTATCGTCTGGTGCAGTTGGCTGGCGAAGGGGTGGGCGGCATCGACGATGAGGCGGATGCCATGCCCGCTGATGAAGGCAGTCATTGCCTCTGCATCCATCGCCCCGTCAACGCGCGTGCCGTGATGAAGCGTCAGCAGCTGCTCACCCGTCTTCGTACTGTAATAATAGGTGCTGCCAGCCTCTTCGAGCACCTCGGCCGCTTGGCGCCCTTCCGTCGTTCCACCAAATACGAGTATCATGCGTCGCCTTGTCGGAAGAGGTGGGTGAAGTGCTTGTCGTAGAGGGCGGAGAGGCCGCGGCGATTGTCGATGGCCTCGCCGACGACGAGCATGGTGGTGAGGGTGAGGTGGTTGTCGTGGACCATCTTCGCCAGGTCGCGCAGCACGCCGCGACAGATGCGCTGGTCGGGCCACGTGAGATGGTAGCAGGCCGCCACGGGCGTGTCCTCAGGATATTCCTGCAAGAGCTCGCGTTGCACATCGTCGACGATGGCTGCCGAGAGGAAGATGCACATCGTCGACTGGCTGCGGGCCAGCAGGTGCAGCTGTTCCTTCTCAGGCATGGGTGTGCGCCCTTCGCCACGGGTGAGGATGATGGTCTGGCACCGCTCTGGTATGGTGAACTGGCTCTGCAGCTCAGCGGCGGCGGCGAGGAAGGAGGAGATGCCGGGCGTGATGTGATACGACATCCCCTCACGGTCGAAGAAGGCCATCTGCTCCTGAATGGCACCGAAGATGCAGGGGTCGCCGGTGTGCAGTCGGACGATGAAATGGCCTCGGTCGTAGTGCTCCTTCATCAGCGCACATTGCTCTTCGAGATGCATGTCGGCACTGCTGCGCACCACGGCCCCAGGCTTGTGGCACTCGGTGAGCGCCTTGGGCACCAGCGAGCCTGCATAGAGGATGAGGTCGGCCCTCTCCAGCATCTTCCGTCCACGGACACTCACCAGGTCGGGGTCGCCAGGACCCGCACCCACGATCTCGATGTGCCCCTTCTGCTGGCGAAGATGCTTCTCGTCGATGGCCAGGGCCGCCGTCCAGCTCTTTCCCTTCACCTTCGGGATGATGAGCTTGCCGTGATGGGAACCCAGGATGGCTGCCGCCTCGCTCACGCTGGGGGTGCCGACATGCTTGGCAACTGTAGCGCTGGGGTGGGGCACGTCGACTGCCGCCAGCTCCTCGGCTGTAAAGAACACCACCTCCTGGCCCCGCACATCCTCAAGCTCCTCCACAAAAGGCTCGTCGGCCTTCACGTCGATGGTGCAGTAGCGATGCGAGCAGGGCAGGATGCCGTGGTTGGCGAAGGCTTCATCCATCTGGTCGTAGATGCACTCGTAGTCGTCAGGATGATGCGCCAGTCCGAAGCCTATCGTGCCGACCATCGGGACAAAGTGGAGGCAGAGCATGCCATCGGAGGCTTGGCGCATGAAGGGCGACACGATGATGACGAGCTTGTAGCTCTGGGGATTTGCCTCGCTGATGTCGTTGATGAGGGTGACGTGCTTGGGCATCGTCTTCTCTAAATAGTCCGTGCCCTCATCTCTAACGTCCAAGAGCAGGGCCGTGGGTTGGCGGTTCACAAAGGCGAAGATGCAGTCGTTCATGTCTTCGATGTCGCTGGCAACGGGCCAGTCGAAGCGCTTCTCGAAAGTGTCGAGGGCCCACAGACCGGCATTGTCGCTTTGGGTGGTGATGACCTCGCGGCCTCCGATGATGGCGGCCACTTGGCGCGTCAGGTCGTTGGCACCGCCCACATGACCGCTGAGCACGCTTATGACGTGCTGCCCCAAGCTGTCGATGCAGACCACGGCAGGGTCTTCGTGCTTGTCCTTGATGTATGGCGCAATGGTGCGGACGCAAATGCCCATTGCTCCGATGAACACAAAGGCATCGAAAGATTTCCAACGCTTGCCTACCTCGGAACGCTGAATAACCTCTGCCCCCAGTTGACGTTGTAATGTGGAGGCAACCTCGCTGCCAGCCTCGCTAATCTGAATAACGGCTATCTTCTGCATTTCAGTATGGTTATAGGATGATTGTCATTGAGTTGGATATGAAGTGGCGGCTCCTGTCGCAAGCCCAGTTCCTGGCAGGCTTCGTCCCAGAGTTGCTGGCTGTCGGTAGTGACCTTGGGCGCTTGGGCGACGCTATTCATCACGATGATGCCGTCGGGGGAGAGGACTGTCAGCACTTTCGCCACGATTTCCTTCAGCTTGCCACCATGCCCTCCGATAAAGACGGCATCGGGAAGCCCCTCCCCCGTAGGGAGGGGAGCTGTCAAGAAGTCGCCCATGTGGATGTTGATGCCTGGGGCATGAAAGCGGCGGGCATTCTCATGGATGATGGACTCGCATACAGGACGAATCTCGAACGCCTCGATATGAAGGTGGGGGAACTGCAGACGTGCCTCGATGCTGACGCTGCCCGTGCAGAAGCCAATGTCCCATAGCACCTGACGGCGGGGCAAGTCGAGGGCTTGCAGGGTGAGCAGGCGGATGGGCATCTTCGTTATCATCTTCTCACGACCATCCAGCAGGGCAAACTCCGCATCAGGTACTCCAAATGTTCGTTTCAGTCCGTGTGAGTCCGATGCAAGAATCAAGCAGTTGGGCGTGGAGTACTCGCGCTGCGCAGCCTCGTCAAGCGTCAGTGCCGTCAGCTTCTCATGCTCAGGGTTGCCTAAGTGCTCTCCCACATACATCTGATAATATGTGTAGCCGTATTCCTGCATCCGCTGGGCAATGGTGGCAGGGGTGTGCGCCTTGTCGGTCAGGACACCTATCTTCGTAGACCCCTCAATCAGGGCACGGTCAAACTCCTGCCAAGGACGACCTGTCAGCGAGACGATGCGCATGTCGTGATAGGGCATCACCAGCCTGTGAGCCAGCATCTGCAGGGAGTTGAAGGTGGGATGAACCACGATGTCGGCATCAGGCAGCTTCCGCCGTATGGTATTGGCAAAGCCGAAGAACAGCGGGTCGCCGCTGGCAAAGACGATGAGAGTTGAGAGTTGAGAGTTGAGAGTTGAAAGATGGTACTGCTCAAAGACTGCGTCGAGGGGCACGGTGATGTCGATCCACGCTGCATCCTCAGGAAGCAACGGCTTCACAATCTCATGGTGGCGCTTGCCTCCAGAGAACACTTTCCCCTTCCTGATGACCTCTATCACTTCGGGAGGAAAGAAAGGCCGCGGGTTGTCGGTGATGCCAATAACGTGGAACTTCATTGCTTTAACTCCTTTACTTATGTTTCACATTATTTAGAGGTGAGAGGTGAGAGGTGAGAGGTGAGAGGTGAGAGGTGAGAGGTGAGGGGTGAGAGAATAGCTTGCACGCCCAAATGCGAATGATGGGAAATGAAGCGGAAGAGGTATCCTCTCACCTCTCACCCCTCACCCCTCACCTCTTCTCACCTCTTACCTCTCACCTCTCACCTCACAAATCTCTTCCTGGTTTCAATTGCGCCGCATCGTCGAAGGTGAGGATGGCATTGCATAGTGTCGCGGCCAGGTTGGAGCCTCCCTTGCGTCCCTCGACGATGATTTTGGGAATGTCCTTAAAGGGTTTCACCATGTGCTTCGACTCCCTCACGTGCACGAATCCCACAGGGGCAGCGATGATGCCTGCTGGGTGTGCCTTGCCCTTGCGTATCAGGTCGCAGAGTTCCATCAGGGCGGTGGGTGCATTGCCGAAGGCGAAGAGCGCGTCGGGGTGTTCCTCTACGGCGAGGCGAATGCCGGCCTGGGTGCGTGTGATGCCTTTCTCGGTGGCCATCGTTGCTACGCGCGGGTCGTTGAGATAGCATTGGGCTTCGACACCGAGACGCTGCAAAGCACCCTTGCGGATGCCACTGGTGACCATGGTGACATCGGTCACGATGTGGGTCAGCTCACCATTCCTTACCTTATGATATAATGTGGCAACAGCCTCGTCGTCAGTATGAAGAAGATTCTCCATGTCGAAGTCGGCAGTAGTGTGAATGGCATGGAGCAAGGCCCATTTGTGGTCAAGGGGATAGTCCTTGCGCTTCAGTTCGCCTTCAATGGTGCGGAACGACTCCATCATTATCAGCTGGCCCTTCTTCTCTTCGCCTTCATGTGCCTCGCGGTAGTAGCCTCGTGGGGTAATCATCTTGCCGTTCCATTGATAGGACTGCGTGTTGCCGATGAGTACCACCGTGAACATGTCGACGGCTTCGGGGTCAAACTTGCCAAGCGTGGTCACCGTCACCTCCTGCTCATCGCGCCCTGCTTGTCGCACATAGCCAACGGGGGTGCTGGCGGCACGTTCTTGCAGGAAGATTTCCTGTAGACGATAGAGTTGCCAGTATCTTCCATTCGACTTTGGGTTGTAGACAGCCGTCACGAAGTCGCCCACCGCGGCCGCCTTGATGCGTCGCTCTATCACCTCCCACGGTGTCATCAGGTCGCTCAGGGAGATGACGCAGAAGTCATGGCCCACAGGAGCGCCCAGCAGGGACGCTGCTTTCTGGAATGCTGAGATGCCAGGCAGCGACTCCACGATGACATTGCTGTCCCTCTCACGCTGCATCTCATAGATGAGCGGCGTCATGCCATAGATGCCAGCATCGCCGGAGGAGATGACCACCACGGTCTTCCCTTGCTCTGCCAGCTGGAAGGCTTGTTCGGCGCGCTCACGTTCATGCTTCATCCCCGTGTCGATACACTCGCATCCATCCTTGACGAAGGGTTCAACAAACTGGAAATAATACTTATACCCCACGACGGCATCCGCCTCGCGTACTGCCTCCAGCACCGCAGGTGTGATGTCTTCCTTGCTGCCAGGCCCTATGCCTGCTACGATAATCTTTCCCATATCAGTGCGCAAAGATACGAAAAAAATAAGACCCCGTTCACCCGTGTTATTTCAGTATTTTCTTGTTCCCGCTGATGTAGATGCCGTGTGCCGAGGCGGGCAGCCCTGCCAAGCGGCGCCCTGAGAGGTCGTAGACGTGGGCGCTGGTGCTGTGGCTGTGGTCGGGTGAGGCATCGTCGATGGCGGTGATGTCGTCGGTGGCCTCTATGCCCACCTCGGCGGCGCTGGTCCAGGCGTTGCCGTTCATCTCGCTCTTGGCCACAAACTTCAGGTAGCGGGCGGCACGCGGCGTCTTGATGTTGACCACCTGCAGGGCGGTGGTGTTCTTCAGCTCGCCGTTGAGCACTGCCGAGCCCCAGTTGGTGCCGTCGGTGCTCAGGTATAGCTCGTAGGCTTTCACCATGCCGTTCTGGTTGCCGTCCTGTCGTGCCAGATAGGTGAAGGCGCTGACGCGGTAGCTCCGCACCATGTCGATGACGAGGGTATGGGGGCACTTAGGCTCTGTGCCCACCCACTCGGTGTGCCAGAAGGTGTCGTTCTTGCCGTCGAAGGCCAGGCGGGCCTCGTTGCCGCTGTGCTGGCTGTCGGCGCTGACGAGTTTCCACGATGTCTTGTTGATGAAGAGGGGGAAGCTGTAGGTGGTGACGGGGCTGGCAAACAGACCGTCGGCACTGCTGTAGGCGCTGATGGTGCAGGCATCGTTGTGGAGTAGGGTAGAGGAGTACTTCTGATACTCGCCGCCGTCGATGCTATACCAGATGGTGGCGCCCTTGGTGGGTGTGGTCATGCGGATGCGCCCGGTGTTGAGACGCTCGCAGCTGACGGGCTGGCATACGGGCATGCCGACGCGTGCTTTCGCGGCAACGTCGTCGCCAGCGCCCACGGGCATGATGAAGAAGCGGAAGGCGGTGTTCTCGGCCTTCAGCTCATACTTGTCGAGCACGTCGGGGCCGCAGCTGGCGTTGCCCAGGCCACGGGTGACGGCGTCGAGGTTGACGACGGCGGTGGCGCAGGTCTTGAACTGATAGGTGTGGCGCGAGCGGTTGTTGCGGTCGGTGTAGTTGTCCTCTGGGCGGAAGTGCACAGCCGAGGCCGCCATCTGGTCGGGGGCTACGAAGAGCAGGCCCTGGCCGTCGCTGTTGGTGAGCGACATCCAGCGCACCTCCTGCTTCGTGCCGTGCTCCTGCGGCAGGATGTAGTCCTCGCGCTGGTCAGCTACGGTGCTGTGGTAGATGGCTGGCAGACAGGCTTCCTTGCGGTCGCGATAGCTGTCCCACGGGCCTCGGCCAAACCATGCCAGCTGCTCCATGTCTGCGGGCATCTCTAAGCGGAAGCCCAGCTTGGGCAGGATGGCTCCGCTGAGGGCGGGACGGATGAGCGAGTTGACCATGATGGTGCCGTCGGCGCAGACGATGAAGTGCAGGCCGACGTTGAAGGCGGTGCCGTTCTTGCCGGTGTGGGTGCTGCTGAGGGTGATGGCGCAGTAGCCGTCGCCCTCGTCGATGCTGCTGCCGGTGGCCTTCACGGTCATCTTGCGCAGGCCCATGTTGTCCCAGCTGCTGCTCTGGCGACCGTCGTTGTCGGTGGGCAGACGGAAGGCGTTGAGCAGGAGGGGCTTGCTGATGAGGGCGGTGCCGTCGAGGGTGTAGCTGGTGAGCGTGCCTTGGGTCTTGCTGAAGGTGGCTTGGAAGCGCTGGCCGGTGACGGTGATGACGGCCTGACCATCGTCGACGCTCAGGGCATCGGCAGCGGCGGGAACATACATCGGCTTCTCGGCCTCTTTCACGCGGAGCTTCTCTTCGGCCACCACATAGCCGGCATCGGCCCAAAGGGTGGCTTGGCGCTGCTTGGCGCAGAAGTAGACGAAGGCCTCCTGCTGCTTGGCTATTTGGGCATTGAGGTCGGGCAGGTCGAGGGTGATGGTGGTGCTGTCGCCCGCAGCCACGTCGGTGGTGATGGGGGCGGTGGCCACGATGTTGCCCGCCTCGTCCATGAGCGAGCAGCTCACGTCGTAGGTGCTCGAAGGCAGGAACGCCATCTTGTTCTTCAAGCGCACGGTGTAGCGGTCGCCCCCGGAAGTGGAGCTGTGGCTGAGGTTCTTGAACTCCAAGGGCTGGTAGACCTTCTTCGTGTTGTACGACTTTGCCGTGAGGCTCCAGTCGGGGCGCACCAGTCCGTTGATGCAGAAGTTGCCGTCGTTGGGGTTGTCGCCGAAGTCGCCGCCGTAGGAGTATTGAAAGTTGAACATCGAGGGTTGAACGTTTCCTGCGGCCACGGCGTTGGCCCAGTCTTCCACGTTCAGCGTTGAGTGTGCAATGTCTACCAGTCCCTGGTCCTTGAAGTCCCAGATGAACTCTCCCGTCAGGCAGGGGTATTTCTCGTATAGGTCGAACATCTCGCGCTGGTTGCCCATGGCGTTGCCCATGGAGTGGCTGTTCTCGCATTGTATGTGTGGTTTCTGCCCACTCTTCCCTTGTCGCGATGAGCCAATCCAGTTGATGTTGTCATAGTTAGCGTACATGGTCGAGCTCACGTCGGCATAGTCGCTGTTGCCCTCGTAGTGGGTGGGGCGTGTGGTGTCGAGCTTCTTGATGGCCTGTCCTACATACTTGAAGTTCTCGCCGCCTCCGCTCTCGTTGCCAAAGCTCCACATGAAGATGCAGGGGTGGTTGCGCAGCCACAGCACCTGGTTCTCGGAGCGCTCCACCATGGCCGGGCGGAACAGTTGCAGCGACGACAGCTTCTGGTAGGCGTGGCACTCCACGTCGGCCTCGGCCAGCACGTAGAGGCCATAGCGGTCGCAGAGGTCGTAGAACACGGGGTCGTTGGGATAGTGGCTGGTGCGCACGGCGTTGATGTTCAGGCGCTTCATGGTGCGTATGTCCTGCTCCATCTCCTGGGCGGTGATGGCGCGGCCGTTCACGGGACTGAAGTCGTGGCGGTTCACGCCGTGAAACACCATGCGCTTGCCGTTGATGGTCAGGGCACCATCGTTGCGGATGGCCACTCTCTTGAAGCCCACCTTGGCGCCACGGATGTCGATGGCGTTGCCGTCGGCATCCTTCAGCGCGAGCACCAGGTCGTAGAGGTTGGGGGTCTCAGCGCTCCACAGCTTCGGGGCGTCGACGTTGAGCTGGATGGTGAGAGGTGAGAGGTGAGTGGTGAGCGGTGAGGTTTGCGAGGCCACGAGCGTGCCATCCTCCATCAGTAGGGCTTCGAGTGTGCCGCCGCCCAGGATCTCGGCGCCGCTCAGGGTGACGTCGACCTTGGCCGTGGCGCTGGTGAAGTTGCTGTTGAGGTTGGTGGTGAAGAAGAAGTCGCGAATCTGCGTCTTCGGAGCCGCCCAGAGGAAGCAGTGGCGCTGTATGCCCGTCAGTCGCCAGTAGTCCTGGCACTCCAGAAACGAGCCGCTGGTGAAGCGATAGACCTGCAGGGCCAGCTTGTTCTCGCCCTCTACGAGATAGGGCGTGATGTTGAACTCGGATGGCACATAGGAGTCCTCGCTATAGCCCACGCGCTGCCCGTTCACCCATAGGTAGTAGCCGTGCCCCACGCCGTTGAAGCGCACGTAGACGTCGCGCCCCGCCCAGCTGGGTGGCAGCACGAACGAGCGGCGGTAGGTGCCAACGGGGTTGGGCATCGAGCTGTTGTAGGTGAACCAGCCGGGGCGGTCGGCCATGACGCTGAAGGTGGTCTCGCTGAACGAGAAGGGGTAGGCCACGTTGCAGTAGAGGGGCTTGTCCCACGACTTCTTGTTGCGCACGCCCCACACCTGCCAGCTCGACGGCACGTCGATGTCGGTCCACGCGGCGTCGTTGTAGTCGGCGGCGCAATATTCGCTCTTGGCCAGCGAGGGCTGCTTCACCCACAGGAACTTCCACTTGCCGTCGAGCGAAAGATACCACGGCGAGGCCGACATGTCGGCGGCGGCATCGGCTTCCGACCCCATCGGGATGCCGACGGTGTGTGCCGTCTCGCGGTTCACGTGTGTCACTTGGGGGTTGTCCCACTCGTTGCCCGTTTGGGCCGAGGCCATGCCCATCACCATCAGGGCGGCCATGCAGATGGTCAGTCTTTTCATGTTTTAGCGAATTGATGGCGCAAAGTTACACTTTTTTGGGCAGATAACAGCGTTTCCATTCGTTTTTTTTCAGTTGTCGGAAGATTTTGGTGGCACCATTCCATGACGCTCTGTGGCTGTTTGCTTGCAGAAGCATACGCCCCACGATAATTCGCACGGTTGAAAAGACGGTGAAGCCGTCTCCTCTCTGGTAGCCGTCGTTGTCGGTGCCACCTGCGGATAGTAGGTTATGCATTTTATCGGAATTCAACAAAAACAATACTGCATCTTATCGGAGTTTGAATAATTATTTGTATCTTTGCAGACATAAATGCTAATACATTAAATTATGATTGCCGCATTCCCGACCTTTGTTTGCCTACCCGTCGCCTTTTCCCCCTGTCTCTGCAAGGCAATTGCGAGGAGGAAGCAATTGGGGAGCGAAGCGACGGTGGGGCGTAGCCGGGGCTGGGGGAGGGGGCTGCAACTATTAGCAAGTTTGATTCAAGTGGGCGTTAAATAAGGCACCCCTATGTTCAAAAGCGGAAGTGACCTGCCAGGACGAGTTTTCGTGAAAGATATTGACAAAATGGCCATTTTACCCCTCCAGAATTCAAAAATTCTGCGCGAGAAAACTTTTGGTCGAAAATTTTCGAATTTTGAGAGGTTTTGCTAAATGATTGCCATTCAACCGATTGGACTGGATTTGGCGAAAAATGGGCATCGCTGGCATTAAAAAGTCAACGCCGAAAAAAAAAATGGCGTTGCCGTTTTATTTTTCGGCGTGCTTACAAAATCGCGAAAGGGCACTAAATAGGGGCTAAAAACGTGCACAAAACCATGGTGCGTGTGCAAAAATCTGGCTTTTCCCCCTCGCTTTTCCATCCGGCGAGTGTTGGGCCATGCTGCTAAACGGGCATTTTTCTCTCCAGATTGCCTTGAAACTGTGAACAAATTTTGCTTTGAAAGATTTTTACAATCTTTCCAATTTCTATCTGTCGAGTTTTCTATTTCGCAACAATTCTGTTTGCCACGCTGGCCCTGCCCCGAGCGAAATCCGACTGAGCGGGGGATGTAATTCTTGTTTGCAAAACAGTTAAAAGCAAAAATGATTATCCCCAATCAGGTGATAACGCCCCGAAGGGTCAATGAGCACATAGCCGAGGGCATCGCCCTGGGTGGTTTGTGTGTGCAACTATGGCCCTGAAGGGGCGATAGCTGCAACAGGAGAAGTGCTTTTGCCCCTTCTTTCGCGTAGCATACCTTTACCCATGGCGACGCCCTGGGCTATGTGCTTGTTGGCCTTTCTTGCGTCCCTTCGGTAGCAAGCGGCAGAGCCGAGCGCAGGCCGCCTATCGGGCACATGCGGATAACCACAAACAAAAACAGATACCCCCCCGTTTCCTTGTTTTCCCCTGTTTTTCAAAATCCATCTGAGCGGGGTGCGTTCAGTCGGATTCATTCGTTCATTCATGAGTCCACTCCGAAAATCATTATTGTCGCGAAAGTCGGCGCAGCCGCTCCCCTCCCCTCAAGGGGAGGGGCCAGGGGTGGGGTCTGTATATTATTCACTCGCAGGATGTTAGAGACCCCACCCCTACCCCTCCCCTTGAGGGGAGGGGAGCGGCTGCGCATTGTTTTTGGGTTGTTCTTTAGTCGAGAAGGGTTTCCGAGTGGACTCATTCATATTGTGGACTTTTTCAAGTGGACTCAGAAATGAATGTCGCTATTTCGTATGGGATGGACAAAAAAGGGGGACATTTCTTTGTCGTGTCGTGATTTTTGACTACCTTTGCACACTTGAACTAAATTACCTTATTATAATATGCTTAGGAGATTTCTTTCTGTGACGCTCGGCAGCTGCCTGTTGGCAGTGGTGCTCGGCATGGCGGCATCGTGTTCAGATGCTGATTTTGTGAAACCCGACCAAGTGGATGCCCGCGTGGAAGCACGCTGGAATGAACTTTCGAAGAGCTTTACGGAGAAGGTTCTGGCAAACGAGCTGGCCATCGCACACCTCAACTCTATGCTCAACAACTTGCAGAAGGAGCAGGAGGAGGCCTACAACAGACTGCAGGCTATGCTCCAGGACTTTGCCACCAAGGACTATGCCGACTATCAGGCCGAGCAGGCGCGGTTGTCGGCCATCGAAGCCGCAAAGGCCCTGATTGCCGAAGCCATTTCCCAGCTCTCGGGCACGGGCGAGTATCAGGACCTGAGTGGTATACTCGCCGACATCAGCAAGCTGGAAGAGGCCGACGCGGACCTCGGTGCGCGCATGAATAACATCGAGGCTTTTTTGGCCAAGCTGGAAGAGGCCGACAAGGACCTCAGCATGCGCATCATGGCAGCCGAGGCTTATATGAGGCAAGTAGAGTCGATGCTGGATGATTACTATACGAAGGCTGAGGTGGATAAGCTTCTCAGTTCAATTAGGAGTGAAACGAACGACCAATTCGCTAAAGTCGAAAGTGAGATTTGGGCACTATTTAGTAATCTCAGTGAATACTGCAAGTTAGTAGATTTATATGATGCCTTTCAGGTGTTGACCGACAGCATTACCAGCATTGACGAACGCCTGAAAGATGCGATAGCTCAAACTGCCATACTCGAAGCCGAATTAAAAGCAGATAGTGTCCGTCTGACAAGTCTTGAAGGCACGACGGAGGCGCTATCGCAGCGGTTGGGCCAATTGGAAATCAGTAACGACAGCTTATGCACTGAGGTGGAAAAAAATCTCATGCGCATTGTTGAAATGCGCAGAGACCTCGAAGGTATATATGTTGAAATGGGTCAGTTAAAGACCGAAATGCTGGATTATTATCACATGAATTTAGGAAGGATTGAGGAACTCCGTGCGTTTGTTGAAAATTTGAGGAACGAAATGTATGCTTTATTCAAGGATTTGTATAGTTGGATGGACACGCTTGTCACCAGTGTTGTCTACCAGGGGCAGAAATACGACTATGTCTATGCCCGCGTCGATGGTTCGGGCAACATTGCGTTCCCCTATGCGGGAGCCTTCAATGCCGACTACTTGGCGGGTGGTTCCTATAACATACAGGAGAAGGCTGGCTTCATCTACGCGACAGTGAATCCGAGCGACATCGATGCAACCAACCTCAGGATGGCCCTTGAGAACAGTCTGGCTGGGGAAAGCTACTATTTCACCCCCGTGCCCGAGGAGGCCACACCAGCCACTGACCTGCGGCTGACACGTGCCAGCTCACCTAATGGGCTGTGGAAGATTCCTGTGCGGAGCATTGCCCACACTTCGAAAAATCCTTTCAACGATGCTGATGAGACCGACATGCTGCTGGCCCTGAAGGTCGCTTGCTGGGGGGGCGATAAGAGTGTTTACTCGCAGTATGCCGCCACATGGGAAGGGCCGAGGCTGGCCGAAGCAGCCACGACAGCCAGTATGCTGGCCGAGGGCAGCAACTACGAATCGCTGCAGACCAGCGCTGGCATCCGTTTCGGCAGCAAGCAGAGCCTCAACGACAGCACCCTGCTCGGACGGCTGCTACTGCAGTCGGGTGGCGAGCGCGTCTATCGCAAGTATATTGAGTGCGTGCAGGTGCGCGACATCGACAAGAGGGACATCACCGACTCGCTTCGCACGGTTATCAACGAGCAGAACAGAGATTTCCAGATGGTGCTGCGAACCCAAGACGACGGCAGTGACGACCGCGTGAGAATGACTTGCCCCGACTCTCTGATGAACAATTACTTCACCCTGCGCTATTATCTGTGGAACTACGATGGCACCATCGTCTCGCAGGATCTTGTAGTCATCTTCAGCGACGACGAAACACTCTAAGCCCGAACGTCTATGAAATCCCGGATAATATTGACGCTTGTGCTGTGGCTGGGACTGGCGGTCGTGGCATCGGCACAGTTCCGCTCCGTGGCGGGCTCGGTGGTCGACCAGAACAACAAGCCCGTGGCGGGAGCGAAGGTCTCAGTGCCCTTCAGTCGCAAGCGGGCTGTGACCGACGAGGACGGACACTTCAAGATTCCCGTGATGACACTGCCTAAGAAAGTGCGAGTGAGCAGCAGGGGATACTCGGTGGCCATGCTGAAAGCCGAGGAGAACATGCACATACGGCTGACCGACAAGGCGCTGGCTGGATGGCAGCCCGATGACTGGCATCCGTTTGTCGGTCTCGACATGGGGTTCTTCTTCTCCGAAGGCGGCACCAACGGCGTGTATGCCAGCCAGCGTGGAGGCGTCACCACACGGTCGATAGGCTTGGTGGGGGGCATCACCGACAGTCGCATGGGTGCCTATGTGAAGAGCCACATCATCGCCCTGAACGATGGCGATGATGATTTTGAGATAGCCTCGCGCCGCAACGTGCGCGACATCATCGTGGGCGGCATGCTGAACGTGTGGAAGCCCCTCTTTGTGAACGCCGGGGTAGGCGCGATGTTCTTCACCGAGCGCACCAGTAAAATAAGTGAGTTCACCGCTGTCGATGGCTACAATGACGAGAAGAATACAAAGGTCGTCGTCGATGTAGGCTTGTCGGGACGCTATCAGCACTATCAGCTCAGCAGTGGCGTGCTCACCACCTTCCAGCGATACGGGTGGCATCCCTACATTGGCGTGAGCTATCTGTTCTAAGTGCCGCCACTCACCACTCACCCCTCACCACTCACCCCTCACCTCTCACCCAATATGAAACGTAGTCTCCTTCTGCTGCTGACGGCCTGGATGCTGACAATGGCCCATGCTGCCGACGACCTCGTCATCAACGAACTGATGGCCTCGAATGCTGGCGTGGTGATGAGTCCGGCCACCAATTTCGACAGTTGGATAGAAATCTATAACCCCAATGCCACGGCGGTGAACCTCTCGGGGATGTACCTGAGCGACGATGCTGGCAACCTGACGCGCTGGAAGATGCCAACAAACATCGGAACGGTTCCTGCCAAGGGGTTCCTGGTGGTGTGGCTGGGGTCTAACGACATCAAGAGCAACCAAGCCCCCTTCAAGCTCGACTGCGACGGTGGCACCATCTGCCTGAGCGACGCTGGCGGCCAGCTCGTCACCAGCGTTGACTATCCCGAAGCCTTCAGCCGCACCGCTTGGGCACGCACTGCCGACGGTGGCGAGCAATGGGGATGGACAGCCGATGCCACCCCCGGTGCCACGAATGCCACGGCGACGATGGCCGACACCCGCGTCGACGCACCCGTGGTGAGCCAGGGCAGTCAGCTCATCAGTGGCCCGCTTTCGTTTCATGTCGACATCCCCGAAGGCACCACGCTCTTCTACACCACCGACGGAACGATACCCACTGCCCAGAGCAATGCACAACAAGGCGATGGCGACGATTCGCCCTGGACCAACTGGGTGAGCAACGGCGACTGCGAGGGCGACGACACCGACTGTCTGGTGAGCAAGCATGGCGATGGGGATTCGTTCACCTACATCGTCGATGGCGCAGGCTACAATGGTTCGCGCGGCATCAAGGTGCGCTCCATCAGCAACCCCGAGAACCAATGGGACACGCAGTTCTTCGTCTACACCCCCAATCATGTGTGGTTTGCGGGCGACAGATACCGTTTCAGCATGAAGGTGCGAGCCGACAAGGCCGACCATATCTCGGCCGAGGCACAGGGCGAGCCAGGCAGCTATATCCACTGGGAGATGCTGGGTGGAGGCGGGTTCGACGTGTCGACCCAGTGGCGCGAGTGGAGCTACGAGGGAGTCATCACCGAAGAACAGGCGGGTGGCGGCACCATGCAGTCCATCGCCTTCCATCTGAACATAGGTGCCGAAGCCAATGTGTTTTATTTCGACGACATCGTCTGGGAGTCTTACGACGACGTGGGCGATGGCGTTGGCAGCAGCAAGCGCAGCCGTGACGGACAGTTCGTGGTGGCCGAAACCACGAACTATGTGTTCCGCCTGTTCAAGAGGGGCTGCCTGCCCAGCGTCCCCGTCACCCGCAGCTTCATCAAGACCAACGTCAACTTCACCATCCCCATCGTGTCTATCGTGGGCGACGAGCGCTACTTCACCGACTCGAAGTGGGGCATCGACGTGAAAGGCACGAATGGCAAGCCGGGCAACGGCCGCGACGATGCCGTGAACTGGAACATGGACTGGGACCGCCCCGTGAACTTCAGCTATATCAGCCCCACGGAGGGCATGCTCTTCAACCAGGACGTGAACATCAGTGTGTCGGGAGGATGGTCGCGCATGACCAGCCCCCGCTCGATGAAGCTGAAGTCGGCGAAGGTCTTCGACGGACAGAACCACTTAGACTATGTGTTCTTCCCGCAGAAGCCCTTCATCCGCAGCAAGACAGTGCTGGTGCGCAATGGCGGCAACGACTCGCAGTCGCGCTTCATGGACCCAGGGCTCACCACCGTGGTGCAGCGCTCGGGCATCGACCTCGACGTGCAGAGCATGGTGCAGGTGGCAGAGTTCATCAACGGTCGATTCAAGGGGGTGCTGAACTTGCGCGAACCCAACAACGATAAGTTCGTCTATGCCAACTTTGGCTACGACGACGAGGAGATAGACATGTTTGAGAACAACACCTTCAAGAACGGCACTGCCGAGGCCTACAACCACCTCGTGGAGCTGAGCGGGCGCATCAACGAAGAAGGCGTCTACGACCAGGTGATGGCGCTGCTCGACGTGGACGAGTTCACCAACTATATGGCGGCAGAACTCTTCCTCGGCAACGACGACTGGCCCAACAACAATGTGAAGGCCTATCGTAGCAGAAACGACGGGCGCTTCCGCTTCATCCTCTTCGACCTCGACCAGCCCTTCAATGCTTGGGGGCACACCATCTCCTCGCTCGACAGCTTCAGCAGCGAGAAGATTGTGCGGCTGTTCAAGAACCTGCTTCAGCACGACGGCTATCGCAAAAAGTTCATCGACACCATCTGCATCATGGCGGGCAGCGTGTTCGAGAAGGAGCGTGCCACCGCCATCATCAACGAACTGGCCGATGCCATGCGCCCCATGCAGCAGATTGAAAACCGAACCCCCGACAACACCGCGAACTCCATCAAATCGAAGCTGCAGACCCGCTTGGACCAAGTGATGAATCAGTTGCAGCAATACAGGCCCATGCAACTGAGCGGCGTGCAGCGCCACAGCGTGCGGGTGGCTGCCGACGTGGCTGGTGCTGGCATCTATGTCAACGGCATCGAGGTGCCCTACGCATCGTTCAGTGGCAAGCTCTTTGCACCCGTGGAGTTGGAAGCCAAGGCTCCTGCAGGCTATACGTTTGCTGGATGGCAGAAATCGGATGGCGCACTCGTGCAGGTGTTCGGCATGAATAGTACTTGGAAATACTACGACAACGGCGAGGCCGATGCCAACTGGAAGTCGGAGAACTTCAACGACGCTTCCTGGAGGTCGGGCATGGCTCCCTTGGGCTATAAGATGAGTGGTGTGAAGACCACCATCGGCTACGGCTCAGATGCGCAAAGGAAGAACCCCACCACCTATTTCCGCAAATCCTTCAGCCTGAGCAAGGCTCCCGCCGCCACCGACAACTTCCAGCTGAGCTATCAGCTCGACGACGGCTGCGTGGTTTGGGTCAATGGGCAGGAGGCTGGCCGGGTAAACATGCCCCAAGGCGCGGTCGCCTATACCACGTTCTCATCAACCTATGCCGGCGACACCCCGCTGACGGGTACGCTCGACCTGAATCCGTTGCTCTTCAAGGCGGGCAACAATGTCATCGCCGTAGAAGTGCATAACACCAGCTACACCTCGGGCGACCTGTTCTGGGACGCTCGGCTGCAGACCTCGGTAGGTGCCGATACCAGCGAAAACATTATTACTGAGGCGGTCGTCGAAGTGACCGACCCCGTGGTCACCCTCACGGCTCTGTTCACCCCCATGACGGCATCGGAGCGTGCTGCCGAGGGGCTTCATCCTGTCTGCATCAACGAGGTGAGCGCCGACAACAGCATCTACGTCAACGAGTTCTTCAAGCGCAACGACTGGGTGGAACTCTTCAACACCACCAACCAACCCATTGATGTGGATGGCATGTACCTGAGCGACGACCCCGATAAGCCGAAGAAATACCAAATCAGCAAGCAGATAGCCTCCAGTACCACCGCGCAGGTCAACACCGTCATCCCACCGCATGGATATCTTGTCATCTGGTGCGACAAGCTGGAGCCGCTGTCGCAGTTGCACGCCTCGTTCAAGCTGGATGCTGACGGTGGCAACGTGCTGCTGACGGCGGCCGACGAGAGCTGGAGCGACCACCTTACCTACACCGCGATGAAGAGCACCGCGACCGTAGGTCGCTATCCTGACGGCACTAACCATGTGGTCGCCATGAACGTGCCCACGATAGCCCGCGCCAACATCGCCAGCAGCTATGACGTTGAGGTCAGCCAGCCTGAACAGTCGGGCATCACCGACAGCACCATCATGGCCCAACAGCCATCGGGCCAGACCTTCAACCTGAAGGGCCAGTCCGTTCAGGGCCGCTTGGCCCCCGGCATCTACATCAGGAATGGCCGCAAGGTGGTGGTGAAGTAAAAAAAACAAAGAAGTCTCAGATTGCTCTGAGACTTCTTTGTGGGCCATGTAGGGCTTGAACCTACGACCTCCAGATTATGAGTCTGTTGCTCTAACCAACTGAGCTAAAAGCCCAAGCAGAACGGGCAGATGCCTATAATGCGGGTGCAAAGGTAACACTATTAATTGAAATATCCAAAATTTTTCGTGGAAAAATGAAAAAATAATCGTACCTTTGCAAGCTGATGAAGACTACAGACGTAGAGGTGGCTGCCACGATAGGCTTTTTCGATGGCGTGCATCGCGGCCATCAGTTCTTGGTGGAGCAGCTGCGGAGCGAGGCCCAGAAGCGTGGGCTGCGGTCGGTGGTGGTTACCTTCGACCGCCATCCCCGTCAGGTGTTGCAGCCCGAATGGCATCCCCAGCTGTTGACGACGCTGGCCGAGAAAGAGCGGTTGCTGCGGCTGACGGGCGTGGACGATGTGGTGGTGCTGCACTTCGACATGCAGATGGCCTCCCTGAGTGCGCGCGACTTCATGCAGCAGGTGCTGCGGCGGCAGTTGGGTGTGCGTCTGCTGCTGACAGGCTACGACAACCGCTTTGGCCATCGCACGGCTGACAGCAACGAGGGCTTCGACGACTATGTGGAATACGGACGCCAGCTGGGCATCGAGGTGCTGAAAGCACTGCCATATAGTCCGTTATCCGCTAATTCCGACGATATTTCTCACGCCACGACGATATGCTCGTCGCTCATCCGCCGGTTGCTCTCCGAGGGAAGCGTCGGCGAGGCTGCCGCGTGTTTGGGGCGTTCCTACGCGCTCCAGGGAACGGTGGTACACGGCGAACAGGTGGGTCGCCAGATGGGCTTCCCTACTGCCAACTTGCAGTTGCAAGATGAATGTCAGCTAATGCCCAAAAACGGTGTCTATGCCGTGTGGGCCTCCCTCGATGATGCGCTTGACGGGGCCTCACCTCTCACCCCTCACCTCTCACCCCTCACCTCTCACCCCTCACCTCTCCCCGCTATGACCAACATCGGCCTTCGGCCTACCTTCGACGGGCACCGCCTGACCATCGAGACCCACATTTTCGACCTCGATGCCGACCTCTATGGCCAGACTCTCACCTTGCACTTCGTGGAGCGGCTGCGCAGCGAACATCACTTCCCTTCGCCCGATGCGCTGGCCCACCAGATGGTGCTCGATGCAGCAGCGGCCAAGACCGTCCTGAATAACAATCTGAAAAAAGAATGAGAAATGAAACGTGCACTGCTCTATCTCTTTGCGTTCCTGGCTGTTGAGTTTATAGTCCAAGGACTCGCAGGCATGGTCTATACCCTTGTCGACGGTTCCTCAAATTCTATGCCTCCCCTGTGGACCATTGGCACGATGGTCGCCTATAGCTTGGCCGTCATCATTGTGTTTCTGAAAGCGGGGTGGTTCACGGTCTCGCCTGACTATCTGCGCTCGCGACCTTGGGCCGTGCTGGCTTGGTGTGTGGTGGCCTCGCTGGGAGCCATCGTGCCGTCGCTGTTGGTGCAGGGATTCATCCCCGAGTGGAGCGGATGGGCCAAAGAGATAGTAGACCAAACCAACGAACAGTTGGAAGGGATGATGAGCGTGCCTGGTGGCTACATGGTGATAGCCCTGCTGCCGCCGGTGGTCGAGGAGATGGTGTTTCGTGGTTGCGTGCTGCGTGCCCTCTTGCAGTGGAAGCCGCGCCGTCGCTGGCTGATGATTGCCCTCTCGGCATTCCTCTTTGCCCTGATACACATGAACCCGGCGCAGATGCCCCACGCCTTCCTCATCGGTCTGCTGCTGGGGTGGCTATATATGCGCACGGGCAGCATCGTCCCTGGTGTGGCCTATCATTGGGCCAACAACACGGCGGCCTACGCCCTCTACCATCTCTATCACAACCCGCAGTCGTTGCGAGACATCGTAGGGCCGGGCACCCGTCCCGTGCTGCTCGCGTTGCTCTTCTCGCTCTGCATTCTGGTCCCCGCTCTGCTGCAGCTGAACATCAGAATGCAACGCCCTGACAAATAAACGCATACACTTACCGTAAATTTGGAGCACTCCAAATTTTTATTTGGCGTTGACTTTTTAAAATATGGAGCGCTCCTAATTTTGAAAAGTCATGCCCGGTTTTTTCCGGCAGGCTTTGTGTGTCAGCCAAAGTTTGAAAAAGCCGTGGCAAAAGTTTATCCACGACGTGGAACGATAAAACCACGACGAGAAATAAACTTTTCCACCCATGTGAAATCTTTTAGAACCGATTTAAGCACTTCAAAGCAAAAAAACAGTCGTCATTTTTAGGTAGTCTGAAAAAAAAACTGTATCTTTGCACTCTCGTAATTATTCTTATAAAAATAGAACCAAACAAATAGTCAATTGTAAATCGTTAAATTGTAAATTAAAAAGATGATTTATTCAAAAGAAGTTGAAAACATGTGCGTTGTGGCCAAAGGCCCCAACCACGGGCCAGCACCCATCCCCGAGGAGGGCAAGTGGATTCAGGCCAAGGAGATCAAGGACATTTCGGGCTACACCCACGGCATTGGCTGGTGCGCTCCTCAGCAGGGTGCCTGCAAGCTGAGCCTGAACGTGAAGGACGGCGTGATTCAGGAAGCTCTGGTGGAGACCATCGGCTGCACGGGCATGACCCACTCTGCTGCTATGGCCAGCGAGATTCTTCCCGGCAAGACCATCCTCGAAGCTCTGAACACCGACCTGGTGTGCGATGCCATCAACACCGCCATGCGCGAGTTGTTCCTGCAAATCGTCTACGGACGCACGCAGAGTGCCTTCAGTGAAGGCGGACTCGTGATTGGCGCTGGTCTGGAAGACCTGGGCAAGGGCCTCCGCTCGCAGACAGGTACGCTCTATGGCACCGTGGCCAAGGGCACGCGCTATCTGGAGCTGACCGAGGGCTACATCACCAAGCAGTTCCTCGACAAGGACGACCAGGTGTGTGGCTATGAGTATGTGCATTTAGGCAAGATGATGGAGGCCATCAAAGGTGGCATGGACGCCAATGAGGCTGTGAAGAAGTTCACCGGCAGCTACGGTCGCACCAAGGCTGAGCAGGGTATCGTGAAAGCTATTGACCCACGCAAGGAGTAAGACCCACCCCCTGCCCCTCTCGTGCGGGAGGGGAGTCTATTAAAGACTTGTAGAGGAAAAGTCATTCGTTATAATTATTAATAGTAAAAACAATATTTAGCTTGGACCCCCAAAACTAACCAAGCAACCCTCCCGGACGGGAGGAGATGGGGGCGGGTTTATATGATAAGAAAAGTAAGTTTTGAAAGCTATGAGCGTCGTATCAAGCAGGTACTGGCCGCTCTGAACGAGAACGGTATTGCCAGCATCGAGGAGGCCAACGAGATTTGCGACAAGGCAGGCGTTGACCCCTACCTGATGTGCGAAGAGACGCAGGGCATCTGCTTCGAGAATGCCAAGTGGGCCTATGTGTGTGGTGCTGCCATCGCCATCAAGAAGGGCGTGAAGAGCGCTGCCGAGGCCGCTGAAGCCATCGGCATCGGTCTGCAGAGCTTCTGCATCCCTGGCTCAGTGGCCGACGACCGCAAGGTGGGTATCGGCCATGGTAACCTGGCCGCTCGCCTGCTGCGCGAGGAGACGGAGTGCTTCGCCTTCCTGGCTGGCCACGAGAGCTTCGCTGCCGCCGAGGGTGCCATCAAGATTGCCGAGAAGGCCAACAAGGTGCGCCAGAAGCCTCTGCGCGTCATCCTGAACGGTCTGGGCAAGGACGCTGCCATGATCATCAGCCGCATCAACGGCTTCACATACGTGCAGACGAAGTTCGACTACTACACCGGCGAGGTGAAGGTGGTGAACGAGACCGCCTACAGCGATGGCCCGCGCGCTAAGGTGCGCTGCTATGGTGCCGACGACGTGCGTGAGGGCGTGGCCATCCTGTGGAAGGAGAATGTCGACGTGAGCATCACAGGTAACTCTACCAACCCCACTCGTTTCCAGCACCCTGTGGCCGGAACGTACAAGAAGGAGCGCGTGCTCGCTGGCAAGCCTTACTTCTCAGTGGCCAGTGGTGGTGGTACGGGTCGCACCCTGCACCCCGACAACATGGCTGCCGGTCCCGCCAGCTACGGCATGACCGACACGCTGGGCCGCATGCACAGCGACGCTCAGTTCGCCGGCTCGTCGAGCGTTCCCGCCCACGTTGAGATGATGGGCTTCCTCGGCATCGGCAACAACCCGATGGTGGGTGCCACCGTCAGCATCGCCGTGGAGATTGACCTGGCTCTGAACAAGAAGTAAGAGTTGAAAGATAAGAGTAGAGAGTTGAGTGACTTTTGTCCTGCGAATGGTGACGAGCCGCTCAACTCTCTTTTTTCGTGTTCTCAACAAGATGGAGAGCTGATAGAAAAAGAGTTGAGCGACTTTAGTTTATTCGCAGAACTAAAGTCGCTCAACTCTCAACTTTTATCTCTGAACTATTATCACCACAGGGGCAGACGGTCGGCCTTGGGGATGTACATCTTGTCGCCGGGCTTCACGCCGAAGGCCTCGTACCAGGCGTCGATGTGGGGCAGGGCGCCGTTCACACGCCAACGGCCCAAGGCATGGGGGTCGCTCTTGGTGCGGTTGCGAATCTCTTCGTCGGTGATGTTGCCAGCCCACACGCCAGCATAGGCAATGAAGAAACGCTGGTCGGGGGTCAGTCCGTCGATGACGGGGAGCGGCTTGTTCTTCGTGGCGTTCTTGAAGGCTGCGTATGCCACCTGCAGACCTCCGTGGTCGGCCAGGTTCTCACCCAGCGTCAGGCGTCCGTTGGCTTTCAGGTCGGGTAGCACGTTGATGGCCGAGAAGAAGTCGGCGTATTTGTCGGTGCGCTCCTTGAACTTCTCACCGTCGGTCTTTGCCCACCAGTCGTGCATGTTGCCGTCCTTGTCGAACTGTCGTCCCTGGTCGTCGAATCCGTGCGTCATCTCATGGCCGATGACCACGCCGATGGCACCATAGTTGAAGGCATCGTCGGCCTCCATGTCGAAGAAGGGACGCTGCAGGATGCCGGCAGGGAAGCAGATCTCGTTGGTGGTGGGGTTGTAGTAGGCATTCACCGTCTGCGGATACATGTACCAGTCGTCGCGGTCGACGGGCTTGCCAGCCGTATGCTCAATCTCGTAGTTGTTCCAGAACTTGCGGCACTCGCGGATGTTCTCGTAGTAGGACTTCTTGGGGTCGATGGTGAGCTTCGTCATGTCAATCCACTTGTCGGGATAGCCCACCTTCACGTAGAATGTGTTCAGCTTCAGCAGGGCGTTCACCTTGGTGGAGTCGGTCATCCAGTCCTGTGCTGCGATGCGCTCGCCGAGGGCTATCTGCAGATTCTTTATCAGCTCTACCATGCGCTTCTTAGCAGCTTCAGGGAAATATTTGTCGGCATAGATCTTGCCCAGAGCCTGACCCATCTGCCCTTCGAGCTGCTGTGTGGAGCGGCGCCAGAGGGGATGGTCCTCCTTTCGGCCCGACATCACCTTGCCGAAGAACTCGAAGTTGTTCTTCTCCACCTCGTCGCTCAGGTAGCCGGCTGCCGACATGATTTGTCCCCACTCCATGTAGTCGCGGTATTCGGCAGCGGTCATCGTGGCGACGAGCTTGTCGGCACCGGCAAAGAACTCAGGCTGCCCCACCACCAGCTCCTGGATGTGCTTCGATGCGATGCCCTGGGCATTCATCTGGCGCTCCAGCTTCAGATTGGGGTAGGAGGTCTCAAACTCCCGCAGCGTGGTCTTGTTGTAGTTTCGCTGTGGGTCGCGCAGCTCGGTGCGCGAGCGGCTCACCTTGGCCAGCTCGGTCTCCAAGCGCACGATGTTCTTCATCTTCTTTTGGGCCTGAGCCTTCTTGAAGCCAAAGAGCTGGAACATGCGCACGATGTGCTTTTTATACTCCTCGCGAATCTTTGTTGTCTCTGGGTCGGTGTCCAGATAGTAGTCCTTCATGCCCAGCGTCAGTCCGCCCTGCGACACCTGGAGAATGTTCTGCGTGGCGTTCTTCTCGTCGGCACCGATGCCAGCGCGGAAGAACTCGGTGTTGCCGTAGGGTGCCATCTGCAGCTGGATGTCGAAGAGTTGGTCCTTGGTCTTGGCTTGCTCCATCTGTCGGATGATGCCCATGGCGGGCTCAATGCCGTCGGCATCGCGCTTCACGGAGTCCATGGCCAGCTTGTAGAGGTCGCTGAGCTTCTTCTCGGTCGAACCTGCTTTGTAGATGCCGTGCAGCAGCTCGTCGAGGATGCCGTTGATGCGCTTGTTGTTCTCCTCGCCCAGCACGTCGAACGAGCCGAAGCGGCTGTAGGCGGCGGGCAGCGGGTTCTTCTGCATCCAGCCGCCACAGGCATACTGGTAGAAGTCGTCGGCAGCCCGCACCGACGTGTCGAAGTTGCCGCGGTCGATGCCCGACCGCTGGTTGCCTTGTGCGGAGGCAACCAGCGGCATGGTCATCATAGCCATAGTAGTGATAAACGTTTTGAGTTTCATGGTATTATTTCTTGTTGTCTACGGCGCACTGCTCCACGGGCAGACAGTTCTTGTAGTTCTCGATGTACTTCTCGAATCCTGCTACATCCTCAGGCGTGGGTGCAATGCTGATGCCCGTGTTTCCAGCGAAGACGACCTCTTCGAGGTAGTCGGCCAGCGACAGCTTGCCGGGATTGTTCACCGCATAGCCTGCCAGCAGGGCGATGCCCCATGCGCCGCCTTCGCCAGCCGTCTCCATGACGCTGATGGGCGAGTTGAGGGCTGCGGCGAGCATGCGCTGACCCACGCCGGGGGTCTTGAAGTAGCCACCGTGGCCGGTGATGCGGTCTACCTTGATCTTCTCTTCCTTGAACAGGATGTCGTTGCCTATCTTCAGCACGCCGATGGCACCATAGAGGTGGCTGCGCATGAAGTTGGCCAAGTTGAACTTGTCGCCAGCCGAGCGAATGAACATCGGGCGGCCTTCGCTCAGGCCTGTGACGGGCTCGCCGCTCACATAGTTGTAGGCCATCAGTCCACCGCAGTCGGCGTCGCCCTCTAATGCCTTGTTGAACAGCTTGCCATAGAGCTCGTTCATATCCACGGGCACGCCGAGAAGCTGCTGATACTCCTTGAAGAGGCCCACCCAGGCGTTGATGTCGCTGGTGCAGTTGTTGCAGTGCACCATGGCCACGAGGCTGCCGTCGGGCGTGGTCACCATGTCAATCATCTCGTAGGGCTTCGACAGCGGTTTTTCGAGCACAATCATCGAGAACGACGACGTGCCGGCCGATACGTTGCCCGTGCGCTGCTTCACGGCATTGGTGGCCACCATGCCGGTGCCGGCGTCGCCTTCAGGAGGACAAACGGGGATGCCAGCCTTCAGGTGACCGCTCACGTCGAGCTTCTTGGCGCCTTCGGGGGTAAGGAAGCCAGCGTTCTCGCCAGCGTTCAGGCTCTTGGGCAGGATGTCGAGCAGCTTCCACGAGAAGCCCTTCGGGGCGATGAGCTCGTCGAACTTGCGCACCATCTCGGCATCGTAGGTCTTGGTGGCGGGGTCTACGGGAATCATGCCCGAAGCATCGCCCACGCCCAGCACAAACTGGCCGGTGACCTGCCAGTGCACATAGCCAGCCAGCGTGGTGAGGTACTTGATGTCGGCCACGTGCTCCTCGTTGTCGAGAATGGCTTCATAGAGGTGGCTGATGCTCCAGCGCAGGGGGATGTTGTAGTTGAACAGCTCCGAGAGCTTTGCTGCGGCCTTGCCCGTGTTGGTGTTGCGCCAAGTGCGGAAGGGCACCATAATCTCCTCGTTCTTGTTGAAGGCCATATAGCCGTGCATCATGGCCGAGAAACCGATGGCGGCGAGGCTCTCAATCTCGCAATCGTACTGTTTCTGCACATCTTTGCGCAGGTCGGCATAGCAGTCCTGGAGCCCGTACCATACGGCCTCGGTGCTGTAGGTCCACAGCCCATCTACGAGCTGGTTCTCCCACTCGTGCGAGCCTTGTGCAATGGGTTTGTTTTGTTCGTCGATAAGAACGGCTTTAATACGTGTGGAACCAAATTCGATTCCCAGGATGGCTTTTCCAGCCTCAATGGTTTGCTTTGCGGTCATAGTTTCTGTTAATTAGGGTTTTAGGCTGCAAAAATAGCCTTTTTTCTGCAAATAGCCAAACTTTTTCGCCGTATTTTCGCATTCGCCGAAGCGTTTTGGACAAAACGATGCGTCTTTACGCCTTTCTTCACCCTCTTGCCATCTTGTAGATGGCCTCCATGTCGTCGGCCTTCAGCACCTTCAGACAGCCGCAGGTGGCGGTGTAGTCGCGACTGCACTTGCGGGTCATCTCGCGGATTTCGTCGTCGGTGATGTCGCGGCCTATCAGCTCCTTGATGTTGATGGGCATGCCAATGGCGTGGTAGAAGCGCTCCATGGCCTCGATGCCTTTCTGGGCGGTGCCCTCGGGGTCGGTGAAGTCGTTGGGTACGTCCATCACGTTGACGGCGAAGCGAACGAAGCGGCTCAGGTTCTGGTGCATGACATAGCGTGCCCAGCTGGGCCAGATGGCTGCCAGTCCGGCTCCGTGGGTGACGTCGAACATTCCGCTGAGTTCGTGCTCCAGCTGGTGTGTGGCCCAGTCGTCGCTGACGCCGCAGCCCGTCAGTCCGTTGTGTGCCACGCTGCCGCCCCACATGATTTGTGCGCGCTGGCGATAGTCCTCGGGATTGCGCAGCACGTCGAACACGGCGGTCTTCATGCGGCGCAAGACGGCCTCCGCCAGGTCGGTTGTCAGGTCCATGTCGTCGTCGTTTGTGAAGTAGCGCTCCATCGTGTGCATCATCATGTCGGTGACACCCGCAGCCGTCTGATAGGGCGGCAGGGTAAAGGTGCGGCGGGGGTTCATGATGGCGAACTTGGGGCGTGACATATCGTTGGAGTAGCCCAGCTTCACGTCGCCATCCTCGTTGGTGATGACGCTTGCCTCGCTCATCTCGCTGCCGGCAGCGGGGATGGTGAGCACCGAGGCCACGGGCAGCATCGTGGTGGGTGCCTCAGCCTTGCCGAGATAGAGATTCCACACGTCGTCGTCCATGCCGACGCCGTAGGCGATGCACTTGGCCGAGTCGATGACGCTACCACCGCCCACGGCGAGGATGAAGTCGACGCCCTCGCGGCGGCACAGCTCGATGCCCTCCTTGGCGAGCGACAGACGTGGATTGGGCACCACGCCGCCCAGCTTGACGAATGCGATGCCGCCCTCGCTCAGCAGACGGCACATCTTGTCGAGCAGACCCGAACGGATAGCGCTCTTGCCGCCATAGTGCACCAGCACCTTCGTGCCACCATATTTCTTCACCAGAGCAGCCACCTGCTCTTCAGCATTCTCGCCAAACACCACTTCGGTGGGGGCGTAGTAATTGAAGTCTTTCATTGTCGTATTTTTTTTATGTTTGATGTCGTTCTTCAGTTCCTTTGGTCGCGGTTGCCCCATTTCTTGTCGTAGCGCCCTTCGGTGTCCTTCTTTCCTCCGAACATGTTGAGGCGATAGCGCACGTGTAGCATGGCGTAGGAGTTGATGCTGTTGTAGCGTGTGTCGCTGCGCCCCGTGGCGTTGACCCAGCGCTCGTAGTTGCTCTGTTGTCCCAGGAGGTCGTAGAAGTTCAGGGCTACGATGAGCGACTTGTCGCGAAGGAAGGTCTTCGATATCTGTCCGTTCCAGAGCAGCTCGTTGGTGTTCGACGACGGGTCGTTGTATCCTCGGCGGCTGCGCTCATGGATGTTGCTGCTCACCTCGAAGCCCAGCGGCAGACGCAGCAGGAACTGGCCACCGTAGTTGAACTGCCATGTGTCGAGGTTGGCATTGGGTTGCAACTCGTTGCGCGAGTGCTGATAGTTGCACCACCCATCGAGGGTCACTTCGAGCCAGTCGTTGCGATAGCTCACGTTCAAGCGCTCCGAGACGTTGATGCTGCGCGTGGTGTTGATTTCTATGGGCGACCCCTCGCGCACCGTTCCGGCGTAGCTCACATAATTATTATAGCGCGCGCGTGTGTCGGTGCCCACGTTCCAGTGGGCGGTGGTGTCGATGGCCGTGTTGAAGGTCAAGCCGCCGTTCAGGTTCCAGTTGCCGTTGATGTTCTCTGGGCGCGAGATACTGCCGCCCGTCTCGGCGTTGTAGCGCACCAGATTCGAGATGGAGTTGCGCACGTGCCTGTAGTTGGCGTAGACCACGATGGAACGCTTGTGGCGCGTGATGTAGTTGTTGAAGTAAAGGTTGAGCGAGTTGGTGAACGACGGCTTCAGGCCAGGGTTGCCCTGCGTGATGTAGAGCGGGTTCGAGTCGTCGGTGATGTCGAGCAGCTGGGTGATGTCGGGCTGCTGCGTGTCGCCTCGGTATTGCACGCGCAGCGTGCTCTGCTCGGTAAAGTTGTAGTGGAAATCGAACGTCGGGGTAAGGTTGGTCACGTTGCGCACGGTGTCAACGTAGATGCCTCGGTAGTCCTGGATGTAGTTCGAGTGTTGCGGCTGCACCAGGAATCCCACGTTGTAGTCGTATTTCTCCTCCTTGTAGCGCAGCGTCAGTCGCAAGTTGTGGGTGTAGTTCTTATACTCCGAGAATCGGCTGAGGAGGCTGTCGCGATAGCCGTCAAGTGGTTCGAGCTGCCCTATCCACGGGTCCCAGTCGCGATAGACGGGCATCACGCCGGCGAAGGGGTTCACCGCCATGTGGCTGAAGTCGTAGGTCTGGCGATCGCTCTTGTTCTGGTTGTAGCGTAGCTCGTAGCTGGCCTGTAGGTGAGCTCCTTTCCACAGCGGTTCGCTATAGGTGATGTTGCCCACATAGCCCTGATTGTCGCTCGGTGTGGTGTTATAGCGGGCGGTGAAGTAGGTGGAGTCCTGCCCCGCCTGGTTCTTCATCTGAAACAGGTGCACCTCGTTGTCGGATGTGTTGCGCTGCTTGTTGCGCCCGCCGCTGGCCTCCACGCGCAGCATGATGTTGCGCCCTTTCGAGTTCAGTCTGCGATAGGCTTGCAACATAGCCCAGAAGTTGCGGTTCTCGCCATAGCTGAGGCTCGCCTGCTGGTTGTGATTCACGGCCAGGCCGCGCCCGCTCATCGCGCTGATACCCTCGTCGGCGAGCGGGTCGCTGACGTAGAGGTAGGGGTCGTCGGTGAATGTCACGGCGGTGCTCATGCTCAGTCCGTCGTTCGAGCCCTTGCTGCCGTTGGCGCGCATCAGCAGCGTGGTCAGTGTGTCGGGCTTCCACTCCAGTCGCACGTTGCCCCACCAGTTGTCGCTTCGCGAGAGGCTCTTCGACTTGTTGTTCGAGAAGGTGCGGTAGTCTTGGCTGTAGAACCGCTCGCTGGCCTCCTCGTTTTGGTTGTCGCCGTCGCGATGGTTCCAACGTATGTTTGCATCCATCTTCAGATTCTTGCCGTCGTCATAGTTCAGGTTGGTGCCCAGCATCTTGCGAGCGTTCAGTCCGCGCCTGTTCCACCATCCCGCATTCTCGTCCTTGTTGTTCAGGTTGCCTATGATCATTATGCGTGTGTTGTCGGTGAAGCTGCTCCCCATGGCGCGCGAGGCGTAGCGGTGCTGTGTGCCTCCGGCTATGTCGAGGTTGGTCATGTAGCCGTGGTTCATGCCGCGCTTGATGGTGAAGTCGAGCACCGTCTCGCGCTCGCCGTCGTCGATGCCGGTGATGCGCGACTGGTCGCTCTGCTGGTCGTAGAACTTCACGTTCTGAATGATGCTCACGGGCAGGTTCTTCAGCGCCGACTCGGTGTCGCCCAGCATGAACTCCTTGCCGTCGAGCAGGATTTTCTTCACCTGCTTGCCGTTGATGGTGATGTTGCCGTCCTCGTCGACCTCGGCGCCCGGCATTCGCTTGATGAGCTCCTCGATAGGCGAGCCTTCGGGCGTGCGATAGGCGTCGGGATTGTATACCAACGTGTCCTTCTTTGCGATGACCTGAGCGGCGCGGCCCGTCACCACCATCTCTTTCAGCATCACGGCGTCGGGCGTCATCAGCAGCTCGCCCAGCTGCTGGTTTTGGTTGCGTCGCAAGGTCACCTCGCGCTCGATGGTCTGGAAGCCCACCGATGTAATCTTCAGCCGATACGTTCCGTTGGATGGTGCCTGCACCAAGAACGCTCCTTTGTTGTCGCTCACCGTGCCGCCCACGAAAGTGCTGTCGTTGGCGGTGAACAGCTGTATCGATGCTTGCACCATGGGTTCGCGGAACTCTCGGTCGAGCAGTTGCCCGCTGATGGTCAGTCTGTTGTTCTCCTCCTGTGCCGTCGCTGTCATTACCGACAGCATGAGCACACAAATCATCACAATTTTCAATCTCATTTTAGTGTTCTTCTATTTCGGCCTGCAAAATTACTAAAAATTCTGCACATAGCCAAGCAACCTGCACCATAACGAAAACACGGGGCGCAAAAGCGAATCGTAACATTGTAACATTGTAACATTTCGGGGCGTATAGTGGGGGCGAGATGAAAAATGCAATGCTTGCTGAAAGAACTAAAGGGACGCAAGAAAGGTGATTGTACGCAGGTGTTACATGGCTGCGGAATTTGAAGTAGTTACTGTGGCGGGAGGAGCGGCTGGGGCTCCTCGATGAGACGCCGTAAATCATTTAGGAGAGGGTCTTTTGTCCTTTTGTGGCCCTAAAATCACGAAAACGCAACAGGTAGATATTCAATTCGTTATGGCTAACCGAAATTTGGAGCGTTACTTTTTCCAAAAAGTCAACGCCTTTTTCCCAAAAGTCAACGCCTTTTTTCCAAAAGTCAACGCCATTTTTTAGCAGGGCGATGCTTTTAGCCTCACCCCCGCCCCCTCAGTGGTTGGGGGGAGGCTTGTTTTGGTAGTGAGGCTTATTGCTATGTGTTTAGTCCATGGGGTAGCGCACGCCCCACTTCTGGCGTAGGCCGTCCATGAGTTGCATGATGCGTAGGGTCTCGGCGTGTGGCATCTCGCGAGGCTCCAGCAACCCGTCGATGAGGGCTTGGCGACATGTCAGGAACTGGTATTCGTAGCCCGTGATCTGCTTCGGCACGCGGATAGTCTCGATGTATGTGCGGTCGGGGCCGTTCACGGTGATGGTCTGCGGATTGTTGATGTTGTCGATGATGAGGTTGCCCTCTGTGCCGGCGATGACGCCGATGTTGTCGCCCACGCATTGTGCCGACGACTGCACGTTGGCGAGGATGCCATCGTTGAGGACGATGGTGATGGCATTGGTCAGGTCCATGCCCGTGGCGCTCTTCACGCAGGTGCCGTCGATGCTCAGGATGTCGGCATCGCAAAACATCCGTACGAAGTTCAGCGCATAGACGCCGAGGTCGAGCAGAGCACCTCCGCAGAGGTCGGGGCGCATGATGCGGGGCTTGTCGCCCATGGAGTAGCCAAGCGTGGCGGTGACGAGGCGGGGCATGCCGATGCGGCCGCTGCTGATGAGCTGGCGGACGATGGCGACGGCCGGCTGGTAGCGGGTCCAGATGGCTTCGGCGAGGAATACTTGGTGCTGGTGGGCAATGGCGAGGATGTCCTCCGTTTGTCGCGCGTTTGCCATGAATGCCTTTTCCACCAGACAAGGCTTGCCTGCCAACAGGGCCTCACGTGTCACGTCGTAGTGATGCGAGTGTGGCGTGCCTACGTAGACAAGGTCGACTTCGGGGTCGGCAATCAGTTCGCTATACGAGCCGTAGGCTTTGGCGATGCCCCATGCCGATGCGAATGCTTCGGCCTTCTCCTGTGAGCGCGAGCCTACGGCGTAGGCCTCGCACGAGGTGAGTGCGCGGAGGGTGATGGCAGCCTTCTCGGCAATCCATCCCGTGCCGATGATGCCTACGCGCATTATTTTATTTTCTTTCTCCATATAGTAAATGTGCTTGGTGATGATTTGCTTTTGCGCTGTGAATGAGATAGATTGCGACAGAGGGATGGTCTGCAGGGCTGCATTGTTTTTACGGTTGATGGGATGCCGTTTTAGTAGAACTTCACGATGTCGTCTATCGGGCGATGGACGGGTTGGAAAGGCTCGGCAGCGCGATAGCCAAGGGCGATGACGGCCATGACGGCCTCGTTGTCGGGGATGGCGAAGAGCTGGCGCAGCTTGTCGGCCTCGCGCATGCCCATGATGAGGGTGTCGAAGCCCATGGCACGTGCCTGCAGCACGAGGTAACAGTTGGAGAGGCCATTGTCGTAGGCTCCCCAGCCGTCGCCCACTTCGTTGGCGGGGTTGCCTTGGAAGAATCCCGATTTGCCGCGCTCGTAGGTGGAGACGATGAGCACGGGTGCGCCGATGATGCGCGACTTGTTGCCACCCACGAGGTCTTGTACGGCCGCGAGCTTCTCAGGTGAGATGGCCACATAGTACTTCGTGGGCTGTTGGTTGGCCCACGACGGTGCTTCCTGAACGGTGGTGAGTAGTTGGCGCACCTCTGCCTCGCTAATTTTCTTCGTGGCGTCGTAGCTGCGGATGCTACGCCGCGTGTGGATGACTTCATCGAACGATGGCGATTTCTGCACTTGAGCCGACCCAGGTAGCACGAAAAGTGCGGCGAGGGCGGTCATTACAATCAGTTTTTTCATTGCGTTTATTCGTTTTAGTGGAAAATGTTTTTGGAGTTAGGAGTTAGGAGTTAAGAGTTAGGAGTTAAGAGTTTGGAGTTTGGGTGTTAGGAGTTAGAAGTTTAGAGTTTATAGTTCTTCAATCGAAGGAGCACCGATGCATCTCATGAAAAGACTATCGTCTAAACTCCCATACTCCCATACTCCTAACTCCTAACTCCTAACTCCCAAACAGCTCATCACTCCCTCACCACAGCTTTGAGTGCCGAGGCGAAGATGATGTACTGGGTGTTGCCGGCGATGGTGCCCTCGTTTTGTCCCCAGAGGAAGGGCCAGTCGTCGTAGTTCTCGAAATGGTCGGGTTTGCGGAACAGCAGACCTGGTGCCACGTTTCCGGGGATGAACGAGAAGTCGGCGCGGTTGTTGCCGTAGAACACCTGCTTCGGACGGGTGGCACCCACCACGGCCACAAACGAGTAGTTGTGGTAGGGGTGGCAGCCGTAGAGCCAGTTGGCAACGCGGTAGGCCTCGTCCTTGCCGATGATGTCGGGATAGTAGAGGTGGGCGAAGCAGACGGTCATGCCGAAGTTCAGCACGGCATTCACGCCTGCCCAGTTGCCCAGGCCGATGGGCACGCCGTAGGGGTTCTGCGCATCAAAGCCAAGTATGTAGTTATGGTATTTCTCAACGTAGGGTCGCAGCTTCTTCTTGTAGGCCTCGTCCATGTAGGGCACGGCATCGAGCGCCGTCTGCATGGTGTTTGCCACGTTGCGATCGAGGGCCGTCCAAATCTGCTCCATGAAATGGTCGAGATACTGCTTTTCCTTGGTCGAGGCATAGAGCTGCAGGTTCGTGCCCAGGTCGCCACGATTGTTGCGCGCGCGTGCCTGTCGGCGGTTAGCGTTGGCGTTGCCATCGCTGTTGCCGGTGAGCCAGTTGGCATCGGCCTCGGCCTGTGCGTCGGTGCGCTGCCCGCGTCGCTGCCCCATCAGGTTGGTGGCCTCCTGCATCAGTCGCTTCGACTGTTGTAGTGCGCGCTGGGCCAGGTCGTCGTTGTATCCCGCCAGGGCGCGGCTGGCGGCAGCAAACATGGTGGCGGCTTGGAAGTCGAGGCTGGGGTTGCGCGTGGTGAAAGCCCACATGTCGTCGGGGGTGCCACTGCGCTTGCCGTCGGCCGACACCTCGTATGGTTTCAGCTGCGGGTCGTAGTGCAGCCCGTCGGTGATGGAGGCGGCATCGCCAAGGTGGTGGTAGTTGTCGAGCACCGAGTTGGAGAGCGTAGAGGCCATGTGTCCTATCTGTTCGGCCTGGGCCACCAAGTTCAGCGTGCCGTGCTCGATGAACTGCAGGATGTCGGGCACGCCGTCGGGGCGGTGCAACTCCACGTAGCGCTGCTGCTGGCTGACGAACGTCTCGTCGCGCTGGGGCTTGAACAGCTCCCAGGTGCGGATGAAGTTCTGCACCACATTGATGTTTGAGCCCGTCTCGATGTCGAAGTCGCCGGCATCGAAGAACCCGCCGATGTTTAGGCCGGGGATAAGCTCCAGCGGCTTGTACTTCGTGTCGGTCTGGGCACCCTGGCGGTGCAGGTCGAAATGGTCGCTCTCGGGGGCTTGCAGATAGCCTTCCTTGAATGGCTCGCCATGCCAGGTGCGGTAGCCTTCGGTGACGTACATGTGGTTCATGTGGATGGGCACCCACACGTCGGTCGTGGCATCGGTAATCTTGTCGTAGACATGCTCGTCGATGAGAAAGTTGTTCGTCTTGCTCTCGCCATACTGGATGTAGTAGATGCCGGGCTTCCTGACACTCGTGAAGTCGAACTTCACATAATTATATTTATAGTACGCGCCCCACGACTTGATGTCGCCCTTGAATGCCTGCTCCGTGCTGCCGTCGTCGTTGATGCGGAAGAGCGTGGCCGACGCCAGCGGGCGGTCGAGCTTGTCGAGCTCGATGACGGCTACCTTCGGCTGGTCGGGCACGTAGCCAATCTGCGAGAACCCGATGTTGGGCTCGCGTATCCAGCCGGGGATGGCGTGCGGCTCCACCGTCCAGGTCACCACCTTGCCCGTCTTGCCCGTTGGCAGCACGCTGCGCAGCACGAACCATCCGTTCTGTGCCAGTATGCGGCCGTCGTAGAGCTGCAGCTCGGCATCGTCGCTGCTGATGCGTATCATGCGCTCGGGGGCGTCGGCAGCCATGATGATGCGGTGGCCTGTCTCCAGGGGGCAGGGGTCTACGAAGCGGTCGGTGCCTCGGTCGTCGTAGGTCTTGAAACCCTTGAACTGGCGGGGCTTCTCAGCATTCGGCCGCGTGACGGTCTGGCTGGTGGCATAGCGAGGGAATCGGTTCAGGCGTCCGTCCATGGTGAACGTCTTCAGCCAGTACTGCGAGGGCAGGAACTCCAGGTTGAAGCCCGCCTCGCCTGCCAGCTTCTGTGGCACCGGCTTGTCGAGCCAGACGGCAATCTCCACCGCCTTGCCCTTGGCCGTGACCACCACGCGGCTGTCGAAGTCGTAGTCGTCGTAGCGCATCGTCACCTCGATGCTCCCCTTTTCGCGGTCCACCTTGCGGCTGGACATCTTCGGCACCAGGTCCCATTGCTCTGGCGTCTTGTTCAGCCTCACCGCTCCGCCCTGGATGGTGCGCACGCCATGATGGATGACCTCGATGCCCGAGTTCTTCTCGTCGTTGAAACCTCCGTTGAAAGGGTTGCTAAACACCAGCACGTTAACGCCCTGGCGCTCGAAATACTCCAGGTCGTTCAGCTTCAGGTCCTGCGCCATAGCCGAAGCGCTGAATGCAAAGATGATCGCAGCTGATAATAAATGCTTCATGTTAATTACGAATGGTTAATTACGAATTACGAATGCTTCTCATTTCTCACCTCTCACTTCTCACCTCCTTCCCGTCATCCACTGCTTGAACTCGGCTGCCCGGTTCTTACTGATGAAGAGGTCCTCGGGCGTGTTGGTGACGAGCGTGAGCAGCAGTCGGCTGTCGAACCAGACGGTGATTTTCTGCACGCTGTCGCGGTTGATGGCAAACTGCTTGTTGGCACGGAAGAACTGATGGGGGTCGAGGGTGGAAAGGATAGACTCGAGCGACTTGTGATAGGCCAGCTGCTCGCCGCTCTTCAGGCCGATGGTGGTGTTCTTCTCGGAAGAGTAGATGAAGCAGATGTCGGCCACGTTCACTGGCACGAGCATGTCGCGATAGGGCACGAGCAGACGGCTCTGCCAGTGGGGCTCAGGCGTTAGCGACTCCATCCGCGAGAGGTATGCCGACAGGTCGATATGGCTCAGCAATCGAAACTTGTCGATGGCCCGTGCCACGTCCTTGGCTTTGATGGGCTTCAGCAGGTATTCGATGCTGTTGACGTGGAAGGCGTCGAGGGCATATTGGTCGTAGGCCGTGGTGAAAACGATGGGTACTGTCACCTCCGTCTGGCTGAAGATGGCAAAGGCAGAATCGTCCGACAGGTGGATGTCCATGAAGATGAGGTCGGGGCTGACGTTCTCGTTGAGCCAGCGCACGGTGGCAGCCACGCTCTCAGTGTTGCCCACCACCTCGGTGTCGGGGGCCACTTCCCGCAGAATGCTCAGCAGGTTTTCGTAGCTGGAGGTCTCATCTTCGACTATCAGTACTCGCATTTCTCACAATAACCGTTAAACAATAACCGTTAAACAATAACCAATAACCAATAACCGTTAACCATTAACCATTGACCATTAACCAATAATATCCAATATCCTTTAACCTTTATCCTTCAATAATCCACTTCCAACCCTCATCCTTCACCTCTTATCTATCCTCCTTCAACCCTCCTCCTTTAACCCTCCACCTTCAACTTTCAACCTTCAACCCTCCACCCTTCATCGGTACATACACCGTGAAGTGTTCGTCGTTGCATTCCATCCTTAGGCGGCGCCCGCACATCAGCTCCAGGCGGTTGGAGAGATTCTTCAAGCCGGTGCCGTTGGTCAGCGGCTGCTGCTGCTTGGGATGCAGGGGATTGCTTACCACCAGTTCCCCGTGCTCATTAATGCCGATGGAGACCGTCATGGTGTGCGCTGAGTCGATGCAGTTGTGCACGATGACGTTCTCAATCAATGGCAACAGCGTGAGCACGGGGAGCATATATTGAGTTTTTTGTTGGTTGTCGATATGGATGTCGAAGGTCAGCTTGCCTGCATAGCGCACCTCGAGTACATAGCGGAACGACTCGGCGAAGTCGAGCTCGCTGCTTAGGGGCACCATCCCCTTGTCGCTGCTCTGTAGGGTATAGCGGAACACGTCCGACAACTCGTCGATGTACTCCAGCGTGCGCTTCGTGTCGCCACTGCGCACCAGCGAGGCGATGCCGCTCAGCGAGTTGAAGAAGAAGTGGGGGTTCACCTGGCTCACCAGCGCTGCGCACTGGCTCTGCAGGTTCTCCGTGCGCAGACGCTCCACCTCTGATGTCATGCGCGCACGCTCCTCGCTGAGCAGGGCGATGTGGCCCGTCAGCATGCCGAGGCTGCATATCACCACAAACTTCAGGATGAGCATGCTGCCTATCTTGTCGTAAACGCCGTACTCGGAGAGCGCATAGCTGATGGAAGCAAACACCCCGTAGGCCACGGCCGACACGCCGATGCTCACCGCCAGCCGGCGACCCATCGACAAGCCCTTGATGATGTTGAGCCGGTAGACAAGCAGGATGAGAGCGGCAAAGTAGACAAAACGGAAGACGTGGAAACCCCAATAGAGCCAGAGGTGCTCTTGCACGCAAGGCCATTCCATGTGCCACGGAATGTACACCAGGTTGGGATAGACCATCACCAAAGCCCCGATGATGCCGAGCCATAGATGTCGGTTTGACGTTGCTTTTCGACTAAACAGATGTCGATGACCTTGATACTCTTGCATGCTTCTGCTAAAAAACAATGCAAAAATACGCAAAATAGTTGAAATAACATGAGGTCTGCGTGTCAAAACGAAAAAATTGCGCCTAAAAAGGAATCGTGGCAGGCCCCCCTTGCCATGGCCTTGTAAGACAATTTGAGTCAACAAACCGCATGGAATTCGTTTAATTCGTAAAATTCGTTGTTAAAACAAAAGACAACCGAGCTGTATCTGTTTGTCTCGTTCGCCATCAGAACGACTTGTTGTTGATGTCGTGACCCTCGACCTCTTCGAGGAAGTCTTCGCGCATCACCAAGAGCAGATCGCGGGTGTATTCCTGCAGCAGCCCTTTGTAGTAGGCCACGTCCTTATGGTTCGTCTGCGTGATGCGCTCCCACAGCGTGCGGCGTGTGGCGTCATGGTGAGCAGTGGCGATGGCCTCGCGGTCGTCTTCAGTCATCAGTTGGCGCAGTTTTTCCTCTTCCAGTACCAGCGGCGTGCCTCGTAGCTGCTCTGGTGCCACCTGCGGCCACAGCTCTTCCAGATAAGCACGGTATTCGGCCTCTATCTTCAAAGGCAGGTCCTGTGTGTAGTTGCCGATGGTCTCAGGGCGCTCGATGGCGGCCTCGTGCACCAGATGGCCGAAATACTTGCTGAGCAGCTCCTGCTCCTTCTGTTTGCAGAGCTGTCGGGGTGATATGTTTTCTTGCATGGTTGTATCTGTCGTGATTTATTTGCTTACCTTACGCCACCTTCGTGGTCCTTGTCGCTGCCGCCATATTTCATGTCGCTGCCGCCTACGCTGCTGAATTCGGTGGCGTCTCTGCCAGAAAGAGCGTTGGCTTCCGTTTCACGCAATTTGTGTGCAAAGATAAGCATTATTCCTGAAAATGGCAAAAAAACGAACAGCTTTTTTCGAACAGTGTGGTTGAAAGGGGATAAGCGGCAAATCCAGACAAGCAGGAGAAAAAGGAGGGGGCTTTGCGCCCCGTGCTGCGATGGCTTTGGGAAAAAAACGGGGAATATGTTTGGCGTTTCGTATTTTTCTTCTTATCTTTGCAGCGCTCTTTTCGTTGAGTGAAAACGATATGAGAACTATCCAACCTCTGCCTTCGGCGCGGAGGTGAGCGGGGTAGGGGTTAAAGACCACATTGCAGAATTAAAACATCAGTAAAATGTTCTCAGAGAAATTAGAAGAGATTATCAAGGCGTCGCTCGTTGATGGTATCATCACCGATAAGGAGCGCCAAGTGATTAAACGCATTGCCATGCAGGAGGGCATCGACGAGGATACTGTCGACGTGCTCCTCGATGCGCGTATACAGGAGTTGCGAAAAGAGCAGCAGGCCAAGGCTCCAAAGGTGCACAAGTGTCCCGCCTGTGGCGAAATCCTGCCGGCACTCACTGGCATCTGCCCCTCATGCGGCAACGTGGTGAACCTGAAAGACACGCACAACATGGAGCTGGACTTCCTCATTGAGCAGATGAACCGTGGAGTGGCACAGCTGAAGAGTTGCTCCGTTCAGGCCATGCCCATGGTGATTGCCACGCTCGAAGAGCAGCGCCGGCGCGCCATGACACTCTATGGAGAGAACACCAAGGTGAAAGCCCTGCTGGAAGAGGTGCAAAAAGAAATAGACGAGGCTAAGGTGAAGGCCGACAAACAGCAGGAGGAAGAGCAGAAAATGAAGCGCATGGAGGCTGAAGCCCGCATCAAAGCATTGAAGAGCAGCGGTAAGAGCGGCAGCGGATGGACGAAAGGGTGCCTTATCTCCATTGGAATATTTGTCATCTTAGGAATCATCGGCGTGATATCATCGTCGGGCGACGACGAGAAATGCGACAAACAGTATACCGAGCTGATGCAGAAACTCGAAGACCTGAAAGAAGATGAAATCAGCGTGGAGAACTTCGAGAAAAAGCTCTATGGCTACAACGAACTGGTGTGGGTGACCAACAACGAGTACAGCGACTACGAGAAGCAGAAGAAACAAGCCTTTGAAAAAGCTGCCGATAACTTCGTAGAAAAACTGTCGTGGTTCTATGTGAATAACAAGGATGCCATCGAGAAGTTCTATGGCCACCCCTTCTTCACCGACAAGGAGTAGCAAGAGTGAAGAAACAACAGAAGATAAGCACTAATACCTGTTATATATTATGGGACTTTTTGGAAGAGGAAAAGGCGGCGGCCTGATGAACGTCATCCGCTGCGACCAACAGGAATATATCGTGTGGAAATGGCGACCCGGCGGACAGGAGGCTAACAGCACCAGTCGCGAGAATGCCATCCGCTGGAACAGCTCGCTGCGCGTGAAGGATGGCGAGGTGGCCGTCTTCGTCTATCAGCAGAAGAACGGAATGCTGCAGGACTTCATCGTGGGGCCCTACGACGACATGCTGAAGACGAAGAACTTCCCTGTGCTCACCAACATCGTGGGCACGCTGTGGGGCGGCGATTCGCCTTTCCAGGCCGAGGTGTACTTCATCAACCTGCAACAGAACAACCAGCTACGCTTCGGGGTGCCCTACTTCGACGTCTTCGACCCCCGACTGCCCGACCAGGGCGTGCCCGTGGCCGTGAGGGGAACGCTGACGTTCAACATCACCGACTACGAGGGATTCATCAAGCTGAACCGTCTGCAGAACTTCAACCATGACGACTTTAAGCGACAAATCAATGCCGCCATCTCCAAGCATGTGCGACAGGTGGTGACCAACATGCCCATGGAGGCTGGTATCCCCCTCATCCAACTGGAGCGGCAGATAGAGACCGTGAGCGACAGTGTGCAGGCGAAACTGGCGCAGCGGTTGAGCGATGACTTCGGCGTGAACCTGAAGGTGCTCGACATATCGACCGTGGAGATCGACAAGACCAGCCCCTACTATCAGGAGGTGTATCGCCTCACCGCCGGACTGCAGGCCCAGACGCTGGAGGCACAGGCTCAGGTGAACATCAAGAATCTGCATGATACGCAGGAGTTGAACCGCAAGAACATGGAGGAGACGATGCGCATACAGCGCGAGGAGGCTCAGCGTGCCCAGCGGCTGCAGACCGAGACGCAGTTCATCGGTGCGCATGCACTGGACCAGCAGGCCAGCGTGCTCCGTGCCGGTGCCGAGAGTTTGGGCCAGATGGGCCAGATGGGCGGCAGTGGCGACGGTAGTGGCGGTGGCGGCATGAACGCCGCCGGCATGATGGCCGGCATGATGATGGGCGGCGCTATGGGTCAGCAGATGGCCGGCATGATGAACAACATGGGGCAGTATATGCAGCAGGGAATGCAGGCTGGGCAGCAGCAAATCAACCAGCAGCTGGGGGCCACACCGCCGCCCATGCCGGGAGCTGCCACACCACCGCCCATGCCCAATGTGCAGTACTTCGTCAGCATCGGAGGACAGCAGGCAGGGCCTTTCGCTTCCCAACAAATGGCACAACTGGTGCAGAATGGCAGCCTGACGCCGCAGACCTACGTCTGGCGGCAGGGCATGGCCGCCTGGGAAATGGCGCAGAACATGCCCGAGCTGGCCTTCGCCTTCGCTCCTCAGCAGCCGCCAGCACCACCCGCCGGCGCTCCCATGCCCCCACCTATGCCTTGATATGAGGCTAAGGTTAATTCATTTCCCTTTTTAATCCAATAAACAAAACATCATGCTCGACGATAGTAATTTCTTCTCGCTCGACCGCCTCGTGGAGTTCGGCATGAGCGCTCAGATAGCCCAGCAGATGGTGGCCAGCATGAACCAGCAGATGCAGCAGATGCAGTATCCCGGTGGCATGCAGATGGTGCCCCAGCCGCAAGTTAGCAACTACTACGTGGCCCTCGACGGCGAGGCTTGTGGACCCCTCGACGAGAAGGAGCTGGCCCGCCTCATCTACCAAGGCCGCGTCACCAAGGACACCCTCTGCTGGTTGCCCGGCATGGCGCAGTGGCAGCCGGTGAGCCAGGTGCCCGCCGTGCTGCGCGTGGTGGCACTCACGCCGCCACCCCTTATAGTGTGAATATTCTGAGTATTCTGAATACTCCGATTACTCCGAATACTCTGATAACTCCGAATACTCCGAATACTCTGAACACTCCGAAACATTTCGCTAAACCACAAAAAAACTCTCCCATATCAGGCCGATATGGGAGAGCTTTTTTAATCCTATTAGCAAGCCTGCCTTTACTTCAGCGCCTTGTTCAGCATGTAGTACACCTCGTTGTTGCGGAGCTGCTGCTTGAAGTCGGCGATGTTGGTCTGCTTGTTGATGCGGACGTACTCGATGCCGAGCATCTCGGCGAAGTCCTCCCAATACTCCTCGTTGATGTCGTACGAGAAGGCGCTGTGATGCGTGCCACCGGCGAGGATCCATGCAGCGGCACCAATCTCGAAGGTGGGCTGGGGAATCCAGAGGGCGCTTGCCACGGGCAGGTGAGGCATGGGCTTCGGCTCAATGCACTCCACCTCCTGCGAGATGAGACGGAAGCGATTGCCCAGGTCGACGACGGTGGCCTTGATGCCGGGGCCGGTCTTCGACGTGAAGACGAGACGAGCGGTCTGCTGCTTGCGGATGCCGATGCCGAGGAAGTGCACCTCGAGCTTGGGCTTGTCGGTGGCAATCATCGGGCAGATTTCGAGCATGTGGCTCTGCAGGCACGATGAGCGGTCGCCGGCGAAGTTGAGTGTGTAGTCCTCCAGGAACGAGCAACCGATGGGCATGCCCTGCTGGATGACCCAAAGTGTGCGATAGAGACAGGCGGTCTTCCAGTCGCCCTCGGCACCGAAGCCGTAGCCCTCTTCCATCAGACGCTGCGATGCCAGGCCAGGAATCTGGTCGAAGCCGCAGAAGTTGGGGTCGTCGATGTCGGCGTCGCCCAGGTCGTCGAAGTTGGTGGTGAAGGCGGTGGCACCCTCGTCCTTGAGCACGCGGCGCAGGGCAATCTCGGCCTTGGCACTGTTCTTCACCTTCTGCCAATAGACCTCCTCGCCGCTCTCATCAATCTTGATGGTGTAGAGCTTCTTGTACTCCTCCACCAATGCGTCGGCCTCAGCGTCGGTCACCTTCTTGAAGTAGTCCATCAGCGAGCTCACGGGATAGTAGTCCACGTGGTATCCCAGCCGCTGCTCGAACTCCACGCGGTCGCCATCGGTGACGGCCACGTTGTTCATGTTCATGCCGAACATCAGGCAGCGCACGTTGTGAGCGTCGGCCACGCCAGCAGCCACGCGTGCCCAAACGGCAATCTGCTTTTGTGCTTTTTCGTCCTTCCAATAGCCGCAAACCACCTTGCGAGCCACGCGCATGCGAGTGCAGATGTGTCCGAACTCGATGTCGCCGTGTGCGCTCTGGTTCAGGTTCATGAAGTCCATGTCGATGCTGTCCCAGGGAATTTCGGCGTTATACTGTGTGTGGAAGTGGAGCATCGGCTTCTGCAGCTGCTGCAGGCCCTTGATCCACATCTTGGCGGGCGAGAAGGTGTGCATCCACGTGATGATACCCACGCACTTGGCGTCGTTGTTGGCAGCCAGCATCACCTGCTCTACTTCCTTCGAGCTGTTGGCCGTGCCCTTATACACAATCTTCACGGGAATGTTGCCGCTGGCGTTCAGGCCCTCGACCATCTCCTTTGAGTGTCCATCCACTGCGACCACTGCGTCGCCTCCGTACAGGAGCTGTGCGCCGGTCACCCACCAAATCTCTAAATCTTTAAACATAAATGCTTGGCCCTCCTCTAACTCCCCCAAGGGGGAGGACCGTTTCAGGGCTTGGGTCTTTAGTTATTAAAATAATGCAGTTAGTCAAAATAAGCAATCAGGATGCAAAGATAAGAAAAAATGCTGATAAACCAAACGATTTAAGCATTTTTATCTTCTTTTGATGCGCACAAGGCTGCTTGGCCTATGGAATCAACGTGTCGTCGTTGGCACCCAGCGGCCCTTTCTGCTTGAAGAGCCGAAGGTCGATGGCCTCGCCCATCGTCTCATATCCCAAGGCGTTGAGGTGCAGCCAGTCGTTCTCGAAGAGGAACCGCTGCTGCATGGCTTCTGGGTCGGCGGGATCGCTGACGGCCGCCGCAAAATCTATCACCCCGTCGAGCATGGGGGTGTGGCGTATCCATTCGTTGATGAGCTGTCGGCCGCTCTCGTGCGACGGGTTGTAGTAGTTGTTGTGCTTGAAAGGCGTGATGGTGGCTCCGATGACGCGGATGCCTTTCTCGTGGGCTTCGCGGATAATCTGCTTGTAGACGCCGACGATGTCCTTGGCCGTCTGCTCGCCGTTGCGGCTATAGCCCAGGTCGTTGACGGCCTCGAAGAGGATAATCCACTTTACGCCCTCCTGCGCCATCAGGTCGCGCTGGTAGCGCGTCCTTCCCGTGGGACCGAGACCTCCGTTGAGCACGCAGTTGCCGCCGATGCCCATGTTGAGCACGCCAATGCGCTTGGTGGCCTTGTTGGCCAGCAGACGGCGCGAGAGCACGTCGGCCCAGCGGTTTTGCTGGTTGGTGGTCGAGCCGCGCCCGTCGGTGATGGAGTTGCCCAGGATGGCCACGGCGGCGGCCTTCTTGTCGGTTGCCAGCACCTCCAGCGTCTGGATGGTGTACCAGTGGTCGGTCTTCGTGGCCGAGGTGAAGTCGCTGGTGTTGCCCTCCTTTATATATGAAGTGGTACGCGAGCCAGGGTGTCCGCTGACGCTTGTCGACGATGCCTCGCCGTAGTGGATGGTGATGGCCACGTTCTGGCGCGGGTCGATATGGAAGCGCACAGGGTCGCTCACGGCTGTGCCCTTGGCGGCCATGGTGACAGAGGGACTGCCGCCATTGAAGGTGAGGCTGACGGTCGACGACTCGTCGATGTCGCTGCTGCTGCCAGCAGACAGGGCGTGCGACAGCTCCACCGACTTGATTTCGGTGCTCTCGTTGCTGAACTCGTTGGTGAGTTTCAGTCTAACGGTCTCACCACCTATCGACACCTGCACTATCTGGCGCAGCGAGTTGTTGCCCAGTCCCGGTGCGGGTGGGTTGTTGTGGCGCTCCACCAGTTGAGGGGCTGTACCCCACGTGCCCACCCAGTGGCCCTTGGCTTTGGCGGCGGTCATGGAGCTGAGCGGCAGGATGGCGAGAACCAAGGCCATCAGCCCTCGCGCTATGGCAAACACTTTACTATTCATACGTCGTAACGGTTATTCGGTTGTTGAATCCTGTTATTTCTTCGTGGCGCGGATAAAGTAGCAGATGAGCAGCACGTAGGCACCCAGAGCTGCCAGCTCCGACAGCGGGTTCATCATCCACTCGTCGCTGATGAAGTTCATTCCGCCGAAGCGCATCAGCGCGCTCACCACGCCCATCAGTGCTCCACCGGCGATAAAGCCGCTGGCGATGAGCGTGCCGCGCTCGCCACGGGCGTTGTTCACGGCCTTGTCCTTCGAGCGTGTGGTAACATACCAGTTCACGAGTCCGCCTACTACGAGCGGTGTGTTCAGCTCCAAGGGGATGAACATGCCCAGTGCGACGGCCAGTGCGGGCATGCCGCAGAAGTTGATGATGAGGGCGATGACGGCACCGATGCCATAGAGCACCCACGGTGCCCCCTGTCCGCTCATCACCGGGTCGATGACGGCGGCCATGGCGTTGGCCTGTGGGGCGGCCAGCTGTCCGGTGGCGAAGCCGTAGGTCTCGTTGAGCAGCATGATGACACCACCCACGGTGGCTGCCGAGACGAGCGTGCCCAGAAATTTCCACGACTCCTGCTTGCGGGGCGTAGCTCCCAGCCAGTAGCCAATCTTCAGGTCGGTGATGAAGGCGCCGGCCATCGAGAGCGCCGTGCACACCACGCCGCCCATGATGAGTGCGGCCACCATGCCGCTGGTGCCCTTCAGCCCCACGGCCGAGAGCACCACTGAGGCCAGGATGAGCGTCATCAGCGTCATGCCGCTCACGGGGTTGCTGCCCACGATGGCAATGGCGTTGGCGGCGACGGTGGTGAAGAGGAAGGCGATGAACGTCACCAGCAGTATGGACACGATGGCAAACCAGATGTTCTGCATCACGCCGAGCCAGAAGAAGATGAACGTCAGCAGCAATGCCGACATCGAGGCGATGGCGATGAACTTGAACGAGAGGTCGCGCTGTGTGCGCTGCACCGTCTCGCTCGTTTGGCCGCCCTTCAGCTCGCGTCCTGCCAGCGACACGGCGCTCTTGATGATGCCCCACGACTTCACGATGCCGATGATGCCGGCCATGGCGATGCCGCCGATGCCGATGGAGCGGGCATAGGTGCGGAAGATGACCTCGGGCGACATCTCGCCCACGGTCTGCGTCACGGTGGCGCCGCCGATGTTGAGCACGGTGTCGTGGAACAGCAGGCTCATGCCTGGCACGATGAGCCACCACACTGCCAATGAGCCTAAGCAGATGAACAGCGCATATTTCAAGCCGATGATGTAGCCCAGGCCCAGCACGGCGGCCCCGGTGTTCACCTTGAACACCAGCTTGGCCTTCTCGGCCAGCGTCTCGCCGAAGCCCACCATGCGTGTGGTCACCACCTCGTTCCACCATCCGAAGGTGGCCACGATGAAGTCGTAGAGTCCGCCGATGAGTCCAGCAAGGAGAAGGATACGCGAGGAACCTGCAGCCTCAGCCTCTTCTCCCGCACGCGGGGAGTTGGGCGTGGTTTTTTGTGTGGACTGCAATCCACTTATCAGCACCTGCGTGGTGGCTGTGGCCTCGGGGAAGGGGTATTTGCCGTGCATGTCCTTCACGAAGTACTTGCGGAAGGGGATGAGGAACAGGATGCCGAGGATGCCACCCAATGCCGATGCCATAAACACCTGCACGAACGATGCCGACATCTCGGCACCATACTTGGCTTGCAGGATGTAGATGGCGGGCAGGGTGAAGATGGCTCCGGCCACTACGGCTCCGCTGCAAGCGCCGATGCTCTGTATGATAATGTTCTCGCCCAGTGCCTTCGAACGATTGGCGGCAGTGCTCAAGCCCACGGCAATGATGGCGATGGGGATGGCGGCCTCGAACACCTGGCCCACCTTCAGCCCCAGATAGGCGGCGGCAGCCGAGAAGAGCATGGCCATCAGCACGCCCCACGTCACCGACCATGTGTTCACTTCGGGATACTGGCCGCGCGGCGACATCAGCGGCTCATACTCTTCTCCGTCTTTCAGCTCGCGGAACGCGTTCTCCGGCAGCTGCGTCTTGATTTCTTCCATCTTAAGTTGTTTATTTAGGATTAAAGACGAAATATATTATCTACAGAGGACACAGGAAACATTTTTATTCATGTGCCCTCTGTGGAGAGTCATCCATCGCTTTTTCCTTTTTTGAGAATAACATAAACGTTTTCTTCGGCTGGTCGGCATCCAGTCGCTCCAAGGCCCCGGTGAGTGCGTTCAGGCGCAGCCGTGTGGTGTAGCGCTTGTTGAACAGGCTTCCGCTGAGCAGCAGCGTGCGGCCAAACTGCGAGGCGGGCATGTCCTGCACCAGGATGGGGTTGATGCCTTCGAGGATGGTGGCCCGCATGCGCCCCGGCACATTCACGTAGATGCCCGACTCCGTCTTTGCCTTTGCCTTCTTGGCCGTAGGCTCTGCGGGGGGCAACTGGCTGATGTCGTCCACCATAATATAATAAGGTGCCCCCGACAGGTCGTCGGGCTCCACCAGCCCGCGCAGTTGCGACAGGCGGAAGAGCACTTGGCGCGTGCTGGGCGCTGGCATGCTGTCGGGTGCTGCCTCGGGCACATACCACAGGATGTGCTCGGTGGTGTCGCGGCGGGTGACGCCCACGAAGAGCGAGGTGAGCGAGCGGTCGTTGGCATCCAGCTCGTCGAGCATGATTTGCATCTGCCGTCCGTCGTGGGGCATGAAGTCGGCCTGGCCCTTGATGAGCAGCGAGCGGTTCTCGCGCAGGTCGTAGATTTCGCTGGCGGTGAGTTCGGCCATCTTCGCCGTGCTGCCACACGACAGTATCTCCTCGTTCAGCAGCGACCGAGGCTCTTTCATTGTCGGCTGTGGGGTGGGGACGAAAAAGGGCGGCATGTCTACATCGGCCACATCGTCGACGTTGAGTCCCAGCAGACGGCCGTCGCCCGATAGCATCATGCGCGAGGCCACCGTGAGTGGATTGAAGCGCACGGCATAGACCTTCGACGAGTCGGGCACGGGGCAGGGGGTCACCAGCACATCGGTCACGCGGTAGCTCTGCTTGGGCTCCTGGCTCACGTCGGCCACGCGCAGATAGCGCTGGGCGTATGGGGCGAAGTCGCCGGGCTGATAGGTGGTCTTCTCCACCAGCACGCTGATGCGCAGGGCCGTCTTAGGCAGGTAGTACACGGCACCCTCGGGTGTCTGCCCCGGATGGTATGGGCTGAGCTTCGTCTGTGCCTGGCTGGCGAAAAATGATGCGTGGAGGGCGACAAGAAATGCCACCATCCTGAGCCCATGTCTATGCTTGCTGTTACTCATATTTATGCTTCGTTTTTTGTTATTGCTAATCATCTGAAAATCAGGTGCGCATTCCGCATGAAAATTTGGAGCGCTCCAAATTTCAAAAAGTCAACGCCAAATTTCAAAAAGTCAACGCCGTTTTTCAAAAAGTCAACGCCATTTTTTTGCGGGGCGATGCTTTTTTATTAAAATGGCTGCGCCAGGTGCTTAAAAGTAGCTTTTGGCACCCTCGTTTCCGTCCTCGGCTGTCAGCGCCAGGAAAGCTTTAGGCAGGTAGTTGATGATGTCGCTGGCCATCAGGCTCTCCTGGCCCAGCTGTTGTGCGGCCAAGTCGCCCGCCAGCCCGTGCAGGTAGACGCCGAGCACGCAGGCATCGCGCTGTGTGTAGCCGCGTGCCAGCAAGCCCAGCAGGATGCCGGTGAGTACATCGCCGCTGCCGGCGGTGGCCATGCCGGGGTTGCCGGTGGTGTTGAAGGCGATGTGGCCGTCGGGCATGCACACTGCCGTGTGGCGCCCTTTCAGGATGACGTATCCCTGCAGTCGCTCGGCCAGCATGCGGGCCTTCGACAGGCGCTCGTAGCTGTCGGTGCATTGTCCTTCCATGCGCTCCAGCTCCTTGGCATGGGGGGTGAGGATGATGCCCTTGGGCAGCTGCTGCATCCAGGCATGCTTGGCGGCGAGGATGTTCAGCGCGTCGGCATCGGCCACCACGGGGCACTGTGCGCGGCGCAACTGGGCTATCATGGCGATGGCCGTCTGCTCGCTGGTGCCCAGTCCGGGGCCTATGGCCACAGCCTGGAAATCGTCGGTGGGCACGGCCTCGCTGAAGGTGGTCTCTTCGCGGTCGGTGTGTATCACCGCCTCGGGGATGGTCGTCTGCAGGATGGGCATGTTGCGGCGGGGCGTATGCACCGTCAGCTTGCCTACGCCGGCCCTCATGCAGGCGCGGGCAGCCAGCACCGCCGCCCCAGCCATGCCATAGCTGCCGCCCACCAGCAGGGCGTGGCCCATGGTGCCCTTGTGGGCAAAGGGGTCGCGGGGTCGCAGCAGGGGTGCTACGTCGTCGATACCGGTGAGCGTGTAGGGGGCATCGATTCTCTGTATGCCTTCTTGGCTCAGTCCGATGTCGAGCACTTGCACCTCGCCCACAAACTGCTGATGCTCGGCAAAGAGGAAGCTCAGCTTCGGCTGTCCCAGCGTCAGCGTCAGCGTGGCGCGCACAATGTTGGCACGCACGTTGTAGGCGTTGTCCTCGGTCATCAGTCCCGAGGGCATGTCGATGCTCACCACCTCGGCCTTCGAGTTGTTGATGTATTTCACCAACGAGGCGAAGCCTCCGGCCAGTGGCTTGTTTTGCCCCGAACCGAAGAGGCCGTCGACGACGAGCATGCCGCGCTCCAGCTGGGGCGGGTCGAACTCCTGCGTCACCTCGGTCAGCAGGGGGCGCCCCTTCTTCGTCACCAACCGCTGCTTGTTCTCGGAGCATTCGGCCGAGAGCTTGCCGCTGATGTTGAAGAGGAAGGTCTGCACCTGGTAGCCTTGGTCGGTGAGCATGCGCGCCACGGCGAGGGCGTCGCCGCCGTTGTTGCCAGGGCCGGCAAACACCACCACGGGCACGCTGCTGTCCCAGCGGTCGGTGATGGCCATGGTGATTTCGTGGGCAGCACGCTCCATCAGGTCGATGGACTTGATGGGTTCGTGCTCGATGGTGTAGTTGTCGAGCTCGTGTATTTGTGTGGCGGTGAATATCTTCATAGGCAGCAGTTCAATAATGGTGTGTTGTTTATCCGAAGAACTCGCCGTCGCCCTGCTGCTGGTCGTAGCTGGAGCCGTCGAAGCAGTGGGTGCACACATGGCTCTTGGGCAGTCCTATGGCGTTGATGAGGTCTTCCAGCCGGGCAAACTTCAGCGATGTCAGGCCCAGTCGGCGCGCTATCTCGTCGACCATGTGCTGATACTGCGGGGTGTCGGCTTTGGCATATTGGTCCAGATGGGTGTGGTCGTCGCCCTCGAAGTCGCGGATGATTTGGCGCGAAATCAGCTCCATGTCGGTCTTGGAGTTGGTGAAGCCGATGAAGGGGCAACCATAGACGAGGGGCGGGCAACTGATGCGCACGTGCACCTCGCGGGCACCGTTCTGCACAAATTCGCGCACGTTGTCGCGCAGCTGGGTGCCGCGCACGATGCTGTCGTCGCAGAACACCACGCGCTGTCCGCGCAGCAGCGCCTCGTTGGGGATGAGCTTCATCTTGGCCACCAAGCGGCGTCGGCTTTGGTCGCTGGGCGTGAACGAGCGGGGCCACGTGGGGGTGTACTTCAGCACAGCACGCTTGTAGGGGATGCCGCTGCCCTCGGAATAGCCCATGGCCATGCCCACGCCGCTGTCGGGGATGCCGCACACCAGGTCGGCCTCCACGTTGTCGCGCTCGCCCATCAACTTGCCGTCGCGCTCGCGCACATCCTCGGCGTTGATGCCCTCGTAGCACGAGGCGGGAAAACCATAGTAGACCCAGAGGAACGAACAAATCTGACAGCGCTTGAAGGCGGGTTGCAGCACCTCCATCGAGGTGGCTCGCAGCCTGACAATCTCGCCAGGCCCCACGTCGCGCACGGTCTTGTAGTCGAGGTTGGGGAAGCTGGTGCTCTCGCTGCTGGCGGCGTAGGCCATCACGCAGTCGTCGGTGCCAATGGGCGACAGGCGGTGCACCTCCTTGCGACCGATGACGATGGGCGTGCGGCCCAGGAAGTCGCGGGCGGCGATGATGCCGTCTTCGGTCAGGATGAGCATCGAGCAGGAGCCTCGAATCTTGTGATACACCAGGTTGATGCCATCCACGAAGCTGCTGCCCATGTTGATGAGCAGGGCCACCAGCTCAGTCTGGTTCAGGTTGTTGGCGCTCTGCTCGCTCAGGTGCATGCGCTGCGCCAGCAGCTCGTCGGCAATCTCGCGCAGGTTGTTGATTTTAGCTACCGTCACCACGGCGTAGCGCCCCAGGTGTGAGTTGATGATGATGGGTTGTGGGTCGGTGTCGCTGATGACGCCCAGGCCTTGGTTGCCTTTGAATTCGTGCAACTCGTCCTCAAACTTCGAGCGGAAATAGTCGCGCTCCAGCGAGTGGATGCTGCGCGAAAAACCTTTCTCAGGGTCGAAAGTGACGAGGCCTGCGCGGCGCGTGCCAAGATGTGAGTTGTAATCGGTTCCGTAAAACAAGTCGTTTACGCAATCGCGAGTGCTGATGGTTCCGAAAAAGCCGCCCATAAGTGTTTTTTGTGTGTATGTGCGTGCAAAGGTACAAAAAAAAATAGTTTCAGAATTGCCATTTTTAAAAAATTCTTCGTAACTTTGCAAAAAACTTAAAACAAAGCAATTTTTATGACACCAAAAAGACTATTCCAATGGCTGGTGCTGGCGGCTTGCATGCTTCTCGTTCCTGCTACCATGCACGCTGCCGAAAAGAAGCCCGGTACGTTCACCGTTGGCGACAAGACGTTCCTGTTGAATGGCCAGCCCTTCATCGTGAAGGCGGCCGAAGTGCATTACCCCCGCATCCCGCGACCCTATTGGGAGCACCGTATCAAGATGTGTAAGGCACTGGGCATGAACACGTTGTGCCTCTATGTGTTCTGGAACATCCATGAGCAGCGCGAGGGCGAGTTCGACTTCACAGGCAACAACGATGTGGCCGAGTTCTGCCGTCTGGCGCAGAAGAACGGCATGTACGTCATTGTGCGGCCCGGCCCTTACGTATGTGCAGAGTGGGAGATGGGCGGTCTGCCTTGGTGGCTGCTAAAGAAAAAGGATATACGCCTACGCGAGCGCGACCCTTATTTCATGGAGCGCGTGAAAATCTTCGAGGAGAAGGTGGGTGAGCAACTAAAGCCCCTCACCATCCAGAACGGCGGACCCATCATCATGATTCAGGTGGAGAACGAGTACGGTTCGTATGGCGAGGACAAACCATACGTCTCTGAGATTCGCGACTGCCTGCGCGGCATCTATGGCAAGGAACTGTCGCTCTTCCAGTGCGACTGGTCGTCGAACTTCGAGAAGAATGGCCTCGAAGACCTGACGTGGACGATGAACTTCGGCACGGGTGCCAACATCGACCAGCAGTTCCGCCGCCTTGGCCAGCTGCGCCCCAACGCCCCGAAGATGTGTTCAGAGTTCTGGAGCGGCTGGTTCGACAAGTGGGGCGCCCGCCACGAGACGCGCCCCGCCAAGGATATGGTGGAGGGTATGGACGAAATGCTTTCGAAAGGCATCTCCTTCTCGCTCTATATGACTCACGGCGGAACTTCCTTCGGCCACTGGGCCGGTGCCAACAGTCCGGGCTTCGCCCCCGATGTCACCTCTTACGACTACGATGCTCCCATCAACGAATGGGGCCTCGCCACCCCGAAGTTCTGGGAACTGCGCAAGATGATGGAGAAATACGATGCCAACGGTTTCCCCCTCGGGGGACGGAAGGGGGGCTTACCCGCCGTGCCCAAGGCTCCCATGCCCATCATCACTGTGCCGAAGTTCGAGCTGAAGGAGTTCTCCTCCATCCTCAATGGCACTGATGACAAGACGACCGTCCACAAGGGCGAGCTCAAGACCTTCGAGGAGATGGATTTGGGTTGGGGCACCATGCTCTACGACACACGCCTGCCCGAGATTAGCAAGCCCAGCACGCTGACGGCCGACTTCCACGACTACGCCCAGGTCTTCATCAATGGCAAGTACATCGGCAAGATTGACCGCGTGAAGAACGAGAAAAGCCTCACGCTGCCCCCTGTGAAGAAGGGCGACGAGCTGGAGATACTCGTGGAGGCCATGGGGCGCATCAACTTCGGACGTGCCATCAAGGACTTCAAAGGCATTGTGAGCGATGTGACCCTTCAAGCAGAGATTGACGGCGTAGAGACCACATGGAAACCACGTGGATGGAGGCAGCTGGCACTGCCCGACACCTATGAGAAGGCCACCGATGCCTTTGTACACAACATCGACCACTCACAGCCCGACAAGGGCATGCGCCTTGGCACCCCACTCAAATGGAACACCGATGGCCTCGACCTCGTCACCAAGCGCGGCTACTACCGTGGCTACTTTAATATTAATAAGGTGGGCGACACGTTCCTGAACTTCGAGACATGGGGCAAGGGCCAGGTATGGGTGAATGGCCATGCCATGGGCCGCATTTGGTCGATAGGCCCGCAGCAGACGCTCTACGTGCCCGGCTGCTGGCTGAAGAAGGGACGGAACGAAATCATCGTCCTCGACATCGTCGGCCCCCGCGAGGCCGTTGTCTGGGGCCAGGCCGAGCCTGAGCTGAACAAGCTCCAACTGGAGAAGAGCAACAAGCACAACAACATCGGCGACAAGCCCGACCTCAACTCCGCCACGCCCGTCGCCTTCTCCGTAGGCGGTGGCTCAGCCACCGCAAAGGCCGGCAACGGCTGGCAGACCTTCAAGTTCAGCGCTCCCGCCATGGGCCGCTACCTCGCCATCGAGGTGCTCTCCACACAGAAGGACGCCGACCGCGTGGCCATTGCCGAGATTTATCTGCAGGGTGCCGACGGCAAGCGCCTGAGCCGCGAACCGTGGAAGACGAAGTATGCCAGCTCGGAAGAGGAGAACGGCAACCACCTTGGCGACAAGGTCTTCGACTTGCAGGAGTCGACCTATTGGCAGACGGAGCGCAGTGCCACGGCACCCCACCTGCTGGTCGTCGACCTCGGCTCGGTGCAGAGCATCAGCGCCCTGGAGTACTTGCCACGTGCTGAGCAGGGAGCACCAGGAGCGGTCAAGAATTTCAAAGTCTACGTCTATTAATCGTCGCAGACAGACATTGTCTTCCCCCGGTGCGGGATGCAGGAATGGGCACAGCGCCTTCTCCTGCATCCCGCACTTCATTTTTGCGGTGCGCGGCTGCTTCGTTCCCAGGCGAGCATGCGTGTTGTTTTTTGCCGTTTTATGAATCATTTTGATAAAATGATGGCCCCAAAAGATGCATTTCGTCAATAAAAAGGGCGAAAAATGATTTTTTTCTTTGTTTTTGTTTGGTGTTTTTGATATTTGTATTATTTTTGCAAACTGTAACAATTCACGAACACGCGTACATTTAATATTTAAAAAGAAAGAAAAAAGGAAAATCATTATTAAACAAACAACAAAAAAACGAGAGAGATTTATGGAAAAAAGACTCATGACACTGCTGGCAGTGCTCTTCCTCGTGATAGGTGGAGCGTTTGCACAGACAAAAGTCAACGGTATTGTGGTCTCGCAAGACGACGGGCAGCCTGTGATGGGCGTGTCGGTCCTCGTGGTGGGCACCAATACCGGTACTGTAACTGGTAGCGATGGTCGCTTCTCGCTGACTGTCCCTGCAGGTAAGAGCATGCTGCGTATTTCGTACGTGGGCATGGAAACGCTGGAGGTAAGTGCTCGTCCCAACATGCGCATCGTGCTGCGTAGCGGCGATACGAACCTCGACGAAATCGTGGTCACGGCCATGGGTATCAAGAAGAGCGAGAAAGCTCTTGGTTACTCAGCCCAGACGCTTGACAACGAGGAATTGACCGTTGGTAAGGTGACCGACGTCACCTCCGCTTTGGCCGGTAAGGTGGCTGGTGTGCAGATTAACTCCACTTCGAGCGACCCCGGACAGGCCAACTCGGTCATCATCCGTGGTATCAGCTCTATCAACGGTAGCAACCAGCCCCTCTACGTTGTCGATGGTGTGCCCCTCCAGACGGCTACTATCCGTGCGCAGGAGCAGCAGAATGCCATTGGCGGTATCTCGAACATCAACCCCAACGACATCGAGTCGATGACGGTGCTGAAAGGTGCTGCCGCTACCGCCCTCTATGGTAGCCGCGCCGCCAACGGTGTCATCATCATCAACACGAAGAATGGACAGAAGGGCGATACCCGCAACTTCTCCATCACCTACGATGGTAGCGTGCAGTGGCGTAGCGTCTCCACGCTGCCCGACTTCCAAAACGAGTTCGGACAGGGTTGGAACGGCACGCAGACCTTCATCGAGAACGGCTCATGGGGTCCTCGGTTCGACGGCTCCACGCAGGTCTATGGCCCCATCTGGAACCATCAGCAGCTCATCCACAAGTATGAGGCTGCCGAGAACAACATCAAGGACTTCTTCGATACGGGCCTGAGCACCAGTCACAGTGTCGCTTTGAGTGGCATGAGCGACGACCAGAAGATGACCTACTACCTGAGCTATTCATACACCCACGACGATGGTATCATCCCCAAGGACAAGGACACCTATCAGCGCAACACCATCGCCTACCGTGGCAGCTATCAGGCTACCGACTGGTTCAAGCTCTCTTCGAGCGTTAACTTCACGACGAACAAAACCAACAGTGTTGGACAGTTCCAGGGGGCCTCGATGATTGATGGTCTCTTGGAGTTCCCCCGCGACATCTCTTTGGTTGACCGCCGTCACCTGAACACCGCCTTCGATACCCCAGAGGCTTGGTACACCCCCTACGGTATCACCAACCCCTATTGGGCCATCGCCAACAACTATCAGCACAACGATGGTAAGCAGGTGTTTGGCAAGGTGCAGGCCGACATCAACCCGCTGAAGCAGCTCACGCTGACCTATCGCTTTGGCTTCGACTACACCGATTTCGACTTCAAGTATGCCGAACCGCAGATTGCCCTCGACGATGCCCTCATCAACGAGGACTACGGTTACGCTCCCTCTGAAATGAACCAGAGCGGTTACGTCTTCTCGCGCTACAACCGTCAGTACGAGTTGAACAATGACTTCCTGGCCAACTGGCAGGACAAGTATCTTGATGGCAAGCTCGACGTGAACGTCACCGCTGGTGTGAACATGACCGAGCGCTATTGGACCAACATGGACGGACAGACTGAAGACCTCACCTTCAACACAGGTTTCTGGGATTTGAGCAATGGTGCCACGAAGAAAACATTGACCGAGAACCAGACCAAGCGTCGCAACGTGGGTCTCTTCGGCGACATCTCGCTGGGTTGGGACAACATGGTTTATCTCGACCTCACCGCCCGTAACGACTGGTCGAGCACACTGCCTCTTGAGAAAAACCACTATTTCTATCCCGGTGCCACGCTGAGCTGGATTTTCACCGAGCTGCTGGAGAAGAACGACATCCTCAACTTTGGTAAGGTGCGCTTAGCCTACGGTAAGACTGGTAACGATGCTGATGCTTACCTCATCTATCCCAGCTATGTCCAAGGTTATTCCGATGGTTACTATGATGGTGATTTGACCCTCTTCCCCTTCAATGGTGTCAACGCATTCCAGGCATCGGCCACCGCTGGTAGCTCCAGCTTGAAGCCTGAGATGACCACCGAGTTCGAGATTGGTCTGAATCTGGCTCTCCTGAAGAACCGCATCAACATCGACTTCTCTTACTACAACCGTAACACCGACGACCAAATCTTCACCCTGCCTGTCGACCCCGCTACGGGTTACAACTGGATGGTGACCAACTTTGGTAAGGTGAACAACAAGGGCTTTGAGTTGCTCATCAACACCACGCCGGTGCGCACCAAGGACTTCCGTTGGGATTTGGGCTTCAACTTCTCGAAGAACAAGAACAAGGTCGTCTCCATGCCTGAAAGCCTCGAAGGTGGCATGGTGAACATCAACTCGTTCTCGGCTGGCGACGACGCCGTCTATATGCGCGCTGTAGAGGGCCTGCCCATGGGTGAGCTGTTCACCTATCTGCCCCAATACACCGACGACGGCAAGATAATTGTTGGTGCCAGCGGACAGCCCCTGCTCACCGACGACGTGCAGGACACTGGCAAGAATGTGAATCCCGACTGGACGGGTGGCTTGACCACGGCTCTCTCGTGGAAGGGCATCTCGCTGAGCGCAGCCCTCGACATCCGCAAGGGTGGCTACATGTTCTCACGCACAAAGAACCTGATGCAGTTCACCGGTAACGGCTATATCACCACCTACAACGACCGCAACCCGTTTGTGATTCCCAACTCGGTGTATGCCGACGGCACGGAGAACAACTCTCCTATCTATTTGAATAATCAAAGCTATCAGGACTGGTACAACAAGTATGGTGCTGGCGAAGGTGGCGAGTTCTATCTGCTCAACCGCTCTTTCGTGAAGCTGCGCAACATCACGCTGGCCTACAGCTTGCCTCGCTCGATAGTGAGCAAGCTCTACCTGAGCGAAATCACCGTCTCGGCCTTCTGCAACAACGTGTTCACTTGGACGCACAAGGGCAACCGCTACATCGACCCAGAGACCAGTTCGTATGGTAACGACCTCTCTGGTCTCTTCGGCGAACTCTACTCCAACCCCAGCTGCCGCACGTTTGGCTTCAACCTTGGTGTCAAATTCTAAACTGAAGGAGGAAACAACATGAAAAAAATAGCAATCATATCCACCCTTGTCCTGGGCCTTGCCGCAACTTCTTGCGACAGCTATTTGGACATCAACAATAACCCCAACTCACCGGCTGAGGAGAACATGACAACCGACATCATGTTCCCTGCTGCCGAGATGAACATTGCTGGTACCTACGGCGACTTCTACCGCATCACTGGCGGATACTTCGCACAGTACTATGCCCATGCTTTTGGCACGTCGAACTATTTGGACTATAGCCAGTTCAGAATGTCGGCCACACGCTCCAGCTCTGCCTATACGCAGCTGAGCCAGCGCGGGTTGAAGAACCTGAAGACCATTTGTGACCTTGCCGAGCAGGACGAGGAGTGGGGAACCTTCCTTGCTGCTAAGACGCTGCGCGCCCTCACCTATGGGATGTTGGTCGACGCTTACGGTGAGATTCCTTATACTGAAGCACTCGACATCAGCAATCCCACACCGAAGTACGACGCTGGCCAGGACATCTATGCCGGTGTGCTCGCTGAACTTGACGAAGCCCTGAGCAAGGTGAATGCCAACGACCCCGTGGCCACCAATTTCCTGCTGCCTGATCAGAACGCTGGTGCATGGATTCAGCTGGCCAATGCTGTGAAGCTGAAGATGCTGACCCGTGAGAGCGGTGTCGTCGACGTGAAGCCACAGTTGGATGCACTTGTCAGCCAGAACAACTTCCCCACCAGCGACATCGCCTGGGCAGGTTGTTGGAGTGACGAGAGCGGTGCTCTCAGCCCCTTCTATGCTGAGGAATTTGCCACCAGCTGGGGTTCGACCCAAATCAACTGTATCGCCAACGTGGCTATTATCAACACCCTGCTGCAGAAGGACGGCAATGGCGATGTGGTCTATCAGGACGGTCGTCTGCCTGCCATGTTCGAGACCAATGGCTCGGGTGAGTACACTGGCGGTATCTCTGGTTCGAACTTCTCCACCTCCGATAACTACAAGTCAAACTACTGGTGCCGTCCCGTAGCGAGCTTCGACATGCCTGTCTACCTCATCACCGTATCCGAGATTGAGTTCTTCCTGGCCGAATACTATGCCAAGGCTGGCAATAGCGCCCAAGCCCAAGCCCATTACGAGGCTGCCATCGCTGCCAACTTCGACACCTATGGCGTTAGTGGTGCCGCCGCAGCCATTGCACAGTTCCCCTACGACAATGCTAACTACAAGAAGAGCATTGGCGTTGCCAAGTGGATTGCTTTGGCTGGCATCAACACCTTCGAGGGCTGGTGCGAGGCTCGCCGCCTTGACTATCCCGCCTTCGGCAACGTCACTGGTAGCCAGATGTACGACGAGAACCTCGATTCTTCCTACAAGCCCCAGCTCTATGTTCCCGGCACGTTCTACACCCCCATCAAGGTGTTCGACAAACTGGGCAACAACAAGCTGCTTGAGCGCTGGATCTATCCTGAGAGCTCTTCTTCTCGCAACAGCAATTCCCCCGAATTCCCCGGCTATGACCAGCCTGTGTTCTGGGGTAAGTAATTCGCACATTGATAACAGATTATTGTAATAAGATTCGGATATGAAAAAGAACATATTATTTGCATCTCTGCTCGCATTGGCAGCACCTACTGTCTTGACCAGTTGCAGCGACGATGAGACCGAAGGCCTGAGCCGCTTCACCTACTATGCCATATTGGAAATGAACGGTGCCGCCAACTATGCCACGCCTTTAGGCCAGCCGTTTGTCGACCCAGGATGCGTAGCCACCATGGGTGGCGAGGATGTGTCCGACCAAATAGTGACAACTGGCACGGTGGACACCAACAAGCTCGGATTCTATAACGTGAACTACACCGTGACCAATCCCGATGGTTTCTCGGCTTCGGCTACCCGCAAGGTGGCAGTCGTCAACAAAAACGGCTTAGCCAGCATTTATTTCGGTGAGAGCGAGTTTGGCTCACGCCATTATTTCGGTGCTCCCATCGTCATCACCGACAACGGCGACGGCACCTACACCATTAACGACCTTGCTGGCGGCTTCTACAGCTATGGGCGCTATCCCGGCTATGATGCCTATGGCTACGACTTCTTCTTGGAGGCTACCTTGAAGCTCAACGACGACAACACCATTGAGGTGGTGGAGCAGGGCGAATGGTACTGGGGCGACCCGTTTGAAGACATCAAGGCTGCCTACGACCCCGCCACTGGCACCATCACGTTCGACATGGACTTTGGCTCGGCTACACGGTTCTACGTAACGTTAACAAAATAAATAGGAAAAAACAACACTATGAAGAAAGTAATATATTTTGCAGCTCTCCTCGTCGGAATGTCCTTCGCTTCGTGTGAAAAGGAAGAGGTTGGGAATACCGCCACCGTCAGCATGGCCGGTCAGTGGTATGTGGATATTGATGCTGTCGATGAAGGTGGCAGCCCCATCGCAGGTGGTGAGCATTATTTCGGTTGGGACGAGGAGCGGATGCTGCTGCTTACTTACAACACTGCCAGCAACAACGATTCTGTGATGATTATCGATGACCTCGGCAATTTCGATGTGGCATCCTATTATGAAAACCAAGGTTATCCCAACTATTCCCTGAAGAGCAAGATAAGCATCAATATGAGTAACATGACGTTCCGTTCGTCGGGTGCCCAGAATCTCTCGGCTGTCAATAGTTTCGGCTCGCCTTTGTATGCCATCACCATCGAGGATGGTAAGATCTTGAAGGACCAAGGCCGTCAGAAGAATGGCACTGTCTGCGACAGCATCGTGTTCTACGTTCGCTACGCCAACGACCCCTGGTATCCCGATGACGGCTATGCCAAGTACAAGGTGAGCGGCATCCGCTACAGCGGACTGGCCGAGAACGACTAAGCACATAGTCTATTGGAGTGTGCTTCATCTCCTCCATCAGCTGGCGACATCCTTTTCCAAGGGTGTCGCCAGTTTTGCTTCTTTTAGTAATATTGAGTCCACTTGGAAAAGTCCACAGCCAACCAATACAATGCGGAGCGGCACAATTGGATTTTGAAATTAGGGTGTCCAATTTGATGTTCTCTTGAATCGAAGTTGCTAATAGTTACAGACCCCACCCCTGCCCCTCCCCTTGAAGGGAGGGGAACTGCTGCCTCCCCTCTTGAACCCTGCCCTTACGGGGAGGGGCAGGGGTGGGGTCTGTAATATTATCTCTACAAATTGTAAGGTACAACAAATTGAACAGCCTATTTTGAAATACCGGTAAAAACAAGAAAAACAAGAAAAAGCCTTGCAGGGGCGGGGTGAGCGGCGGTGACACCTCGATGAGATGTGTATAAAGCGGTTCAAAGGGAGGGGAAGGATTAAACATTCATTAGCAAAATAAATAAAAAATTGTTAAGGCGGAAGGCGCTTCAAAACAGCCGAAGGCCTTCAAAACTCGCTTGTTTTCCACAAAAAAATATTTGGCCGAAAATTTGCGAGTTTTGAGGGGTTTCTGTAAGCCGCTGGCTTTCAGATGCATTGGCTCGATTTGGCGACAAAAACGCATGGGCGGCTCAAAAAAGTCAACGCCGAAAAAAAAATTGGCGTTGCCGTTTTCTTTTTCGGCGTTCTCGCAGAAACGAAAAATGGCCTAAAAATGGGCAAATATCTTGCACAAAACCTACGTGGTTGTGCAAATAACGTGTCATCAGCTGATTTTTCGTCATCGTTCGCCTTGCTCAAACAGCCTAAAGTGTGCATTGTTTTGTTCTAGAATGAAAATTTTTTTTGTAAGAATTCAGGAATGTCCTTTTCACATCCTTTTGCACTTCCCTTGTAGGCTACGTCGTCTGTTTTTCACAGAATGATTATCCGCAATCAACCGATAGCGCCCCTTCGGGGCGTTCCTTCGGTTGTAAGAGCGACCAGAGGTCGAGTGCAGACTACCTATCGGGTACATGCGGATAATCATTAAAGAAGCAGCTCGAAACTTTTCATCCGTGCAGGTTGTTTTTGGGGGCAAAGATTTTGGTGGTTTCCTTAAAAACAATTACCTTTGCATCGTGTAATTTCCGTGACGGAATTTCCGTGACGGAATTTCCGTGATAAAACTGTCAATAATTATAATGACCATGGCAAAGAAAAAGAAGATAACGCTTAAGAATCCATTTGTCTATCAGGGATTTGTCAGTCCAGAATATTTCTGCGACCGAACCGTTGAGACAGAAGAATTGATGGCAAATCTGCAAAATGGTAGGAATACCGTGCTCATTTCTCCGCGCAGAATAGGCAAGACAGGACTTATTTTGAACACGTTCTATCGTCTTGAACATTCTGAAAAGGAGGCTGTCTGCATCTATTTAGACATTATGCCTACCAAAAACCAGCACGATTTTGTGCAGTTGTTGGGTACCGCCATCGCCCGACAGGTGTTGTCGCGCGAGAAACAGGCCCTGCAACGGCTGCTGGCCTTCTTTGGTTCGTGGCGCCCCGTGTTCAGTTCCGACCCGCTGACGGGCCAGCCAACGGTGACGGTGAGCATCGAACCGAATCAGAGTGAACTGACACTAAAGACCATCTTCGACTATTTGGCGCAGAGCAAACATGAGATTTACGTCGCCATCGACGAGTTCCAACAAATCACCAGATACCCTGAAACAGGTTTGGAGGCTTTGTTGCGCTCCTATATCCAATTTGTGCCCAATGCGCATTTCGTGTTTTCAGGCAGCAAACGCCATCTGATGGCACAAATATTCTCCTCGCCCGACCGTCCCTTCTATCAGAGCACGGTGTCAATGGGTCTGCTCCCCCTGCATGAGGAAATCTATTATGATTTTGCCCGCCGTTTCTTCGAGGCAAACAATGGCAGTCTTGCCCAAGACGTATTCCATGATATTTACGGACGACTAAGTGGGGTGACAAGGAGCATCCAATTGGTACTCAACCGCCTATACGAGACAGAGAAGAATGTTGACAGCATAGCGCAGGTCAACGATACGATACTGCACATTGTCAACAGCAGCTCGATGCAATATGAGGGGCTGACATCTTTTCTTACCGACAATCAGCTTTCATTGTTGAAGGCAATAGCCAAAGAGCGGCAAGTGCTTAGTCCACAAAGCAACGTCTTCATCAAGCAACATGGCTTGTCGAGTGCCAGCAGTGTGAAAACGGCCCTCGACCTGCTACTCGACAAAGAACTGGTGGAGCACACCCCAACGGGCTATATGGTGAGTGACTATTTCTTTGGTTTGTGGCTTAATCGCCATTATTTTTGATACTTTCATTGCCCATTTCACTTTTTCTTCGTAATTTTGCAGCCCCGAAACGAAGATAAACGATATAGAGAAAGACATGATGACGTTATTGCCCGTATGGGCTTGGATTGTTTTCTATGTGCTGGTGGTGCTGATGTTGGTTGCCGACCTGAAGATGTTTGCTCACAAAGGCGAGCATGAGGTGAACATCAGCGAGGCTCTGAAGATGACGTGTGTGTGGATAGCCGTGTCGATGGTGTTCTGTGCGGGCATTTACTTCTTCTATCCCGTTGAACCTCACGAGAAGGCGATGGAGTTCCTGGCGGGCTATCTGATTGAGAAGTCGCTGTCGATGGACAACCTCTTCGTTTTCCTGATGCTTTTTTCCTATTTTGGCATTGAGCGCAAGTTTCAGCACGAGGTGCTCTTCTGGGGCATCTTTGGCGCGCTGGTGCTGCGCAGCGTGTTCATCTTTGCCGGTGCCGCCGTGGTGGAGCGCTTCGAGTGGGTGCTGGGCCTCTTCGGCCTGTTCCTGCTCTACACCGGCAGCAAGATGTTCACCCACAACGACGAGATGCAGGGCGACCCTGGCAACAACTTCATTGTGCGCCTGTTCAAGCGCTTCTTCCCCGTCACCAACAAGATGCATGGCGACAAGTTCTTTGTGAGGAAAAAACCCACCCCCAGCCCCTCCCGAACGGGAGGGGGGCTTGATTACACTCAAGACCAAGAATCATCAGCAGAAGTAACTGAACTCCCTTCCCATACGGAGGGGGGACTATACCAAGAATCATCAGAAGAAGTAACTGAACTCCCCTCCCGCACGGGAGGGGCAGGGGGTGGGTTTTTGGCTACTCCCCTTTTTATCGCTCTTATTGTCATCGAGACCAGCGATGTGGCCTTCGCCGTCGACAGCATCCCGGCAGTGTTCAGCGTCAGCCGCGACCCCTTCATCGTCCTCACCTCCAACATCTTTGCCATCCTGGGTCTGCGTGCCCTCTACTTCGCTTTGGCCGCCATCGCCAAGTATTTCTCCTATCTGAAGTATGGGTTGGGCATCATCCTCATCTTCGTGGGTGTGAAGATGCTGCTGGCCATGAACGAATACATCAACCAACTGGGCGAGCTGGTGGGCCTACATCTGAATATGCCCCACTACGAGATTCCCACGCCCGTGTCGCTGGCCATCATCTTTGGCGTCTTGTTGCTGTCGATGGGCCTTTCGGTGGTGGTGACGAGGTGCAAGAAATAGCCGCACCTATGCCCCGCGATGATTTGGAGTTCCAAATGATGGCGGGGCGTTGCTTTTTTTTCTCCCTGCATGATGGCGCTTGATGAAAATGGGCCTGTAATCTTCAAATAGCGGCCGTGGCGATAAAAAAAACGAAGAAATCATTTGCTTTGCCCATGATTTATTCGTAATTTTGCAGTCGATATGATGACCGTGCTTATGCAGAAGCCCCTGATTGGCGACCCCACGATGATCTTCTTCGTGGTGCTGCTCATCATTCTGTTGGCCCCCATCATCATGGGCAAGCTGCGCATCCCCCACATCATCGGCATGGTGCTGGCGGGCGTGCTGGTGGGACCCTATGGGCTGAATGTGATTGAGCGTGGCTCGTCGTTCGAGATTTTTGGGCAGGTAGGCCTCTACTACATCATGTTCCTGGCCGGGCTGGAGATGGACATGGAAAGTGTGCGCAAGAGCACCCGCCGCTATCTGTTCTTCGGTGTGCTCACCTGCTTTGTGCCCTTGGTGCTGACGTATGTCATGTCGGTCACGGTGCTCCACTACTCGCTCGCCACGTCGTTCCTGTTGGGCTGCATCATGGCTTCCAACACGCTCATCGCCTATCCCATCGTGGGCCGCTATGGCCTGAGCCGCCATCCGTCGGTGGGGCTGAGCGTCGGCTCGTCGATGATTTCGCTCTTCTTGGCCCTGGTGATGCTGGCCGCGCTGGTGCAGTCGGCTTCGTCCATTGGCCAGTCCTCTGCCGTCGTGGGTTCCAGCATCGTGGTGCAGTGGCTGTGGGCCGCCTTCCTCTTCCTGCTCAAGCTGGTGGGCTATGTGGCCGGCTCGCTGCTCCTCATCCCCCGGCTCACCCGCTTCTTCCTGCGCCGCTACAGCGACTCGGTGATGCAGTACATCTTCGTGCTCTCGGTGATGTTCCTCAGCGCCGCCCTCACCAACCTCATTGGGCTGGAGGGCATCTTTGGTGCCTTCTTCTCAGGATTGATTCTCAGCCGCTACATCCCCAAGGTGTCGCCGCTGATGAACCGCATCGAGTTCATCGGCAATGCCATCTTCATCCCCTATTTCCTCATCGGCGTGGGCATGCTCATCAATGTGCGCACGATGCTGCAGGGCGGCGAGGTGCTGTGGATAGTGCTGCTCATCGCCTTCATCGGCACCTTTGGCAAGGCAGTGGCCGCCTATGTGGCCAGTATGCTTTTCCGTCTGCCCCAGCGCGACGGCAACATGATGTTCGGCCTCACCTCGGCCCATGCCGCCGGTGCCATCGCCATGGTGATGGTGGGCATGCGCCTGCAGATTGTGAACGACGACATGCTCAATGGCGTGGTGATGATGATTCTCGTCACTTGTGTCGTTTCCACGCTGGTCACTGAGCGTGCTGCCCAGCAAATCACCATGAGCGAGATACGGACAAGAGATGCCGCCCATGCCGTTGCCAGCCGACATGGGGCGAGCACCCCCACCGACAAGACCAACGTGCCCCTCGCAGAGGTCGGCAACGTCGATTTGCACTCGTTGTCGAAGCCCAAGATTCTCATCTGCGTGAAATACCCCGACATCGCCCCGCAGCTGCTCAGCATGTCGATGATGATGCTCACGCGGAAGCGCAGCAGCATGGTGGCGCTCAACGTGGTCTACGACGATGAGCACAGCACTGCCGGGCGCCAGCAAGGGTTGCGCCTGCTGGAGCAACTGCAGCAGCAGGCGGCGTCGGCCGAGGTGGAGCTGCAGACGCAGGTGCGCCTGGCCTCGAACATTGCCAATGGCATCAAGCACGCCTTCCGCGAGTATGCCTGCTCCGAGATTGTGATGGGCATGCACGTGCATACCGACCGCACCACCAAGTTCTGGGGCGAGTTCATACAGAGTCTCTACAACGGTCTGAACCGCCAGATTATCCTCACCCGCTTTGTGCAGCCGCTCAACACGCTGCGCCGCATAGAGGTGGCCGTGCCCTCGCGGGCCGAGTTCGAGCCGGGCTTCAACCGCTGGCTGGAGCGCCTCTGCCGCTTTGCCGGACAGCTCGACTGTCGCATGGAGTTCCACGGCCGACAGGAGTCGCTCGACCTCATCGGCAGTTATATACGCACACGCCACAGCAGCGTGCGCGCCGGCTTCATTCCCATGTCGCACTGGAACGAGCTGCCACAGCTGGCCGAGCACATTGCCGACGACCATCTGTTCGTCGTGGTCACCGCCCGCAAGGGCACCATCTCCTACAAGAATGCGCTGGAGCGCCTGCCCGACGAGTTGCAGCGCCACTTCAGCGGCAAGAACCTGATGATTGTCTTCCCCGACCAGTATGGCGCCGACACCAAGGACGACCACATGAGCTTCACCGAGGCACAGCACCACGAGTCCACCAGCCTCTACGATGCCATCATGCGCTTCATCCATTTCCATCCTTCACGTTAATCCCCATTCACCCATGATAGACGCAAAAGGTATCACCAAGAGCTTCGGCTCGCTTCAAGTGCTGAAGGGCATCGACCTGCACATCGACAAAGGCGAGGTGGTGAGCATCGTTGGCCCCAGCGGTGCCGGCAAGACCACCCTGCTGCAAATCATCGGCACCCTCGACCGCCCCGACAGCGGTTCTGTATGTGTCGATAGCATCGACACCACCACCCTGTCGCAGCGGGCGCTCAGCGACTTCCGCAACCGCCACCTGGGCTTCGTGTTCCAGTTCCACCAGCTGCTGCCCGAGTTTACGGCCATCGAGAACATCATGATTCCCGCCTTCATCGGCGGTGAGTCGCGTGCCAAGGCCGAGGCGCGTGCCAAGGAGCTGTTGCAGTTCATGGGCCTGGCCGACCGCGCCAGCCACAAGCCCGCCGAGCTGAGTGGCGGCGAGAAGCAGCGCATCGCCGTGGCGCGTGCACTGGTGAACAACCCCGCCGTGGTGTTGGCCGACGAGCCCTCCGGCTCGCTCGACACCCACAACAAGCAGGAGCTGCACCAGCTGTTCTTCGACCTGCGCCAGCGCTTCGGGCAGACCTTCGTCATCGTCACCCACGACGAGCAGTTGGCCACCCTCACCGACCGCACCATCCACATGCGCGACGGCCTCCTCGAAATCCCTACTCAACCTACCGAACCTACCGAACCTACCCCACCTACCTCACCTACTTTACCTACTTCACCTACCTCACCTACCGCCCCATGATTCATCTCGGAGACTACAACACTTTAACCATCGACCACGTTGCCGACCAGGGCCTCTACCTCACCGGCGACGAGAAGACCGGCGACATCCTGCTGCCCCAACGCTACGTCACCCCGCAGATGCAGGTGGGCGACGCGGTGGAGGTGTTCGTCTATCTCGACCAGCAGGAGCGCATCATCGCCACTACCGAGCAACCCCTGGCCCGTGTGGGGCAGTTTGCTTTCCTGCAAGTGGCTTGGGCCAACCAGTATGGCGCCTTCCTCCACTGGGGACTGTTGAAGGATCTCTTCTGTCCCTTCCGCGAGCAGAAGCAGCGCATGCAGCGCGGCAAGGGCTACATCGTCTACGTGAAGGAAGACGAGGCCACCCATCGCCTGATGGCCACCGCCAAGTTAGAAAAATATCTTGAACCTGCCAGCCCTCATGGTAATGACAGAACGATAGAAGCCCCTTCGGGGACCGTAGGGGGGGCTGAGAGGGCTGAGGGGGCTGGTGCCAAGCACGGCCAACCCTGCGACTGCCTCATTTGGCAGAAGACCGACCTCGGCTTCAAGGCCATCGTAGACAATCGCTATCAGGGCCAGCTCTACGACAACCAAATCTTCCAGCCCCTGCGCACCGGCGACCGCTTAACCGCCTATATCGACCACGTGAGAGAGGACGGGAAGATCGACTTGACGCTGCAGCCCACTGGCCACCGCCAGACGCTCGACTTCGCACAGGTGCTGCTGCGCTATCTGCACGAGAACGACGGGCGCTGCAACCTGGGCGACCACTCGCCGGCAGAAATCATCGCCGACCGATTCCAGGTGTCGAAGAAAACGTTCAAACGCGCCATCGGCGACCTCTACCGCCGTCGGCTCATCGTCATCACCGACGAAGGCATCCGCCTTTCTGACAATACTATGTAAATACTCCCTTATGATCGATCGAGAAACACGACAACAAATCATCGCACTCGTGAAGCGCGAGGTGGTGCCCGCCATCGGCTGCACAGAGCCTATGTGCGTGGCGCTCTGCACCGCACGCGCCACCGAGCTATTGGGCTGTAGGCCAGCGCACATCACCGCTCTGCTGAGTGCCAACATCCTGAAGAACGCCATGGGCGTGGGCATCCCCGGCACGGGCATGGTGGGACTGCCCATCGCCATCGCCCTCGGAGCCATCATCGGCAAGAGCGAGTACCAACTGGAGGTGCTGAAAGACCTCACGCCCGAAGCACTCGAGCAGGGCAAGCAATTTATCAACGAGCAGCGCATCGACATCCAACTGAAGCAGGGCATCAGCGAGAAACTCTATGTAGAGGTCATCGCCGAGGCCAACGGCAATCGGCAAACCGCCATCATCGCCGGCAGCCACACCCACTTTCTATCCAACGGGGAGCGTGGTCGCTCTTCTCAGCAGCAGAGCGATGGCGATGCTCCTTCTGAACGGGAGGAAGATGGGGTGAACCTCTCCTTTCGCTTGGTCTACGACTTTGCCACCACTGCGCCGCTCGACGAGATTCGATTCATCGAGGCGACGCGCACCTACAACATGAATGCGGCACGCGAAGCCCTGAAAGGCAACTACGGCCACAACCTGGGCAAAACCATCGACCGTCCGCTCTCAAAGGGCATTTTTGGCAACAGCATCTTCTGCCACATCATCTCCCGCACCGCCTCGGCATGCGATGCCCGCATGGGCGGGGCCATGATTCCGGTGATGAGCAATTCGGGCAGCGGCAACCAGGGCATCTGTGCCACCAACCCCGTGTGCGTCTATGCCAAGGAGAACGAGAACACCGAGGAGGAACTCATCCGCGCGCTCATGCTCAGCCACCTCACTGCCATCTACATCAAGCAGTCGCTGGGCACGCTCTCGGCACTCTGCGGTTGCGTAGTGGCATCCATCGGCAGCAGCGTGGGCATCACCTATCTCATGGGCGGCGACTACGGTCGCGTGTGTGCCTCGGTGAAGAACATGGTGGCCAACCTCACGGGTATGATCTGCGATGGGGCCAAACCCTCGTGCTCGCTCAAAATCACCAGTGGCGTTAGCACAGCCGTGCTCTCGGCACTCCTCTCCATGGAGGGCAAGTGCGTCAGCTCGCAGGAGGGCATCGTCGACGACTGTGTCGACAAGAGCATCCACAACCTCACCGCCATTGGGGCCAACGGCATGGGACCCACCGACGAGATGGTGCTGCGCATCATGACGTCGAAGGGCTGCTGAGGCAATTTATTGCCGATAAAGCATGGCCAATCAAAAAAAAATGCCTACCTTTGCAGTTCAAACGAAAATGACGTGGAACAGATAAAGACGGAGCTACTCAACCATATCAACACCCCCGACGACTTGCGCCAGTTGGACGTGGGGCAGTTGCCACAGCTGTGCGATGAGCTGCGCAATACCATTGTGCAGGAACTGTCGGTGAATCCGGGACATCTGGCCTCAAGCCTTGGCGTGGTGGAACTGACGGTGGCCTTGCACTATGTATTCAACACCCCCGACGACCGCATCGTGTGGGACGTGGGGCATCAGGCGTACGGACATAAGATTCTTACGGGGCGGCGCGAGCTGTTCCACACCAACCGCAAGCTCCATGGTCTGCGCCCCTTCCCCTCGCCCCTCGAAAGCCCCTACGATGCCTTCATTTGCGGACATGCCTCCAACAGCATCTCTGCCGCCCTCGGCATGGCAGTGGCCAACAGGGTGAGTGAGGAGTTAGGAGTGAGGAGTGAGGAGTTAGGAGTGAGGAGTGATGCCAATACGTCAACTCCTAACTCCTCACTCCTCACTCCTCACTCTCGAAAGGTTGTGGCCGTCATTGGCGACGGTGCCATGAGTGGTGGGCTGGCCTTTGAAGGACTCAACAACGTGTCGTCGAGTCCCAACGACATGCTCATCATCCTCAACGATAACAACATGTCCATCGACCGCTCCGTGGGCGGCATGAAGCAGTATCTGCTGGGGCTGAGCACCAACGAGACCTACAACAAACTGCGCTTTAAGACGGCACGATGGATGCAGCGGCACGGCTTGCTGAAGGACGACCGCCGCAAGGGACTCATCCGACTGGGCAACGCCCTGAAGAGCGCCATCTCGCATCAACAGAATATTTTCGATGGCATGAACATCCGCTACTTTGGGCCTTTCGACGGCCACAACGTGGTGGAGCTGGTGCGCATCCTCCGACAGATTAAGGACATGCGAGGCCCCAAGCTGTTGCACCTGCATACGAAGAAGGGACACGGCTATGCGCCCGCCGAGCACTACACGCCGGTGTGGCACGCCCCAGGACAGTTCGACCCCGAGACAGGAGAGCTGAAGAAGAGCGACACCAGCGGACAGCCGCCAAAGTTCCAGCGAGTGTTTGGCGAGACGCTCCTCGAACTGGCACGGCTGAATCCGCGCATCGTGGGTGTTACGCCAGCCATGCCTACGGGCTGCTCGATGAACATCATGATGGAGGCCATGCCCGACCGCACTTTCGACGTGGGCATCGCCGAGGGCCACGCCGTCACTTTCTCGGCAGGTATGGCAAAGGACGGGCTGTTGCCTTTCTGCAACATCTACTCCTCTTTTGCACAGCGGGCCTACGACAACATCATCCACGACGTGGCCATCCTGCGCCTCAACGTGGTCATCTGCCTCGACCGAGCCGGACTGGTGGGCCCCGATGGTCCCACGCACCACGGAGCCTTCGACTTGGCTTTCCTACGGCCCATCCCCAACCTTACCATTTGTTCGCCTATGGACGAGTGCGAGCTGCGGCGCCTGATGTTCACCGCTCAGCAGCCCGACATGGGACCTTTCGTCATTCGCTATCCGCGAGGCCGAGGGGTCGTCACCACCGATTGGCACTGTCCCTTGGAGCCTGTCAAGGTGGGCACAGGGCGCAAGCTCCGCGATGGCAACGACGTCGCCGTGCTCACCATCGGTCCCATCGGCAACGACGTGGAAAAGATATTAGCCCCTCCTTCAGCCTCCGAGGGGGCTACGACAGACCCTGCTCGCAAAACTATAGAAGCCCCCTCGGGGGCCGTAGGTGGGGCTGCCCACTACGACATGCGCTTCCTGAAACCCCTCGACGAGGACATCCTGCACGAGGTGGGTCGCCGCTTCCGCCGCATCGTCACCATCGAGGACGGTGTGCGCACCGGTGGACTGGGCAGTGCCGTGCTGGAGTGGATGGCCGACCACGGCTACAGTCCTGCCGTCACGCGACTGGGACTGCCCGACAACTTCGTGGAGCATGGCGAGGTGGGCGAGCTGCGACAGATAGTGGGACTCGACATCGACACCATATATAAAACAATAGCAGCCCCATCGGGGGCAGAAGGGGAGGCTTCCTTATGAAGATTGTCATTGCTGGCGCAGGAGCCGTAGGCACACACCTATCGAAGCTCCTCTCAACCGAGAACCACGACTGCGTGCTCATCGACGATGATGATGAGCGCCTGGGAACTATCGATGGTAACTACGACATCATGGCACTGTGCTCGTCGCCCACCAGCATCAAGACGCTGAAGGATGCTGGCGTGGCCAACGCCGACCTCTTCGTCGGTGTCACCCGTCGCGAGAGCAGCAACATCACCGCCTGCATGCTCGCACATGCCTTGGGGGCCAAGAAGACGGTGGCGCGCATCGACAACTACGAATACCTGCAGCCGCAGCATCTGGAGTATTTCCGACAGGTGGGTGTCGACTCGCTCGTCTACCCCGAGGTGCTCGCAGCCAGCGACATCATCAGCGGACTCAAGCACTCATGGGTGCGACAGCGCTTGGAGGTGCACAACGGCGCCCTGCTGCTGCTCGGCGTGAAGCTGCGTGACACCTGCCAGATTCTCGGCCAGCCCATCAAGGACCTCTGCGGACCCGACGACCCTTATCACATCGTGGCACTGAAGCGGGGCGAGGAGACCATCATTCCCAGTGGACTGGACGTGCTGCAGAATGGCGACTTGGCCTACTTCATGACCACGCCCGAATATATCCCCTACATCAAGCGCATCGTGGGAAAGGAGAAATACGAGGACGTGCACAACGTTATCATCATGGGTGGGGGAAAGACATCCGTCAGGGCCGCACTCACACTGCCCGACAACATGCACGCCAAAATCATCGAGAGCTCTTACGAGCGCTGCGAGCGACTTAACCAGCTCATCGACCGCTCGAACGTGATGATTATCCACGGCGACGGGCGCGACCTGGGCCTGCTGCATGAGGAGGGTATCAAGAACACCCAGGCCTTCGTGTCGCTCACGGGCAACGCCGAGACCAACATCCTGGCATGCCTCACTGCGAAGAAGCTGGGCGTGCGCAAGACCATCGCCATGGTCGAGAACCTCGACTATGTGTCGATGGCCGAGGGTCTCGACATCGGAACCATCATCAACAAGAAGACGGTGGCCGCCAGCCACATCTTTCAGATGATGATGAGGGCCGACGTGCGCAACATGCGCACCTTGATGCTCGCCGACAGCGAGGTGGCCGAGTTCGTGGCTGCCGATGGCTCGCGTGTCACCAAGAACCCCGTGAAGGCCCTCGGCTTGCCCAGGGGCATCGCCATCGGCGGACTGGTGCGCGGCAAGCAGGGACTGCTCGTCAATGGTAACACGCAAATAGAAGCCGGTGACAGCGTCATCGTCTTCTGTCACCGGCACATGCTCGACAGCGCCGAGAAATTCTTCAAGAAATCGCTACTTGGCTGGTAGCATCCTCATCCCTCCTTCGCCGTCTTTCTCCGTAGGCAACGCCTCGGGCGCCGCTCCTTCTCCGTAGGCAACGCCTCGGGCGTTGCTCTCTCTCAGTAGGCGTGCTCGTCGGTGCACAGCTCTTCCTTGTCGAGCTTCTTGCTGTCGATGGCTCGCCAGCAGTACACGATGTAGGCCAGCACGAAGGGCACTAAGAGCGACACCCAGAACATGGTGCGCAGCGTGAACTCGCTACTGCTCGAGTTCTCTATCGTCAGCGACATCTGAAGGTCGTAGGTCGAAGGGTAGTAGGCCGTGTGGTTCCAGCCAGCGCAGAGCAGTAGGCTCAGCACCGTGAGCACCGTGCCGATGCCGGCAGGCCAGATGCCACGAAACACCGACGTGCCCTTCGTGCTGCTGCTGGCGTGCATCTCGCTCACGATGCCCCACAGCACCAGCACCACGCCCACCAGCAGCATCGCCAGCAGGGGCCACATCTCAATGAAGTTGTAGAGGTATTTGTTGGCAACCATCATGATGTTCCCATTCTCGTCGTAGGCATAGCCATCCTTCAGCAGCAGGTGCACCAGATAGGCCACGAAGAGCAGCACGAAGGGCACGGCATTGCCCACCAGCCTCACGCTGGCGCGGCACTGCACATCCTCGTCGGCCACGTTGTTGATGAGGTAGAGCGTGCCCAATGTGCGGGCCAGGAACATCACGGCCAATCCGAACACCAGCACCCAGGGGTTGAGCAGTGCGTCGAGGCCATGCGAGGCGTTGCCCCAATGGCTGATGGCCATGCCCGATTGTTGCATGGCCGAGACGATGGCATCGGAATCCGTCATCCCTAATCCGGAATTAAACAGGTTGGCCTTCTCCACCACGAAGTTGCTGCCCTCGAAGAACGTGGCCACGGCACCGCCCAAGAGCAGCGGACCCAGGATGCCGTTCAGCACCAGCATCCACTGGAACGTGTCGGCACCCAGCAGGTTGCCCAGCTTGTTCTGGAACTCATAGCTCACGGCCTGCAGCACGAAGCTGAACAGGATAATCATCCACAGCCAGTAGGCACCGCCGAAGCTGGTGCTGTAGAACAGGGGGAACGATGCGAAGAAGGCTCCGCCGAAGGTGACCAGCGTGGTGAATGTGAACTCCCATTTCCTGCCAGTGCTGTTCACCACCAGCCGGCGCCCCTCGGCCGTCCAGCCCAGCGTGCGCACCATGCTGTTGGCACCTTGCACAAACATCAGGAATACGAGGATGGCTCCCAGCAGGGAAACGATGAGCCACCAGTAGTGTTGTAAGAAATCGTATGTCATTTGCTTGAGAGTTATTTTTTGAGACTATCGTTTTTCAGTTCTCAACAAGAAGGCCCTTTCTTGATTTGCTTCAGCATGATGCTGATTTCAACGCCCAGCATGGTGGTGAAGAGGAGGAGGAAGAGAACGAACGTCAGCGCCACCGAGCCAGCCTGCAGGTCGCTCACGGCAGCCCATGTGGGCAGCATGTCCTGGATGGTCCACGGCTGGCGGCCCATCTCGGCCACCAACCAGCCGCTCTCGCTGGCAATATACGACAGGGGCACCATGATGATCGCGGCCCAGCACAGCCAGCGCGGGAACTTCGTGGGGCCGTGGATGTCGGCCTCCGTCTCAGACATCAGGCCCAAGGCGGCCAACAGTCGGCGCGAGAAGATGGACAGGAAGGGCATCTTGAACGACAGCACCGTCACCAGTCCGAAGAACAGGATGAGCAGACAGCCCACGCCCACCATCGTGCGGAAGGCCCAGAAGTTCAGGGCGATGGGCGGCACCAGCTGGTGCTTGTCCTTCACGTAGCCATAGCCGAAGTACTGCTCGTTTTCGCGGAACACCTTCAGTTGCTCCTCGCTCTTCGTCTCGCGATAGGCTTGCAGGGCGGCGATGGCCTTCTTGCCTCGAGCTATCTTCTCGTCGGCCGAGGGCTCGCGGGTGCCGTCGGCCTTCGTGTAGCCGTTCAGGATGTCGTTGATACCCGGCACGTAGCCGTGGATGTCGTTGGTGGCCATCAGCGAGAGGAAGTAGGGCATCTCTATCTTCAGTGCTGCCGACTCCTCGGTCTCATAGTCGCGCTGCCCGAAGGGGCTCACCCAGGCGATGGCCGTCAGCCCTTGGTCGGTGCCGCCGTTGTAGAGGGCCTCCATGGCTGCCAGCTTCATGGGCTGTGTCTTCGCCACATCCTGTCCTGAGATATGGCCGGTGAAGGCCGCTCCTAACGAGGCCACGAGGCCCACCACGCCAGCTATGCGGATGCTCTTCACGGCCAGCAGCGTGTGGCGCTTCTTCAGCAGATACCAGCAACTGACGGCCATCACGAACACCGCTCCGATGATCCACGCCGATATCACCGTATGCAGGAACTTGTCGACGGCCGACGGCGACAGCGCCACGTCGATAAACGAGGTCATCTCGTTGCGCATCGTGTCGGGGTTGAACTCGCAGCCCACGGGGTTCTGCATCCACGCGTTGGCCACCAGAATCCACCATGCCGACAGCGTGGCGCCAATGCCCGTCAGCCACGTGGAAGCCAGGTGGAAGCCGGCGCTCACCTTCTTCCAGCCGAAGAACATCACCGCCACAAACGTGCTCTCCATGAAGAACGCCACGATGCCCTCGATGGCCAGTGGAGCACCGAAGATGTCGCCCACCAGCCACGAGTAGTTGCTCCAGTTGGTGCCGAACTCAAACTCCAGGATGATGCCCGTGGCCACGCCCATGGCGAAGTTGATGCCGAACAGCAGTTGCCAGAACTGCGACGTGGAGCGCCAGAAAGCGGCATGCTCAGCCCCACGCTTCTGCTGACGGTAGTAGATGGTCTCGCAGATGCCCATGATGACCGCTAAGCCCAGCGTGAGCGGTACAAACAGCCAGTGGTAGATGGCGGTGAGCGCAAACTGCGCACGCGACCAATCAACGGTACTGGCATCAATGCTTAATAGAATGTCAGTCATGAGTAATAAGTTGAAAAGTTGATAAAATAGATAACTACAGTCTCCCGTCAATAGTCATTGGCAAGGGAGCAGAAGAACTATCTACTCCCCGCCCTATAGGGAGGGGCAAGGGGGAGGGTCTGCCTACAGTCTTTCGCTCAGTTCGTTGGCCACGAAATCGGCCTCCTGTCCTTCCTCGGCATGGCTGCTCAGGAAGTTGGGGAAGAAGAACACCTTCAGCACCACGAAGATGATAAACAGTTTCACTGCTATCACTATCCACAGCGTCTTCCCCACCGTCATGCTGCGGAAGCCGTCGTAGTACAGGTCGAAGACCTTGCGAGCGAACATTCTCATTTTGCCTCGCCCTCGCCGTAGACGTAGTCGAAGGCACCGCTGCGATAGTCGAACACCTCGTCCTTGCGGAAGAAGCGCTTCAGTTCGATGGCTGCGTTCTCAGCCGAGTCGCTGGCGTGAACGATGTTCTGCTGGTTGCTCATCGAGAAGTCGCCGCGGATGGTGCCAGGAGCCGCCTCCCTGCCATTCGTCACACCGCACATCTGGCGCACCACATGCACCGCGTCGACACCCGTCAGCGCCAGAGCCACCACAGGCGAGGTCTGCATTGAGGCAGCCAGACTGGGGAAGAAAGGACGGTCGGCCAGGTGGGCGTAGTGCTCGCGAAGGATGTCGTCGCTCAGTTGCATCATCTTCATACCGCTAATCCGCAGACCGCGACGCTCGAAGCGAGTCACCACCTCGCCTATCAGCTGACGTTGCACGCAGCTGGGTTTCAGTAATACCAATGTTGTCTCCATTGTCGTTTGTTTTTAAAGGTTAGTAATAGGTTCTTGTCTCTTGCTTGCAAAGATACGCCTTTTCCCCCAAACCACCAAACAATTTGCAAAGATTTTTCAATCCCATCGCAAATGCCGCCGTGCGCCGCCCCTCTCGTCGGCGAATCGCCGCCGTGCGCCGCCCCTCTCGTCGGCGGTCTCTATGATCAGCCTATATATATAATTATTGTTCGTGCGCGCGAAGCTGCTCTATCAGCCCCCGCAGCACCGGCTTCGAGATGTGCAGGTTCAGCGTGCCTCCGGCGGGGTTCACCAGGAAGATGGTCTCCTTCACCGTGTTGATGCGGAACACCGACTGCAGGTTCACGATGTATTTCCGTCCTAAGCGTATCAGCCGTTGACGCGCCCATGGCATGTTGAGCAACCGCTGCTCGATTTCACCCAGACCGTAGGGCACCATAAACGAGCTTTCGCCCGTGTAGTAGATGTTACTGTAGTGGTCGTCGGCCTCCATATACACCACCTTGTTCAGGTCGATCAGGTACAGCTCGTCGTACGAGCCTAAGCATAGTGTCGTTTGTTTTCTGGTCATTGTTTTTGATGCTGTTTTCAGAGTATGAGCCGTTGCCCTATCGGTCGTATTTGAAGCTGGAGCCGCCCACGAACTCGCGCATGATGCTCGTGGGGGGTATCTCCTGGTCGCCAACGGGCAGGAAGAAATGGATGAACTTCAGCAGGCGGTGCGCCTCGCTGTACTCCGGACAGTTCTTCGGCACCGACATGAGGATGATCTCTGCGTGCGTGCGCAGCACCGCGAACTCGATGTTCAGCGCCGAGTTGAACATCACGTCGGCCGTCTCTTGGAACGGGAATATCCAGCGGTCCTCGGCGTCGCAAACGTTCTTCCACTGCGCGATGGTCTCACGGGCAGTGAACGCCCCTTTGTTGTAGTCGCGGATGATGCGCCGCAGCAGGCGGTTGTCGCGAGGAGGTATCCAGTTGTGGTCGTCGAGCGAGATGCTCGTCAGCGCCGAGATGTATATCTTGTATTTCAGGTCGTCGGCTATCTGCCGTGTCAGCAGCGGGTTCAATGCGTGGATGCCCTCTATGATCAGCACCGTGTCGCTGCCTATCTTCAGCTTCTTGCCGTTATACTCGCGTTTGCCCGTGGCGAAGTTATACTCCGGCACCTCCACGCGCTCACCCTGCATCAGGCGCTTCAGGTGGTCTTCCATCAGTCGGTAGTCCACAGCCTCGATGTTGTCGAAGTCGTAGTCGCCGTTGGGCAGCTTTGGCGTGTCCACGCGGTTCACGAAGTAGTCGTCGGTCGAGAACGTAGCGGGCCGCAGACCGCATGCCAGCAGCTGCACCGACAGGCGCTTGCAGAATGTCGTCTTGCCCGAGCTCGACGGACCCGTTATCAGCACCAGCCTCACGGGGTTCTCCTCGCGGTGGAAGCGGCGGTCTATCTCCTCGGCTATCTGCACAATCTTCTTCTCCTGTAGTGCCTCGCTCACCTGTATCAGCTCCGAGGCATAGCCACGCATGATGGCCTTGTTCACGTCGCCGGCGTTCGAGAGCCGCATGATGATGTCCCACCGCGTCTTCTCGGCAAACATGCCGAAGGTCTTAGGTTGTTCCACCTTCTCCGCCAGGCGGTCGGGGTGGTTCCAGTCGGGCACCCGCAGCAGCAGACCGTCCTCGTAGCGCTCCAGCCCCCACACCTGCAGATAGCCTGCCGACGGCACCAGCGGACCGTAGTAGTAGTCCACGGTGTCGCCCAGCGTGTAGTAGTCGCTGTATATCTGGCCGCTCGTCTCCAGAAGTTTCACCTTGTCCTGAAAGCCTCGGTCGCTAAACACCCTGATGGCCTCCTCCGTCGTCGCCTCCGTACGCCTGAACGGCATGTCAAGGTCCACTATCTCCTGCATCCGCTGACGCAACAGGGCCACATCAGCATCGGTGATAGAGGCCCCCCCAGCTGCAGACCCACCTCCATCCCCTCCCTGTGAGGGAGGGGCGTATATAGTTTTACTATCGGTGGAAGGGGCAGCAGAACTATTTACTCCCCTCCCTCCAGGGAGGGGGTGGGGGAGGGTCTTCTTCTTAAAATTACAATAGTACCCCCTGCACAGCGAGTGCTCGATGAACAGCTTCGACCCGGGGAAGAGGTCTTGCGTGGCCTTGTACAGCAGGAAGCACAGCGACCGCACGTAGGCACGGTGGCCGCTGCCCTCGCGAGCGTCGAGGAACTCCACGTCGCGGTTCTGGAACAGGCGGAACTTCAACCCCTGCGAGGTGTTGTTCACCTTTGCCGACACCACGGGGTAGGGCAGGTGGATGTCGTTTTGGAACTCCTGGTACACATCTATCAGCGAGCTTCCCTCGGGAAAGCTCTTCGTCACGTTGTTGTTCTTGCAGCGTATCTGTAGCATATCTCCTATTTTTCTTGCAAAGGTACGAATAAGCGAGCGAAAGGCAAAAGAAAAATGCATTTTTCTTTTCCTTTCCGAGCGAAAGTACCTTCGGGCGCAGCCCAAAGGTACGAATAAGCGAGCGAAAGTACTTTCGGCGAAGCCAGAGGTACGAATAAGCGAGCGAAAGGCAAAAGAAAAATCAACCTGTACGGATGAAAAGACGCTGAAAGCGTCTCCTCTCAATAGCCGTAGGTCGGAACGACCTGCGGATATAACGACAGAAGGTACATCGACCCTGAAGGGGTCGCCCGTGAGCTTGGGGGCGACCCCCTCAGGGTCGTTATCTCCCCGTACCTACTGTCCGCAGGTCGTACCGACCTACGGCTATTGAGCGGTGACGCTTTCAGCGTCTGTAATCTTCAAAACCCTTACCGTCTTTTCAAACGTACAGTACGCATGTTTTTGTTGGTTTTATTTAGTTTTATTTGGTTTTTCAAAAGACCGCTCTGCGGTGGAATACAATGTTCTTGGCACAGATTGCGCTTCGCGTCTTTCTAAAAACCAAATAAAACAAGAAAAGACAAAATAAAACATGTTTTTGTTGGTTTTATTTGGTTTTATTTGGTTTTTCAAAAGACCGCTCTGCGGTAGATGTCACAGGGAATGAATCTCAATCAGGTGACAAGGACCCTTTCAGCGCCTTTTCAACCGCAAAGACACGAATCATTTACGGAATCTGCAAACGATTCGCCAAAATAAAATGATGCCGCGCAGGTGAGCATTGTTGAAGACGATCTAAATGGGGTGCATTCTGAAGAGTCGGCGCACGACAAACAGGGAGCGGGAGCCACCCGCAGAGGGAAAAGGGGCATGCTTTTTAGGTTGGCAGCGGGCGGGGACATGATTGGCAGCGGCCGCTGCCAATGATGGCAGCGAACGCCGCCAATGATGTCCCCGCCCGCTGCCAACCGAAATTTATAAGTGCTGATGAATATAGAAAATACCTTTCCGAGCGAAAGTACATTCTGCCAAGCCAAAAGTGCAATGTCATCCTGCTTCGGTCGTGTCTGTCGGTTGGGTGTGTGGCATATTTGCCACACTCTATCCCTCCCGCCCCTCTTTGTCCCTTCGTATCCCCTTCTTGCGTCAAATGCTTTCGCGAAAAAAATCGGCCATTTCGCGTTTTATCTCTCGATTGTTGTTCGCCGTTACATAAAAACATTTAATTTTGCAGGGCAATATGAAAGCGAAAATGTAAATCTACGGAATGAATTTTAATGTATTTTAATTAACTCTATTTATTAACAATTTAAAAATGATTAGCTTATGAAGAAGTATTTTCTTTCATTGCTCGTGGCCCTGTTGCCTGCTATAGGCTGGGCTAACGTGGAAATCCCAGATCCAACGGAGTTCCTTGGAAAGGTCGGTTATGAGGGCGATCAAACCATGAAGCCTGAGTTGGAGGGTGAATTATTACAAATTGCGTTTAGCGTTGAGGATGACTTTGAGAATGCCACAGTATTCACCAACGTCAGTATCGACAACATCCGCAATGCAGGATTCTACTACATTACTGTTAAGACTGAAGGTCGTGAAGTGCAAGTTGAAGATCCCGCTACTGGTGATACAAGTACAGAGTGGCAGGAGGGTGAGATAATCACCTACACGTATCAAGTGACACCCGCTAACCTGATTGTTGTGCCTGACTACACTCCCTATGAGTATGGTAATGAGAAGCCCGCTCCCAATTGGGCTTGGGAATATGGTTTCAAGAGTGGTGATAGGGATTGGATGTACGAAGCCCGAGATTTGGACTATAGTCGTATCCAGGCTACACTCGATGGCTCTATTGTGGAAGGCGACATTCTGAATGCTGGTGAGTATGAGTTCTCTCTGACAACTGATGATGCTATCGTTTGGGATATTATTGCAGATAGGCAAAACACCAACTATGTTATTAAGACCCACTCAACCGCACTTCTGAAAGTGAACCCAAGAAAGGCTTATGTAGGTATAGCCAACTGTGAAGCTCTCACAAAGGTTTATGGTCAGAAGGATCCTACCAACATCGAGTTCACATGGGAGGGACTTATCAACAACGAAGAGGTACAAGACACCCCAGAGTCGCTTGTACTTAATAATCCTATAGTCCACCGTGAGGGTGAAGGCACTCTTGAGGGCGAAAACGTTGGTATCTATCAGTATAGCTTTGAGCTGAACAAAGACCAAACCATTAAGGGTGTTGTGGCCAACAACTACAAGTTCTATCCTGCTCAAACACTTTGTTCTTTGGAAATTACATGCCGAGACATCAACTCTGATGGTATTGTGGTTACATTTGATGACATAGACAAGACCAAAGAGTATGATGGTAAGAAGTGGAATCCCACTACTATTAAAGTTGTCGACAATGGATTGGAGGTTGAAATTCTGAAGAATCAAAAGTCTACTCTCGCTTTGTGGAATGCTGAAACTAATACTGGTGACTTCTCTGCCAATTTCTCGGGTCTCAATGCTGGTGACAAACTCCACTGGAGAATCGATGGTGAAGGCAACTACTGCAATGGATTCGATGAGGAGGGTGAACCTAATCCCAACAACCATGGTGGTGACTGCACAGAGAATTGCGGTGGCAACGATGGTGACGAGGGCGAAGTTGACCCCGCTTGCTTGACTGTTAAGGCAGTGGTTAAAAAGAATGCTACTAATGCAGAAACACCTGACTTCGAATATGGCTCAGCTCCGGAGATTGAATTTGAAGTGGAAGGCTTTGTTAAGGACGAAGAAGCAGGTCTTGATGAAACTAATTTGAAAGATCTCTTGACAAGTGGTGATGAACCCATCCTTTCCTATAAGTTCAAGAAGGGTAACGAAGAAATTGAAGACATTACCAAAGCCGAAATTGGTACTTACGACGTTGTCGTGGTTGTCAATGCTACTTATAACGAGGAGGGTGAATATTATGAGTTGACTGGTGGTTTAAGCAACTACAGAATCTGTACTACCACCAATACTACAACTACCAGCGGCCCGAAGTGTATTGCCGATGAGAACGCTGTTACCGTTGCTGCAATTGCTGACCAAATGTACAATGGCAAAGGTATCGAGCCTACAGTTACTGTTTATCCCGGCGTCGTGGAATTCGATAAGGATGGCAAGGTAGTTGTCGCAGAGGGTGGTGAGGCTCCTGTGGCTCTCGTACTTGGCACTGACTACACTGTAGAATACAGCAACAATATTGCTGTAAGCACTGATGAGTCTAATGCAGAAGTTAAGATTACTGGTATTGGCAACTACACGTGCGACCTGACGGTTAACTTCAATATCATTCCCGCCAACTATGCTCTCCGTATTGCTGACATCAGCTACCAAAATCCTGTAGCCAATTTCAAGAGCTATGGACAGTCTACCGAAGATGAGGAGATTACCGTTGAGGTTTATGACAGCGAAGAAGATGCCGATGATCCAGAGGTTGCCCCCAAGGCTATCTTCACATACAACGAAAAGAAAGGTGTTACAGTAATTGAGGGTGATGAGAAAGCTTCATATCTCCCCGAAGGCGTGTTCCCGAGAAGATATCAGGGCGAGAATGTTGGTAAGTATAATGTCGCATTCTTCAAAGATTCTAAGGACAATAAACTTAATCCTGGCAAATTTGAAGGCATGGTGGAGACTTGTGCCCTTGATCGTGTTTCCTACACTCAAGGCAACTACACTGTCACCCTCATCCCTGGTCTGTACGAGATCATCAAGAACAGCAAACCACTGGAGTTCACAGGCGAGATCAAGACCATCTACGGTGATCGTACCATCTCCAGCCTCAAGACTGCTGACATCAAGGATCTCTTCAAAGAGTTCAAAGATGCCTTTAAGCTTAAGAGTGGACAATGGATGATGACCGATGAAACCACTTGGATTATAAAGGAAGGTGCTGATGAGGGTCTGCCCCGTAAGGAAATCGTTGACATCACCAATGCTTATTTCGAGCTCTATGCTTATGATAAGGATGGTAATTTGAGCGAGACACCCATCACTGGTCCCATCAATGAGAATGGTGATGCTAATTATCTGCCTGCTGGCGATTACAAGGTTGTTGTCAAGGGATGTACTTCCGTCAACTATAACCTCGGTGAAATCTCCCTGAAACTCATCAACCAGAGACGTAAAATAAGGATTTGGATTGATCCTATGGTGCTTGGTCCTCGCGACACCTTCAATGAAGAGGCTGTCACATGGGCATATCAGAGGAACAATGAGGGCAATGATTCTGGTATCGCTCTGCTCGATACGGATGAGGATCCCAGCTATGACGCATCAGTTGCTCGCATTCCTGGTAACGCAGACGCTAAGAAGTTCTTCAACATTAAGTTCCGTTACAGCAACGTAGTTGAGCTGATTACTCTCTATGTGTACAATGTTAGCCCGTTCAACCCGAACTACGAGCCCATCGTGAAGAGGTCTGACCTCGGCGACACTGCTGGTCACTTCATCATTCACCGCGTGGCTAAGGACCTCCAGGATAATCCTTGGAACGACTTAGTTCAGAAGATCACTGCTTTCGATGCCGAGACTGGTTCCGCATGGGATGAGGAGACTCCTGTTGAGGAGCGACTCGTTGAGAAAGTGTACTTCCGCACCTTCGATGCTTCTCAAACTGTTAGCAGCAACCTGTTCGACCTGTTCGAAGAAGGTGAAGACGGTGAGTGGGAGCCCAAGACTGCTGAGATTGGTGGCGAACTCGACACCGAGAACGGATTCCCGATGTATGCCGACAAGTGGTATGCAATGGTTCTGCCCTTCGATTGCTCAGTTTATGAGCTTGGACACGAATTCTTCCAGTATGGTGTGATCAATGTCCTCGACGAGAGCAACACCAAGGACAATGTCATCGCCTTCAAGCTGCAGGCTACTGGCATGATTCCTGCCAACACCCCGTTCTGCGTGAAGCTCGGCGACATGGGCCAGACCATTCCTGAGGATGGCAAGCTCATCGTGAAGAACCTCGACCAGATGTTCTTCGAGAACAAGAAGATTGTTGCACCCAGAAACGAAGCTGGCGAAATCGACTTTGGTTGCGTCTATTCTGAGGATGCATCTGGTGTGCGCTTCTATGGCTCTTACGATGGTAAGTTCGGCTTCAAGGCCAACGAGTACTTCTTCACTACAAGCAGTAAAGTTAGTACCTTCAACAACTACTACTATGGTAGTGAGGACAACACCACTTGGCTGCGTCCTTCTGGCTCATTCCTCTACACTCCTGAGGCTGCTGGCGCTCGCACCATCATCATGCAGGAAGAGGATGGCTCGTTCACCGCTATCGAGTCTATCGAGAACATTGCTAAGGTCAACACTGCTGAGGGCTGGTTCACCACCAACGGTGTGAAGCTCAATGCTCAGCCCACTCAGAAGGGTGTTTACATCCACAATGGCAAGAAGATCGTTGTGAAGTAAGCAGATGCTATGATGAAGTGCGCAGGGATTTCTCCCCTGTGAGAGTCCAGGCGCACTTCTTCCTCTAATCGCTTTTAAATCAACTTTTAAATATTGAAAGATGAAGAAAGTTTATCAAATTCCTGAAGCATACGTAGAGGATCTCTACGAGCAGGAGAATCTGTTGGAAGCCAGTCTGGGCGGCGAAGGCCAGCATCCCCAGAATGGTGGTAATGGTGATGAGTTTGATGAGTAATTGACTTTACGTCATAACAAATCTTTTTAACGATAGTGGGGTGGCTGCTCGCAGCCATCCCACTTTGTTCGTGTTTCCATCCTCCGTCGTTTTCGTTGCTTATGTTTTTGTCGAACTATTACGTAGTAACTACAGAAGCCACGGAAATACGCTGCTTAGGCTAACATCTCCGTGGCTTCTGCGTTTTCTTGTGCTTGTCAACTCTGTTAGTTTTACCAGTAGGCAATCGCTCCTTCTTCTGGTCTAAAGATTATAAAGATTTTAAAGATGTGCCGTCTGTATCTGACATGTTCTTTATTATCTTTTGATCTTTTGAATCTTTATCTTCATTCGTTGGAGCTTGCTTCTGGTCTAAAGATTTTAAAGATTATAAAGATGGGCTATCCGTGTTTGGCTTGCTCTTTTTAATCTTTTGCTCTTTAGAATCCATCTTTAGCGCGCGGTGGCCTACTGGGCGGCGCGGCCGAGTGCGAGGGCCTTGATGTTGGCCTCTACGATGGCGTCGCCCTTGCGGGCAAAGACGCTGCGGATGGCGGCTTCGAGCTTCTCAAACTCCAGTCCGAGGGCTTTCTGTGCTGCTCCGAGGAGGATGACGTTGGCCGAGCGGGGTACGCCGTTGTCCTTGGCCATGCGCTCGATGTCGATGCTGATGACGTGCGGCAGACGCGCCAGGTCGGCGTTGACCAGTTCTATGTCGGGGTAGTTGGGGATGTTGACGAAGGGCGTGCTGGAGGTGATGACCCATCCGTCGGGCTTCAGCCAGGGCACGTAGCGCAGGGCCTCCATAGGTTCCATGGAGATGATGACGTCGGCAGCGCCTTGGGGGATGAGGTCGCTGTAGATGGTGTCGCTGCTGATGCGCAGGTGGCTCTGCACGTCGCCGCCGCGCTGGCTCATGCCGTGCACCTCGGCCTGCTTGATGTATAAGTTCTCGTTCATGGCGGCCTCGCCAATAATGGTGGCGATGGATAGGATGCCTTGTCCTCCCACGCCGCAAAGTATAATGTCGGTCTTCATTTCTTCTTATGTTATTGTATTTAGTAAAACTGATAAAAACAAGTAAAACAGATAAAAACCTGCATCAAGTTCATCGTGCGGTCTCAGAAGTAACCGATTGTACGTTTCGCAGGATCATAATAGTACTTCTCGCATTCGTCTTTAAGTGGTGCAAAGTTATATAGTATTCCAACCCTTATTTCCGCTGCACGCATATAACTCCATAGCTGTAATCGTTCATGTATCCCTAATTGGTCAATGGCTTTGCATTCGAGAAATACCTTGTCCTTGCATAAGAAATCAACAATGAGTGAGTGTGGCAGCTTGATGCCACGAAAGGTAGGATTGAACCTATACTCTTTCTTATACTTGATGCCCGCTTGGTCGAAAGCTATTTTCAAGGAATCTTGATAGATGTACTCGGTCAGTTCAGGCCCTTGCTCTTGGTGAACTGCTTGGCAGCAGCCCACGATATCGTAGACGAATGCCCTTAATTGTTTTTGCAGTTCGGGTTCTATCTCTTGGATGTTGAACTTGTAGGCCATGATGTCGTTCCAATGTTTTTTCCTGTTTTACTTGTTTTTCTCTGTTTTCTTAATGAACAAATCTATTGATGGGCTTTCTTCTGCTTCAGATGGCGCTGAAGGGTCTGCATGCACTCGCGTCGGGGGATGATGACGGAGGTGCCGTGGTAGTTGAGCTCGTCGCGGATGGCTTGGGTGATCTCGGGCATGTTCTTCGGCAGGGGCACGACGACGCGGAGATGGTCGTCGCTCAGGCCCAAGCCGCGGCAGATGGCCTCGTACTTGCTGGTGCCGGCAGAGTCCTGACCGCCGGTCATGCCGGTGGTGAGGTTGTCGCTGATGATGACGGTGATGTCGGCGTTCTCGTTGATGGCGTCGAGGAGTCCCGTCATGCCGCTGTGGGTGAAGGTGCTGTCGCCGATGATGGCCACAGCAGGCCACTGACCAGCGTCGGCGGCGCCCTTCGCCATGGTGATGCTGGCACCCATATCGACGCAGCTGTGGATGGCGCGGAAGGGAGGCAGGAAGCCGAGGGTGTAGCAGCCGATGTCGCCGAAGACACGGGCGTTGTCGTACTCGCGCAGCACCTCGTTCAGGGCGGCGTAGACATCGCGGTGGCCACAGCCTTGGCAGAGAGCGGGCGGGCGGGCGACGATGTGGTCGGATAAGTCAGACTGGTCAGACTGGTCGGACTTGTCAGACTGGTCAGACAAGGCTGCCAGGGCCTGCTTCACCACGTCGGGGGTGAGCTCGCCGGTGCGGGGGAGGGTGGCATCGAGCTTGCCGTGGACGGTGGCGGTGGCGATGTCGCTGACGCCGCGCACGATGTCCTCGATGAAGGGCTGGCCTTCCTCGACGATGAGGAGCTGCTCGCACTCGTCCATCATACGGCGCACCAGCTTCTTCGGCAGGGGATATTGCGAAATCTTCAGGATGGGGTAGGGGCACCCGCTGGGGAAATGCTCCATGACGTAGTTGTAGCCGATGCCGCTGGCGAGGATGCCCAGACTGCGGTCGTGGCCCTCTATATATATATTGTACACCGACTGCTCGGCATCGTGCTCCAGCTGTGTCTGCTGAGCCGTCACGTGGTCGTTGCGGCGGCGAGCGTTGGCGGGCAGGAGCACCCAGTTGGCGGCCACGGCGTTGTAGTTTAAGGGGTTTTGTTGACGTGGTACGTCAACACACTGGACGACGGCGCGTGAGTGGGCCATGCGTGTGGTGACGCGCATCAGCACGGGCAGACACTGGCGCTCGGAGTAGTCGAAGGCGTAGGCCATCATGTCGTAGGCCTCCTGCTGGTTGGAAGGCTCGAAGGTGGGCACCATGGCGAACTTGCCATAGAATCGTGAGTCCTGCTCGTCCTGGCTGGAGTGCATCGAGGGGTCGTCGGCCACGAGAACCACCACGCCGCCGTTGACGCCCGTCATGCCGCTGTTGACGAAGGGGTCGGCGCAGACGTTCAGTCCCACATGCTTCATGCACACCATTGCGCGCTTGCCCATGTACGACATGCCGAGGGCTTCCTCCATGGCGGTCTTCTCGTTGGTGCTCCACCGGCTGTGCACGCCGCGCTCGCGTGCCAGCGGGTCGTTCTGGATGAACTCGGTAATCTCGGTAGACGGTGTGCCGGGATAGGCATACACGCCCGACAATCCTGCGTGCAGGGCACCCAGGGCTATGGCTTCATCGCCTAACAATAGTCTTTTATTCATATTAAAGGGTTTAAGTTGAACAATCTTTCAAAATGAAGAATGAAGAGTGAAGAATTTGCTACCGCACATCTGACGGCACAAGCCGATTCTTCACTCTTCATTCTTCACTCTTCATTCTTCATTTGCGTATGCAGACGTTCTTGATGAAGTGGCTCTCGCCGTTGGCACCACTGCCCACGATGGTGATATAGCCAGGCTGCATGATGTTGGGCAGGTTGGCCACGCGCTTACCGTTGATGAAGAGCTTCAGGTTGCCTTTGTTGAAGCTCAATGCGAAGTGGTTCCATCCCTTGCTGTTCAGCAGTTTGTGCAGCTCGCCCTTGTCGCCGTGGATGCCCTCTTCGTCGGTCTTCTCATAGTTCCATTCCATGCCGTCGGGCCAGAAGCGTGTGGTGCCGATGCCGACTTCTTCAGCATTATAGCTCTGCACTTCAAAAACAACGTCCCCGCCAAAGAGGAACTCAAACTCGTAGGTGAAGTTGTCGGGGAGGTAGTCCTTGCTGCCCTCGCCCACCATGGGGAAGAGGGTTGACCAACCGCCCGAGAGAACGATGTACTTGTGTCCCAAGGCCTCGCCCACCTCGGCACTACCTTCCTTGACGTCCCACTTCGAGGGCAGCTCGCCAGCCGTCTCGCCTTTCAGGGTGTCGACGAAGATGATGTTGGCGGCGGGCTTGAAGTCGCCATTCTTGTAAAGGTCGATGAGGTTGAGCAGTTCGGCCTTGTCGGGAGTGAGCAGCACGCTCTCGTCATTGCCCTGCTCCTGCTCTTCTGCCTGTTGCTCTTCGGCCTGCTCGTTGTCGGTGGTCATCTCGGTGTTCTCACTCTCGGTGTCGGCAGCCTTGTCGGCTTTCTTGTCGCCTCCGCAAGCCGTCGTCATGACGAGGCTTGCCATGCACATCAGTGCCAGGTAAACTTTTTTCATGTTCAGTGGGGTTTTAATTGGTTCTGTTTGAATGAGATTGTCATTACAATCTGCAAAGGTAGGCATTTGTCGGCATATACGCAACTCCAATGGCGGTTTTTTTTGACAAGAATTCTTGTCGGATGAAAAAAAATGCTTATCTTTGCAAACTGAATAGCTAACCTGTATGAGAAAAACGGCTTTCATCATATTCCTTTTTTGCTGGTGCTTCCCTGTCTTTGGCCAGCAGCAGGTGGATTTGCGCCCGCTCTATAAGGAGCTGGATGCCGCCATCGACTCTGCCGCCATCTTCCAGAAGCAGAAGACCGATGCCATCGAAATCTTGAAGAAGCAGTACGCTTCGTGCCGCGACGATGAAGAGCGCTACCGCTTCTCATGGAGCCTGTATCGCGAGTACGTGGCTTTCGTGAGCGACTCCACGCTGTCCTATCTGCAGCGCTGCCTGGAGTTGGCCCGCCGTATGAATCGTGGCGACCTGGTGTCGCAGAGCGAGCTGGCGATGGCTCATCAGCTGTCGGAGACGGGCTTCTACTCCGAGGCCGAAATCCGCTACAACCGCATACCCATCGAGCAGATGGACAGCGCGACGCGCCTCTTGTACCTCTCTGGGCGCAACCATCTCTATGGCGAGATGGGCTTCTATTCGCACGACCCCGAGCTGAGTCAGCAGTTTCATTCTAAGGCCAACGCCATCCGCGACACGCTGCTCACCCTGCTGCCCCATGAGTCGGCGGCCTATGCTGAGCTGATGTCGCGCATGCTCAACAACCGTGGCACCCCCGACGAGGCGCTGCCCTTTAGCGACCAATGGCTGGCAAAGGTGCTGCCTGGCACGCGCGACTATGCCATCATGGCCTTCTTCCGATCGGAGATTTACAAGCGCAAGGGCGACGTGACGATGCAGCGCTACTGGCTCATACAGTCGGCGCTCACCGACATCCGCCAGGCCATCATGGATCAGTCGGCGCTATGGAGCTTGGCCAACTCCATCATGCAGGACGACGGCGACCTGGACCGCGCCTATCGCTACATGGACTTCTCGTGGGGCTGCATCTCGCAGTTCAGTCCCCACATGCGTTCGTGGTTGGTGTCGCCCATCCTGACCCGCATCAACGACAAGTATAAAGCCAACCTGCACCAAGCCAACAGCAACCTGCGCTGGACGATAGGCGCCATCAGCTTGCTGGCCGTGGTGCTGCTGTGCCTGCTCTTCTATGTGTCGAAGAAGCGCAAACAGTTGGCCGTGGCCGAGAGCGAGCTGGCAGCAGCCAATAGGCAGTTGTCGGCCCTCAACGGGCAGCTGTCGGTGAAGAACGACAACCTCTCGGAGGCCAACCGGATGCTCTCGGACATCAATGGCCAGCTGCGCCAGGCCGTGCTCCACCTGAACGACTCCAATCGCGTGAAAGACGAATACATCGGCAAGTTCCTCAACATGTGCTCGGATTATATCGACAAGCTCGACAACTATCGCATCCGTGTGAACCGCAAGCTGAAGGCAGGCCAGCATGCCGACCTGCTGCGCATGACTGGGTCGGAGCAGCTGAAAGAGGACGAGCTGAAGGAGCTCTTCGATAATTTCGACCAGGTGTTCCTGCACCTCTTCCCCACCTTCGTTGCCGACTTCAACAGTCTGCTGCGCCCCAACGAGCAGATTACGCCCGCCGAGGGACATCGCCTGAACACCGACCTCCGCATCTTTGCGCTCATCCGTCTGGGTATCGACGAGAGTTCAAAGATTGCCGAGTTCCTGCACTACAGCCCCAACTCCATCTATGCCTATCGCGCCCGCATCAAGAACAAGGCCGCTGGCAACCGCGACGAATTTGAGCGGATGGTGAAGGAGATAGGGCTGAGGAGTGAGGAGTTAGGAGTGAGGAGTTAGGAGTTTGCTCTTGGGGTCGCGGCTCACCACCCATCGCAGGGCATTGGTGAAGAGCAGCTGCTGCGTGGCGTCGATGAATCCCTCGTCGCCGTGCCCCATGTTCAGATACACCATGCGGTAGTTCTTGTTGGTCCACACGATGGGGAAATCGCCGCCGTGTACAATGTCCTTGATGCCGAAGGGAAACATCTTCGGCGAGATGCTCAGCAGCACCTCCACGTCGGGGTTCTCCCTTGGCGATGGCTGCCACTGGTAGAACTCGCTGGGCGGTGCCACGAACTCGGCGGGCAGCGACCTGGTGACGGGGTTCTGCTGTGTGTCGCAACAGACGAGGGCTGCCTGTGGTGGCCAGTTGTTGCAGTAGAACGTGCCACATCCCAAGAACTTGTTGAACCAAGGCCAGTGGGTGTTGCGGTCGTTGTAGGCGGCAGCATGGAACCCCAGCCAGCCCCCTCCCTGCTCCATATATTCTTCAAAGGCTTGTCGCTCTTCGGGTGCATGAGGCTGCGCGTTGAGTGCAATCACCACGCTATACTGCTTCAGCCGTTCCAGCGTGTAGCCCGCCAGCGAGGTGGTGCGGTCCATTATCCACCCCTCGCCGTAAGTCAGCTTGTGCAGGAACTCCATCGCCTGCTTGTCGAACTGCACGTGTGCCTCTTCGGCTCCCGGTTCCCAATAGACGAGGGCGCGGAATCGGGGTTCACGGGCATAGTCTTGTGCACAGGCAGGAGTGAACTGCCCACACAAAACAACGAAAAGAAGATAGGGGATAATACGTTTCATCATTCTGTTTTTATTTGAGCAACGGATTCTTATGGATGTTCTGTCGTGGTGCCAGCCGCCCATCGAATGGCGTTCTCGAATAGCTGCAGGAAGGCAGCGTTGTCCCAGAGCAGTGCGCTGTGGCCAAACTGGAAGTAGACGTTGCGTGCGGGCTTGGCGGTGTTGGTCCAGACGACGGGGTGGTCGCCCATGCGGATGTCGGTGTCGGTGGTGTAGCTCGCCTCGTCGACATGTGCCAGCACGTGCACGTTGCGGCGCGGGTTCTGCTCATAGATATACCATTCGTCGTCGGGGATGACGAAGGTGGTGGCCACGCCTTGCATCACGGGGTGTGTGGGGTCTTCCACCTGCACGGTACCGTCGCACTTCTGGGCGATGTAGTTCTTGTAGACGATGCCGCCCATGAAGTCGCTGAACCACTGCCACAGCCCGTAGCCGTCGAATGAGCCGAGCAGGGTGGCATGGTGCAGGCCCACATAGCCCCCCTTGCCATTGTCGATGTACTGCTGAAACTCTTTGCTGGCATCTTCGCTCCAGGCGTAGGGCGGGTGGTTGAGCTGCAGAATCAGTTGGTGGCGTGCGATGTCGCCCTTGGCCAGGTTGATGGCATCGTTGACGATGGTGAGCTGCAGGTGCAGCCGCTCCTTGTTCTGCTCCAGCCACTGCAGGCCGCGAGCGGTGAAAGGCTCGTGCAGCCCGCCCCGCTCGGCGAGAACCAGTACGCGGGTGGTGGCAGAGGAAGAGAGGACGTAGAGGAGGAAGAGAAGGGAGAGAATTTTTTTCATGGGGTGGATGGGGTGAATGGGGGAAAATGGGGTGGATGGGTGTTGCCAACGGCTAATTGCTGATTGCTACTCGCTTTTTGTGGGACTGGATGTAAAGCCCTCGCGCGGGAAGACGGTGCGACATCGGGCGGCCACTGAGGTCGTAGCGGCGGGTGTCGTCGTTGGCGGTGCGCTGCAGATGGCTGATGCCCGTGGTGAGGTTGTTGATGGTGAGCACGGCATCCGTTGGGTTGGTGGTGTCGATGGTGAACACCAGCGTCTGCTTCAGGCGTATGGCCCTCTTGCGATAGATGTTGCCGTTGTCGTGGCCGTCGGTGCCATTGCCGATGGCATAGTAGTCGTCTGCGAGGCTGAGCAGACAAGGCCCGTCGACGGCACGAAACTCATCGGCGGCGCCGTTGCCGAAGGCGGGCTGGTGGAAGAACTTGAAGTTCACCTGTCCAGCACTGATTTGTCGTCCTGTCTCCAAGGTGATTTGGTGGCGGTGGGGGGCGATGGCTGCCAGGGGCAGGGCTTGGCTCTCGTCCCATCCGTCGCCTCCTTCAGGGTCGTAGGCTGGCTTGCCCACGCTGTTGGCGGCCCCGATGAGCCAGATGCAGCCCGTGCCGTCGCTTGTGTTGTAGCGCCGTGGCTGTCCGTCGTTGCCGAGGGGTGTCACGCGGAAGCACTGGTTGCCAAAGTCGGCTTTCACCTCATAGTCGCCGCTGATTGCGCGAAAACGGTAGGCACCATCGACTGTTGGCTCAAAGAAGTCTGGGTCGTAGTACCAGCTGTCGCTCGTCATGGTCTTGTCGCCCGTGACGGCGTAGGTCTGTCCCTGCTGCAGGGCGAGGGTGGCGGTGTAGGTGTTGCGCCCCGTGTATTCCATCCGTGTGTCGCCTAAGTAGAGGTTGTCCTTCTGCGTGGCGTTGCCTATCAAACAGTCGTACACGGTGTTGCGCTCGGTGCCCATGTTGTTGTCGTTGGCATATTCCCAATACATGCCTCCCGCCAAGTCTTGGTCTACGATGTACTGGCACTTGATGGTGAGCGAGCGCTGGTTGTCGTAGCCATAGACGAACTGCCCCTGCTGGTTGGTGACGTAGGGCACCTTCGCCACGTCGTCCCAGTGGTCGGTCCATTTGCCGCTTCTGATGCCGTCTTCAATCTCCTGCAGACTGATTTGTCCTGCCGAGCCGCTTCCGTCGGCGTTGCCGTTGCCATAGAAGGCCAGCCCCATCACCAGCTTGTCAGTTGGCACGCCCGCCTTCAAGTGCGCTTCGATGGCCTCCGTGGCCACCATCCATCCCTTGCCCACCTGTCCGCCTCGGTAGAGTGCCGAGTGGTGGTTGGGTGGCGATGCCATGTCGTAGGTCATCACGTTGACAAAGTCGAGGTAAGGCATGCACGCCTTGAAGTCGTAGTATCCTGCTCCCGCCTGCGATGCCATGGTGAGCAGTAGCGTGTCGCCCAGTGCTTGGCGCAGGTCGCGCATCAGCAGGGTGTAGTTCTGCTTCTCGTCGGTGGGCGATGCCTCGCCGCTTGAGTTGCTGCCTGGGAACTCCCAGTCGATGTCGATGCCGTCGATGCCCCATTGTTGGCAGAACTCCAGACACGACTGTGCGAAGAGTTGGCGCTTCTCGCTGCTTGCCGCCATGGGCGTGAACTTGCCACGGCCCCATCCGCCGATGCTCAGCAGCACCTTCAGTGCGGGGTTCTGCTTCTTCAGCTCCACCACCTGGCGGAAGCGGTTGGTGCCGTCGACATACACGCGGCTATCGTCGCCCACGCCGCCGAAGGCATAGTTGATGTGGGTCATCACCATCGGGTCTACGGGGATGGAACTCCACGACGTGACGTAGGCCACCACCTTCTTGGCCGTGGCGGGCATGGGCTTCTTGTACACGCGAACATAATCCACCAACATCTCGGCGGGCAGGGCGCTCTCGTCAACACCTTGTGCGCCGCCCCATGAGCCTCCCCAAGCCAGATTGAGGATGGGGTGGAAGGCATAGTGGAAGGGCCACACGGCGTGGTCGTCGCTCTCCTTGTTGAACTGCAGTTGCAGCTGCCCGTCGACGTAGAAAGTCAGTCGGTCGGCTGTCCACTCCAGTCCATAGATGTGATACTCGTCCTCGGCGGTGGGCATATACATCTCGTGCGTCTTCTGCGTGCCCTTCGTGTGGTTGTAGGCGTCGCAGTGTATGCTCGACGACACATACCCCGCATGGTAGCCCACCTCCTCCATGATGTCAATCTCGCCACATCGCGGCCAGGGGTTGGTGCTCCAGTCCACGTTGGTGGGCATCATCCAGAAGGCGGGCCATGTGCCCTTTCCCTTGGGCAGTTTGATGCGTGCCTCGAAATAGCCGTAGCGCCAGCCTGTGGATGGGCGTGCGTTGATGCGTCCGCTCACCACCTGTCCGTCGATTTTCTGGCACCGGATGGTGAGGTGGTCGTCGCCGACGAACACCACCTTCTGTCCTTTGTAGGTCTTGCCCACATAGCGCTGCAACTCGTTGTTCACCCAGCCTGGGTCTTGAATCTCGAATTTCCAGTCTTGAGTGTTCAGTTCGGTGCCCTCAAACTCGTCGCTCCAGTCGAGCTGATAGCCCTCGGGCACGAAGCCCGACTCCTGGCGCGTGGTCGACAGTCCACTGCCCGTCTGTGCCGTCAGCGTCGTCGCCAGCAATGCCATCATCATGGCAGTAACAATGTGTCTTCTCATATTGTGTGCTGTGTCATTAATTCTGTTGCAAAGTTAGCCTTTTTCTTCGACACGGCACAGCAGATATGGCAGGAAATATGGATGTAGGGCCGATGGCGAAAGAATCAACGTCCTGAGCCATCGGCTGTTAAGTGGTCGCATGGTGTGGCGGCAATATGGGCTGTCAGCGCCATGAGTCAAGCCCCGTTAGCACCGTAGGGAAGGCCCCCCAAGTTTGTCCAGAGTTGTAGAAGTAACTATTTCTGCTTGCGGACGGACACAATGTCCGTCCCTACGGCAAATGAGTCAGCACATAAAAAAATCCCACGGCCTGGGACAAAAAAATAGCGTTACCAAATTTTTTTTGGCGTTGACTTTTTGAAAAAAGTCGCGCTCCAAATTTTCGCGTGCGATAGAGTTTCTTCGCGCAGGGGCTTCGCGGCCTTCAAAAAGTGGCCGTCGGCCTCGTTTCGCCAGTATATCATCCGCTTGAACGTCCATATTTTTTCTGCCCCTTCAAAAGCGTCAAATGGCTGAGTATTAGCGATTAGTGTTTTTCTGATGCCCATATTTGTCCATATTGGTTTGTTGATACAGTTGACTCATGTCATTTTTTTACCTAACTTTGCACTTGCAAACGCAGCAACTATCGACCATTGAATACGAAACACATTTATCAACCTAATAAACACTTTAGCGACATGACAAGAAAGTCTGCACATTTATTGTTCGCCTTCGTTGCGATGCTGGCGGGTTCGTTGCCCACGCAAGCGCAACGGTTGGTGAAAGGTAAGGTGGCCGACGCCGAGGGCACGGAACTCCCCGGCGTGAGTGTCGTGGTGAAGGGCAAGGAAGCCGCCGGCACCACCACCAGCATCGACGGCCGCTACGCCATCACCGCCAACCCTACCGACACCATCACCTTCAGCTACATCGGCTTCACCCCCCAAAAAGAATATGTGGGCAACCGCGAGGTGATCGACGTGGTGATGCGCGAAGACGAGAACACGCTCGAAGAAACCGTCGTGGTGGCTTTTGCCAAGCAGAAGAAGAACTCGGTGATAGGCTCCATTGAGACCATTAACCCCGCCGAGCTGAAGACCCCCTCGACCAACCTGACCAACACGCTGGCTGGCCGCATCGCTGGCATTATCAGCTATCAGCGCTCGGGCGAGCCAGGCAAGGACAATGCCAACTTCTTCGTGCGTGGTGTCTCCACCATCAACAGCGCGCTGGCAGGTCCGCTGATTCTCATCGATGGCGTGGAGATGTCGACCGAAGACCTGGCTCGCCTGGAACCCGAAAACATTGCCAGCTTCAGCATCATGAAGGATGCCACGGCCACCGCTCTCTACGGTTCGAAGGGTGCCAACGGCGTGGTGCTCGTCACCACCAAGAGCGGTCGCAAGGGCAAGATGAAGATCACCACCCGCCTGGAGACGCAGATTTCGACCCCGACGAAGATTCTGGAGTTCCTCGATGGCGTGGACTACATGAACCTATATAACTACGCGCAGCGCACGCGCGATACAAAAGGTCTGACCAGCGACGCCTATCTGATGGAGAAGATTGAGAACACCGCCGCCGGCACCGACCCCATGCTCTATCCCAATGTCGACTGGTATGGCATGATGTTCAAGAACCAAGCCATCAACACCAAGGCCACCATCACCGCCTCGGGTGGCGGCGAGGTGGCACAGTACTACCTCTCGGCCGCCTATACCCATGAGAACGGTTTGCTGAAGGTGCCTTCGGTGAACAACTACAACAACAACATCAGCATCAACCGCTACAACATCCGCGCCAACATCGACGTGAACCTCACGAAGACCACGAAAGCCTCGGTGAAGGTGTACTCGCTGCTCGACCGCTCGAACACCCCTGCCGTGAGCACCACGACGCTCTTCGACCAAATCATGCGCGCCAACCCTGTTGACTTCCCCGCCTTCTACGACAAGTCGATTGACAACACGTGGTACTATGCCGACCATGTGCTCTATGGCAACGCCGGACAGCGCGCGCAATATCCCAACCCCTACGCCCAGATGATGCAGGGCTACAGCGATGCCTTCAGCTACACGGGCAACAGCATCTTCACCATCGAGCAAGACCTGGGCATGCTGACGCCAGGCCTGTCGGTGCGCGGACTGGCCTCGTTCTCTTCCACTGGCTCCAACACCAACACCCGCCGAATGACACCGTTCTACTACGCCCTGGTGACCAACGTGTCGGAGCTGGGCACCAAATACAGCCTGAACCAGATTGGCGAGGGCACCGACCGCCTGAGCAATCCCGACCAGAGCCTGTCGACCAGTAGCTCCTACTACTTTGAGGTGGCTGCCCAGTGGAGCCGCACGTTTGCCGACCACTCGCTGTCGGCCATGCTCGTGGGCCAGCAGAAGGAGCAGCTGCGCGGCAATGCCGGTGGCGCCTTCGGCTCGCTGCCCATCCGCACCATGGGACTCTCCGGTCGTCTCACCTATAGCTATGCCGACCGCTATTTCCTTGAGGCCAACTTCGGCTACAACGGCTCGGAGAAGTTCGACAAGAACCACCGCTGGGGCTTCTTCCCCTCCATCGGCGTGGGCTACATCATCTCCAACGAGAAGTTCTGGAGCGACTGGGGACTCGCCGACATCTTCCCCATGTGGAAGTTCAAGGCCAGCTACGGATTGGTGGGTAACGACAACATCATGGGCACCAACGAGCGATTCTACTATCTCAGCGACGTGAACACCAGCAACTCCAGCACCGGCTACCGCTGGGGCGAGAGCTTCGGCACCGTCTACGACGGCTACAGCATCACCCGCTATGCCAACTCGAAGATTGGCTGGGAGGCTGCCAAGAAACAGAACTATGGTGTGGAGGTGGACCTGCTGGGCAAGGCCAACATCCAAGTGGAATATTTCCGCGAGACCCGCGACGACATCTACCAGCGCATGCAAGCCGTGCCCCTGACGATGGGTGCCACTGCCGACATCTATGCCAACATGGGCAAGGCTCGTAGCCATGGCATCGACGCCTCGTTCGACATCAACTGGAGCATCACGCGCGACTGGTGGCTGCAGACGCGCTTCAACTTCACCTACGCCACCAGCGAGTATATCAGCGGCGGCGACATCATCTACCCCGAATCGTGGCGCAACCGCATGGGCTACAACCTCAGCCAGCAATGGGGCTACGTGGCCGAGCGACTGTTCATCGACGCCAACGACGTGGAGAACTCGCCACGCCAGTTCGGTCTGGTGCCCAACAGCGACTATATGGCTGGCGACATCAAGTATATCGACGTGAACCAAGATGGTATCATCGACGTGAAGGACCAGGTGGCCATCGGCTACCCCACCGACCCTGAGATTATCTACGGCTTTGGCGCCTCCACGGGCTATAAGAACTTCGACATCTCGTTCTTCTTCCAAGGCTCGGCCCACTCGTCGTTCTTCATCCAGCCCAGCAGCATCGAGCCTTTCGCCGCTCACCGCAATGCCCTGAAGCTGGTGGCTGGCAACTACTGGAGCGAGGAGAACCCCGACCCGCACGCCTTCTGGCCCCGACTCTCCACCAGCATCCGCTCGAACAACACGGTGAACAGCACCTGGTGGCTGCGCAACGGCTCGTTCCTCCGCCTGAAGACCGTGGAGATGGGCTATTCGCTGCCCGCCAAGTTCACCAAGAAGCTGGGCTTCGAGGTGATCAGGTTCTTTGCCTCGGGCAACAACCTCTTCTGCATCAGCGATTTCAAACTGTGGGACCCCGAAATGGGCGGCTATGGCATTGGCTATCCCACGCAGCGCGTCTACAACGTAGGACTGAACGTGGAGTTCTAACAGTTCAATAAATAAGAATAGCATTTAAGAGTTATCAATCATGAAGACGAAGATCAACAACATATTTGCCGCCTGTTCCGTATGCTGCTGTATCACAGCAGCCATCACAAGCTGCAGCGACTACCTCGACGTAGTCCCCGACAACACCCAGGAGGTGTCGGCCATCTACAACCGCAAGGAGACGGCCTACAACGCCTTGGCCACCTGCTACCACTATCTGCCCGAATTCGACAACACCTACTCCTTCCTGGGGATGAGCGACGAAATGATTATGGGCATCGACCGCGTCACCGACGGCAAGAACGCCATGCTGGGCAAAATCAGCGCCGACAGGCCCATCATGAGCTACTGGTATGGCGACACGGGCGCCAGCTGGTACGAGCATGCCCCCTGCGAGGCATCGCTCTTCATCCCCTTGCGCATCTGCAACTCGTTTCTGAACAACATCGGCCGCGTGCCCGACATGACGCAGAGCGAGATATCGCGATGGAGCGCCGAGGTGACATTCCTCAAGGCCTACTACCACTTCCTGCTGTTCACGCAGTATGGAGCCATCCCCCTTGTCGACAAGGAGACCGCCCTCGACGTCTCGGCAGCCGAGAACCAGCTGGTGCGCGTGCCCGTTGACTCGGTGGTGAACTACATCGTGGGTTTGCTCGACGAGAGTGTCGACGCACTGCCCATACGCATCATCAACACCGCCGAGCTGGGACGCATCGACCAGCTCATCAATCGCTGCCTGAAGGCCAAGGTGCTGCTCTATGCCGCCAGCCCGCTGTTCAACAACAACCCCCTCTACTACTCATTGGAGAACAAGGACGGCACCAAGCTCTTCCCGCAGGACGACAAGGAGCTGGAGGCCAAGAAGTGGCAGCGCGCGCTGGCAGCCTATGAAGAGGCCATGAAGATGTGCGCCCAGCTGAGCGTGAAGCTCTATCGCTATCCCGCCAGCGACTACTCGAAGACCGTCGATGCCCGCAACTTCCGCAACGACAGCATCCGTCTGCCCTATATGTACAACTACCAGTATGCCATGGTGACGAAGTGGAACGAAGAGGTCATCTGGGGTGCTTCGCGCACAGCTGAGAGCTGGTACTCATGGCACAATGTGCAGCGCTCCATCAACTACAAGAGTTCGGCTGCCACCAGCACCGGCGATGCCTGGCAGTGGTTTGGTCCCACGCTCAATGCCACGGAGTTCTTCTACACCAAGAACGGTCTGCCCCTTGACGAAGACCCCACTTTCGACTATGTCCATCGCGACAGTATTGTGACCATTACCGCCGACCACAACACCGTTGCACAGGTGGGTGAGCAGACGGCCTATATGTTTATGAACCGCGAGCCGCGATTCTATGCCTCCATCGGCTTCGACCGCTCTCGAGTGCGGGGCTACGGCACGCTCTACAATCTGAAGATGCGCTACCAGGAAGCCAACGGCCGTCAGAGCCACAACGATATCGACGTGCCCACCAGCGGCGTATTCCTGCGCAAGCTGATGCACCCCGACACACAGGGCAACGGCACCATCACCCTCTATCCTTGGCCCATCATCCGCTACAACGAGATGATGCTCAGCTATGCCGAATGCCTCAACGAGGTCTATGGCGAGGCTCGCCAGCAGGACGTGCTCAACCTGCTCGATAGCATCCGCTCGCGAGCTGGTGTGCCCACCGTGGAAGAGGCTTGGGCCAATGCCAAGCATCCCAATATGTATACCACGAAAGACGGTATGCGCCAGATCATCAAGCAGGAGCGCACCGCTGAGCTGGCCTTCGAGTGCTATCGCCACGACGATGTGCGCCGCTGGCTGGAAGGCTCGAAATACTTCAACACCAACATCTACCAGTGGAATGCCGATGGCACCACCGCCCAGGACTATTACCAGCGCCGCCAAGACCCACAGTTGCTGCATGTGTTCACCACCCGCAACTACTTGTGGCCCATTCCCACCGACGAGCTGGTGAAGAATCCGCTGCTGGTGCAGAATCCCGGCTATTAAGCGTTGAACCCATCCACAGAGCACACGGTGCGCTCAGCATCGTTCCGTGTTTCCCTCTCCTCTGAGGACTGCAAACTATAAAGATTGAAAATTGAAAACTGAAAGTTATGAACAAGATAATTAAGCTTTTCCTTGCAAGTTCAGTATGTTGCGGCATTGCCGTAACCCTGGTTTCCTGCTCCGATGATGACGACACGTCGCTGACCGCCGTCAGCAACCTGAGCTACGAACCCACCATGGGTGGAGCCATCATCACCTATCAGGCACCCGAGAGCAACGACCTGCTCTACATCAAAGCCTCCTACACCAACTCCCTGGGGAAGAAGGTGAGCCATGCTGCCAGCATCTACGACAACAAAGTCGAGGTGGACGGCCTGGCCGACGAAACGAAGACCTATCCCATCGCTGTCTCTGCCGTCGACAAATGGGGTGGCGAGACCGCTGCCACCATCATCAACGTGCAGCCGGGACGCTCCTACATCAACATTGTCAAGGACAACCTCACCATCCATCCCATGCCCGGCGGTTTCACCGTGCTGTGGGAGAACCCCGTGGGCGCCGATGTGAGCAATGCCGACGAGATTGACGACAAGACTGTGGGCAAGCCCGTCTATGTGGTGGTGACCTACACCGATGCCGAGGGTGTCACCCGCACCCGCTATCTGGTGAGCAAGATGCGCAACGCCAAGAGCCGCGTGCGCGGACTCTTCGAGGGCACCTATGACGTGACCTATCGTGTGGAAGACTCGCAGGGCAACAAGACGGTGGAGAGCGCACGTGCACCCTACAGCGTGCCCCCCGAGGCTGAGTTCCGCAAGTTTGAGGAGCGCGAAGACCCCAAGGGCGGCACTGTGAAGCAATACATCTGGACGCTGGTGCCCAAGCTCACCACCCTGCAACCCGCTTGGGACGACAATGTGAACGCCGCCTTCTTCGACGGCATCATCGACAGCAAGGCCGGCGGCTACCATGGTTATGCAGCCACCGATGCCAGCCACAGCAGCGTCACCTACGGAGCAGCCCTGCCTTGGGACACCGAGCAGATGGACGTGGTGGTGGACATGCACCAGGTGGTGAGCATCTCGCGACTGAAGGCTTGGCAGCGTGCCTATCACTATGGCGACCAGCCCTATTCGGGCGCCAACCAGACCGAAGGTGTCAGCGACGACTACGACTACTACCAGCCCACCAACCTGAAGCACTTCAAGCTCTTCGGGGCCATGACCCTCGACGAGGATGCTTGGTTCCTCATCAAAGACTGCGACATCGCCACCAACTCCACTGCTGGCGCGCTGCCCCAATACTGGACCAATCCCGAATATCTGGGCAAGACCAATGTCTACATGCCCACCAACGAGAGTTACCAGGCTGCGCTCGACGGCCATGAGTGGGAACTGGACGAGATGACCGACTCGGTGCGCTATCTGCGGGTGCGCATGGTGGAGAACTGGGATCTCTCCAAGCGCCAGGTGTCGGGACTCTCCGAGCTGAACCTCTACGGAGCCGTGCTCGTCAGTCCCGAGGAGCTGGCAGCCAAAGAGGCTGCTGCCAGCGTGAGAAAGAAGTAACGACAAGATTTTTGTATCATTTAGACGATAAATAATATGATTACCAAGAGCATCAAATACTTTGTGTGTGGTTGCGTGGTGGCTTGCGGCATCGCCATGACCACCAGTTGCAAGGACATGGACGACAACTACGCCGACTACCTGGCCAACGTGCCCACCTACTCGCCGGCCGTGCGCAACCTGAAGGCCGTGTCGCCCGAATCGGGCACGCTGACGCTGAGCTGGGACATCGTAGACGACACCCACCGCGTGAAGGCCATCCGCATCCTGGCCAAGAAGACGGCCGACGACGTGCAGACCTACGACATACAGCAGGTGGTGACGGAGTACACCATCAGCGGACTGGAGCTGCAGGGCTACGAGTTCGATGTCTATACCATCGATGGCTTCGGCAACCTCTCCATCCCCGTCAGCGAGACTTTCACCCCCATCCCAGGACGTGAGTAAGATGAAGACGACAGGCAGGACTACGCTGCTGCTGGCGCTGCTCATGATGCTGGTGGCTTGTGGCGACAGCGACGAAGCGCAGCAGCTGCCCACGGTGAGCACGCTCGACCTCACTGTGACAGGAGCCAACGTGCAGGCCCCCCACGGCAACGTCTACTTGTTCTACGCCGCCGACGTGAACTTCGACTATGCCACAGGGCGCGAGGCCGACCGCACCATCCTGCCCGACGGCACGAAGGCGCCACTGGTCGACGTGAGCAACACCTATGCCCCCACCGTGAGCTATGAGCGCGGTGGGCGCACGGTGGAGCTGCATCCCGTGAGCGCCTATGGCACGCAGCGCGACGGACAGCTCGACAACCACTCGTCGGCGCGCTACAGCCAGATGCACTTCGATGTGGCCAGCCTCTCCAAAGCGTATGGGCAAGTGGGCTATGGCAGTACTGTGCTGGTGGTCATCGTGCTCAACGATGAGCAATCGCGCACATGGGTGGCACGGGCGCTGCAGCTGTGCAGCAACCATCTCATTCACATCGCACTGCCCGACCATAAAAGCCCCACCTACGTCCCTGCGTCGGAACTCAGCGTCAAGTGGTGGCAGGTGGAGGATGAGTAAGACACGAAACAACTAATCAATAAAGCAAAAACAATATGGAGCACAGAGACACAGAGATGAAGGGCTGCGCAGAGAATAAAAACTTTGTGCCTCCGTGTTCAATAAAATCGACCCTTTAACCATTACAGAATGAAAACAAGGTTGCTGACATTTCTATCATTTGTCATCTTTCATTTATCCTTTTGCCCCATAGGGGCGCAGACGTCGCAGCCCCCCGTGGCCACCGTCTATACCACCGATGGCACCCGCCAATACTCGCTCACACCCACCCAGGTGCAGGGCGAAGAGAGCACCAATGTGCGCAGCGCTCTGCTGTTGCACCCCGAAGAGACCTACCAGAGCGTCGACGGCTTTGGCTTTGCCATCACCTACTCCTCGGCCTACAACCTGCTAAAGATGACGGCCGCCGACCGCGCCGTCCTGCTGCGCAAGACCTTCTCGCCCACCGAGGGATATGGTGCCAGCTATGTGCGCATCTCATTGGGATGCAACGACTTCTCGTCGACCGAATACTCGCTCTGCGATGAGAAAGGCCCCGACGATGATCTGCTGAAGCACTTCCGCCTCTACACCGACGAGACCAACTACGTCATTCCCGTGCTGAAAGAACTGCTGGCCATCAACCCACAGCTGAAGATTATCGCCGCCCCCTGGACATGCCCCAAGTGGATGAAGGTGAACAACATCACCGAGCGTCGCAATCACGACAGCTGGACCGATGGTCATCTCAATCCCGCCTACTACAAGGCCTACGCCCAGTATTTCGTGCGCTTCGTCAAGGCTTTTGCTGCCGAGGGCATCAGCATCTATGCCGTCTCTCCGCAGAACGAGCCCCTCAACCCCGGCAACTGTGCCTCGCTCTACATGCCATGGAACGAGCAGGCCGGATTTGTGCAGCAGCTGGCTCCGGCGCTGAAGCAGGCTGGCTTGAAGACGCGCATCTACCTCTTCGACCACAACTACAACTACGACAACAAGCCCGAAGAGCAGCAGTACCCCGCCAAGATATATAAGGTGTACGAGGGCAAGGACTTCGAGGGCAAGGAGCTGGTGGTGGGCGCTGCCTATCATAACTATGGTGGCCACACCGACGAGCTGAACGTCATCCACAATCTCTATCCCGACAAGGAGCTGCTCTTCACCGAGGCCTCCATTGGCACATGGAACAACGGGCGGCATCTCGACTCCTCACTCGCCGACTGCATGGTGAACATCGGTCTGCACACGCTGAACAAGCACTGCCGTGGTGCCATCGTGTGGAACTTCATGCTCGACATGCAGCGTGGCCCCAACCTCGACGGTGGTTGCCAGACGTGCTACGGAGCCGTAGACATCGACGAGAGCAACTATCGCGACTATACGCTCAACTCGCACTACTACACCATCTGCCACCTCTCGGCGGTGGTGCGCCCTGGTGCTGTGCGCATAGGCACCAGTGGATGGCACTACGACGGAGTGACCTACACTGCCTTCCGCAATCCAGACGGCACGATGGCCGTGGTGCTCTACAATGCCAACCAGGGCGAGCTGGGCACCAATATCGCCACGGGTCAGCAGCGCTTCCACATCACCCTGCCGCCACGTGCTGCTGTCAGCGTGTTGCTGCCCGCAGGTCAAGCCACTGGCGTGGGCGCGCCGTCGGCCCTGCAAGCCATGGCCACGCCAACCTACTACACGCTCGGTGGCACCAAGGCCACCTCGCTGTCGGCCCGTGGCATCTACATCAGCCAAGGACGCAAGGAAGCAAGAAACACAAACAACAATCATATTTATTAATCACTCATTAAAAACAACGATGACTATGAACAAAATGTTTACTCGAATGGCCCTGGCAGTGGCACTCATTGCAGGAGCCAGCACTACGGCCCAAGCCCAGACCGCACTGGTGGTCGACGGCTCGAAGGGCTACGACGGCGTGCTCGTCAAAGGTCAGGATTACATCCTCCCCGGCACCGACAAGAGCTGGTATGTCATGCCCGACCTCTTCACCCACAAAGAAGGCGACGTGTGGACCTTCCAAGGCTATCAGACGCCTGAGTATGCCTATTTCTTCATTGCCGACGAAGGGCTGAAGTACATCAAGACCGAGTATCGCCCCGTTGACGACAGCCCCGAAGGCACCTACGCCGACTGGGCCGTGAACCGTGCACTGTGGGTGAACGGCAGCAACAGCATCGGCTTCCCCTCGTATGCCAATAACCCCATCAACTGGCAGGGCGACCGCAGCCTCTGCGTGCCGCAGATTGATGCCAACATCTATCGTCTCACGCTTACTTTCGGTCAGGAGCTGAACTCCGAGGCTCAGGTCAACTTCAAGTTCTTCAAGGGCACCAACTGGGGTGGCGACGTGCTGCCCGGTAAGGAAGAGGGCAACATCTGGATGGAAGACAACCCATGGTTGCACGTGGGCGGTCAGGACGGCGCTTCGGGCGACAACGGCAACCTCTACAGCAACGACGGCGTGGCATTTGGCGTGGGCGACAAGCTCATCGTCACCATCGATATGAACGTTACGCCGGGCAAGCTCACCGTCGACTATCAGGAGTACATTCCTTCCGACTTCCCCACCTTCAACGGTGAGAACATGGCCAAGAAGGGCAACTTCTATGTAGCCGAGGCTACGCTGACTCAGGGCGGCACCTTCACCCTTGGCAACGAGGGCGTGGTGGGCATGGACCTGAGCACCGCCTTCGTCGATGAGTGCTTTGCCACGACCAACGGCAATGGCACCTTCACCTTCAACGCCATCAGCGGCCCCTACACCATCATGCTGATGCCATCGCTGAACTACGTGAAGATTTTCCCGGGCACCTACGACGCTCCCGCCACCTTCAACGACAGCAAAGCTCTCTGGCTCATCGGCAACAACACCGTGGGCATGCCCACCTACGCCGCCAACAGCTCGAACTGGAGCGCACTGCTTTCGGGCAGCATCCCCGTGGCACAGATTGCCGAGAACATCTATAAGGTGAAGTTCACCGTGGGCGAGCAGTTAGGCACTGGCGTCAACTTCAAGTTCTTCGGCCAGTATGGTTGGGGCACCGAGTTCCACGGCTCCGACCTGGTGTTCGACAACAGCGACTTCATCTACATCAACAATCCCGAGGGCGAATGGACTTACGACGCCGATGGCAATGAGGTCTACACCCGTGGTGGCGACGATGGCAACATCAAGGGCTCTCTGCGCGAGGGCGAGACGCTCACGCTGACCATCGACCTGAACGGCCTGGTGTTTGGCGATCCCGTCAACGACGTGGAGGCTGTTCCCGGCCGTGTCACTGTGCAGTATTCGGGCGCTGGTTTGCAGAAGCCCACTTTCAATGGCGAGGAACTCACCGCCGTGGGCAACAGCTACGAGCGCAACGGTATCCTGGAGCAGGGGAAGAGCTACCGCGTGGAGAATGGTCCTGATGCCGACATCGTCAACTCGGCCAGCTTCTACTACAATCCCGACTACTTTGTGAAGAATGCCGACGGCAGCTTCACCTTCAAGGCGCTCACGGGCAACTATCACCTGGGCATCAATATGAGTGGCAAGTACTTCCACATCTATCCGCTGACCGCCGATGGCGCCGCTGCCACCTACGAGAACGGTGGAGCCATGTATGCCAACGGTGGCAACCAGTTTGGCAAGCCTTCATACGCCATCAACCCCAACGGCTGGGGCGAGTCGAACAATTGGAATCCCACACTATCGCAGTCGGTGAGCCTGGCTCAGGTTAAGGATCACATCTACACCCTGACGCTCACCATTGGCAAGCAGCTCGGTTCGGGCGTTGGCGGTGGCCAGTCGTTCAAGTTCTATGGCGAAGGCCAAGGCTGGGGCGGCGAAGTGCAGGACTACATCGTGAAGGCTGGCGAGGGCGACCAGTACTTCGTGCGCAACGAAGGCGCCAGCGACACCAACAACGTGTTCCAGGTGGAACCGCTCACCGATGGCGACACCTTCGTGATTGTCTTCGACCGCACTGGCGAGACGCCTGTCCTCTCGGCCCAGAAGGCACTCGACGAGACGGGTGCTGGTGTCGGCGTGGGCATCACTGCCATCCAGTCGGTGGCTCCAAAGGCCGACGACGCTGTCTACAACCTCAACGGCGTTCGCGTCAGCCATCTACAGAAGGGCATCTACGTCCGCAGTGGCAAGAAGATGGTGAAGTAATTCGTCATTCGTAACTCGTCATTCGTCATTCGTAACTCGTCATTCCCGATGCGGCTCATCCTTCTGATGCAGTTCGTTATGTGCCTGGCAACGGCAGGTGCGCAGTCCTTGTGGGACTCGTCGCACCTTGCCTATGCCAAGGCTCACGCGCAGCAGCCAGTGTTGGCTGCAGCCATCAGTAGCCTGGTTGGCGATGCCGACCAAGCCCTGCTGGCTACCGCGCCATCGGTGATGCAGAAGCAGACAATGGCCGTCAGCGGCGACCGCCACGACTACACCAGTTTGTCGAGATATTTCTGGCCCGACCCTACGAAGCCCGACGGACTGCCCTACGTGAACCGCGACGGGCTGTCGAATCCTGAGCTGGACAAATACGACCGCAACCGCCTCTCGGAGATGACTTCGGCCGTGACCACCCTCTCGCTGGCTTGGTATTTCACCGACCGCGAGGCTTATGCCCAAAAAGCCACCGAGCTGCTGCGCACGTGGTTTCTCAATAAGGACACTCGCATGAACCCCCACCTGCGCTATGCCCAGATGGTGCCAGGCGTGAATGGAGGCCGTGGTCGCTGCTACGGGCTTATCGACAGCTACTCGTTTGTAGAGATGCTCAGTGCCGTGAAGCTGTTAGAGCAGTCGAAAGCCTTCACCCGCCGCGATGCCCAGCAGCTCAAGGCCTGGTTTGCGCAGTTCCTCCAGTGGATGCTCACCAGCGAGCAGGGCATTGAGGAGAGCCGCCAAGCCAACAACCACTCCGTGGCCTACGATGTGCAGCTGCTGAGCTACGCCCTCTACACGGACAACCAGCAGGTGGCGCGCCAACTCACCGACAGCTTCCCCTCGCGCCGTCTGCAACAGCAGATAGCCCCCGATGGCAGTCAGCCTCATGAGCTGTGGCGCACGCTGGCCTTTGGCTATTCCGAATATAATCTGCAGCACTGCATCGACTTCTGTCAGTTGGCTCGACAGGCCTCGACCATGCCGACGCTCGCTCCTTTGGAGAAAGCCGCCGACTACTTGGCGCAGTATTTGGGCAAGGACGTGCAGGCATGGCCTCATCAGCAAATTAGCGACTGGGAGGGCAAGCAGCAGGAACTGTGCCGCGACCTCTACCGCCTGTGGCTGCTCGATGGGCAGCGCGAAGACTATCGACGGCTGGTTGACAAGCATCTGGTGAAGCAGTTCGCCGACCGTTTCTTCCTGCTCTACTATCGCCCCACCGTGGCCGACCAGGCCTTTGCCGCTGCCGACGTGCAGTTACGTTTCCAGATGGAGCAGGTGCGGACGGCCAGGACGAAGACTCCTGGCACCATGCCCCGCAGTGTCAATGCCGACGGCACGCTGCGCATGGTGGGCATCGGCGACTGGTGTTCGGGCTTCTACCCCGGACTGCTGTGGCAGATGTACCAATGGACGCACGACGACTTTTGGCGTCGCCAAGCCGTGGGTGAGACGTGGCGTCTGCAAGACAACCAGTGGAATGCCAGCAGCCACGACCTGGGCTTTATGATGCACATCCCCTTTGGTACTGCTTGGCGGCTGACGGGCGAGCGCAGCTATCGCGATGTTGTGGTACAGGCTGCCCGCACGCTGGCCACGCGCTTCAACGAACGAGTGGGGTGCATACGCAGTTGGAGCTGGGGCACGCCCGAACGGTGGCGCTTTGCCGTCATCATCGACAATATGATGAACCTTGAGCTGCTCTTCGAGGCCTCGCTGCTGACGGGCGACCAACGGCTGCGCCAAATGGCCGAGAGCCACGCCGACAAGACGCTGCAGAACCACTTCCGCCCCGACGGCTCCTCCTATCATGTGGTGGACTACAACCCCGACGACGGCTCCGTCATCAAGCGCATCACCCATCAGGGTTTGGCCGACGAGAGCGTCTGGAGCCGTGGACAAGCCTGGGGACTCTATGGCTTCACCATGTGCTACCGCTACACCCGCCATTCATCCTATTTAGAGCAGGCGCAACGCATTGCCGACTTCTTCCTCAACCAACACAACCTGCCCGCAGACCTCATCCCCTACTGGGACATGCGCGACCCCGCCATCCCCCAGGCTCCTCGCGACGCATCGGCAGCCGCCATCATCGCATCGGGCCTCTACGAGTTGGCCACTTATAGCGCACCTTCCTTGGCAGCACGCTATCGCGACACGGCCGACCGTATCATTGCATCGCTCGAAAGTGCCTATCAGCCCCAGCCCCGCACCATGCAGGGATTCCTGCTGCTGCACTCCACCGGCAACTATCCCGCCCACGACGAGATTGATGTGCCCATCAACTATGCCGACTATTATTATCTGGAGGCCCTGCGGCGCAGCCAAACCATGAGATAACCCCATAGGCGAAACAAGGAATAGAAAGCCTCTTCCCCCCAACCAGCATTAAAATCGTAAACCATAAAAATAACGCAAATGAAACGGTTGATAGTTTCTTTATTCATTATTCATTTTCCATTGTTCGTTAGCAGCATCGCTGCGCAGTCGCTGCCCGTTTATCTCGACGAGACAAAGCCGCTGGAACAGCGCATCGACGATGCCCTGCGACGCATGACCCTCGACGAGAAGATTGCTGTCATCCACGCGCAGTCGAAGTTCTCATCGCCCGGCGTGAAGCGCTTGGGATTCCCCGACCTGTGGACCGACGACGGCCCCCACGGCGTGCGTCCCGACGTGCTTTGGGACGAGTGGGAACAGGCCGGACAGACCAACGACTCGTGCGTGGCCTTCCCTGCCCTCACCTGTCTCACCGCTACCTGGAACCCCTCGCTGTCGCGCCTCTATGGCGAGAGCCTGGGCGAGGAAGCCCTCTATCGCGGCAAGAACGTGATGCTGGGCCCTGGCGTGAACATCAACCGCACGCCCCTCAACGGCCGCAACTTTGAGTATATGGGCGAAGACCCCCTGCTGGCATCGCAGATGGTGGTGCCCTACGTCCAAGGGCTACAGTCGAAGGGCGTGGCCGCCTGCGTGAAGCACTACGCCCTAAACAACGACGAGGAGTATCGCCACCAGGTGAACGTCATTGTCAGCGACCGCGCCCTGCACGAGATCTATCTCCCTGCCTTCCGTGCCGCCGTGCAGCAGGGCGGGGCGTGGGCCATCATGGGCGCCTACAACCTCTACAACAACCAACACAACTGTCATAACGCCACGATGCTCAACACCATCCTGAAGCACGACTGGGGCTTCGACGGCGTGGTCATCAGCGACTGGGGCGGTTGCCACAACACCGAGGAGGCCATCGCCAACGGCCTCGACCTGGAGTTTGGTACCTGGACCGACGGCCTCACCATGGGCGCCACCAATGCCTACGACGCCTATTACATGGCCCGCCCCTACAAGCAGCTCATCGCCCAGGGCAAGGTGGGCACCCGCGAACTCGACGAGAAGGTGCGCCGTGTGCTCCGCCTCTTCTATCGCACCACCATGCGCAGCCAGCGCCCCGTGGGCTTCCTTTGCAGCGAGAGCCACTACGATGCCGCACTGAAGATTGCGCAGGAAGGTATTGTGCTGTTGCAGAATCTCCCCCTGTCCTCCCCCAAGCGGAAAGGGGATGGGGAGCCACTGCTACCCCTGACCCCTGAAAAAATACAGCAGTGGCACAACAGTAAAGCTATTGTGCCCCCCTCGGGGGGCGAAAGGGGGGCTTCTGGTGGCTTGCTCATCGTGGGCGAGAACGCCATGAAGATGATGACCGTGGGCGGTGGCTCATCGTCGCTGAAGGCTCAGCGCGAGGTGCTCCCCCTCGATGCCATGCAAGCCTGGTGCCAGCGCAACGGCATCGCTTGCGACTACGCCCGCGGCTATGTGGGCGACACCGTGCAGAGCTACAACGGCGTCACCGTGGGGCGCTCGCTCCGCGACGACCGTCCTGCCGACGTGCTCCTGGCCGAGGCAGTGGAGAAAGCCCGCAAGGCCGATGTGGTGGTGATGTTCGGCGGACTGAACAAGAGCGATTTCCAGGACTGCGAGGGCCACGACCGCAAGCAGTACGACCTGCCCTATGGTCAGGACGAGCTCATCAGCGCCCTTGTAGCCGCCAACCCCCGGCTCGTTTATGTCAACATCTCGGGTAATGCCGTGGCCATGCCTTGGCTGCAGCGTGTGCCCGCCGTGGTGCAGGGATGGTTCATTGGCTCACAGGCTGGCGAGGCGCTCTGCAGCGTGCTCACAGGCCAGGTCAACCCCAGCGGCAAGCTGCCCTTCACCTGGTTTACCAGCCTTGAGCAGTGCGGTGCGCATGCCACTGGCAGCTACCCCGGCACCTGGCGTCCCGACCATAAGATTATCGACGAGGAGTACAAGGAAGACATCTTCGTGGGCTACCGTTGGACCGACCGTTTGCAAAGCTCGAAGAAGACCGCCCGCGCCGGCAAGCCCCTCTTCCCCTTCGGCCACGGCCTGAGCTACACCACCTTCCGTCTGGCTAATATGAGGGCCGACAAGCAGCAGCTCACGGCCGACGACCACATCACCTTCACCATCGATGTCACCAACACAGGCAGCCGTCCTGGCGCCGAGGTGGTGCAGCTCTACATCAGCGACCTGAAATCCTCGCTGCCCCGCCCCGTGAAAGAGCTGAAAGCCTTCCAGAAAGTGATGCTGCAGCCTGGACAGACGCAAACCGTGAGCATCACCATCGACCGCCAAGCCCTCAGCTTCTACGATGACCGCGCCCACGACTGGGTGGCCGAACCCGGCGACTTTGTGGCCACCATAGGCACATCGGCCGAAGCACCGCAGGGAACGGTCAAGTTCACGCTGGTTAACCGTTAAGCCCGAATCGCAGCGTCAACGCTCGTAGGGAGTCCGCGTGGGCAAGTCAATTTAGGAATATTCTATAAATTGCATAAAAGACGCGCAGCCCCGACTCGGGTCTCATAACCACCGTCGTGAAACGCGACGGTGGGTTTGATTTCCATACACAGATATGCGACTTTGTGACATGTGACTTTGTGACATTAAGGAGATTGAATATGGGGGGAGGAAAAAGAGAGTATTGAATTTTATATATTATTAATAATAATTATATATTATTTATATATAGTTATATTGTAGGGAGGGGCGCACACATAGCGGAGGTGCTTAATGTCACAAAGTCACATGTCACAGTGTCCACACTCTGGGCGCTGGGCATGAAGGGAAAACGGTGCGCTGGCGGCGGAAAACGGTGCGTTGGCGGCGGAAAACGGTGCGCTGGCAGACGAAAACGGTGCATACAGCCCGCTCGTGCCGGCGCTTTGGAAGCGAATTTGAATCATAAAGAAAATCAAATTTCATTCAGTAAATAGTATATTGGAAACGAATTTGTATAATGTGAATAATTCTGCCCACGAATTTAAATTAAATAAATTAGTGCGTATTATTCAAATTCGTTTCTTAAATGCCTCGTGTGTAGATGGCCTATGTACACTTTAAAAAGCGGCACGAGATTTTGGCCATCCACAAATGTACATTTTTGCCGGGTCATGTTGTGGCGCTGAACCTCTGCTGGGGCGCGGCCTGACGGCCTGCATCGCGCCCCCGCTGAGGCTCCGACCCACAACATGAGTAGGGTGCGCCTTGGGAGAGGATGCTCATTCTGAGGCTCGCACGGGGCGTACGCTAAGGCCGCGGTAGCGGCCGTAGTAGCCCGTGGTGATGCTGTACGAACCGAAGTACAGGCGCCACTCGTAGTCCGGGCCGTTCTCGTAGAGCGTGCGCGACCAGTAGCCACCGCTCGAGCCCGCATCGTTGAAGTAATCATTGTAGCGGTACCCTGCCGCGGGAAGGAAAATGGAGTTTCCATTGCTTTTGCTGGTAATCAAGCGACCATACACGCCGTTCTGGGTGGTCCAAGTGGTAGTGGTGTAGTTGCTGTTGATGAGCTCGTCGAATTGTGCTTTGCTCGGCATGCGCCATTCAGGGCCCCAATTCACGTAGGCGGCATCGTCCTCCAGGTCGAGTTCGGCCTTGTCGTCCTTAAAGCCATTATAGCCGTAGTCGCTGTTGGTGCAGTACTTGGTCATTGTAGTATATGAACCTTTGCACCACTTGTAGGTGCTCCAGTCGTAAGTGGACTTCGCTTCGGTCTCGCCCCAGGCGAAGTAGTCGCCGTAGTCCTCGGGGCTATTAGCACCGATGTTGCAGGTGGCCCACAGCGTGCGGCTGGGTAGGCCGAGGTCTACATAGTCATGTTCGCTGAACTGCTGCCTCGTATGTTTCGTGAACACGCCATTCTCAACAACATACAGGTAGTCGGCAGCCACCTCATTGATGGTAACGGCCTTGAAAGGAACATCGGATGCATCATACAGAGTGAGCGTGCCCTGATAGGGGCGGAACTTGTAGGTGGCGGCACCCGAATAGTTGGTCGTGCCGTCGGCATTCAGAAAGAACCATGTGCCACTGGGCACATTCCATGTGCCCACCACCAGCGTGTTGTCAACGGCGTAGGGGTCGCCACCCACGCTGATGGTTTGCTTCGGTGCATCGGTCACAATGGCGTCCACCAACAGGGTCACGTCGGCGACGGTGAGGTCGCCTTCTCCGGTCATGTCGCCCTTCACGATGGTCGTCTGGGCGCTCATGGCTGTTGCTGCAAAGAGCAGCATGAATGATAGAAAAATCTTTTTCATAGGTAAATAAGTATTTGTTAGTTTGTTATGAAATATCATCGCCTTCAGAAATGTATTTTCACCGCTTCGGCTCCCACGCGCAACACGTAGGTCTTGCCCTCGGTGGCTGGCAGCACCACGGGGCCGTTGGTGGCGGTGGCCTGAGCAAGGACGATGCCGCGCAGGTCGCACAGGCTGATGCGGGTGCCAGGCTCGGCATCCTCGATGCTGATGGTGCGTGCCGTGCGATGCCACGTCCATGAGGAGTGCTGCACGGCGGCGATGGCAGAGGCCTCGCCCAGGATGGGGGTGATGATGAGGAGGTTGCACTGGGGCATGGTGAGCGAGAGCGTGTGACCTTGGACGGTCTGGGCGGCTTGCGGTCCGCTGGCGTCTACCTGCTGCAGATGCCAGCCCGTCACCTGCCGATACTTGCCGGCTTGGGCTTGCAACTCTATTTGATGATTCTTGAAGAACTTGCCGCTGAAAGTGGCTTGGCTGAGGGGCACCCCATTGAAGCTGATGCCCACATCATCGTCATCGTCGCTCTTCGTCCACACTATGGAGAGGGGGATGGGTGTGCCCAGACCGTAGCGAGTAGCTATCTGCCGATAGAACTGCTCGGTGCGCTGCGACACCCATTGCTGCACGCGGCTCTGCTCCTCGGCGTAGTTGGGCCACCACTTGTTGATGAGTTCGCGGTGGTAGGGGTATTCCGTCTTGATGAGATCGTACATGGGATCCCAGATGGCGCGTATGCCGCGCTCGTTGAGGAAGTCGCCCATGTAGATGGCGCAGCGATCGACAAACTCGCGGCGGAAATCGGCGTCGTCCATCAGTCGGCGAAACAGGCGCGTGGCGTTGCTGCTATTGCCCCAGTTGAGACTGCTGTCGTAGTTGGGGTCGTAGAGCCAGTCAATGATGTTGTAGTCGGCGGGGCCGGTATTGTAGATCCAGAGCGTGTAGTCGCAGTCCTTGGCCACCCAGCGCCAGCGTCCGCCATGCGGGGCATCGGGAGTGGCCTGTGTGCGTGGCCGCCACATGATGATGTTGTTGCTGGGGAAGTCGAAATTGTTGAAATAGAGGTTCATCGCCATCAGGTTGATGAACTCACGGCAGTCCATCCACTCCTCATACTCGGCCATGGTGTGGCCCGTCTGCTGGTAGAAGTCCTTGAACTCGTTGTAGGCATCCCAGGTGCCCTCCTTCAGGTCGCCCCAGTTTTCAATGAGGTCGATGTCTTCCAGCTGGTCGTAGTTGGTGTAGATGTTGTCCTCGTTGGCCCGCTCGCGCAGGTTGAGCATGCCATAATACCGCCCATTGATGAAGACGATGAAGGGCTGCCATGCCTGCCAGTCGAGGTCGGCATGCAGTCCCATCACGCGCTGCACCAGGGCGTCGCGCAGGTAGAGATAGTCGAAGTCGTTGCCCGCATTGCGCAGCACCAGCGACTTGAAGTCGGAGCGCCCAGGCTTCTGGTCGGGGAAGAACTCATGCTCAAAACGCTTGGTGCCGAAGCGCTTGTGGGCGTAGATGGCCATCGATTTCTTGGCGGCACCGCGCGAGGCGGCACCGGCCACGCGGGTCTCGCATAGCTGGTTGAGCGTGCTGGACGTGTCTTCGCCATCCATGAAGAACTCGATGTTGATGGGGCGCCGCCAGTTCACGCGCTTGTCGCCGTTGTTGTTGACGAAGATGCCCGTGCTGCTGCCGTCGAGATATTGGCCATTGGTGGCGATGGATACCACGGGCAGCGTGAGTTCGCGGCCGAGGAAGAGGTAGCTCTGCGTGGTGGAGGGCGGCGACAGCCATCCCTGGCAGAACAGACGGGCGCGCACCACACTGTTGCCGCTGAACTGCAGGGGCTGGGTGTAGAGGGTGCTCTGGGCGTCAGGCTCGGTGCCGTTGAGGGTATAACGAATCTCGGTGCCGGCCGGTGACCCCTCGGGCAGCGAGAGTTCCAGACGGGTGTAGCGGTTTTGACTGGCCACAAAGCCTGGCACGCTGAACACGGGCTCGCCCAGTAGGTGGTCGTGGTCGCAGATGCCGCCCTCATTGGGCTTTGCGGGCGTTGGCGTCAGCTGGTAGCCCCAGTCGCTGGCGCCGTCGGTGCTGCGCCCATAGCTGATGTTGGGGGCAGGCTGCTTGGGCAGGTCGGTAATATGGTCGATGAGCTGACCGTCGCGAAACAGATAGAGTTGGCAACCTTTGCCACTCTCCAAGCGGAAGTTGGTATGCAGCTCCTTGCTCTCCTTGTCGCAATAGACCAGGATGCGCCTCCCGGCCTTCACCTTCTTGGCGGGCAGCGGCCAGGCATCGGCAAAGTCGGGGCTGATGCCTATGCGGTAGTGGCTGAGGCGGGCAGCGGTGGTGCCACCGTTGAAGAGTTCCACCCACGAATCGGGGAAATCGTTCAGGTCGTCCATCACGCAATCCACATTGCTCTGCATCAGCTCGTTGAGCATCAGCCGGGCATCCTGCTCCTCGTTGGCCTCGTAGGAGTCGTCGTTGTCGCCTTGAGTGTTGTCGTCGGTTGTCAGCACCAAGTAGATGCGGCTGATGTGGATGGTGGCATCGGCAGCTGTCTGCAGCGCCACTTGGGCGATGGCATGCCGTCGGTCGGCGGGCAGCTCCACTTCGGTCATCATCACGCCCGCTTCGGTGTAGTGCGACACGGCATCGCCGCCGTCTTGGAAGAGGATGATGGGCTGCACGTCGCAGGGTGTTGACTCGGCGAATACAAACACCAGCCTGTCGTACTGTGCCCAGCTGTTGCCGCCTATCCAGCACGACAAGCCGCCCCATCGCTTGGCCATGTAGGTGAGCGTGCCATCGTCGTTCACCGTCAGCTGTTCGCTCTGGTTCCACAGCCCGGTGAAGCGGTTGGTGACGTCGATGTGCTGCTCAGCGGCATGTGCCGTTGGGGCGTGGAGCAAAAGGGCCAGCAGCAGCAATAGTGCTTGGGGTGTGCGCATAGGTATCATCTGCGATAAAAACTTGTGCAAAGATACGAATTAACAACAGAAAACAGGAAGGAAAAAGCCGTTTTTTTTGCTTCCATGTCGTTTTTGAAAAAAAAGAGCACGACTTTTTGAAAAATGGCGTTGACTTTTTCAAAAAAGTCGCGCTCCAAATTTTTGCCAGGCGATGCCCTTGCGCAAAAGCTCACATAAACCTGCTAAGAAACGCTTCCTTTACCGTTGCGGCGTTGTGGCATGCCACAACAAATAGAACAATGGCCCAAGGCGGTGGCTTGGGGGCGCCTTCGGCACGTGCCATTGCGCGTAGAAAAGGGAGCCTCCCTGCACGAAAAAAACGAGCGCACCAGCACGAAAAGGGAGCGCACCAACTCGAAAAAGGCAAATAAAACCGTTTTTCTTTTGCGTTTCACCCGCTAATTTTGTACCTTTGCATGCTCAAAACTACAAGAAAAACTTAAACAATGAAAAAGACAATGATGATGCTCGTGCTGGCCGCCGCCTGCCAGACACTGAGCGCAGAAGGACTGAAGACGGCTGGTGACGGAACGACTTACACACTCGACATGCTGTCGACGATGGCGGGTTCGGGCGTGGAGAAATGGGTGGACGACGAAGACGGCGAAGTGTTCTACACGCTGCTGGCCAACGACACCATCGCCGTCGGCGATAAGTTTGTGATGGAAGACGACGTAACTGTGCTGTTCGACGACGACGTGCTGTTCGTCATCGAGGGCGACGCCGATTTCAAGCTGGAGAAAGGCTCCATCTTCGACAGTGCCTACGACGATGCCGACTACGTGAAGCCTGTGGGCATTAAGGTGACGAGCGAGGAGACGCAGGTGGAGTTTCAGCACTGTATCTTCTACTATGTGGGCTTGCGGGGTGCCTCGAGCAAAGGCCTGAAGCTGACCGACTGCAGCTTCTACAACAACAACGGAGCCATCGGCCAGGGTGCGCTCACCTTGGGCTATGACCTGGCCCCCTTCGAGGTGCGCGGCTGCAACTTCGACTTCAACAGCAAGGCCGCCATCGCCGGAGCCGCCAACTACCGCAACCCGCTGCTCATTGAAGACTGCTACTTCAATGCCAACGGACAGGCCAACGGCAACACACCCCAGCTGAACCTCACCGTGGCCAGCCAGGTCACTGTGCGGGGCTGCAACATCGCGGGCGACCCCACGAAAGACAGGGTGGGTGCCATCGTGGTGGCCAACATGGTGGGCTTCACGGGCGAGCTGAACACCCTCATCGAGGACTGCACCATCAGCAACTGCCGCTTCGGCATCGCCACCTACCTGTGGCAGAATGCCATCATCCGCAACAACGTGCTGCTGGACAACTGCCACGAGAGCAACCCCATGAACGGCGGCAGCGGCATCAACGTCTACGACCCCTACTACCAGCAAATCACCCGCATCGAGGGCAATCGCATCGAAGGCTCGCTATGGGGCATCACTCTGGTGGGAGGAGCCAGTGCCAACCTGGGACGCACCGACGTGGACGAGAACGACCCCGACTACAACCCCGGCAACAACACCTTCGTGAACAACGGCAACGGTGGCGTGCTCTACGACCTATACAACAACTCCACCAACACCGTGTATGCGCAGGGCAACACCTGGAACGTGAGCGAGCAGACAGAGGAGGAGATAGAGAAGGTGGTGTTCCACCAGCACGACAACGCCAGTCTGGGTCAGGTCATCTTCATGCCTGCCGCCACCACTACGGGCGTAAGTGCAGCGCTGATGAACAAAGAAACGGTGGAGAATGGCGCTTACGACCTGCAGGGCCGCAAAGTTCGCGGTGGAAAGAAAGCCCTTCGCATCGTGGAGGGGCGCAAGGTGATTAATTGAGTTTTTTTACGCTGCCATGATAATAAATTGATGTTTTTCTTTGTCGAACGCTCAACTTTTCGTATCTTTGCAGTCATTATTGTATAACTCTAACATAATGTAACAATGAAAAAACTACAATTATTGGGTATGGCTGTCCTGACAGCCTTGTGCATGGTGGCCTTCACGGCCTGTGGCGATGACGATGATGACAGCGGTGGCATAGACCTTAATGGCGGTAGCAGCGGCAACAAAGGAATTGTGGGCGACTGGGCCTGGATGTACGCATCGCCCGACGAGACCTCTCTCTTTATGGAGTGGATTAAATTCACATCGGGTGGTAAGTTCACCATCATCGACTATGATGTGTATGGAACGGGCCTGCAAAGCGGAGGCACCATCTCGGAAATGGACAAAGATGAGTATGCTGGCTCTTACACTGCCAAGGAAGGAAGGTTGACGCTGTCGGCCAATGGTAATTCGAAGATCTATAGCTATAGTATCAATGGAAACAACATGACGCTGATGGATGAAACGGGTTCCATTACCTACGACAAGATGGACAACGAAATCAAAAAGATTTTCGAGAATGCCGAAAAGACCTATCAACAAAGATTCAAAGATTGAGGCGGCACAGAACAAGATTATTTTCCTAACCTAATTTTATTCACATCAAAAACATTAAGTGTATGAAAAAAATGATGATGATTGTTGTCATGATGATTGCTACCATGACAGCAAGTGCACAACAGGAGGCTGGCTCCTGGTCGCTCACTCCCAAAGTCGCCATGAACCTGGCCAACCTCTCGGGCGACATTAGTGGCAACAATATGAAGGTCGCCCTGGCAGCAGGTGCCGACGTGATGTATCAGATCAATTCGCTGGTGGGCATCTCTGGTGGCCTGATGTACTCCATGCAGGGATGCAACGGCGACAATGATGTGAAGCTGAACTACGACTTCATCAACATCCCCTTGCTGGCCAACTTCTACGTGGCTCCCAACTTCGCCTTGAAGGTTGGTCTGCAGCCTGCATTTGTGGCCTCGGCAAAGTGGAAGGTGAACAAGAATGAGACCGACGTGAAGGACAATCTGCAGACATTGGATCTGAGCGTGCCCATCGGCGCCTCTTACGAGATTTCGGACTTCGTGATTGATGCCCGCTACAATCTCGGCGTGGCCAAGATCAACAAGGGCAACGGCAGCATCCGCAACAGCGTGTTCCAGATCTCCGTGGGCTATAAGATTCCGTTCTAAGTTTTCTTGAACAACAAACAAAGGGGAGCCAATTGGATTGCAATCCATTTGGCTCCCCTTCGTTTTACAGATGCTTCTTGGGGTAAAGGGCGTCCCACCACGAGGGGTCATCCTTCAGCCAGCGCTGGAACCAGGCCATCTGCGTGGCTATCCATTTCTCGCGCTTGGCATAGTCGGTGATGTGGTGGTTCTGTCCCTCCACCTCCACCAGCGCCACCTCGCGTCCCAGCAGCTTCAGGGCGGTGAACATCTGCAGACTCTCGATGAGCGGCACGTTGGTGTCGGCATTGCCGTGGAGCAGCAGCAGCGGCGTGTGAATCTTGTCGGCACGGAACAGCGGGCTTTGGTCGACGTAGAGCTGGCGGTGGCTCCAGGGATAGCTGTTGGCCATGCTCACCTCGCTGTAGTTGTAGCCCCAGTAGCCCTCGCCCCAGTAGCTGGTGTGGTTGGCGATGCCCGCGTGGCTCACTGCACAGGCGAAGATGTCGGTGACGGTCTGCAGATACTGCGTCATAAATCCGCCGTAGCTCGCGCCCATGCAGCCAATCTTCTCCTTATTTATATATGGGTGCTCCTGGCACAGTTTCTTCACGCCCTCGATGATGTCGCCGGCGGGGGTGCCACCGGGCACGGTGCCGTCGACGCGTGGTGTGCCGCCCGCCGTGTTCACATGGCGCGAGGCCCACTCCTGTCCGAAGCCGGTGGCACCGCTGGGCTCGATGATGTAGGCCACATAGCCCAGCGAATTCCACATCTGCGGGGCGTAGGGCGACTCAAAGTAGCGGCTCACGGGCGAGCAGCCGCCGTAGTAGTAGACGATGAGGGGATATTTCTTCGTGGCATCGAAATCCTTCGGCAGATAGAGGCGGCCATAGACGGTGTCTCCGTGGGAGTTCTGGAAATTCCAGTCCTGGCAGGTGCCTACCACGGCATCGCCCAGCGCGTCGCGTCCGTCGAAGAGCCTCATGGCGGTTGTCTTCTTCTTATCGCGCTTCACGATGTAGGCCGAGGCGGGTTCCAGCGTGCGATACGACAGGTAGCCCACCACGGGGGCTTGGTCGGCCAGCGTCCAGCGGTAGGCGTAGTCGCCATCGATGGGCAACTTCTCCGTCTTGCCCGTCTTCGGGTCGAGCGTGAACATGTTCACGTAGTCGCGGTCCTCGGCCGAGAAGTAGACCAAGCCATCGGCCTTCGACCATACGACGCTCTGCACCGAGGGGTCGAAGTTCTTGGTGAGGGGCGTAACCTTCTTGGTGGCGATGTCGTAGAGGAACAGCTCGTTCTCGGTCATGCTCGGCGTGACACTGGCGGGCAGCTGGCAACCTATGCGTTCGAAGGCTTCGGGAGTGCCTACAATGAGCAACTGGCGCGCATCGGGCGAAAACTCCATACCCCCCAGGAAACCTTCGCACTTCAGTACCGTGTCAACGCGGAGCGTCTGTGCATCCATCAGGTAGACGTCTTCCACCTCGGTGGGGCGCCGCTCCAGTCGCGAGTAGGACGAGCCGATGAGCAGCTGTCGACCGTCGGCCGAGATGTCATAGAGATGCTCGCCCTTGTTGCCGAAGGTGATGCGCTGCGAGAGGCCAGTGGCCATGTCGTGCTTCACCAAGTAGCGGCGCGTGCGCCATCCCGGCTGACGGTCGTCCATCTCCAGCACTTCAAACACGCCGGGGTCTTCCTTGGGGCCTTCCTCGGTGGCGGTGATGATGATGTAGTCCTCTGTGGGGCTGATGGTGATGCTGCCGTCGGGCAGTCCTGTGGTAAGGCGCGTGCGCTGCCCGGTGAGCGGGTCAACCTTATAGAGCACGCGGATGCCATCCTCCTTCACATCGTCTATCCAGGCGTCGGTGCGCGGCATCCACGTCAGGCTCTTGGCGGGCGTGGTCAGCAGTCGGCCTGTGGCCACGTCGCGCAGCTCATAGTCCCATCGGCTGTTGCCGCCCCGCTCAGTGGTCTGGAAACCTAAGAACACCAGTTTGCCGCTGGGCGAGAGGCTGATGTTGCGCACGCGGCGCCCGTCGGTGAGGTCGTGCACCATGTAGGGGTGCTGCTTGCTCAGCGTGGGACTGACGCGTCGCTGGGCGTCGATGCTCACGCTGATGCTGTCGGTGTCGGCGGGCTGTGCCAGGTATTTGATGGCGATGGTGTGGTGCTCGGGAGCCAGCTTCAGCTCGCCCGGCTGCTGCTCTTTGCCATCGACAAACAGCTTGAAGTTCTTTGGCCCCTTCACGCTGATGGTGCCTTTCACATAGTCGGCGTTGTTCACATAGAAGCTGAGCACGCCCACGCTCTTCTGCTCCTTCAGCGAGGGCAGCGGCGCAGGAGCGCTGAAGGTGGTGGTGGCGTCGGCATCGGGGCGCACCACGCCCAAAAGTGTCTTCTCGTCGAAATGCTTGCCCTGCACATCAACGGTGTCGGAAGCAAAGGGCGCTGCCACGGCGAAGGGACCAGCCAGGTTGAAGGACGTCACCTCAACACGTTCTTGTGCCACGGCGGGCAATGTCAGCAGCGCGGCATAGAGTAGCAATTGTTTCATCTGTTGAATGGTAATGATGACTATAGTTACAACGGATTACAACGGATTGCACGGATTTGACGGAGGGTGATGATCCGTCAAATCCGTGCAATCAGTTGTTTGGTTAGAGTTCCAGGTCGATGTCGTGCAACTCATGCCAGGGCAGTCCCTGCTTGTTCAGCTGCTCCATGAAGGGGTCGGGGTCGAACTCTTCTACGTTGAACACGCCCGGCTTCTTCCACAGCCCCTTGCAGAACATCATGGCGCCAATCATGGCGGGCACGCCGGTGGTGTAGCTCACGCCCTGCATGCCCGTCTCCTCGTAGGCGGCGCGGTGCGAGCAGTTGTTGTAGACGTAGTAGGTGTGCTCCTGCCCATCGTTGCCGATACCACGGATGCGGCAGCCGATACTGGTCTGGCCCTCGTAGTTCTCGCCCAGGTCTTGCGGGTTGGGCAGCACGGCCTTCAGGAACTGCAGGGGTACAATCTTCACGCGAGCAGTGCCGCTGCCGTCGGCCAGCGGGGCCTCGTACTCCACCTCGTCGATGCGGCTCATGCCGATGTTCTGTATCACCTCCAAGTGCTTCAGATACTGCTGGCCAAAGGTCATCCAGAAGCGGGCGCGACGGATGGTGGGGTAGTTGATGACCAGGCTCTCAATCTCCTCGTGGTGCAGCAGGTAGCTGTCGCGCGGGCCTATCTCAGGATAGTTCAGGTCTTTGTGAATCTCCAATGGCTCGGTCTCCACCCACTGTCCGTTCTCCCAGTAGAGTCCCTTCTGCGTGATTTCGCGGATGTTGATTTCGGGGTTGAAGTTGGTGGCGAAAGCCTTGTGGTGGTCGCCGGCGTTGCAGTCCACGATGTCTAAGTAGTGCATCTCCTTGAAGTGGTGCTTGGCGGCGTAGGCGGTGAAGATGCTGGTGACGCCTGGGTCGAAGCCGCAGCCCAGGATGGCGGTGAGGCCAGCCTCGCGGAAGCGGTCGCGGTAGGCCCACTGCCAGGAGTACTCAAAGTGAGCCTCGTCCTTTGGCTCGTAGTTGGCCGTGTCGAGATAGCTGCATCCACAAGCCAGACAGGCATCCATGATGGTGAGGTCTTGATAGGGCAGGGCCAGGTTCACCACCAGGTCGGGCTTGTAGCTCGTGAAGAGGGCCTTCAGCTGCTCCACGTCGTCGGCATCCACCTGCGCCGTCTGGATGGGCATGGCGTAGCCCTTGCTGTGGATGGCCTCCACCAGCGCGTCGCACTTCGCCTTGCGGCGGCTTGCAATCATGAACTCGTTAAACACATCAGCGTTCTGCACAATCTTGAACGCTGCCACGGTGGCGACGCCTCCGGCGCCAATCATCAGTATTCTTGCCATAATAAAAATAGGTATTAGTAATGTTGGCTGCAAAGTTACGAAAAGTCGAGAGCAAAACAAAGGAACTCGTTCCTTTTTTTGCCGAGACGGAGTAAAATCGCCGTCGAAGACGGTAAAGTTCTTGCAAAAAGCAAGCGATGCGAGTGCCGAGCGACGAAAAAACGAAGGTGCGGTTGTATTTTTCTATATTCATCATCAGTTGTAAATTTCGGTTGGCAGCGGCCGCTGCCATCATTGGCGGCGTTCGCTGCCATCGGCCGCTGCCAATCATGTCCCCGCCCGCTGCCAACCTAAAAAGCATGCCCCTTTTCCCTCTGCGGTGCCTCCCGCTCCCTGTTTGTCGTGCGCCGCCTCCCTTAGATGCACCCCTTTTCGCTCGTCATCAACAATGCTCACCTGCATGTCGTCACTTTTTTAGCGAATGGTTTGCTGATTCCGTAAATCATTCTTGTCTTTCCTCTAAAGGAAAATGTTTTTTTTAAAAGCCGTGCCCTCGCTCAATCGCGATTTTCACCGTCTTTTCAACCTCACAGGTCGTTTTTTTCCCTCGCAATTCGAAAAAAACAAGCGCAAATTTGGCGCGACTGCTCTTATTTTGTACCTTTGCAAATAGAAAATAGTAACTGCAATTAATTTCGTTCAAACCTAACAGCATACCATGACATACAGCATTGAACGGGTGGCGACGCTCATTGGCGCGCGCCGCTATGGCACGACCGAGGCCACCATTGGCTGGCTGCTCACCGACAGTCGGTCGCTCTGCTTCCCCGAGCAGACACTGTTTTTCGCCTTGCGCACTCCGCGTGGCGATGGACATCAATATATTGCCGACCTCTATCGCCGAGGTGTGCGCAATTTCGTCATCGACCGCTGGCCCCTCGACAATGTGCTCACAGCTGCCGCTGATGCCAACTTCCTGTTGGTGCCCTCGCCGCTGGCCGCTCTGCAGCGACTGTCCGAGCGGCATCGCGACGAGTTCGACATCCCCGTGGTGGGCATCACGGGCAGCAATGGCAAGACGTGGGTGAAGGAATGGCTCTACCAAGTCCTCTCGGGCGTCACTGTAAGTGAGAAGTCAGAAGCTAACCATACCTCTCACTTCAAAGTCACCCGCTCGCCGCGCAGCTACAACTCGCAGATTGGCGTGCCCCTGAGCGTGTGGCTGCTCAACGAGCAGACGCGCGTGGCTCTCTTCGAGGCTGGCATCAGTCAGCCTGGCGAGATGATGGCCCTGCACGACATCATCCAGCCCACGCTCGGCGTGTTCACCTCGCTGGGTGCCGCCCATCAGGAGAATTTCCGCTCGATGGACGAGAAGTGTATGGAGAAGCTGCAACTATTCCGCGACGCCCAGGCCATTATCTATCCCAGCGACAACGATGTGGTGAGCCGTTGCATCCGCCGCAGCTCTTTCCAGGGCGAGCGCATCGGCTGGAGCCGCTTCAGCAGCATGTCGCCCATGTTTGTCACCGTCGACGGTGCACACATTTCTTATATATATAAGGGCGTGAAAGGCTGCTACGACCTGCCCTTCATCGACGAGGCCAGCATCGAGAACAGCATCACCTGCGCCACCGCTGCCCTCTACTTGGGGCTGACACCGCAGGAGGTGGCCGAGCGCATGACTTGCTTGGAGCCTATCGCCATGCGCCTGGAGGTGAAAGAGGGCCAGCGAGGACTGACGCTCATCAACGACTCGTACAACAGCGACCTGCAGTCGCTCGACATCGCCCTCGACTTCATGGCCCGCCGTCCCGACCAGCAAGGGCGCCGCCGCACACTCATCCTGAGCGACATCCTGCAGAGCGGCGAGCAGCCCGACAGGCTCTACGAGCAGGTGTCGGCGCTGGTGGCTAAGCGCGGCATTGACCGCTTCATCGGCATCGGCCCAGAGATATCGGCATCGGCCGACAAGATTGGGGTGGGGCAGAAATGGTTCTTTGCCAATGTCGACCAGTTTGTGCAGAGCGGAGTGTTCCGTTCGCTCCACGACGAGGTGGTGCTGCTGAAGGGTGCCCGCCGATTTGGCTTCGAGCGCATCAGCGAGCTGCTGGAGCAGCGTGTGCATGAGACAATTCTCGAGGTGGACCTGAACGCCGTGGTGAACAACCTGAACCACTATCGCTCGATGATGAAGCCTGGCACCAAGCTGGTGTGCATGATCAAGGCCGACGCCTACGGTGCCGGTGCCGTGGAGATTGCCAAGACGCTGCAGGACCAGCGCGTGGACTACCTGGCCGTGGCCACCGCCGACGAGGGGGCTGAGCTGCGCCGCGCCGGCATCACGCAGAATGTCATCGTGATGAACCCTGAGATGTCGAGCTTCAAGACGCTCTTCGACTACGACCTGGAGCCCGAGGTCTACAGCTTTCGCCTGCTGGATGCCCTCGTAGCCGCCGCCCGCCAGCAGGGCATCACGGGCTGGCCTGTGCACATCAAGCTCGACACGGGCATGCACCGCCTGGGGTTCAATGCTTCTGATGAGGCAGAGAACACCGACATCGCCAGTCTTATCGACCGCCTGAAGCACCAGTCGGCCATCATTCCCCGCTCGGTGTTCACGCATTTCGTGGGTTCCGACAGCGACGATTTCGACAATTTCTCGGCCTTGCAGTTCCAGCGCTTCGACTGTGCCAGCCGCCAGCTGCAGGCTGCCTTCAACCACAAAATCCTGCGCCACATCTGCAACAGCGCCGGCATCGAGCATTTTCCGGAGCGCCAGTTGGACATGTGCCGCCTGGGCATTGGGCTCTATGGGGTGGAGCCGCTAAGTGAAAAGATAAAAGCGAAAAGCGAAGTGCTCGACCATTACTCTTCGCTTCAGTGCGTCAGCACGTTGAAGACCACCATCCTGCAGATTCGAAACGTGCCGAAGAGCGAGACCGTGGGCTACAGCCGCAAGGGCGTGCTGACACGCGACAGTCGCATCGCCGCCCTGCCCATTGGCTATGCCGACGGCCTGGACCGCCTCTTGGGCAACCGCCACGGCTACTGCATCGTGAACGGGCAGAAGGCTGAGTATGTGGGCAACATCTGTATGGACGTGGCGCTCATCGATGTCACCGACATCCCCTGCGAGGAAGGCAACCCGGTGGAAATCTTTGGTCGCCAGCTGCCCGTCACCGTGCTCAGCGACATCCTTGGCACCATCCCCTACGAGGTGTTCACCAGCGTGAGCAATCGCGTGAAGCGCGTCTATTTCCGCGACTGAGAAAGCTTGCATTCGCCCCTCTGCATCCCGGTTGGGTGTCGCGCGTATTCGCGCGACCTACCGAGCATTCCCACGGTAAATGCACCAAAATAAAAATTTTTGGTGCAAAGTTATCATATATCAAGAAAAATTAGTACTTTTGCAGCATGCTTTGCGAGCGTGGCCATTTTTGCCCACGTTCCATCTCTGAGTGGCGACAACTACCAACGGCAGCAAGTAGGAGGCGCCGGCCAAGCTGAAACACTAACAAAAACAATAACCATGGAAGAAGTTTTTAAGTACATTATCAGTCTGGGCGCATCGGTGATGATGCCCATCCTCTTCACCATCATCGGCCTGTGCATAGGCATGAAGTTTGGCAAGAGCCTCAAGAGTGGCCTCTATGTGGGTGTGGGATTCGTGGGCTTGGGCATCGTGACGGCACTGCTCACCAGCAATTTCGACTCGCCGCTGAAGACCATCAGCGAAATCTACGGTTTGCAGTTGAACGTGTTCGACATGGGCTGGCCCGCTGCTGCCGCCGTGGCTTATGGCACCGCCGTGGGGGCGCTCATCATCCCCATCTGCTTGGGCGTGAACCTGCTGTTGCTGTTCACTAAGTGCACGCGAACCATCAATATCGACCTGTGGAACTACTGGCACTTCGCTTTCATCGGTGCCGTGGCCTACTTCGTGATGGACCAGAGCCTGCTGTGGGGTTATTTCGCCGCCATCGCCTGCTACATCATCACGCTGGTGATGGCCGACCGCACCGCCGAGCGCTTCCAGCAGCACTACGACCTGCCGGGCATCAGCATCCCGCAGCCTTTCTGTCAGAGCTTCACCCCCTTCGCCGTGGGGCTGAACTGGCTGCTCGACAAGATTCCGGGCTTCTCGAAGCTCGACATCGATGCCGACGGTCTGAAGAAGAAGTTTGGCGTGCTGGGCGAGCCGCTGGTGCTGGGTGTCATCGTGGGCGTGCTCATCGGCGTGGCTGCTCAACTCGACGTGAAGAAGGTGCTGTTCCTGGGCGTGACGATGGGCGGTGTGATGGAGCTGATACCCCGCATCACCAGCCTCTTCATCGACGGTTTGAAGCCCATTGCCGAGAAGACGCAGGAGGTGGCCAAGAAGCGTTTCGGCGGCATGAAGGTGAACATCGGCATGAGTCCCGCACTCGTCATCGGCCATCCCACTACGCTGGTGTGCTCGGTCATCCTCATCCCCGTCATCCTGGCCATCGCCGTCTTCATGCCCGGCAACCAGTTCCTGCCCTTGGCATCGCTGGCTGGCATGTTCTATTTGTTCCCCCTCATCCTGCCCTATACCAAAGGCAATGTGGTGAAGAGCCTCATCATCGGCCTTGTGGCACTCATCGTGGGCCTCTACTTCGTCACCGACATGGCCTCGTCGTTCACCCTCGCCGCCAACGAGGTGTACAAGACCGACCCCACCGCCTCGGCCGCCAAGATTCCCGATGGCTTCGAGGGTGGTGCCCTCGACTTCGCCTCGTCGCTCATCGGCTACGTCATCTACGCCTGCGTGAAATACCTGAAGTGGATAGGCATGGGCCTCCTCACGCTCGTCACCGTCGGCATGGTGGTGTGGAACCGCATGCGCATCGTGGCTGAAAACCGCCAAGCAAAGCAATAATAGCGTGATAACGTTATAACGAAGATGGTAATAACGATATAACGAAAAGAACAACAATCGTTAATTAAATAGTTGCAAATGAAAAAAGCATTTCTTTCAACAGCACTGCTGGCCGTGGCATTGGCTTCACAGGCACAGCAGAGTGTGAACTTCCAGACGGCTTGCCATCCGGAAGATGTGAAGCACTACGACACGAAGACGCTGCGCGAGCGATTCGTGATGGAAAAGGTGATGGAGGCCGACAAAATCAATCTCACCTACTCGCACTACGACCGCTTCATCTACGGCGGTGCCATGCCCGTGAACAAAACGCTGAAGCTGGAGAACTTCCGTGACCTGGGCCTCGATGTAGACCCCGGCATTAAGGACAAGTATTTCCTCTACAACCGTGAGCTGGGCGTGGTGAACTGCGGACAGGGCGACGGCGTGGTCATCGTCGACGGCAAGGAGTATGCCCTCGCGCCTAAGGAGGCCCTCTACATCGGTCGCGGCCATATAGGCAAGGACAAGGACGTGAACAAGGAGGTGCTCTTCCGCTCGAAGGATGCTTCGAAGCCCGCCAAGTTCTACCTGAACAGTGCCACCGCCCACCAGCACTACAAGACGCAGTGGATTACGCTCGACGGGCGCAAAGGCTCGCTGAAGGCCGCCGTATGGGGACCCGTGGGCTCCTTGGAGGAGTGCAACAACCGCACTGTCTACAAACTCATTGTGAACGACGTGCTGGAGGAAGGCCCCTGCCAGCTGCAGCTCGGACTGACGCAGCTGAACCCCGGCGCTGCATGGAACACCATGCCGCCCCACACCCACGGGCGCCGCATCGAGGCCTACTACTACTTCAACCTGCCTGAGGGACAAACCATCGCCCACATCATGGGCGAGCCGCAGGAGAGCCGCGTGGTATGGCTGCACAACGAGCAGGCCATCATGAGTCCCGAATGGAGCATGCACGCAGCCGCCGGCACCTACTACTACACCTTCATCTGGGGCATGGCTGGAGAGAACCTTTATTATAACGACAAAGACAACATTCCCGTCATCGATATTCGATGACGGAATTAAGAGTTAAGAATTAAGAGTTTAGAGTTGTCGGCTTCGCCGATTAAGAGTTGAAAATTAAGAATTATTGCAATGAGCGATTTTGGCAAGATGATTGACGAGAAATGCCTTCTGTTTGCAGCAAGGATTGTTAATCTATGCCGTTTTTTAGACAAGGAGGAAAAGGGGAAACATATTGTTGACCAGATGATGCGTAGCGGTATGAGCATCGGAGCAAATTACTCTGAAGCCGAATGCGCCATTAGCGATAATGACTTTTTAGCTAAACTCTACATTTCTCTAAAAGAATGCAACGAAACGCTTTATTGGTTACGTTTACTACGCAAAGTGAATGACTTGGAGGAAACGCATTTCCACTCTATCTTTGCCGATGGCGAAGAGATAAAACGACTTTTGGTGTCAATTATCAAGACGAAACGTAAAAACATGACCCTGAATAACTCTTAATTCTTAAATCTTAATCGGCGAAGCCGATAACTCTAAATTCTAAATTCTAAAATCTAAATTATAAAATGACACCCGTTCAAACAACCAAAATGTCCAACTTCCGTTGGGTCATCTGTGGATTGCTCTTCCTGGCAACTACCATCAACTATATGGACCGACAGGTCCTCTCGCTCACTTGGAAAGACTTCATCGCTCCCGATTTCCATTGGACTGACGATCACTATGGCACCATCACGGGCCTCTTCTCTATCTTCTATGCTGTGGCCAACCTCTTCGCAGGAAAGTTTATCGACTGGATGGGCACGAAGAAAGGCTATCTCATCGCCATCTTTGTTTGGAGCGTGGGTGCCTGTCTGCATGCCTTCTGTGGATGGGGTGCTATCGGCCTGGCCGGAGGCAGCATCACTGCGCTGACCACCATCAGCGTGTGGCTGTTCCTGGCATGCCGTATGATTCTCGCCGTGGGTGAGGCCGGCAACTTCCCCGCCGCCATCAAAGTGACGGCCGAGTATTTCCCCAAGAAAGACCGCGCCTTCAGCACCTCCATCTTCAACAGCGGTGCCTCGGTCGGTGCCCTCGCAGCTCCTGCCACCATTCCCCTGCTGGCACGTGCCTGGGGCTGGGAGATGGCGTTCATCGTCATTGGTGTGCTGGGCTTCTTCTGGATGGGCCTCTGGGCTTGGCTCTACGACAAACCTGCAAAGAACAAACGCGTGAACCAGGCCGAGCTGAACTATATTGAGCAAGATGCCGACATCGCCAACGTGCAAGACCGTGAAAACGTGAAGGAAGAGAAGACCATCCCCTTCTGGCAGTGCTTCAAGTTCAAGCAGACGTGGTCGTTCATTGTTGGAAAGTTCATGACCGACGGTGTGTGGTGGTTCTTCCTGTTCTGGGCACCTGCCTACTTCAGCGACCAGTACGGCTATACCAGCGACTCTACGATGGGTATCCTGCTCATCCTCACGCTCTACCTCATCGTTACCGTAGTCAGCATCGGTGGTGGCTATCTGCCCACCTACTTCGTAGAGAAGAAAGGCATGAATCCCTATCTGGGCCGTATGCGCGCCATGCTTATCTTCGCCTGTTTCCCCCTGTTGGGACTGCTGGCTCAGCCCCTGGGTGCCATCAGTGCCTGGTGGCCCGCTATACTGATTGGCTTCCTCGGCGCAGGACACCAAGCCTGGTCGGCCAACCTCTTCTCGACCATTGGCGACATGTTCCCCAAGAGCACCATCGGCACGATTACGGGCATTGGCTCCATGGCTGGCGGTATCGGCTCGTTCCTCATCAACAAGGGATCGGGTAAGTTCTTCACCTGGGCCGACGGACAGGGCGATGCCTTCACGTTCTTCGGCTTCGACGGCAAACCAGCAGCCTACATGATTGTCTTCTGCTTCTGCGCCGTAGCCTACCTCATCGGTTGGTTCATCATGAAGACGCTTGTGCCGAAGTACAAGCCCATCGTAGTGGAGTAATCAGGAAACTCCGTTAAACAATTATGGCCAACGACGCGGCAAAGGTGCCAGCGTCGTTGGCCATTTCTTTTTGTTGACCTTTGGCTAACCGCCCAAGCGTCGCCGCTATGGGTCAGAAGGTGGTGCGAATCATGAAGCGCACGCCCTGCTTGTTGGCCGACGGCAGGTGGTTGTAGTTCAGGCGGCGCACATATTCCACATGCAGTAGCTTCAGGATGTTGTGTATGCCCACGCTGGCCTCCACATAAGGAGTTTTGCTGTCCATGATGTGCGAGCCTTCAGGGAACTGCATCAGCACGTCGCTCTGCGCGTTCTGCGGCAGCGTGGGGTTGTTCTTGTCGGTAAGCGCGCCCCAGAGCACCTTCACGCCGATAAACTCGCGCCACTTCAGTTTGCGCAGCAGGGGGATGCGGTTGAATATCTTGCCGTTGAAGTCCCAGTCGAACATCAGCGAGGCATAGCGGTCGTTGAGGAACTCCATGTTGTTGATGAGGTTGAACGTTTGGTCTTCCAAAATGTAGCCGAGGTTGGCCACGGGCATGATGAGCAGCGGATAGGGCACCTGGTTCCATTGTGCGCCGAACTTCAGGCGCAGGTCAATCTTTCCCCAGTTCATGGGCATCCACACACGTTTGTAGATTTCGCCTTCGGTGAAGTTGTAGTTGTACATGCCGCCCAGCACGCCGTCGAAGCCCATGGTGTGCTGCAAGCGGAACACGGGTGCGTCGAGATTCAGTGGCCAGCGGTGCTGTTTGGTGTTGATGAACGTCTCGCCTGGTGCATAGCGCAGTCCCACGGTGGCCTCGGTGTAGCGGATGTGGTTAAGACCAGCCGCCCCCCCTACGGCCCCCGAGGGGGCTTCTGTAGCTCCTGCGCCAGGGACTGTCGTGCTCTCAGCGGAGGATGCTGCGGAGGCTTGGACCATGCTTAGGGGTGTCAGGCTGATGTCGCCGATGGGGCTGACGCGCTCGGTCTTCGCCTCGGCAAACACCTTGAAGCCCCACTCCTGCTCAAAGTCGAAGTTCACGGCCTGGCGGTTGTAGAGGAACATCTTGTCGATTTTTGTCACCTTGAACGAGGTGAACATGTTGTCCTTGTCGGTCTGTATGAACTTGTCGCTGGGCAAGGCCACGTCGCGCATCGACTGGAAGCTGATGGTCTGCTTGGGAAACTCGCGCGGCAGATAGCCGGGGCGGTTGAAGGCCCAGATGGCCTCGGCGTCGTAGTAGTTCTGTTTCGACTTCAATCCGCGAGCCACGTACCCCTTCAGGAAGAGGTGCGGATGCAGGTTGGCGGTGGTTTGCGCACTGGCACGCAGACGCACCTTGTCGTAGAAGTTCTGCGAAATGATGGTGTTCACCGGGCCGATGTCCACCTTGCTGGGGTGCTCCTTCGTGCCCGTCTCCACAAAGTTTTCGATGAGCGCCTTCAGGCCGAAGACGATGTATTTCCATCCCTTCATCTGCTCCAAATGCTTCAGTATCTGGTCGATGCTGCTCTCGCTCTTCGTCAGCTCCACCTGGCGGTATTGATTCCAGAACTCCTCGTCCTGCATCTCGGCGTAGGCATCCTTCAGCACGGTGCGTTTTCCGCGCAGCAGCTGGTTGGGAATCTCGTCGAAGGCGAAGTCGCTGCGCCGCGTGGTGCGCACGACGATGAATTTGGTGAGGAACTTGGCGGCCATCAGCTCCACGAACATATCGTCGACGGTGAGCACCCACTCGCCATTGTCGAGCTTGGTGAACTCTTGTAGGCACTGCATGTTCTCCACCCAGTTCACATCACTGCTCTTGGGGATGGTAAGCTCGCAGCGCTTCACCTGGTAGCTGCTGTCGGCGAGGATGTAGATTTGTCCACGGAATCCAAAGTCCTGCTGGTTGTTGGGCGTGAAGTCGAGGTGATAGCACAGGTCGGTGCCCACATAGACGGTGTCGGTGATATAGAATCGATAGAACTGTATGGCATCCTTGCCGATGGGGCTGGTGAAGGGGAATTGAAACAGACGCACCTGGTCTTCGTAGATGTCGACGTCGGTGAATACGTCTTTCAGCACGGCATTCAGGATGTCGCCCGTCTGGAATATCTCGTTCACTCCACTGCTGTTCTGTCCTTTGATGATGCTCTTCTCGGCGTGTGGCTCTCGGCGGTATATCTTCTGCGTCACTGTCTCGTCGACCGACATGGGCAACACCAGTTTGTCGTTGTATTGGCACACCTCAATCTGGTCAATCAGCCACTGGTGCTTCTTGAACATGCCCGAAGTCAGGTCGACGCCCTGCAGGTCGTTCAAGCCCAGCATAATCTTCTGGTAGTTGTTGTATTGGTAATAGTCGTGGTTCTTCAGGTTTGTTTTCTTCTTGGCGGCTATCACCTTGCGCATCAGCTCCACGGCGGGGTTGTTGCGGCGGCTGTAGCGAGTGCTGCGCTTCGACTGTATGGTGACCTCCTGCAGCTGTCGGGTGTCGGGCTTCAGTCGGATGATGAGGTTGTTGGGCGTCTGGCGGGTGATGTTGATGACTTGGGGAATGTAGCCCACCGAACTGACGGTGAGGCGCCAGCCGTTGTGGCGCTCGATGGTGAACTTGCCCTCGGCATTGCTCGACACCGCCACCTTGTTGCCCCTGTAGAGGGCACTGGCGTAGGGGATGGGGTAGCCGTCGGTGGCATCCACAATCTGTCCTGTTATCTGGCTGTGGGCCGTGGCTGCTGCCAATATCAGCATCAGCACGGCCACCATCATAAACTTTAAACTTTGAACTCTGAACATTAACCTTTCAACTTTAACCTTTTAACCTTCAACCTTCTTTTATGATTATCCGCAATCACCCGATAACGCCCCGAAGGGGCAATAAGCTATCAGCCCAGGGCAGCGCCCTGGGTAAAGGTGTACGGTGCAAACGCCCTGTAAGGGCAAAAGCCTTAACATAAAGCCACCCGGCCAAAGGATGCTTGCAAAGCAAGAGGGCTTTTGCCCTTTCAGGGCGAGGGGCTCCTGCTTCCTATACCCAGGGTGTTGCCCTGGGCTGTATGCTCGCTGGCCTTTCAGGCCGACTGTCGGGTACATGCGGATAATCATTTAACCTTCCACCCTCAAAGGTTCAGCAGCTGTTTTAGCTTGTCTACGGTGGTTTTTATCTTTTCGAAATTGTCCATCAGCGACACGTCGAGCTGATATTGCGCCTTGTTATAATAAGGTTCGCGAGTGGCCAGTTGTTCGCGTATGAAGCCGATGAGTTCGTCGGGGCTCTTTCCCTTCAGCAGGGGCCTTTCCACTTTCCCCATCAGCAGATGTCGGTGCAGCACTTCTGGCTCGCATCGCAGATACACCACCTGCGCCAGGCTGTTCATGTAGTCGATGTTGTCGAAGAAACACGGTGTTCCGCCACCGCAGCTCAATATGATGTCTTCAAACTCGGCTACCTCGTGCAGCATGTTGTGCTCTATTTGCCGGAATCCCTCTTCGCCCTGCTCGGCAAAGATTTGAGCCACCTTCTTGTGGCGTCGGTTCTCGATATACCAGTCCAAGTCGTAGAAGCTCAGCCCCAGCTCTTTGGCCAGGGCGCGCCCGATGGTGGTCTTGCCGGCTCCCATGTAGCCGATGAGGATGATACGCTTCATGAGTTAGGAGTTAGGAGTTAGGAGTTAGGAGTGAGGAATTGGGAGTTGGTCTGCTTTTAACTCCTAACTCCTAACTCATCACTCCTAACTCTCTAACTTTCCTTGCTTTTGTTGATGATGCTCATTGCTTCTTCGTACGACATCTCGCGCACTTTGTCGTGGAGTGCCTTCGGCATTCTGTAGTTCTTGCCTTTGTACACCAGATAGGGGCCATAGCGGCCGTTGAGTATTTCCAAGTCCATGTCTTCGGTGAACACGCGCAGATGGCGTCGCTCATCTTCATGGCGCTTGTCGTCGATGAGCTTCACGGCCTCGCCGATGGTGATGGCCATGGGGTCGGCACCTTTTGGCAGCGACGCATACACCTTCTTGTGGAGCACGTAGGGGCCGAAGCGTCCTGTTCCCACGGTGACGGGTTCGCCTTCGTATTCGCCCAGCATGCGCGGCAGCTTGAACAGCTCCAGCGCCTGCTCCAGGGTGATGGTCTCCATGCTCAGTTCCTTGGGCATGTGGGCGAAGAGGGGCTTCTCCTTGTCGTTGGCCACGCCAATCTGCACCACGGGGCCGTAGCGTCCTATTTTGGCGAACACGTGTCGGCCGCTCTTGGGGTCTATGCCCAGCTCGCGCTCGCCGGCCTTGTGCTCTGAGCGCTGCTCGATGGCTTTCTTCACCGTGGGTTCAAAGTCCTTGTCGAATTCCTTCATCATCTTGCCCCACTGCACCTTGCCCTCGGCAATCTTGTCGAAGTCCTGCTCCACGCGAGCGGTGAAGTTATAGTCCATGATGGTGGGGAAGTTGGCGGTCAAATAGTCGTTCACCACGATTCCCACGTCGGTGGGCATCAGTTTTCCTTTCTCCGACCCCACTATCTCGTGGCGTTTCTTGGTGGAAATCAGCTTTCCCTTCAGTGTGATGACGTCGAACAGCTGGTCCTCGCCCTTCTTGTCGCCCTTCGCCACATATTCGCGCTGCTGTATGGTGCTGATGGTGGGCGCATAGGTCGAGGGGCGCCCGATGCCCAGCTCTTCCAGCTTTTTCACCAGCGAAGCCTCGGTATATCGCTGTGGCCCTTGGCTGTTGCGCTCGGTGGCGCTCACCTCGCGACGCACCAGCTGGTCGCCCTTCTTCAGCGGTGGCAGCACATGACTGAACTCGTCTTTGTTCTCTTCCTCGTCGTCGGCGCTCTCGCGATACACCTTCAGGAATCCGTCGAACTTCACCACTTCGCCTTGGGCCACGAATGTCCATTGATCATTGGCTGTCGGCGCATCTACGGCAATCTCTACCGTTGTCTTCTCAATCTCGGCGTCGGCCATCTGGCAGGCCACCGTGCGCTTCCATATCAGCTCGTAGAGGCGCCTCTCCTGCGAAGTGCCTTCGATGGTGGGCTGGTTCATGTAGGTGGGGCGGATGGCTTCGTGTGCCTCTTGTGCACCTTTCGAACTGGTGTGATATTGCCTCACCTTCGAGTATTGGGCACCAAACTGCTGGGTGATTTCCTCTTTGGCGGTGTTGATGGCCAGCGACGAGAGGTTCACCGAGTCGGTACGCATATAGGTGATTTGTCCGTTCTCGTAGAGGTGTTGGGCCACTGCCATCGTCTGGCTCACGCTGAATCCCAGCTTGCGTGCAGCCTCTTGCTGCAGTGTGCTGGTGGTGAAGGGGGGCGCAGGTGTGCGCTTCATGGGCTTCTTCTGCACGCTCTCCACTTCGAAGCTGGCCCCCTTGCACAGTTCCAGCAGCTGGTCTACCTCTTCGCGCGTCTTCAGCCGCTGTGCCAGCGTGGCTTTCACCTCCGATGCCGAGCCGTCGGCGTTCTGCAGGGCGAAGATGGCACTCACGCTGTAGTAGGTCTCGCTCTTGAAGGCTTGTATCTCGCGCTCGCGCTCCACGATGAGTCTCACAGCCACGCTCTGCACGCGCCCTGCCGACAGGGCTGGCTTCACCTTGCGCCAGAGCACGGGCGACAGCTTGAAGCCCACCAAGCGGTCGAGCACGCGACGGGCCTGCTGGGCATCCACCAGGTTCATGTCGAGCGTGCGTGGGTGCTCGATGGCTTCCAGGATGGCGGGCTTGGTGATTTCGTGAAACACGATGCGCTTCGTCTTCTGCTCGTCCAGTCCCAGCACCTCGCACAGATGCCACGAGATGGCTTCTCCCTCGCGGTCTTCATCACTTGCCAGCCACACCTGACTGGCTTTCTTGGCCTGACTCTTCAAGTCGCTCACCAGCTTCTTCTTCTCTTCGGGTATCTCGTAAACGGGAGTCAGCGTCTTTTCGTCGATGCTCAGCTCATGCTTGCTCAAGTCGCGAATGTGGCCATAGCTCGACATCACCTTGTAGTCGTCGCCAAGGAACTTCTCTATCGTCTTCGCCTTCGCCGGCGATTCTACTATCACTAAGTTCTTCTGCATAGTCCTTTTTTCTCGTTTGTTTCAATTTCGGGCTGCAAAAGTAAACAAAAAGTTTGCTTATACCTTATTTATATATAATAATTTTGTTTTTCTTAACTTTTCGCGCAAGGCCATACCTGTTATCCGCAGGTCGTTCCGACCTACGGCTATTGAGAGGAGACGCTTTCAGCGTCTGGAATCTTCAAAAAACGCTACCGTCTTTTCAACCGTACGAAATAGTTTGTTCCACGTAGTGGTTTTATCATTCCATGTCTATATTCGCTGCCATCATTGGCGGCGTTCGCTGCCATCATTGGCAGCGGCCGCTGCCAATCATGTCCCCGCCCGCTGCCAACCTAAAAAGCATGCCCCTTTTCCCTTTGCGGTGCCTCCCGCTCCCTGTTTGTCGTGCGCCGCCTCTCCTGATTGCGCCCCATTTTGCTCGTCATCAACAATGCTCACCTGCATGTCGTTACTTTTTTAGCGAATGGTTTGCTGATTCCGTAAATAATTCTTGTCTTTCCTCTAAAGAGAAATGAAATTTTCAAAAGTCGTGCCCTTGCTCAATCGCAATCATCATCATCGACGATGTAAATCCTGCCATTCTTGGTGCGCTGCGTGCCCTCGGCTATTTTGTGATGGCCCCTTTCAAGGTCACTTACGGCAGAATGCGGATGATCATATTTGTTTTTTACATTACACAAACAAACTTTTTATATAAATAGGCGGTGAAGATGAGTTTTTTTGTGTAATTTTGTCGTCGCATTCTGTAAGAATTGCAAAGACTTATTGTTCCATCACATAATATTACGAGTAGACGATGAATATCAAGGAATTTACGGAATCAGTCATTGCGGTTTATCTGGAAAGAGGGGGAGAAGTGAATCCCGACATTACCTTACGCTTGTTCCAGTTTATCGAGAACGACAAGGAGTTGCTGAGTGAATACCATGCACTAAAGGGCCACTACAAGGAGGTGAACCCCAGAATGGGTCAGACCATCCGGGCGTATTTCGATTTTAGAAATGACAAGAAGATAACCGTAGGCAGTGAGTGTGGATTGTTGACTTCCTACACGCGGTTTCACAAGAAGGGCTAATCTCTGCTCAACGGGATGCAGGGGGGCTAAGCACGCCTTTAGAGGCGGGGCTTGGTGGCGCGCTTGCGCTCTATCGTCCAGCCCATCTTCTTGGCCATTGTCTTGAAGAAATGCACATCGGTCTTCGGCACGGTCAGTGTGAACGTGCTGGGTGTCGACTTTGTTGCTGCTGTTGTCATCATATCCTTTGGAGTTTAATTGGGTGCAAGGTTACGAAATAATCTTTAAAGATAATCGGTTTGGGACGGAAAAGTTTGCAAAAAGAATCTCTCTGCCGTCGTTTTTCAAGGTTCAGATTCAGAGAGATTTTGGTAGGACATTTAAGATGACCATCAGCAGAGCATTGATGTCATGATATTTGCGTAGGAGGGTGACAACAAAAGTGCCGCCCCACGAAAATGAGGAGCGCTCCTGTTTTTCGCCCGGCATGACGCGCTGGCTGTCAGCGGCTTGTTTTTGTGCCGTATGCATGGTCATTTTTTTTGTCGGAGAGCGAAAATATATACAAAAACATTTGCATATATGCAAAAATATCCGTACTTTTGCGGCCGAATTTTGGATATTAATACAAATTATGAAGATTAAGAACCAACGGCTTGAGGCTATCCGACTGATTATCTCCAGCCAACAACTGGGCAATCAGGAAGAACTGATGGCAGCCCTGCAGAAAGAAGGATTCAGCCTGACACAGGCCACGCTGAGCCGCGACCTTAAACAACTGAAGGTGGCAAAAGCCTCAACGCTGAGTGGACAATACATCTACGTGCTGCCCAACGAGACGATGTACAAGCGCGTGAACAAGACGTCGACGCTGCGCGAGATGCTGCAGATACCGGGATTCCTGAGCATCAGCTTCTCGGGCAACATGGGGGTTATCAAGACGCGGCCGGGCTATGCCAGCGCCATCGCTTGGAACATCGACCGCAGCGACATCACCCAGATTCTGGGCACCATCGCTGGCGACGACACCATCTTCATCGTACTGAAGGAGGGCGTGGACAAGCAAGAAATCATTGACCTGCTCGGACAGGTGGTGCCCAACATGAAGGGGGGAGCCTGAGAGTAGGGAATTATATCTGAACAGTGAATCATCATCATGGAACAAGAAACAGAAATCGCTGTGCTGGTGGCTGGCTCTGAGCACGAGGTGTATGTCGACACCATTCTTGACACCATTGCCGAGGCCGCCAAAGTGCGTGGCACAGGCATAGCACGCCGCACCCATGAATACTTGGCAAAGAAGATGCAGGAGGCCAAGGCAGTCATTGCACTGGCTGCCGACGGGCGCTTTGCGGGCTTCAGCTACATCGAGACGTGGGAGCAGCAACAGTATGTCACCACCAGCGGACTCATCGTGCATCCCGACTTTCGCGGACTGGGCGTGGCCAAGCGCATCAAGGACCTGACGTTCTCGCTGGCTCGCACACGCTGGCCACATGCCAAGATATTCTCGCTCACCAGCGGCGCCGCAGTGATGAAGATGAACACGGAGCTGGGCTACAAGCCCGTCACCTTTGCCGACCTCACCGAAGACGAGGCGTTCTGGCGCGGATGCGAGGGCTGTGTCAACGTTGACATCCTGAAGCGCACCAACCGCCGCTACTGCATCTGCACGGCCATGCTCTTCGACCCCACCGAGCAGCTGCCCGCCAAGATTCCCGATAGCGTGCTGGCCCGCATCCGGCATCTGGAAGAGTTGGAAGAGAATTGAAAATCTAAAAAGAAATATAATAGACATGGAACAAAAGAAGAAAGTGGTGGTGGCCTTCTCGGGAGGGCTCGACACCAGCTACACCGTGATGTATCTGGCCAAGGAGTGCGGATACGAGGTGTATGCCGCCTGCGCCAACACGGGCGGATTCAGTGACGAACAGTTGAAGACCAACGAGGAGAACGCCTACAAGCTGGGTGCACGGCAGTATGTGACGCTCGACGTCACCCAGGAGTACTACGCCAAGTCGTTGAAGTACATGATTTTTGGCAACGTGATGCGCAACAATTGCTATCCCATCAGCGTCAGCAGCGAGCGCATCTTCCAGGCCATCGCCATCGCCCGCTATGCACGCGAAATCGGGGCCGATGCCATCGCACACGGCTCAACGGGTGCCGGCAACGACCAGATACGCTTCGACATGACCTTCCTCGTGATGGCTCCCGGAGTGGAAATCATCACCCTGACGCGCGACAAGAAGCTGACGCGCAAGGAGGAGGTGGACTATCTGAACGACCACGGCTTCAAGGCCGACTTTGCCAAGCTGAAGTACAGCTACAACGTGGGCATCTGGGGCACCAGCATCTGTGGCGGCGAACTGCTCGACCCCACACAGGGACTGCCCGAGGAGGCCTATCTGAAGCACGTCACCGCCGACCAGGCATCGGCATTGCTGAAGATTGAGTTCGAAAAGGGCGAGGTGGTAGGCGTGAACGGCGAGCGCTTCGACGACCGCGTGAAAGCCATCCAGAAGATTGAGGAGATAGGCGCATCGTATGCCATCGGGCGCGACGCCAATGTGGGCGACACCATCATCGGCATCAAGGGCCGCGTGGGCTTCGAGGCCGCAGCACCGAAGCTCATCATCGAGGCGCACCGATTGCTGGAGAAGTCGACGTTGTCAAAGTGGCAGCAGTACTGGAAGGACCAAGTGGCGCAGTGGTATGGCATGTTCCTCCACGAGAGCCAGTATCTGGAGCCTGTGATGCCCGACATCGAGGCCATGCTCACCAGCAGCCAGCGCAACGTCAGCGGAACGGCCATCCTGCGGCTGCGACCCTACGGCTTCGACACCGTGGGCATCGACAGCCCCAACGACCTCACCCGCTCAAAGCTCGGCGAATATGGCGAGACGCAGACTGGCTGGACTGCCGACGAGGCCAAGGGCTTCATCAAGGTCAGCTCCACGCCCCTGCGCGTCTACTACGGCATCCATCCCGACGAGCAGCGATAATAATCATCAATACATCCCCCACCTCTCCTCTGGTTGGGTGGGCGAGGTATTCCTCGCCATCCTCCTCTTGGTTGGGTGGGCGAGGTATTCCTCGCCAAAAATATAAAAAAAGAATGCAACAAAAGAGATTCTATCTTTCTGAAACCGACAAGAAGATTGCCGGTGTTTGTGGCGGCATCGCCGAATACTTCAACGTCGACTCGCTGCTTGTGCGCGTGGCCTTCCTGCTGTTCCTCTTTAGCTTTGGCGGCGGACTGGTGGCTTATATAGTGCTGTGGCTCTGTGCCCCACATAAAAACAATCTGATATGATAAGAGTAGGAATACTGGGGGCGGCAGGCTATACGGGCGGAGAACTCATCCGCCTGCTGCTGAACCACCCTGAGGCTGAGATAGTGTTTGCCAACTCGGAGAGCAACGCCGGCAACCTGCTGAGCGATGTGCACGAAGGGCTGCTGGGCGACACCGGCATGCGCTTCACCGCCGACATGCCCTTCGATGACATCGACGTGCTCTTCTTCTGCTTCGGACATGGCAAGAGCCAGCAGTTCGTGCAGGAGCACAACATCCCCAGCCACGTGAAAATCGTAGACCTGGCGCAAGACTTCCGCATCAGCGGAAATCACGACTATGTGTATGGTTTGCCCGAAGTGAACAAGGTGGCCATAGCACAGGCACAGCATGTGGCCAACCCCGGCTGCTTTGCCACCGCCATTCAGCTGGCGCTTTTGCCGGCGGCCTATCTGAACCTGCTGAAAGACGATGTGAGCGTGAACGCAATCACGGGCAGCACCGGCGCTGGACAGAAGCCCGGAGCCACTACGCACTTCTCGTGGCGGGCCGACAACATGAGCATCTACAAACCTTTCCAGCACCAGCATGTGGCCGAGATTCGCCAGACGCTGCGTCAGGTGCAGGGCTATCTGGATGCTGACATCGACTTTATCCCTTATCGCGGTCCCTTTGCGCGTGGCATCTTCTGCACGGCGGTGGTGAAGACACCTGCCCCAGAGGCCGACATCATCGAGGCTTATAAGGAGTTCTATCGCGATGCCGCCTTCACCCACTACAGCGACAATCCGATTGACCTGAAACAGGTGGTGAACACCAACAAGGCGTTGGTGCACTGCGAGATGCACGGTCAGAAACTCCTCATCACCAGCTGCATCGACAACCTGCTGAAAGGTGCCGTAGGCCAAGCCTTACAGAACATGAACCTGATGTTCGGCATTGACGAGGCGGCAGGGCTGCGCCTGAAAGCCTCAGCGTTCTGAGAAATGAGAGGTGAGAGGTGAGAGGTGAGAGGTGAGAGGTAAGAAGCGACCTCTCACTTCTCACCTCTCACCTCTCACCTCTCACTTCTAACTTACTTCAGTCCTGCTCTCAGCCCTCGGATGACGGCGCTGGTGAACCCTGCGCGTTCCATCTCGTTCAGACCTTTGATGGTGACACCCTGTGGCGTGGTCACCAGGTCAATGGCCGCCTCGGGGTGCAGTCCTGTCTCTTCGAGCAGTTCGATGGCACCGCGAAGCGTCTGCAGCACAATCTTCTTGGCATCGTCGGCCTTGAAGCCCAGCTCCACGCCACCCTCGGAGGCGGCACGGATATAGCGCATGGCATAGGCGATGCCGCACGATGCCAGCGTGGTGCCAGCCGGCAGGTGCTCCTCGTCGGTGATGAGCGTGCCGCCCATCTCGTTGTAGATGTCGAGGATGGTCTGCGTGTCGCGCTTCGAAGCTCCCACAGGCACGATGAACGTCATCGACTGCATCTGGGCGATGGCGATGTTGGGGATGACGAGGAACAGCGGCGGGCAGTTCAGCCCCAGCCACTCTTCGACGCTCTGCGATGTCACGCCAGCGGCCACCACGATGAGCAGCTGCCGCTGCGGAGCCAGCACAGGCTTGATGCCGCGCAGCACCGTCTCCACTAACCACGGCTTCACCACTACGCACACGATGTCGGCCTGCTCGGCGGCCTCGACGTTGTTGGTGGTGGTATGCACGCCCATCGCCTTGTATTTCTCTAATACTTGAGCGTTGGGGTCGCTCACGGTGATGTCTTCGTTCTCAAAAAAATGTCCTCTCACCAAGCCCTGCACGGTGGTGCCGCCCATGGCTCCGGCTCCTATCACTGCTATTTTCATGATGTTGTTCAGTCTTCTTCTGGTTGTACTCTAATCAAGCGTTCGATGAAGTCATCGGCCTCGGCCTTTGTGAGGCATAGGGGTGGCAACAGGCGCAGGATGTTTTGGCCAGCGGCACCGGTGAAGCAGTGTTCGTGGCGGATGAGCGGCTTGCGCACCATCTTGTGCGGCATGTCGAGTTCGATGCCAATCATCAAGCCGCGACCGCGCACATCCTTGATGTGCGAGCTGCCGATGTTGCGGATGCCCTCCATCAGGTATTCGCCCACTTGTCGGGCGTTCTCCACCAGCCCTTCGCCTTCCATCACGTCGAGCGTGGCCAATGCTGCGGCACAGCCCAGGTGGTTGCCGCCGAAGGTGGTGCCCAGCTGCCCATATTCGGGCTTGAAGTCGGGACTGATGAGCACGGCGCCCATGGGGAAGCCATTGGCGATGCCCTTGGCCATGGTGATGATGTCGGGGCGTATGCCCAGCCATTGGTGAGCGAAGAATTTTCCGCTGCGCCCATAGCCGCACTGAATCTCGTCGGCGATAAGGGGCACGCCGTAGCGTTTGCAGGCGTAGGCCAGCTTTTGGGCGAACTCAGGCGTAGCCATCTGCACGCCGCCCACGCCCTGTATGCACTCCAGGATGACGGCGGCGATGCCACCACGGCTCAGCTCGCGAATCCACGGCTCCAAGTCGTTCAGCGGCAGGAAGCGCACGTGGTGGTTGTCGTTGATGGGAGCCACAATCTTGCGGTTGTGCGTCACCTCGACGGCCAGACTGGTACGACCGTGGAAGGCACCCTCGCAGGAGAGCACCCTTACATTGCCCGTCTTCCACGATGCCAGCTTCAGCGCATTCTCGTTGGCTTCGGCACCGCTGTTGATGAGGAAGAGCTGATAGTCGTCGTAGCCGCTGGCCTTGCCTAACCGCTCGGCCAACTCGGCTTGTAGCTTGTTCACCACCGAGTTCGAATAGAACCCAATCTGCTGCAGCTGCGCGGTCACCTTTTCTATATAGTGGGGATGCGAATGGCCAATGCTGATGACGGCATGCCCGCCATAGAGGTCGAGATACTCCTGCCCCTTGTCGTCCCACACTTTGCAGCCTTGTCCCTTGACGATGTTTACGTCGAAAAGCGGATAAACGTCAAATAGTTTCATGTTGATTGCTGTTTAATTGCGGCAAAGATACGAAAAAAAAACGAATAACGGCATGTTGTTCGGAAATTTTTCTTTCAAAGGGCCATATAACCAAAGAAAAATCGTATATTTGCAGCATGAAAAAAGCAGACAACCGCGTAAAGCTCTATCCCGACGGCAAGTACCGCTGGATTTACGAAGTGAATTTGTTAAGGAATCCCACCGTGCTCTTCGATGTCTACAAGGCGCTCGGCATGAGTATTGTCATTCTGGTAGCCATCGTGTTGCTCATTGCCTTGTTCTCGGGCGACATGTCGCTCTCTTTTCTGAAAGGCTTGGGCGTTGGGGCGCTCGGAGCGGTGGGCTTCATGCTGGTGTTGGGAGCGTTAGGCTATGTGGTTTATGCGCTCTTCACGGGGAAGAAATATATCGTGCTGTTCACCCTCGACGAGCATGAACTGGTGCACAAGCAGATGCCCAACACCATGAAGAAGGCTCGGCTGATAGGCGAGTTGGCCATGCTGGCCGGTGCGTTGGCTGGGAGGCCTGGCGTGGCGGGTGCTGGACTGTTGGCTGCCAGCCGCGACTCGCTCACTTCCACGCTCTCTGACGTGAAGCAGGTGGTGCCCCGCCGCTGGATGAACACCATCAAGGTGAACGAAAAGCTGTTCAAAAACCGAGTATACGTGTGCGACGAGGACTTCGACTTCGTGCTCCAGTTCCTCCGCGAACACTGTCCCAATGCGAGGGGAGTGAAAGGGGAATGAAAGATGAGTGAAAGGGACGATAGTTATTCATCGAGAATACTAACGTCCCTTTCACTCATCTTTCAGCTCTCTTTACTCCTCTCCCTCCTGTTTGGAGAGCTGCTGAAGCACCTCTTGGGTAATGTCCATTGACATTTCGGGTTCGATGAATGGGCAGGCGTTGCTGTCGGTGTTGAGCACCACGACCAGTCGTTGCTGTCGGGCCACGGTGGCGATGGCTTCTTTGAGGATGGCTGTCAGGGGAGCCATCTTTTGGCGGCGCAGGGCGGCCAGTTCACGTCGGCTCTGCTCCTTGAACTTCACGTTGCGCTCCAGCAGTTGCTGCAGCTCGGTCTGGCGCTTCAGCATGATGGTGCGCGGAAAGTCCTTGCGTCCTTCGAGGAAAGCCTCATACTTCTCGTTGAAGTCTTTCTCCACCTGTTGCATCTCTTTCTCGTAGGCTTGGCGCAGCGAGTCCATCTCCGCTTCCACGATGATGAGTTGCGGCATGGTCTTGAGTATGCTGTCGTGGCTGAGATAGCCGATGAAGACTTGCGCTGATGCTCCGCTAATGAACAATGAACAATGCGCAATGAACAGTGCTACGAGCACGGCCCATCGCTTGTCTGTTTGTTTCTTTTGTTGGCTTTTCATCTTGTTCTATTCTTTATTCATTCTTCATTAGGCACGTAGTGCCGCTTATTTCAGCCCCAGCTTGGCCTTCACCTGTGCGGTGAGGTCGGTAGAGAGTGTGGTGCTGATGTAGGGGATGCCAGCTCCCATCTCCATGATGTAGATGTAGCCGCCCTCCTGTCCGATGCCCTTGATGGCTTCGAGCACCTTTGAGGTGATGGCCTGCATCTTCTCCTGCTGAGCCTTTGCCAGTGCCTGGTCGTTGTCCTGATAGGTCTGCTGAATGCGCTGGTAGAGGTCCTGCAGCTCCTTGTTGCGGCGCTCCTTGATGTTGTCGGGCAGGTTGGGCTCTTCCTTCTCGAAGGCCTCGGCCTTCTTCTGCAGCTCGTCCTGCATCTGCTTCAGGTCGTTCTGATACTGTTCGGTAAGTTTCTCAATCTCTGTGCGAGCGGTGGTAAACTCAGGCATGGCCTGAATGATCTCCTGTGTGTTGACGTGGCCGAACTTCGGGGCCTGGGCCGATGCGGTGGTGAAGCCGCAGATTGCGCAGATGGCGCAAATGATGAATTTTTTCATTGTTGTTTTTTTATTTTTATTCGTTATTACTTTATTTCGTTATGTTGCCTTGAAAGAAGTTTCGCCTTTAATATGAATATCCCAGCTTGCGTAGCACCTCGTCGCTGATGTCGATCTTGGGCGAGCCGAAGATGATGCCGGTGTCGCTGGCGCGGTCGAGCACCAGCTGGTAGCCGCGCAGCTCGCTCACGTCCTTCACGGCATTGTACACCTCGTCCTGGATGGGATTCATCAGTGCTGCGCGCTTCTTGAAGAGTTCGCCTTCGGGGCCGAAGTACTGTCGTTTCAAGTCGGCAGCCTGCTTCTCCTTCTCCATGATAGCGTCCTGGCGTGCCTTCTTCTGTTCGTTCGAGAGGAACACCACCTCGTTTTGGTAGTTCTTATACATGGTCTGAGCCTCGGTGGTGAGAGCATCGACCTCAGCCTGCCACTTCTTCGACACCTGCGAGAGCTGCTCGTTGGCACGCTCGTAAGCAGGGATATTCTTGAACACGTAGTCCATGTCGATGAGGGCGAACTTCTGCGCGTTTGCTGAGACCAAACCGCAGATGACGCAGATTGCGCAGATAATGATTCTTTTCATCATGTCAATTTTCTGTTTTTATTGTTCTTATTCGCCGAAAGCGATAGCTCTAAGCTATCATTGTTTAGAATTCTTGTCCCAGGATGAAGTGGAACTGGCTGCCGCCCTTTCTCCATCCTCCGCTGCCTTGGTAGACGCTGTCGAAGCCGTAAGCCCAGTCGATACCCATCAGTCCCACCATTGGCAAGAAGATGCGCACGCCGAATCCCGCCGACTTCTTCATGTCGAAGGGGTTGAAATCCTTCAAGTTGGCCCAAGCGTTACCGCCTTCCATGAATCCCAGTCCGTAGATGGTGGTGTTGCCCAGCATGAAGGGATAGCGCAGCTCGAGCGTGAATCGATCGTAGGCGTAGGCATCGTAGCTGCTGTAGCGTCCTGGCGTGCGCTCACCGGCCAGCGCGTTGGCCGAAAGGCTGAGCGAACCGTTCTCGTAGCCCCTGAGGCCGATGGTCTCCTCGGCATAGCTGGTGCTGTAGCCGCTCATGCCATCACCGCCGACGTAGAACGTCTCGAAGGGCGACTTCTTGTATTTATTGTACGAGCCGAGCACGCCCATCTCCACGCGTGTCATCAGCACGAAGCACTTCTGTCCGCTGGAGAGTGCTGCGAAGGTGCGGCTGCGGAATTTCCACTTGTGGTATTCCACCCAGCGGTATTTCTCGCGCTGCTCTTCCTGGAATCGGTCGTAGTCGTCGCTATAGGTCTTCCACGTGGCCAGGTTCTTGTAGTCCTTGTTGTCGAAGAGCGACCATGGCGGTGTGAGTGTGACGCTGAGCGAGAACTCCGAGCCTGTTCGTGGGAAGAGCGGGTTGTCGGTGGATGTGCGTGTGAGTGCCAGCGAGAGGTTCAGGTTGTTCGAGTTGCCATTGCTGATGAGGAAGTACTGCCAGTCCTTGAGCATATAGCGCTGATAGGCCAGCGTGGCCGAAATCTGGAAGTAGTCGTCGGGCCAGCGCAGACGTTTTCCCCAGCCGACGCTGAGTCCGAAGAGCTTTACGTATTTGTCGTCGTCGAGATAGCTCTCGTAGTTGTTGTAGTATCCGCCGTTGTAGTAGCCATACCCGCCGTACATATATTGCAGCGAGTTCATGTAGGCCGAGTTGTAGTAGTTGCTGCTCACGTCGCTCTGCTTCGAGTAGTAGGCTCCGATGTTGAGGGCGTTGGGGCGTTTGCCTCCAAACCATCCCGTGCCGTAGTTGAGCGAGAGCGATGAGTAGTAGCGTCCGTTGGTCTGGTAGCTCAGTCCCACCTGCTCACCGTCGCCAGCGGGCAGGAATCCCCGGTGCAGCTTGTTCTTGCCTAAGAGGTTGCGTAGCGAGAAGTTGTTGAACTTGATGCCCACGCGGCCGATGATACCCGTCTGTCCCCATCCGAGCGACAGCTCCAGCTGGTCGTTGCTCTTCTGCTCCAGCTCCCAGTTGATGTTCACGGTTCCGTTTTCGCCATCGGGCTTCACGTCGGGGTTGATGGATGTCTCGTCGAAGTAGCCCATGGATGCTATCTCACGATAGGAGCGCATCAGTGCCTCCTTCGAGAAGAGGTCGCCGGGCTTGGTGCGCAGCTCGCGCCTCACCACCTCTTCGTAGAGTCGGTCGTTGCCGAATATCTTCACGTTGTTCAGGTGTGCCTGCGGCCCTTCCAGTATGCGCACCTCCAGGTCGATGCTGTCTCCCACGATGTTCACCTCGGCCGGGTCGATTTGCGAGAACACATATCCGTGGTTGTAGTAGTAGTCGTGCACGCCGTCCTCGTCGGTGAGCAATCGTTTGTTGATGAGCTTCTGGTTGTACACGTCGCCGTGCTTCATTCCCAGCGTTCGGTTCAGCCCCTCGGTGTTCACCACGGTGTTGCCCACCCATGTGATGTTGCGCAGGTAGTACTTGTCGCCCTCTTCCACTTTCAGGAACACGTTCACGTGCTTGTCGTCTTCGTTCCACACCGAGTCTTCTATGATGGTGGCGTCGCGATAGCCCAGCTCGTTATACTTCTCGATGAGCGTCTTCTTGGCTTCGGCAAATCGCTCGGGCGTGTATTTCTTGGCTTTGAAGAGATTCTTGAATTTCCCGGCCTCGTGTATTTTGCCCAGTGCACCCTTGGTGAACATTCCGCCCTTCAGCTTCGACGTTGCCACCTGCTCGTTGCCCTCGATGACGATGTTGCGCACCTTCATCTTGTCTTTCTTGTCGATGTGCACCTCGAGCACCACTTGGTTTTTGCCCGTCACGTCGTCGTGCTGCACGATGTCGATGTCGGCATTTTTATAACCTTTGTCGTCGAAGTATTTCTTGGCCAGAATCTTTGCGCGGTCCACCAGGTTTTTCGTCAAGCTCAGTCCCTTGGCCATTCCCAGTTTCGTCTCCAGGTCTTCTCGCTCGCTCTTTTTCACTCCGTAGTACTGCACCTCGCTGATGCGTGGGCACAGTGCCAGGTTGATGCAGAGGTAGACCTTCGAGTCGACGATGCTGTCGGCTGTGATGCTCACCTTCGAGAACAGTCCGTGCTTCCAGTAGCGTTTCACGGCCTCTGTTATTTCGCTGCCAGGCATTTCGATGTGTTGTCCCACGCTGAGTCCCGACAGGTTGATGAGCACATAGTCCTCGTAGTCGGTTACTCCTTTCACGGTGAGTCCTCCTATCTCCACCTGTCGTGGTGTTCCGGCGTATGAGATGTCGGGTCGGTTGATGAAGCTTTGCGCCGCTGCGCGGCTAAATGATAAATGATAAATGATGAATGATAAAGCCATCACCATCACCCATCTGCTTTTTGTCAGTATATCATTCTGCTTGCGCATCATATTGTTTTGTTTCTCCTTTTTCATTTCTTATTCGAGGCCTTCCATCGCCTCCCTCTCCACCTGTGCTTCGGTCTTGCCGAATCGTCGCTGCCTGCTTTGGTAGCTGGCGATGGCGCGCAGCAGCTCCTCGCTCTTGAAGTCGGGCCAGTAGGTTTCGCAGAAGTATAGCTCCGAGTAGGCTATCTGCCACAGCAGGTAGTTGCTGATGCGCAGCTCGCCTCCTGTGCGTATCAGCAGGTCGGGGTCGGGCATGAAGTTGGTCCACAGCCTTTCGCTGATGGTCTTCTCGTTGATGTCGCTGGGGTTGATGATGCCATCCTTGGCATCCTGTGCCAGCTGCTTCACTGCCTTGGCTATCTCCAGTCTCGACGAGTAGCTCAGTGCCAGCACCATGGTCATGCCGGTGTACATGGCCGTGGTGTCTTCCATGTACTTTATTTTCTTCTTCACATTCTCCGACAGTCGCGAGAAATCGCCAATGAAGCGGCACCGCACGTTGTTGTTGTGGAAGAGGTCCATCTCGAAGAAGTTCAGCACCAGCTCCATGATGGCTTCCACCTCGTATGCGGGCCTGTTCCAGTTCTCTGTGGAGAAGGCGTATAGCGTGAGGTACTTCACCCCCAGGTTCGAGCAGTCGGTGGTGATGCGCTTCACCGCGTCCATTCCCTCCTTGTGTCCGAATGTGCGGTCGAGCCCTCGCTCCAATGCCCATCGCCCATTGCCGTCCATGATGATGGCGATGTGGCGTGGTATGCGTGTCATGTCGATGTCTATATCCATAATCAGTATGTATTCTTTCTTTCGGTTCTGTTAGTCTCTGTCGTTGTGGCAGGTCTTGCACTTTGCCCACAGGTCGTAGGTGACTGTCAGCTGCAGTGCCGAGTAGCAGTCGGTGTTCTTGAAGATGCCCGTGCTTTTGATGCCGTATGGGTCTACCACGCCGTCGATTCTGTCGGTGGCCGTGAAGTGCATGGTCCACTCGGCGATGAGGTTCAGTCGGTCTTGCAGCTTGTATTTCACGCCCGCGCCGAAGAGCAGCACTCCGCTCACGGTGGCATCCTCGGTCTCTGGTATGTAGGGTTCTCCGTCTATTATTATGGGGTCGTCCACTGGTGCCCATGTCACCTTTGGCTTTCCCGTGAAGCACAGTCCCGTTCCTATGGCGAAGAAGGGCGTGAGTGGCTTGGCACCCAGGTATTCGCGCCCTGTGCCGAAGGGCCAGAAGTTGTATTCGTAGCGCACGGTGACGTCGGTGAGGCTGGTCTTGAAGTCCATCGGATGGTCGTTCAGGTAGGGATACCACGTCTTCACGTTCTTCGTCGAGCCTTTCAGTTTTCCCATGGCTATCTGTGCGCTCCACGCCATGCGCGGGTTCATTTTATATTTGGCCACTACCGCCGCCTTGGGCTGCATGCCTTTCAGCAGGTTGCCGTTGAAGTCGCCCTCGTAGGCCATCAGCCCCAGTCCGGCTCCCACCTCCATGCGGTATTCGGGGTCGTCCTGCGCCCATGCGGGGCTAATGTATAATGAACAATGAAGAAAGAGCAGAACTGCCAGCACAGCTGTTTGTTTCTTTTGTTGGCTTTTCATCTTGCTTTATTCTTTATTCATTCTTCATTAGGCACGTAGTGCCGCTCATTTCAGGGTTGAGCCTCGCCACAGCTGTCCAGTGCTGGTGAGCATCCACAGGCCCTCCTGCTGGTCGCTCGCCATGCTCACCACCCTGCCGGTGAGCTCCTGTGGCAGGGCATAGTTGCTGCCCATGGTCCGCCAGGTGATGCCTTGGTCTCTCGACTGCCTCACCACGGCATCGCTGCCCACGGCCACCACATGTCCTTGGTAGCGGGCCAGTGCGATGTGCTGCTGCCGTGGCAGGGGGTAGTGGTTGCTGTCGTCTACGGGCATGCTCACCCACCTGCCGCCACCCTGGTGCGGTGCTATCTTCCGCCATACGCGCATGTAGGGTGCGTCGTCCTGCCTTGGCGTGCCCACCATCAGCACGTAGTCGGTGCCATCGGCGGTGGCGTATGGCCAGCTCACGCAGTCGGCCTGTCCTGGTGCTGGCAGCAGTGCGGCGTCGTCGTCGAGCAGCTCGGCAGCCCAGCTGTTGCCCCCGTCGGTCGAAGCCATCAGGCTCCCGTCGGCCGTCAGCATATATCTCTCTGTGGTCGATGCTCCCACAATGCTGTCGCGCAGCTCCACGCTCACGCTGTCGGCGGTGCCCACCAGTCGCATGTTGGCTGCGTCGGCCAATTCCAGGTCGGCTGCCTTCTGCCAGGTGAACACGGCGTTCTTGTCGCTACTCAGGTTGAGCTGCACCGTGTAGTCGCGATGACCTGAGCCGTCGGGAGCATACACGCGGAAGACGCGTGGCGTGGTGAAGTCGATGCTGTCGGTGGCCGAGAACCACCTCAGCGAGTCGCTGGTGGCCGACTGCAGTGCCAGCATCCCCCTGCCCTTGGCCGTCACGGTGCACACCACGTGCTTCACGTCGGTTCCCACGGGCAGCACCTCCACGTTGTATATGCGCCCCTGCAGGTGGTCGATGGTCATCTTGTAGTTGGCCCCGGCTACGGTCGTGGTCAGCAGGGTGTCGTTGCCCGCCTTCGTCAGCGAGTGGGTGTATCGCTTCATCGAGCCCAGCGTGAACTGGGTGATGGCTGCGTCGTTGGTGTACGAGGTCTCGTCGTCGCTGTCCTTCAGGCACGAGGCCATCATCGACACGGCTGCCAGTACGGTCAAAAACCTCAAAAAGAGTCTGCTCATTATTTATCTTTTAGACAATTTGGCTGCAAATTTACGCACAATTCCGCAAATAACCGCTCTTTCCGATGGATTATTAAGTAAAATATATCATTATTTGTACGTTTTTAAGTTGTTTTTAGTTTTTGGGCGTTAAAAAAGTGGCAACTGTTCGCAGCCGTCGAGGTTGTCGTCACTGCTTTTTTCATGTAGCGAAGGCGTTTTTTTGCCACGATGGCGAGACACGATAATTTGGAGCGCGACTTTTTGAAAAAAGGGGTCCTACATGTTTTCGTGTGGGTAGCAGCTTTGGAATAGTCCTGCGGCATCAAACAGATAGCGCAACGAGTAAAACAAAGGGAAGCTCCACCCAAGGTTTGAAAAGCCGTATAATAATAAAAATTGTTAATGCGGAAGGCTTCTCAAAACAGCCGAAGGCCCTCAAAACTCGCGCGTTTTCCACAAAAAAATATTTGGCCGAAAATTTGCGAGTTTTGAGAGGTTTTAGCAAGTATTTGGTTTTTAGGTGTATAGGCTCGATTTGGCGATAAAAACCCATGGTTGGCTCAAAAAAGTCAACGCCCAAAAAAAATTTGGCGTTGACTTTTTCTTTTTTGGCGTTCTCGCAGAAACGAAAAATGACCTAAAAATCAGCTAAAAACTTGCACAAAACTATGGTAATTGTGCAAAAACCGTGTCGAAAATCAATTTTCCCTCATCATTAGCCTTGCTCAAAAAGCCTAAAGTGTGCGTTGTTTCGTCCTAAAATGAAAATTTTTTTTGTAAGAATTCAGGAATTTCCATTTCACATCCTTTTGCACTTTTTAGCTGTTGTTCAGCTCAGCTCGCTGGGGAGTGTGAGTACTCCGATGACGAGTTCCTATTCTACAAATATGTAATTTAGGTCTCGCTCGTTGGGGCCAGCGTGGCGAACTGAGTAAAGTGCAACTGACGCTGAGCGTCATTTGCGGACACATGCGGATAATCATAATCTTTTTCGAAGGTACGGTTGAAAAGACGGTAGCGTTTTTTGAAGATTCCAGACGCTGAAAGCGTCTCAATCACCTGATTGCGGATAATCATTTTTTTTATTATTACTAAATGGCTATTTTTTTTGTTTTTTCCCATATTTTTCGTACCTTTGCACAAAACTATCAAAAAAAGAGACCCGCACAACATGGCAACAGTCGACGACAAGAAAATCATCTTCTCGATGGTGGGAGTGAGCAAAACCATCCAGCAGAACCAGAAACAAGTGCTCAAGAACATCTACCTGAGCTTCTTCTACGGGGCTAAGATAGGCATCATCGGCCTGAATGGTGCCGGCAAGTCGACGCTGATGAAAATCATTGCCGGCATAGAGCCGCAATACCAGGGCAAGGTGGTGTGGAGCCCCGGCTACAGCGTGGGCTATCTGCCACAGGACCCGCCCCTCGACGAGACGAAGACGGTGAAGGAGAACGTGATGGAGGGCGTGCAGCACGTCTACGATGCCCTGGCCGAATACGACGACATCAACGTGAAGTTCGGCTTGCCCGAATATTATGAAGACCCCGACAAGATGGACCAGCTGATGGCCCGCCAGGCTGAGCTGCAGGACGTGATAGACGCCACCGACGCCTGGAACATGGACTCGAAGCTCGACCGCGCCATGGCCGCCCTGCGCTGTCCGCCGGGCGACTGGCCCGTGACCAACCTCTCGGGCGGTGAGCGCCGTCGCGTGGCACTCTGCCGACTGCTGCTGCAGAAGCCCGACGTGCTGCTGCTCGACGAGCCCACCAACCACCTCGACGCAGAGTCGATAGACTGGTTGGAGCAGCACCTGCAGCAATACGAGGGCACGGTGATCGCCGTGACCCACGACCGCTACTTCCTCGACGACGTGGCCGAGTGGATACTGGAGCTCGACCGCGGCGAGGGCATCCCCTGGAAGGGCAACTACAGCAGCTGGCTGGAGCAGAAGAGCCAGCGGCTGGCACAGGAGGAGAAGACGGCGTCGAAGCGCCGCAAGACGCTGGAGCGCGAGCTGGAGTGGGTGCGCATGGCTCCCAAGGCACGCCACGCCAAGGGCAAGGCCCGACTGAACAGCTACGAGCTGATGCTGAACGAGGAGCAGAAGCAGAAAGAGGAGAAGCTGGAGATATTCATCCCCAACGGTCCGCGACTGGGCAACAAGGTGATTGAGGCCGAGCACGTGGCGAAGGCCTACGGCGCGAAGGTGCTCTTCAGCGACCTGAACTTCACGCTGCCGCCCAACGGCATCGTGGGCGTCATCGGCCCCAACGGCGCGGGCAAGACCACGCTGTTTCGACTCATCATGGGGCTGGAGCAGCCCGATGCCGGCACCTTCAGCGTGGGCGAAACGGTGAGGCTGGCCTACGTAGACCAGCAGCACAAGGACATAGACCCGCAGAAGAGCGTCTACCAAGTGGTGAGCCAGGGCAACGAGACGCTGCGCATGGGAGGCCGCGAGCTGAACGCCCGCGCCTATCTGAGCCGCTTCAACTTCAGCGGCGTCGACCAGGAGAAGAAGTGCGGCGTGCTCAGTGGCGGCGAGCGCAACCGACTGCAGCTGGCGCTGGCCCTGAAGCAGGAGGGCAACGTGCTGCTGCTCGACGAGCCCACCAACGACATCGACGTGAACACCCTGCGCGCACTGGAGGAGGGCCTGGAGGCCTTTGCCGGGTGTGCCGTCGTCATCAGCCACGACCGCTGGTTCCTCGACCGCATCTGCACACATATCCTGGCCTACGAAGGCGACGGCCAGGTGTTCTTCTTCGATGGCAACTACTCGGAATACGAGGCCAACAAGGCGCAACGCTTAGGACTGGAAGAACCCAAGCGCCAGCGCTATCGCAAACTGATGGAGGACTGATTTTTAAGTGAAGAGTGAAAAGTGAAGAGTGTAATAATTAACAACCGATAAAAACGGATGAGACGGATGAAAACGGATGTGATGGGGGGCATCGTGGCACTCTTGCTCTGCCTTTGCGCCACCCCAGCAGCGGCACAGCAGTCGGAATACAAGACTTTCGTGTACACGAGTGATGAGCTGGCCAACCAAATCAGTAGGATGAATGGCGAGCGCGATGCCTCGCGCGGCTATTTGGGCGACCTCTTCACCGCCTCGAAAGGGGCCGCGAAGGGCATCGCCTCGGGCTATGTGACATCGTTCTTCGACCTCGGCGTTAACGCCATCGGCGCACTCGTCACCAGGAATGCACGCCAGAAGAAGGAGTGGGAAGAGGCCGTGAAGAAAGAGAACGTCTATCAGACGGTCATCAATTCCGTGTCGGAGATGAGCGATTTCTACGACGACACCTCCTTCGACGGAGCCATGGACCCGAAGGGCATGCGCTTCAACGGCATAGGATGTCTGCGCACCGAGGGCAACGACACGATGTTCTACATATCATGCCACATCGACCAGTCGAAACTCTATCGCATCATCAACCACTCGAAGTTTGAACTGGTGCTCGACACGCTCATCATCAGTCCGCTGCATTCCAACCTGCCCAACACGCAGCTGCACATACCCTATTCCTTTGCCGAGCGCAAGAACTTCACCCTCGCCATGAGCATCGTCATCTCATCGTCGTGGATGAACGAGATTGTGCAGCTGCAGAAGAACCAGGAGCTGGGAACGTTTACCATCAACATCCCCGTCGACCAGAAGCTGCTCGACGACAAGGGCTTCCTGCGCTATGTGCGCCATGGCGATGACACACCAGCCTATCAGGTGATGGGCGAGAGCTTCATCGTGCCACGCTCCTACATGGGATTCCGCGACGAGCGCGACAACTTCAAGGACTGTTGGGGCACCGGCGAATACAAGCTGGCCATCACCATCAACGAGACTTGCGACGTCACCGAGCAATATCGCGCCAACTGGAAACGCGACTACAAGCACCGCAAGGAGATGGCACGGCAGAACCAGCGCATGGGCATCGTGGAGCAGAGCTGGCAAGTGGTGTCGAAGCAGAAATGGGACGAGATAGCCAAGACGTGGGTCATCACCACGCTCAAGGCTCCTGCCGACCAGGTGTCGACCGACGTCATCGACAAGCTGGGACTTAAAGAATGACAGCCATGGCAAGCAGGGCGCTCCTTTCGTTGTGGCTCTTTCTGCTGCTGCTCACATCAACGGCGGTGGCAGGGGGAAGATGCGTGCCCTCGGCCGATGCCGACAGCGTAGGCCATCTCAACGAGGTGCTGGCCCAGGCTCGCCAGCTGGCGCATGAGGGCAAGCTGGTGCAGGCCATAGAGCAAGGGCAAAGCGCCTTGCAGATGGCCGAAGAAGCCTTTGGCACCCAGAGCGCCGAATATGCGCAGGCACTATCCGACGTGGCGGGCATACACTCACGTGCCGGAGACTATCAGGAGGCACTGCGCATGGGCTACCAGGCATTGGACATCAGGCGCCAGGTGGTGGGCGAGCACCATGTGGACTATGCCACCTCGCTCAACAATGTGGCCCGCTACCATTCCTATTTAGGACAAATCATGGAGGCCGTGAGGATGGGGCGCAAAGCCATGGAGCTGAGGGAAGAACTGCTGGGAAAAGACGATGCCGACTATGCCAAGTCGGTGAGCAACATGGCGGGCTACTTCGCTCGCATGGGCAACTACGACGAGGCCATCAAAATGGGGCAGGAGGCGCTCGACATCAGGCAGAAGACGCTGCCACCACACCACACCGACTGCATAGAGTCGCTCAACAACCTGGCCAAATACCATTATTTCAAAGGCGAATATGCCCAGGCCATCGACGGGGAGCAACGTGCACTCGACGCGCTGCGCTCCGACACCTCGCAGCTCGCGTCGCCGCTCTATGCCACCATCCTGAGCAACTTGGCCGACTTCTGCATGAAGACGGGCAGGGAGGCCGAGGCCATGCAGCATGGCAACGAGGCGTTGCAGTTGCGACGCCAGGTGCTGGGCGAGCATCACCCCGACTACGCCGAGTCGCTCAGCAACATGGCCACCTACCACTATGAGTGCCGGCAGTATGACGATGCCATCGACCTGCAACGACAGGCGCTGCAGCTGCAACGCCAACTGCTGGGCGAGGAACATCCAGCGTGCGTGCAGTCGACGTGCATGATGGCCGTGTTCTTCCTGGCCAATGAGCAGACCGACTCGGCCGAGATATATGCCTACAAGGCCACCAACCACTACACCAACGTCATCCTGAACACCTTTGCCGACCTGACGGCGAGCGAACGCGACATGTATTGGCGCAAAGTGAAACCCTGGTTCACCAACACCCTGCTACAGATGGCCGAGAAATGTCCAACGGAGAAGATGCTCAGCAGCGCATTCAATGGGACGCTGCTGGCGAAGGGACTGCTGCTGAAGAGCGAGCTGGAGATGGTGAACCTGCTGATGGAGAGCGGCGACCAAACGGCCGTGACCAACTATAAAGCCCTGCAAGCCAACCGATGGGCTTTGCTGCAACAGCTGGAACTGCCCAAGAACGAGCGAACACTCAACATCGACTCGCTGCGAAGGGTCATCACCAAGCAGGAGCGTAGGCTGGTGAGGCTGTCGAAGACCTACGGCTCCTATACGCAGCAGTTGCAGATAGGGTGGGAGCGCATTGCCCAAATCATGGGACCCCGAGACCTGGCGATAGAGTTTGTGCGCTACCGCTCTTCCGACGGAACAGGGCGATATGCCGCGCTGGTGGTGGGCGGTGGCGCGCGCCATCCGGAGTTCATCCCGCTGATGGACGACGACCAGCTGCATGCCATCGATGCCAAGCAGGTCTACAGCAGCACGCAACTGACAGAGAGGGTGTGGCTGCCGCTGAAGAGCCATCTGGCAAAAGCCCGCCGCGTATATTTCGCACCTGCCGGCGAGCTGTATAACATCGCCATCGAGTCGTTGCCCGTCTACGACGGAAAGCCGGGCGAGGTGATGTCCGACCGCTGGCAGCTCTATCGCCTGTCGTCAACCCGCATGCTTGCAAACCGTGGCGACGACAGCACCCCTCGCCAAGAGGGGCGCCCGGCATCGGCCACCGTCTTTGGGGGCATGAACTACGACGCACCGCTTGATGCCGACCTGGCCGTCGGCTCATCAGCACAGGAAGAGATGGAGGAGGCGCTGAAGCCCTTCGAGAACGAAGAACATAATGGGCTGAAATATCTGCCTGGAACAAAGCGCGAGGCAGAAGAAATCGCCCAAGTGTTGCAGACCGACAGCATCGCCACCACATTGCTTGAAGCCGATGTCGCCTCGGAGCATTCGTTCAAGGCCCTTTCAGGCCATGCTCCCGCTCTACTGCACATCGCCACACACGGATTCTATTGGACCGACAGCGACATCAAGGCTTCGGCCATCGACGAGCGGCTGCAGTTCCTCTCGGCCGATGCGGCACAGAACGAGGCCGACAAGGCGCTGACGCGCTCAGGTCTGTTCTTTGCTGGGGCCAACCGCACATTGCTGGGAATGAAAGACGACAGACGGAAGAACGATGGCGTGCTGACGGCGCAGGAGATATCGCTGCTCGACCTGCGAGGACTGCAGCTGCTGGTGCTGTCGGCTTGCCAGACAGGACTGGGGAAGGTGACGGGCGACGGTGTGTTCGGGTTGCAGAGAGGATTCAAGAAAGCGGGGGCGCAGGCGCTATTGATGAGTCTGTGGAAGGTAGACGATAAGGCCACGCGAATACTCATGTCGCTGTTCTACAAGCACCTGACAGAAGGAAAAGGCAAGCATGAGGCACTGAGGCTGGCGCAGCAGCAACTGCGCACCATGGACGTGGAAGCTGCCAACCGCAGGGTGCGTCACGCCATCTCGTCGAGGGCAAAGAGGGCACGCAAGGGACAACTGAAAAAACAATACGAAGACCCCTACTACTGGGCGGCCTTCATCCTCCTCGATGCTATTGAGTAGCCTCACCCCCAGCCACTCTCCAAGGGGAGAGGGGTAGGGGGTGAGGCTTTCTTTATGACAGCAGCTGCGTGAGGAAAACGTCGCTGAAAAGGATGAGCACGCTGCTGCTCACCACAGCGTTGGTGCTGGCCTTGCCCACGTTGACCGAGCCGCCCTCAACGGTATATCCGCAGAAGGCAGGAACGGAGCTGATGATAAATGCAAAGAACTGGCTCTTGATAATCGACATCCACAAGAACCAAGGTACAAAGTCGTGTTGAAGGCCCACCGTCAGGTCGTCGGGTGGCATGATGTGGCCGATATACGCTGTGCCGTAGGCTCCCAATATGCCCATGGCGCTGGAGAAAATCACCAGGATGGGCATGATGGTGAGCAAGCCAAGAATCTTGGGCAGGATGAGATAGCACGCTGAGTTCACACCCATAATGTCGAGGGCGTCAATCTGCTGCGTCACGCGCATCGTGCCCAGCTCCGAAGCGATGTTGCTGCCCACCTTTCCGGCCAAAATCAAGCACATGATGCTGCTGCTGAACTCCAGCAGCATGATTTCGCGTGTGGTGTAGCCAGCCACCCAGCGTGGCATCCACGGGCTTTCGATGTTCATCTTCATCTGGATGCAGATGACGGCGCCAATGAAAAACGAGATGAGCAGCACGATGCCGATGCTGTTCACACCCAGCTGCGCCATCTCTTTCACATATTGCTTCCAGAACATCCGCATGCGTTCGGGCACGCTGAACGTGCGCCCCATCAGCAGAAGGTAGCGGCCAAAGGTGGTCAGGTATCGGTGGATGAACATGGCTCGTCGATCTCGTTTCAGCGTGCAAAGTTACGAAATAACTGAGAGAAACGAAAAGAAAATGGGGAGTTTTTTTCAGAAGCGGAGCGGCTCGCCACGGTAGAACTGCAGCAGCGTGCGCTGATAGAGCAGCTCGTAGCGGGCTTGCGTGAGGTCGCTCTCGGTTTTCAGGTAGTTGTTCTTCGCCTCGTTGAACTCGGTGATGGTGGCCTTGCCCTGCTCATACTTGGCTTGCACCAGCTGGAACGCATCTTGGCTGGCACGACGAGCCTCGTCGCTGCTGCGCAGCTTGGCTTGGGCAGCGACGGTGTTGTAGTAGGCTTGCTGTATCTCCTTGTAGAGCGTTTTCTTGGTCTGGTCGAGCGCGAGCTGCTGGTTCACACGGTCGAGCTTGGCGGAGCGGATGCTGTTGCGCGTCTGCAGACGGTTGAAGATGGGAATGCTGAGGTTGAAACCCAGATACTGCGAGAAGTTGTTCTTCAGCTGGGTGCCGAAACCGTCGGACTTGAAGCCGCTGGTGGTGTAGTAGTTGGTGCCCAAGCCGGCGCTGAAGCTGAGCGTGGGGTAGAGTCCGGCCTGTGCTATCTTGATGCTGTGGTCGGTGGCGCGCAGGCGCAGCTGGTCGGCTTGAATCTCAGGGCGCGAAACAAGGGCTTGGCTGTAGATAGACTCGCAATTCCCTATGTCCGAGGCGGCATCGCTGGCGTTCAGCGCAGCCAACTGTGCGTTGTTCGTGATGCCCTGCTCGTCGATTTCGGGGCGTACAATCGAGAAACCTTCAGGGCTGTCGAGCTCCAGCAGTTGGCTAAGGTTGAGCAGCGCCATCTTCAGGTTGGTCTCGGCCTGGGTGACGGAGAGTCGGCTTTGGGCCATGGTGGCCTGCTGCTGCGAGAGCTCGGCGTGGCTGGCACGGCCAACATCCAGTAGCGTCTGCAGACGTGCCACCTGTGCGGAGTCGATACCCACCTGGCGGCGAGCCACGTCGAGAATCTCTATGTCGTAGAGCGCCTGCACATACTGCTGAGCCACCTGTGTGCGGATGTCGTTCTTCGCCTTCTCCAAGTCTTGCGTGGCGGCTTCAAGGTTCAGTTGGTTCAGCTTGATTTGGTTGGGAATCTGGAAGCCGGTGAAGATGGGGACGCTGGTGCCCACGGAGAAGTTGGTGCTGCTGGTGTTCGTGTTCGTATAAGTGTTGTCGGCCGTCAGTCCACGTCCGAAGGAGAAATTCTCGCCAACAGAAGCGTTGAGGTCGGGCAGACGGCTCGCTTTGGAGGTCTGTAGCTGGATGGCCTGCTGCTCGGTGCGCAGCCGATATTGCTCGATGGTGATGTTGTGGCTTACCGCATGGTCGATGCAACGCTCGAGCGACCAAGGCTCCTGCGCCCCTGCGGGGCTAAATGCTAAATGATAAATGATAAAAGATAAAAGAAGCTTCTTCATGGCTTAATCATTGGTGGTTTCGTCGTCGGTGATGATTTGTGGGCCGCGCACGTGGTCCTTGAGGGTGATGCCGCTCTTGATTTCGATGTTCACGCCGTCGGAGAGGCCCGTGGCCACGGGGCGGCGCTCATACTGCTGCTCGCCGGGGGTGGCGGCGGTGCCCTTCAGCACATAGACGAAGGTGCTGTCGCCCTCGAACTCGATGGCGCTCTCAGGCACGGCCAGCACTTGGCTGGCTTGGGCCAGCACAATCTCGGCGTTGGCGCTGTAGCCGGAGCGGAGGGTGGCCGACGATTCGGCAGCTTGGCTCAACACCACGGCGGCTTTAATCTCAAACTGGTTGGCACCGTTACTCTCGGTGGCTTTCGGCGAAATATACTCCAGCGTGGCGTTGAAGCTCAAGTCCTGCAGGGCACCGATGGTAATCTTCATGGGCACGCCGATGGCCAGCTGGCCCACCTCCGTCTCGTCGATGTTGCCACGGAAGATGAGGTCGTTCATGTTGGCCACGGTGGCGATGGTGGTGCCGTCGTTGAAGGTGTTGCTGTTGATGACGCTGTTGCCCACCTTCACGGGAATGTCGAGGATGATGCCGCTGATGGTGGAGCGTATCAGCGTGGAGCTGGCCGAGGCATTCGATTTCGACACGCCGTCGCGCACCACCTGCAGGGCATCCACGGCAGCGGCCTTCTCCTCCTGTGCCTGCTTCAGTTGCTGACGGGCCTTCTCGTAGTCTTCGTCGCTCACCAGCTGCTGGTTGTGCAGATTGTCGGTGCGGGCGTAGTCGTTCTCCACCTGCCGCAGGTTGATGTCGGCCAGGCGCACGCGGCTCTCGGCACTGCTGAGCTGCCCCATGTCGGGGATGACCTTCACCTTGGCGATGACCTCGCCTTGCTGCACGCGCTGGCCAGGCTCCTTCAGCAGTTCGCTGATGATGCCGCTGATTTGCGGCTTCACGTTCACCTCGTTGCGGGGTTCAATCTTGCCCGTGATGATGGTGGTCTTGCGGATGTCCTGCATCTGCGGGGTCAGCTCCTCGTAGACGATGGGCTTGGGTTGGCTCTTCTGCCAAAGGAACACGAAGGTCCCGATGAAAATCAGCGCGATGATCGCGGCGACTACAAGCTTGATGTACTTTTTCATGTTATTTCTTTTTCGTTTTCTCGTTATTTCGTTATATCGTTATTTCGCCTTCATGATAATTTATTCGTCGCGCATGGCATCGACGGGCTTGATGGACATGGCGCGGGCGGCGGGGGCGAGGCCGGCGAGGACACCCATGGCGGCGATGACGAGGGCGGCGAGGATGGCCGTCCAGAAATCGACCTGGAAGTGGGCGCTGACGATGCCGTCCTCGGTGTTGCCCATCTCCAGCATCTGCAGGATAAGCACTGCGAAGAGGATGCCGCTCATGCCCGCTACGAGGGTGAGGACGATACTCTCGCTGATAATCTGCGAGAGGATGTTGCGGGGCGTGGCGCCGATGGCGCGGCGGATGCCAATCTCGGTGGTGCGCTCGCGCACGGTGACCATCATGATGTTGCTCACGCCGATGGCTCCGGCCAGCAGCGTGCCCAGTCCGACGAGCCAGATGAGGAAGTTGACACCCCGAAACAGCGAGTCGAGCATCTGGAAGAGCACCTCGGTGTTGAACACCATCACCCCCCGCTCGTCCAACGGGTCGATGGCATGGGCGCGGGCGATGGTCTCGCGGATGCGGGGGGCGATGGTGCTCATCACCACCCCTTTGCGCCCCGTCACGGCAATCATGTGCACCTGTTGGCCCAAGTTGTAGGTGCGCTGCATCAGCGTGATGGGCAGGAGCATCAGGGTGCCTTCCTCAGAACCCATATTGATGCCCTCGGCCGAGCTGTAGTCTACGCCCACAATCTGATAGTGCACGGAGTCGACGCGGATGTACTGGCCGCAGGGGTCGCCGCCACCGGGGAAGAGATCCTTATAGGTCTTCTTCTGGATGACGCAAACCTTGCGGCACTGGGCCACGTCCATGTCGTTAAGATAGCGGCCATAGAGCAGCTTCGGCTCGCTGACGCGCAGGTAGTTGGGCTGTACGCCGTTGATGCCCACGGTGGTCTTTCGGTCGCCAAAATAGGCGGTTCCGCCGTTGCTGAAGAGCACGGGGCTGACGACGTCGAGTTCGGGGATGCTGTTCTTCAGTCGCTCCACATCCTTGTACTCCATCTCCCACATGCGTCCCTTGCGGAATCCCTTGTAGGCCTTGCTCGTGGGCTGTGCCCAGACGATGGCCGAGTTGGTGGCGAAGCCCTCGAAGTTCTTGTTGAGCATCTCCTTCAGGCCGTTGCCGCCGCCGATGAGCGCCACCAGCATGAACACGCCCCAGAACACGCCGAAGCCTGTGAGGAAGCTCCGGCTCTTGTTGCGGGTCAGGGTGTCGAGGATTTCTCTATAGGAGTCTAAGTCTATGCGCATGGCGGTTCTGCTGGATGATATAGATGTGATAGTTCTTATAGTTGCTATAGCTTTCTATTCGGCTCGCAGGGCTTCTATGGGTCTGATGCGGCTGGCCTTGAAAGCGGGGATGAGCCCTGCGATGGTGCCGGCGATGACCATGACGAGTGTGGCCTCGATGCAGACATCGATGCCCACGGTGGGGTCGACAAACATGGTGGCTTTGAATAGGCCGGCGTCCACCTTGGTGTGGCCGATGGTGGCATTCATCCACTCGTTGGCACCTATGCCGAGCAGCATGCCGATATAACCAAAGACGGTGGTGATGATGACGCTCTCGATGATGATGAGCTTCAGGATGCTCCACGGTTTGGCACCGATGGCTTTGCGGATTCCAAACTCGTGGGTGCGCTCCTTCACGGTGATGAGCATGATGTTCGACACGCCTACGATGCCGCTGAGCAGCGTGAAGAGTCCCACAATCCAGAGGGCGAGGCGGATGATGCTGATGCCCGTCTCCATCTGCAGGTTCTGCGTGTAGCGGTTCCAGAGCCATACGGCGCTCTCATCGTCGGGGGCGGCCTGGTGGCTGGTGTTCAGACGGGCGCGGTAGTCGGCCTCGAAGGCCTCGTTCTCCGTTTCCGTCGACAGTCCGTGGAAGGTGAACTCGATGCGGCCAGCATCGTCGGTGTTGGCACCATAGATGTTCTTGATGGTCGAGTAGCTGCTGAAGGCATCGGCGCGCCCGTTCTCGTTCTCCTTGTAGATGCCCACAATCTTGAACGCGAAAGAGCCTACGTTCACCGAGCGGCCGATGAGGGTGCTCAGACGTTTTGCTTGTTGTGACGATGTCTCAACAGACGGGGCGGCAAGCAGCTCCTGCGCTTGCTTGTTGCTCAGCACCAGCACCTTGCGCTTCTCGCGGATGTCGATGTTGTTGATGAAGCGGCCGAGCATCATCTGCACCTTGTCGATTTGCGTGTGGTTGGGATATACGCCGCTGAGGCTGGTGCTGATGTACTGCTGGCCGAGGCTGATGACGGCCTGTGTGCGGTATTGGGCGCCCACATTGTCGATGACGGCGGGAAACTCCTTGTCGGTGGTCGTGATGTCGCGCTCTTGCAGATGGATGCTGCGTCCTTCCTTCAGTCCGTTGAAGGGTTTCGACGTCTCGCCGCCAAAGACCACCATCGAGCTGCTGAGGAAGCGGTCGCTCTGCGTCAGCTGCGCGTTGATGAGTCCATTGCCCGCTCCGAGCAGCACGATGAGCATGAAGATGCCCCACGCCACGGCAAACCCCGTGAGTGCGGTGCGCAGCTTGTTGCGGCGGGCCGTGGCCCATATCTCATTCAATAACTCCATCTTTGATGCGGATGATGCGGTTGGTCTGGCTGGCCACTGTCGGGTCGTGGGTCACGATGACCTGCGTAATCTTCTCCTGGGCGTTCAGGTCCTTCAGCAGCTGCATCACCTCAACCGAGGTCTTCGAGTCGAGTGCGCCCGTAGGCTCGTCGGCCAGGATGATTTGCGGCTTGGTGATGAGGGCACGGGCGATGGCCACGCGCTGCCGCTGTCCGCCGCTCAGCTCGTTGGGATAGTGGGTGGCCCAGTCGAGCAGTCCCAGTCGCTCCAGATACTCCAGGGCCATTTGGTGGCGCTTGCGACGGCTCACGCCCTGATAGAACAGTGGCAGCTCCACGTTCTCCACGGCCGTCTTGAAGCCGATGAGGTTGAAGCTCTGGAAGATGAAGCCAATCATCTTGTTGCGATATTCGGCGGCGCGGCGCTCGCTGAGGTCCTTGATGAGCACCCCCGCCAGCTCGTAGCGCCCCTCGTCGTAGTTGTCGAGGATGCCCAGGATGTTCAGCAGTGTGCTCTTGCCCGAGCCGCTGGCGCCCATGATGCTCACAAACTCGCCTGCACCGATGTCGAGGTCGATGCCCTTCAGCACGTGCAGCGGCTGAGCGCCCTGATAGGTCTTATTGACGTTCTCTAAGTGTATCATATCATTTGATTTGACGCGCAAAGGTAGAAAGAAATTACAATTCTTCCGTTGTTTTTTGGAAAGAAATATGAATTATTAGCGTATTTTGTCAAAAAATCATCCATTTTCTGCCCACGCATCCTCCACATCCTTCAATTCTAAGCCCAGCAGGCGCATCTGTCGGAATAGTTCGGGGAGCGTCTGCTCCAGGAACGCCTTGCGGCGCTCCTGAAGAATCTGCTCGCGTGCACCGGGGGTGACGTAGTAGCCCATGCCGCGCTTATTATATATAATGTTCTCGCGTGCGAGCTGCTCGTAGGCCTTCACGGCGGTGTTCGTGTTCACCTCCAGCATCACGGCATACTCGCGCACCGACGGGATGCGGTCGTCGTCCTGATAGGTCAGCGCCAGGATTTCGTCGCACAGGCGGTCGGCCATCTGCTGGAAGATGGGTTTGTCGTTGGTGAACATCATACATTGAACCATTTATGCTGCACCACCTGCAAGCGACGGTAGAGCCAATAGCTGAGCCAGATGTTGATAATGGTGAGCGCTGTGAAGATAATGCTCATGATGAGGTCGAAGGTCTCGAACGTCATGCCCTTGAAGTGATGGAAGAAGTCCTTCAAGTTGTCCTCGCCAATCATCACGCCGATATAGTACAACAGTGTGGAGAGCAGGATGCTGCCCGCCACCACCGTTACCGTTGTCCAGACGAAGGGACGCTGGTGGAAGAACACGCCGCCGAGCACAAAGATGCTGAAGTTGAAGCATGTCTGCGATATGTCGAAGAAGGTGCTGAACACCAGGGTCTTGGCCATCTCCTCCATTCCGCCGCCCAAGATGAGCGAGAAGCCCTTGGTGATGTCGTCGTGGCCAGCAATCATCTCTAAGAGCACGCGTAGGCCGGTGGCGGCATAGGCGGCAGCAAAGATGAGCACAGGCATGAGGATGCAGCAATAGATGAGCCGGGCCAGGAATTTCTCAACGTTCGAGGCGGGCAGCATCAGTGCGGTGACACGCTGCTGGCTGGTCCTGGCATTGCCCAGTATGCCACTGGCATAATAGAGCATCATGACGCCCATGATGACGTTGCACACCATCATGCCGGCGAAGGTGGCACCGGGACCCAGCCCATGCGAGATGTCGAAGATGGTGAAGCAGGCAAACAGCTGGATGGCCAGGAAAGCGGCCAGGAAGGCGACGGCGGCCGTGATGATGCTCTTCTTCTCAGAGACGATGGTGTATTTCAGCACCTGCCAGAAGCGGTTGATATCGAATGTCTTTTTCATTTTACAAGTCCTTTCGTTACGGCGTTAAACAATAGTTCCAAATTCACGATGGTCTCGGCCTGTCCTGGGTCGCGGCGTGCCATCACCATGTTGCCTTGCAGCGATGGCTCGGCATAGATGATGGTGTCGTCGAGCTGGCCTGGTGTGCGCACCTCGAAGACGTAGCGGTCAGTCAGGTCGGCCATGGAGGCATTGAGCAGCATCTCGCGCTCAGAGAGGATGAGGATGTGGTCGAGCAGCTGCTCCACGTCGTGCACTTGATGGGTGCTGATGATGATGGTGCGGTCGTCGTTCATGCACTCGGCCACCACCTTGCGAAACTGGCTCTTCGAGGGGATGTCCATGCCGTTGGTAGGCTCGTCCATCAGCAGCAGCTTGGTGTTGGCGGCCAGGGCAATGCTCATGAACACCTTCTTCTTCTGACCCATCGACAACTGGTTCAGGTGCAGTTGCTTTGGCAGCTCGAAGGCTTCTAAGCAATGGTAGAGCGTGGTGTGGCTGAATCGGGGGTAGAAGGGCAGCAGGAGCTGCAGGTAGCTGTCGAGCGAAAGGTTGGGCAATACGAACTCCTCGGAAACGAGAAACATGTCGCCCAGCACCTCGGCCTGGCGCTTGTAGGTCTCAACGCCATCATAGCTCACGGTGCCTGCCTTCGGGCGGAGCAGACCCGCAATGAGATAGAGGAGCGTGCTCTTGCCCGTTCCGTTCTTGCCCAGCAGACCGTAGATGCGGTTCTCGGTGAGCTCCAGGCTGAAGTCGCTGAACACCGGCTCTTTCTGGCCGGGGTAGCGGTAGTTGATGTTTTGAATCTGAATCATTTTTTACGTTCGTTTTATAGTTTATTAGTGTAATAGTCTAATAGTACACTGCAAAGGTAGGTAGATTTTGGGTTCCCACCAAGAAAAACGAAAGGAAAGTGCATTTGTTTAACCTTTTTTTAACCTTGAGGTGGCTTTTGTGGCTTCTTTTGAGTCCATTATGCGTCGAAAAAGCGATGAAAACAATATGAAACGGCACCTCCTGCATTATGGAGCGCGACTTTTTGAAAAGCGGCGAAATTTCGGTTGGCAGCGGCCGCTGCCATTCGTGGCGGCGTTCGCTGCCATCATTGGCAGCGGCCGCTGCCAATCATGTCCCCGCCCGCTGCCAACCTAAAAACCATGCCCCTTTTCCCTCTGCGGTGCCTCCCGCTCCCTGTTTGTCGTGCGCCGTCTCCCTTAGATGCACCCCATTTCGCTCGTCATCAACCATGCTCACCTGAATGTCATCACTTTTTTTAGCCTACATTATTTATGAGTACACTCCGAAAACCCTTTTCCACTAAAAAACAACCCAAAAACAATGCGCAGCCGTTCCCCTCCCCTTCTTGCGTCCCTTCGGTAGCAAGCGTCTCCTTCGTCGCCGAGCGGAGGGGAGGGGAGCTGCTGCGCCGACTTTCGCGACAATAATGGTTTTCGGAGTGGACTCATTTATAGAAATGATTTGGAGTTGCAGGAGTTCAGGCGATAGACCCCCGCTCGGCCGAAGGACGCTTGCAAAGCAAGAAACCCTGACACCCACCCCCAGCCCCTCCCCAAGGGAGGGGGCTTGTATAGACTTTCTATGAGTATAAAGTAGTTGAAAGGAGGGGAAGGGGTGCGTCGTCTTTCGCGAAAATATTTGTTTTCGGAGTGGACACATCTGTAGATGCTTCAGCTGCCGATGTTGACGACCTCGGAGCAATAGTCGATGGCGGCCTTGCGGTGCGTCACGATGATGACGGTGCGCTGCTGCCCTTGGCCCAGAATGTTCTTCAGCACGCGCTGCTCTGTGTTGGCATCGAGGGCGCTGGTGGCCTCGTCGAGTAGCATGATGCTGCCAGGCCGCAGCAGTGCGCGGGCTATCGACAGGCGTTGCGCCTGGCCCTCGCTCAAGCCGCCTCCCTGCTCGGAGAACTGGGTGTCGAGGCCCTGTGGCAAGTCGTCGACAAACTCGGCGCATGCCAGGTGCAGCACCTCGCGCATCTGCTCCTCGGTGGCCTCCGGGTTGCCTAATAGCAGGTTCTCGCGCAGTGTGCCGCTGAGCAGCGTGTTGCCCTGCGGCACATACACAAAGTTGCAGCGATGGCGTGGGGCCAGCTCCTCGCTCTCGTCCTTGTTGGTGCCACTATATATAAAGATGTGTCCCTGCTGTGGCTGAATCAGGGCCAGCAGCAAGCGTATGAGCGTGGTCTTGCCCGACCCTGTGTGTCCCATGATGGCGGTGCATGTGCCGGGGCGGAAGTCGAGCGACTGGTTCTGCATGGTGGGCAGCTGGCCGGGGGCACCATAGTTGAACGTCACCCCCTCGAAGCGGATGCCGCACGGCGCGTCCATCATCTGCGGCTCGCCCTGCTCCTCGTCGGGCGCGGCCTCCAGCTCCATCAGTCGCTCGGTGGCGGTGAACACGTTGACGAAGGCGGGGGCCAGGCGGGCGATGTCGCGGGCAGGCCCTTGTATGCGATAGACCAGTTGCAGGAAGGCGGTCATGCCACCGAAGCTGAGCGTGCCGGCATGCAGGCGCAAGGCTCCCCAGAGGAAGGCCACGAGATAGCCCAGCGTGAAGCCCAGGTTGAGCAAGAGGTTGCTGGCCAGGCTGAAGAAGGTGCGCTGGCGAACCCAGCCGCGCAACGTCTGCTGAGAGCTGTCTAAGCGCTGCAGCATCTGACCCTCGGCCTCCATGGTCTTCACCAGCATGCGGTGCTGCATAATCTCAGTGAGCAGACTCTGTATCTTGCTGTCGGTCTGGCGCACCATGTGCGAGTAGCGGCGCATGTGGGCGATGTAGATGCGGCTCAGGGCGGCAAAGGTGGGCAGGATGAACACGGTGATGCAGGCCAGCCACACGTCGAGGCGCAGCAGATAGACGAAGGCTCCGATGAACAAGCCCACCGTGGAGAGCACCGACGGCAGCGTCTCGGTGAGGAACGTCACCACCTGCTTCACGTCTTCCTCCAAGCGGTTGATGATGTCGCCAGAGTGCATGGCCTCGCGCCCACGCCATTGCTGGCGCATCATGCGGTCCACCAGCTGCTGCTGCATGCGGTTCTGGGCTTTGACACCGAGGATATTGCGAATCCACACGCGACTGATGCCTACGCCAAACTCTGCCAAGAAGATGATGGACATGATGCCGACGGCGAGGTAGATGGAGCCGGAACGCAAGCCAGAGGCGGTGTCGATGGCATTCTGCATGGCCCACACCGTCGACAGGCTGAGCAACACACCCACCAGTCCGATGCCGGCGTTGAGACATGCCTGCAGACGGTTGCCTTTCAGGGCGTGCCACAGCCAGCGGGCAATCACGCGCCAGGAGTAGCGGCTTTCGGGGAGCTGAAAAAGTTTCCTCAGATTCACTTTCGACTATAGGTTTTGACGATAGATGGTGGACTTTAGACTATAGACTATAGACTGTAGACTGTAGACTTTAGACTATAGACTTTAGACTTTAGACACAAATATCATCTCATACTTTTCACTTTTCACTTTTCACTTATCACTTTTCACTTCTCTCACCTCTCACCTCTCACTTCTCACCTCTCACGCTTCTCCCATCGGCTCCCCACATCATCTTCTCGCGTAGGGTGGCAAAGTAGCGGGTGCCGGCGCGCTTCACCACCTTTATCATATATGGCGCGCGCGTGAGGCGCAGCGTGGCACCCTCGGGCAGAGAGGAGGAACGGCCGTCGATGGCCACAAGGAAGGTGTGGCTGCGGCTGCTCACGGTGAGTTCTATCTGGGCAGAGTCGGGGATGACGATGGGGCGCACGTTGAGCGAGTGGGGAGCCACGGCGGTGAGCAGCAGCACACCCGTGCGCGGCACGATGATGGGACCGCCGTTGCTGAGCGAATAGGCGGTGGAGCCAGTGGGCGTCGACACGATGAGGCCGTCGGCCTGATAGGTGGTCAGGTGCTCGCCATCGATGCTGGTGCGGATGCTGATCATCGAGGCGGTGTCGCGCTTCAGGATGGCCACATCGTTCAGTGCGCAGCAGCAGCCCTCGATGCGATGGCCTTCGGTGCTGACGCTGATGAGTGCGCGGTCTTCCACGCTGTAGTCGTCGGCATAGATGGCGTCGAGGGTTGAGGCAAAGTCGTTGGCGCTCACATCGGCCAGGAACCCCAGCCGCCCCATGTTCACGCCCAGGATGGGCACGGGCTTGGCACCCACCAGGCTGGCCGTGCGCAGCAGTGTGCCGTCGCCACCCATGGAGATGGCAAAGTCGGCCGTGAAGTCGCCGCCGCTGAACGTGTTCTCAGGCTCGATGTCGACGAGTGCCTGCGTATGCACAAACTGCGCATACTCGCGTTCCATCAGCACGTGGGCGCCGCGCTCGCGCAGACAGGCCAGCACATGGCGCACGGCTGCCGACTTCTCTTTCTGATACACATTGCCAAAGAGGGCAAAGGTGAGGGTGCGTGTCATCTTGTCGCTTTGTTTCGTCATAAAAAACTTGCAAGCTAACGACCCCATGGGGGCGTTAGCTTGCAAAGGTATAAAGAATTTCGGTAATGTAGGCAACGCGATAGTTAAAAGATGCAAACTGCTGCGTTTAGCATCACTTCACGGTGAAATCGAAGGTCTGCAGGTCGCGGTCGAGCGACGATGTGCCGCAAAGAATCTTGTAGCTGCCGGCCATGGTGCTCAGCTCGTCGATTTTCTCGTCGTAGTATTCAAAGGCTTCGCCATCGAGGGTGATGGTGGCGGTCTTTGTCTCGCCGGCCTTCAGGCTGAGCTTCTGGAATCCCTTCAGCGCCTTGATGGGAGCGCCGGGGTCGTTGAGACGCTTCACGTAGACCTGCACGGTCTCGGTGCCCTCGCGCTTGCCGGTGTTGGTGACGGGCACGCTGACGGTCACCTTGCCGTTCTTCTTCATCTTCTTGGCGCTGAGCTTGGCCTTGCCCACCAGGAAGTTGGTGTAGGAGAGTCCGTAGCCGAAGGCATACTGCGGCTGGCCGGTGAAGTAGCGGTAGGTGCGGTTCTTCATCGAGTAGTCGAGGAAGTCGGGCAGGTCGTTGTTCGAGCGGTAGAACGTCACGGGCAGCTTGCCGCCGGGGTTGTAGTCGCCGAAGAGCACCTCGGCCAAAGCCTCGGAGCCGCCCTCGCCGGGATACCAGGCCTGCAGCAGGGCGTCGTACTGACCCTCCACGCTGCCGAAGGCGATGGCCGAGCCGGAGCAGTTGACGAAGATGACGGGACGGCCCGTCTTGTGCATGGCCTTCACCAGCAGCTGCTGCACCACGGGCAGCTCGATGGTCTGCTTGTCGCCGCCCTCGCCTTCCATGCGTGCGCTGATGCCGCCGATGATGATGATGGCATCGGCCTGCTTCACCTCGTTGGCCAAGTCGGTGAAGTCGGCGAGCTTGCGCTCGCAGATGTCGCCGCGCAGCATGGCAAACTGACCGTTGCCACGGCGATACTCTATCACCACGTTGTAGGTCTTGCCCTGCTCCACGGGGAACGACTTGTACTCCACGCCACGGCCTCTGCCGAAGCCGAAGCCACGACGGCCACCGCCGCCGCCCTTGTTCTCCTCGACCACCTGATCGTTCACCTTGAAGATGTAGCCGTTGTCGGTCATCAGATTGTATTTCATCTCGCCGGTGAAGGTAGCCGTGTACTTGCCAGTGATGCGCACGGAGAGGTTGTCGTTGTCGACGCCCTCGGCGAAGCCCCAGGCTCCGTAGGTAGAGAAGTTCAGCTCTTCGGTATAGTAGGCGCTCTTCACGGGGTCGCCCTCCAGGTCTTTGTTGTTCCAGAATTCTATGTACAAACCCCTGCCGCCGTTGAAGTCTTGGATGTGGTGCACGGTGGTGTACTCGTCGTTCAGTTCGCATGCCTTCTGGTAGATAATCTTCGCACCGGGCACGGCGTTCTTGATGCCTTCGAGCAGCGAGTGCTGGTGGGCCTTGGTGGGTGTGCCGCCGTAGTTGCCGTTGAGCAGACCGATGTCATCGGCGTTAGGACCCAGCACGGCGAGCGTCTTGATGCTCTTCGAGAGGGGCAGGGCGTTGTTGTTGTTCTCCAGCAGCACCATGGCTTCGCGAGCAGCCTGTATGGCCAGGGCGTGGTGCTTCTCGCTGCTGATGACATCGGGGGTGAGCTTGGCCCAGGGCAGCGACTGGGCGGGGTCGAACATGCCCAGCTCGAAGCGGCCCTTGAGGGTGTAGCGCAGGTGGCCGTCGAGGTCGCTCTCCTTGATGAGGCCTTGTTTCAGGCCGTCGGTCAGGTTCATCATCACCTTGCCGCACTCCAGGTCGGTGCCGTTGAGCACGGCGTCGACGGTGGCGCTGAGCGGGTCTTTGTGGGTCTCATGCTGTCCACGGTTGAAGAAGTTGTTGATGGCATCGCAGTCGGTGAGCACGATGGCGTCGTAGTGCCACTTGTTGCGCAGGATGTCGATGAGCAGCCGGTCGCTGGCGCAGCAGGGCTTGCCCTCGAAGCGCTGGTAGGCGCACATCACCTCGCGCACGTCGCCTTTCTTCACCAGCGCCTTGAAGGCGGGCAGATAGGTCTCCCAGAGGTCGCGGTTGGTAGGCTCCACGTTCATCGAGTGGCGCAGCGGCTCCGGACCGCTGTGCACGGCATAGTGCTTGGCACAGGCGTGAGTCTTGTAATAGGTCTTGCCGTTGATGGTGACAGGCTCCTGCATGCCCAGCACGTTCTGCACGCCCAGGGTGGCGTTCATGTAGGGGTCTTCGCCGTAGGTCTCCTGTCCACGTCCCCAGCGTGGGTCGCGGAAGATGTTCACGTTGGGGCACCAGAACGTCAGTTCGGGGTTGCCGGGGTAGTAGGTCTCGCCCATGCCCACGTGCTTCACGCTGTGGTCGGAGCGGTTCCAGTTGGCGCGGGCCTCGTCGCTCACCTGCGAGAAGACGTCACGCACCAGCTGAGCGTTGAAGGCGGCGGCCATGCCGATGGGCTGCGGATAGACGGTGTAGTCGCCCTGTCGCACGCCGTGGCAGGCCTCGCTCCACCAGTTGTACGAAGGGATGCCGAGACGCTCGATGCTGATGCTCTTGTTCATCATCAGGCCCACCTTCTCTTCGGGGGTGAGCATGCCGATGAGGTTTTCAACGCGGTCTTTGTTCGACAGATTGGTGTTCTGCCAAGGATACTGTTGCGCCTGACTGCTGAGACTGCCCAGCGCCAGCGCGGCCATCATCAAGATTTTTTTCATGTTGATTGTGTTAGTTAAATAATTTTTGCAAAAATACGAAAAAACGGTGGCCCTCCCTTTCTCTGATGTATCTTTTATTATGCAATCTGTAACCAAAGGCGGCGTTTGCCCCTGCAGCCATACAAAAAGCACCATCCTGCTGGGGTGAGCAGGACGGTGCTTGAGCGTACAGGATGCTTTGGGCTACTTCTGGAACACGCGGATGTAGTCTATCTCCATCGTGGTGGGCAGGGCGCTCTCGTCGACACCCTGTTGGCCACCCCAGCTGCCACCCCAAGCCAGGTTGAAGATGACGTAGAAGGGGTCGTCGTAGGGCCAGTCGTCGCGGCCCTTGCCACGGTTGTCGTAGCTGAGCTGCTGCTTGCCGTCGACGTAGGTGGTGATGTTCTCGTGGGTCCACTTGATGGCATAGGTGTGGAACTCGTCCTCGGCTCCTTGGCAGAGCATCTCGTGGGTCACCTGCGTGTTGTTGCTGTGCACGTGGGCGTTGGCGTGGAGGCTCGAACTGACGTAGTTGGGATGGTAGCCCACCTCCTCCATGATGTCAATCTCGCCGTCGGCGGGCCACGAGCGGAAGTTCACGGGCATCATCCAGAAGGCGGGCCACGTGCCCTTGCCCTTCGGCAGCTTGATGCTGGCCTCGATGTAGCCATAGGTCCAGCCTTCCTTCACCTTGGCATAGACACGGCCGGAGTAGACCTTGCCGTTCTCCTTCAGTGCCGTGATGCGCAGCTTGCCGCCGCGAATCTCGGTGACGAGCGAGCCGCCAGGAGTCTTGTGGTTCACATAGTTCTGCAGCTCGTTGTTCACCCAGCCAGAGTTCTTCACCTCGTGGGTCCAGTCGCTGGGGTTCAGCTCCGTGCCACTGTCGAACTCGTCGTGCCACACCAGCCTGTAGCCTTCGGGGGCATCGTAGGCCGACTTTGCGGCAGCGTCTTGCGCCACGCTGATGCTCTTGCGAGCGGCACCCGACATGACGGTGACGGTGCCCGTGCGGGCGTTGGTGGTAGGGTTGGCACTCACAGTGAGCGTCAGCGTGCCCGACTGTGCCACCGTGTTCTTAGCGTCCACCATGATAAAATCCTGGTCGGCGTATGCGCCCCACTCCTTGCCCGTCGTGGTGACGTTGATGGTGTAGGAACCGCCGTCGGCAGGTGCGGTGACGCTTTCCTGCGACACCGTGATGTTCACTGCTGCGGGCTGTGCGTCGTCGTCATCGTCGCCCCCACCGCAGCCCGTGAGGGCCACGGCGAGAGAGAGCAATAATATATTCACTTTCAGATTTGAGATTTGAGGTTTGAGATTTGAGATTTTCACGTTTGCCATATCAATATCAAATTCTTCACTTTTCACTCTTCACATCTCCTCAGGCTTCCTTGAAGATAATCTTGCTAATCTTGACCTTGGTGCCGCCAGGCGAGCCGCCGAAGTCGAAGAACAAACGGATGGCCGAAGCATCGGTACCTTCCCTCAGCGTTGCACCCTTAATGGTGTAGATATAAGGCTCGTCGGCCGTGATGTCGTGGCGACCTTCGCAGAAGAAGTTCGTGTCGCCAGAATCAGTGAGCTTGATGGTCACGCCTGGGCAGTCGTTGTCGGCCTCCAGCACTAATTGGAAGTTGTAGGCCTTTTGTGCGCTGGCCGTCAGCTTGGTGTCGATGTGGAACTGGCCCTGCCACTGTGAGCCGCCGAGGCCCTCGGGCAGCGTAATCTCGTAGGTGTCGCCGCTGTGGGTGGCTTCATTAAAGGGAATGCCACCCCAGCCATTGTCAGCGAAGTAGTAGCCGAAGGCATCGAAGAGAGTGCCATCGTCAACAGCTTTCCAAAGGTTGTCAGCGTCGTCATAGTTCATCGAGACTACTTCCTCGAAGTAAATCTTGCTAATCTTGACATGGGTGCCACCGGGTGAACCGCCGAAATCGAAGAACAGGCGGATGGCATCAGCATCCTTTTCCTCCTTCAGCGTGGCACCCGTCACCTTGTAGATGAATGGCTCATCGGCCTTCACGTCGTGACGTCCCTCGCAGAAGAAGTTGGTGTCGCCAGCATCGGTGAGCTTGACGGTGACCTGTGGGCAGTCGTTGTCGACCTCCATCACGAAGTAGAAGTTGTAGGCCTTCTGTGCACTGGCGGTGAGCTTGGTGTCGATGTGGAACTGACCCTGCCACTGAGAGCCGCCGAGGCCTTCGGGCAGCGTAATCTCATAGGTGTCGCCGTTGTGGGTTGCCTCGTTGTAGGGTATGCCACCCCAACCATTGTCGGCGAAGTAGTAGCCGAAGGCATCAAACAGCGAGCCGTCGTCGACAGCCTTCCACAGGTTGGCAGCGCTGTTGTAGTCCCAGTCCATGGTGGGCTGGTCGGGATTGTCGGGCGTGTCGGGATTGTCTGTCGGGGGCACGGTGCCGTCGTTGTCGGCATGGTTCTTCAGTACGATGTTCGACACGTTGACGGTGGTGCCAGCCTGGCAGCCGCCGAAGTCGAGCACGAGCATCACCTTGGGCATGTCGATGCCGGGCATGTCGCTCTTCCAGAAGATGTAGTCCTCGCCGGCCTTCAGGTCGATGCGGTCGGTGAAGTAGAACACGCCGTCGTCGCCGTCGAGCACCAGCTTCACGGTGGCACCATTCATGTCCTTGTCGCTGTTGAAGACAGCCGAGAAGTCGTAGTTGGTGGCGGCGTTGGTGGTGAGGTCGGTGTGCATCTTCACCTGAGCCTGCCACTGGTCGGTAGTGGCCTCAGGCAGCGTGATGGTGTAGTCGTTGCCGTCGTCCTTGAAGCCGGGGTCGGCAATCTGGTTCCAGCCGGGAGCATACCAGAACTCCATGGTCGGCGTGATGCCCTTCCACATGTTGAAGTCGCTGTTGGCATCAAAGCCTGCCCATTCCTTCTCGCCCTCCTTGCTGGTGAGGATGAAGCGCCAGGCAATGCTGCGGTCGGGTTTGTCATAGACCAGCACCATCTTGTTGGCGGTCAGCTGCTCCACGCGGAACAAGGGATTCTCATATTGGGCATCGCTGCTGACGTAGGGGAAGAGCGTGTTGGCGGCCAGACGGATGTAGCGCTGCTTGGTGGTGTTGCCCTCCTTGTCGGTCCAGTCCAGCTCCTCGAAGTTCCATGTGGCTTCTTGGTTGCCAAGGGCCACGTCGACATCCTCTGTGGCACCGTTGGCCCACTTGGTCTCCTTGTTCACGTAGGTCATGCCGTCGGCACCGGCATTGTAGGTGTAGCTGCCTCCCTTGCGGGTGTCGGCGGTGAAGGTGAGACGGTCGTCGTAGACACCAAAGTCCTTCTTCTCGTCGGCGCCAGCAGCCCACCAGTTGGAGCCGTCGGTGCCAGCCTCGCCACATGCCATGTGGGCTTTCTCCTTGTTGTCGATGCGCCACTCCTTGCCGGTGATACGGCGGAAGTCGGAGCTGTAGTCAATCTTCGTCTCGTTGAAGGTGTAGGTCTTCTTCACGCCGGCTTGGCTGATGCCGTTGCGGTTGCCTATGCGCAGCTCGATGGTGTGGGTGCCAGCCTCGTCGTTCTTGTAACCCACTTCGTAGAGGCTGGAGTAGCTGGCTCCGTCGAGAATCCAGATGGGGTAGGTGCCGGCCTTCGGTGTATAGCTGGCCACCATCTGGTTGGTCTCCTGATCGACGGAGAGCTGGAAGTCTACGCCCTCCATCGTGGGAAGTCCGTTGGCATTGGCGCCCTCGAACTCCTCGGGCGAGCAGGAGGAAATGAAGAATGAAGAATGAAGAATGAAGAATGCTGCACCGAGCAATCCCATCGTCATTTTCAGACTCCTTTTCCCAATATTTTGATGATTGTTTTGTTTCATTGTTGTATGTTTTTATATGTTTATTTCATTATTGAAGAGACAAATGCGGTAGCAAATTCTTCATTTAATAGTCGTTCTGCTCCAGTTTGGGGTCAGCGTCGAGTTCGCTTTGAGCCAGGGGGATGTACTTCTTTTTGGGTGTCCACCGATTGGTGCGATAGCCGTAGCTGTCGGGCACGAGCACGGTCGATGCCTTCTGTGTGGCTTCGGCGATGCCCTCGGCACGTACGAGGTCGAAGTAGCGCTTGCCCTCGCCGCAGAACTCCAGATGGCGCTCGTTGAAGATGTCGTCGATGGTGACGCTGGCCAGCGCGGGCAGACCGGCGCGGGCACGCACCTCGTTCACGTAGCCAGCGGCCTCGGCGGCGCTGCCCCCCGTCTGCAACAGCAGCTCGGCGGCGTTGAGCAGGGTCTCGGCGTAGCGGTAGATGCGCTTGTTGTTGTTGTAGTTCAGGTTCTTCGACGTGGGACAGTCCTTGTTGTTGTCCGACTGCGGACGATACTTGCCGTGCCAGATGTGGGTGTCCTGATAGCGCTCGGTGTAGCTGTAGCCGCGCAGGTCCCAGCAGGTGACGTCGCGACGCACATCGCCCTCGGCATACATGTTGTAGGTCTCCACCTTCATGGGCAGGAATCCCCAACCGTCGTTGCCGCCGTCCCAGCCTTCACCGCCGCCCCAGCCGTTGGGCGAGCAGAGCGTTGGGAACACGGTGCCGCCAGCATTGAGGGCTGCTTCGTTCCAGTCGCGCTGGGCCTGGTCGTCGTTGTAGTTGATTTCAAAAATGCTCTCCTTGCACCACTCGCCGTTCTCCGACCACAGGTCGGCAAAGCTGGGGTTGAGGGCGTAGTTGCTGTCGGCAATGATTTTCTTCATATACTCCAGAGCCTTGGGATAGCGTGCGCTGTCGTTCTGATACATCACCATCTCGGCATAGAGCATATAGGCGAAAGCCTGGCTCACGCGGCCTGCCTGGGCTGCCTCCCAGCGCATGGGCAGCACGTCGCTGTTGATAATCTCCTCCAGCTCGGGTATCAGACGGTTGTAGATCTCGTCGGCACTAATCTGCTGAGCGGTGTAGGGCTGCGAGAGGTTCTCCAGGTAGAAAGGCACCTTGCCGTAGTAGTGCCACAATATATTATAATAGTACACGCGCAGGAGGCGGGCCTGCATCTGCATGGAGCTGCGGAACTCACGGCTGGCTTTTCCTTCCCATCCGGCATACTTGATGGCGTCGTTGCAGCGCTTGATGCCGCTGTAGAAGTCGCCCCAGAGGGTGGCCAGCGTGTTGTTGCCGTCGGCCTCGAAGTTGAACAGGCGGTGCCAGTGCTGGTTGTCGGTGTTGTCGCTGCCGCCCACCCAGAAGTCGTCGCCCATGATCTCTCCGTCGATGGTGAGGTCGTTGTAGGCTTTGTTGTCCCAGTCGGGCCAGTGCAGGGGAGCGTAGGCCGATGTGAGGGCCTCGTTCAGGTTCTCCTCCGTGGTGTAATATTCCTCCAGTGGCTCGCCATCGGGCTTGGTCACCTCAAGGAAATCATCGCTGCAAGCCGTGAAGGCTGCGGCAATGCCGCAGCATACGAGACAGCTGGCGGCCATAGTTTTTATGTTTGTGGTAATCATAATTGCTAATTACTAATGACTGGTTGCTAATTAAAGTGATACGTTAACTCCAAAGGTGAAGGTGCGGGCCTGCGGGTAGACACCGTAGTCAACACCCGTGGCTTCGGTGTTGTGCTTCTGCGAGTTGTTGTCCCATCCGGCGCCAACCTCGGGGTCGAAACCCCAGTACTTGGTCCAGGTGAAGAGGTTCTCGGCACGGCCATAGATGCGCAGGCGGTTGATGCCAATCTTGCTGGTCAGGGTGCGTGGCAGGGTGTAGCCCAGTGTGATGTTCTTCAGGCGGAGGTAGCTGCCGTCGCGCACATACATGTCGCTGACCACCCAGTTCTTCGAGTCGCCCAGTGTGGGCACGGTGTTGCTGGTGCCCTCGCCGGTCCAGCGTTGCAGTACCCAGGTGGGATAGTTTCCGCTGGCGATGTCCTGACGGTAGGTGGCGTCGAAGACGTCGACACCGCTGACGCCCTGGAAGAAGAGGCCCAGGTCGATGCCTTTCCACTCAGCGTCGAAGTTCAGGCCGAAGGTCCAGTCGGGAATGCCGTCGCCGATGTTGGTGCGGTCGTCGGAATTAATCTTGTTGTCGCCATTGGTATCCACGAAGCGGAAGTCGCCGGGCTTCGAGCTGGCGCTGTAAGCAGCGTTGTAAGTGTCGGCCTCAGCCTGGTTCTGCAGGATGCCGTTGGTCTTATAGCCATAGAAGAAGGGGAATGGCTGTCCGTTCTCGGCGCGTGTGCCACCGTCGGCAAACTGGCTGATGCCGTAGTTCAGGAAACCGGTGTCGTTGCCCAGGTTCTTCAGTTTGTTGCTCAGGTACGAGGCGTTGGCCTTCACGGCAAAGCGGGCGTCGCTGATGTTCCACTTGTAGCCCAGCTCAAACTCCCATCCGCTGTTCTCCATGTCGCCCACGTTGGCCAGGGGGCGCTTCTCGCCCACGTAGCTGGGGATGGGCATGTCGATGATCATGCCGTTGGTCTTCTTCATGAAGTAGTCGACGCTGAAAGTGAGCTGGTTGTTCCACAGGCCGAAGTCCAGTCCGATGTTGGTCTGCTCGCTCTCCTCCCACTTCAGGTCCTCGTTGGCCAGTCGGTCGGCTTTCGAGCCGTAGGTCATGGCAGCTGTCTGTCCGTAGTAGTAGTTGCTGCTGCCGCCGGTGGCCGTCAGTGTGGTATAGGCGAAGTCGCCGATGTTGTCGTTACCGTTCTTACCCCAGCTGGCGCGCAGCTTTAGGTTGGTGAGCCAATCATGTGTGGTGGCCATGAAGTCTTCGTTCATCACGTTCCAACCTACCGAGAACGAGGGGAACGTGCCGTATTTGTTGTTCGAGCCGAAGCGGCTGGAGCCGTCGCGACGGATGGTGGCCTGCAGCATGTACTTCTCGTCGTAGTTGTAGCTCACACGTCCGAAGACCGAAGCCAGGCGGTGCTGTGTGTAGGGGCCTCCCCAAACGCCGACGAGGCTCTTGGCACCGTTCACCTTGCCGTCGGCATCGGTGGTGAGTTCCAGTGCGCCGCCCGTGGTGTAGTTGATGCTGGGCTTGTCGGGGTTCACCAGGTTCCAGTGCGAGCCACCCAGCTCGTCGCCTTTCGTCTTCAGGGCGCTCTGGCCTATCACCACGCCGATGGTGTGCTTGTCGAAAGTCTTGTCGTAGGTCAGCGTGTTCTCAATCTGCCATGTCGAGTTGTTGCCCTTGTAGGCCGTGGCCTGTGTGTGGTCGCTGTTGTTGTTGCCCGAGAAGTAGTGCTTCTGCAGCGTGGCGCCTTCGTAGCCCCAGAAGCTGAGCTCGGCGCTGTAGGTGAAGTGATACTTCAGCTCGTCCCACAGCTGAAGGTCGAGCGAGAATTTCGGCATGAACTTGTGGCTCCAGTTCTTGTTGGGGTTGCCCTGCATCATGGCGATGGGGTTGTTCTGCTCCTGATAGCTGCCCACATAGCCGGGGATGGTGTAGGGGTTGCCGTGCTCATCGTAGTAGAGGTCGTAGGCGCTGTAGCGGTCTATCATCGCCTGTCCGTAGCGGGGGTCGCCATTGTCGTCATAGCCCAGCTGCGTCAGCGTGACGGGCAGGGTGGGGGCCAGATAGAGTGCCGAGCCGAGGGGCGAGCCCCATGTGGAGTTGTCGCTCACGCCCGTGTTGTGCACACGCATATACGAAATGTTCGCGCCCAGGTCGAGCTTGTTCAGGAAGTTGCGCTCCTTGCTGGCGTCGAGCAGGTTGAACTGGTTGTTCGAGCGGATGGTCAGTCGGTCGTAGTTCGACTGGCCGAAGTTGCCGCCCACGATACCGTCCTGGTCGAAGTAGCCTAAGGAGAGGTAGTAGTTCACCTTCTCCGATGCGCCGCTGATGCTGACGTCGTGCTGCTGGATGGGAGCGTTGTCGTTGAAGAGCAGCTCCTGCCAGTTGGTGCCGAAGCCCGTGATGGCCTCGCCGTTGGCATCCTTCAGGTTGTAGGGGTCCATATATAGCGGAGTCATGCCGTTCTGCACGCGGCGCTCGTTCTGCAGGATGGCATAGTTGGTGGCGTCGGTCACGTCGCGCTTCTTCCAGGCGCTCTGCCAGCCCTGCGAGAAGTTGTAGTTGATTTGTGCCTTGCCCACCTTGCCTTTCTTCGTGGTGACGAGGATGACGCCGTTGGCGGCGCGTGCACCGTAGATGGCTCCCGATGCAGCGTCCTTCAGCACCTCTATCGACTCGATGTCGCCGGGGTTCACGCTCTCCATACCGTTCTGGTCGGTGGGCATGCCGTCGATGATGTAGAGCGGCTCAGAGCTGTTGATGGTGCCGATACCACGGATGCGAATCATCGACTTGGCACCGGGCTGGCCGCTGGCCGACGTCACCTGCACGCCGGCAGCCATGCCCTTCAGGGCATCCTCGGCACGCAGACGCGTCTTGCCGTCGAGGTCGTCGGCGCTCACCTTGGCGATGCTGGCGGTGACCACGCTCTTCTTCTGCACGCCATAGCCGATGACCACCACGTCTTGCAGGGTCTGTGCATCCTCTTCCAGGATGATGCTCATGTTGGCTGTGGCTCTCACTTCTTGGCTCTTGTAGCCGATGTAGGATACTACGAGCGTGCTGCCTGGTGTGGCTGCCAGCGTGAACTGGCCGTCATAGTTGGTCACCACGCCCGTTTGGGTGCCTTTCACCATGACGGTGGCGCCGATGATGGGCTCACCCTGAGCGTCTTTCACTTCTCCCGACAGGTTCCCGCCTTGGGCGAAAGCCGTTGCCGACAGAAGCATCGCGACGAGAGCGGCGAACAGCCGTCGCATCGCAGATAGTTTCGTGTTTTCTTTCATACGGTTTTTTGTTAGTTATTAAAAGTGAATATGTTTTTCGGCAATTTGGTGGCAAAGGTAGTACAAAAAAACGACACAAAAGAATAAAATCAGGTCAAAAAATGCATCTCTTTTGTCAAAAAGTAGGCTTAAAAGGCCGTTGAACGTTGGATGCGCCGCCTTTCCGGGGAAAAAATAAGAATAGTAATTATTTCGTTTACAACCAAATAAATGGGGAGAAAAATGCGAGTACGGTTGAAAAGACGATGAAAGCGTCAGCTGCACAGCTACTCGGGCGACAAATCCAACCGAGGTGAAGCCCCTCCGGGGGCTTTTGTGGGGGGATGACTATACAGGGGCGATGCCCCTGCCTGTATTCCGTCATCCCTCCGGGGCTATTTTGGGTGGGGTGCCTTTACAGGGGCGTTGCCCCTGCCTGTATTCCGTCGCCCCTCCGGGGCTATTTTGGGTGGGATGCCTTTACAGGGGCGATGCCCCTGCCTGTATTCCGTCGCCCCTCCGGGGCTATTGTGGGTGGGATGCCTTTACAGGGGCGTTGCCCCTGCCTGTATTCCGTTGCCCCTCCGGGGCTATTTTGGGTGGGGTGCATTTACAGGGGCGATGCCCCTGCCTGTATTCCGTCGCCCCTCCGGGGCTTTTGTGGGTGGGGTGCCTTTACAGGGGCGATGCCCCTGCCAGGACGATTGGTGCTCACCATCGTCTTCTGTTGCCGCTCCGGGGCTTCTACTTGAACGCGAAAGCCCCGGAGGGGCGATGGAATACAGGCAGGGGTGCAACCCCTGTTCATGCAGACGGGAGAAAAGCCCCGGAGGGGCGACGGACCATCCTTCCTTTTCAAGGACAATGCCCCTGCCAGGACGATTGGTGCTCACCATCGGCTTCTGTCGCCCCTCCGGGGCTTCTACTTAATTAAAATATATTAAAACGGATGCCTCCCAAAAACCGCTAAAGGCCCTCATATTTCGATAATTTTCCACGAAAAAACTTTTGGCCGAAAATACGCGAGTTTTGAGAGTGTTTGTCAAACGACTGGCTTTCAGATGGTTAGTCTCAATATACCGCAAAAACCCCTTCGATGGCTGGAAAAAGTCAACGCCGCAGAAAAATTTGGCGTTGCCGTTTTCTGATAGGGCGTGCTCACAAAAACGGAAATCGGCCCAAAAATCGGCTAAAATATTGCACAAAACCGACCCATCTGTGCAAAATCTGCCTTAAAAGCCCTTTTTCCCTCGCCCCTCAGCCCTGCACAAACCACCGAAAGTGTGCATCTTCCGTTCCAGAATGAAAATTTTTTTTGTAAGAATTCAGGATTTCTCATTTCACATCCCTTCACAATTTCTCTCCTGTCTTAAGCAGAAATTAACCATTCACTACATATCCGAAACAAAGCCCTCTGAACAAATGAAAGAACTGTTCATCATTTACATTGCAGAAAGCGCAGGACTGAGCAGTAGCCGTGCATTGCCCTTGTGTGCTAATAAAGTGTAAAAAATACGGCCAATGTGCGCGGCTTACATAATATTTTTGTAACTTTGCACGTCGAAAAAACTAAAGATGCTGTTTGGGTTTTCACGAACGAGCGATACAATATTTATAAAATAAACAACAGGTATGAAAAAGAAATTATTTTTGGTCGCTACCATCACCACCGTGCTGGCCTCGTGTGGCGGCGGTGGTGGCATGCCCAACTTTGGCGACAACGAGTATCCGGTGCAGGAGGTGACCACCTCGGCAGCGGCTATGCAGACGACGTACCCCGCCGTCATCAATGGTATTCAGGATGTGGAGATACGTCCGAAGGTGACGGGATTCCTGACGCAAATCAACGTGACGGAAGGCCAGACGGTGCAGGCCGGACAGGTGCTCTTCGTCATCGACAACGAGACCTACCAGGCCGCCGTGCGCCAGGCTCAGGCATCGGTGAACACGGCGCAGAGCCAGGTGAGCACCGCCAAGCTGACCTACGAGAACTCGCAGCAGCTCTTCGACAGCCGCGTCATCGGCGAGTATGAGTTGCAGACCGCCGGCAACGCGCTGCAGAGCGCACAGGCACAGCTGGCACAGGCACAGGCCATGCTGGCCTCGGCCCGTGAGAACCTGAGCTTCTGCTATGTGAAGAGTCCCGCCCGTGGTGTGGTGGGCACGCTGCCGCTGAAGAAGGGTGCGCTGGTGAGCGCCTCGAATGTGCTCACCCACGTGAGCGACATCAGCCAGATGGACGTCTACTTCAGCGTGACGGAGAAAGACATGCTCGCGCTGAGCAAGGCCGAGGGTGGCCTGAAGGGCGCTGCCGAGCAGTTCCCCTCGCTGAAGCTGCAGCTGGCCGACGGCAGCATCTATGGCTACGACGGCCACGTGGCCTCCATCAGCGGTGTCATCGACAAGGCCACCGGCTCGGTGCAGCTGAAGGCCCGCTTCCCCAACCCCGACGGACTGCTGAAGAGCGGCGGCGCCGGCACCATCATCGTGCCCCGTGAGGCCGAGGGTGCCATCGTGATCCCGCAGAGCGTGGTGAGCGAGGTGCAGAACAAGAAGTTCGTCTACCTGCTCAACGACAGCAACAAGGTGGTCTACACCGAGATCACCGTCGACCCGCAGGATGATGGCAAGAACTTCGTGGTGACCAGCGGCTTGAAGCCCGGCGACAAGTATGTGACCAACGGCATCACCAAGCTGCAGGACCAGATGGAGATTGTGCCCATCACGCCCCAGCGCTACCAAGAGAAGATTCAGGAACAGGCCAAGGCCATGACGGCCGGCGACATCGTAGAGGCGATGAAGAAGTAGGCCCCCTCCCTGGCCCTCCCCGAGGGGAGGGAATAGTTACATTTGCCAATAGAATATCAATTAAAATATTTCCCCTACAACCTCCATGTCTATATACGCCTCCCCCGAGGGGGAGGATGGGAGGGGGGCTTAAAGTATGACTTTTACCAACTTTATCAAGCGCCCGGTACTCTCGACGGTGATCTCCATACTCATCGTCATCCTGGGCTTTATAGGACTCACCACGCTGCCCATTGAGCAGTATCCCGACATCGCGCCGCCCACCGTGGTGGTGTTCACCAGCTATCCTGGTGCCGATGCCGAGACGGTGAAGAACTCGGTGCTCGTGCCCCTCGAGGAGAGCATCAACGGTGTGGAGGGCATGGACTACATGAGCTCGTCGGCCTCGTCGGGCTCGGCCAGCATCAGCATCCTCTTCCGCCAAGGCATGAACCCCGACATGTGTGCCGTGAACGTGCAGAACCGCGTGCAGCAGGCACAGGCACTGCTGCCCGCTGAGGTGACGCGCATCGGCGTGACAGTGATGAAGCGACAGACCAGCCAGGTGATGATGTTCACCCTGACCAGCGACGGCCGCTACGACGACCAGTTCCTGACGAACTACTCGAACATCAACATCATCCCCGCCATCAAGCGTATTCAGGGTGTGGGCGACGTGCAGAGCCCGGGTGTGAAGACCTACTCCATGCGCATCTGGCTCAACCCCGACGTGATGAAGCAGTACAACCTGATGCCCTCGGACATCAGTGCCGTACTGGCTGAGCAGAACGTGGAGGCTGCCCCGGGACACTTCGGCGAGGAGGCCGACGTGGCCTACGAGTATGCCATGCGCTACACCGGCCGTCTGAAGACTGCCGAGGAGTTTGGCAACATCATCATCACCAGCGATGCCAATGGCAACACGCTGCGCCTGAAAGACGTGGCACGCATCGAGCTGGGCGGACTGCAGTACTCGGTGTCGATGAAGAACAACAACATCCCATCGGTGATGGGTATGGTGCAGCAGATTGCAGGCTCCAACGCCAACGAGATTGCCAAGCAGGTGAAGGCCGAGCTGGCCGAGCAGCAGAAGCTGATGCCACCGGGCATGTACTATAAAATCAACTACGACGTCACCGAGTTCCTCTACGCCAGTATCGAGGAGGTGGTGTTCACGCTGCTGATGACGCTCATCCTGGTGTTCATCGTGGTGTACATCTTCCTGCAGGATATGCGCTCCACGCTCATCCCGCTCATCGCCGTGCCCGTGTCGCTCATCGGTACGTTCTTCTTCCTCGAGGTGTTCGGCTTCAGCATCAACCTGCTCACGTTGTCGGCCTTGCTGCTGGCCATCGCCATCGTGGTCGACGATGCCATCGTGGTGGTCGAGGCGGTGCACGCCAAGCTCGACCAGGGCTACAAGAGTCCGCTCACCGCCAGCATCGACGCCATGAACGAGATTTCGGGTGCCATCATCTCCATCACGCTGGTCATGGCCTCGGTGTTCATCCCCGTGAGCTTCCTTGGCGGCACCACGGGTACGTTCTATCGCGAGTTCGGCATCACCATGGCCGTCAGCATCTTCATCTCGGCCTTGAACGCCCTGACGCTCTCGCCGGCCCTCTGTGCCATCTTCCTGAAACCCCACGATGCCGACGGCAAGGAGAAGAAGATGAGCCGCGTGGACCGCTTCCACCTGGCTTTCAACACCGCCTACGACAAGATTCTGGGCAAGTACAAGAAGCGTGTGGAGAAGACCGTGCGCCGTCCGCTGCTCATCGGCGTCGCCGTGGTGGTGGGTATCGCCGTGCTCGTGGGAACCATGTTCACCACGAAGACCGGTCTGGTGCCCGACGAGGACACCGGCACCCTCTTCTGCACCATCAGCATGCCCCCCGCCACCAGCGTGGCCCGCACCCGACAAATCATCAACGAGGTGGACAGCATCCTCGCCGCCGACCCCGCCATCCAGAGCCGCGAGCAGATTCAGGGCTACAACTTCATCGCTGGCGCTGGCTCCGACCAGGCCACGTTCATCCTGAAGTTGAAACCCTTCAGCGAGCGCCAGAAAGGATTCTGGTGGAAGGTGAAGGGCCTGTGGGAGGGCGACGGCATCTACCGCTTCTTCCTCAACCCCTTGGAGGCCAATGGCGTGGTGGCGCAGATATTCCTGAAGACCGCCCACATCAAGGATGCCAACATCCTGGCTTTCTCGCCGCCCATGATTCCCGGTTTCTCGGCCAACAGCGGATTGTCGCTGGTGATGCAGGACCGCACGGGCGGCTCGCTGGAGCGCTTCTTCGAGGTTGTCACCACCTTCATCGCCGAGCTGAACAAGCGCCCGGAGATACAGCGCGCACAGACCAGCTACAACCCCAGCTATCCGCAATACATGGTGCACGTCGACGTGGCCAAGTGCAAGCAGAGCAACATCTCGCCCAGCACCATCCTCGCCACGCTGCAGGGCTACTATGGCGGACTCTATGCCTCTAACTTCAACGCCTACGGCAAGCTCTACCGCGTGATGATACAGGGAACACCCGAGTCGCGCATGACCGCCGAGAGCCTCAATAATATATATGTGCGCACGCCTGCGGGAATGTCGCCCATACAGGAGTTCTGCCACATCGAGCGCGTCTATGGCCCCACCAACATCAACCGCTTCAACCTGTTCACCTCGATCAATGTGACGGGAACGGTGGCCAGCGGCTACTCCACTGGTGAAGCCATCAAGGCAGCGCAGGAGGTGGCCGCCGACGTGCTGCCCACAGGCTACACCTACGACTACAGCGGACTGACGCGTGAGGAGGCAAAGGCCACCAACTCCACGGCCATCATCTTCCTGCTCTGCTTCATGTTCATCTACCTCATCCTGGCTGCACAGTACGAGAGCTACCTGCTGCCGTGGGCCGTGCTGCTCTCGGTGCCCTTCGGACTGGCTGGCTGCTTCCTCTTCACCATGCTCTTCGGCCATGCCAACGACATCTACATGCAGATTTCGCTCATCATGCTGATTGGTCTGCTGGCCAAGAACGCCATCCTGATTGTGCAGTTCGCCCTGGAGCGCCGCCAGACGGGTATGGCTATCTCGTGGAGCGCCGTGCTGGGTGCCGCAGCCCGTCTGCGTCCTATCCTCATGACGTCGCTCGCCATGGTGGTCGGTCTGCTGCCGCTGATGTTCGCCAGTGGCGTGGGCAAGAACGGCAACCAGACGCTGGGCGCCGCCGCCGTGGGTGGCATGCTCATCGGCACGCTCTGCCAAATCTTTGTGGTGCCCGCCCTGTTCGTCATCTTCCAGAGTCTGCAGGAGAAGTTCCGCCCGATGAAGTTCGAAGGCGACGAGGAGAACCCCGACGTGGCCACCGAGCTGCAGCAGTATGCCAAGCGCCCCGTGGAATATAAGATTCAGAAATAAAATACCCACCCCTTTCAAATGGTAAGAACTTAAAATATTATAAGATGACAAAGCATAATAATAAAGAGATGAATGGCGGTTCTGCTGCAAGAGTATATACTCCCCTCCCTCGCAGGGAGGGGCAGGGGGTGGGTCTGCTCGGCTTGCTGCTGTGCCTGTTGCTGACGGGCTGCGGACTTTACAACAAGTATGAGCGCCCCGACGTGAACACCACCGGCCTCTATCGCGACGCGGTGAGCGACGTGGACACACTGGTGACGAACAGTGACGAGAACTTCGGTCAGCTGCCCTGGCGCGAAGTGTTCACCGACCCGCAGCTGCAGCAGCTCATCGAGACGGCACTGGAGAACAACACCGACCTGCAGAATGCTGCGCTCAACGTGCAGATGATGCAGGACATGCTGAAGGTGGCCAAGCTGGCCTTCCTGCCTGGCGTGGCCATCGCCCCCAGCGGCACCATCAGCCGCGTGCAGATGGACGGCGCCACCACGTCGAAGACCTACCAGCTGCCCATCTCAGCCTCGTGGAACGTTGACCTCTTCGGCAACATCCTCTCGCAGAAACGCTCGGCACAGGTGCAGCTGCTGATGATGAAAGACTATCAGGTGGCAGCCCAGACGGGTATCATCTGCGGTGTGGCCACGCTCTACTACACCCTGATGATGCTCGACGAGCAGCTGGCCATCCTCAACGACATGGAGGGCCTGGTGAAGGAGACGTGGGAGATGATGAAGCTGCAGATGCAGTTGGGGCGCGCCCGCAGCACCAGCGTGCAGAGCGCCGAGGCCAGCTACTACCAGATTCAGGCACAGACCATCGACATGAAGCGGCAGATACGCGAGATGGAGAACTCGCTCTCGCTGCTGCTCAACGAGTCGGGGCACCGCATCGACCGCGGCACGTTCTACAACCAGCACCTGCCCCAGCAGTTCGCCGCCGGCGTGGGCATCCAGCTGCTCAGCAACCGTGCCGACGTGCACGCTGCCGAGATGGCTTTGGCACAGTGCTTCTACGACGTGGAGACGGCGCGCTCGCGCTTCTACCCCAACATCACCGTCACGGGCAACGCCACCTTCACCAACAACCTGGGAGCGGTGGTCAACCCTGGCAAGTGGCTCCTCTCGGCAGTAGGCAGTCTCACGCAGCCCATCTTCCAGCACGGACAGATCGTGGCCGGGCTGAAGGTGGCACAGGCCAAGCAGGAGCAGGCCTTCAACACCTGGCAGAACACCATCCTGAAGGCTGGCAACGAGGTGAGCAACGCCTTGCTCACCTACAACAGCAGTCAGGAGAAGAGTCTGCTCGACCAGAAGCAGGTGGACCTCTACCAGCAGAATGTGGAGGACACGCGCAAGCTCTACACCTCGAAGGGCAGCAGCTATTTAGAGGTCATACAGGCACAAAGCTCGCTGCTCAACGCCCGCATCTCCAAAGTCAGCGACGACTTCGCCAAGATGCAGGCCGTGGTCAGCCTCTACCAGGCGCTGGGCGGAGGAAGCAAGTAAAGCCCCCTCCCCCAGCCCTCCCCGAGGGGAGGGAGTAGTTAGATTATTAATATAAGAAGTAGAACTTTTAAAAGACACCCCTATAACCTCCACGACTATATACGCCTCCCCCGCCTGGGGGAGGATGGGAGGGGGGCTTTCTGTATGAGCGAGATTAGTCCCAAAGCCGAAATCAGCCCTAAGGCGAAAATCGGCAACAACTGCAAGATATTCCCCTTTGTCTACATCGAGGACGACGTAGTCATCGGCGACAACTGTATCATCTTCCCCTTCGTCAGCATCCTCGACGGTACCCGCATGGGCGGCCACAACAAGGTGCACCAGGGGAGCGTCATCGGCGCCCTGCCCCAGGACTTCGACTTCCGTGGCGAGCGGTCGGAGTGCATCCTCGGCGACAACAACATCATCCGCGAGAACGTGGTCATCAACCGCGCCACACACACCGGCGGGCAGACCATCGTGGGCAACGACAATGTGCTCATGGAGGGTGCACACATCAGCCACGACACCCGTGTGGGCAACCGCTGCGTCTTTGGCTATGGCACCAAGATTGCTGGCGACTGCGTCATCGAGGATGGTGTCATCTTCAGCTCCTCCGTCATCGAGAACGCCAAGACACGCGTCGGCGAGGGAGCGATGATTCAGGCCGGCACCACCTTCTCAAAGGACGTGCCCCCCTACATCATCTGCACCAAGCGCTCGGAGTATGGCGGCGTCAACTACACCATGGGCAAGTTCTACGGCGTCGACGAGAAGACGCTGAAGCACATCGCCAATGCCTACCGCCTGGTGTTCATGGGCCAGACCAGCGTCTTCGATGCCGTGATGCAGATAGAGCAGCAGGTGCCCGACGGTCCGCAGATTCGCCACATCGTCGAGTTCATCCGAGCCACCAAGCTCGGCATCATCTCGAAGCTGTAGGCTCAGCCCACCACCCACCACCATTTGTTGGTGGGAGATTCCAAAAAGGCGTTGACTGTTTTCGAAAACAGTCAACGCCTTTTATTCCTTAGCAAATGTCTTTTTCCTGAAAAGCAATCTTTCTACTCTGTAGGAACCGCCCTATCATCTTAACTAACTAACTAACAAATTACAACTAAACACTTATGATGAAATCTCATTCATAACAGACAGCTGCCACGTTGACGTAGCAGTCGTCGGCTCCGTAGCGGTTGTGTCGCTTGTCGGTCCAGTTGCCCCTGTCGCCCGTCACTTCTATCTGCAGCAGGTATCTGCCCTCTGGCAGTATGGGGCTGGCATAGCGCACCCCCACGTCGGGTGCCTTGGCATAGCAGTCGATGAGTGCTTGGCGCACTGTTGTGCCGTCGCGTCGCTGTATGGTGAGCTGGGCATAGCCTCCATGGGCGTTGGCCTCGCCAATGACGATGATTCTTTTGCCCCGGAATGGTATCACGGCTTTCTCGCCCGGTGTGTTCGACGAGAAGTTGACGTCCACTCTCTTGCCGCTCGCCAGCAGGTCTACGGGGCTTGTGGTCTGCACGTCCCAGGCATTCCAGTAGTGGGGTATGGCGAGCCGTGTGCCCTGCGCCTGCATGGGTAGCCATACGTAGGTGGCAGCCGAGGCCTGGCGGGGATAGCTCCAGCGGTCGCCCATATACATCGGTGTGCCGTCGGGCAGCGTCAGCACGAATGTGGTCTGCGAGTTCCATGTCAGCGTCGCCTCAGGGCAGAATGTGCCCTGGCGTGTCCATGGCCCTGATGGCGAGGGGGCGGTGAAATAGTAGTTGTCGTTGCGCTCCCAGCTCGTGGTGTTGGATGTCAGCAGATAGTAGATGCCGTCCTTCTTGAACATGGCTGGCGACTCGCCCATGCCCTTCACTTGTGCCACGAGCGTGTCGACGGCGAGGTAGTCGTCGCTGAGGCGGTAGATGGGCCCATGGTGGATGAGCAGATAGCCCTTCCCGTCGTCGTCCTGAAACACGCCCATGTCCCAGCGCTTGATGGGCTTGCCCTGATAGGTGAGCGCCCCCCTGAGCTGATAGTCGCCATTGATGGTGGGCGAAGTGGCAATGCCGATATAGGGGTCGCCATAGTCCAGGGCATCGGCATGCATCAGCATGACGTATTGGCCCGTCTTGGGGCATTTCATCACCTTCACCCGCTCTCCCACGCGGCGGGGACCCAGTATGCCGCCAGTCTGCACTGGCAGCACCACGCGCTCAAATTGCCAGGAGGTGAGGTCGGCCGACGAGTAGCAGGCGAAGCCGGGGAAGGCATTGGTGGTGTCGGCCTTGTATTCGCCAAACAGCCAGTAGCGCCCATGGTCGTAGGTGATGCCCGCGCCGTGGGCATTCACCACGTTGCCGTTCTGGTCGTACCAGGGCACGCCGTTGATGATGGCCTGGCGCTTCCGCATGTCTTCGCCCGTCAGGAACTGCCTGATGCGCTTCAGCGCTTTGTCGAAGTCGCGCTGGTTGAAGCCGTGCCCCGCCCCCGGTATCTCCATCAGCCGGGCGTCGTTGTAACGCGCTGCTGCGCGGCGCGAGTAGCTGATGGGCACCACGTTGTCGGCATCGCCATGAATGATGAGCACGGGTCGGCGGTAGGCTTCCACGGCCTTCGCCACGTCGATGCTGCGCAGCTCCATGAAGAAGCGTCGGCCGATGGGCACCTGCCACACCTTTGTGGTGTCGGGTATCGATGCTGTCTGCGGATAAGTTTGGCTCCAGTTGTCAGGAATGCACAGGGCGGGAAACTCCAGCACCATCCGCCTGATGTCTCTCTTCATGCTGGCGGCGGTGAGGGCCGCGACGAGTCCTCCCTGGCTGCCACCCACGAGCACGATGTTGTCCTTGTCTACGTCGGGGCGCTTCTTGAAGTAGTCCACGACGGCCTCTAATGCCTTCTGCTCGTCGAGCACCGACATGTTGATGGTGTTGTTGTCGGAGCGGCTCTTCGTGCTGCCACAGGGGAAGTCGAAGGTGTAGCACATATAGCCTATCTCGCGGAGCATCTTGAAATAGCTGCGCCCGTGGTGATGGGTGCCGTTGAAGCCATGCGAGTAGATGACGATGGGGTGGCGCCTCCTGCCGTCGACGGGAGTGCTCAGCACGCCATAGATGTTTTTGCCGCCATGCTTGATGCGCAGTTCCTGCTCCACCGAGGGGCAGCTGCACGCAGTGCCCTGCAGCTGCTTCGTCAGCACCACGGGACCCATCATGCCCGAACGGAGCAGCGGTGTGTCCTTGTTGAAGAACTTGAACGACACGATGGCTTTGCGGCCCCTTGATGGTCGGGGCAGCCCCTTGCTGAGCCACTCCGGCACGCGCTTCATGGCGCGGCCGATGCCTGGGCTGCTCTGGGCAGCGCCGAAGCCGACGGGCTCCGACCACTCCACGTCGTCGGGTTCCAGCTCGTCGCCCACCATGCGGTTCACCCATAGGTTGGTGACGTCGATCTCCAGTGTGTTGTCGCCACCCAGCAGCGCGTCGCTGATGTCGATGCTGAAGGGCGGGTGCCACAGCGTGCCCACCGTCAGCCCGTTCACACGGACCACGGCCATATTCTTCACCTCGCCCAGGTCGAGCACATAGCGGTAGTGGCGGTCCACCTCGCTGAGGCAGAGGTGCTGCGTGTAGCGGGCTGTGCCCGAGAAATACTTGATGTCGTGGTCGGCCGACTCATTCCACGGCATCAGCTGCTGCCACTCCACCTGCTTGGCGTCGGAGAACTTCACCGTCCATGCTTTGTTGACGGGTATGCTTTCGGCCACTACGGGTTCATGCAGGGCCAGAGTGGAGGGGGCCTCGGTGGCTCGCTCTCTGAACACGAGGAACAGCGACTGGTGTGCTGTCAGACGTAGCTTCACCTTCGTCTTTCCGTCTGCCGCAGTCCAAGCATCAGCCTTCGCCATCTCGCCCGTGTCGGCATCCCACGTCTCTGGCACCCTGCCGCCCGCGTCGTTGATGGTCAGTGTGGCTTCGAGCGTACTGTCGTTGGTGTTGGCAATGAAATAGATGTCGGCTCCGTTGTCGCGTCGGTGTATCCACTGCACGCGCTCGTCGTCGGTCTTCATCGAGCGCTCCCTGCTCTGGAAGTTATCTACATAGCTGCCTCGCTGCAGCAGCGACTGGCAGCGGGCGATGTATGCGAACAGCGCCGTGGCGCCGTCGCGCCACCACGTCTGTCCCGGCGTCCACCACGTGCCCCATATCCCGAAGGTCATGCCGGGCTTGGCCTGTGGCCACGGGTTCTGTGCGGCGGCATGCAGCATCACGCGGTTCACGCCTAAGCAGAAGGCGCGGTCGGCGGTGGTCTTCAGCGCTGCGGGGTCGTCCTGCCAGGCGTGCAGCGGCCAGCAGGTGAACCCCTCGGCCCACACCTCTTCATGGCCCACGCTGTAGGCGGCGCTGGCCACCCGTGGCACGTCCTTCCACCCCCAGTTGTCGGGCTTCGCCCAGAACTCGGCACAGATGGGGTCGTCGGGTGCCACCTGCCTCACTATCTTCTGCGTGTTGATGGGGTTGAAGGGCTTGGCCGAGCCAGTGCCGTAGGGCTGCACCAGCAGCTTCAGCCCGTGCTCATGTGCCAGCTGGCTCATGTAGCCATAGTAGTTCTCGGCAAAGAGGTCGCTCACCGTCTCCTGCCAGTCGCGCCTCACTCGCTGTGTGGCCTCTGGGCTGTCTACCACGGCCAGTCCCGTCAGGGTGGGCAGCCATGGCAGCAGGGCGTAGCCGCGCCGTTGCTCAAACTCCTCGGGCATCCTTCGCGTCCACTCTTGTCCTCCAGCCTCATAGCTGTCAATCTCCAACCGCTGGAACGTCTTGCCCGCTTCGCTGCCCGCCAAGGAGAGGAGCTGCTGCGGATAGGCCTCCCAGTAGCGGCGCACGGCCTCGCGGCTCATCTTGTCGCACTCCAAGCCCACGCCGCCGACAGGAGCCGTGGCATAGTTGGTCTTGCCATTGGTGGTGTGGCCAAAGCGAACCACGCAGTAGCCATCGCCCACGCCTCTGAGGCGGGTGGGGAGCTCACTCGGACGATACACGTGGATGTCGCCCAGACTGACAAGGCTGTCGTTGGGCATCACCAGCACGGCAATGTCTTCGTAGTAGTTCCACTGCGCATCCACCTCAGGCTGCTTTGGCAGCCTTACCAGCCCATTTCTCGGCATGCTCTCCTTCGTCCACACCAGTTTCTGCATGGAATACTTCGGTGCCACCGTGGGGAAGGCGCTCGACGACCACCCTGGGCAGTTGTGGGTGCCAAACGACAGGCCCAGGCGGCTGCACTCGCTGATGGCGTGCTGCATCAGCCGTCGCCACGAGTCGGTGCCGATGGCGTTGGCCGAGTCGCATACCGACACCTGCACGGGGCCTCCCACCAGAAACTGCTGCACCCCGCCGATGCCCGCCTGCTGGTAGGCCTCCAGGTCGGCGGTGATGCCTTCGGCGCTCACCAGCCCGTCCATCCACTGCCAAATCATGATGGGCTTGGCCTCGGTGGGCGGTTGGCGGAAGGCATCATCCATGCGCTGCTGGGCCAGCGCGTTCTGTGCCATGATTACGATGCAGAACAGAAACAGAAGTCGTTTTGTAGTCATAAGTAGTTTTTTTTCTTCCAAGTTTGCGGCAAAGATAAGAAAAAAGTAGGAGATACTGTTCTTATCTTCGATAAATTTTCCTGACTTTCACTTTGCCATCGGCATGGCCGACCTTCTCCACGACGATGCCGCCCCTTGTGGGTCTGGATATAGGACGGCCTTGCAGGTCGTAGTAGGCTGTCGACAGCATGGCGGCAGTGCTGGCTGTCGTTGGCTCCATGCCCGAAGCCACCTCGGTCAGGAAACTGTCGGCAACGTCGTTCAGGTTCTTGGCCGCTGTCACCAGCTTGTCGTCTTTGACGATGTTCTTTTCATTCAGGTCGTAGAATCTGTAGTGGCTCACCATGCGCAGGTAGAGCGTCGTTTGGTTGTAGTTGGGATTGTCGGCATAGTCGTCGATGAGCTTCTTCACCCGATAGCGGGCGGCAAAGTAGTTGTCGAGATTCGTCTTGCGCGTTGCCAGTGCTTTGGTGGCCTCTTCTATCTGTTCAGAATAGACCGTATAGTCGTCGAGCTCGTCGGCTAATAGCGGGGCATATTCGTCTACCAGTGTCTTTAGGGCAACCCGCAGGGGTTCGGCCGAAGCGTAAATGGTGTCGGCAGTAGCGTCGTAGATGGATTGGGCATTGCTCATCAAGAGCGAGAACTCTTGGGCAGTGACCACGGGCGGCGGCACAATCATGGGGTCGCCCAGCTGGAAGCGCTTGCAGAAGTTCCATATCTCGTAGGAGTTCTCGGCCACGGGCGTATGCGAACCCTTTCCGCTATAGTTGTAGGAATAGAGCACCACCTCGTGGCCCGTGGCCTCGTTGAGCCATAGCTCGCGGTCGCCGTCGAACCACGACGTGCCGTTCTTGGTGTGATAGCCCGTCTGCTTCACGTACTTCGTGTACTGGTTCATCTGGGCAAAGTGCTCCATGTATTCTCGGATGTGATACTTGTTGTAGTTGAACGCGTTGTCGTTGTAGGCTATGCACTCCATGACGTTCACTTTCTTTGGGCAGTGGTTCCAAGGCTCCTCGCTGAACTGTATGCCGCTGGTGGGGGCGAAGGCGGCTATCTTGTCGAGCATCGTGGGCATGCAGTGGAAGATGAGCATGGACCCCATGGAGAACCCCGACCAGTAGACGCGGTTGCGGTTGATGTTGTAGCGCGCGGCCATCTCGTCGATGGTCTTGATGATGAAGGCGCGGTCGCTGTTGCCACTGATGTCCCAGTAGTCGCCGTCGGCACGCGGATAGACCAGTACGAACTTGGCGGTGTCGATGAGTTCGTACATCCGGTCGTGGCTGGCCTGGTTCTCCGAGCTGCCGCCCATGCCGTGGGTGACGATGAAGAGGGGGCTGCCCGTGGGCAGCTCGTCGGGGGTGTAGACCAGCATGTTGCGCTGCTTGCCGTTGGAGTTCACATAGATTTTCTTGCTTTGGTAGGCCCATGTCGGCTGTAGCAATGTCAGTGCGAGCAGGAGTGGAATGAAATGCTTCATTGAGGAGTTAGGAGTTAGGAGTTAGGAGTTAGGAGTTAGGAGTTAGGAGTTGAGAGGTGGGTGGTTGAGTAGGTTAGAAATAGCGTCGTGAATAGCGGTTGAGGGCATCCATGATGGGCGGAATGTAGTAGTCTTGATAGCCGCGCAGCAGCGGATGTGTGCCACCCCGCCCGCTGTCGAAGTCGGTAGCACCCTGCGGAGCCAGTTCGCGGGTCATAGCATTGAGGACTCCTTCGTGGAAGAGGTCGACGACGACGACGTTCCATTTGCGTGCACACTCGATGATGCGGTTGTAGCAGATGTCCTGCAGCTGCGCATTCCTGTAGCTCGTGCGGTGGGTGAGTATCCAGTAGGGCACGGCCTGCGGGAACTTGGTCTTGGCCAGATACATGATGCGCTCAACGTATCCGGTAAATGTTCGGTTGGCAGCCGAGGGGACAGCATAGTCGTAGGGGTCGAAGGTGCCGAGGCCAATGCCGTAGGTCTCGAACTGGGCGGGCGTGTAGGCCACGCTGCCGTTGGCACCTGTCTCCTCGGTGGCTCCACACATGTCGTTGAGTCCGCCTTCGATGAAGATGACATCACAGGCGATCTTGTCGTTGATGCCCCGCTCCATCTGTTGCAGGATGGTGGGCAGCTGGTCGCCGCTGTGGCTGTAGTCCACGACGCTGCCTCCCAGCAGCTGGGCCACCATGTCGGCGTATGCGAAGCCCTTGGGCGATGAGTTGGCCCCATAGGCCACAGAGTTGCCGATGTTGAAGATGCGCAGCCCTTGCAGCGAGGCGTCGGCAGCGGCGACGGTCGGCGTGGTGGTGGTGGCTGCGAGATGCCCGCTCAAGAACATCGATGCAAACAGGTCGCTCATGCCACGGTATTGTCTTACCCAGATGTTCTCCGACAGGGTGTATTCGCTTTTGTTGTAGTTCACCATCAGATTGGCAGCCTGCTCATCAGCTATGCGGAAGACGTAGGTCTGGGGATGCGCCATGTCGGTGCGCTTCTCTGCCACGTCGATAATCTGATTGGCAGCATTGGTCACGAAGTAAGCCCGTCCCCAGTCGGCCCCCACGGTGCTGATTTCGATGACGTCGCCTTTCTCGACGGCTATCTTCAGCGACAGGTAGTTGCCCGTGTTGTTGGTTTCTACGGGTGTGCCCACAGCCCCTTCGTTCTTGGTGATATAGCATTTGCCAGCCGTCATGTCGGCGGTGCCATAAGCCGAAGCGGTGATGTCGCCCACCGACTGCGTGAATCCTTCAATCTTGCCAGAGAGGTGGGCCAGCTCTTCAGCACTGGTGAAGATGGCATCGTCGCTCGTGCTGGTGGAGCAGAAGGTGATGCTGTCGAGGCCTTCAATGGGCATGCGGATGGCCCGTTGGGCGGTGACGTGCATCCACAGCGAATCTTGGGCCTTGAGACTGTGGCTGCCCAGCAGGGATACAGCCAGCAGGAGAAAAATGCGTTTCATTGTCATGTTTTTTTTGAGTGGCGAGAGGTGAGTGGTGAGAGGTGAGTGGATGAATTATATCTTTATTTGTTGATAAGCTTTCGGCCGTTGCGAATGATGATTTGGCCGGGGCTGTTTGCTGCCGTTATGCGTCCCGACAAGTCGTAGGCCGTGCCGCCTTGGCTGTCGCTCTGGGTAGTGGAGGCAGATATCTTGTTGGCAGTGCCCAAGGCATAGAGCTGGAAATAGTCAACGCGGAATGTGCCTGTCTCGCCGCTGGTGTCGTACGTGCCGTCGGGGCGTTGGTTGCTGGTGCGTATGCCGATGCTTACGTCGCCGTCGGCTGTTGTGGTGAAATCCACCGTCATGTTCTGCAGCGTGTTGTAGTCGCTTGTCCCCACATGTCCGGCAAAGCTGTTGTTCTCGTCGGCTTTGAAGACGCTTGCCTTGTAGTCGGCCTGAGCACCGAAATACGCCACATTGTTGCCCGCAAACAGCCTCAGGGTGCCTATGCAGTCTTTCTTGGCTCCCAGTCGGCATGTCAGCCTGTAGCTGCCAGCAGGGAGGTTCTTGATGGTCTGGAAGAGTTCAAAGTCGGTAGGCATGGGCTTGTTCCAGAACCAGCACGAGTTGGAGCCGTGCATGTTGGCCCCCGTGCCGTTGATGCCCTTCGAGTTTCCGGGGAACTCCTGGTTGGTCTGCCATCCGTATGGCACGCCTCTCACCGTGCCGCCCCCCGTGTTCACCACACCCTCGGCGGCCAGCTCAAAGTCGGCATTGACGATGTACCGGTCGGTGAGGCTGTTCCCATTGGGCTGGTCGATGGTCATCTCCTGCAAAGCCAGTCCGGGATCCATGAAGTAGATGCGCAGCTTCACCTCGCCTGCTTCGGCCGCTGTGTAGGCGATGCTCTTGCCCGTTGCCCATCCGCGCAGCACGTTCTGCTTCCAGGCGCTGGCGTTGGCATAAGTGGCAATGCTGAACACCTGCGGTGCGGCATCCTCTCCGAGCAGCTCTGTGGCATAGCGCAGCGTGCCTCCGGCATGCACGGGGAAGGTGGGCAGCAGGCGCAGGGTGATGACATTCTCGCCAGCCTTCACGGGCAGCACGTATTCGGCATAGGGCGCATCGGCAGCTCGGGTGTATGCCTTCATGTCCATGGGCCATACGGCGACGGCCTCGTGCTGCATGCCCAGCCCCTGCAGCTTGCGCAGCGTGCTGCTGGCTGCCACATAGGTGCTGGCGGCAATGGTGGTCCGGCTGTCGGCCGACGACATGCTCTCCACGGGGCTGATGGTGGCCTGGGTGGCCACCGTGGGCATCTGGAATGCTGGTTGGCTGCGTGGCGATGCGCTCATGATGCCGTCCCATTTGCCGTGGGCAATGTTCTTGTTGTAGATGGTCGTCAGCCGTTGTATCTCGTTGTAGGCCTCCCTGGCCTCGTCGGCATACTGCAGTGCCAGCGCGGCGTGGCCCAAGCGTGCCTCGCCCATGCTCTGCACGGCCCTCAGGTGCTTCACGTTCATCAGGTAGGCTCCCTTCACGGGATATTCAATGAGCTGGAAATAGGCATCGCCAAGCTCTGGGCGGATGCTCGGCTTCATGGCTTCGACCTGCTTGGCGATGGCGCTGTAGGCCGCGAGCCGGGCTTCCATCTCCTCGTTGCTGTAGTCGACGAACATCACGTGCTCAGGCTTGCCGCCCGCCGCCAGTCTGTAGTATTCTTTCTTCACTTCGGCCAGGGTGTCGGCCACCTCTTCGCCAAAGGTCTCGGCTGCCCAGTGGCGGTTCCATTGGTTGGCGTTCGCGGGGTTCCAGGCATCGATGTCCCACGCCAGGTCCATGCAGAACTGCAACTCTGCCTCGGCAGGCTTGATGTCGCCCACGTTGATGATCCACAGCCGCTGAATACCCTGCTCGTAGCCTCGGGTGAGCTCGTAGCTGATTTGCGCGGGGCCTATGCTGGAGAGCCACAGATAGTCTTGGGGCGCGCCGTAGTAGGACAGATGGTAGTAGATGCCATGACTGCCCGCCCGCTGCTGCTCGGCATCGGTGGGCATCTGTCGGATGAATCCATGATTGTCGTCGACCCATGTGAGGGTGACGTCGTCGGGCACGTTCATGCCCGTGTTGTAGGCATCGAGCACCTCTTTGTAGGGGATGAAGGTCTGCGGCACCTGCGTCACGTCTTCGTTGACGATGTCGTGGATGAGGCTGCGTTGGAAGGCGATGATCTCCTGTAGTCCGGCGGCGATGTTGGCGGCACCGCTGTAGCCCTGTATGCCCCCGTCGTGTACGCCGCGCATGCCCAGGGTGTACATCACGTCCTGGTCTTTCGACTCTTCAACCCTGGTGCGCCAGTACTGCTGCACGGCAGTCCTGTTGGTGGCATAGTTGTAGGATGACCCGCTGGCGGTCCACTCGCCCACGTTGTTGCGCAGCATCGGCTCGCAGTGGCTCGATCCCAGCACGATGTCGTACTGGGCGGCCAGCTGGGGATTCTCGTCGATGGTCCAGAAGGCTCGGCTCACCTTGTGCATGGCCGGCCACAGGATGTTGGCACGCAGGCGCAGCAGCAGCTCGAAGACACGCTCGTAGGTGCGTGGGCCGATGTTGTGGATGTTGGTGTCCATCTTGGCGCTGGCCCAGGGCTGCAGCCCCCAGTCTTCGTCGTTGATGAATATTCCGCGGAAGCGAACAGAAGGCTCCTTCGACGCAAAGTTGTCGGCAGCCGTGAAGTAGAGTTGGTCGTGATGAGCGGGAACGACATCGGCCCACCACACCCAGGGCGACACACCGATGAGGCGCGACAGATGGAACACACCGTAGGCCGTGCCGCGGGGCGTGCTCCCAGCTACGACCAGGGCGCGGGGGATGCTGTCGCCGATGTTCTCGACATATTGCAGGGTGTAGGCCTCCCACTTCCCCTCGATGGCCGAGCAGTCCACTTTTCCGCTATTCGCGAGTTGGTCGACGATGGCCGACCGTCCGAGCGTGCCGATGATGATGGGGTAGCGCAGTGCTGCCGCCGTTGGCTTCACTTCAGGCTTGCGCCCGGTGACGAGGCGGATGTCGGCTGCCAGGGCCTTGGCAGCCACACCCACCACGGGATGGTCGTTGGTGGCATCCGTCACGATGTCGGCCACGATGGGGCCACCCACGATGGGGAACCCTTCGCCTATGGGGAGCGATTGCAGGTAGCTGATGTGGGCTTGCTCGGCTGCCTTCAGGGCGGCCAATGCTGCTGCATAGCTCTCAGCAGTTCCGTTCTCATCGTCGAGCGCTGCCTGAGCCGCTCTGACGGCTTCGTGCGAGCGACCCATCAGCAGTTGCGCCTGCTCTATCTCGGCCAGCAGCTCATAATAGACGGCGGGCAGCGGAGCCGACGGCTGCTCGAAGGCTAACGCACGCAGTGTGAAGCGGTAGCCATTGAGCTTTCCGGGATAGCTGAGCTGGAAGAAATAGTAGATGTGGTCGTCATCGATGTCGTAGCTCCACGATGTGGCAGAAGCGTTGTAGGGTGCCACCTTCGCAGCGAGGATGGTTTCGGGGGCATCCTTGCTGACCGTTGCGAAGACCAGCGGCTGTGCGACATTGGCCGAGGGCTTGCCGCTGATGGTCACTGTGCCCGCAACGCTTGGCTCTATCTTTAGAAAACAGCCTCGGGTGGGCAAGGTGCCGAAGGGAGCTGCTTCGGCGAACGTGGTAATCAGGGTTTCTGCCGTGCCGCCGGTGGATGGCATCTGCGAGGGCAGCAAACCAGCGTTGCCAGCATGCCATGCCCAGTTGTTGCCGACATCGGAGGCAGCACCCAGCGTCACCTTAACCCCGTGGAGAGTGACGGTGGAACCCATGTCGCAGCCATCGGCAGCGGTGGCCGTCCACGCTGTCTGCGAGGTGCTGCCAAACTGAACAATGGCAGCAAACAGTGCGGTGGAACTGGCAAGCACCGACAGCGCAAAAAGAAAAAGTCTGATTGGTTTCATTGCTCTCACTTCTCACCTCTCACCTCCGCCCCCCCCCAAGGGAGGGTAGGGGGAGGGGCTGGGGGTGGTGTTGGTTATTTCACATATACCTTCTTGACGCTGCCATCTTGCGACACGATAATGTTCAATCCGCGACGCATCTCGTTCTGGCGAGTGCCGCTGATGCTGTAGATGCCAGCGGGGAGGACGACCGATGGCTGTACGTTGCTGATGCCGGTGCTCTGCTCCTGGATGATGCGCTTTGACTCTTCACCCTCGTAGGCGAGGTAGATGTTGAAGATGCCGGCACGGGGAACGTCGTTGACGATGCGTGTGCGAACGAAGACGGGCGTGGCACCTTCGTAGCTGCGCACGACCTTGCAGTAGAGTCGGCGCGCGTCGGGCAATGCGATAGGCTCGCCTATCTGTGTCCACTCAGCACCAGCGCCATTGCTGGCTGCAACTTCCACCACCAGACGTGCAGCCAGTTCGGCCGAGGGCGCGACGACTGATTCGCCTGAGCCGCCCTCGAAGGCCTCGAAGGTAAAGCCGCGAAGGGTGAAGCGATAGGCATTGAGCTTTTCGGGATATGCCAGCTGGAAGAAGATGTAGGCATGGTCGGCATCGACCTCATAGCTCCACTCCGTGACGCTGTTGTCCCAAGGCGTGATAGAGGCGGCAAGGATGCTCGTCGGGTTGTTCTTGTCGAGCGTGACGAACACCAATGGCTGGTCGGCGCTGGCCGAGGCCTTGCCCTTGATGGTGATGACGCCCGCCTTCGTGGGTTCAATCTTGAAGAATGCACCGTGGGTGGGAAGGGTTCCAAAAGGCTCCTCCTCGGAGAATTCGGTGATGAGCGTCTCGGCAGTGCCGTCGGTGGATGGCATCTGCGTGGGCAGCAAGCCAGCGTTGCCTGCATGCCACGACCATGTGACGTCAGCATCGTCGGGCGAGCCCAGCGTCACGACGACACCGTTGAGGGTGATGGTGGAGCCATTGTTGCAGCCGTCGGCCGATGTGGCAGCCCATTCCGACACCGACGTGTCGCCAAAGCCGATGTTGCCATTCTCGTTGACCATATAGGCCACCACGTCGAAGGGACCGGCAAAGGCCTGCGTGCTCTGTATCATGGCATTGGCAGGATGCTGTGTGTTCCAGTCGTGGAGGTCGATCAGGCCGCTGCTGACGGGCAGATAGGCATCTTCGTCCTCGACGGTCATCGGGTTGAACGAACCGCTGGCGTCGTCGCCATAGTTGAAGGCCGGGGTGACGTTCTCCCAGGCGATGCGCTGCCCACGCGAGCGGACGCTCCAGCCATTGCCGAAGTCTACCACCTCTTCTTGGCCCACGTTGTCCATGGCGGTGCTTCCCCACGAGAAGTAGTAGCCGGCGTTGCCTGTCTGCGTGTCAGGATTGGTCTGGCTGTAGTACTCTTCCTGGTTGGCATCCATCTTCGACAAGATGTCGACGCGCACACGCGGATTCGTCACCACGACCTCGGCCGAGCCCACCCTTGAGTTGAGATAGTCGGGACAGGTCTGGAAGGCATAGATGGTGCGGCCGCTGGTGAGGGTGATAGGCCCCGTGTACAGGGTGCTCCTCCCCGCAGTATTGTCGCCCTTGTAGTTGTAGTAGATGCTGGCACCGTCGAGGTCGGAGCTGATGGTGACGACGGTCTGCCCGTCGAGGCGCTCCATGCTGAACGTGGGCGGTGGGCACACCAGCCGGATGTCGATGTAGCGCTCAGCCACATCACTCAGCAGATAGCCTTCGCCACGCGCCACGGCCATCACGGTCGTCTCTTCGCTCACGGTGAAGGGGCCTGTGTAGCGGGTGCTCGCCTCGGTGGGCGTGGTGCCGTCGAGGGTGTAGAAAATCTCTGCTTCTGGGGCAGCATCGGCAATGCTGACGATGGTCTGCTGATAGTCGTACTCCAGCGCGAAGGTGGGCAGCGGAGCCTTTGTGGCAGGCTGCTTCGTGCCGTTCATGATGGCGATGGCGTAGGTGATAATCTCGGGAGTGACGGCATCCGCCAGCGTCTCCTGTGTGTAGGGGATGTAGAGATAGCCGTTGCGCGAGAGGTTATGGCTGTGGATGGCCACCACATCCTCGTTGTCGTAGGCTACTGCCAGGATGGGGTCGTTGGCAAAGATTCCGCTCAGGTGCAAGCCGGGGAACGACGAGTAGGTGCTGACCTCCAGCACGTAGGTGGGCTCTTCGGCATCGGGGTCTTCGATGAGCGGCAGGTTCCTGAACAGGGGATGGTTGGGGTTGCGGGTCGTGGCAAACTGAATGCCAGCGTCGACCACCTCGCCATAGCCCCACTTCTCGTAAATCAGGGGGTTCAGGTTGAGCATGGGCAGGTAGGGATGCACCTCCTTCAGCGAGGCGATGGCCACGTCGTTAGTCACGGTGGAGCTGACGGTGATGACCTCATAGTCGGCAAAGTCTTCCACGGTGAAAGCCTTGTTGGCCTCGATGGGTGTCACTTTGTTGCTTCTGTCACGGGTAATCACTTTGTAGGCCAGGTCAGCGCTCAGGTCACCATTGTAGAGGAAACCCACGTTGCGCTGGTCGACGGGTGGAGGAGCTTCGCCCGTAGCCTCGAAGGCCACGCCACGGAATGTGAAGCGGTAGGCGGTGAGCTGACCGGGATACGACTGCTGGAAGAAGTAATAGTCGTGCTCGGTGTCCACTTCGTAGGTCCACTCGGTGACGCTGTTGTCCCATGGCGTGATGTTGGCCTCGATAATGGTGGGGTTGTCCTTGTAGCAGGTGACGAAGATCAGCGGCTGTGCTGCGTTGGCCGATGCCTTTCCGCGGAACGTGATGTTACCGGGGCGGCTGGGCTGAATCTTGAAGAAGGCACCATGGGTGGGCAGCTCGCCGAAAGGCTCAACATCGGAGAACGACGTGATGAGCGACTCGACGGTGCCTTCGGTCGATGGCATCTGCGTGGGTATCAGACCAGCGTTTTTGGCGTTCCACGACCAGCTGACCTCAGCGTCTTCTGCTGAACCGATGGTGACGACTACACCGTCGAGCACGATGGTTGAGCCGTTGCTGCAGCCATCGTCGGCCGTGGCGGTCCATTCGGTGTCTTCCAGACTGCCAAACTGGATGATGTCGGCATGCAAGCTGGCAGCGCCAGCGAGCCATGCCAAGGCGATGAGTAATAGTTTGTAGCGTCTCATAAGTGTGTTGATTTGTTGGGTTTCAATTACTTTTTGAAGTAGAACTTCCTGCCGTTGACAATGCGGATGCCGCTCTTGTCGTTGGCACGACGGCCGCTGAGGTCGAAGAAGGAGGCATCATCAGCTGCGGGGGCTGCATGAAGCTTGTTCAGGCCTGTTGACACATTGTTATCGGCGAAAGAGATGCCGCGAAGGGTGATGCGATAGGCAGTGAGCTTGCCGGGATAGCTTAGCTGGAAGAAGCAATACACATGGTCGGCATCCACGTCGTAGCTCCACTGCGTCACGCTATTGTCCCATGGTGTGATTTGTGCCGAGAGGATGACGGTGGGGTCTTCCTTGCTCAGCGTGACAAACACCAACGGCTGAGCTGCATTGGCCGAGGCCTTGCCGCTGATGGTGATGGTGCCTGCCTTGGTGGGCTCAATCTTCAGGAAAGCGCCGTGAGACGGCAGGTTGCCGGAGGGTGCTTCTTCCGAGAATTCGGTGATAAGCGTCTCGGCGGTACCATCGGTCGATGGCATCTGCGAGGGCAGCAAGCCAGCGTTGCCTGCATGCCATGTCCAAGTGACACCAGCATCGTCGGGCGAGCCCAGCGTCACTTTAACGCCGTCGAGGGTAACGGTCGACCCCATGTCGCAGCCATCATCGGCCGTGGCGTTCCATTCCGTCTGCGAATCGCTTCCGAAGTCCACGATGTCGGCTCGCATGTTAGCACTACCTGCCAGTAGCGACAGGGCAATCAGTAAGAGTCTCATTTTTTTCATAATGCTTAGTTTTTTTAGATTGTTAATAAATGGTAGTTTTGGTTTGTGCTGCAAATTTAGTGGTATTTGGCGATACCTGCCTGACCATAATCGCCAAACCATAACACAAAATGGACAAATGGCGGTAAAATGTCACAAATCGGACAAAAAACATGGGAAATTTGGCGCGTATAAGAAAAAAGTAAGTAACTTTGCACTGTGAAAATGTACATACAGCGAAATAGGTCTTTTGCCAGAATCGCCTTCGTGCTACTCTTGACATTGGCCACCACCGGCAAAGCTGCCACGTTGCCGCCGCTGCGCTATCAGTCGTTCAGCAACCTGAAGAGCGAAACGCAGACGCTGGTCGTGAAGGCCATCGTTCAGGACAGTAGTGGCATGATGTGGTTCGTCGACAAGAAAGCACTCTCGGCATGGGATGGCTATAACCTGCACCGCTATACGCATCCTGAGCAGTCCGACATGGGGTCGCCCCGTTGCGCTTTGGTAGTCGGTGGCAGCATCTTAGTGGGCCACGAGCATGGTCTGCTTCAGTTCAATCTGAACACCCGCAGCTTCCAGCGCGACAGTCTCTACGATGACATTGACGTGCGCTGTCTGGTTCAGGTGGGCACTGACGTATGGGCAGGCACCAGCCGCGGACTCTTCTGCAACGGGCGCTACGTGCGTCTGAAAGAAGTGGAGAACGTGTGCGCGCTGGCCGCCGTGGGCGACTCGCTGCTATATGTGGGTCAGCAGAGCGGCCTGTCGTGCTACTCCATACCCACCGGTCGCCTGCACGTGCTGCACACCCTCCTCCCCGGCGAGGGAGCCAGGGCTTCTTCGTCGGTCATCTCGGCATTGCTCTGGCAACCCTCCGACAGCACCCTCTGGGTGGGCACCGACGTAGGCCTGGGCACCCTGGAACAGTTGGAGCAGGGCAGGCTGCAGTTCGACCTGCCCATTGTGAAATGTCTGGCTTGCGATGCTGAAGGCAATATCTTGGCGGGCACCGACGACGGGCTGTACGTGATGGACCGTCGCCAACGGCTGTGGCACCTGAGCCACGATGCGCTCAACGATGCCAAGACGATAGCAAGCAACGTGGTGTGGACGCTTTGCAGCGATGTTGGAGGCAACCTCTGGGTGGGCACATCCAACGGCGTGTCGATGTCGCCGCGCAGCCTCTTCCTCCACACCTACCCCCTGCCTGCCATCACAGCCTCGCGCGAGGGCAACCAGATGCGGTTCATCTTCCAGGACTCCGACTCTACGCTATGGCTGGGCGGCATACATGGGCTTATAGCCGTGGAGGGTCTGGACACCGACCATCAGAGCTGCCGATGGTACAAGATGAACGACAAGCAGTGGCCCATCCCCCACAACAGCATACGCTGCATGTTCGAGGACTCGGCGCGCAGACTGTGGGTGGGCATCGACGGTGCCCTGCTGCTCTACGACCGCAGGTCGCACCAGTTCAGGCCGCTGCACATCGATGGCGACCGTCGCAACTGGGTGTACGACATACAGGAGACGACCGACGGCAAGCTGCGTGTGACCACCTACCAGGCTACCTATACCGTCAGCCCCGACCACATCGCCGCCGACGGGCTGGTGGCAGTGCTGCAGCGCGAGAACGCACAGCCCTATACGCCGCAGGGGCTCTCGGCCGCGACACCCAGCGGCACGTGGCGCGTCACCGACGAGGGCCTGTGCATCACCGATGCACGCCAGCAGGTGCTGACAAGCTTCAGCACCGCCGACAGCTACACCTCCGTCTACTATCATCCAGCGAGCCAGACCGTATGGCTGGGCGGCATCGACAAGTTTGCCGCCGTCAGGGCCGACTCCCTGCGCAGCCAGCAGCAAGCTGCCACGCCCGTGGTGACCAATGTCGAGGTGATGGGGCAGGGCTATTGCGATGCCCTGCAGCTGCACCGGCGCCACCTGCTGCTGAGCGAGGCGCAGAACTGTCTGCTGTTCTATCTGAGCGATTATGAATATGGCACAGAGAAGGCGTCCCACTTCGCCTTCCGCGTGGAGGGTCTGCAAGAGGAGTGGGTGCAGCTGCCCGTGGGCAGCAGCACGCTGTTGCTCTCGGGGCTGCAGCCTGGCAGCTACACCCTCTACCTGAGCGACGCACGGCAGCACAATGATGCCTACAGCCTCCACTTCCGCATCACGCCGCCTTGGTACCGCTCGCGACTGGCTTGGACGCTCTATGTGCTGCTCGTGATGGTGCTGCTGGCGCTCGTAGGCCTATACGTCAGGAGCCGTCGCATCCTGCGAAGGGAGCGACGGGAGAAGGAACTGATATTGCAGAACGCCAGAAGCAAGGAGGAGCAGCTCAGCGAAGACAAGGCCATGCTCGAGCAGGAGCTGAGGCTCTCGATGCTCGCTGCCTCTGGCGACGACACCCAGCTGTCGCAAGACGACCAGCTGCTCCTGCGCATCACCCATATCATCGAGGAGAACATCGACAACTCCGACCTCTCTGTCGACATGCTCAGCCAGCTCAGCGGCATCGGCACCAAGCAGCTCTATCGCAAAATCAAGCAGCTCACGGGCAGAACGGCCGTGGCCTACATACGCCACCTGCGGCTGCAGAAGGCGGCACGCCTGCTCGCCAGCAAAGAGAGCTTCTCCACCAAGGAGGTGATGTATCTCACAGGATTCCAGAATGCGTCCTATTTCACACGCTGTTTCCAAGAGGAGTTCGGGGCAACACCATCGAACTACGCCAAGACGGGCGGCGGCGACTGAACCCATGCCGGCGCGCAAATAATCTAATCAAATCTATCAATTATTTGTTCAATTTGTAAAGATTTGAATGATTTCTGCTTCGAATGGAGCACTCCATCGGTCGTTGGGAACTTATCACCATACGGAAATAAATATTTTGTCTGCGACGCAACGCGAATGTTACGACGTAGGCAATTTTGTCTGCGACGCAACGCGAATGTGCATGAATGGCTCACGAATGTTCATGAATGCTACACCAAATAATATTCATGATTCATTCGTGATTCATTTATGTACATTCATGTTACGCCGTAGGCAATTTTGTCTGCGACGCTACACGAATGTGCATGAATGGCTCACGCGCTCGGCTCTGCCGCTTGCCACCGAAGGGACGCAAGAATGTTCATGAATGCTGCGCGACATTCTTCTGAGCAGTAGCCGCTCGGCTCTGCCGCTTGCCACCAAAGGGGCGCAAGAAATTCTTCACTCTTCACTTCTACGCGGTAGCATATTCTTCACTCTTCACTTAAAAAGATTCTTCACTCTTCACTTACTTGGGTATGCGCACCCATGTGGCTGTGTGGCGCTCGCCGTTGGTGGCGCGCAGGGTGAAGGTGTAGGGTCGGCCCACCTCAAAGCCCCATCGCACGAACTGTGGCATGCTGTGGACGGGGCGGCCGTCGATCTGCTCTATGATGTCGCCCTGCCGGAATCCCTGCCGGTAGGGTTCGCCTTCTGGCCACACCAGCCCCACCTGTGGCAGTCCGTCGCTGCTGGCCACGAAGGCTATCTCCAGCTGGCGGTTGCCCACTGCGATGGCCTCCCCGTTGTCGCCTTTGCCGTCTGCGGCGGGCGTGATGGTCACTCTCTTCCGCTTGGCGTCGAAGGTGATGACCACATGCTGCAGGAGGGCCGCCCCCAGATGGGAGCCGCCCTGGGTGGTGATGCTGTGGAGGTCGGAGAACGCGCACGGGCCTATCAGCAGATGGTCGAGGGCGAGGAAGGCCACCTCGCCCAGTGGCTCCACGCCGTGGTGGCCTATGGCGTGGCGCCCGATGGCCCTTCCCTCGATGGTGAGGTCGTCCCATCGGCTCACGCTGGCAGGGTCGGCATGTGGGGGGAGCATGCTGAGCAGGGCATCGTCGAAATGCTGCTTGTTCATGGCAAAGAACTGTCGGCTGCCGGTGTCGATGAGCACGCGCTCGCGCTGGCGGCCGAAGGGCCAGATGTCGATGTAGGGCACGTGGTAGTTGAGCCGATACTTGAGGCTGCTGCCACGGGGTGGGGCGGGGAGGAGTCGGTCGGTGATGATGAGTCGCTGGTGGGGCACGTCGATGGTCATCGACAGTCCGCCGTTCACCAGGTCGAATCCCAGCAGCCCGTCAATGCCCCTTGGTGCTGGCCCCTGCTGCACGGTGGCGCGGCATCCGGTGAGGGTGGTGCTGCCCAGTGTGAGCGGTGGCAGCGTCACCATCGTCACGGTGCTGCTGGCGCCCGTGGCATCGTGCGAGACGATGGTGCCGGCGGTGGGGCCGCTGGCCAGCGCGGTGCCCTGGAACACCACGCTCTGGCCGGCACCGGTGTCGAGCAGGAAGCGCAGCCGCTGACCATTGATGTCGACAGGCACATACACCTGATGGCCCGTCCACTCAATGTCGATGGTGTCGGAGAAGTTTTTGGCCGATGTCCTGAAATCAACAAGATAACCGCCAAAAACTGGTGAAATGAGGAATGAGAAATGAGAAAGAAGCAAAGAAAGAACGAGAAATGCCATGCGGCATGTCTGCATGTTAAGCCAATATTTCCTCGCAGCCTTTCTCATTTCTCATTTTCTTTTTCATTTTCTTGTGATTTCCTTCAGCAGGCGGTCGGCATGTCCCCATCGGTCCATCATGAAGAGTACGAAGCGGATGTCGACGCCGATGCAGCGTGCCAGCTGCGAGTCGAAGAAGATGTCGCTCGACAGCGAGTCCCAGTTGCCGTCGAAGGCCAGTCCGATGAGACGGTTCTGCCCATCGAACATTGGCGAGCCGCTGTTGCCGCCGGTGATGTCGTTGGTGGTGAGGAAGCACAGCTGCAGCTTGCCGGTGCGCTTGTCGTGGTATGGCTGCGCGCTGCTGCCGGGTGCTGGCGTGTTGGCCTCGCTCATCAATGCCATCATCTCGGGCTCCACGCGGTAGTCCTCCTGCTGGTCGGCCACCTGCATCTTGCGCAGCAGACTGAGGGCATCGGTGTAGTAGCCCGATGGCCGTCCGCCCAGCTTGTACTCCTTCACCTGTCCGTAGCTCATGCGCATGGTGAAGTTGGCATCGCTGTAGTGGGGCATGTCCTGCTCCATGCGCAGCTTGGCGTCGCAGAGATATTGCTCCTGCTTCTCAATGTCGGCCGACACGTCCATGAGCTGGCTGCGCAGGGCGTCGCGCAGCTGGCTCAGCTCGTAGCCGTAGCTCACGCCGAGGTCTTTGCGGAACGACTTCTTGTTGGGATAGACGCGCCCTTTCTTGATGAGCGCCGACTTCTTGTAGAGGTGGTTGGCGTAGGCCTGGCAGTCGCCGTGGAACTTGCGGTCGATGACCTCGGTGTAGAATGCTGGCAGCCATTTCTGGTCTTTCACCTGCTCGCGATAGTTCTGCAGCATGGCGCCCAGTATCTCGCGGTCGGTGTCGTAGTCCCATGTGTCGCTGTTGTTCTTGAAGTTGATGTGTGCTCGCTTGCCGCTGCCCTCGGTGCGTGTGCCGGGGGTGTTGGCGCGCATGGCCCGCTGCGTCAGTTCCTCGTTGCGCGAGAAGCTCTCGCCCCAGAGCATCAGCTCCTCGCTGAGGGCGATGCGCTGCTGGTAGAGCTGCCGCATGCGCTGCAGGTCGAGCTTGCCCTTCAGGTAGCCCGTGCTGTCCTGCCACCGCTGCAGCTGCTGCTCGAACAGCTCCTTCTGCTGTATGAGGCCGATGCTGTCGATGCACTTGTTCATGCCGATGGAGTTCTTCCAGTAGTTGGAGCTGGTGGCATACTTCGAGTCGTACTTGATGCGCACGGCCTCTGCCTGGTCCATGTGGCGCTTCATCACCTGCTGCTTCACGCCGCGCACCTGTGCCCTGGTGGCGTTCTGGGCATACCGCTCGCTGATGCCATAGCTGCTCAGATAGCGGCTGGTGCTGCCGGGGTAGCCCATGGTCATCGAGAAGTCGCCCTCGCGGTAGCCGTCGGTGCTCACCTTGGCCCAGTGCTGTGGGTGATAGGGCACGTTCCTCTTGCTGTAGGCTGCTGGACCGTTGGTCTCAGGGTCGGCATAGATGCGGAACACGCTGAAGTCGCACGTCTGTCGCGGCCACATCCAGTTGTCGGTCTCACCGCCAAACTTGCCCATCGACTTGGGGATGGCGAAGACGAGGCGCAGGTCGGTGAAGTCGCGATAGGTGGTGACGTAGTAGCGGTTGCCCTCGTAGAAGGGCTTCAGCTCCAGGCGCAGCGTCTTGTCCTTGGCCTTCACCTCCTTGGCGAGTGCGTTCTCCAAGCTGTCGAGATACATGGCTTGTGCCTGCATGCTCATCTGCTGGAATCGTGGCGTGAGCACCTGGTCGGTGATGTCCTTCTGCTCCACCATGAAGCTCACGAACATATTCTCGTTGGGCAGCTCCTCCTCGTAGCTCTTGGCGATGAATCCGTTGAGCATGTAGTCGTGCTCCACGGTGCTGTGGCTGCGGATGGCCTCGAAGCCGCAGTGGTGGTTGGTGAAGACGAGGCCGTCGGGGCTGACGACGACGCCCGAGCAGTAGCCCGAGAAATTCACCACGCTCTTCATGATGGCATCGTCGGCCTTGTAGAGCTTGTCATAGGGCAGCTGGTATCCCTCTATCTGCATCTTCTCATAGACGGCCTGTGGCAGGTCGTAAAGTGTCCACATGCCCTCGTCGGCCATCGCTCCGCAAAGGGGCAGGGCAGCCGCGAGGCCCAATAATGTTTTTTTCATACTTTTTTCTGTTTGATAAATTTATTGGCTGCAAAGTTACTCATTTTCCGTGAAACGACATCGCTTTTTATCCTTTTTTTGATTCAGGGAGACTACGGCTGTCAGGCGCAGAAACCAATGGTTCTGCGCTGACGGGTTTGCGGAGCCTTCATCCCGAATCGTTCCAACGCCACAAGCACATCAGCCGCCTCCACGCGCTGGTAGGTGCTGCGGTCGTAGACATGTGGTGCGGCTGTGAGGCGGTCGGCCATGGCGGGAATGATGCCGTTCATTGCCAGCTGCTCGGCCCATCGTGCATTGGCGAAGGTCTCGCTGCGGTTTTGCACCGTCGTGGCGATGCCCTGCAGCAGGGTCTGCCGGGCGTCGTCGGCCAGCTCGTAGCTGTCGCGTTGCAGCACCCGCTCCACCATCTGCATCAGCTGCTGGGCGTCGTAGTCGGGGAAGTGGAACTTGTAGGGGAAGCGCCCCGCCAGTCCGGGGTTCATCTGCATCAGCTTGTCCATCTCCTTCTGGTAGCCAGCGAATACGATGAGCATGTCGGGGTTGTGGCGTGCCAGCGCGCCCAGCAGCGCCTCCACGGCATGGCGGCCGAAGTCTCGGTCGTCGTCCTTGCTGTAGAGGGTGTAGGCCTCGTCGACGAAGAGCACATTGCCTCGGGCCTCTTCCAACAGATGCTTCATGTTCTCCTCCGTCTCGCCGATGTAGCGTCCCACCATGGTGGTGCGGTCTACGCATATCACCTCGCCTCGCGAGAGTAGTCCCAGCGAGTGGTAGATTTTGCCCAGCAGACGTGCCACGGTGGTCTTGCCCGTGCCGGGGTTGCCGGTGAAGATGGCGTGGTAGGTGGCCATGTCGCTGACGGGCAGTCCCAGCTGTCGGCGCTCTACGCTGAAGCGCATGCGGTGGGCCAGCGTGGCGATGCTCTGCTTCAGCTCGTCGAGGCCCACCATCTGGTTCAGCTCGTGCAAGGCCTCGTCGAATGCCGATTGCTGGCCCAGCAGCGTGGCGGTGTCGATGTCGTCGGGCTGCATCCATAGCTGGCGCATGTCGGTCTGCAACTTGCCTTCTTGCCATCGCTGTATGGCTCCCCTCACGTTGGCGGGCACCAGCACGTCGTTCACCCACTGGTGCATGTCTTCCATCGTCCAGCTGCTGATGATGCCCTTCTGCCAGGCTTTGCCCACCACGCGCCAAGCTTTCTCGCGAGCCTTGGCCGACAACAGCAGGTTGGCATTTGCTACGTCTCGGAAGAACAGCCGCAGCATGTCCTGGCACGAGAAAGGCTCTTCGCTCAGGCGGTTCTGCCGGGGGAAATGACGCTGCAGCGAGGGGCATTGCTCCAGCAGCGCATCTATTTCCTGCTGCGTGCCCATGATGATGAGCTTGTGGCACTTGCTGGGGCAGTGGCGCAGGATGGCGCTCATGATGTTCTTTCCGCCAGCGGCAGTGAGCGCCGCGATGTTGCGCAGGCAGAACACCCGCAGTGCGGAGCTGACCTCAAAGCACTGGAAGATGCTGACAGGCTTGTCGTCGGGATGGTCATCGCCGAACAACTCGTGCAGCTTCTCGTAGGCGTCGTTATTCGTGGGGTCGAAGAGTTTGGCGCAGTCTACGGGTATCAGCTCTCCATGAATATTGCCCACCTGCTGCAGCAGCACCATCACGGCATTGCGCCAATATTTTGAGCGGTAGGCCACCAGCAGGTTCTCGTTGAGGTCGATTGGGACATGGAAGTTGGCGGAGAGGCTCACGAGCACGTTGTTCTGCATGGCTCGGTCTATGCACCACTCCTTCAGCTGTCTGGTGCCGGGTAGCAGGCTCAGCTTCGCCCAACTCTCCCGATTGATGATCAGTTTGCTGCTGAGCATGTCCTCACGGCTCATGGGCAGGCAGCGCGTGGGCGTTGGGTCCACGTGCCATTGGTGGCGGTCATCAAGCTGCAGGTCATAGCGCACGATTTGGTCTGTTGCCCAGCGCATCAGCAGCATGTATTTGCCTGGCATCCAAGGGCATCGGCCCGGCATGTCCACCCGTAGGATGCGTCCTCGGCGTTCCACGCAGTCTTTTCCAGTTTCAGCGTCAGCCATCAGCGCCAGGTCGTCGGTATAGAGGAAGAAAGAGTAGTGCTCGTCGGCCTTCATGGTCTTGTCGAGCTTCACCACCACAAGGGTATCACCAGTATTGCATGCCAAGTTTTGATACGCGCCTTCAATGATCATCGAAACAAAGATTTGTGTCATTCTATACAAGTTATAAAGATTAGATTCTAATACAACGCAGCAAGGGTGCGCACTCTGGCGCACCCCCATGAGAGGTTACAGAGAAAAAGGGAATTACAAAACAAATGTGAATAGTGCTAACCACTGCCGGCCAACCGCACTGGATGTGTAACAAAAAGTCAAAGAGCACACCATCTCCGCTCCTGCCAGGATGCAGCGATGCCAGGCCGACATCGCCACCGCCTTGCGGTGCGAACACGAACGGTTCATTCCATGGTGCAAAAGGCTCTGCGCGCTAACCCGCCGCCAGATACCGCCATGTGGAATGTTTCGTAAGATGGTTTGCTGTCATTTTGACTTTTTAGTCAGGTTGTATTAGAAATCGAGGCAAAGGTAGGAAATCTTTTCGATGCGTCCAAACTTTTTGCGAAAAATCTTGCATGGTAAAGATAGATTTCATAACTTTTCGCCACATAGCCCTACATACATTATTTATTATAGGACAGAATAAAGGAGGAAAACGTAAGAAATGAACGTAATTCACATCATTTTGGAGGTACCAAGGGTGGATTTGAAAAGAATAATGACGAAAAAGATGGTCATTTCTTTCCTTTCTGTGTATGACGGAGTAGTTACACTTACCAAGTCGTAACCATTAAAATGTGTTAAGACGGAAGGCACCTCAAAACAGCTGAAGGCCCTCAAAACTCGCTTCTTTTCCACAAAAAAATATTTGGCCGAAAATTTTCGAGTTTTGAGGGGTTTCAGCAAATATTTGACTTTCAACCGAATAGGCTCGATTTTGCGACAAAAACCCATGGCTGGCTCAAAAAAGTCAACGCCAAAAAAAAATTTGGCGTTGCCCTTTTCTTTTTTGGCGTTCTCGCAGAAACGAAAAATGGTCTAAAAAATGGCTAAAATCTCGCACAAAACCGCCGTGGGTGTGCAAAAACCGTGTCAAAAGTCGATTTTTCCTTTTCAGTCGCCTTGCTCAAACAGCCTAAAGTGTGCGTTGTTTCGTCCTAAAATGAAAATTTTTTTTGTAAGAATTCAGGAATTTCCATTTCACATCCTTTTGCACTTTTTATCTGTTGTGTAACAGACGGACGGACACAAGGTCCGTCCCTACCGAATGTACGCATGATTCCGACTGAACGCACCCAGCTCAGTTGGATTTTGAAAAACAGTGAAAAACAAGAAAACAGAGAAAATGGTTTTTATCTGTATTTTTTGTTTTTCACTGTTTTTCTAAAAAGAATTACCTACGCCGCTCCCCCCGTCCCTGCAAGGCAATTGCTCCCTCTGCGCAATTGCCTTGCAGGGGCTGGGGGAGGGGTGGAAATACGCTGGCAGATGTGTGTAAGAATAGTTGAAGGGAGGGGGAGGGGTTGGCCTGTAACATGAGTCATGTGTCGCAACAGAGCCTTGTGTTTTGGCATGAAACATTTCGAAAACAGACGCTGTTTTTTCCATCCCGCCTTTTTTCTGCTGAAAAGTTTTGTCGTTTGAGTTTATTTGTTTATCTTTGCACCAAATCTGAAACTCAATCACAAGCAAAGACATGGGAAATAAAGGAGGAAAACGTTTGAACAAACGCCAAGTGGCCGATGCCGTGCAGGCGTTGTTCCAGGCCCATCCGGGCGAGTCGCTTAACTACAAGTATATCTTCAAGGCCCTTCACCTGAACACCCATCCGGCGAAGATGCTGGCCGTGGACGTGATGGACGAGCTGGCTTGGGATGACTTCCTGAGCAAAGTCGACAACAGCACCTTCCGCCTGAACCTGAAGACGCAGGTGCAGGATGGAACCTTCATCCGCAAGGCGAATGGCAAGAACTCGTTCATGCCCGACGATGGTGGCAAGCCCATCTTCGTCTCGGAGCGCAACTCGAAGAGTGCCATGGGCGGCGACCGCGTGCGCGTGGCCATGATGGCGCGCAGGCAGAACCACATCAAGGAGGCCATGGTCATCGAGATTTTGGAGCGCAAGCACAACCAAGCCGTGGGCATCCTGCAGGTGGAGAAGGACTACGCCTTCCTGGTCACCGAGGGCAACATCTTCGTGCACGACATCCTCATCCCGAAGAAGAAGCTGAAGGGTGGCAAGACGGGTGATAAGGCCGTGGTGCGCATCACACAGTGGCCCAGCGAGGAGTCGAAGAACCTGGTGGGCGAGGTCGTCGACGTGCTGGGACAGCAAGGCGACAACGACGTGGAGATGCACGCCATCCTGGCGCAGTACGACCTGCCCTACAAATATCCGCAGCGTGTGGAGGAGGCCGCCAACAAAATCGACCCAGGCATCACGCCCGAGGAGATTGCACGTCGCGAGGACTTCCGCGATGTGCTCACCTTCACCATCGACCCCGCCGACGCCAAGGACTTCGACGATGCACTGAGCATCCGGAGCCTCACCCCCGAAAACTCCACCCGGAAAAGCCTCACCCCCGGCCCCTCTCGCAAGGAGAGGGGAGTATATAGTTCTTCCGCAGACCATTCCGCCAACAAAAGTAACCACTCCCCTCTCCTTGCGAGAGGGGCCGGGGGTGAGGCTCTTGAGGGCAGGGCTCTTGAGGGTCGGGCTCTTTACGAAGTGGGTGTCCACATCGCCGATGTGTCGCACTACGTCGCCGAGGGCAGCATCATCGACAGGGAGGCGCAGCAGCGGGCCACCAGCGTCTATCTGGTCGACCGCACCATACCGATGCTGCCCGAGCGGCTGTGCAACTTCATCTGCTCGCTGCGCCCCGACGAGGAGAAGTTGTGCTACAGCGTCATCTTCGTGCTCGACGAGGAGGCCAACATCAAGCGCTGGCACCTGGCCCACACCGTCATCCGCAGCAACCGCCGCTACGCCTACGAGGAGGTGCAGGAGATGCTGGAGGGCAAGGACGGCGACTATGCCCAGGAGCTGCGCCTGCTCAGCAGCATGGCGCAGAAGCTGCGCGAGCGCCGCTTCGAAGGCGGTGCCGTGAAGTTCGACCGCGAGGAGCTGCACTTCGACGTCGACGAGAAGGGCCATCCCACCCGTTGCTTCTTCAAGAAGAGCACCCTGGCCACCCAGCTCATCGAGGAGTTCATGCTGCTGGCCAACCGCACCGTGGCCGAATCGATAGGGCGTGTGCCCAAAGGCACGAAAGCCAAGACGCTGCCCTATCGCATCCACGACCAGCCCGACCCGCAGAAGCTCGAGAACTTGCGCATGGCCCTCGCCCCCTTTGGCTACAAGGTGAAGACCAGCGGCACGCGGGGTGCCATCTCGCGCGGACTGAACAAACTGATGACCGAGGCCGAGGGGCGCCGCGAGCAGAAGCTGGTGGAGACGCTGGCCCTGCGCGCCATGATGAAGGCCAAATACTCCACCCACAACATCGGCCACTATGGTCTGGCCTTCGACTACTACACCCACTTCACCTCGCCCATCCGCCGCTACCCCGACACCATGGTGCACCGGCTGCTCACCCGCTATCAGCAGGGTGGCCGCTCTGCCAACCAGGAGCACTATGAGGAGCTGTGCGAGCACTCCAGTCAGATGGAGCAGACGGCTGCCAACGCCGAGCGCGACAGCATCAAATATAAGATGGTGGAGTTCATGGCCGACAAGGTGGGGCAGGAGTTCGACGCGCACATCAGTGGCGTGCAGAGCTATGGCATCTACTGCGAGATCGACGAGAACCACTGCGAAGGTCTCGTGGGCATGCACGACCTCGATGGCGACTACTACGAGTTCGATGAGCGCAACTACCAGCTCGTGGGGCGTCGCCACCACCGCAAATACCAGTTGGGCGATGCCATCCGCATCAAGGTGGCGCGGGCCAACGTGGAGCGCCGACAGCTCGACTTCGTACTGGCAGACTGAAAGACGGTGAACGTTGAACGTTGGACGGTGAACGGTGGACTTAGTAAAACAGGTAAAAACAACAAAAACAGGTAAATAAACTATATGATTATCCGCATACTGCCGTATGTGACCCTGAAGGGGTCATCGCTCAATAGCCGAGGGTACGCAGTACCCCCGGACAATCGGAATGAGAGGTACATCGACCCTGAAGGGGTCGCCCATGAGCATGGGAGGGGTGTCCGTGAGTACGGGCGACCCCTTCAGGGTCGATGCACCTCTTGTCGTTCTATCCGCAGTTCGTTCCGACCTACGGCTATTGAGCGGTGACGCTTTCAGCGTCAGTTGCGGGCATCTGCAGATAATCATTTATAACTATAATGATGTTTTTTGCGAAAAACGAAAATTCAATGGGCAACCCTTCAAAAACAAACAAATAGTAATCTCTTTTAATGATATTCACTTATAACAGAACAACATGAAGAAAGTATGGAAAATGAGTCTGCTGCTCGTGGTGGCAGTGGTGTTAGCAAGCTGTGACAAGCTTGGTGGTGGCTCCGATGCCGGTTATCAAATCAACTACTTCGCCTTCCAGGAGGAAGAGGGCGAGCCGTGGGGATTCATGGATTTCGAGGGCAAGGTGATTGTGAAGCCCCGATTCGACGAGATGCCCAGCTGTGCCGTGGGCGACAGGTTCGTCGTCAGCGACCCCGATGGAAACTACGACCTCTACACCCTCGAAGCCAAGCCCCGCAAGATTGGCAGCTATGACAATGTGGGCTCGTTCACGGGCAAGTATTGTCCCGTGAAAGACAAGAAGGGCAACATCAAGTACATCGACAAGGAGGGCAAAGACGCCTTCAGCATGAAGGAGGTGAGCAAGAAGACGGTCACCGCCGCCTTCAACTTCTTCTGTGGTAGGGCCATGGTGCGCACCGAGGATGGCAAGTGGGGATACATCGACGAGAGCGGCAAGCCCGTCATCCCCATCAAGTACTACGATGCCTGGAACTTCGCCGAGGGCCTGGCCATCGTCTATCACGGCGATGACGGCGACCCCGACAACAAGTGGAGCGTCATCGACACCGACGGCAACGAAGTGTTCAGCAAGAAGTTCGGCGAGTGCAAGCCCAGCAACTTCCGCTTCTATGGCGAGTATCTGGTGGTGCTCAACGATGCCGAGCGCAGCATCGTGCTCAACAGGAAGGGCGAGACGGTGAAGAAGCTGAAGGAGGATGTCTTCGTGGGAGCCATCTACGACGGCATGTTCACTACCTACGACAGTGAAGAAGAGAAGTTTGGACTGATGAACGTCAACGGCGAGCAGGTCATCAAGTCGAAGTTTGAAGCATTGAACTACAATGGCAAGCTCCTCGTGGGCGCTACCGCTGAGAAGAAGCCGTTCGTGCTCAACAAGGAGGGCGAAAAGGTGACGAAGCTGCCCGAGGGCTATACCGTACTCTTCGACCCGGAATATGCTGGACACGCCAATCGCATGCTCGTGGGCAGCTACGAAGATGGCTATGTGCTCTGCGATACCGAGGGCAACACCATCAAGATGGGTGCCAACATCCACGACTATTCCATTGGCTACAACTGGGGCTTCATGGATAGCGAGGACGAGGAGGATTACGACGATGGCGACTACGAAGAGGAAGAATACGACGAAGAGAGTGAAGAAGGCGAAGAGAGTGAAGAGGGTGAAGAGTGAAGAATGAAGAGTGAAGAATGAAGAATGAAGAATGAAGAATTTGCTACCGCACAATATTCGTAATTCGTAATTAATAACTCGTAATTCATAATTCGTAATTCGTCATTCGATGGCAATACGCTACACCCGGCGCGAGGAACAGTGGAATGCGTGGTCGCATGCCGCTGGCCTCGCGCTGGGTGCTGTCTTGGGTGTGGTGCTGCTGGTGCTGGCCGTGCCCCATGGCCCGTGGGCCGATGTGGGCGTGGCGCTCTATCTCTTCGGCATGCTTGCCAGCTATGCCTCAAGCACCGCTTATCACTCGCTCCGTCGCAGCTCGCCATGGAAGGAGCGGCTGCGCCGCTGGGATCATGCCGCCATCTACTGGCACATCGCTGGCAGCTATTCGCCCGTCACCCTGGTGGCACTGCGCAGCCAGGGCATGTGGGGGTGGGGGCTGTTCGTCTTCGTCTGGCTCTGCGCCATCAGCGGAACCATCGTCAGTTTCCTGCGGCTGAAGGAGCACTCCAACCTTGAGACGCTCTGCTTCGTGCTCATGGGCCTCAGCGTGCTCGTCGCTTTCGGCCCGCTTGTCAGCACCGTCAGCGCCGTCGCCGTCAGCTGGATTGTCGCCGAGGGGGGCTGCTACATCACCGGTGCCCTGTTCTATTCCATCGGGGCCAAGCACCGTTTCATGCACACCGTCTTCCATTTCTTTGTCCTTGCCGGAAGCATCTGCCACATCATCGCCGTGTGGGACATCCTGCTATAGCCTCACCTCTCCGCATGATTATTCATTTTTCAGACCCGGTGGCGACTTTCGTAAATTTGGCAACGACTTTTTGCAAAAAAACTAACGCCAATTATTTGCCCCTTATCTTTGGCAAAACATGTATAAGTATGCAGTTTTATATATGGTGTAGCGAAAATGTCATGCTGACGGCATCACGTTTGAATAGCTAAAAAACGTAAAACTTGCGCTTATTACAAAACTTTGGGCTACCTTTGCAGTCTAAATAGTGAAAAGCCGGCGCTTTTGGTGCTGGCTATGGCAATTAAAAACTGACAACAAAGGTGAGCATAACAGGAATTGCACGCAAGCTGTTCGCACCCCGCTGGCGCGAACTGGAGCGACACAACAACGAGGCTGAAGCCCTGCAGCGCGAGGTGCTCTCGCGCTTGGTGAGCCGTGCCCGCGACACGGAGTGGGGGCGCTACCACCACTTTGCCGACATGAAGACCTACGACGACTTCGTGCGCTGCAACCCCGTGACCGACTATGAACAGCTGAAGGACCACATCGACCGCATGCGCCGGGGCGAGGCCGACATCCTGTGGCCGGGCCGCGTGAAGTGGTATGCCAAGTCGAGCGGCACCACCAACGACAAGTCGAAGTTCATCCCCGTGTCGAAAGAGGGACTGAAGCGGCTGCACTACAAAGGCGGCGGCGACGTGGTGGCGATGTATCTGCGCAACAACCCCGAGAGCCGTATGTTCGACGGCAAGGGCCTCATCCTCGGCGGCAGCCATCAGCCCAACTACAACCTACCCGGCTCGCTCGTGGGCGACTTGAGCGCCATCCTCATCGAGAACATCAACCCGCTGGTGAACCTCTTCCGCGTGCCTCAGAAGGAAACGGCCCTGCTGAGCGACTTCGAGGTGAAGCGCGACCGCATCGCCCGCGAGGCCATCGGCAAGAACGTGACCAACCTGAGCGGCGTGCCATCGTGGATGCTCTCGGTGCTGAACCGCGTGATGGAGCTGAGCGGGAAGACGCACTTGGAAGAGGTGTGGCCCAACATAGAGGTGTTCTTCCACGGCGGCGTGGCTTTCACACCCTATCGCGAGCAGTATCAGCAGCTCATCACCAGCCCGAAGATGCACTACATGGAGACCTACAACGCCAGCGAGGGATTCTTCGGCATACAAGACGACCCCGCCGACAGGTCGATGCTGCTGATGCTCGACTACGACTGCTTCTACGAGTTCATGGAGTTAGGAGTGGGGAATGAGGAGTTGGGAGTTAACTCCTCTGCAGGGCAAAGCTCAACTCCTCACTCGAAAATCGTTCCTCTCTGGGGCGTGGAGAAGGGGAAGAACTACGCCATGATCATCAGCACGTCGTGCGGACTGTGGCGCTACATGATTGGCGACACCGTGCAGTTCACCTCGACCAACCCCTACAAGTTTATCATCAGTGGGCGCACGAAGAGCTTCATCAATGCCTTTGGCGAGGAGCTGATAGTAGACAACGCCGAGCAGTGCCTGGCCTACGCCTGCCAGCAGACGGGCGCACAGGTGCTGGAGTACACCGCCGCACCCGTGTTCATGGATGCCAAGGCCAAGTGCCGCCACCAGTGGCTCATCGAGTTCAGCACCCCGCCCCAGAACCTGCAGCACTTTGCCCGTCTGCTCGACGCCCGTCTGCAGGAGGTGAACAGCGACTACGAGGCCAAACGCTACAAGGACATCACCCTGCAGCACCTGGAAATCATACAGGCGCGCCCCGGCCTGTTCAACGACTGGCTGAAGTCAAAAGGCAAGCTGGGCGGGCAGCACAAGGTGCCACGGCTGAGCAACAGCAGGGAGACAATGGAGCAATTGCTCCAGCTAAATGATAAATGACAAATGACATTGGGCGCATGAAGACGCGAAAGGATAATAATAATGTTAATGGCATCCGGCATCAGTTTTGGTTGGTGGCGGGGGCATTATCATTTATCATTTGTTCATTGTTCTTTAGCGCTTGCGCCCGCATGGGCAACCCCGACGGTGGATGGTACGACGACACACCGCCCCGCGTGGTAGGGGCGACACCGACCGATGGAGGCACCGCCGTGAAGGCGAATAAGGTGACTATCGACTTCAACGAATACATCAAGCTGGAGAACGCCAACGAGAAGGTCATCGTGTCGCCGCCGCAGATAGAGCAGGCCGAGATCAAGGCCGCCGGCAAGCGCATCATCATCGAGCTGAAGGACACGCTGAAGGAGCACACCACCTACACCATCGACTTCAGCGATGCCATCACCGACAACAACGAGGGCAACCCCATGGGCAACTATACCTACAGCTTCAGCACCGGCGACCACATCGACACGCTCGAGGTGGCAGGCTATGTGCTCAACGCCGAGGACTTGGAGCCGGTGAAGGGCATACTCGTAGGTCTGCAGCCCTACGACTCGCCCGACAGCATCTTCCACAAGGAACCCATGATGCGCGTCTCGCGTACCAACGGCAGCGGACGCTTCACCGTGAAAGGGGTGGCACCGGGCAGCTACCGTGCCTTCGCCCTGAATGATGCCGACGGCGACTACGTCTTTGGGCAGAAGAGCGAGATGATAGCCTACTCGCGCGACAGCATCGTGCCATCGTGGATGCCCGACACCCGCCGCGACACCATCTGGCGCGACTCGCTGCACATCGCCAACATCGTGCCGACACCCTACACGCACTTCCTGCCCGACGACCTGACGCTGCTCTGCTTCCAAGAGCCGCAGACCGACCGTTTCCTGCTGAAGAGCGAGCGGGCACAGCCTGAGAAAATAAGCCTCTACTTCACCTACGGCCACGACTCGCTGCCAGCGGTGAGGGGCCTCGACTTCAATGCCGACAGTGCCTTCGTGGTGGAATACTCGCTGAAGCGCGACACCGTGCACTACTGGCTGCGCGACACGGCATTGGTGAACCGCGACACACTGACGATGGAGACGCGCTACATGATGACCGACACGCTGGGGATGCTGGAGGAGCATACCGACACGTTGACATTCATCCCGAAGGTGCTCTTTGCCAAACGACAGAAGGAGCTGGAGAAAGAACTGGAGAAATGGCAGAAGGAACAGGAGCGGAAGAAGAAGCGGGGACTGCCCTACGACAGCGTGATGCCGCCCAAGATGCTACAGCTGAAGGTGACGCCAGGCTCGCAGATAACACCCCTGCAAACCCTGCGCATAGAAACGATAGAGCCGCTGCTCAGCTGCGACACGTCGATGGTGCACCTCTATTCGAAGGTAGACACCCTCTGGTATCCATCGCCGCTCGAACTGCGACAGCTGTCGGTGCGTAGCTACGAGCTTACGGCCGACTGGCAGGAGAAAACGGAATACAGTTTGGAAATAGACTCGGCAGCCTTCGTCAATATCTATGGCCAGGTATGCAAAGCCACCAAGATGGGCATCAAGGTGGCCAATCCCGACGATTTCAGCACGCTGGAGGTGACCGTCGGCGGAGCACCCATCACCGATGCCGACACGCTGGCCGTGGTCGTCGTGCAGCTGCTCGACGGAACGGGAAAGATGCTCAGCCAACAGGCTGCTGATGGCAGCGGGAAGACGAAATTCCTCTATGTGAAGCCCGGCACCTACTACCTCAGCGCCTTCTGCGACATGAATGGCAACGGACAGTGGGATACCGGCATCTACGACGAGGACTTGCAGCCCGAACCAGTGTTCTACTACAACGAGGAGGTGGAGTGCAAGGCCAAGTGGGATGTGAGCCGACGGTGGAACCTGACCGCTCTGCCCCGCTATCGACAGAAACCAGGAAAGATTATCAAACAGAAGCCCGACCAGGCCAAGAAGCTGAAGAACCGCAATCTGGAGCGTGCCAAGCAGTTGGGCAAGGAATATATCCAGGACAAAACTGGAATGAGAATGTGATTGTGTAACCTGAAAAAAAGAAAGAAGATGAAACGAATAATCATTGCATTAGTGCTACTTTGTTCCCTGTTTGCCAGCCCCGTGAAGGCTCAGAGCCAGTGCGGCATAGAGAACAAGGCTTTCAAGGCTGGTGAGTTCCTGGCCTACGACCTCTACTTCAACTGGCAGTTTGTGTGGGTGAAGGTGGGGGCAGCGTCGATGTCTACGGTGATGTCGACCTTCAACGGCATGCCTTGCTATCGCACCAACCTCATCACCAAGGGCAACGACAAGCTCGACGGTGTCTTCGTCATGCGCGACACGCTCACGTCCTACTGCACCGTCAGCGACCTCTCGCCGCTCTACTACCGCAAGGGAGCCTGCGAGGGCAAGCGCTACTATGTCGATGAGCTGTGGTACACTTATCCGGGCGATGGATTCTCGAAGGTGAAGATGCACCGCATCAATCACCGTGGCGAGCACAACTGGCAGGAGAAGGAGTATCAGGAGTGCATCTACGACATGATGAGCATCTTCTTGAGGGCACGCAATTTCGACGCCTCGAAGATGAAGAAGGGCGACATCGTGCCTATGCCCATCACCGATGCCAAGCATCGCAGCGACTCGTGGCTCGTATATCAGGGCAAGGAGAAATACAAGGTGGAAGGCTCGAAAGAAAAGTTCCGCTGTCTTGTCTTCTCGTTTATGGAACGCGAGGACGGGAAGGAAAACGAGCTGATACGCTTCTTCGTCACCGACGACGACAACCACATGCCCGTGAGGCTCGACATGCACCTCTCATTCGGGTCGGCCAAGGTCTACCTGCGCTCCTATCAGGGCGTGAGGAACAAGCTTGATTCGAAGCTGTAGCCATTTGTGCCTTCACGTTGAAACAAGGATTTGGGATTTGGCTGACGTAACATCACCCATACTGGAATTGCAGCGACAGCGCATGCTGTTGCAGCTGGAATACGAGCAGGAGAAGGAGGCTTTTCTTCAGGCTCAGCAGGCTCGTGGCGTGGAGCGTTTGGTGGCCCGTGGCGATGCTTGGATGCCCTTGCGCGTGGGTCGCAGCTACTACAACTCGCTCAACCAGCTCTGCGTGGAGGTGTTTCGCCAGCCAACGGCAGAGGACGAGGAACCCGACGACCACAACTTCGAGTTTGGCAAGCCGGTGCAGTTCTTTAAGGTTGATGGGGCGAATGGGTCTAATGGGCAATCCCCTTCAGCCCCATCACCCCATCAACCCCCGTCACCCCATTTCTTCTCTTCCACTGGCACCGTATCTTATGTCGATGGCGACCGCATGGTGGTGGCTGTGCCTGATGGCTTCCCCGTTGCCGACCTCTTGCTCGCTGATGATGCCCAGCTGGGCGTGCAGCTCTTCTTCGACGAGACCAGCTATCGCCTGATGTTCGAGGCCCTGGAGCGCACCATGCGTGCCAAGGGCCGTCTGGGCTATCTGCGCGACCTGTTCTATTCGCGGCAGAAGGCCGAGACCTACAGCTTCCCCGATATGGGCTTCGACTACCTGAACCCCACGCAAGAGCATGCCGTGAACGAGGTGCTGCGCGCCAAGGACGTGGCCATCGTGCATGGCCCTCCCGGCACGGGCAAGACCACCACGCTCGTAGAGGCTATCTACGAGACGTTGCGCCGCGAGCCCCAGGTGCTGGTGTGCGCGCAGAGCAACATGGCCGTAGACTGGATTAGCGAGAAGCTGGTGGACCGCGGCTTGAACGTGCTGCGCATCGGCAACCCCTCGCGTGTCGACGACAAGATGCTCTCGTTCACCTACGAACGCCGCTTCGAGGCCCATCCCGATTATCCGCAACTGTGGGCCATACGCAAGGCCATCCGCGAACTGCGCAGCCAGAAGAAGCGCAGCGACAACTGGCATCAGAAGATGGACCGCCTGAAGAGCCGGGCCACCGAGCTGGAGATACGCATCCAGCAGGAGCTGTTTGGCCAAGCCCATGTCATTGCCAGCACCCTTGTCGGCTCGGCCAACCGTCTGCTCGACGGGCAGAAGTTCGGCACGCTGTTCATCGACGAGGCCGCCCAGGCTCTGGAGGCCGCCTGTTGGATAGCCATCCGCCGCGCCGGTCGCGTCGTCTTCGCTGGCGACCACTGTCAGCTGCCCCCCACGGTGAAATGCTACGAGGCCATGAAGGGCGGCTTGGGGCGCACGCTCATGGAGCGCATTGCCCATGAGAAGCCCGAAGCGGTGACGCTGCTCCGCATGCAGTATCGCATGCACGAGGACATCATGCGATTCAGCAGCGACTGGTTCTACCACAACCTCATGGTGGCGGCACCGCAAGTGCAGCACCGCAGCATCCTCGACCTCGACCTGCCCATGACCTGGGTAGACACCTCGGAATACACAGATAAATCGGCGAATCCCGACGACCCCGACGATGAGGATGGCTCTGAAAGCACGGGCACCTCCAACAGTCGCCTCAACCGTCTTGAGGCCCGCCTCACACTGCTCAGCCTGCAAGCCTACTTTGAGCTGATAGGCCGCGAGCGCATCCAGCAGGAGCGACTCGATGTGGGCATCATCTCGCCCTATCGTGCGCAGGTGCAGTTGCTGCGCCAGCTGTTGCGCAAGAACGAATGCCTGAAACCCTTCCGTCGGCAAATCACGGTGAACACCGTCGATGGCTTCCAAGGGCAGGAGCGCGACATCATCGTCATCTCGCTGGTGCGCAGCAACGACGAGGGACAGATAGGCTTCCTCCGCGATCTGCGCCGCATGAACGTCGCCATCACCCGTGCACGAATGAAGGTGATTATTCTGGGCGACAGTCACACGCTCACCCGCCATCCTTTCTACCGCAAGCTGTGGCAATATATTCAATCACTGAAAACAGCCTCTCACGCATGAAACTTCCCACCCTTCCTTCAGGACTGCGCTTTCTTCAGCTGAACAGTACGTCGCAAGTGGCCTACTGCGGCATTGCCGTGCATGCTGGTACCCGCAACGAAACTCCCGACCAACAGGGGCTGGCCCACTTCTGCGAGCACCTGGCCTTCAAGGGCACCAACCGTCGCTCGGCCCGAAAGATTATCAACGACATCGAGGGCGTGGGTGGCGAGCTCAACGCTTTCACCAACAAGGAAGACACGGTGTTCTACTGCGTGGTGCAGCAGCAATATCTACAGCGCGCCATTGATGTGCTCTGCGACATTGTCTTCAACAGCCAGTACCCTCAGCATGAGGTGGAGAAAGAGCGTGAGGTGGTGTGCGATGAGATTGAAAGCTATGAGGACACGCCCTCAGAGCTTATCTACGACGAGTTCGAGAATCTGCTCTTCCCTGGTCATCCCCTGGGGCACAACATCCTGGGCAACAGTCAGCAGGTGCGCTCCTATACCAGCGACGATGCCCGCCGCTTCACCCAGCAATGGTACAGGCCCGAGAACTGTGTGTTGTTTGTTTCAGGGAGTGAAAAGGGAGTGAGAGGGAGTGAAAAGGGAGTGAAAGGGACAATAGACCTGCAAGGGGAAGTAACGTCCCCTTCCCTCCCCTTGGACTCTTCCCTTCCCTTGGACTCTTCACTCCCCGCTGTGACCATCCGTGAGCGTGGCACCCATCAAGCCCACGTGATGATGGGCACTCGTGCCTTCTCCGCCGCAGATGAGCGTCGGTGGGCACTCTATCTGCTGAACAACATCCTGGGCGGACCCAGCATGAACTCACGCCTGAACCTGTCGCTGCGCGAGCGCCACGGACTGGTGTATTCCGTCGACAGCACGATGACGTGCTACAGCGACACCGGTTTATGGGCCGTCTACTTCGGCTGCGACCCTCACGACACCGACCGCTGTCGACGATTGGTGCGCAACGAACTCGACCGCCTGATGCAGCACCCCCTCACTGCCACCTTCTTGCGCAATGCCAAGAGGCAGCTGCAAGGACAGCTGGCCATCGCCTGCGAGAACCGCGAACAGTTCACCATCGACTTCGCCCGCACATTCCTGCACACCGGGCATGGTCGCAGCCTGAACGACATCATGGCGCACATCGAGCGACTCACCGCCGATGACTTGCTCAGCGTGGCCCAACAGCTCTTTAGCCCGGAGCACATCACCACACTCATATATCAATAAAAACAGAATAAAAAGAGAGACCGACATGTTACAAGTGAGAAATCTGCACGCCCGCATCGGCGAGAAAGAGATACTGAAAGGCATCAACCTGGAGATTGCCGATGGCGAGACCCACGCCATCATGGGACCCAACGGGTCGGGAAAGAGCACCCTCTCGGCTGTGCTGGTGGGGAACCCGCTCTATGAGGTCACCGCCGGCGAGGCATGGTTCAATGGCAAGGACCTGCTGCAGATGAAACCCGAAGAGCGCGCCCACGAGGGGCTGTTCCTCTCGTTCCAATACCCGGTGGAGATTCCCGGCGTGAGTATGACCAACTTCATGAAGGCCGCCATCAATGAGCGGCGAAAGGCACAGGGGCTGGATCCGATGAAAGCGGGCGACTTCCTGAAGCTGATGCGCGAGAAGCGCAAGCTGGTGGAGCTGGACTCGAAGCTGGCCAACCGCTCGGTGAACGAAGGCTTCAGCGGAGGCGAGAAGAAGCGCAACGAGATATTCCAGATGGCCATGCTCGAACCCAAGCTGAGCATCCTCGACGAGACCGACTCCGGCCTCGACGTGGATGCCATGCGCATCGTGGCCGAAGGCGTTAACAAGCTGATGCGCCCCGACACCTCGTGCATCGTCATCACCCACTACGACCGTCTGCTCGACATGATTCGCCCGCAGTTCGTGCATGTGCTCTATCAAGGGCGCATCGTGAAGACGGGAGGCCCCGAACTGGCGCACGACATTCAGGAGCGAGGCTACGACTGGATAAAAGAAGACATCCAAGAGGCATAAGCACACCATGAACAGCGAGCAACAATACATAGAACTGTACGAGCAGCAGCGCGACACGATTGTCGCCCACGGCAGCAGCATGATGAACGCCGTGCGCGACGAGGCTTTCGGTCGCTTTGCCGCCAAGGGGTTCCCCACGCAGAAGGTGGAGCGCTACAAATACACCGACATGCAGCGGCTCTTCGAACCCAACTATGGCGTGAACCTGAACCGACTGACGATTCCCGCCGACCCCTACAAGGCCTTCAGCTGCGATGTGCCCAACCTCTCCACCAGCCTTTTCTTCATCGTCAACGATGCCTTCTGCGCTGGCACGCCGCCCAAGGTGTCGCTGCCGCAGGGCGTCGTGGTGCAGCCTTTGCGACAGCTCGCCCAAAGCAGTTTCTACAACCGCTTGGCTGGCAACGACGATGATGCGGTGAGCAACCTGAACACCATGCTGGCGCAAGACGGCATCTACGTCTACGTGCCACGGGGCGTCAAGGTGGAGCGCGCCCTGCAGGTCATCAACGTGCTGCAGGCCCCGCCGCGTCTGCAGGGTGGACTGATGGTGAACCGCCGCGTGCTCATCGTGCTCGAGGAGGGTGCCGAGCTGAAGATGCTCTTCTGCGACCACACCGCCAGCGACAGCAGTTTTCTCACCACGCAGGTCATCGAGGCTTTCGTGGCCGACCATGCCAGCCTCGACCTCTACTGCATGGAGGAGACACATTATAAGAATGTACGCGTGAGCAACGCCTACATCGAGCAGCAGGCCCACAGCCGCGTCACCCACAATGTCATCACCCTCCACAACGGCACCACGCGCAACAAGCTCGACCTGACGCTTCAGGGCGAGGGCGCAGAGTGCGGCTGCTATGGATGCGTCATCGCCGACCAGCAGCAGCACGTGGACAACAACACGCTCATCACCCACCAAGCCACCCACTGCACCAGCAACGAAGTGTATAAGTATGTGCTCGATGGCGACTCGCTGGGTGCCTTCGCCGGCCGGGTGCTGGTGCAGCCGGGTGCCCAGCAGACCACCTCGCAGATGACCAACCAGAACCTCTGCGCCAGTCCCACCGCCCGCATGCTGACGCAGCCGATGCTCGAAATCTATGCCGACGACGTGAAGTGCGCCCACGGCAGCACCGTGGGCCAGCTGGGCGACCAGGCGCTGTTCTATATGCGCCAGCGTGGCATCAGCGAGCGCGAGGCACGCATCCTGCTGCAACAGGCATTCATCAACGAGGTGGTGGACAAGATGCAGCTCGAGCCACTGCGCGACCGTCTGCACTATCTGGTGGAGAAGCGCTTCCGAGGCGAGCTGAACAAGTGCGAGGGATGCCGCCTGTGCAAATAGGGAAACGAATGATTATCAACCATTATATAAAACTTTTAAAACGATGAAAAGACAACCACTACGATGGATGCTCGCCGCCATCTTCGTCATCTGCGGCGCAATAAGTTTACAAGCTCAAGTGATGAAAGCCGCCGACCTGGAGAAATATGCCAAGGAGCGGTATGGCGACAAGTGGCTCGACGCAGCCAAGAACCTCGCCTCGGGGCTGGCCCTCGACAAGAACGAGTCGCTCACCTATCAGCAGGTGATTGAAGCACCGGGAAAGACGCGCGACCAGCTCTACGTGGCACTTAACTACTGGGCCACCGCCACCTTCAAAGACAAGCAGGCCATCACCCTCAACGACAAAGAGGCCGGCTGCATCATCATCACTTCCACCATTCCCGCCATCGTCAACCACACGGGCACGCTGAACAAATACTCGGTGAGCATCACGCCCGTCATCCGACTCGACATCAAAGACGGGAAGATTCGCGTCACCTACACCGTGCAGAGCTACGACATCCTGGCCGACGTGAGCGGGGGATGGCTCAGCCTGGTCGACCCCGACGAGCGGACATACGGCGACTCCAAGCGTAAGAAGGAAGACAAGACCAACGCCAACCTCTACGACGAGCAGTGGGAGATAGCCAAGCACTATCCCTTCGTGGAGAAAGACCCGCAGAAGCGCACCTGCGCCAAGGCGCTGGTGATGACGCACGCCTACAGCAACGCCATCATCGACAAGGTGGAAGAGGCCATCAAGAATGGCATCGTGGGCAATGACGACGACGACTGGTGATGCCGCCAAAACGACCGTTTGACGCAAGGGCGCTCAACAAAGGGCATGCTTTGCGAAAGGCAAGTTCAAAAACGATGACGCAGCCTTTTCCCTCAGCCGAGGGAAAAGGCTGCGTCATCATTCTACGAAGGATAGATTGTTTGACTTATAAATCAAAAGTGACGACATGTAGGTGGGCATTGTTGATGACGAACGAAATGGAGTGGATTCAGGAGAGGCGGCGCACGACAAACAGGGAGCGGGAGGCACCGCAGAGGGAAAAGGTAGGTTGGCAGCGGGCGGGGACATGATTGGCAGCGGCCGCTGCCAATGATGGCAGCGAACGCCGCCAATGATGGCAGCGGCCGCTGCCAACCGAAATCTTATTTTTCAAAAGTGCATTTTTGATCTCTTCTGACACTATCACAAACGAAGTGTTTTCTACACCAAAGATGTGAAGTGGCGTGTCTTGCACTTCCAAGAAACATGGATCATCTATAGATATACTTTCGTTTCTATTTAGGAAAGGACAAGCTACCAAATTATTTAAGACATGATACTGTTCCTCAACACCGTCAATTCTAATTGGGTAGCATTTTCCATTCATATCAACAAACTGTGATAGTACGTCAATGACTCTTTGAGAGTAAAATTCTTCTCCGCGTTCATACAGTCGAATGATGTCATATTTTTTACTTCCAGCTGCGATTCTAAATTTAATGTTATTAGGAAGCCTTTCTTTTTGAAGAGGGTCAAGGTATCTTTGAAACAGCCGATAGTCTGTTTCAGATGTGATTTCTATCATTCCTCTTTTGAAACGGTGGGTTAAAATGTAGTATGTGACCATAATTTATAGTGATGAGTGTCAACTTATTCAGTACTCGTCAGTGGTACTTCTCGCAGAGCGGGTCCACCCTGTCCCATCGGGCGGTGACGGGGTTGTACTGGCGTGCGCCGTAGTCGTAGGTGTTCAGACCGTGCATCTGGTCGAGTTCCTTGCTATTATAGTTGTGGGGTTGCACGTTGCTGCCGGTGGAGCCGTCGCAGAACTCCAAGCCGAAGGGGTAGTAGTCCATCTTCTGGATGACCTTCCCGTTGGCGCTGCCGGCCCTCGTCACTTGGCGCACGCTGCCGAGGTGGTCGCGGTCGTAGTAGCAGAATGTGAAATCATCCTGGCTGGCATTGAGACGGTATTTCACGGCCTGGCAGTAGCCCTCCTCGTGCTGCCACTTGTCGATGCGCCCGTTCTTCAGCGTGAGGGCACCACCGAGGAGGTAGTCCGTGGAGTCGGTGCACTGCACCTCCGTGAGTGCAAGCTCCCTCGTGCCGCCCAGGGCGACGCTGATGTTCGGCACCGCTGTCTGGTACACGGCGCGCAGCTTCTCACCCGTTGTGCTGTAGACGTAGCGGGTGACGCTGCCGTTGGTGAACTGAATGCGGACGGGGTTGTTCAAGTAGTCGTAGTCTATCCTGGCAATCTTGCGCCCGGCATCGCTCACCAGCGACCCCGCCCCGTTGTAGGTGAGGGGGTACGACTTCTGCCTGGAGTCCGTATAGAAATCCGTGGCATTGGCATACGCCGAATGGGTCGCGTCATCGCGCACGCTCGCCAGCAGGTTGCACTCTTTTTCCATAGTTCTTTAGGGATTGGGGGTAACGCATTGCAAAGGCAGATATTCAATGGGGTGGGATTGCGAATCCAGCTGAGCGAGTCTGCATGCTGTCACATGTCTGCAGAATAGCATGAAAAACACTTGCGTTAGGGTCTCTACTCATTTTGTAAACATCGTTCACATAGCATCTCCATGCTTCTTGACCTGAAACATAAGCATGGATAAGATCAATATATTGACAAAACAGGCGGTATGTATCCGAGTAGATATACTCATAATAGTCCTCCGTAAATTGTGGTTCATGGGCATAATAATAAATTTCTCCAACAAGATGCCTCTCATAGCTCTTGTCGCCATCTTTAGATACAGTGATGACCATTTGGTTCCCTTCATGATATTCATTGCTGTCAGTTCTTTTCTTCATATCATATACTTGCGCGTTTTTTTCAATGAAAAGACTGTCAGCGAGCAACCAGATAGCTTTTGCCACGTAGTCTTTTATTTGCACAATATCCGTGGAATCACCTTGATTATAGCTACACAAGCATTTGTTTCTTGTGATGTACAAAGACATGTCGCCGACGTTTTCACAATCATACACCCCAAAACAAAAGAAGTCCACCGTTACAGCGTTTTCTTCTTTTGTACAGCTGCAAAAATAGAAATACAACGATATGACAAATAATGAATTCAATAGTTTTGCCCCCATAACCATAAATAGAATCTCTCTTTTTGATGATATTTCTTAATCCGTATGGTGAAGAGTTCCCGAACCTCAAATATCCTCTTCCTCTGACATTTGGGTGTAATCTCTCCACATGATGTCGGACTTGTATATGGCAGC
>CADASP010000004.1 GCA_902790625.1 uncultured Prevotellaceae bacterium | reverse complement strand
AAACTTCCATTTGCCATTACCCCATACAAAGCCACCAGTATTCGCCCTGCAGCGATAGCCCTTTTTAATTTCACCATTGCAGATATGGTTATCCGCAATATTCGAATGTTTGAACTCATTCAGCAACTCTCCAGTAAATGCCGCCTCGCAACAAAACTCCACATCCTTCTGTGCAGCCTTCGGCATCTGTCCACATACCAAATCTATCTTCGTATACTCAGGATAGTACACATTGAGATTAGCTGTTGTCTCAATGATTACAGCGTAGCAACTGATTTGCAGAAGCACCAATGCTATTATAGATATTATCTTTTTCATTCTTCGTCGTAAATGATTATAAATGAATCAAGTACTGTTCCCATGATTCTGCTTCAACAACAATTCAGTTGTTACCTCATTTCAGTTTGAATATTTGACCACTTAAAATTAATCCAATAATCCCAATTAAAAGTATTAATTCCATATACTTATTCTTTTATGATTGTTCAAGTATTTATAACTTTACTTCCATCAGTACGTTGGGATGATATTTTTTCATGAACAACTATGGCATCCAATTGTTTACATATCTTCTTGAAGTCTGCACACAGATCAAGAGTCTTAAAATAAAACATATTTCCATCATGATGAGTCACTTTTCCGTCAGGTGTTATGCTCTCCTGAGTTTTTGCATACAAAAGCATACCGTCAACATTACCGGTATGACCTACATCATAGTTATAGACATAAGCCTGAATCTGATTAATGTTTTGTGAATGGATTGTTGCCTTATCATAGTGGTACTGCATGGTACGACCATAATACTTGGTATCTATGATGAGTGTACGTTCACCAAATGTCAGAAGAATATCTGTTTGCATGATAGGTAATATATTGGTTGTTGACTCTTCTTTGATGATATTCCATTCTATTTGTGCCGCACGCGCATTCGTTTCTGGATGATGTTTCTTGAAATATTCAAGGACAAAGCGTTCATAGAGCCGACTCATGTGGTCATCGGAAAATTCTCGTACCTTATACTGTCCATCCTCGGTGGTAAGTAACATTCCGTCAATAATGAAATAGCAGATATACAGTAACATTCGATAATTCTTGCTGTTCCTATCAAAGCGAAGTGTATTCCAACGAATATTTCGCACATCAATGGTGTTGACATTCGCAAAGAAAAGCATCAAGCGTTTTAACTCCATCTTCTTTTCTCTCTTTACATTGGAATGTTTCATCAGAATGTTGGTTGTCGATACAATTATCTGATTGAAGAGATTGTCTTCGGACAGTTCATCGTATTCGTATGCAATCTTTCCCGAACGGTTTAATTTGTGGTGCATACTCTCGTTCATGTCGAGTTTCCCATGAAGGGTAGTCGAAGATTCTCTATGTGAAACGTATGCACGGTGTAGCCCTTGTTTCAGTTGGAAAGATATGCCACGTATCAGTATCTCAGCAAACAAGTCATGAATTTCCTCAAATTCCTCACCTGCAATTTCCGCATAGTTATTGTGCCTAAGTTCTTGAAAAGCATAGGCCAGCATATAATAGATGTTCCGTATCAGTATGCCCTTGTCGTTGGTCATTTCAGCAGATTCAATAGTTTCTCTGATTCCTCTCTAAACTTCTTTTCATTATCAAACCAGTACTCACGGAGCATCGGAATAATGTCAAACTCAACAACATTCGACAGCCACATGTCATCAAACTCTTTTTGATTGCAGAAATAACTGTGGCCAATGCAGAAGCCTACCCCAAGTGAGTCGTCTTTTGCAATGACCTCATTGAGTTGTATAACTGCATTGATAATTTTGTTAAATCTATCGTTGTTCAGTGCTTCTTGATATGACTTAAAACCATTAGAAATAAAGCCAGGATGCATTTCGAAGAAACTGAAACGACGACGAAGAGCGTAGTCTATCATAGCCAAACTACGGTCTGCCGTGTTCATCATTCCAATAATAAAAAGATTACTGGGGACATAAAAATCCTCGTCGCGATAAGCCAACTTAATGCTTGTATCCCGATAGTCACTTTCTATCAGCATCAGTAGTTCACCAAAGATCTTACTCAGATTTCCTCTGTTGATTTCATCAATAACAAAGAAATAGGGACGGTCTTTATCATCGGCTGCTTTCTTGCAAAATTGATAGAAAATTCCAGGCTTAATTGCAAATCCACCATTTTCAGTTGGCTTATACCCCATGATGAAATCTTCGTATGTGTAGTTCTGGTGGAATTGTACCATTTCTATTCTGCTTTCATCCTTTTTGCTCATAATGGAGTAAGCCAATCGCTTTGCTACAAATGTCTTTCCAACACCAGGTGCTCCTTGAAGTATTACGTTTTTCTTTGATAGAAGCAGATAGCGTAATTTGTCATATTCTTCTTCATGGATAAATACTTCATTGAGGAAATCTTCTCTTAAATATGGCTGGATACTTGAAGATGGTATAGAGTCTGGTATAGAAGGTAAATTTTTCTGCTCCACATTAGGATTCTTCTCATGTATGATCCCCATTATAATTTCATATTCCTCTTTCGTGAGTTTAAAGAACGATCCGTTGGGGTTTATGAAAAACTCCATTTGGGAAAGTTCAGGTATTTGCTCTAAAAAATCTCTACTGATAGGTGTTTGTAAGTCTTTTGTTTTCCTGAAGTACAATTCTTTACCATCATTCTCTTTGGCAATTTCCATTATACACAATATATTCTTCGTCGGCATAGATTCGTAACCGATAACGGCATCATTTACCTTTGCTTCAAGAAAGTTTTTAAACACACGACGCTTATTGCCCTTTTTGTTATATAGCGAATAACTCTCGATCTCTCCAACTTTCAATGATGATAGGCTCCATATATTGGGATTTGCGACTAACCACCAATATTGTTTTTCTTCATTCTTACACATAGCCAATAATTTGTCATAGTAGTCAAATAATTCCTCCGTTCCTTTAGCTTTCATCAGATATGCTTGAATATCAGCAATCGTAGAGTCTTGTGCATTTTCCATACCCATTTTTGTTGCAACTATATTGAGCCAATCTCGTCTATATATGGGTATAATAGATAGCTTTGAATACAAAAAAGCTATTTTCCATTTAAAAGCATCTCCGAATACATGATTATTCTCCACTCCTTGGTAGTTACCCCTACGAGCATTAGATGCAATGTCTATAATAGCATCACGAACTACCATATACGCACTTTCAGCCGTTTGTCTGTTATATTGGGCATACCAAGCATATTTGTCATCTGTAATCAGTCTGATGTTTTTGGGATTTGGCTTATTTTCATAACGATAAATACCAAATTTAAAAGAAGAACCTCCTTTTACAGAACCTAATGGCTTTGTTCTGTTTTCTACCCAATAGCAAAAAGAATCATCCCTATTTAGATTCGTATATTTCTCCAAAGGCATATCCTTGAGCGATTCTAAAGGAAATTCTTTTTGAAAGGCTTCATACAATTCTTCTCTACTCATAGTAGGCTCTGTGTCTTCTTCCACAATATCACTCTCATTCTCTCCTGCTCTATTTCTTGGATTGTTCATGAAATCTACAAAAGAAGAATACTGCATCAATGTGTCTCTATCTATCTTTTGGGGATTATGGGAGAGTAGTTCAATCCCTTGTTTTGATATAGAGTACGAATTCCTTTTATCGTTAATTACTAATCCAGAGCGATGCAAATACATCTTAGCCCATCCTGTCCGATTACGTATAACGGTCATTGAGCCACTTGGAAGCATTTCTTCCCTTTCTTCTTTTGTCAAGTTAAAATAGTCACACATTGCCTCAGAACATTCCTTTAGGGAATGCTCTTTACCATCATTTAAATATTGCAGCAATGGCAACATTATTTCGTCAAATTTTGGAATCATAAAACTAATTCATTTTTTTATAACCTTTTCTATCTCTTTAAAATACGCATGATAATTATTTTGACGACACCAATAATTCCTTCACATCCATGTCAAGGTGGCGTGCAATCTCGTAGAGTTCTTGCTCTGGCAAGCGGCAAAGCCGAGCGGTTCCACGGATGGCTGCACCTTGTTAGTCATCCAGCGTGAAACAGTACTGATGCTATGCCCCATCTGCTCTGAGAGCCAAGCGTTCGAGCCTGCTCACGCTCGGCAGAATTGAAGTGAACTTCATTCTGCTCTCGCTTAATCGCAGCCTTTAGCCTGTTATAGCGTTGTATCTCCATATTGCTTTTAGTTATTCTTGCCCAACATTGAGCGTTCCGTGCGCAAATATAATTAAAAAAATCGAGGATACGACAATTTGTGAACATAAATTAAGAAAAAGAGTAGTATTATCTCATGATATGGTAACATTCCATATAGATTTCTGCTTGCAATGCCAAATCGCTTCGCTGTTACAGGCTTTTTTCGTAACTTTGCCGTCTTCCACGGCGAATTTACTCCGTCTCGGCAAAACAAAGGAACGAGTTCCTTTGTTTTGCCGAGACTTTTCGTCGCTCGACGCTCGCGTCGCTTGCTTTTTGCAAGAACTTTGGCTTCGCCGAAGTTTCTTGCACTCGGAAATGCAAAGAAAAGCAAGCTTTCCTTTTGCGTTTCTCTCGTTTTTTCGTAACTTTGCACCCAAAATGCTTAACGACATGAAGATATTAGTGACTGGAGCCAGCGGTTTCATTGGCTCGTTCATCGTGGAAGAGGCTCTCAGGCAGGGCATGGAGACGTGGGCCGCCGTGCGTGGAAGCAGCTCGCGGCAGTTCCTGACCGACGAGCGCATTCACTTCATCGAACTGAACCTGAGCAGCCAGAAGGAACTGGAGATGCAGCTGCTGGACCATCAGTTCGACTATGTGGTGCATGCCGCCGGCGTGACGAAATGTCTGCATAAGGAGGACTTCTACCGCACCAACACCGAAGGGACCAAGAACCTGGTGCGTGCCCTGATGGCGCTGAAGATGCCCATCAAGCGCTTCGTCTACATCAGTTCGCTCAGCATCTTTGGAGCCATCCGCGAAAAGCAGCCCTACACCGAGATTCGCGACGACGACACCCCTCAGCCCAACACCCACTACGGGCGCAGCAAGCTGCAGGCCGAGCAATGGCTCGACGGGCTGGCCTTCGCCGAGGAGAGCCGCCCCTACCGCGAGGCCGTGGGTGAGTTCCCCTATGTCGTCCTCAGACCCACGGGTGTCTATGGCCCCCGCGAGCGCGACTATTTCCTGATGGCCAAGAGCATCAAGCAGCACAGCGATTTCGCCGTGGGCTACAAGCGGCAAGACATCACCTTCGTCTATGTGCTCGACGTGGTGCAGGCCGTGTTCCTGGCTTGCGACTGGGGGATGACGGGTCACAAATACTTCCTCAGCGACGGCGAGGTGTATCAGAGCACCACCTTCAGCGACCTCATCCGCGAAGAGCTGGGACACCCCTGGTGGATTCGCATCACCGCACCCATCTGGGTGCTGCGCGTGGTGACGTGGATAGGCGACATAGTGGGACATCTGACGGGAAAGATCTCGGCACTGAACAACGACAAGTATCATATCCTGCGGCAGCGCAACTGGCGCTGCGACATTGAGCCGGCTCGCCAAGAGCTGGGCTACCAGCCACTCTATACGCTGGAGCAGGGCGTGAAGATGACCATCAGATGGTATAAGGAGAATGGATGGCTGTAGCGGCGTAAGCCCCCTCAGTTAGGGGGGTGGGGGGCTGAACAAGGCTCCTTTTTACGAAACAACATGGAGAAGAATCAAACAACTAATATTAATCGTTCCTTATGCCTGTTTGAGTGGGCGGTGCTGGCCTATTGCGCCTTCACGCTGCTGCTCATGGCAGTGCTGGGTAAGCAGCTGGTGAACCCCGTGCCCATGCTCATGGGACGGGTGGGCATCGTGGCCCTCACCATCGTGCTGTGGCTGCTCTATCGACGATGGCCCTCGCGATGGACGATGATGCTGCGCGTGGCGGCACAGCTGTGCGTGCTGGGGTGGTGGTATCCCGACACCTACGAGTTCAACCGCCTCTTCTGCAACCTCGACCATCTCTTTGCCACGGCCGAGCAGTGGCTCTTCGGCTGCCAGCCCGCGCTCGTCTTCTCGCAGCAGTTCACCTCGCCCCTCATCAGCGAGCCGCTCAGCTTAGGCTACGTCAGCTACTACCCCATGATAGGCTCCGTGGCACTCTATTATTTCTTGCGCCGCTACGACCGTTTTGCCTATTGCGCTTTCGTCATCCTGGGTTCGTTCTTCTTGTTCTACGTCGTCTTCATCTTCCTGCCCGTGGTCGGCCCGCAGTTCTACTACGCCGCCGTGGGCACCGAGCAGATAGCACAAGGCACATTCCCCGACATTGGACACTACTTCCTGATGCACCAGGAGTCGCTGTCGATTCCTGGCGCCGACGGCCTGTTCCACGACCTGGTGCAGCAAGCCCACGACGCCGGTGAGCGCCCCACCGCCGCCTTCCCCTCGAGCCATGTGGGCATTGGCGTGGTGCTGCTATGGCTGGCGTGGGAGGTGCGCGCCCATTGGCTGCTGGCCGTGCTGGGGGTGCTCACAACGCTGATGTTCTTCGCCACGTTCTACATACAGGCGCACTACGCCATCGACGCCATCGCTGGCATCTTCGCCGGGACGGCCTTCTACTTCCTGATGCGCTATTTATACAAGTTAAAGTTTAGAGTTCAAAATTGAAACCATACGATTATCTGATTGTGGGTGCCGGCCTCTTCGGCTGCACCTTCGCCTGGCGGGCACGTAGGGCGGGGCGTCGCTGCCTTGTCATCGACCGCCGCAACCACCTGGGGGGCAACATCCATTGCGAGCGTTTGGAGGGCATCAACGTGCACCAGTATGGTGCGCACATCTTCCACACCAATAGCCGCGAAGTGTGGCAGTTCGTGAACAGCTTTGTGGAGTTCAACCGATACACCAATTCGCCGTTAGCCAACTATGAGGGCCGTCTCTACAACCTGCCCTTCAACATGAACACCTTCTGCCAGATGTGGGGACCCGTGTCGCCGCAACAGGCCCGCGACATCATCGACGAGCAGCGGCGCGAGGTGACCCTTCGGCTGCAGCGCGAGGGAGCCGCCGAGCCTCGCAACCTGGAGGAGCAGGCCCTGATGCTGGTGGGGCGCGACATCTACGAGCGACTCATCCGAGGCTACACCGAGAAGCAATGGGGCCGCCCCTGCACGCAGCTGCCGCCCTTCATCATCAGGCGGTTGCCGCTGCGCTTCGTCTTCGACAACAACTATTTCAACGACCGCTATCAGGGCATCCCCATCGGGGGCTACAACCGCTTGGTGGAGGGACTGCTGCAGGGCGTGGAGACGCGCACCGCTGCCGACTTCTTCGCCGACCGCGACTACTGGGAGCGGCAGGCCGAGAGGGTTGTCTATACAGGGCAGATAGACGAATACTTCGGCTATGCGCTGGGCCGTCTGGGCTGGCGCTCGCTGCGATTCGAGCACCAGCAGTTGCAGGAGGCCAACCACCAGGGCAACGCCGTGGTGAACTACACCAGCGCCAGCGTGCCCTACACACGCATCATCGAGCACAAGCACTTCGAACTGTTTGGCGACGATGTCTATCGCCTGCCCACCACCGTCGTCAGCCGCGAATATCCTGCAGAATGGGAGCCGGGACGCGAGCCGTTCTATCCCGTCAACGATGATGCCAACAACCGCTTGGCCGCCCAATATCGCGAGATGGCTGCCGCAAAGGCTTCGCACGTCATCTTCGGAGGCCGCCTGGCCGAGTATCGCTACTACGACATGGCTCCCATCGTGGAGAACGTGCTGAACATGAACATCGAATAGAAAAGACATGAAGAAGTTTACCTACTATCTGCTCTACGGCTTCGTCTACGCCCTGTCGCTGCTGCCGTTTTGCGTGCTCTACCTGCTGAGCGACCTGGTGTTCCTGCTCGTCTTCTATGTCTTCAGGTATCGGCGTAAGATAGTATGGAAGAACCTCACCACCTCGTTCCCGCAGAAGGGCGAGCAAGAGCTACGACAGGTGGAGCGGCGCTTCTACCGCTGGTTCTGCGACATGATGTTCGAGACGTTCAAGCTGCTCTCCATCTCCAACGAGAAGCTGCTGCGCCGCCTCGAGTTTCGCAACGCGGAGCAGATGGAGCAGGTGTTCGACGAGGGTCGCGACCTGGCCGTCATGATGGGCCACTATGGCAACTGGGAGTGGTTGTCGGCCATCGGGCTTTGCTTCAAGCGCTATCCGCAGGCTGTGATGGGGCTTATCTACCACCCCCTGCGCAACGACCAGGCCGACTGGCTGTCGGTGGACATCCGCTCGGCCCATGGCGGCATCTGCGTGAACAAGCGCCACGTGCTGCGCCAGCTGATGCAATACAAGCGCCAAGGGCAGCGCTCCCTCTTCGGCTATATCAGCGACCAGACACCCAAATGGGAGAACATCCACCTGTGGCTCGACTTCTTGGGCCACGACACCCCCGTCTTCACCGGCGGCGAGCGCATCATGCGCAAGATGGACGACGGCGTATTCTACATAGACGTGAGCCGTCCGCGCAGGGGCCATTACGTGGTGGAGTTCAAACTGCTCAGCCAGCATGCCGCGCAGGAGGAGGAGAACGCCATCACACACCGATTCTTCCAGATGTTGGAAGACAGCATCCGTCGCGACCCGGCTTACTATCTGTGGACACACAACCGCTGGAAACGCACTCACAAGGAATACGACGCGATAGTAAAGGAATGGCGCGAAAAGCACGAAATGAATAAATCATCAACCAACGAACAACCATCATCATGAGCCAACAAGGAATAGGACGCAAATTATACTACACCCTGAACAGCGGGAAGAACCCCAAGTTCGTGTACTACATCAAGAACGCCATCCGCCAGGCATGGCCCAAGGCATGGCTGAACCTGAGCAAGGAGCTGGCCAAGGTCGACCGCCGTCCCGACAAGGACTACATCCTGCAACGTGCCGACTACTACTGCCGCCTCACCGCCGACACCCCCTACGACCGCGACGAGTGGGAGCGGCAGGCCGTGGAGCTGGGTCAGCAGCCCATGACCAGCCAGTCGGTCTACTATTACGACGCGCTGGAGATAGCACGCTGGTTTCCGCAGCATCTGCGCTGGATACTGAAATCGGGCGACGTGGACTTTGCCCTGCAGCTGCCCAGCATTGTGAAGAGCCGTCCGCTGCACGAGGACACCAGCTGCAACGTGCTGCTCAACCTGGAGAAGGTGCGCCACTTCCTCTTCGTCAACGACCGCAAGCCCTTCGCCGAGAAGAAAGACATGGCCATCTTCCGTGGGAAGATTGGGCAGCAGACGGGGCGCAAGGACAACCACGTGAAGATGAACCGCTTCGAGTTTGCCACCCGCTTCTACGGCCATCCCATGTTCGACATCGGTGCCATCGGCGACCAGTTTCCGCAGTGGCATAGCGAGAAGCTCACCATTGGCGAGCACCTCGACTATAAGTTCATCATGTCGCTCGAAGGCAACGACGTGGCCTCGAACCTGAAGTGGGTGATGTCGTCGAACAGCATCGCCGTCACCCCGCCGCTCACCTGCGAGACCTGGTTCATGGAGGGCACGCTGAAGCCCGACTACCACTACATCGAAATCAAGGCCGACTTCAGCGACATCGAGGAGAAACTGCGCTACTACGCCCAGCACCCCGATGCCGCCCAGCAAATCATCAACCATGCCCACGAATACATCGCCCAGTTTCAGGATGCTGAGCGCGAGCGCCTCATTGCCCTCGTGGTGCTGCAGCGCTATCTCGACATCACCAACCCAGGCACTGCGGGGAGTATCTAACCAGTCAGGCTCGATAGTCTGTCTTCAGAAACAAATCATTCGTCTGAGATGCGCCTTTGCTACATATCAAGAAACTACTACGGCCTGTCGGGAGCCGGCAACAAAGCCAAGACCGACATTGAGTGCACCCTGCGACAGATGGGGGCGCACAACCTGGGGCTGCCCACCACGTTCTACGACAACAAAGTGGTGGCCTTCCTGCTCAACCTGCTGGGCGTTGCAAAGATGATGTGCTGTCTGCGCCGTGGCGATGTGCTGCTGCTGCAATACCCCGTGAAGAAATACTTCGCCTTCATCTGCCGTTGGGCTCGCTGGCGTGGCGCACACATCGTGGTGGTGATCCATGACCTGATGTCGCTCCACCGCAAGCGCATCACCCTGGCCACCGAGCTGCAACGACTGTCGAAGGCCCACTACATCATCGCCTCGAACCAAGCCATGCAACAGTGGCTCGCCCAGCAGGGCATCCAACAGCCCATGGGTGCGCTGGGACTTTTCGATTATCGCTCCGATGCCCGGCCACAGCCCTCTGACAAAGTGGAGAAAGACCCGGCCCACGGCTGGTCGGTGGTCTATGCAGGAGCGTTGGTGATGCGCAAGAACGCCTATCTGCTGCAGCTGGCGCGCCAGGCGCAGCACTTCCACCTGCACGTCTATGGCAACAGCAGCGGACTGCGCGGCATTGAGCAAGCCCCACACGCCACCTGCCACCCCTTCGCCCCGGCCGACGAGTTCATCCGCCATGGCGAGGGCGACTTCGGACTGGTGTGGGACGGCGACTCGCTGGCCACCTGCCAAGGCGATTTTGGCGAGTACCTGCGCTACAACAGTCCGCACAAAGTGTCGTTCTACCTGCGTGCTGGCAAGCCCGTCATCATCTGGCGACAGGCAGCCGTGGCACCCATCATCGAGCGCGAGGGGATAGGCCTGTGCATCGACAGCATCGACGAACTGGAACAGCTGATGCAGCGCCTGACACCCGACGACATGGCCGCCATGCGGCGCAACGTGGAGCGCGTGAGCCAGCGTCTCGCCACAGGCAAATACTTTGAGGAAGCCATGCAACAGGCGATGATGAACGTTGAACGATGAATGATGAACGTTGAACGATGAGCTAAAGTCTCTAAATTGTAAACTCTCAACAATAACAATATATGAAGATTCTACTTTTAGGCAGCGGCGGCCGTGAGCACGCCCTGGCATGGAAAATGGCGCAGAGCGCAAAGTGCGAGAAACTCTACATCGCCCCCGGCAACGCCGGAACGGCCAGCGTGGCCACAGCCACCTGTCAGGCTGAGAACGTGAACATCAAGGCCGACGACTTTGAGGCCATCAAACAGCTGGTGGCCCAGGAGGGCATCGACATGGTGGTGGTAGGTCCCGAAGACCCATTGGTGAAGGGCATTGCCGACGACCTGCGCCGCGACCCCCGCACCAGTGAGGTGCCCGTCGTAGGTCCCTCGGCTGCCGGAGCGCAGTTAGAGGGTTCAAAGGATTTTGCCAAGGCATTCATGCAGCGCCACGGCATCCCCACCGCACGCTATGCCACCTTCACCGCCGACACGCTGGAGCAGGGCTTCGCCTTCCTCGACACCTTGCAGCCCCCCTACGTGCTGAAGGCCGACGGCCTGTGTGCGGGCAAGGGCGTGCTCATCGTGCCCACCCTCGACGAGGCCCGCAGCGAACTGCGCCAGATGCTCCACGGCATGTTTGGCAACGCATCGGCACGCGTGGTCATCGAGGAGTATCTCAGCGGCATCGAGTGCTCCGTCTTCGTGCTTACCGATGGTGACCACTATAAGATTCTGCCCGAAGCCAAGGACTACAAGCGCATCGGCGAGGGCGACACTGGTCTGAACACTGGTGGCATGGGCAGCGTGTCGCCTGTGCCCTTCGCCACCAAGGAGTGGATGCAGAAGGTCGACGACCGCATCATCCGCCCTACCGTCGAGGGACTGAAGGCCGAGGGCATCGACTACAAAGGTTTCATCTTCTTCGGACTGATGAACAGTCCGCAGGGCGATCCCTACGTCATTGAATACAACTGCCGCATGGGCGACCCCGAGACCGAGACGGTGATGCTGCGCCTGAAGAGTGACCTCGTAGACCTGCTCGAAGGTGTGGCGCAGGGCGACCTGGACCGCCGACAGGTGGAGTTCGACGACCGTTCGGCCGTGTGCGTGATGCTGGTGAGCGGCGGCTATCCCCAGGCTTACAAGAAGGGCTACCCCATCACAGGCACCGACAACGTGGAGGGCAGCATCGTGTTCCATGCTGGCACCGCCCTCAATGCCGAGGGGCAGGTGGTCACCGCTGGCGGCCGTGTCATCGCCGTGTCGTCCTACGGAGCCGACAAGGCCGAGGCACTGGCCAAGTCGTTCACTGAGGCACAGAAGATACAGTTCACCGACCGCTACTTCCGCCGCGACATCGGGAAAGACCTTTGAGTTAGGAGTTAGGAGTTAGGAGTTAAGAGTTAGGAGTTAGGAGTTGGGAGTTGCGAATGGCGAGTCTCGACGTTCAATGTTCAACGTCTAACGTAGATGAAGCGGCTACAGAATAGGATTGCAGAAGGAGGAAAGACCCTGCCAACGGCGGCGGCATTTGGCGCGCTGGTATGGCTGGCCGTAGGCTTGGTGCAGCGCCAGTTGTGGCCGCAGCTGGCATGCTTCGTGGCATCGGTCTATCTGCTGGTGGAGCTGAGCAACCAGAATGCGCTGCTGCGCGTCAGGAGCCGTATGGTGTCCAGTGCGTTCATCCTGCTTTCGTGCCAGAGCTGCTTCCTCTTCCCCCAGCTCACGGGAGCCGCCGTGCAGTTGAGCTTCGTGGCATCGTTCATCCTGCTGTTCCAGACCTACCAAGACCAGCAGTCGGTAGGGCGCGTGTTCTATTCCTTCGCCGCCGTGGGCGTGGCCAGCCTGTTCTTTGTGCATGCGCTGTGGTACGTTCCCGCCTTGTGGGTGCTCATGGGCACGCAGTTGCAGTCGCTCAGCGTCCGCACCTGGCTGGCCTCGCTCATCGGTCTTGCCACCCCTTACTGGCTGGCGCTGGTGTGGCTGATGGTGCCCTGGGGAGGTGATTTCGCCCAATGGACTTTTAACCTTCAGCCGATGGCCGAGCACTTCAGCGAGCTGGCCCACCTCCACTATCAGCTTCCCCCCTATCTGTTGGAGCGTGGCATCCTGCTGCTCTTTGTGCTGGTGTTGGCTGCCGTGGGCATCATGCACTTCTGGAGCCGCAGCTTCGAGGACAAGATTCGCATTCGTCTGCTCTTCGGCTTCTTCACCACGCTCACCGTGCTCACCGCCTTCTTCATCTTGGCTCAGCCCCAGCACTACGATGTGCTCATGCGCCTGCTCGTTCTGTTTGCCAGTCCGCTCATTGCCCACGTCTTCACGTTCACCAGCTCGCGCCTCTCCAGCATCTTCTTCTTCTCGGCCATCGCCATCTCCGTAGCCCTTACCCTGCTCTGCCTGTTTCTGAATTCAGAATTAGGCATTCATCATTTGTAATCATAAAATGGAGGTTTTCATCGAGCTTCTGCAAAGCTATGGCTACTGGGGCATGCTGATAGCCGCTTTTCTGGCGGGCAGCTTCTTCCCTTTCAGCAGCGAGGCGGTGATGGTGGGCCTGATGACTGCCGGCCTCGACCCGTGGCTGCTGATGATTTATGGCACGGTGGGTAATGTACTGGGGTCGGTGGTCAACTACTTCATTGGCCGACTGGGGCGCGTGGAGTGGTTCGAGAAGTATCTGCACGTCAGTCCAGAGAGCATGGAGCGTGCCAAGCGGTTCATGGGTGGGCGCGGCGCCTGGATGGGCTTCTTCGCTTTCATCCCCCTGCTGGGCAGCGCCATCACCATCCTGCTGGGACTGATGCGTGCCAACCCCGTCATCACCTTCGTGAGCATCACGCTCGGAAAAATCTTCCGCTACGTGGTGCTCATCTATGGTTTCCGCCTGTTCACATAATTTTTTTCCATCGCCGACGAAATGGTCGGCGCACTGCGGCCTGTGGCTATAGCGCGTTCAGTTGATTTTGTAGTCGAGGCCATCGGTGCGCTCGATGTAGTCGATGAGGGTGTACTTCACGTCGACGAACATGCTCTGCGAGCGCAGCAGCACATGCTTGTCGCCTGAGGTGTCGCGCAGCTGGAAGAAGAGCTTCGTCTTGCCGGGATGCTCGGTCAGCTGGGTGTTCAGCTCGGCCAGCATGTCCTCGTTGAGCATGTCGCTGATTACCGAGATGGTGATGCGGTCGACGGCCTTGTCTTTCACCGTCTGCAGGTATTCCACGTTCTGCACCTTCAGTTCCATTTGTTCGCTGTCGCGGAAGCGTGGCTGCAGCTTGGCCGTGATGAACACCGAGGCTCCCTCGGTGAACATGCCGTTCCAGCGTCCCCAGTCTTGACCGAAGAGTGCCAGCTCGCCGCCGCCCTCATAGTCTTCGATGGTGACGAAGCCACAAGGCTCGCCACGCTTGGTGAACTTCTGCCGCACCCCCGTGACGATGCCTCCCAGCACCACGGTGGCGCGCCCCTTCAGCTGCTGCACGTCGGCCAATTCCTGACAGGTGGTGTTGCACAAGTTGTCGAGCACGATGCGGAACTCGTCGAGCGGATGAGCCGAGAGGTAGATGCCCACCAAGTCGCGCTCCTTGTTCAGTCGCTCAATGTCGCTCCAGCGGATGTCGGTCTTGGGGATGGGCGGGGTGGCAATCTCCACCTCGTCGAATCCACCGAAGAGTGAGTTCTGAGCCTCGCTCTTCGCCTGTTGGTAGAGCTGTCCGTAGCGCACCAGTGTGTCGAGGAACACCTCGCCCTTGGCATTCTCGGCGAAGAAGGTCTCGCGGCGGATGCCGAAGCTGTCGAAGCCGCCACTCAGCGCCAGGCTCTCAAAAGCCTTGCGGTTCACGTTGGCGAAGCTGACGCGCTGTGCAAAGTCGAAGATGCTCTTGTAGGGGCCGTTCTCTTGTCGCTCGCGGATGATGGCGTGTGCGGCGGCGTCGCCCATACCCTTGATGGCGGCCAGTCCGAAGCGAATCTCGCCCTTCTGGTTCACACCAAACTTCAGGTACGACTCGTTCACGTCGGGTCCCAGCGTGGCGATGCCCATCTGCTTGCACTCGTCCATGAGCTTGGTAATCTCTGTGATTTGGTCGCGGCGGCGCGTCATGATGGCGGCCATGAACTCGGCGGGGTAGTTGGCCTTCAGGTAGGCTGTCTGATAGGCCACCCATGAGTAGCAGGCGGCATGACTCTTGTTGAAGGCGTAAGAGGCAAACTTCTCCCAGTCGGCCCAAATCTTGTCGAGCACTTTCTCGTCGTGCCCGTTCCTCTTGCCACCCTCAATAAACTTCGGTTTCATCGCGTCTACGATGTCCTTCTTCTTCTTACCCATGGCCTTGCGCAGGGCATCGCTCTCGCCACGTGTGAAGTCGGCCAGCTGTCGGCTCAGCAGCATCACCTGCTCCTGATAGACGGTGATGCCGTAGGTGTCCTTCAGGTATTTCTCCATGCAGGGGATGTCGTACTTGATTTCCTCGCGGCCGTTCTTGCGGGCGATGAACTGCGGGATATAGTCCATAGGCCCCGGTCGGTAGAGGGCGTTCATGGCGATGAGGTCTTCGAAGACGGTGGGGTGCAGCTCGCGCAGATACTTCTGCATGCCGCTCGACTCAAACTGGAAGGTGCCGATGGTGCGCCCCTGCTGATAGAGTTCGTAGGTCTTCGGGTCGTCGATGGGGATGGTGTCCAGGTCCACGTCGATGCCGCGCGTCAGCTTGATGTTGGCACAGGCCTCCTTCAGCTCCGAGAGCGTCTTCAGCCCGAGGAAGTCCATCTTGATGAGCCCCGTCGACTCGATGACGTGTCCGTCGTACTGTGTGCAGTTGGTCTTCGTGTCCTTGAAGTCGGGGTCGTCGGCGGTGCTCACGGGCACCCAGTCGCTGATGGGGTCGCGGCAGATGATGAAGCCACAGGCGTGGATGCCCGTGCCGCGGACGGTTCCTTCGAGCATCTTGGCATATTTGATGGTGTTGGCCAGTGCCGGGTCGGTGCTGGCCTCGGCCTCTTGCAGCTCGCGGGTGCACTTGATGGCGTTGCTCAGGTTCATCTTCATGCCATCGGGCAGACGGTCGGGGATGGCCTTGCACAGGGCGTTGCTGATGGCCAGCGGCACCTTTTCCACGCGCGCCACGTCCTTGATACTGTTCTTCGTGGCCATCGAGGCGTAGGTGATGATATGCGCGCAGTTCTCGTGGCCATACTTGTCCTCCACCCACTTCAGCACGCGGCCACGGCCGTCGTCGTCGAAGTCGGTGTCGATATCAGGCAGCGAGATACGGTCGGGGTTGAGGAAACGCTCGAACAGCAGGTCGTATTTCAGAGGGTCGATCTTGGTGATGCCCAAGCAGTAGGCCACCACGCTGCCGGCGGCACTGCCACGGCCGGGACCTACCATCACGTCGAGTTCGTCGCGCGCCGAGTTGATGAAGTCCTGCACGATGAGGAAGTAGCCGGGGAATCCCATTGTCTTCATGATGTGCAGTTCGAAGCGGATGCGGTCGTCAACCTCCTTGGGTAAAGCTCCACCAGCCACAGAAGCTCCAGAAGCCCCCCCCTCAGCCCCCGAGGGGGCTACTAAAGACCCGTTGTCTACCAGTGAAGCTATAGAAGCCCCCTCGGGGGCAGTAGGGGGGGCTACTTCGGGGGCAGTAGGGGGGGCTTGTTGGGCTACTTGTGGAGCTACTCCGTATCTTTTTCTTGCTCCCTCATACGCCAGCTTCGCCAAGTAGTCGGCCTCGAACTTGATGCGGTATATCTTGTCGTAGCCGCCCAGCTTGGCAATCTTCTTGTCGGCAGCGTCGGCGGGCAGGGGGTTGTCGCCGTTCTCGTCGGTGGTGAACTCGCGGTAGAGGTCGTCCTCGGTGAATTTTTTGCGCCACTCCTCCTCGGTGCCGAAGCTCTCGGGGATGGGGAAGAAGGGCATGATGGGGTCGTGGTCGAGCGAGTAGATTTCCACCTTGTCCAGAATCTCCAGCGTGTTCGACAGGGCTTCGGGCACGTCGCTGAAGATGGCGTTCATCTCGGCCTTGGTCTTGAACCACTCCTGCTTGGAGTAGAGCATGCGCGAGGGGTCGTCGAGGTCCTTGCCGGTGCTGAGGCAGAGCAGGTGGTCGTGGGCCTCGGCGTTCTCTTGGTCCACGAAGTGCACGTCGTTGGTGCAGATGAGCTTGATGCCATATTCGCGAGCCAGCTCGATGAGCACCTTGTTGGCCTGCTGCTGTAGGGGGAATGTCTCGCGGTTGGCGCGGATGGTGGGGTCGGTCACCTCGTGGCGCTGCAGCTCCAGGTAGTAGTCGTCGCCAAACACACGGTGATACCACTCCACGGCCTCGCGGGCACCAGCCATGTCACCATTCAGAATTTTCTTGGGCACCTCGCCGGCGATGCAAGCCGAGCACACGATAAGCCCCTCATGGTAGCGCTCCAGGTCGTCGCGGTCGGTGCGGGGGCGCATGTAGTAGCCGTCAGTCCAAGAGCGGCTCACCAGTTTGATCAGGTTCTTGTAGCCCACATAGTTCTTGGCCAGCACGATGAGGTGGTAGCCGCTCTGGTCCTCCTTGCCACGGCGCAGCGACTTCGAGCCATGGCGCGAGACGTACATCTCGCAGCCAAAGATGGGCTTGAAGAGCTCCTGTCCCTGCTTCTTGCGCTCTTTGTTCACGCCCACGCAGATGTCGTGAAACTCCTTGATGCCAAACATGTCGCCGTGGTCGGTGATGGCCAGGCCGCGCTGGCCGTCCTTCAGCGCCTTGTCCACCAAGTTCTTTATTTTCGACTGTCCGTCGAGGATTGAATAGTACGTATGAACGTGCAGATGTATAAAGTCTTCCATATTTTTTTATTGTCTCAGCTTGCAAAGTTACGAAAAAAAGGGGGCAGGACAAAGGAAAGTCGTTTCTTTTTTTCCCCGACGTTGCAATTTCGACGTAGTCAAAGTAAAAACAGTTATGATTATTAGAGCTTGACGTAAATGACAAATAATTCTGACTTGTGCGGTTAAAAAGAAAGACGTGATTACTTTTTATGCTATTTTTGCGTATAAAAATGATGTAAGTTCTAACTTTTTTGTGTAATTTTGCAGCCGTTGAGAATATATTATGCAACAAAAAGAAAAACAACAAAAAGAAAAGGTCATCAGCTTGTTTTCTGGAGCTGGTGGGCTTGACATAGGCTTTGAGTGTGCGGGCTTTCAGGTGGTTGTTGCAGTAGAGGTTGATCCTTCTTGCTGCGATACACTGCGTACCAACAAACCAGAAATGGCCATCATCAATAAAAGTATTGTGGAGGTGACGGGGCAGGAAGTTCTTGATGCTGCCGGGCTGAAGGTCGGTGAAGCCGCACTGGTCATCGGCGGGCCTCCATGCCAAAGCTTCAGCCTTGCTGGATTGCGCAAGGGGCTTGATGACGAGCGTGGCCGTCTGCTTTTTGAATATGTTCGGATTGTGAGGGAAACTTTGCCGAAGGGCTTTGTTCTTGAGAATGTTAAGGGATTGACGAACTGGGATCATGGGCGGGCTATGCAGTTGTTAATAGAGGAGCTGGGGAAACCAATTGAATATGGCGGACAGAAGTATCGTTATTCGATTAGCACGCCTCAGGTGCTGAATGCTGTCGACTATGGCGTTCCACAAAATCGAGAACGACTGATTATTGTTGGCAACCGTATGGGCAAAAATTTCTTTTACCCTGCTCCTCATGTGTTTGAACCAAAGAAGACGGTGTGGGATGCCATCGGCGATTTGCCAGAGCCTGATGAGCCTTCTGAGACAGCTCAGCGCGTAGCAGGAACAATTAAAGAAAGGAGAGAGAAATATGGCTATTAAACAGCATTTACCAAACCATCAGGTGACAGCACATTCGCCGTCAACATTGGAGAAAATCAAGCGAGTTCCCATTGGTGGGAAATTGTCGGAGGTGGAGCAGACTTTCGGCTCGACTTATCGTAGACTTGACCCTTCGAAGCCTTCCCCTACCGTTACACGTAGCGGCTATCGCGACTTTATCCATCCGTATGAAGACCGTATGCTGACGGTTCGCGAATTGGCGTGCCTACAGACGTTCCCTTTAGATTGGGAGTTTAAGGGCGTGCGCCTCGACTCTTACAGTTCAAAGCGTAAGACGACGATGACCCAGTTTGGTCAGGTTGGCAATGCTGTGCCGCCGAAGCTGGCCGAGGCGATTGCCACGGAAGTGATGAAACAATTTTTTGAAAAAGAGGATTAGGCTATGCTTGAAGTTCCAGAATCAGTTGTGAAGGAGAGCTATTTCCTGCGCTCAACGTTCACTTACAATAGACTTCGCTCTGAAGGCTATTTTGAACTGTTCATGAAAATCAGAAAGTTTGCACGTGTCGAGGGTGCCAAGCTCAATTGGGATGAAAGAAGCAAATGGAGTGTTGGCGAGGAAGCCTGGGACATTTTACAGGCAAACAAGATTGAGCCGATGCTGGTGTTTCTGCATCCGAAAGTACTACAGTTGAACCCATCGTTTCTGAAGTATTATCGCTCTGTGGCTTTGCTGCCACAGAAAGGTTTGGCAATAATGACGGGAGTGTCGAGTGTGAACAGAATCGAAGAGGGCAAAGTTGAAGCTGGCCGTTTGGCTCAGAATCATATAGAGAAACTGCTGAAGACCATCAATGAAACGATGTCATTACTCGTCACTTTAGCGTCAGAAATTACCGAAAAAGAGATTGAGGGCATGATGTACGCAACAGCAGGAGTGAAAATCGATGGATCATGGCGCAATCAAATAGGTGCCGAAGGCGAGCGCGTTATCCGAAAGATTATTTTCAATGGACTGTTTGCCCACAACGAGATCTCGTCGGTAGAGAACAAAAAAGACGTGCTGACCGAGATTGCCCTGTGGGATGCCAATGCCGACATCGACGAAGTGAAGAAGATTCATCTTGTTAATGGATATTCTATCCTGTTCTCGTCTGAACCTGATGTGACCATGTACAACGATGCTGGGTCTATCGTCGGCATCATCGAAATCAAGTCGGGACTTGATCCTGCAGGGGCTTTGGAAAGGTTGGGAGCCATGTTCAAGTCTTTTGAGAATACATTGGCAGAATATCCCGATGCAGTCACGATATTAGTCGCTTCTTGCATTACGAAGGAGGTGGACAAACGGCTGAATGCCTCTATGACCGTTCGGCAGCGATATCTCACTACTGACATCACTTCAAGTGAAGCTGAAAAACGTAAGTTCGTGAATCGGCTGAGGATGATTATGAAATTGGTGGGGGAGAAATAGGTGTTATTCTTCGTTTTCGCCCTAATTATCTTCTACTGAAAAAAAAGATGACGAGAAACGGCGAATATCAAAAAAGATTTAGTATCTTTGCGCCCGTAAACACAAGGAAGAGGCAGTAGCATTATCTTCGCAGAAATCTTTTAATTAACTAATAACTTTCTACGCTTATGGCAAAGACCCCCACCCCCCACATCGGGGCACAGTATGGCGAAATAGCCGAGACCGTCATCATGGCTGGCGACCCCTTGCGCGCCAAGTTCATGGCCGAGAACTTCCTCGAGAACCCTGTTCAGTTTAACAATGTGCGTGGCATGCTGGGTTTCACCGGCACCCACGATGGCAAGCGCGTCAGCGTGATGGGCCACGGCATGGGCATCCCCAGCATTGGCATCTACACCTACGAGCTTTATCACTTCTACGACGTGAAGACCATCATCCGCGTGGGCAGTGCCGGCAGCATCCACCCCGACTTGCACGTTGGCGACCTCTGCATCGCCATGGGCGCGTGCACCAACAGCAACTATGCGTCGCAGTATGAGTTGCCTGGCGTCTTCGCACCCATCGCCGACTTCGACCTGCTGCGTGGCGCCGCCGATGCCTGCGACCGCCTGGGCTATCGCTACAAGGTGGGCAATGTGCTGTCGAGCGACACCTTCTACACCGAGAACGCCCACAACGACCGATGGATGAAGATGGGTGTGCTCACCGTGGAGATGGAGGCCTCGGCACTCTACATGAATGCCGCACGCGCCGGCAAGCGTGCACTGGTCATCCTCACCGTCAGCGACCACATCCTCACCGGTGAGGCCACCACCGCCGAGGAGCGGCAGACCACCTTCACCCACATGATGGACGTGGCCTTCTCACTGGTATAACCATCAAGCATACAACGACATGAAAGTCATCAACCTCTCAGAGCAGCGCACGGTGGTCAACCAGTATATGTCGGAGCTGCGCGACAAGAGCTATCAGAAGAACCGTCTGCTGTTTCGCAACAACATCGAGCGCATCGGCATGATGATGGCCTACGAGCTGTCGAAGACGCTGCAATACAAGGAGAAGACCATCACCACTCCGCTGGGCACGATAGACATCCCCTTGGTGAAAGACGACCTGCTGATAGCCACCGTGCTGCGTGCCGGTCTGCCTTTCCACGATGGCTTCCTCAGCGTCTTCGACCATGCCGCCAGCGCCTTCGTGTCGGCCTATCGCATGTATACCAACCGCGAGCACACCGAGGTGGGCGTCCACACCGAGTATATGGCTGCGCCGTCGGCCAGGGGCAAGACGCTCGTCATCGTCGACCCCATGCTGGCCACGGGTGGCTCGATGGTGGCGGCCTACGAGGCCTTGCTGCGCACAGGGCGCCCAGCGCAGGTGCACATCGCCTGTGTCATTGCCGCCCCCGAAGGCGTGGAGATGCTCAGGCAGAACGTGGCCGACGACACCACGCTCTGGTGCGCCGCCATCGACCCCGGCATGAACGAGCACAAGTACATCGTGCCAGGTTTTGGCGACTGCGGCGACCTCTGCTACGGCGAGAAACTCTAAAGAATCAGAACCACTGCATCAGCGCCCGGAGATAGGCAGTCAGCTCAGCGGCCATCTTCTGGTGCTGCCATAGCGATGGGTGCCAGTCGGCACCATATTTCAGCTGGCCATCGGCGGGCGTGAAGTCAAAGCGATACACTTCACGGTCGCCGTCTTTTTTTGCATTTTCCGCGATTTCATCGAGGGTTTTCCGCGCTATGTCGAGTTCTTTTCCGTTCAGCATCGACCCTGTGAGCAGCACAATCTTTGCCTTCGGGTTGTGGCTGCGCACTTGGTGCAGCAGCTTCTCGTAAGCCTGGCGAAACAGCTTCACGTCGTAGTTGTGGGTGGAGAGGTCGTTGGTGCCCAGGTTGATGCACACCACTTGCGGCTGGAAGCGGTCGAAGTCCCAGCGCTCGGCTTCCAGTGTGCCAGGCTGTCGCAGACTGGCGTCGGTGGCATAGATAGTGTAGTCGTATTGTGTGGCCATCGACGAGGAGGGTGTCCCCGTCTTTGGCCCGTCGTAATGGCGGTAGACGCCGATGCCGCTGCGGGCCACCACGTAGGCTTGTGCGCCCAGGGCGCGGGCCGTCATCTGGGCGTAGCCGTTGTAGTGGTTTTCCGTTTCATATTGGAAATGTTCGCCCTCGTGGGTGGCCTCGTTGCCGTAGGCGCAGGTGATGCTGTTGCCGATGAATTCGATGGTTTTTGAGGGTAGGGCTGGCGCGTCGCACACTGGTCCGTCGAAGACGAAGCCCCAGAACTCAGGCCGCATCTCATAGCCTTCGATGCAGTACATCAGCCTCACCGTGTGGCGCGAGTGGGGTAGGGCGGTGGCGATTGTCACCACCGAGTCGCGCTCGCCACGGAAAGCCACCTTGAATGGCTCAGCCTCGTCGATTTGTGCCATGAAGTAGCCGCTGCCAGGCTTGCACACCAGTTTGGCGCTGGTGCCCTCGAAGGCCGCATTGATTTGCACTCCCGGATAGTTCCACGCGGGGCGCTCGGGGTTCTGAAACGAGATGCGGCCCACGTACTGTATGTGCGGGTCGGTGGGCTTCACGATGTTTCCTTGCAGGGGCAACGTGTGCTGCGCCAAGGCAGCATAGCTGGTGAAGGCCAGCAAGGCAAGAACAAGATTTCTTCTCATAATCGATGTCGTATGCAATGGTTAATGATCTTTCGCGTCGTACGGCTTGCAAAATTACAAAATCTTTTTGACAATCAACCGCTCTTTGATGCGAAAAAACTATTTCATCATCACTTACAAATTTCGGTTGGCAGCGGCCGCTGCCAATCATGTCCCCGCCCGCTGCCAACCTAAAAAGCATGCCCCTTTTCCCTCTGCGGTGCCTCCCTTTCCCTCCATACATCCAGCTCAAAGAGGAATCCATTCTGGTCAATGTTCAGGGAAACGGACACCAGCATGCCGTCAGCATCATGGAACTGCACTTCACTAATTTCTTTCCCAAACAGCCGATTCTGGTTCTTTTGCCCTTTTGGGATTAGCAGCAGACTCCCCATCCCATCTGTCATTTCTGCGACTTCCAGGCTATCTTGCCATCCGCTATGCGGATAGTTTCCCTTTGCCGACAAATAGCTGATGATTAACAACTCTTCCTTCGAAGGATGCCTACTCGATTGCATTAATTCTCCCTGCTCGGGCGAATTTGCCAGGGCCAGCAACGGATAGTTGTGATAGATGATGGTGGGTTTCTTCTCCTTTTTCTTTTCTTCCATTACCAAGTCATTTTTGTGGTTACTAAATTCGCTGCAAAGGTAGGGCTTTGCAGGCAAACGGGCAAGAAAAGGAGTTGACAAGCTGTTGACAGCCTGTTGACAAGTTGTTGACAGGGAGTTGACAAACTGTTGCCAAACCGTTGACACGCCGACGGCAAGCTACTGAACGAGAGGCAGATGGGGGAGGAGTGGCTGGCGGAGCAGTTGCACCAGCGAGACAGGCTGCGGGGCTGACAAAGGAGCGGGCCGCAACGAGTCGATGACGAGGGGTGAGGGTGGTGTATAGACGGTGACGGTGACGGGGGCTATGCCTTGCTGGAGGATGCCCAGCTGGCGTGCGGCACTCCATGAGAGGTCGATGATGCGCCCACGGCCAAAGGGGCCTCGGTCGTTTACTTTCACTATCACCACGCTGTCGTTGGCGGGGTTGGTCACCTTGAGCAGCGTGCCAAACTTATGCGTGCGGTGGGCGCATGTCAGGCTGTCGTGGTGCAGACGCTCGCCGCTGCTGGTCAGCCTCCCCGTGGCGCGCTTGCCATAGTAGGAGGCGATACCCCTCTGCACGCTTTGGGCGTGTAGAAGTGAAGAGTGAAAAGTGAAAAGTGAAGAATTTGCTACCGCAAAGAACAACGCTACACATGTCGTCAACATGCGTCGCAAAAACACTGCGGAAGCAAACTCTTCACTCTTCACTCTTCATTCTTCACTCTTCACTTTTTACACGATTCCCTGTGCCATCATGGCATTTTGATTACTTGGCTTCGCTACGCTACGCCGAGCTTACACAATGCCCTGAGCCATCATGGCATTTTGATACTTGGCTTCGCTACGCTACGCCGAGCTTACACAATGCCCTGAGCCATCATGGCATGTGCAACCTTCATGAAGCCGGCCACGTTGGCACCCTTCACGTAGTTGATGTAGCCGCTGGGCTCCTTGCCGTACTTCACGCACTGCTGGTGAATGCCCGACATAATCTGGTGCAGGCGCTGGTCTACCTCCTCTGCCGTCCACGACATGCGCATCGAGTTCTGCGTCATCTCCAGTCCGCTGGTGGCCACTCCACCGGCGTTCACGGCCTTGCCCGGTGCGAAGAGCTGTCCTGCGGCGATGAACTTGTTCACGGCCTCGGCGGTGCAGCCCATGTTGCTCACCTCGGCCACGCACAGCGGCTTGTTGGCCAGAATCTGGTCGGCGTCGTCGCCGTTCAGCTCGTTCTGTGTGGCGCAGGGCAGGTAGATGTCGGCCTTCTGCTCCCACGGGCGCTTGTTGGGGAAGAATGTGCTGCCGGGGAAGTCCTCTGCGTAGGGTGCGCAGACGTCGTTGCCGCTGGCGCGCAGCTCCAGCAGGTAGTCAATCTTCTCGGCATCGAGTCCTGCGGGGTCGTAGATGTAGCCGTCGGGTCCGCTGATGGTGATGACCTTCGCGCCCAGCTCCGTAGCCTTCTTGGCGGCGCCCCAAGCCACGTTGCCGAAGCCCGAGAGGGCCACCGTCTTGCCCTTGATGTCGAGGCCGTGCGTCTCCAGCATGTGGTGCACGAAGTAGAGTGCGCCGAAGCCTGTGGCCTCGGGGCGCAGGATGCTGCCGCCCCACTCCAGTCCCTTGCCGGTGAGCGTGGCGCCATGGAACTGCGAGGTGAGCTTCTTGTACATGCCGAAGAGGTAGCCAATCTCGCGGCCACCCACGCCGATGTCGCCGGCGGGCACGTCCATGTCGGGGCCGATGACCTTGTAAAGCTCCATCATAAATGCCTGGCAGAAACGCATGATCTCGGCATCGCTCTTGCCTCGCGGTGCGAAGTCGCTGCCGCCCTTGCCGCCGCCCATGGGCAGGGTGGTGAGGGCGTTCTTAAACGTCTGCTCGAATCCGAGGAACTTCAGGATGCTCAGGTTCACCGAGGGGTGGAAGCGCAGACCGCCCTTGTAGGGGCCGATGGCGCTGTTGAACTGCACGCGGTAGCCGATGTTCACCTGCACCTCGCCCTTGTCGTCGACCCAGGGCACGCGGAAGGTGATGATGCGCTCGGGCTCCACGATGCGCTCCACTATCTTGGCTTTCTCAAACTCAGGGTGCTGGTTGTACACGTCCTTGATGCTCTCCAGGACTTCGCGCACAGCCTGCAGGAATTCCAACTCACCTGGGTGCTTGCGCTCCAGGTTCTGCATAATTTTCTCAACTTCCATAGTTTTCAGGTTTTAAAGTTAATCAACATGGTGTTAATAGTTGTGCGCAAAGATAGTACTTTTTCCGTGAAGCACCAAATTATTTTCCCTTTTTTTTTTCTTTCCCCCCAATTTTGGTGGTCGATGAAGCCCCGGAGGGGCGACGGAATACAGGCAGGGGCATCGCCCCTGTGAAAGACGAGCCATCTACAATAGCCCCTCCGGGGCTTGTGCGTTCATTATCATCTTCCCAGTTGCTGACACATGCAGATAATCCACTACTCTGCGCGAGACCATCCCGAAAATTAAAATATATTAAAACGGATGCCTCCAAAAAACGGCTAAAGGCCCTCATATTTCGAAAATTTTCCACGAGAAAACTTTTGGCTGAAAATACGCGAGTTTTGAGAGGGTTCGGCAAACGGCTGTCTTTCAGATGGTTGGCCTCGAAATGCCGCAAAAACCCCTTCGATGGCTCGAAAAAGTCAACGCCGAAAAAAAATTTGGCGTTGCCGTTTTCTGATAGGGCGTGCTTGCGGAAACGAAAATCGGCCCAAAAATCGGCAAATATACTGCACAAAACCACCCCGGCTGTGCAAAAATCGCCTTAAACGTCCCTTTGCCATCGCCCCTCAACCCAGCACAAACCGTCGAAAGTGTGCATTCCCCGTTCCAGAATGAAAATTTTTTTTGTAAGAATTCAGGAATTTTCGTTTCACATCCCTTCACAATCTTCCTCCTGTCTTAAGCAGAAATTAACCATTCAAAACGTAGCCGAAACTATGACCTCTGAGCAAATGAAAGAAATGGGTCGTATGATGGTCTGCTGGCGGTGAGCGACGGATTCGCCTGAGCGGAGGAGGAACAACATTTGCCGCATATATACTATGAGTACACTCCGAAAACCCTTCTCCACTAAAAAACCCTCCCCTCAAGGGGAGGGGTAGGGGTGGGGTCTCTAACATCCTGCGAGTGAATGATATACAGACCCCACCCCTGGCCCCTCCCCTTGAGGGGAGGGGAAGCCTCACCCCCAACCCCTCTCCAAGGGGAGAGGGGAGTATATAGACTTTTCCCTTGTTGACGTATAGAGTTTATATGCGAATGACCCGTGAATGCTCTGCGACGTTCTGCTACGCGGTAGCAGCTCGGATTTTCCGCTTGCTACCAACGGAACGCAAGAAATTCTTCATTCTTCACTCTTCATTCTTCACTTAAAAAAGTCAGAGCAACCGCTCTATCTCCTTGTCGAGGTCGTCGATTTGTGAGGAGCGCTTCTGCAGGGCGTTGTTGCGGTCGATGAGGAAGAACTCGGGGAGCACCTGCACGTTGTAGCGCATGCACGACTCGCCCTCTGCGTCGTAGAGCGACAGCCAAGGCAGGGCCTCTACGGCCTGTTTCCACAGATGCACATCGCTGTCGATAGACACCTGGTAGATCTCGAGGCCTCGGGCGTGGTAGCGGTCGTAGAGCTCGCGCAGCTTCAGTATGCGTGCTCCCGACTCGGGGTTGGCAAAGACGTGGAAATCGAGCAGCACCACCTGTCCGCGCAGGTCGGAGAGCTTGTGCTGGTGGCCCTGCAGGTCGGGCAGCTCCAGGTCGATGATGTCCGACATCACAATGCGGTCCTCGTCGAGCAGCCGCTGCTGTCGTGCTGCCGCTATGCGCTCGTTGGTGATGTCGCGCTCCACCATATTATATAACTGCATGGCTCGCTCCGACTGCGGGTAGTACTCTTTCCAGCAGGTGGCCACGGCGCGATAGGCTCGGCCGTCGAGGCTGTCGCGCATCTCAAACACGCTGGCGGCGGGCCAGTAGAGGTGGCTGAGCGTCTGCGAGAGGGCGAAGTAGGCGTAGGAGCTCTGTGGCTCGCGGAAGATGTAGTTCAGTATCACGCTGTCCTTATATTGTCGCAACATCGTGGCGAGCGAGTCGACCATCGTCTGGCCCATGAGCGATGCGTTCTGCTCCACCTCGAAGACGCGCTGCTGCAGGCGGCTGTGTGCCTGCGCCAGCTGGCGTATCATCTCGCAGTTGTGCGAGCCCTCCACCTGGTAGTTCTGCGCCATGCCGGGCATCGCTGCCTTGATGGTGATGGTCTCGGTGCTGTCGACGGCCACGTTGAGCCACTGGTTGTTCACACGCAGCACATAGAGCTCGGGCCCCGTGGTGGGTGCCGGCTGGCTGAAGCGGAACTGTCCGTCGGCAGCGAGGTGTGCCGAGTCGAGCAGGACGATGCCCGAGAGCGAGCGGTTGTAGAGGTAGAGCGTGGAGTCGGCGGCGCCCTCGATGGTGCCTTCCACGGTGAACGTGTTGCCACGTTGGCAGCTGGCGATGGCCAGTACGGCCAGCAGCAGGAGTGCTATTTTTTTCATGCTATGGTTGTTTCGTCGATTTGCGTTGCAAAAGTACGAATAAAAAACGTAAGAGCCAAAAAAAGGGACGCTTCTTTTTCGCGTGCAGTAGTTGCATGGGGAAGAAGAACATTTTTTTGTTGATTTTTTTTGTGAATTCAAGAAAATCCACTATCTTTGCATCGCACTATGGTGTGAGTTGTAGCCGACACCGCCCCTGGTGCATAACTAAACGTTTCAGACACCCCACACATTTTATATAGAAACCAAAAAACGGCTCTTTATGGATACTTCTAACACCCTTCCCCGCCCGCAGCGCCACTATTTGCTGCCAGCGCTATTGTTGTTATTGCTGCTGCCCTTGTCCTCACATGCCGCCGATGGCGATTTCGACACGCCCTCGCTGGCCTTCACCTGGTATCCCAAGGGGCAGGGCTGCATACACCTGAAGCTGATGACCACCAATGCCAACCCGTTTCGAACATTGCATACTGCCACTTACGGTTTGCGCGACAAGGATGGCAACGAGATGCCTGTGTTCTACATTGGCGAGACTAACAGCGACAACGACGGTTATGTCAAATCGTTTTTCTCCAACAAAATGGACAACACGTCGTTGTTGTACCTCACCAACGACACCTACTGGAAACCCCTCTGCCTCATCACGGGCGGCGAGGCGCAGGAGCACACCCACGTCCGCAGCGGCAAGGACAATGGCTATGCCGAGCTCGACTGGTACTACCCTGCCAGCCTGGCGGGCAAGATGATGACGTTCTATGTGGATGCCACGCTCTGGCGACAAGGTGGTCAGACCGCTTCCTACAAAAGAGACCTGGGCACGATGGAGTTCGACGACATCAACTTCGAGAGCTACGATGCCCTGCCCAGCACCGAGGTGGGCGAAGAGGGGATGCTCAGCATTCCTTTCTCGTGCGACCATGTCATCAAATGGGTGGATGCCTCGTATACCGATGGCAATGGCAAGCGTGTAGACCTGCCCCGACTGACGCTGCCTGATAACAGCTACAACGGCTTCCTGCCCATTCCATCGACAGTGCCCCACTACGACCTGACACTCAATGCCACTGTGGTCACCGGCAAGCCCGCGGAAAGCGATGTGCCCAAGAGCGATTGGCCCAAGGAGAACACCGGCGTGATGACGAAAGTGGTGCGGAAGGGCCCCATGTTGCACTATCCGCGCCTGTTCAAGGCCGAGCTGGTGAGCGACTCGGCATGCAATGCCTCGGTGCACCTGAAGTGGGTGATTACCGACAAAGGATATGACGACGCCCTCGACAGCGACGTGTTTCAGGTGCAACGCTCGCTGACGGGGCGCTTGGAGGACTTCGAGGACCTGGACGGAGTGATGTTCGACAGCAACGACTCCGTCTATGAATACATCGACGACAAGCTCATCAGCGCCCTGACGCCTCAGCTCATCGACCGCCAGATGGGCATCCCCATCGTGCGCTATCGTGTGGTGCGCGGTTCCACCGCGCAGCTGTGGGGCATGGACAAGAACCCCACGGTGGCCTACGCCATGCCCCGCATCTACCCCCTGCAGCTGCCGAGGCCCAAGAACGTGAAGGCGGTGTGGGCCGACGAAGACAACCGCGAGGTCAGCCTTAAGTGGGACTATGAGCTGAGCAACAAGGCCTACGAGGAGTCGTGGGATGATTCCTTTGGCTCCTTCGTTTGGGACAGCCGAGCCGAGATGACCGCCCGGGTGATGATGTACAACCGCGATGGGCTGCTGATAGACAGTCTGGTGCATGTGCTCACCGATGCCGAGCGCACCCAACGGCAGGTGGCGCTGACGCTGAACCGCTCGTGCGTCAGCTACGACATCAGCCTCAGCGTCGACGCGAAGGACTCGCCCATCGGCCATGCCACCGGCGACCTGCTTGTCAACATCAAGTCCCAGAACGACTGGGACCAGTTCGCAGACCGCGTCAACAATGGCGAGACCAAGCTCAACGCCATATTCAGCAATTACTACCCTATCATCGGGAAAATATCGCAGACGTTAGGCACCCTGGAGAACCCCTTCCGCGGCATCATCTTAGGATACGGACACTTGCTCAGGATGGACCTCATCACATCAGAGAGCTACGCAGCACCCATACGATGCATGGCCGACGGAGCAGTGGTCTCCGACCTGACCATCAACGGCAGAATAACCACCCAAAACAAATTTTGTGCTGGAGTGGTGGGAAAGGTCGCCGATGGCTCCGTATTCGTGGAGAACTGCTCAGTGCAAGTGGTCATCGACAGCAGCATCAATGGCGACGGCTCACACGGTGGAATAGCAAGCTTGCTCAATGGCGACAACAGCATCTTCATCACCAACTGCATATTTGGAGGCTCCATCTATGGAAGCAGAACAAGCGACTGCGGCGGACTGGTGGGATTTGTGCGCCAGACCTCCTTCGCCCTGCTCGACCGATGCTACTTTGCGCCGATGCAGTTCTATCTTTCTGAGCCGGGGTGTGCCACGTTGGCACGCTCGAATGCATCCGGCCTCAACCTCGCCCTGCGCGACGCCTACTACAAAAAGCCCATGGGACTGGTGCAAGGTGTGCAGGCCAACGCGGTGCCCAAGGAATGGGAGTGGACATATGACGACAGCCCTGTGTCTCGCTTGGTAGCAGGTTTCTCGAAACCACAAGTACATCGCGAAGTGAAGGCGCAGCTGCCCACTGGCAAGTTCTACTACGAGAACATCGGAAAGATAGCCCCGCAGTCGCTCACGGCGCAGCCCCTGCAATGCTCGGTGCTGCTGTCGTGGCAGACCGCCGACGACAACCCCGTAGACTACTTCGTGGTGAAGCGGCGCGACATCGCCCACGCTGCCAACGACTGGAGGGTGATAGCCTCGCACATCGTGGAGATGAGCTACGAAGACAAGACCACATCGCCCGTGCACGACTATGAGTATAAGGTGCTGTCGGCCAACGACTGCGAAGGCCTGAGCTTCGACAGCACACGCGTGGTGACCGGCGCTTGCATCCAGACGGGCACCGTGGAGGGCTACCTGCGATTCCCCGACGGCACAGGCATAGCCGGAGAACGCATCAACATCACCTCGCTCGACGATGCCCACAGCATACAAGTGCAGGTCCTCACCGACGAGAGCGGATACTTCCGCAAGGAGGGGCTGCCCTACTACGGCCCCAACAAGTCGGGGGCCTATCAGGTGGCGCCGGGCCTCAAAGGCTTCTCGGCCGTGCAGCCCATCACCTTTGGCACCGAGCCGGGCGGCAACCTCGTGAGCAACGTGGTGTTCACCGTCGACAAAGGTGTGAAGTTCTCAGGCTTCGTGCAATACAATGGCACCAGCATCCCCGTGCAGGGCGTGTCGTTCCTGGTGGATGGCTACGAGGTGCACAATGCGGCAGGACCCATCGTGAGCGACCATGAGGGGCACTTCGCCTTCCACATGCTGCAAGGCACCAACCACTCCATACAGGCCGTGAAAGACGGCCATGTGTTCTACCGCAATGGCTATTACTACGAAGACGAGAACAGCGACGAAATCGAAAGCTATTGGACTACCGACAAGGCGGGCATCTACTTCTACGACGACACCCGCGTGAAACTCATCGGACGCGTCGCCGGAGGCAAAGACCAGGGCGAGCTGCCACTCGACAACTCGCTCAGCCGCAACAATCTGGGCGACAACTTGCAGATGGTGCTCACCTTGGAGGGCGACAAGAGCTCGCGACTGGTGTGGGACATACAGAACAGCGACAAGAAGGAGCGCGACGAGGTGTTCACACACAACGCCCACGACAAAAAGCACAACTACCAGACGCGTGTGCACACCACCATCAACCGCATGGTTGTCAGCCCCGACCCCTTCACGGGCGAATACCAGGTGATGCTGCCCCCCGTGAAATGGAAGATTCAGCAAATCACCGCCCAGGGCTATGCCACGCTGTTCCAGGATGGCAAGACGGGCGACGTCATCGACCTCACCGACTCGCTCACGCTCCACACCGATGTGCTGCAAGGCAATTGGAAGAACGCCAACGGCGATGCCGTCAACAAGGTGGAGGTGAAGTATCACGCACAGTACAACCGCATCTACCACTCGCCGGTCATCATCGACTACAGGCAGATAGGCTTCGAAAACTTCGACCACTTTGGCGACCACTACTACAACGCCCGCAACCTGAAGGGCGACAACGAGAAGGTGCCGCTGTGCTATGCCGTGAAGAAACCCAACTGGCCAGCCAACAGGAGCGACTCGCTGGAGACGCGCTACACCTTCGGGCATCCCGTGTTCGACACCACCCACCCCTATCCCGTGAAGATTTCGGCCATAGAGAAATACTACTACAACAACGACACGAAGAGCGAAATCATCGACATCGTCAGGCTGAAGGGCGGCGTGGTCACCGTGCAGAACGGCATGGTGAGCAGCACCCATCGCCAGGTGGTGCCCCTCGACAGCGTGGGCGAAGCCACCTATATGCTGGAGGCCGCGCAGACACCCTATCTGCTCACGGGCGAGAAGGCCCTGCGCACCGTCACCATGACGCTCGAGATGGACGGCACGCACTACGAGGCGGAGCCTCTGCGCGCCTACGTGCTCAATGTCCACGTCATGCAGGGAGCCAAAGACGTGCTCAGCATGGACAAGCCACAGCTCATCGACATCCTGCGCGACCCGCCAGGCGGCAGCTCGTCGGCCAAGCTCACCAAAGGCTCCACACTGAAGTACACGTACACCATCGACTGGTCGGTGAAGGGCGGCATCACCCTCGACTGGCAGATGGGCCCCACGCAGAGCATGTTCACAGGTGTGTTCGTTGGTGTGGGCTCTGGGGCGACGGCGGGATTCATCCAAGGGGCCAATTCTGAATATTCCTTCAATTTCGGGTTGGTGTTCTCCGGTTCGGGAAAGGTAGGGTGGTCCTACACCATGACCACGGGTGCCGACATCTCCACCAGCAATGCCCCGACCATGGTGGGTGCCGATGCCGACGTCTACATCGGCACGGTGACCAACTTCACCATGAAGCCTGCCACGGCCATACGCGCCATTCCCGAGAGCATGTGGCTGACGCTGCAAGGCGAGAAGAAGGCCGGGCGGATGGTGGAGATAGCCGAGGGCACCGACGAGAGCGGCAACAAATATCATCTGGTGCGCGACGAGGGACTCACCCTTGGACCCAAGCTCAAGTCCACCTTCGCACATTCGCAGCTCTACCTCACCAGCCAGCTCCTGCCCAACCTGGCCGAGCAATGCAGAGCACTCATGTTCACAGGCACTGAGGCCGAGGCCAGAGACAAGGCCAACACCACGGGCAAGCCCGTCTACTACTCGCTGCTGACGAAGGATGACGACCTGTTTGCAACGATGAACGTCGACGCGAACAACAACTACATCTACAACTCCACCGCGCCAGGCAAACGGAACAGCCAGGCCAAGAGCTATCTCATCGTGCTGCCCGACAACTACACCGACACAGGCGAAGACCTGGTGCGAAACTTCAACGAGAGCATGCTCGAATGGATGAACATGATTCGTACCAACGAGCAAGAGAAACTCACCGCCACCGAGAAGGTGAAGAATTTCGACATCGATGGTGGCGCACCATTGAGCTACAGCGAGGATTTCGCCAGCGACTACTCCACCTCGTCGGTGTTCAAGCATCCCTTCTCGAGCAGTAACGACAGCAAGCTGCTCGCCGACGGCATTGAACTGCTCACCAAGTATTTCAAAGGAGTGTTCAAGCATGGTGGTGGCGGTACAAAGGTGACTGCAACTGAAGAAGATGACAGCGGAAACGCAAGCCCCTTCGAGTTCAATACCACATGGGGACTGATGTCCAACAAGTGGTCTATCACGCCCGTGGCCGAATATAATGTCAACCAGCCCTATAGCTCTGATCGCAAATTCAACCGCAAGGAGAGCTTCACCATCAGCATGGACAGGAAGAGCCACCTCGACGTGGATGTCTATCGTGTGAAGACCGACGTGGACAAGGTGGCCCACGACAGCAATGGCGACCGCGACGTCTTTGTGAATGTGGACTTCAATAACCTGACCGACGAAGTGGCGAAGAAGGTGAAGCATGAGGCTTACGCAGGGACGGGCAAGGTGGACGACAGCGACCTGTCGTATGCACGCAGCTTTGTCTACCGCACACGGGGCGGTGCCACATGCCGTCCGTGGGAGGGAGAGCGCGTCACCAAGTACTACAATCCTGGCACCGTGCTCGACGAGCGCACCAAGAAGATTGAGAATCCCGTCGTCATGCTCGACAAGCAGAGCATCAGCGGCGTGCCCTACGGCGAGCCGGCTCGCTTCAAGATCTACCTCACCAACGAGAGCGAGCAGCCCGAGGCCGTATACCCCTTCTTCGGCCTCTACCAGGTGGAGCTAAGCAACCCCAAGGGTGCCAAGATGCTGGTCGACGGCGTGCCCCTCACTGGCGACGCTCGCACCATCGAGGTGAGGCCGGGCATCATCACCGAGAAGACACTCGAGGTCTATCCCAGCGAGGACTTCGACTACGAGAACCTGCAGATAGGTCTCGTGTCTATCAGCGACCCCGCCACCAAGATGCTGGCACAGTTCTCAGTGCACTATCTGCAGACGGCCGGCAACGTGGAGATTGCCTCGCCGGGCGACAAATGGATTATGAACACCGACGCACCCTACGACGAGGCGCGCGGCTGGCGCATGCCCGTGGTCATCAGCGGCTTCAACAAGACACAGAAGAACTTCGACCACATCGAGTTCCAGTACAAGGAGTCTACACGAGGCGACGACTACTGGACCAACCTCTGCGCCTTCTATGCCGACAGCACCATCTATCGCGCCGCCTCGGGCACGAAAGCCATGATTCCCGAAAACGGAAACATCATCACCGACTTCTTTGGCGACGGCACCGTGATAGAGAAAGCCTACGACCTGCGCGCCGTGCTCTTCTGCCGCAATGGCAACGGATTCCTCACCAACTCATCGAAGGTGCTCAGCGGCGTGAAGGACACACGGCGGCCACAGCTCTTTGGAACACCCGACCCCAAGGATGGCATCCTCAACGCCGGCGACAACATCATCTTCAACTTTGCGGAGAACATTGAGCATAACTACCTGCAAGCCACCACCAACTTCGAGGTGAAGGGCGAGACCAACGAGACGGCCGTCCAAGAGGCTCCCTCGCTGCTCTTCAGCGGAACGGGCTACGCACAGAGCGATGCCCGCCGCAACTTTGCCGACAAGAACATTACCGTGGAAGTGATGATTCTGCCCGACGACACCATCTGCGACATGCCCATCTTCAGCCACGGCAGCGACGGCAAGCAGTTGCAGCTGTGGATGACGGCCGACAAGCGCCTGCGCGCCGTGGTCGACGACAGGATGGTGGAGACCACCAAGCCCATCAACACCAAGGGCTTTGAGCGGGTGGCGATGGTGCTCAACAAAGAGCTGAAGACCCTCTCCATTCTCACCGACACCGTGGCGGCCACGCTCAACGACGTGACCTACACCGGCTATGGCTCACTCGTCTTCGGCTCCACCAGCCAGCCCGACGTCAGCAAGCGCAGCTTCTTCAAGGGGCGCATGCTGCAAGGGCGTGTGTGGAACAGGGTGATGGACCTGACGCTGCTCAACAGCTATGGCAACCAGCTGCTGACGGGCTACGAGATGGGACTCACCGACTATTATCCCATGAACGAGGGCAGCGGCACGTATGCCACCGACCAGGCACAGGGAGGCGCCCACCTGAAGCTGGAGGGTGCCACATGGGCACAGCCCAGGGCCATGTCGCTGCGTGTGGACTGGGATGCTCCCCGCGACGTGAAAGGCCTGAAGCTGAAGGAGCGATTCTTCCAGCGCACCCCAGAGCAAGACTATACGCTGATGTTCTGGTTCAAGACCAACGCCAAGGGTCGCGGTGCACTGCTGAGCAATGGCTCGGGGCGCGCCACCGACCGTGAGGCTAAACACAAATTCTTCATCGGCTTCGAGGCCGACACGCTGAAATACCGCTCCAACGGCATGGAGCAGGCACTCGGCACCACCTTCAGCGACGACGCCTGGCACCACTATGCCATGACCGTGAACCGCGCACAGCAGGTGGCCAACATCTACGTTGACAATAAGCTCAGGGCATCGTTCAGCACCGAGAAGCTGGGCGGCATGGTGGGCACCGACTTCTATCTGGGCAACATGGTGTGGTACGAAGAGGGTGCCGACAACGACGTGATGCACCAGCAGAACGCCCTCAGCGGCAATGTGGACGGCATAGTCCTCTTTGAGCAGGCACTGCCCACCGCGCTCATCCAACGCTACAGCACCAAGGCGCTGGGAGGCTCGGAGAAGGGACTCATCACCTATCTCGACTTCAACCGCCAGGAGCGGCAGAAGAATGGCGACATCGCCCTGAAGCCCTTCGTGCTGAACCAGAAGGTGCACTACGACCTCGATGGGAAACCCACCAACGAGCGCGACACCGTGTTCGTAGACTCGCCCGACGTCATCATGGCTCATGTAGACCAGCACATCGGCGCACCGATACAGGCCTATCAGGAGCTGCGCAACTTGAACTTCAGCTACGTGGGCCGCGACAACCAGCTGTTGGTGAACATCGACGAGCTGGACAGCCGCGTGAACAAGCGCACCATCTACGTCACCGTGGCCGACATCCCCGACCTGAACGGCAACTTCATGGCATCGCCAGCCACCGTGGCCGTCTTCGTCGACCGTAACCCGCTGCGCTGGGACAAGAAGAAAGTGGTGGTCGACGATGCCCGCTACGGACAAGCCAGCACCTTCAGCGTGAACGTTGTCAACCACAGCGGCGCCAGCCACACCTATACCATCAGAGCATTGCCACGATGGCTCAGTGTCGACGTGCCACAGGATGTCATCAGTGCGAAGGGCGAGGCGACGCTACGCTTCACCGTGAGCAAGGATGCCAACGTGGGCACCTACGATGAAATCATTTACCTCACCGACGAGAACGGGCTCTCCGAGCCGTTGCCCATCAGCGTGAGGGTATATGACGATGCCCCACGCTGGGCGGTTGACGACTCCATGCACAATTACTCGATGAACATCGTGGCTCGCGTGCAAATAAAAGATGACATCATCACCGACAGCAAAGACATCGTGGGCGTCTTCGACGTGAGCGAGCGCTGCATGGGCACAGGCCGTGTGGACTACGACGCCGTGCGCGCCGAGAGCCTCGTCTTCCTCACCGTCTACGACAGCCTCGCCGTGGAGAAGTCACTCAACTTCAAGCTCTGGCACAACGAGACAGGCAAGGTGCTGGCGCTGACACCCTCGACCACCATCAAATTCAAGCCCAACGGCTTCGAAGGCACCGCCAAGGAACCCGTAGTGCTGAGGGCCGACGACGAATACATACAGCAGTTTGAATTGGCGAAGGGGTGGAACTGGATTTCGTTCAACGTCTACAACAACGACTTCCGCAACATCCAGGAGATACTCAACAAATACGACTGGCAAGAGGGCGACATGCTCACCGACGAGGCCAACAACCTGGCGCTGCGCTTCGAGGACGGCCAGTGGATAAGCAACATGGGCGCGAAGCTCAACTCGGTGATGGTGACTCCCGCCAGCAGCTACCGCATCAAGGTGGGGCGTCCTGTCCACTTCGAGCTGATGGGCTTCTGTCTGCGACAGCCCATCTATCGCACCATTACTGTGAAGAACGAGTGGAACAGCATCGGCTACACACCAATGATGAACCTGCCCATCGCCACCGCCCTGGCCGACTATCTCGACGAGGCTACCGACGGCGACGTGGTGAAGAGCCGCACGGAGTTTGCCATCTTCACCGAGGGTGCCAACGGCACGCGCCAGTGGAAGGGTAACCTGCGCTATATGAGGCCCGGCGAGGGATATATGCTCTATCGTCAGAAGGCCACCACCGTCACCTTCGAGTATCCCTTCTTCGAGCCCGGCTCCGTCTTCTTCGAGAGCAGCGACGGCACCGCCTCTGCTCCCGCTGTCAGCGCCTACGCCAGCACCATGACGCTGGCGGCAGCCGTGGAGGGCGTGGAGCTGGTGGACGGCGACCGCCTCGTGGCCCTGAGCGACGGCGAGGTGCGCGGCGAGGCCACAGCCATCGACTCGGTGTTCTACGTCAGCATCAGTGGCGATGCTACTGCCCACGACACTGCCCTGTCGTTTGCCATCGAGCGCGACGGCGACATCATCGCCACCACCGGCGAGGCGCTCGCCTTCCGTGCCGACGCACTCAGCGGCACGCCCACCAAGCCCACGATGATTAGCTTCGTGCCCATCGCACAGCCACAGCCGGGTTGGTACACCCTGCAGGGCATCAAGCTCAACAAGCGTCCCACCACCACCGGCGTATATATATATAATGGTAGGAAGCGAGTGGTCAAAGCTTCGCATTCGCACAACAACTAATCTCTCCCCCCAACCCCCCAAACGACCAAACGACCAATCCCCCAAACGACCAAACGACCAATCCCCCAAACGACCAAACAATGAAGACAATAACAAAATCACTGGTGTTCGCAGCACTCCTCGCCCTGGCGTGGGGCTGCTCTTCGAGCGATGGCGATGAGGACACGAAGCCCACCCCTGCGCTCTTCACCGCGCCTTTCTCCGCCACGCCGTCAGCCCCCGACTGGCATATCGACTGGTCGTGGCACGACGACGCCCCCTCATGGCATGTCCCCGATGCGTCGAAGTTTGAGTACAGCATGAACGTGCTGCTTGAGCTGGGCGGTGAGTTCCTGCCCTTCTCTACCGACGACGACCCCATGGCCGTTTTCATCGATGGCGAGTGCCGTGGCATCGGCTACCGCAATGTCTATCCCGACGGCATGGTGCTCTATCTCATTCATGTGAAGGGCCACGGCGAAGACACCGAGCGCCAAATGGAGCTGCGCTACTACAACAACCAGCTGAAGCACCTGTTTGTCTACCAAGCCATGCCCTGTTTCACTCCCAACGACCTGCTCGACGACCCTTTCAGGATTATTGTAGAACCCGGTGACGGCAATTCCAAATACCCGAACAGGGCTTTTGCCGCCGTGATGATGCCCGACGAGCTGCCCTTCACCGTCACCGACGGCGACATGCTGGCATCTTTCGTCGATGGCGAGTGCCGTTGCGTCTATGTGCGCAATGAGAAACTGTTCACAGGATGGAGAGGCGAAAGCTTCTTCCGCGATGGCGAAACGACGGCCCAGCTACGCTACTACAGTGCCGAGAAGCAAGGTGTCTACACCATCGAAACACCCGTCGACCTTACTCAGACTATGCAAAACGTTTACATCAAGTTCTAAGCAATGAAAAAATTAGCCTTTCTTCAGTTGTTGGCTGTGGCCAGTTTCGTTGCCTGTTCCTCGGATGACGGCACCGAAGAGGCACCACGGCTGCTCACCGTGGAGGTGACCGAGCACGCCTTGACCGACGAGGACGGCACCACCCGCACCGCCGCTCCCATCACCACAGAGTCGCTCAGCGCGTTCACATTGAATTACCAGAGCAATTATTCTTCCCCCCTCACCAAGAGCAATGAGGGGTGGAATAACCCCCAATGGCCTGTGCCTAATAACGATAAGATCGATTTCTATGCCAACACGGCGGGTACGTTCAATTACAACGGTGGTTCCCCCTACGTCTCGTTCACTATGGAGGAGGACGCGTTCTCACAGAAAGACTTGCTGGTGGCTAAGCACGAACAGATAGCCTATAGCGATGCTAATGGCAAAGTGTCGCTTTCCTTCGACCATGCCTGCGCCGCTGTGAAGTTCTCTATCTGCAAAACTAACACCGTAGCGGCCAGCGATATCACCGTGAAAAGCGTGGTGCTCCTCAAGGTGAAGAACCAGGGCGAGTATCACTATAACGAGGGCTGGAAGAACGTTTCTGGTGAAAAATATTTCACCCTCACCAATGGCGACATCACCCTGAAAGCCAACGACTACACCCAGCTGCCCTGCAAATACTTCTTCGTCATCCCCCAGTCAAAGCAGGGGATGGAGTTGGTGCTGACCTACACGGTGGACGGCACGCAGAAGACCAAGACGCTTACGCTCGACGGCGAGTGGGATGCCGGCATCGAGTACACCATCAACATTAGAGTAGGTTCATCATTTATTTAGCCATGAAAAAGACATACACCAGCCCCGACACCCTTGTGGTGGCTCTCGCCACGGGCCATCAACTGCTCGGGCCTTACAGCGTGCAAGAGTATCGTAGCAGCGAAAACAGCACCTCCACCGTGGGCGATATGGATGAAGAATAGATAATCGACTGGTCGGATTAATCGGATTAGTCGGATTACTCGGATTACTCGGATTACTCAGATTAATCAGACTTGTCAGATTAGTCCGAATAGTCCGACAATCAAAAAAGGCTGCACCGAAGTGCAGCCTTTTTTAGTGGACCTGGAGGGAGTCGAACCCTCGTCCGCACAAGGAAACCATACGCTTTCTACATGCTTATCTCAGCCTTCGTTTTCGTGATGCAGCAAGACCTGAGCCACCAACTGCACCCTTATCCTCTGAATCTCACCCCGCCGTCGAGGCCCAACAGGGCTATTCCCGATTTTACCTGCGCCGCTTGTTCTTTGGATTCGGAACAACATCCTCGGAGCGACGTCTCGTTCTGTCACCTTGTGACGGAATTAAGCTAACGATCTACTATACTTCAATCAAGCAGCGAGAGCATACTCATTGTTGCCAATTAATTTTCGACCGAATTGATTATGGAGAACACAGTCGTCACTCCGCATGCTTACGTACCATTTCATCTTGCCGTCAAATCCAGTCAAGCCCATGATACTGCGTGCAAAATTAGTGTTTCGGATGATACTGCGCAAGCTTTTTGCCCCCTTCGACGTGCTTTTTATGGATAATTAACGAAAAAATGGCCGTCCGTTCGGCTTTTTTACACTAATTTTGTCAAATCTTTCATTTTTATCATCCCTAACAACTATGACCATTAAGCACATCCTCCTTTCAGCCGCATGCACGCTGCCCATGCTGTGTGCCCATGCGCAAGTGAGCATCGACATCGATGCCCAACAGCGCGGTCCGCGCGTGAGTCCCATGCTCTACGGCATCTTCTACGAAGACATCAACCACGCTGCCGACGGCGGCCTCTATGCCGAGCTCATCCGCAACCGTTCGTTCGAGGACGGCCCCCGCTTCGGGGCTCCCGCCGACATGCAGGGGTGGACCACCTTTGCTGCCGCCCCCTCGCAGCTCTCGGCAAAGCTGATTCAGCCTTCAAAGAAGACCCCGCTACTCAACAGTGTGCAGCACAATGCCCTGCAGCTCGACATCATGGCCACGCCGCAGATACCCGTCTGTCTGGTCAACGAGGGCTTCTGGGGCATCAATGCCGTGCAGGGACGCACCTACCAGCTCAGTTTCTGGGCCAAGGCCACGAAATACAAGGGCGGAGCCGTGAAGGCCACCCTCTGCTCACAGAAGGGCGAGGAGATTTATGCTGAGGCCGCCATCACCCTCGACGCGAAGTCGAAGGAGTGGAAGAAATATGAGGCCACCCTGCTGAGCAATGCCAACGACCCACAGTCGCAGTTCGTCCTCGTCTTCGACGGTGTGGGCACTGTTCAGCTCGACATGGTGAGCCTCTTCCCGCCCACGTTTAAGAACCGCCCCAACGGCATGCGCCCCGACCTGGCCAACATGCTGTGGCAGATGCACCCGAAGTTCATGCGCTTCCCCGGCGGCTGCTTCGTGGAGGGACAGGAGAGTCCCGACAACGCTTTCCGCTGGGAGCGCACCATTGGCCCCATCGAGGAGCGTGAGGGTCACTGGAACGTGAACTGGGGCTACCGCACCACCGATGGCTTGGGCTATCACGAGTATCTGCAGCTGGCCGAAGACCTGGGCGCCAAGCCCCTCTACGTGGTCAACGTGGGTCTGTGGCATGGAGGCATGACACCCTACGACAGCATACAGCCTTGGATCGACGAGTGCCTGAACGCCATCGAGTATGCCAACGGCCCCACCACGTCGAAGTATGGTGCCCTGCGCGCCAAGGTGGGCAACGAGAACAACCAGCCCGACCCGCGCCAGCAGAGCGACCACTACTACGAGCGCTACGACCAGTTCTACAAGGCCATCCGCGCCAAGTATCCGCAGATGAAAATCATTGGCAACGTGGTGGCCTGGGGCGACGACAACCCGAAGTGGAACTCGTCGCTGCCCGTTGACCTGCTCGACGAGCACTACTACCGCAACCCCAGCTGGTTTGCCGAGGCATTCCACAAATACGACAGCTACGACCGTCGTGGGCCGAAGGTCTACGTGGGCGAGTATGCCGTGACCGATGGCTTCGGCAACCTGGGCAACATGAACGCCGCCCTGGGCGAGGCCGTCTACATGATGGGTATGGAGAACAACAGCGACGTGGTGGAGCTGGCCTCCTACGCCCCCATCTTCGTCAACGAGAACGATGCGCGCTGGCGCCCCGACATGATTCGCTTCAGCAGCAGCCGTGTGATGGGCACCCCCAGCTACTACGTGCAGCAGCTCATGCCCCAGCACATCGGCACGCAGGTGGTGAAGGTGAGCCAGACCAATCCCTATAAGGGCTTGCTGCAGAAGCCGATAACGCCGAAGACGAGTCGCATAGGCTTCGGCACATGGGACACCCAGGCGTCGTTCCAAACGGAGAAGGACATCGACATCGTCAGTGGCAACTGGAAGAAGGAGGGCAACACGCTGAGGCAATCGGGCAGGCAGCAGGGAGCCATCTGCTTGGAGAAGAACGTCATCGACAGCGACCACTACACCGCCAAGTTCCGTGCCCGCAAGGACCGTGGTGCCGAGGGTTTCCTCATTATATTTAATTATGTGGACGAGAAGAACTACTGTTGGCTCAACTTCGGCGGATGGGGCAACACGCAGCATGCCATCGAGCAGATAAGCTCGGGCGGCAAGCTGCAGACTGTCACCCGCCGAGGCCGAGTGCAAGAGGGGCGTTGGTACGACATCACCTTGCAGGTGGCTGGCGACAGCGTGAAGGCGTGGCTTGGCGACGACCTCGTCTTCGACACCGTGCTGAAGCAAGACAAGTCGAAGGGCATCTTCAGCAGTGCCACCATCGACGACCGCGCCGGCGAACTCATCGTGAAGGTGGCGAACACCAGCCACATGATGACCACCGCCGCCCTGAACCTGAAGAACTTCACCCCGCGCGAGGCACGTCTGGTGCGCCTGGCTGCCAACGAGGGCACCGACGAGAACACCCTGCAGGAGCCCACCCGCATCCATCCCGTTGACCAGCTCCTCAGCCCTGTCGGCAACAGCGTGACGCTGGACATCCCGCCCTATTCGCTCAATATCATCCGCATCAAGAAATAGGAATAAATATTTGTGTTCTTATAAAAGACAAGAACAATGCGCAGCCACTCCCCTTTCTTCAAGGGGAGGGGTTCTTGCCTTGCAAGCGTCCTTCGGCCGAGCGAGGGGTGGGGTCTGTATAATCTTCATTGCCAGAAAGATAGAGACCCCACCCCCGCCCCTCCCCTTGAAGGGAGGGGAAGGGCTGCGCAATGAAACGAATTAATAGAAGTCACCTAATGTGAGTAATTCTTTCCACGAATTCAAATAATAGGTATAGGCGTTTAGACCGCGCCAACGGCCTAAATGGCCAACAGTCTCATAAAGCTCAGCGCACCACCTGCTTCCGTCCGTTTCTGATGTAGACACCCTTGGCTGGTGTGGCATCAATGCGGCGGCCCTGCAGGTCGTACTTCTCATCTTTGCCGAATGCATAGACTGATGTATGCTGGTTAATGTCATCTGTAGCTCCTGGAACATAGAAGTCTTCATCCTCAAAAATGACGTTGCCATCCAAGTAGCAAGTCAACCTGCTTTCCGGCGTTGGCTTGCTCCATGACAAGAAAGGACCACCACAAGAGCCTATTCCTTCGACCCATACAAGGGCGGGATACGAAAAATCAGAGAGCTTGCGCGAACAGGCCGAGTAGTCAGACTCGAAAATAAAGCGCCGGCGTTCCTGCCCATTGACATTGATAACATCAATATGTTTCAACTCCATCCTTGTGTACCAGTCATCATAATTGAGTGACTCCGTTGATTCAATCAAACAATCGAAAGCCCCGCACAGTTTGGACTCGGAAATACAAATGGGCGTGTCGCCCACTTGAAGGCTAAAGTCATAGAGAAGTCGAGGCGTGTCGCAGCCACTTGCTATGGCATACACCTTTTGTCCTTCCTCACGCATGGCCGCAAAATAGGAATCTTCCTGCCCCTCCTTGCTGAAAAACACTTTCTTCCATGTCTCATTATATATCAGAGTGTCGCCCTTGATATAGTGTGAATGCGTCGATGGCTGCACCCCTGATTCCGTGTCAATCACTTCTGTCTTCCAAGACCTGCCCTCCTCCACCAGTTGGTGTGATACTGGGGCAGCTATTACCTGTGGGCGTGCCACAAAACAGAATTCCAGCAGCATGAATGTTGTCAAAAATCTTATGCCCATAACGATAATCAGTAATATTGTTACACAAAGTTATAGATTTCCCTTTTATCGTCAATCAATCATCTTCATCATTTAACACTATTTGTCCTTGCTCAATCTTGATCTCCACACCTAAAGGAATTATAAGGTGGTTTCGAGGTATTAAGACACCACCATTTTTTATTTCAAGACTTGCACCTGCTTCAAAAGACAGCTCAACATTTGAAAAGACTCGTCGTTCCAACGGCTACTTTTCCCTGGCTGGAAACTCTTAACTGGGCTTGTGCTACGGTAGCGCAAAAGAGTGCTACGGCAGCAATCATCATCTTTTTCTTCATAGCTTTGTTTTTTAGTTAAACGAAATATTTGCTGCAAAGGTACGAAAAAAAATGGAAGGCACAAGGAATGTGGAGAAAAATGCAGAATGGTCTCAAAAAGACACAAAACAAATCGTTTGTTTATATGCTATAGGGGATTTCTAATTATTTGATTTGGTCGTGCAGCCCTTCCCCTCCCTTCAAGGGGAGGGTTCAGAAGGGGAGTGGCTGCGCGTAGTTTATCCCTAATTGGTTTTATCGACTGTTTGGGTTAAAAAACACCCGCTAACGCCTCTCGAAAATTTGGTAACGACTTTTTGAAAAACGGTAACGACTTTTTGAAAAATCTCGTACGAGATTTTTTTCGGTGGCGTTACCTTATTCTATTTGCCCATTGCTGACGTTGAAAAGGCGGTAATCGAAATCGCCGTGCGAAAGGATTTGGTCCAGGTGGTCGCGGTTGGTGTCGGTGATGAATATCTGTCCAAACTGCTGGCTGGCCACCAACTGGATGATATGCTCCACCCGATGCGCGTCGAGCTTGTCAAAAATGTCGTCGAGCAGCAGCAGTGGCTGTTCGCCGTTGGTGCCGTGCTGGCGCAGTAGTTCGTATTGTGCCAGCTTCAGGGCGATGACAAAGGTCTTCAGCTGTCCTTGGCTACCCTCGCGGCGCATGGGATGGCCGTCGAGCAGGATGTCGAGATCGTCGCGGTGGATGCCATGTAGCGAGTAGCCCACGGCGCGGTCCTTCATCCGGTCGCGTCGAATCACGTCGAGCAGTGGACCCCGCTGGCAATGGCTCACATAGCTCAGCGCCACCTGCTCGTGCCCGTCGGCGATGCGCTGGTAGAACTGCTGGAAGAGTGGTGTCAGCTGCTCCACCAGCATGCTGCGACTGCGGCTCACGGCTTCGCCCTGTCGCGCCATCTCCTCCTCCAGCACATCCATCAGCGTGGGGTCTGGCTCGTGCTCCTCGTCGCGCAGCAAGGCATTGCGCTGCTGCAACGCCTTGTTATATCGGTTCAGGGCGTCGATATACAGGCGGTCGGTCTGGGCTATCACCTGGTCGAGCAGTCGGCGACGCTCCTCGCTGCCCCCCTCAATCAGCAGGTTGTCCGACGGCGACACCATCACGATGGGAATCAGTCCTATGTGCTCCGACAGTCGCTTATACTCCTTTCCATCGCGCTTGAAATGCTTCTTCGTGCCCCGCTTCATGCCGCAGAAAATCTTTAAACCTTCACCTAACGAGGTGGCTTGAAGAGTTTTGTCTCCCTCCGACGGGGTAGTTTGAAGGGGTTCGCTTCCCACCGCTGGGGTAGGGTAGGGGGATGAACTGCTCTCTTGAACGGATGGGGTGGTTGGAAAGCCTCCCCCCCTTGGGGGAGGTTGGAGGGGGCTATCCTCTTGTTGAGTAGGTTGGAGGGGGCTATACTCCCCCTCTATCACGAAGAACTCCTGCTGGTGGCGCAGCACCAGCTGGTCTTGCACCGTGGTGGCGGAGTGGCAGAAGGAGAGGAAATAGATGGCATCGAGCACGTTGGTCTTGCCCGCCCCGTTGTGGCCGACGAAGCAATTGATCTTCGGCGAGAAGCGCAACGTTGACTCGGCAATATTCTTGTAGTTGACGATGGAAAGCTGTTCTAAAACCATAAATTATCTGCAAAATTACTGCTTTTCACGCTGAAAAACAAAAAAAGTCGGAAATAAATTTCAGTATGTGCAAGATTTTGAGTAATTTTGCGCCCGCAAAACTTGTGAACATAAAGAAACAAAAGAAAATAGACCAAGAAATGGCAAAGAAAATTGCAAACGCAAGTGCCCCTGAGACACAGCCGGCACTGAACAAGCACGAGGATTTCATCCTCAAGTACAAGAACCTGCTCATCGGAGCCGTGGTGGCCCTGATAGTGATTGTGGCTGGCGTCATCATCTACAACAACTACAAAGCCAACAAGCTGGAAGAGGCTCAGACCGCCATGCAGGTGCCTGAGCTGGCCATGCAGATGGCTATGAGCAGCTTCAGCGAGAAGGACTTCGCAGTGGCCCTCAATGGCGACAGCACAGGCACGAAGGGATTCCTGCAGATTGCCGACGAGTACTCGTCGACCAAGGCTGGCAACCTGGCCAACCTCTATGCTGGACTCTGCTACGCACACATGGACCAGTGGGAGAATGCCGTGAAATATCTGGAGAAGTTCGACGATGCCGGCGATTTCCTGGTGTCGCCCGCCGCTCTGGGTGCCCTGGGCAATGCCTACGCACACGTGAACCAGCTCGACAAGGCCGTGAGCACGCTCACCAAGGCTGCCGAGAAGGCCGACAACATCCTGCAGTCGCCCATCTACTACATCCAGGCTGGTGAGATACTGGAAGGCCAGGGCAAGAAGGCCGAGGCCCTGAAACTCTATCAGAAGGTGAAGGCTATGGAGAGCTACTCCGAGTCGTCGCAATACGTTGATATGATCGACGAGTACATCGCTCGCGTAGCCGAGTAAGCCGATGGCCACCCGCAACCTCTCTGATTACAATGCCGCCAAGGTGCCCGATGCGTCGAACATGATCTTCGGCATCGTGGTGGCTGAGTGGAACCCGGAAGTGACACAGGCCCTGCTCGATGGCTGCGTGAACACGCTCGAGAAGCATGGTGCGCTGCCTGAGAACATCCACGTGAAGACGGTGCCCGGCAGCTTCGAGCTGATTTATGGCGCCCATCAGATGACCCTCAACGACGGCTACGATGCCGTCATCATCCTGGGTAGCGTCATCCGTGGCGAGACGCCCCATTTCGACTACATCTGCCAAGGTGTCACCCAAGGCATCGCCCGCCTGAATGCCACCAGCAACATCCCCGTGGTCTACGGTCTGCTGACCACCAACGACCGCCAACAGGCACTCGACCGTGCCGGTGGCCGACTGGGCAACAAGGGCGACGAGTGCGCCGTGGTGGCCATCAAGATGGCAAAGTTCTAAGAACAACAAGCCCCCCCCTTCAGCCCCCGAGGGGGCTACTATAGTTAAGCTCGTTAGCAAGACTATAGTAGCCCCCTCGGGGGCTGAAGGGGGGGCTTGGGGCTTATTTATACGTACGTTTCCAAGAACTTCAGCTCTCCCTCCACTTTCACCTCTTGGGTGGTGGCGGGCAGAAGGATGGTCTCTCCGGCCCGTAGGGTGAACGTTTCGCCATCGGCCGTGAGCATGCCCTCGCCCTTCAATCCCATCAGGATGACGAAGGAGTCAAGCTCGCTGTAGTCGAGGAGCATCGGCTCGTCGAGGTCGTAGAGGGCTGTCGTGAAATAGGGGCACTCCACCAGTTGCTCGGGCACGTTCTTCTCCACCTCGTAGGGCGTGCGGTAGTTGTCCTTCACCGTGTAGTCGATGGCCTCGGCGGCCTCGCGGGTGTGCAGCTGGCGCAGGTTCCCGTCCTTGTCGCGCCGCTTGTAGTCGTAGATGCGATAGGTGATGTCGCTCGTCTGCTGAATCTCGGCCACCATGCTGCCGGCACCGATGGCGTGGATGCGCCCGGCGGGGATGAAGAACACGTCGCCTTCGTGCACGTCGTAGCGGGCCAGCGCATCGGTGATGGTGTCGTTGGCCACCATCTGCGCATACAGCTCAGGGGTGATGTGCTGCTTCAGTCCGCAATAGAGCGAGGCACCCGGCTCGCCGCCTAAGCAGAACCACATCTCCGTCTTGCCGTGCTCCTTGCCGTGGCGCTGGGCCACCTCGTCGTTGGGGTGCACCTGTATGGAGAGGTCGCGGTGGGCGTCGATGAACTTGACGAGCAGCGGAAACTCATCGCCGAAGCGCTCGTAGTTAGCCTGTCCCACCAGGGCGCTCTTCTGTTCCCTCACCAGCGTGTTGAGCGTCTTCCCCGCGTCGGGGCCGTTGGCCACCACGGTCTCCAGGCCTTCCACGCCCGATATTTCCCAGCTCTCGCCCACATGGTCCATGGTGACGTCGAGTCGTTTGAAGGGGATGATTTTGTCGCCTCCCCACAGCGTCTGCTTCAGCAGCGGTTTGAACTTATACATCAGTCTTTTTCGAAATGATGGTGCAAAGGTAGCATTGTTATTCCAAACAGCCCAATAAATCGAGAAGTCTTTGGCTAATTTGTTTATTTGCATGACTTAGCGCAAGTTTGTGTTTTCAAAGAAAAACGTTTGAATCATTGGGCGAAGAAACAAGTGGGAATAAATAAGAAAAACTTTGTTACACGGGAAAAAGTTCTTTACATGGATAATCTTTATCTTTGCACAAATTATTATGTAATTACCAAATTCTTTCTACCAATGAAGAAAACCCTTTTGTTGCTGCTCGCCGCCCTGCCGATGGCCATGGCGGCCCAAAACCCCATCATCCGCAACCTGTACACGGCCGACCCAACGGCACGCGTGTTCAACGGGAAGGTGTATCTCTACCCCTCGCACGACATCTTGCCCCCCGCAGGGCAGCGCCAAGACTGGTTCTGCATGGAAGACTATCACGTCTTCTCGTCGGAAAACCTCACCGACTGGACCGACCACGGCGTGATTGTCACGCAGAACAAGGTGCCCTGGGTGCGTCCCAACTCCTACTCCATGTGGGCACCCGACTGCGTCTATCGCAACGGGAAGTACTATTTCTATTTCCCCTCGGCTCCCGCTGCTGGTGGCGGCTTTGCCGTGGGTGTGGCCATCGCCGACAAGCCTGAGGGACCGTTCATCCCCGAGAAGGAGTCGATAAAGGGCATCAACGGCATCGACCCGTGCGTGCTGCAGGCTTCCGATGGCAACGCCTATATCTTCTGGGGCAACGGACGCTGCGCCAAGCTCAAGGAGAACATGAAGGAACTGGCCGACGACAACCCAAGGGAAACCGTGAAGTGGGGCAACCGCGAAGTGGAGATGGTGGGCGTCAACTGCTTGCAGGGGCTGCCCAACCGTCAGGCCGAGGGGCCTTTCGCCTTCGAATACAATGGCAACTATTACCTTACTTATCCCTACGTGCGTGAGAACACCGAGGTGCTGGGATATGCCATGAGCAAGAACCCCATGGGCCCCTACGAATACAAAGGACTGATTATGGCCGAGCATCCCAACGGCTGCTGGACCAACCACCACAGCATCATCAACTACAAGGGCCAGTGGTACATCTTCTACCACACCAACTTCTTCTCGCCCAAGGACGACAAGCGCCGCTCGGCCTGCATTGAGAAACTGTACTTCAATGCCGACGGCACCATTCAGGAGGTGAAGGAGACCATGCGCGGCGTAGGCATCAACCAGGCTACGGAGAAGATTGAGATAGACCGCTACAGCCAGGCCAGTGCCGACGTCACCACTACCTATGTCGACACCACGAACTATATGCGCGGCATGGGTGTCACGATGCCGAAGAAGGGCAGCTGGTCGATGTATAAGGATGTGGACTTCGACTGCATCACCGACGGCTATCTGATTCTCTCGGCCAAGGCTGCCGACGACACCGAGTTCTGCCTGCGCGAGAAGAATGCCAAGGGCAAGGTCATCGCTCGCTTCAAGATGACCGTCCGCCCGCCAGAGCCTCCCGCAGGAGCTGCCGCCAACCCCATGATGGGCCGCTTCAACCGCGACCTGCGGGGTCAGTGGCTCACGCAGACGGCCACCCTGGAATACACGCCGAAGGGCACGACCGACCTCGTCATCACCAACGAGGGCAACGGTGCCGTCACCGTCGACTGGGTGCAGTTCAAGAACCGTCCCAAGTATTTCTCGCCCGTCACCACCCCGTCGGCACAGCCCGACAACGAGGGCTTCATCCGCCGTTGGCTGGTGCTGGAGCCGCTCGACAAGCCCAACAGCGGCAACACCGTCTTCACCGACAGCTATCTGCGCGAGCATTTCAACAGAGTGTATTTCAAAGACCAGATGACCATCGTGCCCAAGGACGGGCAGAAGGTGAAGGCTGAGTTCAAGCAGGAGCAGGCTCCCGCCGGCTTTGGCCGTGGCTTTGGCGCACAGCAGCAGCCTCAGCAGCCGCAGGTGAAGACCGTCAAGCAGACGCTCACCTGGCATGCACTCGACAGCGAGAACATGAACGTGAAGCTCTTCCGCTTCGCCGAGAAGTGGGGCGAGAAGGTCTACGGTGTGCTCTTCTGGGCCGTCACCATCATCGAGTGCGACGAGGACATCCCGAACATCCGTCTGGCCGTAGGCTCCAACTCCGCTTCGATGTGGTGGCTCAATGGCGAGGAGACCCTGCTGCTTAGCGGCGACCGCCGCATGGTGAAGGACGATGCCATGTCGGCACGTCTCACACTGAAGAAAGGCCGCAACATCCTGCGTGGTGCCGTCATCAACGGCCCTGGCATGAGCGATTTCTGCGTCCGCTTCGTCGACGAGAAAGGCAAACCCGTAACCAACTATAAGGTAACGACGAATTCGAAATAACGTTATAACGTCATAACGAGATAACGAAAAAAACATCGAAAACCCCGAAACAACGAATTAAAACGAATTGCACAAATTATGAAGACAAAATACCTGGGATTGATAGCATTTATCATTTCTAATTTTACATTTAGCCCCGCAGGGGCGCAGACGGGTGCGCCTTTCATCCACGACCCTTCGACCCTCGCCGAGTGTGAGGGCAAGTACTACACCTTTGGCACCGGCGGCGGTGGCCTCATCTCGGATGATGGCTGGAGCTGGCACAGCGGAGCCGAGCGTCCCGGCGGTGGCGCTGCCCCCGACGTGATGAAGATTGGCGACCGCTACCTCTGCATCTATGGCGCCACCGGCGGCGGACTGGGCGGCGGCCACAGCGGCCGCATCCTCACCATGTGGAACAAGACGCTCGACCCGAAGTCGCCCGACTTCAAGTGGACCACCGCCGTGGAGGTGTGTAGCAGCGACGGCATGGAAGACCAGGATGCCATCGACCCCGGTCTGCTCCTCGACCCCACAACGGGTCGTCTGTGGGCCAGCTACGGCACCTACTTCGGCACCATCCGGCTCATCGAGCTCGACCCGACGACGGGCTACCGCGTCAGCGGCAACAAGGAGAAGGACATCGCCATCGACTGCGAGGCCACCGACCTCATCTATCGCAACGGCTGGTACTACCTGCTGGGCACGCACGGCACCTGCTGCGACGGTGTGAACAGCACCTACAACATCGTGGTGGGACGCTCGCGCTCGGTGGAAGGCCCATATATAGATAATGTGGGACGCGACATGTATCACGGCGGAGGACGCATGGTCATCGCCGCTGGCGACCGCAAGACGGGTGCCGGACACTTTGGACGCACCATCGTCGACGACGGCGTGGAGATTATGTCGTTCCACTGGGAGGCCGACTTCGACATGGGCGGACGCTCCACACTGGCCATCCGTCCGCTGCTTTGGAAGAACGACTGGCCCTACGCTGGCGACCAAATCAAGGACGGTGTTTACGAGATTGAGAGCGAGCGCCGTGGCTATGCCCTGGAGCTGGCCGTCGACTTCGTGCGCATGAATGTGGCCCGTCAGGGTGGCTTCGGCCGCCCACAGCAGAATGCCGCACCCCCACAGCCCGTGGCCAACCAGACGCTGGCCGAGGTGCAGGGCAAATGGCCCGAAGGCGACGTTCCTGTGCGCTGCGGCGACTATATGTTCCGTCCCCACCAGCGTTGGCAGGTGACGCCCGTGCCCCAGAAGGGTGGCACCATCTGCGGACCGCTCTACGAGATAAAGATTGAGGGCACCAACCGTGCACTCACCGCTACCGACAACCTGGAGGTCATCGCCAAGGAGTATGCCGGACTGCAGGAGCAGCTGTGGCGCATCGAGCAGCTCACCGACGGCACCTATCGCATCATGCCCTACGTCATCCCCGGACAGCAGGGCAAGAACCAGAAGTATTGCCTCTACTCCGCAGCCGACAGCACGCCCACCTTGGCCGTCTACGACTTCGCCAGCGACAACTCCAAGTGGAACCTCCGCAACCATTAATCTGCTGAGAGGTGAGTGGTTGAAGGTGGAGGGTTGAAGGTTAAAGGTTAAAGGTTAAAGGTGGAGGGTTGAAGGTTAAAGGTGGAGGGTTGAAGGTTAAAGGTTAAAGGTTAAAGGTGGAGGGTTAAAGGAGAATAGTTCTGCTGTTCCAACTCCGTTTGTAATTCCACCCTCCACCTTCCACTCTCCACCCTCACCCCTCCACTATTCTCCTTCCACCCTCCACCTTCCACCCTCCACCCTCACCCCTCCACTATTCTCCTTCCACCCTCCACCTTTAACCCTCCACCTTTAACCCTCCACCCTCACCCCTCCACTATTCTCCATCCACCCTCCACCTTCCACCTTCCACCTTTAACCTTCCACCCTCCACCCTCCACCCTCCACCTTTAACCCTCCACCCTCACCCCTAAACTAAATGAAAAGATTCTTTCTGTTATTCGCGTTCACAGCAGCAGCGCTGACCTCGTCGGCACAGCTGCTCTACAAGATTTCGGGCAACGGGCTGAAGTCGCCCTCCTACATCGTGGGCACCTATCATCTGGCTCCCGTGTCGTTTGTCGATTCCATCCCTGGCATGCGACAGGCCATGGACCACTGCCAGCAGACGTATGGTGAGCTGGTGATGTCTGAAGCTTTGGGAGCCGACAGCGTGGCCATGATGCAGCAGGCCCTGATGTTGCCTGGCGACATGACCCTCGACCGTCTGCTCAGCGCGGAAGAGATGGGCCGCCTGAACGCCTACATGAAAGAGCTGATGGGTATGGACATGACCAACCCCATTCTGAAGCAGCAGATGAACAAGATGACGCCATCGGCGCTGAGCACCGCCCTCACCGTCTTGGGCTTTGTCAAGAAGGGGGGCAACATGGATTTGCAGAACAGCTTCGACGACTATTTCCAGAAACAGGCGCGAGCACAAGGCAAAGGCGTGGGAGGTCTGGAGACCATCGCTTTCCAAGTCAAGGTGCTCTACAACGGACAGACGTTGGAGCGACAGAAAGAGCTGCTGATGTGCCAAGTGGACAATGCCGACAGTATGGACAAGATGACCGACGGTATCGTCAAAGCCTATTTCGCACAAGACCTTGAAGCTATCAAAGAGGCCATGGACCAGAAGCTGAACAATAGCTGCGATACAACGCCAGAAGAGAATGCCGCGCTCATTGACAACCGCAATGCCGACTGGTTGACGAAGATGCCCGCCCTCATGGCTCAGAAACCCACCCTCTTCGCCGTAGGCGCCGGCCATCTGCCCGGCACGAAGGGCGTGCTCCACCTGCTGCGCCAAGCAGGATACAAGGTGGAGGGCGTAGGCAAATAGCATCTATCTGCCAGCACCGCGCAGCCATTTATGTAACCGTAAATAGGTGCTAACCCACCCACATCGTAGGGGCAGACCTTGTGTCTGCCCGCATGGGTAGAAGTTTTTTCTTCCACTTGCGGGCAGACACAAGGTCTACCCCTACGGCCAAGCGGACCAAGCGGATTATCGCGCCAAGTAATTATTCTTTCCCATTGTTTTCTTATATATTACCAAGTTTTTTCATTTTTAGATTATTAATTTGAAGCCCCGCTCTCATTTTCTGCCCAGATTCTTTTGCCATAACGCTGTTTTTGCGTAAATTTGTACCCAAATATTGACAAATTGTGTCAAATCGACAAAAATGAGACTGCTGACGACCATCATGCACAGGCTTTTCATTGCTGCGTTGCTTCTGCTGAAGGGAGCAACGGCGTGGGGAGAGGTTGGCATACATCCCGACTCCGTTAGGACACCGACGGAAGCCGAGGCCGACTCACTACGCCAGACTGACGGCTTCGTGACGGCCAGCCTCATTGTGGCTTCGCCTGGAGAAGAAGTCTACTCCTCGTTGGGCCACTGTGCACTGCGCATGGAATGCCCTGTCTACGGACTGGACTATTGTTTCAGCTTCGAGATGAACACCGGCATTGCAGCCACCGACTACTTGGTCTTCTTCAGCGGTCGCTCGCCGGCCGGTTTCTTGGCTATGGAAACACCAACCTATCTGCAACGCTTCAAAGGCGAGGGACGCAGCATCGTGCAATATACGTTGAACTTGACTCCAAAGGAGAAACAGGAACTATGGCGGCGATTGGACCAGAACATGATGGTGGGCATCAATACGCAGTTCGATTTCCTTTACCATAACTGCACATCGATGTGCCTCATCGCTTTGCAGAGTCAGTTGATAGATGAACGTTTGGTGGTGAAGGAGTGGCCGGAAGTGATGCGCCAACGCCCGTCGCAGTGCTTTTTGCGCTACTCACGCCATGTGCCGTGGATGCAGTTTGTGCTGATGACTTTATGGGGAACCAAGGCCGACTGGAACCCGCCCCAGGAGATGTATGTGGCGCCGGAGACCATCGGCGAGGTGCTGAGCCACGCCGTCATTATCGGCACTGATGGTAGCGAGCGCCCAGCCCTGACAGGGCAGCCCCGGCAACTCCAGCCGCAAACCCTTTCGTTACATCCTTCATGGTTCACGCCCCTGCACCTTGCCATCATCCTGCTGGCACTGGTGCTGCTGCTCACCCTGGGCCAGTGGCTTTGGGGGTGGGGGCGCGTGGCGCTTTCGGTCGACGTGGTGCTCCTCGCAGTGCAAGCCTTGTTGGGCGTGGTGCTGCTCTATCTGGTGTTGGTGAGCCGTCTCTTCGGCCAACAATGGAACTGGTGTCTGCTCCTCTTCTCGCCCCTGCCGCTTGCGATGTGGCTATGCTGTCGCCGCCGTGCTTTCTACCGCCGGCTCAGTCTGCTCTATGGCATCGTATTGCTGCTGCTTGCCATCGCCGCACCGCTCGTCACCTCGCAGCTCATTGCCGCCCACAGGCTTGTGGCAGCAGCCATCGCCTTGAGGAGCATCAGTTGCGCATTAGGGCAGCAATCCGTCAAGAATCAATAGAATAATGAACATAAATACAAATTAGCAATGAAAACAAAACAATTATTTTATCATTTAAGAGCCCTGTTCCTCGTTTCCATGTTGGCATTGGGTATGCAGGCGTTTGCAGGGTTTTCATCAACATTTAACATTAACGTTAAGAAAAATCCTACAGGAATAGGCAGGGTCTATGTAAGTGATGCTGAAAATGCTACGGGCGAAAACCTTCACGAAAACTATTGGTCTGTAATGAAACAGGACAATAGTGCGGATTTCTGGTTCTCTTACAGCGATGTGCCTGCCAACTATCTTTTCGTTGGTTGGTCAATGGATCAAGCTGCCACCCATAGCAGCGACATCGTTTCAACAGACGATCATGCAAAGCTTACATTAAATGGTGCTATCGGAACAATAACCACTTTTAACATCTATGCCAACTTCTCCCGCGTGAAAGTGCAGAGTGAAAACGAGGGTGTGGCGGCAATATTGGATAACAAGCTTGTGGCAGTGAACGGCGACGCTGTACGCCTGAAGGCCACGTCCAAGGACGGCTATGAGTTCGATGGATGGAAGCATGGAGAAGACGAAAACTATGTCTCGACCCAAAATCCCTACAGCTTCACCGTAGGCGACGAAACGGCTGGCATCTATACCGCCTGCTTCAAAGAGAGCACGGTGGCGACCGCACACAATGTAATCATAGACGATTGTGTCCACGGCACCGTTGAGGCCAGCCCCACATCGGCCACCTCGGGTACCCTCATCACCCTGACCGTTGTGCCTGATGCCGGGTACGAAGTGGGCTACGTGAGGTACGACGATAAAGAGGCCACGAAGGTTGATGACACGCACTACACCTTCAACATGCCTAATGACAATGTTATAGTCAGTGCGACGTTCAGAATACCCACACCCACCGGCCTGGCCGCTACTGGCATCACTCCAAACTCGGCCACTATCACTTGGACGGCTGGCAAGGCCAAACAGTGGCAGGTGACCTATAGCACCAGCGATAGCTTTAATGATGCCACAACCACAACAGTCAATGTGTCCTCTCATACCTACAACCTGACCAATTTGCAGCCAGCCACCTACTATTATGCTAAGGTGCGCGCTTATAGCGGTGAGGACTATGGCACATGGAGCGAGGTGCTGAAATTCAAAACGATAGTAGAGGCAATTACCACCTATCCGTGGACGGAGAACTTCGACAGCTACGGGGGGGCCACTTCCAACGCCACTAACAACCTACCCTTAAGTTGGCATTACATCAACACAAGTACTGACAACAGTAATTCGGGCTATCCCATCGTCTACAGCAGTGGAAGCAACTCCACTCACAACTGTCTATACTTTAGTAGTTCTGGTTCTTTCACTGATAGTACATCACCTCAATATGCCATTCTGCCCCCTATGGCGAATCTCGCAGGCAAGCAAATCACACTGTGGGCAAAAGGAGAATCCACCAACACAAGCAGTAGCTTCAAGGTGGGTATGATGACCGATCCTACAGATGCCAGCACATTCAAAGAGATTACAAACATAGGGAATCCATCGGTGACCACTTCCTACCAGCCATTCTTATATACCATTCCTGATGATGCTCAAGGCAACTACGTCGCCATCATGATTGAGGCTGTTAACAATCTCTTTTCAAGCAACAGCATTTATATCGACGACATCACCATTACCCCCTATCTGGCACCTACTAACCTGACTTGCACAGATATAACCGCAAGTACGGCAACCATCAGCTGGGAAAAGAAAGGCACCGCCACACAGTGGCAAATCTGTATTGACGACGATGAGGAACATCTCATTACGACCAACAGTACTCCCTACACCATCGAAAACCTCGCATCAGGTACCCTCTACACCGCCAAGGTGCGCGCCGTCTATGGCCAGTCGGTATGGAGTTCATGGAGCAGCATGATAAGCTTCAACACCGATTGCGAAGCCATTACCAGCAGCCAATTGCCTTGGAGCGAGAATTTTGATAACTACACGGGGAGTACAAGTTCCTCGACTCCTTCCGACTATCCTGATGACATGATGCCCGGCTGCTGGCGTTTCCTGAACCGCAGCGAAAGCAGGAGCAACTACCCGCAGGTGTTCATCAGTTCTAATTCCGGCTATGCGGTTTCGGGCAACTGTTTGTTCTTCAAGTCGAGCAGTTCAACTCCGCTCTATGCCGTCCTTCCTTCATTCGAGGACGACATTTCCGGTCTGCAGCTCAACTTCACTTACCGCAACGGGTGGACAGATCCTTCAAACGGTACACTTGTTGTCGGTTACATGACCGACCCGATGGATGCCACCACCTTCACGGCAGTACACACCTGCGACAAAACCGAAACGCTGACACCTGTGGAAGAAATACTCTTCACCAGTGCCCCCGCTGGCAGCTACATCGCTTTTAGGTATGAGGGGGGAAGCAGTAACAATTATTATCTGAGCATTGATGATGTCAGCGTAGCTGTAGCACCGACTTGTCCGAGACCCAAAGACTTGAAGGCCAGCAACGTGAAGAACTTTGAGGCAACCCTCGGCTGGACTGAGAGGGGCGAGGCCACGCAGTGGCAAATCTGCCTGAACGGCGACGAGGAACATCTCATCTTGGCCGAAAGCAATCCCTTCACGCTGACAGGCCTCACTGCCGAGACTACCTACACCGCCAAGGTGCGCGCCTATTGCAGCGAAACCGCCCAAAGTATGTGGGATAAACCTGTGACCTTCACCACTGATGTTGCCTGTCCCGCTCCCACCGACTTTACTGTCGCCGACCTCTCGGGTAGTACTGCAACGCTGAACTGGACGGGTACCAGTGAAAGCTATATGGTCAGCTATAGAACGGCTGCCTACACGGACGGACTCGAAGAGAGATTCACCGGCTCAAGCATTCCTCCAGGTTGGGAAACCAAGATAGGCCTGTTGAGCAATGTCATGCAAGGAACCGCTTTGTCGACAGGTAGCCAACAATGGATTTTCAATACATCCAATGGTGTATTTGACCAACACGCCAGAATCAACATCTATGGCAGTGAGCGCCATGGCTGGCTTATCTCGCCCGCCTTTACGGTGGTGGAAAACGCTTCATTAACCTTCGACCTTGCCTTGACTGCTTACAGCGGAACTCTTGGAGCTCCTAATACCAACGGTACCGATGACAAGTTTGTGGTGTTGATTACCACTGATGATGAAACCACTTGGACCATACTGCGCCAGTGGGACAATGAAGAAGGTTCAACATACGTCTATAACGACATCGCCAACACGGCCGAAGGCGAACAAGTGAGCATCGACCTCAGCAGCTATGTCGGTCAAAGCGTGCGCATCGCCTTCTATGGTGAGTCAACCGAGAGCAATGCCGACAACAACCTGCATATCGACAATGTGGGCTGCGGCATTTATCATGAAGCAGGCCAATGGCAGACCGTCACCGTTGACGAAGCTCCTGCCACCCTTACCGGCCTCACACCTGAAACAGCCTACCAAGCCAAGTTGCAGGGCAACTGCGGTGATGTCGACGGATTGAGTGAAGAAACTGGCCTTATCACTTTCACCACACTCAACAGTTGCCCGGTGCCCACGAATCTTACTGCTGCCAACGTAACCGCTACCACCGCCGACCTCAGTTGGCATGGCTATATTGACGTGGATGGCTATACGGTGAGATGCAGAGTGCCTGAACACATAGAAGGCGGTATCAATGAAACGTTCGGTGCAGAGAGCATTCCTTCGGGTTGGACTATGTACACTGGTCTGCTGAGCAGCGTGATGGAAGATCCTACTGCTTTGACTCCCACTACATTCGCCTGGTCCTTCGGTAATAATAACGGTGTGTTCGACAGCCATGCCCGTGTCAACATTTACAGCAATTACCAAAGATGGTTGGTTACCCCGACCTTTACATTGGCTTCTTCAACGTTTACCTTCGACCTTGCCTTGACTGCTTACAGCGGAACTCTTGGAGCTCCTAATACCACCGGTACTGACGACAAGTTTGTCGTGTTGATTTCCACCGACAACATGGAAACCTGGACCATCCTGCGCCAATGGGACAACGAAGAAGGTTCAACATACGTCTATAACGACATCGCCAACACTGCCGAAGGCGAGCAAGTGAGCATCAACCTCAGCAGCTATGTCGGTCGAAATGTGCGCATCGCCTTCTACGGTGAATCCACCGTGAGCAATGCCGACAACAACCTGCACATCGACAACGTGATCATTGGCAACCCGACTGTGGTTCCTGATTCAGAATGGCTAACCGCAGAGTCCACTGCCACTGATGTCACCCTGACGGATCTCACCCCCATGACTACATACGAAGCCCAAGTGAAAAGTACCTGCTCCGATCCTGAGGAATGGAGCAACGTGGTTACCTTCACCACCCTCGGCTTCTTGGAGCTGGCCGACAACGACTCGGAGAAAGATGACAGCGAGAAGAACGCTGCCCTGATTAGTGGCGATGACGGCACGGCGAAGGACGTGATGCTCGCTGGCCGCACGTTCTACAAGAACGTCTGGAATACACTGTGTCTGCCGTTCAACATGACTGCCGAGCAGGTGGCGGAACAGCTGAATCCCACGAAGTTGATGGAACTTGACGTCGACAACAAATGGTCAATGGTCGATGGTCAATGGTCAATCAATAATAGTGGCACTAACCAGACGGAACTCGCCGATGATGGCACACTTTATCTTTTCTTCACGGATGCCGATGCTATCTCCGCGGGCGTACCATATATTATTAAGTGGGCTTCCGGCGACAACATCGTGAATCCAGTGTTCAGTGATATCGTCATCAGCAATGTTTCTCCCGATACCAAAGCAGTCGACTTCGAGGGTGGTAAGTTCGTGGGCACCTACAGCTACACGCAGTACACAGAGACGGATCAAAGCATCCTCTTCATGGGCAGCAACAGCACGCTGTACTACCCGGAGCCTGACTTGACATCTTCCCCCGCTAAGTATCCCAGCATCGGTGCCTTCCGCGCCTACTTCGACTTGGGTGGCAACGCCGTGCGCGCTTTCGTGCTGAACTTTGGCGAGGACGAGGCCACGGGAATCAGCCTCACCCCCAACCCCTCTCCAAAGGGCGAGGGGAGTATATACACCCTCAATGGCATGAAGCTGCAAGGCAAACCGACAAAGAAGGGCTTCTACATCCGCAATGGACGCAAGGTCGTCATCCAGTGAAACCTCTCACCCCTCACCTCTCACCCCTCACCCCTCTACATTCATCTAAAAAATTTCGGTTGGCAGCGGCCGCTGCCATTCATGGCGGCGTTCGCTGCCATCATTGGCAGCGGCCGCTGCCAATGATGTCCCCGCCCGCTGCCAACTTAAAAAGCATGCCCTTTTCCCCTCTGCGGTGCCTCCCGCTCCCTGTTTGTCGTGCGCCGCCTCTCCTGAATGCACCCCATTTCGCTCATCATCAACAATGCTCACCTGCATGTCATCACTTTTTTAGCGAATTGTTTGCTAAATGAAATTGTTAGGTAATGATATAGCAGTTGACCCATGATAGGGGACACTCCGCAAGGCACTCCCCTGAAGCCCCTCCGCCCCTCCCCGTAAGGGCTGGGTTCAAGAGGGGATCGGCTGCGCATGGTATTTCACTATTACTACCATATTGTGGAATATTTCAAGTGGACTCAGTCCTTAAAGTCCGTAGTCATTTTTTCCCCAGCGTATTATTCTACGGACACATAGTCCTTTAAGGACTCTTAAAGTTCGCGAATTTTTTCTACGTGTTTCTTTTGCCATCACGATTATTTTGCGTAATTTTGTACCCCAATAACGACAATCTATAGCAAAACAATTAATTTGCCTATTTATATGAAAAGAACTGTACTACACAAAATGTCGCCGACGGCCCAAGGCCACCGCAACGCTGCGGGCAGACTCCTGCTCACCACCCTGCTTTTGTTCGCCTTCGTAGGAGGGGCAAGAGCGAATGACGGAAGTCATTGGTCTGAACCTGATTACAATGTTAATCCTTTTTCTAATACCGTCATCGCTGCCATCCAAATAAACGGTGAATACATTACCCAAGATGGCAACTGGGCAGATTTAGAGGTTGCTGCTTTTGTTGATGGAGAATGCAGGGGACATGCTTTCATGGAGTATTCAGAAGAATATGGCGACCTTTATCCTATTGTGGAAATGAACATCTATTATAATAACTCTAACGATGAGGTTTCTTTCAAGATGTATGACCATTCGACTGAAGTCATGTATGAGGATTGTGAAGTCTTATATCAGGGTGAACAAATACGCATCCTAACAGGTTATGATCACATTGAGGGAAGGTATGATCCCGAGAATCCCATTATCCTGAACTTTACCACACAACCAACCACCCTAACTCAGACCATTCAGCTTGCAGCAGGCTGGAACTGGGTGTCGTTCTACGTCGAAATTACTCTTGATGACCTGAAGACTGCCCTTTTTGAGGCGTTGCCTGAGCCCAATATTACCATCAATTCGCAGAGCGGCAGTACCACTTACAACGGTAGTAGATGGAGAGGACAGTTGCATAGCCTTGATTTAACCCAGATGTACCAAATAAAGGTTGTAGCTGATTGTGAGATAATGCTGGAAGGCATGCCCATCGACCCAGCCGAGCACCCCGCCACCATCAACAACGGTGACAACTGGATGGCGTTCCCGCTAAGTGAGACAATGTCTGTCAACGAGGCCTTTGCTGATTTCCCTGCTTCTGGTGACATGGTTATATCCCAGACCGCGTCCGCTGTCTTTACTGATCTTAGTTGGAGAGGGGAGCTAACCACCCTTGAGCCTGGACAAGGCTATATTTACTATTCTGCTTCTGAGAATATATCATTTACATTCCCCGAAGTCCAATCTGAAGCAGGAGGCAATGATAATAATGTTTTGTATGAAACATATTGGCCTGACTTCGATTACCATGCTTTTCAATTTAACCGGCCTTTCGTCGCCGCCATTATGATTGATGGTGAAATCATCACTCACGACCGTGAAAACTGGGATGCCCTTGAGGTGGCCGCCTTTGTTGATGACGAATGTAGGGCTAATGAGATGTCTTTGACTGATGAGTATGTTTTGGAATGGGGGGAGCCGTTCCCGATGCTGAATGGGCTTCCCATCTATTATAGTACCCCTGACGAACCGGTCTCTTTCAAGATGTATGACCACTTGAATGATGTCTTTTATGAGAATTGTGAGGTTCTCTATGAGGGCGAACTAAATTTCATCTACACAGGTGAGGATCACACGGAAGGGTATTGTGACCCCGAAAACCCCATTATTCTGAGGTTTACCACACCGACGCCTCCTCCCTTTGACGATTTGGTGCTTGCTGACGATGACTCGGAAAAGGGCGATGAGGAGAATAACACAGCCCTTATCAGTGTGAACGACAATGGCGAAGAGATGAACGTGAAGCTGGATGGCCGTACACTTTGGAAGAACGGACACTGGAACACGATTTGCCTGCCCTTCGAAGTGTCGATAGAAGACAGCGAATTCCAGAATGCTACGGTGATGGAACTGGACACCGAGGAAAGCGAAGAATTTGAGCATGAGACAGGCTTCGATGGCGGAAGTCTCTACCTGAACTTCAAGGAAGTGGACACCGGGACGATGGAAGCTGGCAAGCCCTACATCGTCAAGTGGGAAGATGAGGATGACTACATCGAGAACCCCATTTTCTACAATGTGACCATCCAAAACGTTGACCCAGCCGATGGGGATCATGCTGTGACCAGTGCAGATGAAAAGGTGACCTTCAAAGGAATCTTCAGCGCTATGGAGATTGATGGCGAGGACAAGACGATGCTATACCTCAGTAAAGATGAGGAAGATGAGGAAGTCAAGCTCTTCTATCCCAACGGCGAGATGACCATCGGAGCCTTCCGCGCCTACTTCCAGCTGAACGGCATCGAAGCTGGCGACGTGAGTGAAGCCCGCCTGTATTTCGCTGGCAGCGAGGCTTCGGGCATCAAAGACGTTCAACGTTCAACGATGAACGTTCAACGTGAGGACGCCTGGTTTACATTGGATGGCTTGAAGCGGCAAGGCAAGCCCACCGGCAAGGGTCTGTATATCCACGGAAACAGGAAGGTGGTAATCAAGTAAAGCAAAGGAGCGCGACTTTTGAAAATTTGGCGTTGACTTTTTCCAAAAAGTCAACGCCAAATTTTCAAAAGTCGTATTATTTTTTCGAAACGCTCACTTTTTCAGTCGTTTTTCTTTGCCTTTTGCCCGCAAATGTGTAATTTTGCATCCATGCATACGGCTAACGAATTTTTCTCTACCTATATCTTCGACCTCGACGGCACGCTGCTCGACACGCTGGGCGACCTGGCAGCGGCGGTGAACCATGCGCTGCGCTGCCACGGCATGCCCGAACGCACGGTTGACGAAGTGCGCTGCTTCGTGGGCAATGGCGTGCGGCGGCTGATGCAGCGAGCCGTGCCCCAGGGAGAGGAGAACCCGCTCTTCCCTCAGGCGCTGGAGGCGTTTCGGACCTACTACTTGGAGCACCAGATGGACACCACGCGCCCTTACCCTGGCATCGAAGAGATGTTGCACCAGTTGCGTGGGCGTGGTTGCCGAGTAGCGGTGGTGAGCAATAAGTTTCAGACAGCCACCGAGCAACTGTGCCGTCATTTCTTTGCCGACACCATCGAGGTGGCCATCGGCGAGAACGAGGCTGCCGGCATCCACCGCAAGCCCGCCCCCGACACGGTGATAGAAGCGTTGCGCCGCTTGGGGGTGACTGCCGAGGGAGCCGTCTACGTGGGCGACAGCGATGTCGACATCCTCACTGCCCGCAACGCCCAGCTGCCCTGCATCAGCGTGCTCTGGGGATTCCGCAGTCGCCACTTCCTGTTGCAGCATGGCGCCACACGTCTTGTTGACAACCCCCATCAACTCCTCAACTCCTAACTCCTAACTCCTAACTCCTAACTCCAATGAAACGACTACTCACAATGATGCTGCTGGCAGCTATCAGCAGCAACGCCTTGGCCCAGGGCACCGTGGCCGACTACAAGCGCGCCAACGCTGTGCGTGGCAAGTATTCCAACAAGATGACCTATGGCGATGTCAATGTGCGCCTGATGCGTGGCGAGGGTCACAAATTCTGGTACTCCGTATGGAACGGCGACTCCACTATCTATAAAGAGGTGGATGCCGACCGCAACACGGTGACCATGCTGCCCGGCAACCCCGAGCCGCCGCGCCAGCGCCGCTGGCAGGGTAACAGAGGTCCTCAGCGCCACTGGATGGAGGTGCCCGACGAGAAAGACGGCTGGCAGCGCTCGCCCACCGACAGCACGCTCAGCGTGTTTCACCGCGATGGCAACCTGTGGACGCGCCGTGGCGACGAGGTGAAGCCCCTCACCACCAACGGCGACAGCACCAACTACTACTCGGCCTGGGGGCGGTTCTCGCCTGATGGGCGCTACTATGCCACCGTGCGCATCAAGCCCGCTCCCAAGCACTACGTGTATTATGTGGAGAACCTGCCGCGCACGGGCAGGACGACAGCCCCCAACCTGCTGCGCACCGAGCCGGTGCTGCACAAGCAGGAATATGCCAAGCCCGGCGACTCGCTCAACTACCGCGTGCCCGTGGTGGTGGAGGTGGCCACGGGGCGTGTGGTGGAGCCGGCGACCGACCTCTTCAAGCATCAGTATGAGGTGAGCGCCCCCCGCTGGGACAAGAACAACCGCACGCTCACCTTCACCTTCAACGAGCGCGGACACCACACCTACCGTCTGCTGGAGCTGGATGCCGAGACGGGGCAGGTGGGCACCATCATCGAGGAGACGAACGACAAGTATGTGAACTACAACCGCCTCTATCGCCACGACTTCAGCGATGGGCGCCGCATCCTGTGGACCAGCGAGCGCGACGGCTACAACCACATCTACCTCTACGAGCGCACGCCGATGGGTGAGCAGAAGGGACGACTGGTGAGGCAGGTGACGAAAGGCGAGTTCTACGTTCGCGACATCGTGCACATCGACGAGAAGAAGGGCATCGTTTACTTCACCGCCAACGGCAAGACCGGGCTGCGCGACAGCGACAAGGCGAAAGCCCCTGAACGCGAAGAAGACCCCTACCTGATACATTATTATAAGATAAGGCTCGACGGCAAGGGGCTTACCTGTCTGACGCCTGAGGAAGGCAACCATCGCGCCACCTTCACCGAAGACATGCAGTACCTCATCGACACCTACAGCACCGTGCTGACACCGCCCGTCAGCGTGCTGCGTAGCGCCAAGGACGGCAAGGTGATGCGCACGTTAGAGACGGCCGACATCTCGCGCTTGGAGGCGCAGGGCTGGAAGGCACCCGAGGTGTTCGTGGCTCCCGGTCGCGACGGCATCACACCGATGTGGGGACTCATCCAGCGGCCCTCGAACTTCGACCCTGCGAAGAAATACCCCATCATCGAGTACATCTACAGCGGTCCCGGCGACCAGTATGTGCCCAAGACGTTCACCCCCTGGCTCTATTATCTGCAGGACATCGCCGAGCTGGGCTTCATCGTGGTGCAGCTCGACGCCATGACCACGTCGTTCCGCTCCCGCCAGTTTGAGGAGGTGTGCTACAAGAACCTGAAGGATGCCGGACTGCCCGACCGCATCGCGTGGATCAAGGCGGCCGCCGCCAAGTATCCCTATATGGACATCGACCGCGTGGGTATTTATGGCTGCTCGGCCGGTGGACAGAACGCCATGGCGGCTGTGCTGTGGCATGGCGATTTCTACAAGTGCGCCTATGCTGCCTGTGGCTGCCACGATAACCGCATGGACAAGATTTGGTGGAACGAGCAGTGGATGTCGTATCCCATCGACAGCAGCTATGTGGAGTGCAGCAACCTGGAGAACGCCTGGCGCTTAGAGCGTCCGCTGATGCTCGTCGTGGGTGAGCTCGACGACAACGTAGACCCGGCCTCCACCATGCAGGTGGTGGCAGCGCTGCAAAGGGCGGGCAAGGACTTCGAGCTGGTGGTCATCCCCGGAGCACACCACACCATGGGCGAGACCTTTGGCGAGCACAAGCGCGCCGACTTCTTCGTGCGCCATCTGCTCGGCGTGGAGCCGCCCAAGTGGAGCGAACTGAGGTGAGTTAGGAGTTAGGAGTTAGGAGTTGGGAGTTGGGGATTTCTGCTTTTTTAATTATTCATTATTCTGTTATATTATTTTGCTGTGGAATCGAATTTCGTTGATTATGTGAAGATACTGTGCCGCTCGGGCAAGGGCGGCCGTGGCTCCATGCACCTGCGCCACGTGAAGTACAACCCGCTGGGTGGTCCCGATGGCGGCGACGGCGGGCGTGGCGGCAACATCATCCTGCGTGGCAACCACAACTACTGGACGCTGCTGCACCTGCGCTACGAGCGCCACATCTTTGCTGGGCACGGGGGCAATGGCGGCAAAGACAAGTGCCACGGCACCGACGGCAAGGATGTCTATATCGATGTGCCCTGCGGCACCGTGGTCTACAATGCCGAGACGGGCAAATATGTGTGCGACATCACCTACGACGGTCAGGAGGTGATGCTGCTGAAGGGCGGTCGCGGTGGACTGGGCAATTTCCAGTTCCGCTCGGCCACCAACCAGGCACCACGCTATGCCCAGCCGGGCGAGCCTATGCAGGAGATGACCATCATCATGGAGCTGAAGCTGCTGGCCGACGTGGGCCTGGTGGGATTTCCCAATGCGGGCAAGTCGACGCTGGTGAGCGCCTTGAGCAATGCCAAGCCGAAGATTGCCAACTACCCCTTCACCACGATGGAACCCTCGTTGGGCATCGTGGGCTACCGTGAGGGCAAGTCGTTCGTCATGGCCGACATCCCCGGCATCATCGAGGGTGCCGCCGAGGGCCGTGGCCTGGGTCTGCGCTTCCTGCGCCATATCGAGCGCAACTCGCTGTTGCTCTTCATGGTGCCTGGCGATACCGACAACATCCTGCGCGAATACAACATCCTGCTCGACGAGCTGCGCAGGTTCAACCCCGAACTGCTGTCGAAGCAGCGCGTGCTGGCCATCACGAAGTGCGACCTGCTCGACGAGGAGCTGATAGCGATGCTCAAGGAAGAATTGGAAGCCCAGCAGACCCTCCCCCAGCCCCTCCCTGGAGGGAGGGGAGCAGATAGTTCTGCTGACGAAAATACCGATAGCAAGTCTATATACTCCCCTCCCTCTCAGGGAGGGGCAGGGGGTGGGTCTTTCCTTTCCTCACAGGGAGGGGCAGGGGGTGGGTCTTTTCTTTCCTCTCAGGGAGGGGCAGGGGGTGGGTCTGCTGTTGGTGGGTCTGCTGTTGGTGGGTCCGCTTCCATCCCTATCGTCTTTATCTCTGCTGTCACGGGCTTCGGCTTGGACGAGCTGAAGGACGTGCTGTGGCGCGAACTGAACAGCGAGAGCAACAAGCTGCAGACCATACAGGCCGACGACCGGCTGGTGCACCGCGACAAGGACATGACCGTCTTTGCCCAAGAGCTGATAGACGAAGACGCCGCCGACGACATAGAGTATGTCGACGACGGCGAGATAGAAGAACTTGAAGACTTCGAATACGATGACGTTCAAGACGATGAGGCTTAGCGCCTCACCATCTTGAAGGTTGCCGTGGCCGTCTTCAACAGGTAGATGCCACGTGGCAACTGCAATTGGCCGATATGCCCAGCGGGTATGTCGGCCATTTTCTTTCCCATGGCATCAAACACGGTCACCGTCTCTTCAGCGTTCAGTGCCAAGCCATCGATGCCGCTGAAGTCTTGCACCATCACGGGCTTCGTGGTCATGGCCAGGTTCTTCACCGTCCGTCCGTTCAGCACGGCGGTGGTCAGGATGCCGGTGATGTCGAAGTATCTGTAGGCGGTGCCGCCTTCGAAGGGCTGCTCAATGTCGAAGGTGTTGTTGATGCGCACATAGTTGTCGCCCTCTACGACATAGAGTCCTGCCAGTCCCTCCACGCTCTGCATCATCACGTTGCGCAGCACTATCAGGTCGGCCAGGTCGGCCAGGGTGAGCTGGCTCACGGTGGTCTGTCGTGGCTCGGGCTGCTCTCCGTTGGCGATGCTCAGCTCGTTGGCGCTGGTGCTGCCCTCCACGGGCTTCAGCTCAGGCATCTCATCGGTCAGCGCGAAGCTGCCGCAGATGCGACCGTTGAGCACGTCGCCCGTCTTCAGCTGCAGTCCTGTCGAGGCGAAGCGGATGGTGCCGCTGGCGTCGCGCACGTAGGCGTCGTTCTTATACACATAGAGCACCTGCGCGTCGCTGAGCAGCAGCACGGCCTCGTCGCCAGGCTGCAGGGCCTTGAAGTGTGCGATGTCGCTGACGATGGTTGGCTCTTTGCCCACGATGACCTCGGTCGTTGCCTGCAGTCCGTTGTCGATGTTCGTCACGGTGATGGTGGCGCTGCCGTTGGCCAGTGCGAGCAGGGTGCCGTCGGCGCTGACGGTGGCCACCTGCTCATCGCTCGATGCGAAGGTGAGGAACACGTCGGCATTGGCGGGCGTCAGCTGTGGGGCGAGGAGCACCTGCTGTCCTATGGTGAGCTTCATGGTCTCGGGCAGGCCGATGGCCGTCAGCTCGGTGTAGGTGGTCGCTGTGGGCGACTGCAGCAGATACAGCTCGTCTATCACCTGTCCGTTCAGGGTGTTGGTGCCCAAGATGGCGTTGATGTCATAGCGCTTGCTCAGGTCGGAGGGCACGGTGATGCGCGGATTGGTGATGCCCAGGGTGTTGTAGAGCCGATAGCGCTTGTCGCCTAAAACGGCAAAGACACTGCCATCCTTCATCAGTTGCACCTTCTCCACGCGCACCATGTTGGCATAATACTGCTCGCCCAGCTGGCTGATGTGCAGGGTGATGGGTTCCATGTCGCCGCCCTGGCTGATGCTGATGTTGTCGGCGGTGGTGCTGCCCTCGATGGGTCTTAGTTCGGGCATCATCGTATTCTTGATGTAGCATCCATAGACGCGCCCGTTGAGCACGTCGCCGCGCTTCAGTTGCAGTCCTGTGTAGGCAAAGCGGATGGCTCCGCTGGCATCGCGCACGTAGATGTTGTTCTTCTGCGCATATATCACCTCGGCATTGTTGAGCAGCAGGTCGGCCTCGCCGCCTATCGGCAGTGCCTTGAAGTGTGCGATGTCCTCCACGGTGATGCGGTCGGTCACGTTGAGCGTGGTGGTGGCCGTCAGCCCGTTGTTCATGTTCGTCACGGTGATGGTGGCGATGCCTTTGCTTATGGTGCGCAGTATGCCGTCGGCATCCACTGTTGCCACCTGCTCGTCGCTCGAGGCGTAGGTGAGGAACACGTCGGCATTTTCGGGTGTCAGTTCAGGCATCAGGGGCTTAAACCTGTCTACGGGCAGCTGCATGGTGGGTGGCAGACTGATGGCTGTCAGCTCGGTGTAGGTGGTGGCTGTGGGTGTCTTCAGCAGATACAGCTCGTCGATGACTTCGCCATTCAGCGTGTTGGTGCCAAAGATGGCGGTGATATCGTAGCGTCGGTTCAGGTTGCTGGGCACGGTGATGCGGGGGTTGGTGATGCCCAACGTGTTGAACAGGCGGTAGCGCTTGTCGCCTAAAACGGCAAAGACGTTGCCGTCCTTCACCAGTTGCACCTTCTCCAGCTCCACCATGTTGGCATAATACGCTTCGCTCAGCTGGCTGATGTGCAGACTCACGGGTTCCACCTCGCCGCCCTCGCTCACGGTGATGCCCGATGCCATGGTCAGCCCCTCCACGCTGCTCAGCACGGGCATCTTGTTGGGTGTGCTCTTCTGTCCGTAGATGTTGCCGTTGAGCAGGTCGCCCGCGCTGGCTTCGATGCCCGTTCCGCGCAAGACGATGGTTCCTGTGGCATCGCGCAGATAGATGTCGCCCTTGCCGCTGTAGAGCACCTGTGCATTGGTGAGCATCAGCATGGCGTCGTCGCCATCGTTGAGTTGCAGGAAGTTGGCGATGCCGTCGGCCGAGGCCAGCTGCTTCACTGTGACGGTGCAGGTGGCCTGTAGCGTCTCGTTGGCCGTCACGGTGATGTGGGCGGTGCCCACGCTGACGCCCGTCACCAATCCTTTATCGTTCACGGTGGCCACCTGCTCGTTGTCGCTGCTCCATGCCAGGGTGTAGGGAGCGTAGTCGGGATAGCGCTCGGGTGTGAGCTGCAAGCTGGTGCCCACGCCAAGCAGCACCTGCTCGTCGAGGCTGATGGAGAGGAGCACGTTGGCATCGAATACGTCGAAGCTCACCACGCCATTGCTCTCCTGGATATTGTCCAGTCCCAGCGGGGTGATGCGTCCCGTCCACGAGCGCAGGTCGGTGGGGGTTGACAGGTTGTCGAGGCGGCGCACTTGATTTGTGCCAGGGTAGGGGTCGCTGTCGGCGGCATAGACGCCGTAGTTGTTACGTTTCACTCCTCCGGCGCGCAACAGCTCATAGTAGGGGTGGTCGGGGTTGTCGTTCACGCAGTTGGATACCCACATGTCGTTGCTGGTGCTGTCCACGCGGAAGACGAGCATGCCGTGGCCTGGCAGCTCAGCATCCCATTTCTGTTTCTGTCGGTTCTCTATCAGGAAATACTCTTTCTTCAGTTGCGAGTTGATGCGGTATCCGGCATTGCTCTCGCTGATGGTCTCTATGCTGAAGCTGCCTGGCTCCTCGATGACTTCTGGGTTGGCGAAGCCCAGGGCGTAGCGCTCAAAGAGCGAGAAGCCGCAGGGTGTGCGGCCGTAGTTGAAGTCGGCGCCGTTCGCCATCACCGACCATTCGCCGGGGTCGATGCACACCCCGTCATACCTGTTGCCGGTGTCGTAGAAGTCGGGCAGTCCCAGCACATGGCTGAACTCATGGCACATCGTGCCGATGCCCTCCAGGATGCTCCAGTTGTAGCTCTGATAGCCAAAGAGCTCGGTGCTGCAGGCATAGCGGCCCAGGCGCACACCGTCTTTACGGTAGTTGTAGTAGCTCAAGTCCGACTGGTGGGGCCACAGCAGGCGCTCGTCGTTGCCCTGTATGTAGGCGGCGTTGCCGGCGAAGATGAAGTAAATCATGTCTACCGTGCCGTTGTTGTCCACGTCGTAGTCCTTGAAGTTCACCAATTGGTCGGCAGCTGTGCAGGCATCGTAGAGCATCTGGTTGACGCCAGAGAATTCCTTGCCGCCGGGATAGTATTGGCTGCGGTTGATTTGCACGGGTCCCACCACGTCGAAGGTAGGCGAGAATATGCCGTTGCTGTTGTCGGTGAAGTAGTCGTGCATGCTGCCCGTGCAGTGCATGGTGCGACCGCCGAGCCAACTGGGCAGTGTGGGGTTGGTGCGTGCCTCGCCCGTGTAGTTCTCCTGGTTGATCATCTGCTCCATGATGTCGTGGTAGTCGTCGTAGCGGAACTGACAGTCGTTGTATTCCACCAGCAGCACCAGTCCCTTGAATGCATCGTAGTTGTAGCGCTGGGCGCGTCGCTGCTCGGCGGCGCGTCGCTGGCTCTCGGCGTTGCGCTGCTTCATCAGCTTCATCTGCTGGGTCATCTCGGGCTTCAGGCGCCCCGTCAGTTCCAGGTAGGCCCGCTCTTGGGCCGAGCGCTCGGTGGCATTGTGAGCCACCAGCGTGGTGGGGGCCAGCTGGCCGTCGCTGCCTATTTGGGCATAGACGTAGGCACCGCTGGCGTCGTCCTTCACCAGGGCGAAGCCGTCGGCGGTGGTGTTGTAGTGCAGATACTCGTCGCCCACCAGTCGAAGGCTCAGGCGGGAGCCGTCGGGCTGACTCACGCTCACCGTGCCGCGAAGGGCGGGGCGTGCCCATGCCGATGCTACGCCAAGCAGCACCGACAACAGAATAAGGGTTGTTTTCTTCATTCCTATCGTAGTTCGTTTGTTTTCAGCTTGCAAATATACGCATTTTATGCGAACTGGCAAAGGATTGGGCGCTTTTTCTTGGAAAGATTGGCTCTGATGCGGCTTTCTGCAAGGACTTCCCATTCTTCGAGGGCGATGGTGGAACGAAAAAGTCAACGCCGCTTGAAAATGGGAGCGCTCATTTGTACGAATATCTTTTTTAACTAAAGTTTCCCACCTTTAGTAAATTCCAATAAAATAGCGGTTTCTCGAAAATTTGTTGTATCTTTGTATTCGCTAAAAGTACAACAGACGCAACGAATTAACAGAAACCGTTATGAATGCAAAATTAGGCAAAATCTGTGAGCTGAGCAAATTTTTGTGCGAAAAAGAGAGTCTTGGGCAGAAAATAGTGGCCGTAGGTCGTGAGTTCCGGCTGGGCAATATTATGCAGATGTCCGGTATCACCAAGCAGCAGGGCGTACCGTGCTCAGTGCTGTTGCTTTACCTTCTGCTCATCCGCATCCTTGAAGTAAGTGTGTTCCGCTTCTATAAGGAGAAATGGTATGGGTTGCTTGACGAAGGCATTGGTAAGAATTGTTTCTACCGCTTTCTCGCCAACGCCTCCTACAACTGGCGCGGCCTGCTGCTTGGAGTGGCAAAGCAGTTCCTGCGCATCGTGGAGCGGCGCGGTGGGGAGAGTGCCGGCACGCCGGACTTTTATATTGTGGACGACACCACGCTGGAGAAGACCGTCCGTCATTTCGAGGGTCTCAGTCGCGTGCATGACCATACCAGTGGACGGCATGTGCTCGGTTACAAGATGCTGACGCTGAGCTACTGCGACGGAAAGAGCACTATACCGCTGGACTGTTCCCTGCATCGCGAGAAGGGCAGTAAGAAGGACTACAGCCTCTCAGCGGAGGAGCGGAAGGGGCTGTCCAGGAAGGAGCGCGACACCGACAGTGTGGGATACAAGAGGAAGAAGGAACTCGACAAGGTGAAGACGCAGGTCGCCCTCGAAATGGTGCGCCGCTCATGGAAGCGCTGGATACGCGCGGCATACTTCCTGGCTGACAGCTGGTTTGATGGTATAGACTTCTGCCGATTGAAGCATCACATAATCCCGGTAAAGGCAGGGGTGGGAAACTTTAGTCACAGACACCTAATTGTAATAAAAGGGGCATTACTTGCCGATTTTGGTTGATGCGTTGAAAGCCATTTCAACCATCGCCCTGTCCCTATTAGCTTTGTAGCGTTCACGCAGTTCCCCGCGAATTAACGCAACATTGCCCCTCTTCTTGTACTTGAATTCCTCTTTCAGCTGGTCGGTAGGCAGATTTTTGATACGCTCTTCGCGTTTACCCACCTTGTCAGCAAACAACACTTTGAATGTTGTTTGCTTCAGTGGATGCTTCTCGTCTAAAAACCTGCTTCTGCAGACGTTTATCATCTCCTCCCTTGTAAGGTTCGACAAGAACGACTGGCAATCCATTAATATGCTCTCATCCCACTTTGTGAAATGGAACTTCCGGCATTGAGCCATTATATACCCGTAGTCCGTAATAGTTCATCCTGTTATTTTGCCCTTTATCCTGCTCCAGAATCCTTTTGGGTCTTTTAACTCGTCTTCCGTATGTTCCTTTTCACTACCTTCGTCGACATTGAAATAGTCGAAGTCGTCAGCCATAATGAACTGTTTCCCTTCGTGGGAAAGCTTGGAAAAGAAAAAACTCCTGCTACGTCGCTCATTCTCAAACATGTCGTTTGCGCCTTCTGGCGAATAGTCGTAGCTCATGCGGCTATGAATGCCCATGTCATCGGCCACGACATCCACATCCTGGTTGGTACCAATATATGCAAACACCCATCCCTGTGCTTTCAGGTCGGCCACCAACCTCTTGATGTCATGCCCACTGTATTCTCGTGATGCGTTTTCATATCCATCAGTGATGATTGTGACCAGCACGACATCCTCATCGGTGACATGTTGGCGTAGCTCATTCAGCGACCGCCCCATAGCGTCAAACAACGGTGTACAAGCACCAGGATTATAGTTAGTCCACCTCAACTGACCTGATTTGCGGACTGCCACTATGTCCATTATCTTTCTGATTCTCGCGCTGTTAAAGGCTACAAGAGAGATGAAGTGTTGCTGCTCCTCATGTTCCTTTTGGGCGGTTTCGATAGTCAGGAACGTCTCGTTCAGTCCGTTTACAGCCTGCTTGGCTATTGTAGTCATCGAGCCGCTCTCATCAAGGATAATCAGGTTGAACACTCTTTGTGTCCCGTCTCTTTTCATGTCTTCCTCGTCCTTTTCCTCGTCTGTCAGTATGTTCACAAACGACTTCGGCAGACTTACGTTCTCCATGTCAAGGGCATCCTTGAAGAATGGAGCAATGAACTCCTCATCGAACCCTGCAGCACCACAACCTATCCTCGGAACCAGGAAGAACGACTCTCTGTGAGCCTTAGCATAAGCCAGAAACTTGTCAATATGACGCTTCATGTACGTCGATACATTTTCTACGCTCTCTCCTCTGATGTCCACGGGAATGGCATAGCACCGTCCTTGTGGCCCCTCGGCCTGCCCCCATACTGCTCCAAATGCTCTGACAGCCAGCAAAGCGGCTCCCCCTGAATGGCACCCTACCAGATTGCTACCAAACACAAATACCTGTTTCTCTTCGAGGCTTTCAACATACTCTGGCGTGTACGCCACTTTTTCTTTTTGTTTCATGATCGTTACAATTAAAGGTTTCTTTGCAGTTGCAAAGTTACATCTTATAATCCTTTCTCATTCTGATTATCCATTCACAAGCCTTGTGAAATTGGCATTTTGCACTCCCAAATCACATTAGCCCGAACAAGTTCGATTTTCTTAACCTCACCACGTCTGCCTGATATAGCATAGTAGCGGGCTACACTACTTGGTAGTACACCTGAGAATACCTTCCTGATTCTGGCACACTTCTCGTTGATAGAGTTGAGCGTAGGATTGATAACATCCATAATACTCTTCTCAACCCTGTCTGTCAGTCCAGATGGTCTTAATAGAAGATAGAGACTTGTCAAATCGTTCTTATAGTCAGGCAGACATTTCAGGAAGATGCCTTCAGGATGAGAGAGAAAGAGCAGGTAGACCGCCTTTATCAGTGGCTCCATCTTTACCTCTATTGGTTGCTCCCCTGACAAAATAATTTTGTAATCCTTAGTCACTATCAATTGGGGGAATAGTTCCTCTTCGTTCATTGCTGCTACTATATCAGCATTCTCCACTCCGTAAGACCTTAACTTTCGGACATTCTCTTTTACTTCATCCAGAAGGATGGAGCAATGAAACTGCTCCAACTCTTTCGAGATGTCTTCCTTCAATTGCTCATTCATACAAATACCCTTTCTGTTAAAAGCCCATTGCGTCTATCATCGCATCGTATTCCAGAGGATTCCTTGGCATATCACCATACATTCCATCCGTCAGAGCGTCCCAAGAATCTTCTTCTGTCCACTCATAACCACCACACTCAGAGTCATCATCATACTCTTCATAAGAGTCATCATAATCAAAATCTTCCATAGTTTTTAATTTTTTGAAATATAGATACTAAGTTCATTTTCTAACTAACGCGCTTTGCGCCGCCTGCTCCATGAGGTTTCTCTTCAAATAGAGCTGGTTTTCTACGATTAGCTCGTAATCACATTTGTTTTCACCTATCTTGATTGTAAGCACAAACAATTCCAGAAAAGTAAGGAAACAGAACAGGATAATGTAGAACACCAGAGAAACCGGACTTTTCGACACCACTTTCAGAGTGGCTTCCAATTCTTCAATAAAGCCAGGTGCACGCTGGCCGACTTCTGCTCGTACAGTTTCTGCCACTTCTTTTTTGTCTTGTCGAAGCTGCTCAAGCTGGGTTGAGTATATCTGAATCTGGTCATTGTTGGCCTTCAGCTGTTCAGCAAGGGGATTTGCCAAAGTAACGGTATTAACGGTTTGAGTCTTCACCTTCTGTGGCTTCCCGTTCTCATCAATTCCTATGATTTGCTCTTGGGTTGTCACATTTGTCCCTTTTATAACTGGCCTTTTCTGCAATTCTTCATTCAGGGCTATCGTAGCCAGACTTAACGAATCCATTTCCTGCGATATACGTTGGATGTCGCTATCATAAATAGAGAGCCGCTTGGTTATAGATTCTTTTATAACATCCTCCCTGTGTTCCTGTATTGCCTGTTGAATATCATTGCGGAAAATGATTTGATCGAATATGCAGGAACCAAGAAGTGCCATACATAATGCAAGAAGCACTCTCATAAAACCCATCAGACGGGCCTTCCCGACTGTTAAGATGATAACCCGTTCAACACACAGCACAATGAACATGAAAGCCATAGCTATACATATCTTTAATATCCAGGACTCCACATTGATATACCTGTCTGCGAAACAAAAGCCAATCGTACCCCAAAGTATCATCATGATGCAAATGGCTGATAACAGTTTCCTGAATTGCCGATAGCTTGCCTCTCCACACTCCTTCAAGATATTCTTGTCCCATCCAATTAGGAAACAACCGATATTTGTTAATGTTTTCATGTTTCTTTCCTCCTTATTCGTTGTTAATGAATTTCAGTGCCATAGCAGCAATGCCTTTCATGAACCCACGCCGATAAGATTCTATCATAGTCATCATCTTTGGATCTTCTGCTTCAAGCAGTTTTTCCATATTGGCAATTTCAGACAAATGCTCTTCGTAAGTGTCGTGTCTGGCTTGTAACAGTGCAGCACTTGAAAGCGCATAAGCGTTTCTTGCGTTCTCCATCTGGACATCCAACTCCCGAATGTCGTTCTTATATCGCAGTGAAATCCGCTTGAACAGCATTTCCAAATCGTTGCGGATAATGCCCACCTTTGTCTCGCGATAGTTGATGTCAGTATTAACCAATGCATCTTGATAGCCTTCTTCCTCAAAGTTCTTGTGAATGAAATTGAAGATGACATCTATGGGCATCCCTGTCCCCCAGGTGATGGTTAGTAGCTTTTCCTTGTCTTCTGCTACATTATTTTCCTCATCAGGACTGACATTCCCTTTATTGTCTTCTATCGGAGATGCCGCTGACTGTTCCTGGACTTTATTCCTTCTTGGCGTTAGGCCAAACCATTTTAATAGTGCCATAATTTGTTTACGAATTAAGTTCTTCTGGAGTAATGACAATATCTTTATAGCCATCTGAATTGTTATTCCAGTAGCGGTAAATGAAATTTCGTTTAGACCGAATCATTCTCATAGTGCGTACGTCCTTTCTATCAATATTAGAAAGGAGTTCTTTCTTTAGTTCAACCTCGTAATTATCTTTCACCCGGCTGTCCTGTTCGTTCAGGTCATATTCATAGATGTATGCATTATTTGCAAGACTCACACGTTTCAAGACCGTGGCTCTGTCAACTCTTTGAGGACAAATGAAGTTCTGCGCCCTTGCGTACAGTTCCAGATAGTCATCATCTGAAATACTTTCATCTATTTCTGTAGCGTTAAGGACATCCAATTCCTCTTTCGTGAAATTCTTTAAGAGGGCTTTCTCGTCTATATCGAAAGGATCCCTGAAGAACAGCAACGATATTGAGAGCATCAAGACAAAAACAGGTATTCCAATAAAAGGAGAACCAGCGCAAACTAACAGTAAGAACATCCAGAACTTTCTGATTATTCTTTTGGCATGTAATATAACTCTTTTCATCTTCTATTGTGATTAAATTGTTGTTTCTTTGCCATTTTATACTCGAAAAAGTGAAAAGGTAACTGCTAAATCAAAAAAAAGTTGTAATTTTGCCAAAAATATCTATGATGAGATTTAGACTATGCCTGTTTCTGGCAGTAATACTGTTTCCTTCCGTTGGATTCGCTCAGCGGAAACGGGCATTTCTTGTTGGAATCTCACATTATGACACTGCCCTTACTGGCTATCAGTGGAACAACATTAATGGAGTGGAAGACATTAACCTGCTTAGCCCTGTGTTGAGTGCACAAGGTTTCTCTATAACCACGCTATTGGACAATGATGCCACCTATAATCATATCGTCAGCCAACTTTCTCAGTTCACAACCGACACGAAGAAAGGCGACATTGTTTATTTGCATTTCTCTACTCATGGGCAACCCGTAGAAGACATGGATGGCGATGAGGAGGATGGCTGGGACGAAGCCATCGTTCCAATAGATGCTTATAAACTATATAAGAAAGGTACATACGAGGGGGACAAGCACCTAACGGATGACAAACTCAACAAATACATCAAGAAACTTCGTGAAAGAATCGGCCCCATTGGCTTCTTGTATGTTACCATTGACGCTTGTCATGCAGGCACATCATCAAGGGCCAACGACGAAACTATCCGTGGAACCAACGTCGGCTTTACATTTAACAATAAGATTTTCAAACCTTCAACAAATAAAAAGTCCCATTACAGGATTGATGCTTCCAAGAAACTGGCTGATGTGCTGTTCCTTGAGGCTTGCCGACCAGACCAGGTAAACAAAGAGATAAAGATAGACGGGAAGCGTTATGGCCCACTATCATATAATATTGTGCAGGCTCTTTCTGTTTGTACTCTTACGACAGATTACGAAGGATTTCTGAAGCAGGTCAAGAATTCTATTCTTCGGAATGGCTGCTGGCCAAACAATCAGAATCTTGTAATAGAAACGAGTTTCTAATATGGTTAAGGAAATTACGTTACAAAACACAGAACTCAATAGGTTCATTGCAGATGAACGAGGGAAGGTGCTGTCATATTTGAGAAAGACCTTTTCTCTATCGGATGATGATCTCTATGACATCTATCAGGAGTCATCTACGGCATTGTTTCTGAATGTTCGTGACGGCAAGCTGTCAAACCTTACAAGTACACTTTCCACTTACTTCCTTCGCATCTGTATCAATCAGACGCTGAAGTTTATTGGCAAACAGAAGAAAGTGGTACCATTGTTTGATGACAGCAGGATTACCAATAAGGACACTTTCCGTTCCGACAAGATTGACGAACTGTATAAACTCTGTACTGAGGATGAAGATACAGAGAAAGTATCCCGCTCAGAAAAGATAGTCCAAAGTATCATCGAGTCCATGCCCGACACCTGTAAGAACATTTTTCAAGGGTACTATTGGGACAATCTTACAACCACAACCATAGCGGACATGTTTGGCTTTGCCAATGCCAACTCTGTCAAAACGCAGAAATACAAGTGCCTACAGAAATTCCGCAGCAAGTATAACGAACTAATGAACAGAATCTATGGATAAGAATGAAGATATATTGATGGATGGCATCGATGAGCGGATAGAAGCATTCCTTCGTGGCGAAATGAGTGCTGAGGAAGAGGCAGCCTTCAAGCAGGAGATACGCAAGAATCCTGAATTGCGCAACCGTGCTATGGCAATGACTTCACTCATCAAGGGAATACGAGAAAAAGAGGAAAGGAAAGAAGTGGCTGCTATTAAATCTGTAGAAAAAAAATATAAAGAAACAGCATCTTTTCGCCTTGAAAAAGCGGCATCAAATGACATTGGGAGTAATGACTCCAAAGAAAAAGACAGTAATTCAAAAGCCCGTTCTGTCATTGGCTGGGCCTGCTCTATTGCTGCAGTCTTTGCACTCTTCTTTGGTATTCAGATAGATAAGAGATTCAAAGTGTTGAACGATACTCTTTCTCCGTATTATACACATTATGCTCTGGATGAGGTTTCTCGTGGCGATTTGGACTCAGCCACAACAGCCCATCTATATGACCTTTTCAATCAGATACAAGAAAGCAGAAGTGTTTCAGATATTATCAAAGAACTGGAGCCTATTTACAATTCCTTTGATGACGACTATACATATAATGCTTATACCAACGACATCGCATGGAACCTCGCCTTGGCATACGTAAAAGATGACCAGATAGACAAGGCCATCACCATTCTGCAAAAACTTAAAGCGGATAATCCAGATACACCTATATATATAAAGGCAGACGCACTGATAAAGAAACTGCAAGACCTATAGAGACTCATTAGGAGGACAATCACAAGGTTGTCCTCCTGCTTTTTCGATTACCTTCTTCCCAGTATAGTGTATCAAGGGTAAAAACAGATGCCAAATGGAAGAACATATTGATCTGGTAGAGAAGTTCCTAAGAGGGCAGATGAGCCAGGAGGAAGAGGGCGCATTCATAACAAGATTGACAACAGATACGCACTTGCGTTCATGTGCCTGTATCGTGGCGGTCATATTGAGAATCCATAGCCAAGCTCTATAGACTCTATAGAATTTATATGGAAGCAGCACAAATCCGTAAGATATTATTCAAGGCCATTGAGGAGGAATAAAAACTGATTTTGGGCGGCCGCTCCAACATATCGGGGCGGTCGCTCCACTATATAAGGGCGGCCGCCCGCATGAATCAGGGCGGCCGCCCGAAACTGTCAACGCAGCCCTTCTTCCCCTGTTATCCAACGTTTCTCTTCCTCTCTCCCATGCTTTTCTCCCTCTGCCTTCACCCGGAAACAACTGCGGTACGTAGTGTCGAAGAAAAAAAGCAATCTCGGTGAATAATGTGAGCTAATCAGTTTAACAGCCTACGGTGACTCCATGTCTTTCCGTGTTTATCCGTTGCCGTAAAATCTATCGACAAGTTTCAAACGCACGCAAAAATCTCGGAAAAGATTTGGCACTTCCCGATATTATTTGTAACTTTGCAGCCAGAAACAACTCCGGTTTCTGCTCCATACTCGAGTCTTGAACCAATGTTAGTAGCTTGACAACGCGGTGCAGGGAGAACCGCATAGTATTAACAAAAAAGATTCATTTATGGAAAAATGTTTTTTTTGTAACAGTCAGATGGTCGAGACAGGGACAAGAACTGAAATTCGAAATTGTGTTGCTCGTCAACTAACAGAGTACAAGTGCCCCAATTGCGGAAACACAAAAGTCCTTGACAGACCTTATGAGTACTAATGTTATCGGAGAGAGGGATTCCCCTCTCCGATATTAGTTCAACCCATCCAACATTATAAACGAAGCCCAGTATTCAGGCTTGTCATATTTGCCATTTTCAACTTGCCGAAGATACTTTTTGGCATTTTTAAGAGATTGGTATTTACTCTTGCCTGCCATTAAATTCTTGTAAAACTCTACCATTAAAAGTTGGGTTGCTTTGTCATCAATATCCCACATACTCATTATTATGGTATTTACCCCTGCATACTTAAATCCCCTTTGAAGTCCTAGCATACTATCATCAACGCCATATTCGCCCTGTCCTGTTTCACATGCTGATAGCACAACAAGGTCTACGGACTTTAGATCCAATTTTGAAATCTCCTCTGATGTTAAGATTCCGTCATCACCAGATATTGGCTGTTCTCGTCTTAACAACAAATTTCCTCCAGAAAGCACAAGATAAGAACGAACAAGCCCACTCTTTTCATATTGATTGCCTTGCTTTGAATCATCGCTCAAAGCCTTATGCCCCTGCAAATATAATTCGGTATTATTACCGATATCCATATTAGCGCCATGTGTTGCAATATGAAGTATTTGACAATTGCGTGATGATAGGTTTTTGAAAATATCCTCTGTGCCATTCGTCCCACTATAACTCTCACATACATACCCAGACCTAGTTAGAATAGAAGCTAATGTATCAATCTCAATCTTGGAATTATATAGAAAATCATATCCGCTCCTTTTATAAGAAGCCTCTTTACTGTTTGTTGTTGAACAATCCTTCTCATCATAATTAAGCCCTCCGAACAAAACCGCATTCTTGCTATTTGACCCACTCCTTTTTAAAACTATTTCTTTAGTTGAAGTTAGTCTGTAAATGTTGTATTTATCCGAAATGTTTCCGATACCATCTACAAATAAATCTTCTATATTTATAGAATTCAAGAAATTTGAAGCAGAAAAATAGATGTTATTTTTCCCCGCTATTTCTTCATGTAATTCTCCCCACAATCTATTACCTATATTGTCTAATAGTGATAGATAATCATCAATTTTACCAATAATTGTATTGAGTCCAAATAGCTTTTTCATTTTGGGAAACGGCTGGTCTTTTGTAATGCAAAGGGCATAGAAAGAGGCATTCAAGCTGTCTCCCTTAGTGTAGTTTGATGAAGTGACAAATTCAATAGCCATATCATCCTGTCCAAGATTATTACGAACATCTTGCCAGGTAATATCATAAGATGACTGATTGCTCTGATAATAAAGGAGTCCTTTAGTGAACAATCTCATGTTATATAAATTAGCCACAGAGCTATTAGTGTTGCAATTAGCCACAATATATGGATAATTCAAATCAAAGAAAGAGCTATACTTACTCCAAAACAATGATCTCCATGTTTCATCAGTTGATTCTAATTGGCCTATACAGTTTTTTTGTAGAATCTTAAGTCCCTGTTCCATGCACTCTAAAGCTTTTTCAAATTGCCGAAATTTCGCGTATGTATTAGCCAAATAGGCAAGATTCTCAGCATAAATAACATTTTCATCCCCAAACAGATTTTTATATATGATGCAGACTTCTTTGCCTTTTTCAATAGCATTATTCATATCATTTAAATCTGAATAGTAAAGAGAAATGTTGCTCAGAGTAATAGCATATTCATTGCAGTTTGTTCCCTTTTCATTATCAATGATAGCTAAAGCTTCTTTAGACACTTCAATAGCATCATAATACCTACCTTCATGTGCATAAATATCGGCAAGAACAGACATGGTTGAAGTATTTTGTATATGCATTGGGCCAAATAACAACCTTTTTATAGATAGAGCCTTCAGACAGGCTTCTTCTGCTTTATCTTTACTTCCCGTAGGCGAATTCAAATAGTACATTGCGAGGTTTGAGAGGGAGCTAGCATATTCTATCGACTCTTCTCCGTATATTATTTTACGAATGTTTACCGCTTTATCTCCATTTCTGATAGCATTTTCATAATCGTTCAATTTTGCATAATAACCTGCCAAATTATTATAGAATAATGCTAGCGCTTCTTTGTCTCCTTTGCGTTCTTCTGCTTCCGCAATTTTGGAAGCGATTTCTATTGCCTTAACATATTCTCCTTTTTTGGATAGATATCCAGCTAAGTTATTTAATGACATTAAAGTGTTAGAATGATCAATGCCGAGATTCTTCATCTGCAATTCTACTGTCTCACTCATTATCTCAATTGCTTTATCCAGACTGTCACATTCATTATAAGTAGCGGATAAAAGATGTAAAGTAGCACTATAATCTTCGTGATCAGTTCCAAACATTTCCTTGTACAAATCTGCAGACTTAGAATAATAATCAACAGCTTCCGAATAACGTCCTGCATCTCTCAAAAAGCCAGCCAAACACCGTAGGTTACCTACATAAACTGGCAATTCTTTATTTATAATTCCATATAGTTCGGAGCTACTTTGCAAAGCTTCTTTACCATACATTATTGCCTTGCCGTAATCACCGTAATCATCGTAAAGAATGGCAAGTTGTAAGCATGCCGTAGAAGACATTTCTGACTTCATTCCATATAAATAGTTGGAAGCTTCCAATTCTTTCAGTTTATACTCTATGGCTTTCCCAATGTTATTGCTTTCAGTGTAGAAAGAGGCCATATTTACGTAACGGTTATAATCACTCTCAGAAAACTCATTGAAATAGCTTTCATTCAAATGAATCCCATGTATGTTAAAGCCATCATCTTCATCACCTTCAATAAAACTGAAACTATCAGATGTTATGGAGGGGAAACAAAAAACAACTTCGATTTTCTCAGAATTAGCAAAGTGGCGTTTATCTGGGGAAAACGGAAGACCTTCACATCTTAGCAAAGTCAAATGTTCACCTGTATATTCGTTTGCAAGATAAGTTCGATCAGAGATATTCGCCCAAGACTGAGGTACCGCAGAATACTCACAATGAACAAATGTCGTGTCTTCACCACATACGACTTTAACAACACGCAATGAGATATTGCTCGTTCTATCGAAAATGGGATTTTCGACAATTTTGTTTTGGGCAACACAATTCATAAAGAAGAGTGTTATCCCTAAAATAACTGCAAACCTTTTCATGGCAAAATGTTTTTGCAAAGTTACATATTTTTTTGCAGAGTCGGTTGCCTTTTTTGATTTTTTGTATAAAAGAACTAAAGTTTCCCACGATAAGGCCTTTCACAAGGGTTGTGATTTGTTTTTTCTTGGTAAAACTGAATGGAAGGATGAAAACAACGCACATTTTGGGCTGTTTGAGCAAGGCGAGCGAGGAAGGGAAATCGATTTCTGAGGCGATTTTTGCACAACCATGGCCGTTTTGTGCATGATTTTAGCCATTTTTTAGGCCATTTTTCGTTTCTGCGAGCACGCCAAAAAAGAAAAAGTCAACGCCAAATTTTTTTTCGGCGTTGACTTTTTGGAGCCAACCATGGGTTTTTATCGCCAAATCGAGCCAATACGCCTGAAAACCAAAGGTTTGTCACCCCCCCTCAAAACTCGCTTATTTTCGTCCAATTATTTTTTCGTGGAAAGCAAGCGAGTTTTGAGGGCTTTCAGCTGTTTTGAGGTGCCTTCCGTCTTAACAAATTTTACGACCTAATGCGGTAGAAAAGACGGTTGCACTTCTTTGGGAATCATTATTCGTGAAAAACGTTGCTGAACAACAGAAGACTCCTGTATTGCAAACTTGTAATCCCCGTTATGCTGGTGAGCGGGAGGACACTCGTGGCGAACTAAACTGAAACCCTGGGGATGCGAGAGTGCAAAAAAACTATAAATCTCTGTGGCTGTTTTCTTCTAAATGCAGTATTATCACTACCTTTGCATACTTTTTTATGACTCTAACCCAATGAAAAGATTTTTATTTGCCCTTATCCTCGCGGCAGGCACGCTGGCAGGATTCGCACAAGAGGATGCAAGCAAGAAGTTGTCGACCACCACACAGATGTTTCTCGACGAGATGGCGGGAAACATCGGTCCTAAGCGCAGCACCCAAGCTGAGAAACAGCTGGGACTGACGCCCGTTGACAAGCGGTGGCAGCGCAACCACAAGAACGCGGGGCGCATCTATGCCGCCCCCGACACCATCGACGGCAAGGCCTACATCGCAGCCTACGTGCGTCTGGCCGACCCCAGCCGCCGCGGCGAGATAGAGGCGCAAGGCGTCATCGTTCAGGAGGAGTTCAGCAACGGCCTCTTCACCACGCTCATCCCCGTGGACAAGGTGATGGACGTGGCAGCCATCGGCAACGTGAAGCGCGTCAACGTGTCGTCGCTGAAGCGCATCACGACGAAGACCGCCCGCGCCACCACCAACGTCGACGACCTGCTGACGCTCTCGGCCGATGCCATCGGTGAAGGACTCACTCAGAAATACGATGGAACGGGAGTGGTGCTCGGCATCATCGACACCGGCATCGACTTCGGCCACATCGCCTTCAAGGACAAGGACGGCAACTCGCGCATCAAGCGGGCATACGTCTATAATGGCTACGAAGCACAGGAATATACTTCCATTACGAGCACCACGTTGACCGACGACAACGCAGAAGACCACGGCACGCATACTTCCACTACAGCCGGCGGCTCGAGCGTGCGGGTGAATGGCACCACCGTCACCGTCACCGACGACCACGCCAATGCCACCTATGGCGGAATGGCGCCCGGTAGCGACCTCTACCTGGCTGGCATCTATGATCTTAACGACACATATTTGTCGAACGCCGTGAAGAAAATCGTGCAGTATGCCGACGACAACAATATGCCCGTGGTGGTGAGCAACAGCTGGGGCTCGCAATGGGGACCGCACGACGGAACGGGCGACGTGGCCGACGTATATAAAGACCTGTTTGGCGACAACCATCCTAACCATATTGCACTCTTTGCCGCTTCCAACGACGGAGCCAAAAGCAAGGATGGCGAGGGCGGCGGCTATCATATCAGTGGTACGGCCAGCAGTAGCAGTCCGCTGAGCACCATTGTGCGTGCCGACTACTATACTAACACCGACGGTGGTTATTTCTACAAAGGTCTCATCGCCAATGCCTGGGCGCGCTCCACCAGCGTGAGCAAGCTGGGCATCAAGATTCTGGTGCTCGATGCCTCGACGGGAGAGGTGCTAACCACCGGAACGATAACTCAGACGGGCACCGTGAGTGGGCTCAGCACGTATTACGATGGTACGCTCAATGTGTATTATGATGAAGTAGAGTCCGACAAGACTCAGGTTGTACTCTATTCAGAAAACGGAATCGAAACAATGAGCTCAACCACTACCACCAAGAATGGCGAGAACTATTACAAGAGCAATTACACACTGGCCATTCAGGTCTATCCTACCAGCGGCAGCTCGGTGGTCGACATCTGGGGCGGCGATTACGGCTACTTCACCAACCACCTCTCCACCAGCGGCTACAACTGGATGGCAGGCTCAGACGACATGTGCGTGAGCGACGAGGCGATGGTGCCCAACGCCATCAGCATCGGGGCCTACGTCTCGGCCAATACGTGGAAGGACTATCAGGGCACGACGCACAGCATGGCCGACGAATACACCATCGGCGACATCGCCAGCTTCTCGAGCTATGCCACCGCCGCCGCCAGCCCCAACGGCCAGCGCTATCCCTGGGTTACGGCTCCCGGCGCACGTCTGGCGGCGGGAGTGAACCATAACCACACGACATCGGTCGACGAATACAGCTACTATGGCAGCAAACACAACAGCGACCTCGTGGTGAACAGCACCAAAAACCCCTACGCCATGATGGAAGGCACCTCGATGGCAACGCCAGTGGCGGCGGGCATCGTGGCATTGTGGCTGCAGGCATCGATGGACGAGCATGCGCTGCACAAGAACCTGACCGTGAACGACGTGAAGCAAATCATGGCGGCCACGGCCATCAACGACGACTACACCACTAATGGCCCCAATGCCTCGCACTTCGGCAATGGCAAAATCGACGCGCTGGCCGGCATCAAGTATATCCTGGGAGCCACCAGCGAGCCGACCATCAGGACCGACCATCAGGAGCTGAGCTTCGAGGGCTATGCCACGCTCAGCTACCAGCAGACGGTCGGCGTGACGGGCTTCAACCTTGAGGGCGACATCAGCGTGACGATGGCGGGCGACGATGCCTTCAGCGTAGACCAGACCACCATTGAGCAGACCGACGGCTCGGTATCGGCCACGCTCACCATCGGCTATGCTCCCACCGAGGCAGGCACACACACCGCCACCATCACCCTCGCGAGCCAGAATGCCGAGAGCGTCACCATCAGCATCACCGGCATCGCCGAGGCCGCCACGCCCACCATCTTGGCCGACAAGCAGGAACTGGCGTTCTCGGCTCAGCTGGGCAGCAGCACTACCCAGACGGTGAAGGTGGGCGGACGCTTCCTGACGCAGGAGGTGACAGCCACACTCGCCGACGACAATGGCGTGTTCAGCATCAGCAACAGCAGCTTCGCCGTCGCTGACGAGGGCGTCGACATCGCCGTCACCTTCAGCGCCGACGTCGAAGGCTCCTACACCGCATCGCTCCTGCTGGCCAGCGAAGGCGCCAACAGCATCACCATCAGCCTCAGCGCTATCGCAAGAGATGGCGGCACAGCCAGCGACAACTTCCTGAATATCGCCAACTATGCCACCATCGACGAGGCAGGATGGAGCACCACCTACGTCAACAACCTCTATAAATATACGGAGTATGAAGACGACGAGGTGGCTTGGCTCACCATGCCCGTCTATGGCGCTTACGCCTCAAAGGCTTTCGAGCCAAAGGCACAGAACTGGATAGCCTACAATGGAACGAATTATTCCGGCACCCCATGGACTTCGACCGACGTCTATGCAGGCAGCAGCAGCTATTTCACATCAGCGACAGCCCGCAGCTATGGAAATACTGGCGGCAGCACCAAGCAGACCGTTTCGTTCTATGTCAGCAACATTACCGGGGCGAAGCTCTATGGCAAGAACACGAAGAATGTGAACAGTAGCTACCCCACATCGCTGAAGGTGTATGAGTGCACCATCAACGGCGACGGAACACTCACCGTGGGCACCGAAGCCGTCAAGAGTGCGCAGAACGCCACAGCCAAGGCTACCTTCAACATTGGCGTGGCCGACCTCGACGCATCGAAGATTTACAAGGTTGATGCCAGCATCTATCAGGGCTACCTCTACGAGATTGCCTTCCAGACACCCCTCGATGTGGAGAAGATTCCCACCATCAAGGCCGAGCCTACCGAGCTGACCTTCGAACCTATCTATGCCACTACAGAGGCCACGCAGACCTTCACGCTGAAGGGCAAATACCTCACCGACAAGGTGACCCTCGCCCTCAGCGATGAGAGCGGTGCCTTCAGCATCGACAAGAGCGAGGTGTCGGCCGTCGAAGCCGCCGCAGGGGCTGCCATAGCTGTCAGCTTCCATCCTGCCGAGGCAGGCACGTTCAGCGCCACGCTCACCCTGACCAGCGAGGGGGCAGCGCCCGTCAGCGTCAGCATCATCGGCACCGCCGAGCCTGCCACGCCCACCATCCTTGTCGACGAGCAGGAACTCACCTTCGTTGCCAGCCTCGACACCGACCAGAGCCAGGCCTTCCGCGTCAATGGGCGCTTCATCCATAGCAACGTCACCTTCACGCTCTCTGGCGACAGCCACGTGTTTAGTGTCAATCCCGCTACGCTCGCCGCCGACCAGATAACCGAGGACGGAGAGGGCGCACCAGTCGCCGTCACCTTCAATGCCTCCGAGGAGGGCACCTACAATGCCACGCTCACCCTGGCCAGCGAGGGAGCCGAGCCGGTGGCCATCAGCCTCACGGCAACAGCCAACGACGGCGGCACCGCCAGCGATGTCTACCTGAATATCTCCAAGTATGCCACCATCGACGATGCCGGATGGAACACTTCCTACGTCAACAACCTCTATAAATATACTGAGTACGAGGACGACGAGGTGGCTTGGCTCACCCTGCCCATCTACGGAGCATTCGTTGGAGCCAGTTACGCTCCAGACAAAACAACACTTGGCAGTGGACATCCACAAGCGTGGATAGAAAGCGGGGTGACAAATACAAATCAATGTGGAAGTACGCCATGGGGAAACACTGATGTATATTTAGGCAGCAGCAGCTACTTTACTTCAGTTGATGCCAAAGCTGTGGGAACGAATAGTAAGAACAGCAAATCAGCAAAAACAGTGACCTTCTACGTGACCAATACGACAGCAATTAAGCTTTATATCAATCAGGGAAGCAATCAACCGACGCAATACCCCACAACGTTGAACATCTATGAATGCGATGTTGACGAAGATGGGTCGTTAACTGCTTCAGAAATGGCCGTTGAGAGCATAACCCATACAACGGCAGGAAAAGCCAGCCTTTCGATTGCCGACTTGGATAAGGAGAAGGTGTATAAGGTCGTTGCCAGTCAGGCACGTGGCTACCTCTACGAGATTGCCTTCCAGACATCTTTGCCGAAGAAATACCAGCTGGGTGATGTCAACCACGACGGCGAAGTGACCATTGCCGATGCCTTGGCCATCGTTCGCCACATCCTCGGTGAGCCCGCTGAAGGCATTTTCGACGAGAAGACAGCCAATGTCAACCTCGACGACGGCATCACCATCGCCGATGCCGCCGCCGTCATCAGCATTATTCTGCAATAGTAGTTTTCTGGATGCGCAAGATGTCGTGCACATTGCTGACAATGCTCATCAGGCCGAGGCACATCAGCAGGGCGAGGACGGTGGCGGAGATGGTGCGCGAATTGTCGGCGAGCCACAGGAGCATGCCCGATTGCACATGAACGGTGAACAGCGGCACGTCGGCAGGCATGGAGAGGACAAATGCCAGTGTGGCGGCTCCGCTGACGATGCCCACCACGAAGGCGGCTACCATGGCCATCTTAGTTTGTTGTTTTGACGTTTTGTTTCCTTTTCTTTCCACCAGCTGGTTTCATCGAGTACCGCAGCGATGAGGCCGTCATCGGCGCTCGTTGCTCCGCCACTCATAAATATAACAGCTCTGGAAAGCAAAAGGTGACGTCATGCCAACGATTTTTTGTTGCAAAGGTAACAAAAAACTTGTTATTACGATGAAGTTCTTGCAGGAACCATCAAAAAAGACTTGGCAATAATATAGCAGTTGACCTATTTATGCGCAGGCGCTCCCCTCCCCTCAAGGGCAGGGGAGTGCCTTGCGGAGTGTCCCCTATCTTAGGTCAACTGCTATGTCATTGCCTTGCTAAAAGTGCGTAAGATGTGGTGGTTATGCCCCATAAATGTCAGCTTTTAAGAATAATTGGGGGTGGTGCATCGCTTTTTCTGGAAAATGAGGCGGAATGTAAAAAAATATGCGTAACTTTGTAAGCACTTTTTTTGATAAATATAAAAACCATATAGCTATGAAACGTACAGTCATTTTAGCGGCTGTGGCCGCTTTTCTCCTTTTGGGAGGAGCTACCCTCAGTGAATTAAGTGCAAAGGAGTGGCAGAGAGCGCCGTCTGCGGGAGGCGTGCCGATTGACGAGCAACACTTCCCCGACAAACAATTCCGCGACTACATAAGCCGTAAAATTTATGACAAGAACGAGGACGGCTTTTTCTCTGACGAGGAACGGAACAGCGTGACGTCGATTTCTGCCTACAACAGTCTGGCCTACACCTTTCCGGAAAAGATAAGGAACCTGCGGGGCGTGGAGTTCTTCCCCAATCTGAGTGTTTTGTCTTGTAAAGACAACCTGCTGACTGAGCTTAACCTGACGGACAACCCCAATCTGACTGACCTGACTTGCAGCAAAAACCAGCTGACGCAGCTTGACCTGACGGGCAACCCCGAACTGTGGTCTCTGACTTGCAGCAAAAACCAGCTGACCAGCATCTCCATCAGCAACAACAGCAAACTGAAGCTTGTGTCCTGCGAGGGCAACCAGCTGAAGGTGTCCTCCATGCAGACGTTTATAAGCAACCTGCCCGAATGGCCAGACAACGACGGTATGCTATACTTTTGGACCGACGGGGTGGAGGACGGCAACGTGATGACGATCGAGCAGGTGGCTGCCCTCAATGATAAGGGCTGGAAGGTGGTCAAATGGGTGAACGGTCTGCCTGGGGATTACAAGGGTGTAGTGCCAATCGACGCGCAACACTTCCCCGACGACTACTTCCGCGCCCACGTACGCGGCAGTTATGACCAGAACCAAGATGGCTATCTCTCTGACGAGGAACGGAACGGCGTGACGAGCTTGTTAGTTTCAGAAAACCATGAGAAGATAGAGAACATGCAGGGTGTAGAGTTCTTCCCCAATCTGGAGTTGCTGAATTGTAGTAACAACAAGCTGAGTCAGCTTCACCTGACGGGCAACCCCAAGTTAGAGGTATTAACTTGCAGCAACAACCTGCTGACGCAGCTTGACCTGAAGGAAATCCCCAACTTGAAAACCCTGAGTTGCGAAAACAACCTGCTGACCAGCATCGACAACAGCAACAACCACCAGCTGATGAATGTGTTCTGCAGGGGCAACCAGCTGAAGGTGCCCGCCATGTGGACGTTTATAACCAACCTGCCCAGAAGGCCAAACAACGACGGTAACCTGCTCTTCTATACCGACGAGGGGGAGGATGGCAACGTGATGTCGCCCGAGCAGGTGGCAACCCTCAGTAATAAAGGCTGGACGGTGTACCAATGGGTGAACAGCGCGTTTTCACATTACGAGGGCAAGAAGTCTTACATCTACCTCAACGCAAACTTCTTCCCCGATGCAGCATTGCGTAGTCACATCGCCTCGATCAATCATCTGACCGAGGGCGACGAACTGACCGATGAGATCATCAATAGAATTGTGGTGTTAAACCTCAAGAATAGTGGCGTCACCGACATCACGGGCTATCAGTACTTGACGAACCTGCATCAGTTCGTCACTTACGGGATTGTGTTGAGTAGGCTCGACGTGTCGATGCTGCCGGAATTGGAACTCTTGGATTGTACCAGCAACAGGGGACTGAATGTACTTGACCTGTCGAACAACAAGAAGCTGCGCCATCTGAAGTGCAGTGGAAACCGTTTGCAATCGCTCGACGTGTCGATGCTGCCCAACCTGCAGACGCTGTATTGCGACCAAAACTACCTCTCGTCGCTGAAGATGGGCAGCCACCCGGACCTGAGACAAGTGCAATGCCAGGGAAACTTCCTGAACGCCATCCAGATGGGCAAGGTGGTAGATGCTCTGCCGCAGCTGCCCAACAACATGCCAGGTAAGCTGATGGTGATGACAGCTACTATCAATCCAAACAGAACCAATACCATCTATACGTCGCAGGTGGCTGAGGCCGAGGCAAAGGGCTGGCAAGTGGTGAATCAAAACAACCAAATCTACGAGGGTAGCGACCCAGTGATAGGCTCGGGCGATGCTGACATGAGCACCACGCTGGATGAATGGGACTTGCAGATCGTGTCGGACTACATCCTGGGTTACGTCCCCGACCAGTATCCCGGATTCGACCAGATTGCTGCCGACGTCAACGGCGACGGCAGAATCACCATCGCCGATGTGACCATCATCATCGATAAGATGAAGAGTCCGACGTCAGAGGATTAAAGGAGCCGCATCCCTTTTGACATCAGAATCAGGGGGGCAGGTCGCGTGACCTGTCCCCCTGATTCTCAACACATCATCTTTGATGGAAACAACGGAAAGCCTCGTCGAGAAATTGAAACTTACGACTTCCGACGCAGGAAAAACTTGAAGTACCTGTTGAAGCCCTACGAGAAGCCTTGACGAATGCGCTCTGCCATCGTTTTTTCCACAATACAAGCAGTTCTGTTGGCATTGCCATCTATGATGACCGTATAGAGATTGAAAACTCTGGTCATTTGCCAGAGGAGTTGACTACTGAGACCATTAAACAGTCGCATCATTCCTTCCCACAGAACCCAACCATTGCCGACGTACTTTTCAAGACCACATTCTTGGAGAATTGGGGCAGTGGCATTGGTCGCATTATGGATGCTTGTTGAGAAGCCAACCTTCCCGAGCCCGATTACAACCAGAACGCATCTTTTGTTTGGGTGACATTCAAACGTAACACCATTTTAGAAAACAAGTTGTACTATCCGCAAACATTAAAATAATAAAATTATTGCCGTTTTTGTTTGGCTGTTTGAATATAATTCGTACCTTTGCAAAAAGTAATGGCTATTACAGTAATAAAGAATACTATTTTAAGGATATGAAATTCTACAACAGAGAAAAAGAGAAGAAGGTGCTTGGCGAAATGCTCATGCAAAGTAAACGCGAAGCACGGATGACTGTGCTGATGGGACGCAGACGTATTGGTAAGACAGAACTCTCACAGCGGTGCGGTGATGACATCGTGCTGTATTTCTTTGTGGGTAAGAAAGCTGAAACGTTGTTGTGCCAGGACTATGTACGTGAGATACGTGAGAAGTTAGATGCGCCAATCCTTGGAACGCCAACCTCCTTTTCTGAAGTGTTCATGTTTGTACTCCAGTTGTCAGAAAGTCGTTCGTTCACTCTCATCATCGACGAGTTTCAGAATTTCTTGAAGATAAATCCATCTATCTTCAGTGATATCCAGCGCGACTGGGACTTGCACAAGCGCACTAGTCATCTGAATCTGATTATCAGTGGGTCGGTGTTTACACTGATGACAAAGATATTCGAAGACAAGGAAGAACCTCTGTTCGGGCGTGCCGATGAGATGATTACTCTCGAACCATTCACGACCGACGTGCTGAAACAGATCCTAGGGGACTTCAATCCGAACTACACTTCTGAAGACCTGTTGGCTTTGTATAGCATTACAGGCGGTGTGCCTTGGTATGTAACGCTGTTACTCGACAAGGGCAAGACGAACAGACGTAAAATGCTCGCAGCACTGACAGAGGAGAACTCGCCATTTATCAACGAGGGAAAAAACATCCTGATAGAAGAGTTTGGCACTGACTACGTGACCTATTTCTCCATTCTGACCTGCATAGCCAGTGGCATGAAAACCCGTTCGGAGATAGAGAACGAACTTCATAACAACAATATCGGGCCTTATCTGGTGAAGTTGGAAGATTACTACAAGGTCATCACCAAATCACTACCCATCTTTGCCAAGGAGAACAGCAAGAAAGTGAGGTATCAACTCAATGACTGTTTCCTTATATTCTGGTTCCGCTTCTTTTACAAGTATCAGGCTCTTGTAGAGAATAAGGCCCTGAAAGCTCTTGGCGAAATCATCCAAAGGGACTACAGCGGAGTGTCTGGCCTGATGATGGAGCGTTATTACATGAAGAAATTCCAGGAGGAAGGGCGTTATATTATTGGTAAATGGTGGGATAGAAAGGGAGAAAACGAGATTGATCTCATCGTTGTTGACCCAATTCAGAAAGAAGCTTGGATATACGAACTAAAGAAGCAAGGGTACAGATATAAGGAAAACGAGTTCAGAGAGAAGGTGGATAAGGTTCTGGAACAGACTCCCGAACTCCGTAAGATGACTATCCACCTTGGTTCTCTGTCGCTTGATGACATGTAGTGTTACGTGACCTTCTAAATGAACTTGCAAAAATAATGGATGGAGTTAAGTAATTTTCAAGAATTGATTGTTGAGCGACAGCATCTTCTTGAACGTATCAAGGAGTTGGAAGAGGAGAATGTTGAGTTGAGGAAACGGCTTGGCGAGCATGTCATGCATGTTGCCCAGGAGCCAAAAGCCATGCAAAAGCTGTCTCTTCTAGAAAAAGTGAATCTGTTCCGAATTCTATTCAAAGGTAGAGAGGATGTGTTTGCCAGACGCTGGTTCAGCAAAGCGACAGGGAAAGCTGGTTATCAGCCTGTCTGTCAGAATGAGTGGGGTCAGCTATGCGATAAGCGGAAATTCAAATGTGCAGAATGTCCTAATCGCAAGTTCTCACCACTGACTGATAACGATTTCTATCGTCACTTGGAAGGAAAGGATGCTGATGGTCGGGATGTCATCGGCCTTTATGTGTTGAATGAGGACAACAGCTGCCATTTACTATGTACGGATTTCGACGATAAGAATTGTGAGCATGGCTATCAAGAAGATGTACTTGCTTTTGTTGATGTATGTAAGAGCTGGAATATACCATACTCTATTGAACGTTCTCGTTCAGGCAATGGCGCCCATGTGTGGGTATTCTTTAAGACTCCAGTGCTATCAGTCAAAGCTCGCAGGATAGGCAACGCCATCCTTACGGAAGCGATGAACAGAAACGGAAGGATTGACTTTAAGTCATACGACCGGTTCTTTCCAAATCAAGACACTTTGCCAGAAGGAGGACTTGGAAATCTGGTTGCACTGCCACTACAGGGACAGGCCCGCAAAAATGGCAACAGCGTATTTGTAAACGAATATTTCGAGCCATACGATGATCAGTGGGAATATCTACTAAATGTGGGCAAACTCTCTGAGGTCACAATGGATGAGATATTGAAACGGACAGCCAATATTCTTCCGCTTGGAGATTTGTCAAAGACCAGCGAAACCAGACCTTGGGAAGTGCCGATGGCAACCAAAATTGAGAAATGGGACTTTCCGCCAGAGATTGTTGTTACGAGGTCGAACATGCTCTATATCCCATTAAGCAACTTATCATCGAAAGTTCTCAATCACCTCAGGCGTATCGCATCTTTCCGCAATCCTGAGTTCTACAGCAAACAGGCACTTCGCCTATCCACTTATTCAACACCACGAATCATCTCCTGTGCAGATTTGACAGATGATTATCTTGGCTTGCCTCGTGGGTGTGAAGATGCTGTCATCGCATTACTCAAAGAGAAGAAGGTGGATTTTCTTGTTGAGGACAAAACGAATCATGGCAGGCCAATTTCAGTTCATTTCAGTGGCTCGTTGAGGGATCATCAGCAAGAGGCAGTCAACAAATTGGCTACAAACAACACCGGTGTTCTTTCTGCAACAACTGCATTTGGCAAGACGGTGACCGCTATTGGGCTCATTGCCAAACAGAGGGTCAATACGCTGATACTTGTTCATACAAAAGCATTGCTCGACCAATGGGTTCAGAGGTTGGAGCAATTCCTTGAAATAGATGACATTCCCGTAATTGAAGATAGTAAACGCAAACGGAAAAAGGTACTCTCGCCTATTGGCACCCTCTCCTCAATAGGGAATAAACTTCATGGTATCATAGACATTGCATTAATGCAGTCGTGCATCAATAATAACGAAGTGAAGGAATTCGTCAAAGATTATGGTATGGTCATTGCAGATGAGTGCCACCATGTATCGGCTATAAACTTCGAGCAGATATTGAAAGCCGTCAATGCCCGATATGTCTATGGCTTGACGGCAACACCAATCCGTAAGGACGGTCATCAGCCCATTATCTTTATGCAGTGTGGTCCAATCAGATTTGCCGCTGATGCCAAGGCACAAATGCAGAGTCAGACGTTTCAACGTCTGTTGGTTCCTCGTTTTACTCCATTTAGACCTGTAAATGGTGAAGATCTTTCGTTTGCAAAGGTTACCCAACAGTTGGCAGAGGATGAGTATCGTAACATATTTATCGTCAAAGATGTCATTGAGGTGCTGAAAGAAGGGCGTTCGCCTATCATACTGGCCAGCAGAACTTCACATGTTTCTACTTTGGCGGGACTCCTCAAACCACATTGTCCGAATGTCATTACTCTTGTTGGTTCTGAAAGTGCCAAGGAGAAACGCCAGAAGATGGAATGCCTGCAATCCATACCATCTACAGAGCCACTTGTCATCGTTGCGACAGGAAAATACGTTGGTGAGGGCTTTGATTATGCGCGTCTCGATACATTATTTCTTGTCTTGCCCGTAGCATGGAAAGGCATTGTTGTCCAATATGCAGGACGTTTGCATCGCGAATATAAAGGCAAACAAGACGTACAAATCTATGACTATATCGATATCCATGTTCCTGTTTGTGAGTCTATGTACCGCAAGCGTCTGAAAGGCTATGCCTCTATCGGTTACAGAATCAGGAATAACGAGATGTTCGGTAGTTTGTTCCCAACAACCGATGTTATTTATGATGGGCATAATTTTGAATCACCATTTATTTCAGACCTGTCTAAGTGTAAACGATCCGTCGTGATTTCCTGTCCCAAAGTTAGGCTTGGTCGACATCAGCGGATTGCTGATAGACTTGTAGACATAGCAGCAAAAGGTATCGAGGTCATTCTCCACACAAGAGGAGAGAATGAAGACACACTTCATTTGCAGCATCAAGGTGTCGTAGTCATTACAACCCCCCAACTATCTCTTCATGCAGCCATCATCGACAAGAGTACCATCTGGTATGGTAGTGTGAATATTCTTGGCTATCAGTCTACCGAGGATAATCTCATTAGATTCCAAAATGCAGAAATAGCCACAAACTTATTAGATACGTTACATATAGCGCTTAATGCTACCTCCTCCACCACATGTTCTTGATTTGCCAGTAAGAATATGTGGTTTCTTTTCCGTAACCATAGGAGGGCCGATGCTCTTCGGTGGTTTTAATAATCTCTGGACTTAATAGTTTTCTGATATCTGCAGGCTGAAGCCATTCATCTTCGCAGTTGATGAAGGGGTCGATATAATCTGCTTTTTGTCTCATCCATTGTAGTTTTGTTTGCAGTTGCTCAGCATCCATTCGACCTGCCATTACAATCTCATATTGGTTGGCATATTCGCGAATCATTGCAGCCGTTCTGGTGCGTTCTGCTTCAAGTAGCAAATCTGTCACGAGGCGTCTTTCTTCTTCACGTCTTGCCTCAATCCGAGCCTGTTCCTCAGCCTCCAAACGCTTCCGTTCTTTCTCTTGTCGCCTCTGCAAATACAGATAATCTTGGAAATACAGAATCAAGGTGATGTAACTGGCGTTTATATCCTTATGTTAAAGAGTATAATTTGCTGAATATGGTTACATCTGAATCCAAAAAGAAAGGACACATCTATCTGTATCCTTTACTTACCTCCCTTTGTCCTTTCTCGGACTTGGAAAGTATATGTTGATTCACCTCTTATATCCTGTACCTATCTCTAATCTTGTAAGACGAATATAAGTGATTATTTCGATAGTTCAAAGTCTATTCGCACTTTCTTGAAAAATCGAACAAAAACAGTTCTAAAGTCCGATTTTTCACATATAGCCTAATCTAATAGGTTTATCACCTTATCAGCTACTTCTTTTGTGATTCCTGTCATCGGGTCGGTTAAAACGAGGTGGTCAGAATGCGCTTCAAGGTAACAGTCTTCATCATCAAGTATGGCATATTTAAATGGGAAGGTCGCGTTATCTTCTAACCATGCTTCTACTTCCATTCCTCGGTCGTTAGTAAAAACGATGATATCTCCAATAGATTTCTCCCTATATAAGGTTTGTGTAATTCCTATCACCTTACCTGGCAAGTCCTTTCTTTTCCATAAGTCTTGCATGTAATCATCAGAACGAAACGTTGAAGCAATGACAATTTTGGCGTCAGTAGCTTCTATTATACGTTCCAGATTCTGTAGGGCTTCTGGGTCATACTGTTCTCCTTCTGAATCTTTCCCGCTCAATCCGTTTTCAGCAAGAATGTTCCTATAGCGTTCTGTGTCAAGTACGCCTTCTATGCCAAGGAATAAGTAGTTCATAGGTAATTGTAGTGTCTTCTCCATTTTAAATAGGATAGGTCGCCTTGATGTCTATACGCCTCTTTCTCAAATCTTATGTGGAAATAGGCTTTGTTCCAATCACGATACTTGAAATAGAGTATCAGCCATTCTATACCGTACCAAATAAAGAAAGGCAGATAGAGTAGTTCACGCTGTTGCTTAACGTGAATCATTTCGTGGTTCAAATCATATTGATTAAGAGGTGCCACAGTAAGTATGAACTCTGTTAGCGTAATGGCCAAGAAATTCTTTCCAAATGGGTGCTTCTTTATATATAAGACTTTCGGCATATTCTCAACTATTATATGCTTCGTAACTTTTTATATACTCAATTCTCAGGTTTGGGTCTGCATCTGATTGAAGAATCTTTCCATTTTCAATATCATCTATTACCTTAATATAAGCTTCTGGAACACAACCACCTTTCTTACAACCACAACAGGTCATTTCGTATACAATGTATGAATCTACCCTCATGTCTGTGCGAATCAATTTAACAGGTGGGTATGCACATGGATTATTTAATTTAGCTTGTACCTCTATTATTAGGGGTCCATAAAGTCCACCAAGTAAGTGTCTAATGATTTTTTCTTCAAATTCTGTCATTCTTTCGTTCATTGGGCTATTGACTCTTTTAAAGATGAGACTTCCAATTCCTTTATAGCAATTATTGTGCCAATTTCAAATGAAAGTATAATAGAATAACAATCTTGTTTTGTTATCTCAAAGTATATTTGTTGGGGCTTCACTGTTAATGATGACCTCATCGAATTTACGATATATTATAATTACTAAAAACCCATTCCGTCCATCATGGAATCAATGTCCCCTCCTTCTTCTTTAAATTTATCATAGTCCGTACCTCCTAAAGCATAATAGGTATCACGTTCATAATTCCGACCTGCATCAGGATCTGGACTTGGATATGAAATAAAATCATCTATACTCTTTTCAAAAATAGCTTTTCCGATACTATAGAAAATATCTCCAATACACAAAATGGGTTCGTATACCCATAAATCAATGTGTTTAAATATTTCTGAATTTATATCATAGCACTCTCTCACATTTTCAATCAATTGTTCATTCAATTGTGCATTATTAAGGTGATAACATACATAATTATCCAAACAGTTTCGGTCACCATTTTCTAACACAAATAGATGATACTGACAGAATCCTCCGATATAGCAATATTCAGACATGTCCTTTACAAGGGAAAAATGTTCACCATCTATCTTGTATAATTTTTTGTCCGCCAGCAGGAACTTTTCTTCTATTAGAGGGGTCATCGTCGTGAATTGAGGTTTGATGTATAAGTTCCAGTCAGGCGAAAAAAGTCCTTTTAGTCCATCTCGAAGAATAACTGCCCAATAAAAATCATTATTAGTTAATCTGGCAGAATTCTTACCCGTTGGAAGGTATTTTTTACCTGATTTGTGGTCTGGCAATATTTCATCAAAATTATCCTCAATGCAGATTTTTCCATTGGATATAATTTTATATTTTACTCCATCATTTATAATATATAGATTTTTGTTAAATACTTGAATTTCTGAATTGTTACATGGCAAAATCATTTTACCATTATACATTAAGCCATATCGTTCTTTATTTTCCCCTTTTTCGTCTAAATAGTTTGCTTTCACTATTGCATAAAAATAATTAAAGCCGTCATATAGTTGCAAGTAGTCATATTTAATCGGTACGACCAATTCACCAGTCATTCCATTAACGATTCCGTAAAAACAAATCCTTTCATTTTGAGGATTGTCATAGTATTCTGCTCCAATAATAGTTGTATCTAACACCTTTGAAACAACAAAAAAATTCGTATACTCGTCTAAAGACGCTATATGATTCCCTCTAAAATCAATGAATTCGTAATCAATTTCTTTAGATAATAAATTCGAAAAAATACTGTCCTTTTTTGATTGTTCTTTTGATTGGACTTTTAATTTAATTATGCCATTATTATAAGACATGAAATTATCATTTTTACTTTTTTCAGTACGCCACATCTTACCTTCCCAGCTAATAGTGAACAAATAGAAATCTCTATTATTGACAGACATGCGCACAAGAAAGAATTTAGTATCAGAATAATAATAACATTTATTTGGAGCCGATTCTATTCGTAAATCATAATTATCTATGCATTCACATTCGTCTACTTGATAGTATTCCCTTTTTCCTTTATAAGTATTAAACCGTTCTTTTTCAACAATTAATTTGTATACACACAATTCATACGATTCTAACTTTTTGTGTATGTCAATTATCCGAGCTGTGTTGTGTGCAAACCAGAACACAGGATTGTCAAAATATAAATAATGATTCTCGTATGGTAAATTGGGGTCTGCTTTTATATAAAATTGATCATTACAAAAGAACAAGTCAAATTTTGAGTATGTTCCACAATAATATGTGTCAGTTTCTTTCAACACGCCCTCTTCCTCAATAAAGCATTGAGCTTTATCTGTTGGCAACCAATAGTTTTCGTTACCATTGGAAATTCGGTATATAGGTCTTGAAGCATTAAAAACATAATAATAGTCGATTACTTTATACCCGATGAAATTAGGTATTCTTTTCGTAATCTTATCATTGCAATCTATTATCCATCCTTCATTTTGTGAATAGTCATTAGTTTCCTCTACACAATTATCTGAGATTTCAAATCCTTCCGAAATAATTCTATATTCGTTAGGATTGCTTAGAATGATTTTAACTCCCCATCCAAGTCTTAGGTCAATTAGGTCCAATCCTTCTAATATATTTAATTCATTATCACAGAAATAAAATGAGTCATCTTCTGTTCTGTAAGCCCATATCTCTTTATTTAATCCGTCACAAATACATGGCTTAAAATCCAATTTCCCTTGTGATTTTAAGAGTTCTTTGATAGTATTATTGCTAATATTCATTTTATTTGCGTAAATGCTATCAGTTCCCAAGATGAATAGCGGATTTATAGTTAAAGAAGCATGGGACTGCTGAATCTATCTCACTGTGGCTCTGGACTGCCAATCATCAAATAAAGACAACAACCCATGCGTGAGATATATTAATGATATAATAATCCCACCATGAGCATACTGCCATTACCCTTGATGATTGAAATTGTCCAGATTTCAGTGAAGGATAATATCCATTTGCTCCTGTTTTTATCTGAGCCCTTTATAACGCACGCCAAACTCTATGGGTACTTGAAACTCAGTGGCAAATATAGGTATTATTTTTCACATAACAAGCATTTTTATTCAAAAATCTGCATTTTAACCATCATTTTTAATAATTAGCACCACATACATACAATAAAAAGAGATAGAGGTCTAAGCCCCTATCCCTCTCTATAGATTCATTTTGGTACACTTCCATTTTGATTACACTATCAGCCTACCAACTGCATGGTAGTCTAGCGTAGAGGGTTAATTTGTCACCAAGTATATAGAATCCTTCTCCTTTTATATATTCCAGATACTTGATACCCCAAACGTTTTTCTTTACTTCATACTTGATATACTTCATTCCCTCAAAGATTCCGCTGGTAATAGTTTTGTCCTCTATCACTTCTATTGCCTTAATTTCTATTTGGCAATTTCTTGTAAAAGGATTGTCTAATCTTACTCTTTCCCATCCGTCTAAACATCTGTTCTCCTTTTTGCTATATAAATAGCTAATGGCACTAATGCGAGCGTGAAAATGATGTATTAGTGAATCTGTAGGGTAAAGTCTTATCTTTCTTTTCTCCATAGTTTGTGATATTAAAAGGGAAACACTCCTTTAAGTTGGAATGTTCCCCAAGTTGTTTAACCTAAGAACCAAGAATATTTCTCGTCACCGTGTAGGGCGTTGTTTATGCCTGTAGCCACTTCTGTAGCATTAACAGCCCTTGAAATATAGTTGTACGTTCCATCCGTTCTTTTCCTGTCCTTTTGGACTTCTGCTTTGATTGTCAGCATAGCAATTTTGTTTTTTAGTGCTAACAGCGGTCAACTTGCGGTCAACATGCGGTCAACATTTGGTTAAAAATGCGCTGATTTTTGAGAATCTGGAGTTTTGAGGAAAAGTAGAACCAGTATAATTGGAATCACCTTAGTATCGCGGAAAGCCTTTAAAATAAGGACTTTATAGACACAAAGAATCCCAAGATTGCTCTTGGGATTCTTGCGCTTCAGGATGGGCTTGAACCAACGACCCCCTGATTAACAGTCAGGTGCTCTAACCAACTGAGCTACTGAAGCAGGGCTATCAGCTGTGTTCCTTGCGGCTTCAACTGATTTGCGGGTGCAAAGGTACGATGATTTTTCTTATTGTGCAAGCTTTTTGGGTGTTTTTTTTGCTGAAGCAGTTAAAATTTGTTATTTGATGGGAAAAGCGACGCACTCGGCCACCGTTGTGGCGTTGTGCGTCGCTTTGGTTGTTTGGTTGGATAAGGTTCGGAAGCTTACTTCACGATCTTCTTTCCACCCACGATGTAGATGCCCTTCTGAGCATTCTTCACCTTCTGTCCGCCGAGGTTGTAGACGGTGTTGTCGGCTGTGTTAGCCTTCACCTCGTCGATGCCGACGGTGGTCTTGGATACGTACTTCACGTTCTTGAACGAGAGCCAGCTGATGTTGTTGTCAGCAGCCACGTTGAACTTGAACTTCAGCACTCCGTCGGTGACATTGCCGGCGGCGTTGATTTCCTTCAGAGCGAATGTGCCATTATTGGTTACGATGGGCTCACCATCGGTAACGTTCACCTCTTCGCCATCGTTGACCTGTGCGGTGATTCCGTAAGGATCAGTGGCACCGTTCTGCAGGCGCACGCGCACCCAAGCGCTTACAAAGTACTCATCGTTGGGCAGGTCGGTGATGGTGGCGGTGAGGGCCTTCTCAGCCAGACGGTCGCCATCGCCAGTCCAGTACTCAATGAATGGAACCACGAAATTGGTACCGTCGTTGTTGCCCTCGGTGCTCCAGGTGTTCACGTGATAGGTGTCCCAATTCATGGGCTCTGCATCCCAGACGCTCATCAGCAGGTCGTCCACTTTGTTGTCGGCGCGCCAGTCAGTGGTAATAGAGGGATCCTGCAGTGCGTTAGCCTCATCGGCGGTCAGTGTGCCAGCATCGTACTTGATTTGCCACTTGGTGTAGTACTCTTCAAGAGCTTCCATGGTGTAGAAGTTGGTGCTTTCGGTGAACTCCTTCATCTTGGGCAGCACGTTTCCTGCATAGATGTAAGCATTGGCCTTCATGATAGCAGCCTTCAGTGCCTCTATGGCAGCCTTGGCCTCTTCAACGGTCTCTGCATTTGTAGCTAGTGAGTAAGCAGCACCAAGTTCCATAATCAGGTCCACATTGGTTGTTTGGTTCATCAGTTCAGCAGCTTCGTCCATGAGTTCTTCCAGTTCGTCGAAGATGGCGGCATTCTTTGCATCTTCGATGGTGCAGTCGGCACCGTAGTAGGTAAGCTCAAAGTTGTCCCAAATCACCCAGAGGTTTGTGTTGTTGGGATTCCTCACGCCCACGGTGATCAAACCGTCGGTCACTTCGAAGAAGATAGGCTCAATCTTATACTTGCCAGCCTCAAATGAAGTGCAAGCATCGGCCATGCTGTTCTCGGTACCAGTCTTCAAGGGCACGAGGGCTGTTTCCTCGTTGACGAAGAACTCGGCCAGGTTCTCGTTGTCGCTTCCATCTTGGCGATAGAATCCTTGTGCGGTGAAGCTGTAGACACCGTTGGGTACATTGGTCAGATCCTGCCAGATGGTGAATGTTGAGTGATAGCTCTCTGCGCTGTGCTTGTTGCTGTTGCCGCCCGTCAGGTTGCTGTTGGTGCAGTCTGCACTGACATTCCAAGCGCTCACGTTGCGGTTGTTGCGTCCGAAGGTGTGGTCGGTGATGAGGAAGGTAGCGTCACCAGGCTCTCTAACCGAAGCTTCGTTCAATCCCTTGATAAGCTCCTCCTCTGTAACAATCATCCAAGCTGCGTTGGGATTGTCAGCGGCCAGTTTGGAAGCCAGCACGGTGCTCGAACCGTCCCATCCGAAGAATCCGAGTCCATCAGCATTAGGATTAGCATCGTAAATATAATAAGTGTAGACGGGTATGGTTTCGTCGTCATCCTCATAGCCCATCAATTCGCCTCTCTTAATCTTCAGCTTCAGTGGTGGTGTTTGGTCCATCCAGGCGCCGTTGAAGTAGTAGCTGGTGCCACCGTTTGAAACCTGCGACTCCATGAGGTAGGTGCCGTCGGTCTGGAAGTGTAGTGTGACGTAGTCAGGATTCTTCAGCAGCGAAGCCTTTGTGCCCCAATCGTTGCCAGCTCCCCACCATGCGGGCTTTCCCTCGTCAGCAGCAGATACATTTCCGATGTAGTATTTACCGCTCTCGAAGGGCATTCCGAGCATGCCGGCGGTGAGGTCTTCCTCAAGAACCTCAACCTTGATGTTCTTGAAGTAGAAGGTCACGTCATTGGCTTTATCCTTCGAGAGGTTGAAGGCGATGGAGTGGAACAGGTTGAGCCAGTTATCGGTGTCGCTGTGTTTGTTTCCATTGCACTCTGATGGTATGGTCAATGTTCTCTTATAGCTTTGCCACTCGGTGGTGAAGTTGGGCGAACCGATGGCTGACCAGTGCACATACTGCCCCGGCTCATTGTGAATTTGTGTGTCGGCAGAAGCGTTGATGCTGGCCTTGTAGTCGAAGGTCACCTTGATGCTTGCCCCTTGTGGGATGATGCCCGGAGTGCGAATCCAGAACTGGGTGTCCCAATCCTGTGAAGCACCAGCGAGCGAAGTCACGGCGATGACACCCTCTTCGTCAATGGTCGATGGCAGGATTTCTCCATTGCTCTCCTTTGAGAAGAAACAGTCGTTGTTGACAATGTTCACCATGTCGGGTTCCACGATGGGCGCGTCTTCTTTCTTGACGGAGAAATTGTCGAAGAAGAACTCCACATCGTTAGCTTTGTCCTTTGAAAGGTTGAAGGCGATGCTCTTGAATCCTTCTCCGGCGCCACTTTGACCGATAGTCATTTCACTGTCGACAGTGACTTCGTTGGAGTAGTGCTGCCACACGGTGGTGAAATTAGGCTTTGCGATGGAATACCAAGTCAGATACTCACCAGGATTGTGGTGTGCCTGTGCGTCGATTTCGCCGACATTTGTTGAAGCTTTGTAGTCGAACTCCACTTTGATTTTGGTGCCCTCTGGCAACACCTCATCGAATACAATCCAGAACTGGGTGTCCCAATCTTGGGCAGCACCGGCGGGCGACGTGACCTTGATGCCATTGGTGCCATCTTTGCCTACACCTTCGGTGATGGTGGGAGCCATTGGCCCAACGTTGTTCTCTTTGACGGCAAAGTTCTTCAAGTCAATTTCTTTCTCTACCTCGATGCTGTAGACGATGGCCTGGGTGTTCCAAGCAGAACCCTTGATGGAGTGGAAATGCACAAATCCCCACTCGTCGGCAATCTTCTTCAGGTCGATGACGTAGGTGCCGTCCTCCTCTTGTGTGTAATACTCGGCAGCCCATCCGCCGTTAGGCAATACGATGCACTGCGATGCATCCTTGTCGGCATTGAACTGACCGTTGTCGGCTGTGCGGTTGATGAAGATACGGGGGTTGGAACCGTTCAGATTGCCATCGCCGTCGCAACCGGCCATCTTCACATAGAGCTTTGAGTAGTCCGTCAGGTCAACCCATGCATTGCAGCTGGGGTCGCCGATGGGACAGCCATTGGATTCGTTAAGCAGGAAACCGCCTGGCATGGTGCCAGTCTCGGCGGCATCAGCTCCCCAACCGTCGTAGTTGTGGAAAGTGAAATTTGCCGCATTAAACTCAACGCGGCCGCCTTCCAAGTCACCACTGGCCAACAGTTCGACCCAGTTGTCCTGTGCCGAAATGTTTGCTGCGCACAACAACGCAGCAATGAAGGTGAGTAATTTTTTCATAAGCGTTTTGTTTTAGTTAATAAATAAAGTTAATAATAAGGTAGATAGATATTTCAATTTGCAAAGTTACGATGTTTTTGTTTAACGGCCAAATTTTTTGGCACCTTTTTTTACATAAGCCGCAGAATCTTTTTTTGCGTAAGAAACAAAACAAGCCGTGGTTTCATTTAGAAGAGGGGAAAAGTGGGTGTCGCCTACTGGAAAAAACAAAGAATGTGTCCACTTGATCAATGAGAGGGGAAGGATCTTTGCTCTCTTATTCATGGCGGTGAATACACCGCCCACCCAACCGCTGCATCCAGTTTTTTTTCAAAAGTGCATAAACATTCGTTAGCAAAACAAATAAAAATTGTTAAGGCTGAAGACGCCTCAAAACGGCCGAAGGCCTTCAAAACTCGCTTGTTTTCCACAAAAAAATTATTGGCCGAAAATAAGCGAGTTTTGAGGGGTTTTGACAAACCTCTGGTTTTCAGGTATATAGGCTCGATTTGGCGATAAAAAGCCATGGGCGGCTCAAAAAAGTCAACGCCGAAAAAAAATTTGGCGTTGCCTTTTTCTTTTTTGGCGTTCCCGCAGAAACGAAAAATGGCCTAAAAAACGGCTAAAAACCTGCACAAAACCTGCGAGGTTGTGCAAAAATCGTGTCGGCAGTCGATTTTCCCTCATCTTTCGCGTTGCTCAAACAGCCTAAAGTGTGCGCTGTTTTGTTCTAGAATGAAAAATTTTTTTGTAAGAATTCTGGAATTTCCTTTTCACATCCTTTTGCACTTGTCTTATCGGCTACGTCGCCTGTTTTGTTGATGATAGTGCGTTCTTTGTCTGCCATGTTTTGCGATTGCCCTGAAAAAAAGCGGCCGAAATTTGGATGTTCGCGGTTTTCTTCGTACCTTTGCACATCATTGCCATGATTTAACCCTAACAACAATGAACAAACTAACATTACTGCTATTAGCCCTGCTGCCCCTGCCCACGCTGCACGCTCAGGAGACCGCCATCACCCAGCAAGAGGCGAGGACGCTCTACAAGACCACCACAAAGAAGCGCGTGTCGGTGCACGACCCGTCGGTGGTTTACGACCCCAACAGCGGTCGCTACTACATTTTTGGCTCGCACCGTGCTTGTGCTTGGACCAGCGACATGCAGAATTGGACGCACTTCAGCTCACCCTGGAAGGTGGGCGGCAACAACAACGCCAGCAACGACCAAGCCTTTGTCACCCCTGCCGTTACCAAGGTGCCCAAAGGCGGTGAAATGGTGGATTTTCCATCCTTCAACGCCTTGGAGTGGGCTGCCCGCACCGATGCCTCCTACAATGTGAACGGCAACATGTGGGCCCCCGATGTGCTGTGGAACCCCACAATGCAGAAGTGGTGCCAATACCTCAGCGTGAACGGCGACCGCTGGCACTCGAGCATCATCCTGCTCACCAGCAACAACGTGGAAGGCCCCTATCTCTATCAGGGGCCAGTGGTCATCAGCGGTTTCTACGACAGTCAGCATACTTGGAAAGACACCGACCTGGAATTGGTCATTGGCGCTCAAAACACGCTGCCCTCGCGCTACAACACTGGCAACGGCTGGGGCAACCGCTATCCCAACAACATCGACCCCTGCGTGTTCTTCGACGAAGACGGACTGCTGTGGATGGCCTACGGCTCGTGGAGCGGAGGCATCTGGATGCTGCGCCTGAATGCAGAGAACGGCCTGCGCGACTATGATGTGACCTATAACCTGGTGGGCAGTGGCGACGACATCACCACCGACCCCTACTTTGGCAAGAAGATTGCCGGTGGCCACTACGTGTCGGGCGAGGGTGCCTATATCGAGCACATCGGAGAGTACTACTACCTCTTCATGAGCTATGGCGGACTGGATCAGAAGGGCGGCTACGAGATGCGCGTCTTCCGCTCGAAGAAGCCCGACGGCCCCTATCTCGACCCCGGCAACCGCAATGCCATCTTCACCAGCTACAGCCTGAACTTTGGCCCCAAAGCCCCGGCGCGCGGGCAGAAACTGCTGGGTCCCTACAGCCACTGGGGCTTCATGCCGCAGGGCGAGCGCTCGCAGGGCCACAACAGCATCATCGCCGCCCCCGACGGGCGCACCTATCTGGTGTATCACACCCGCTTCTGCAACGACGAGCAACGCCCCGACGAGGGCCATCAGGTGCGCGTCCACCAAGTGCTGCTGAGCAAAAACGGATGGCTGCTGGCCGCCCCCTTCGAGTATAACGGCGAGAGCATCACCGACGCTGACATCGCCACGCAGCAGCTGCTCACCTCCGAGCAGGTGGCTGGCACCTACGAGGTGCTGCTGCACAAGTTTGCCAACGACCATAAGAACCTGGAGCAGGTGACGCCCATCGTCATCACACTGGATGCCGACGGCAAGGTGAGCGGCGACAAGACCGGCACGTGGAGCCTGGAAGCAGGCACCGGCTACATCAACCTGACGCTGTCGGCCCTGAAATACGAAGGTGTGGTACTGGAAGAGACGATGGACGAGCAGAACCTGCACGCCGTGGCCATCACAGCCACCAACACCCAGGGCGTGGGACTATGGGCTTACAAGAAGCATCCCAAATATGCCGTGGCATGGCAGCTGAACCACCAGACGGTGCCCGTGAAGGATGGTCAGACGGTGAACCACAACGTGGATCTATACAGCATCCTGGTGGATGGCGAACCCAACGTCAGCGCCGAATGGGTGAGCAGCCACCCCGACATCATCAGCAACACGGGGCGCTACAACCCCGCCGGGCTGCAGGAGAACACCAACGTGACGCTCACCGCCCGCATCGCGTCGGCCAACTACTATTGGCAGCAGGACTACACGGTGAGGGCCTTGTCGGAGCAGAACTCGCAGCCCCTCGTCGACGGTTGGCAGGAGGGCATTGTGGCCCACTATGGCTTCGACGACGGCTCGCTGGCCAACACCTTCAATGCCGATGAAATGGCGCAATTTTTGCGTAAGGGTGCCACCAAAGCCCCCTCGTTGTATGACGACGACCCCCTGCGCAATGGTGGCTATGTGCGCCTCAGTGCTGGTGGCAACAAGAAGGAAAGCTATGTGGCCATCCCCAACCCCCTCTACGGCAAGGAACTGGCCGATGGTGCCACGCTGGCCTTCTGGGTGCGCCGCACCGATGCCAACCTGTGGGATGCGCTCTGCGGCTTCGAGGGCGGCGATGCCCACCTCTACACCACCGGCAACCTCTACACCGGCTACAACGACGGCCATGGCAACTGGATTGACATCAACCACCCCGAGACCGTCGCCACCACCAACCTGACTGTAGGCCACTGGCACCAGCTCACCATCAGTTATTCGCGTCAGGCATCGCGAGGCATCACCATGTATGTCGACGGAGTGGCCCACAGCAACGACCGCATCAACGGCGAGCAGGGCGGCAAGAAGGTGAGCACGAAATCGGCCTTCGACTACAACGCCATCGTCGACCTCATCGCCTCCAGCCCGATGCTCTATCTGGGCAATGGCTCGTTCTGGGGGTCGCCCGATGCCAGCTTCGACGACGTGATTGTCTACGACCGTGCCTTCACCCGCAGCACCGAGGCCACCGCCCTCTATCAGATGATGGACCGCGTGTTCAGCTTCGCATCGCTCACCAATGGCATTGGCGCTACGCTAATGAATAATGACCAAATAATTAAAGATGTCTACGACCTGCAAGGCCGCAAGGTGCTGCCCACTGCATTGAAAAAAGGTATCTACATCATCAATGGCAAAAAAACCGTAAAACTATGAAGAAGATTCTCGTCATCCTCGCCGCTGCCCTGCTGGCCCTGCCCGTGGCAGCCGCCAAGAAAAAGCAAGTGAAACCCCTCAGCGACCGCGAATACTGGTGCCAGGAGGCGTGGCGCATGGCGCAGCCCGTGCTGGAGAACATGGCCAAGGGCGAGCTGCAGAAGAACATGCAGACGGAGTTCAGCCCCAGCTTCGACAACCGCAACCGCAAGGTGGTGTATATGGAGACCTTCGGCCGCTTGATGGCGGGCATCGCCCCGTGGCTGGCAACAGACAAGGCCCCCCTTTCGCCCCCCGAGGGGGGCACGATAGACCCCAAGGCCCGCAAGACTAAAGAAGCCCCCTCGGGGGCAGTAGGGGGGGCTTCAGGGGCTTCGAGGGCCTCAGGGGGTTCCGAGGCAGAGATGGTGGCCCAGCTGCGCCAATGGGCACTGGCTGCGTATAAAAACAGCGTTGACCCACAGAGTCCCGACTACCTGTGCTGGGGCGTGTCGGGGCAGAACCTGGTGGATGCCGCCTACATCGCCGAGTCGTTCATCCGTGCCTACGATGCCCTGTGGGTGCCCCTCGACGACGTGACGAAGAAGCGCTATATCAACGAGTTCAAGAAATTGCGCAGCATAGAACCACCCTACACCAACTGGTTTCTCTTCAGCAGCATCATCGAGAGCTTCATCGCCAAGGCCGAGGGACTGCGAGAGTACGACGACTTCCGCGTGATGATGACCATCCGCAAGGTTGAGGAGTGGTATGTGGGCGACGGCTGGTATGCCGACGGCCCCGTCTTCGCCTTCGACTACTACAGCAGCTATGTCTTCCACGCCATGTATTTGGAGACGCTGCAGAACATGATCGATGCCAAGGCCAACACCCGTCTGGAGTATAAGAAATACTTCGACCGTGCCTTGAAGCGTGCGCAGAAGTTCAGCATCATCCTCGAGCGTTTCATCTCGCCCGATGGCACCTTCCCCGTCTTTGGGCGCAGCAGCACCTACCGCATGGCAGCCCTGCAGCCGCTGGCCCTGATGGCGTGGAAACAGACGTTGCCCAAGGAGCTGAGCAACGGGCAGGTGCGCTCGGCACTCACCGCCGTGATGCACCGCATGTACGACCATCAGCAGAACTACAACGAGGGCGGCTTCCTCACCATCGGTTTCTGCGGCTCGCAGCCCGACATCGCCGACTGGTACACCAACAACGGCTCGCTCTACATGACCAGCCTCTCGCTGATGCCACTCGGACTGCCCGCCGACCATCCCTTCTGGACCGACGCCGCCGAGCCTTGGACACAGGTGAAGGCCTGGGGCGGACAACCCTTCCCCAAGGACCACCGCTGGGCCGACGACATACAGACCAGAGACCGCTGGTGACAACATGGTTAGCCGATTGTCCTTTTCGTGAGCAACGAATGAAAACGAATGGGACGAGTGGCGGTGGGCATCTTGTGAACAACGAATGAAAACGAATGGGACGAATTAGACGAATGGCATTTGGCTGTTTGTGAACAACGAATGGGCCGAATGGCATTGCCTGGCGAAACCATCGTTCATTATCATATAACCATTAAATACTAAACGAATATGGCAAAAGTTTTTGTGTTCTTGGCCGACGGCTTCGAGGATGTCGAGGCTTTGATTCCCATTGATGTGCTGCGTCGCGGCGGTGTGGACGTGACCACCGTGAGCGTGGTGGAGGGCAGTAGTATTGTGACGTCGGCACACGGTGTGCAGGTGGTGGCCGACCGCACGTATCGTGAGGACATCCACGACGACGACTTCGTGGGTGCCGACTTGCTGTTGCTGCCTGGCGGCATGCCTGGTGCCAAGAACCTCTACGACCACGACGGCGTGGGGCTCGCCGTGCTTCGTCAGCACAAGGCGGGGCGCATGATAGCCGCCATCTGTGCTGCTCCTGCCGTGGTGCTGGGCCAGCTGGGTGTGCTGCGCGGCAAACAGGCCACCTGCTACCCTGGCTTCGAGCAACTGCTGAGTGGAGCCACCTATACGGGTGACCTGTGCACCCACGACGGCCACATCATCACCGCCGAGGGACCTGCCGCCGCATTCCCCTTCGCCTACAAGCTGCTGGCCCTGCTCACCAACGAGGAAACGGCCCAACAGGTGGCCGAGGGCATGCGCTACGTGCACCTGATGCAACGTTAATCCCACGGCGTGGCGAGGCACAATTTGGCAGATTTTCACTTTTTTTTTCGCAAACGTTTGCGGGTTTCACAATTTTTCATTAATTTTGTGGCCATATAGCGCATGCGCATACTTATTATTAAATATTTCTCCCCCATCCGCGAAGGACGGGCAATTGTTAGCAGTAAATCATAATCAATATTAATTCATTAATTTTTAAAACTTTATGTGGTTATTTAATTCTTCTATTGGCAGGAAGGTAGTGATGTCCGTCACGGGCGTTGCGCTCATCTTGTTCCTGACGTTCCACTGCGCCATGAACATTGTTGCGCTTTTCTCGGGCTCGGCCTACAACACCATCTGCGAACTGCTCGGCGCCAATTGGTATGCCGTGCTGGCTACTATGGGCTTGGCCTTCTTGGCCGTTGTCCACATTGTTTACGCTTTCATCCTCACGGCGCAAAACCGCAAGGCTCGTGGCGACAACCGCTATGAGGTTTCGACCACGGTGAACGCTGGAAAGGTGGAATGGGCTTCGAAGAACATGCTTGTGCTGGGCATCATCATCCTGCTGGGACTGTTGCTCCACCTGTTCAACTTCTGGTACAACATGATGTTTGCCGAGCTGCTGGGCCTCGAAGGACTGGCACACGCTCCTGGCGATGGCTTCGGCTGGATTGTAGAGACCTTCTCGTGTCCGGTCTATGTAGTGCTCTACATCATTTGGATTGTGGCCATCTGGTTCCACCTGAGCCACGGCTTCTGGAGCGCCATGCAGACGCTGGGCTGGAACGGCAAGACATGGTTCTGCCGCTGGAAGGTGATTGGATTCATCTATTCCACTCTGCTCATGCTCGGCTTCTTGGTGGTGGTGCTCGCTTTCGCTTTCAAGTGCGCTCCCAGCCTCTGCTGCGATGGCGACAAGGCCGATTGCTGCAAGGCAAAGACAGAGTGCATGATGAAGGCTCCCTGCGACAAGGCTTCTGCCGACTGCTGCGACATGATGAAGGCTTGCAAATGCGAGGACTGCAAGTGCGACCCCTGCCAGTGTGGCAAGGAAAAGGCCTGCAAATGCGAGGACTGCAAGTGCGACCCCTGCCAGTGTGGCAAGGAAAAGGCCTGCCAGTGCAACCCCTGTCAGTGCGACCCCTGCCAGTGTGCTGAGAAGGTGGGTTGCAAATGCGACCCCTGCCAGTGTACGGACTGCAAGTGCTAACCGTTAAGTTATTTAATCTTCAATTTTTAATTGCTTAAATTTTGAACAAATGGCAAAAGTAATTGATTCTAAGATTCCCGCAGGTCCAGTACCTGAGAAATGGAAGGAATATAAAGCCCACCAGCGTCTGGTAAACCCGAAGAACAAGCTGAAGCTCGACATCATCGTTGTTGGCACTGGCTTGGCTGGTGCATCGGCAGCCGCTTCACTGGGTGAGATGGGCTTCAATGTGTATAATTTCTGCATTCAGGACTCGCCCCGTCGCGCCCACTCCATCGCTGCCCAGGGTGGTATCAACGCCGCCAAGTGCTATCAGAACGATGGTGACTCCGTCTACCGTCTGTTCTACGACACCGTGAAGGGTGGCGACTATCGTGCCCGCGAGGCCAACGTCTATCGTCTGGCAGAGGTGTCGAACAACATCATCGACCAGTGCGTGGCCCAGGGTGTTCCCTTTGCCCGTGAGTATGGTGGCATGCTGGCCAACCGCTCGTTTGGTGGTGCCCAGGTGAGCCGCACGTTCTATGCCAAGGGTCAGACGGGTCAGCAGCTGCTGCTCGGTGCCTACAGCTCGCTGAGCTGTCAGGTGCAGGCCAAGAAGGTGAAGCTCTACACCCGCTACGAGATGGAGGATGTGGTCATCGTCGATGGCCGCGCCCGTGGCATCATCGCCAAGAACCTCGTCACTGGCAAGCTGGAGCGTTTCTCGGCCAATGCCGTGGTCATCGCCACTGGCGGCTATGGCAACACCTACTTCCTCTCGACCAACGCCATGGGCTGCAACTGCTCGGCTGCCGTGCAGTGCTATCGCAAGGGAGCCTACTTTGCCAATCCCTCCTATGTGCAGATTCACCCCACCTGCATCCCCGTGCATGGCGACAAGCAGTCGAAGCTGACGCTGATGTCGGAGTCGCTGCGCAACGATGGCCGCATCTGGGTGCCCAAGAAGATTGAGGACGCCAAAGCACTGCAGGCTGGAACCAAGCAGGGCTGGGAGATTCCTGAGGAAGACCGCGACTACTATCTGGAGCGCCGCTACCCGGCATTCGGTAACCTCGTTCCCCGCGACGTGGCTTCGCGTGCCGCCAAGGAGCGCTGCGACAAGGGCTTCGGCGTGAACAACACCGGTCTGGCTGTGTTCCTCGACTTCTCGGAGTCTATCAACCGCCTCGGTCTCGATGTCATCATGCAGCGCTATGGCAACCTCTTCGAGATGTACGAGGAGATTACCGACGTGTTCCCCGGCGACGTGGCCAACGAGATCAACGGCGTGAAGTACTACAAGCCGATGATGATCTACCCCGCCATCCACTACACCATGGGCGGCATCTGGGTCGACTACGAGCTGCAGACCTCTATCCCCGGCCTGTTCGCCATCGGCGAGTGCAACTTCTCCGACCATGGTGCCAACCGTCTGGGTGCTTCGGCTCTGATGCAGGGTCTGGCCGACGGCTACTTCGTGCTGCCCTACACCATCCAGAACTATCTGGCCGACCAGAGCATCTGGGGCAAGATCAGCACCGACCGCAAGGAGTTTGACGAGGCCGAGAAGAAGGTGGACGCCGAGATGGATCGTCTGCTCAACATCAAGGGCAAGCGCTCTGTGGACAGCATCCACAAGGAGCTGGGCCACATCATGTGGGAGTATGTGGGCATGGCCCGCACCGCCGAGGGCCTGAAGACGGGCTTGAAGAAGATGCACGACCTGGAGAAGGAGTTCGACACCAACCTGTTCGTTCCCGGAACGAAGGAGGGCCTGAACATCGAGCTCGACAAGGCCATCCACCTGCGCGACTTCTTCACCATGGGCCAGCTGGTTGCCTTCGATGCCCTGAGCCGCAACGAGTCCTGCGGTGGTCACTTCCGCGAGGAGTACCAGACCGAGGAAGGCGAGGCCAAGCGCGACGACGAGAACTACTTCTACGTAGGCTGCTGGGAGTACAAAGGCAAGGGCAACGAGCCTGAGCTCATCAAGGAGCCGCTGGAGTACGAAGCTATTAAAGTACAAACCCGTAATTATAAGAATTAATTTAGTAAATTAGGATATTGGTCGTTTAGTCGTTTAGGGATATTAGATATGGAGACCCATAAGGATTTGCGGGTATGGCAACAAGGGATTGAGTTGGTCACATCAATATATATGATGACCAAAGCCTTTCCAAAAGACGAAGTTTTTGGATTGGTATCTCAGATGCGTCGTGCCGCAGTTTCCGTCCCTTCTAATATAGCTGAAGGCTATGCAAGAGGCACAGACAGGGAGAAACTACATTTCCTGCGTATCTCTTCTGGTTCGATGTCTGAAATAGAGACCCAGTTAATGCTGAGTTTGAATTTAGGATATATAAGTCAGGAAGTGTACGATGAGTTATCTGAAAGGGTAACATCAGTATGGAAGCAGTTGAACGCTTTGATAAGCTCTTTAAAGAAGAGACTCAACTCACAAGACCTGTTGCCTTTCTAACTTCCCCAAACGACCAAACGACTAATCTCCCAAATGACCAAATAACTATGGCACGTAATATAAGTTTCACTATCAAGTTTTGGAGACAAAATGGTCCGAAAGATGCGGGACACTTTGATTCTTACGAAATGAAGGACATTCCCGACGACACCTCTTTCCTGGAGATGTTGGACATCCTTAATGAGTGTCTCATCAACGAAGGCAAAGAGCCTTTCGTGTTCGACCACGACTGCCGCGAGGGCATCTGCGGCATGTGCTCCCTGTATATTAATGGTACACCCCACGGCAAGACCGAGCGCGGTGCCACCACCTGTCAGCTCTACATGCGCCGCTTCAACGACGGCGATGTCATCACCGTGGAGCCTTGGCGCTCGGCCGCCTTCCCCGTGATTAAGGACTGCATGGTCGACCGCAACGCCTTCGACAAGATTATCCAGGCTGGCGGCTACACCACCATCCGCACGGGTCAGGCCCAGGATGCCAACGCCATCCTCATCCCCAAGGAGGATGCCGACGAGGCCATGGACTGCGCCAGCTGCATCGGCTGTGGCGCCTGTGTGGCTGCTTGTAAGAACGGCTCCGCCATGCTCTTCGTGTCGTCGAAGGTCAGTCAGCTCGCCCTCCTTCCCCAGGGTCGTGTAGAGGCTGCCCGTCGTGTGAAGAACATGATTGCCAAGATGGATGAACTCGGCTTCGGCAACTGCACCAACACCCGCGCCTGCGAGGCCGTCTGCCCGAAGAACGAGACCATCGCCAACATCGCTCGCCTGAACCGCGAGATGATCAAGGCAAAGCTGGCCGACTGATTTGTATTATAAATAATAAAAGGAGTACCACAGAAATTTATTTGTGGTACTCCTTTTATGATATACGATGGAAGACGAAAAAAAGAACCATGATAGTACAGGGAAATCGCGATGCGAGACGAAACACAACCAGCACCGCCGGTCGTACTGGCACGACTATCGCCAGAAAGGGCTTTATATGATCACCATGGCCGAGGAAGGCACGGTGCTCATCACGCCGGGCATCTCGAAAGGCGAGAGCCTTGTGGCCAGCGACACCCTTGACGCCCACCTCCCCCTGATTCTTGTGCAGAAGGAACCGATTGGCGAATACTGGAAGCCCTCGCAGCGTCGTTTCTATGCCTGTGCCGCTGGCCATCTGCTCATCCTTGCACCTTGGGTAATAGACGGGGCGACGGACTACTCCCGTTTCCATCAGCTCAACGACTATGTCAGAGAGATTTGCGAAGCTACTGAAATGCGAATCCTCAACTATTCTGCCTTGAATCACGAGTAGAAAATGGGGGTGGAGAAACGATTTCGTTTCATTATTCTTCATTTGTTTTGGCGTTTAGGAAAAAAAACATTACATTTGCAGACGATAATAGAAGATATGGCTATGAAGAGAATAGTTCTTTTGCTGATGGGAGTCCTTCCCCTTTTGGCTTCCGCGCAGAAACTGGCGAAAAAGGGAATGAGTGCCGATGAAATCGTGCCTCAGGGTGTCAACTACGACAAGGTCGAGGGCGACCTGAACAAAGACGGGCGCAGCGATTTGGTGATTAGTGCCAAATCCATGCTGGCCATTTACTTTGCCACGCCGTCGGGTGGCTACGAGCAGTGGAAACAATACGACGACCTGCTGCCCGCTGACGAGGAGGACGACACCTTCTTTTTAGACATCACCATGAAAATCAACGACCGAGGTACGCTCACCATCTCGGTAGGCGGTTTCGCCTCTGCCGGCACCAGCTATAATTCTCACAACAATTATGCCTATCGTTTCCAAGACGGTGATTTCTACAAGATTGGCGAAGAGCAGCACAGCATGTCGCGGATGACGGGCAAAGCCGAGACCGTCAGCTACAACTACCTCACCCATAAGTGCCTTCGCACCAAGGAGAATGTTTTCGATGAAAAGGTGAAACCGAAGAGCACATGGTCGACCATCCCCAAGAAACCCCTGAAAAAACTGGGCGAAGAAGACTTGACGTATTAACCTTAGTTTGAAGCATGAATACGAAGGGCTTCCTCTCAAAGATAATGGCCACGATGCTCATGCTGATGGCCATGCCTCTGATGTGTCTGGCACAGCATGACAAGAACTGGCAGCTGGTGTGGAGCGAGGAGTTCGACCGCGCCGGACGGCCCGACAGCACCATTTGGAACTATGAGCAAGGCTTCGTGCGCAACCACGAGGACCAGTGGTACCAGGCTGAGAACGCTTGGCAGGAGGATGGGCTGCTCATCATCGAGGCTCGCAAGGAGCATCGCGACAATCCCACCTACCGACCTGGCGGGCGCCACTGGGGTCAGCAACGCCCCTCGATAGACTACACCTCTGCTTGCCTCAAGACAAACGGGAAGTATCAGTTCCTCTATGGTCGCTTAGAGGTCTGCGCCCGCATCCCCACAGCCGGCGGGTCGTGGCCCGCCATTTGGACCTTGGGCAGCGAGATGGGATGGCCGTCGTGCGGTGAGATTGACGTGATGGAGTACTACCGCGTCAAAGGCGTCCCCCATATCCTGGCCAACGTGGCGTGGGGCAACGACCGCCGCTATGATGCCGTGTGGAACACCCGCCGCATCCCTTTCAGCCATTTCACCGAGCGCGACGCGGCGTGGGCCCAACGATTCCATGTCTGGCGTATGGACTGGGACGAGCAGTATATACGCATCTATCTTGACGATGAACTATTGAATGAGGTGGCGCTTGAAACCACCGTCAATGGTCGGATTGGCAACCATCAGAATCCATTTCATCGTCCCCAGTATCTCCTTTTGAACTTGGCCTTGGGTGGCGACAATGGCGGGGTGATTGATGATGCCGCCTTCCCTTTGCGCTATGAGATAGACTATGTGAGAGTCTATCAGGCTCCTTGATTCGCCACTGGGCTGAGGACGCCCCCCGTCATTACCGATAAATATCTTCTTTCTTCAGTTCCACCACTTTCCCGTATCTTGCCAGCGCCTGTAGGTCGGTCAGCTTGCGGTCGCCGATGACCATCCACACGCGGTGGTTGTCTGCCACATGCTCCTTGTGGAACTGCTCCACATCGGTCGGTTTCGTGTTGGGCAGCAGCTTCACCAGCTGACGATTGGGGTCGGCGGTGTAGCCCTGTAGCAGACGGTTGGCCACGTAGTAGCCGATGGTGCGGAACGAGGGGAAGCTGTTCTGCACGCTGCTGAGCAGTTCCTGGCGGGCCGCGTCGAGGTTCTCCTGCTTCATGGGCATCTGTCGCAGCAGCGTGTCTACGGCTCCCACCGCCTGCAGGGTCTTGTCGGCCTGTGTGCCAGTGATGGTGATGAATGCCTGGGGCGCGTCGGCGTGGCGGGCATAGTTGGGTTCTATCAGCTCCCCCTGCGTGCTATAGGCCAGCGAGCGGAACTCGCGGACGTGCTGGAAAAGCACCCCCGACATGCCGCCGCCCATGTATCGGGCCCACAGCTGTGCGGCCGTGCGGCGGTCGGCTTCGGGTTGGGCGGGCAGCTGCTCGTAGGAGCAGACGTAGTTCTGGCGCGACTTGGGCACATGGTAGAAATAGACCACCGGCTCGCTCGTTGGTTGCAGCGTGCGATGCGTGTCGGCTTTTGGTTTCTCGCACAACGCGAGGGGCAGGGTCTGCTGAGCCGCCTTCGCCACATGGATAGCGGGAAGACGACCCACATAGACCATGTCGCAGTCGTGGCGCAGCACCTCGCCAAGGAGGGTCAGCAGGTCGTTGTCGGTCAGCGCCTGTATCTCTTTCAGCGATGGCTGTCGCAGATAGTCGCTCTGCTGGCCATAAGCCACATAGTTCAGCATGGGCGCCAGCACGTCGTCCTTCTGTTTGCCAAAAGCCTTCTGACTCACTTTCGCTTCCTGTTTCAGTTCTTTCAGCGCCTCCTTGTCGCCCTTGGCGTGGGCCATGAAGTGGGCCAGCAGCTTCAGTGCTGGCTCTAACTGTGCGTCGCGGCCCGTCAACTTGAAGGTGAATCGCTCGTCGCCCGCCTCGGCCAGCATGCTGACGCCCATGCGCTGCCATGCGGCCTCCATCTGCTGCTTGCGCAGCGAGTCGGTGCCAATGCTGCCCAGGTATTCGCCCAGCAAGGCGAGCAGGGGTGTCTCGCGCGTACCATTATAATAACGTAGGGTGAAGGTGAAGATGTCGTTCACGGGATTCTCTTTGTAGTAGAGTGTGGCATGGCTGTTCAGGGCGATGCGCTCCACGTCGCGGTCGAGGTCAACGGTGCGTATGGGCTGGTTGCCCGTGGGCAGTTGGCTCAGCCATTGTGCAAACTCCGACTGTGCGTTGGCGTTCTTCGGCTGCACGGGCTGATAGCCGGGCTGCTTCAGCGTCTCCTTGTGCTCCGTGCCATATTTCTTGCGCAGCGTCAGGTGCTCGTCGCCATAGTATTTCCTCGCGGCTGCCACCACGTCGGCCTTTGTGATGGTGCGTATCCGCTCTATGCGGTCGAGATACTCCTGCCACGAGCGTCCCTGCGAGAACACGTCGACCATTGCCTCGGCACGCCCCTCCACCGTCTCGATGCCCTGCTCCATGTCGAGCAGCAGGTTGCGCTTCTGCGTTTCTAATTGTTCGTCGGTGAAATGACCCTGCATCACCTTTTCCAACTGAGCCATGACGAGTCCCTCGGCCTTCTTCATCTTGCCGAAGGGAATCTTTGGAACGACGTAGAGCGCGGTGGCACCGGCATCGTTCATCGCCATGTGCAGCGCCCCGGCAGCCATCACGGCATGCTCGTTGGTCAGCGAGTCGAGCAGTCCGGCCTTCTCGTCCGACAGCAGTCGGTTGGCCAGCACCAGCGCGTCGGCATCTGGGTCGAATGGGGTGGGGGCCCGGTATACCAGTGCCTCGGCCTTGACGATGGGGATGGGCAGTTTGATTTGCGCCTGCTCTCCCTTGCCGAATGGGGGTATGGGCGATGTCTGCCTGATAGGCACCGGCCCCGTCTGCACCCGTCCAAAGGTCTGTTCGAGCAGGGGCAGCAGCGATTCGGCGGGCAGGTCGCCCACCAGCATCAAGCACATGTTGGATGCCACATAGTATTTCTTGAAGAACGCCTCCATGTCGCTCAGTCGCGGGTTCTTCAGGTTCTCAGTCGAGCCGAGCACGGGGTAGGCGTAGGGCTGCGTCTTGAACACGGCGCGCATCACGGCGTTGTAGGCGGCATGCAATCCGTCGGCTGCACGGTTCTTCTCTTCATACACGTTCTCCAGCTCGCCCTGGAAGCCTCGGAACACGGGGTGCATCAGTCGCTCGCTGCACAGCCAGCACCACTGCTCGATATACTGGGGCAGAAACGTGTTGTAGTAGACGGTCATGTCGGTGCTGGTGCCAGCGTTCAGCCCGGTTCCGCCGTATTTCGCGATGAGTCGGCTGAACTCGTTGGGTATGGCATATTCGGCGGCGCGCAAGCTCAGTTGGTTGATGTGCTGCTGAATGGCACTGCGGCGTGCGGCGTCGGTGGTCTGGCTCAGCAGGTCGTATTGAGCCGAGATGCTGTCGAGCCAAGGCTTTTCTGCCGCGTAGTCGACGGTGCCCATGCGGTCGGTGCCTTTGAACATGATGTGCTCGAAGTAGTGGGCGATGCCCGTGTCGGGGCAGTCCTTGCCGCCGGCATTCACCACCACGCTGCCGTAGATTTTAGGCTGCGAGTGGTCTTCGTTCAGCCACACGGTCATGCCGTTCGTCAGCTTGTACTCCTTCACCTGCAGGGCGGGCACTGTCGTCTGCCCCCATGCGGCGACAGCAGCCAGCAGGGCCACTGCCATGGATAGCATGTTGTTTCTCATCATTGCTTTCGTTGTTACGAATTGTTGGGTGCAAAGTTACGGCAAAACGTCGAAACCACCAAACAATTACGTTGTGAACATAGGTTTTTTCGGCACCGCCGACGAGATGGTCGGCGCACTGCGGCCGTGGCAGCGGCGGGAAGGCTCGTTTGCGTAGAAAAAACAGGCAAAAAGCGGCTCCGCATGTCATAGGATGATGGTGGTGGGAATGATGGTCAATGTCGTTTTAAAAATTGACGTTGACTTTTGAAAATTTGGCGTTGACTTTTTAAAATTTGGTGGCGCTTTTTAAAAATCCCACGCCCTGGGATTTTTTTGTTTCCTTGGCGGCATCTTTTTTTTCTTCATTTTTTTGCCTTGGATGATGTTATTCCGAAAAATAATCGTTAAATTTGCACGCAAAAGTTGTAAGCATGAAAAGACAATTATTTGTGGCCCTGCTCTGCGTGGTGGCCGTGGCAACATCAGAAGCCCAGATTCAGACCAATGCGGGTGTGCAGTATCTGCAGTGCATGCCCAAGGACGTGTCGACCGATTTCAACGACCTCAGCAACACCTATTTCCTTGCCGACTCACTCGCCGCTTTCGACCGGGCGAAGGGCGAAGGGCTGGTGCAGTGGAAGCGCTATCGCCTGTCGCCCCGACAAGCCTTCAACCTGAACGGCTATTGGCCGGTGCGCATGCAGATGCTCGACTTCCCCGATGCGGCCTACGACAACGACCCCGCACTGCGCCTGAGCATCGAGTTCATATCGTCTCGCACGGCGCGCATCCGTATGCTCACCACCCCCATCGTGCCCGACAACACCGATGCCGACGACCCGATGTTTGGCCCTGCGTTCACGGTGCGCTACTACTCTGACGTCAACGGTAAGAAGCTCACCACGCCATCGTGGCCCTCGTCTGACGATGGCCGAGCCATCGTCTACAAATCCGACTGCGGCAGCATCGAAATCCAGCGCCACCCCTTCCGTCTGGTGCTGAAGGATGCCCGTGGGCGTGTGCTCACCCAGACGCGCCACATCATCGACAACGACTCCACGCAGGTGAAGCTGCTGCCCTTCTCGTTCATCAAGCGCGGCAGCGACAACTCGCGCTCCGTCAACCCCGTGTTCCTGCTCTCGCCCGGCGAGCGCATCTATGGCTGTGGCGAGTCGTTCACCTCGTTGAATAAGGTGGGGCAGAAGGTGCACCTCAGCGTCACCGACCCGCAGGGGCCTGAAACCGACGGCATGTACAAGCCCGTGCCCTTCTACTTCAGCAACCGTGGCTATGGCATCTTCATGCACACGTCGGCACCCGTCACCGCCGACTTCGGTGCCTCGTATATCGGCGCCCAGCGCCTGTTCATGGCCGATGAGCAGATAGACCTCTTCGTGTTCTTCGGCGAACCTAAGGACATCCTCAACGAGTACACCAACATCACGGGCAAAAGTCCCATGCTGCCACTCTGGAGCTTCGGCACATGGATGAGCCGCATCACCTACTTCTCGCAGCAGGAGGGCCTCGACATTGCCAAGAAGCTTCGCGAAAACCGCATCCCTGCCGATGTCATCCACTTCGACACCGGCTGGTTTGGCACCGACTGGCAGTGCGACTATGAGTTTGCCCACGACCGCTTCCCCTCGCCCGAACAGATGCTGAAGCAGCTGGCGCAGGACGGCTTCCACACCTGTCTGTGGCAGTTGCCCTACTTCACGCCCAAGAACCGCTTCTTCCCCGAGATAGTCAAGAACAATCTGCACATCCGCAATGCCACAGGCGGTATGCCCGTTGAAGATGCCATCCTCGACTTCACCAATCCCGCCACCGTCAGCTGGTATCAGTCGAAGATTGCGGGTCTGCTGAAGCAGGGTGTCTCCACCATCAAGTGCGACTTCGGCGAGGCCGCACCCTATAATGGCATCTACCACAACGGGCGTGGCGGATTGTATGAGCACAACCTCTATCCCCTGCGCTACAACAAGGCGTTGTGGGAGGCCGTCAACCGCCAGTATTTCGGCGAAGGCATCATCTGGGCGCGCTCGGCCTGGGCTGGCAGTCAGCGCTACGCCCTCCACTGGGGCGGCGATGCGGCCACCAATAATATTGGTATGCTGGGCGACCTGCGTGGCGGTCTGAGCTTTGGCCTGAGCGGCTTCTCGTTCTGGAGTCACGACATGGGCGGCTTCGTCACCGCCTCGCCCGAGGACATCTATCGCCGCTGGCTGCCCTTCGGCTTCCTGTCGAGCCATACCCGCGCCCACGGCGCGCCGCCCACCGAGCCGTGGCTCATCAGCAAGTCGTTCACCGATGCCTTCCGCCAGTGTGCCGAGATGAAATACAAGCTGATGCCCTACGTCTATGCCCAGGCGAAAGACTGCTCCGAGCGAGGGTTGCCCATGGTGCGTGCCCTGCTGGTGGAGTTCCCCCACGACCCAGGCGCCTGGCTGGTGGAGGATGAGTATCTCTTTGGCAGTCAGATGCTCGTGGCCCCGCTCATGGAGAGTGGCAACAGCCGCATGGTGTATCTCCCCTCGCAGGAGGTGGGGAAGAGCCTCAAGTGGATTGACTACCAGACGGGGCGCGTCTACAACAGTGGCTTCCAGACCATCGAGGCTGGACCCATCCCCGCCATCATCCTTGTACGCGATGGCAGCATCATCCCCCATGCCCCATTGGCACAGCGCACCGACCAAATCAACTGGAACGCCATTGAACTGAAGAAGTACAAGGCCAGCGCCACCCGCTGCACGGGTCTGCTCTTCAAGCCTGGCGACACCAAGATACAAACCATAGAAAAATAGGGACACGATGATAAGACGAGCAAGGAAAGAAGACATCAAGCGCATCATCGAGCTGTTGCATCAGGTGAACATGGTGCACCACGTGCTGCGCCCCGACCTGTTCAAACCCCACACCACCAAGTATAACGAGCAGGAGCTGGAAGGCTTGCTCGGCGACGACAGCAAGCCCATCTTCGTCTGCGATGATGAGGGGATGGTGTGGGGCTATGCCTTCTGCCAAGTCAGTGACGTCAAGAACCATCTGCTGTTGCAAGACATCAAGATGCTGTATATCGACGACATCTGCGTCGACGAGGCAGCGCGGGGCCGGCATGTGGGCAAGTCGCTCTACGAGCATGTCGTCGACTATGCCCGTTCCATCGGCTGCGACCACATCACCCTGAACGTTTGGGAGGGCAACACCCCCGCCCTGCGCTTCTATCAGAGCATGGGCATGCAAGTGCAGAAGACCACGATGGAGGTGATATTGTAGCTATAGATGCTATAGATTCTATAGAAACTATAGAGACTATAGATACTATAGAAATCCGTATGGTGAAGAGTTCCCGAACCTCAAATATCCTCTTCCTCTGACATTTGGGTGTAATCTCTCCACATGATGTCGGACTTGTATATGGCAGCTA
>CADASP010000003.1 GCA_902790625.1 uncultured Prevotellaceae bacterium | reverse complement strand
ACAGCCACAATGAACAACAGCAAATACCCCAAGCGTGTACGTCCTGCCCTCTCACGGGCTGCATTTTCCTGCTCTTGCAAGGCCTTCTGCTGGTAGCGGCTATAGTTAAACATTGCTGTTGCTCGTTCCACCTCTTCCGTTGCTTTATGAGCATAGACTGAATCCTTCATGCTATAGCTATACAAAGCATACTTCGTGGCAGAGTCATAACGCTGTTGCTGCCGGAACAGATTGGCCAGCCCGTAGGCACCTGCATTTTGTTCTAGGAATCCATTGCAATGCTTAAGCTCTTTACGGAAATAAAACTCTGCAGAGTCCTGTTGTTGGCTATACAAGTAGTAATAGCCCTTATAATAATAGTACTGCTCCTTGCCCTTAAGCACATTTCCAACTGAATCAAAGTAGCCAGAGTTCTTCTCATACAAATGCAAGAGCGATTCGGCCTTCTTCAGCTCATTACGGTCTATTAGGGTTTTAATAGGAATAAGACTATATTTAGATGCCATACTGATGCCAACATAACGAGATATTTCGTTGAAAACCTCGTCGAAGTTGATCAATAACGAATCGTGCTTTTTCATGTGGATATAAGCAAGCACCTTGTGCGCCTTTTCCGTAAGTGCCTGTATAGTGTCGCCCGCCTTCCATGCGTATTGCACGGCACGGTCCATATTCTCGATATAATCTTTCATCAGGTTCTGTTTGTACATGATGTCGGAGATCCACCCGTAAACGCGGCTGAGCTTGGCATAGTCGCAGTCTGAGGCGGCGGTGTCGGCACGCATGACGGCATTCTGATAGCTACTGAGGGCGCGCAGCGCATCGCCTAAATCCGTATAGGTGCGCCCGAGGATGTAGTGTGCGCGCAACTGCTCGTTGGGTGTGCCGTGGCGGTCGAAGTATTCGGTGAGGGCCTGTGCCAGCGAGTCGTTGGTCATCAGGCTGTCGGCCACGTTCTGGCGCTCCAGCTCCTCGAGCTGGGCGAGCATGTCGCGGTGGCGGCTGGCGTTGCAGCCAGCCAGCAGCAGGGCCGCGAGGGCATATATATAAATAAGGTGTCGCTTCATAGGTGCAAAGGTACGAATAAGCGAGGGAAAAGCAAAAGAAAAGCGAGCTTTTCTTTGCTTTTCCGAGCGAGAGTACCTTCGGCGACAGCCAAAGGTACGAATAAGCGAGGGAGAAACAAAAAGAATTTGTTTTTTTTATCCCCGCTTTAATGCCGCCCCTTATCAAGGGACTCAAAATATTTCGCGTCAATAACGAGGGAGTGTCCCGCCCGCTGCCATGATTGGCAGCGGCCGCTGCCAATCATGGGGGCGGCCGCTCCCAACCCAAACGGCACGGTGTTTTTCCCCGCTCCGCCACGTCCGCTCCCAATTTGCAGCGCCCGAGACACGCTGTAGCGGCACTCGAAAAGCAAGGGGCAACAAGAACAACCAAAACAACGAATGAAACGAATGACTCTCCAACGATGAATGACGACGATTGCACGGATATATCTTTGACAACGAATGAAGACGAATGAAACGAATTGCACGAATGACGACGGTTTACGCGAATATATTTCTGACAACGAATTAGACGAATGAAACGAATTGCACGAATGACGACGGATTACGCTAATATATTTCTGACAACGAATGAGACGAATGAAACGAATTGCACGAATGACGACGGATTACGCTAATATATTTCTGACAACGAATGAGACGAATGAAACGAATTAGACGAATGATAATGAGAACGGCAAATGACGACGGACGGGATGAAGGATTATTCATGGCGGACTGTTTTAGCTTGGCGAAACGTCGCAAACGAGTGCTTTTGTGCCTCACTTTTTCGAAAAAGAACAAAAAGAGAGCGTTTTTTTTGCACAGTTGGGCAAAAATCATTAAATTTGCCTTCTCAACCAGAAAAAGGCTGATGAACCCTAATCACCCATAACGATAGATGAGCAAAATAGTATTGATTACAGGCGCCACAAGCGGCATCGGATACGCTTGCGCAAGGAAGTTTGCCGAGAACGGCGACAAGCTGATTCTCACAGGAAGAAACGAGCAGAGGCTGGCCGAAATCCAACAGGAGCTGGCGGCAACGGGCACCGACGTCGTCACGCTGGCTTTCGACGTGCGCGACCGCGAGAAGGCCCAGCAGTGCATCGACGGGCTGCCGGCCGAATGGCGGCAGATAGATGTGCTGGTGAACAATGCGGGGCTGGCGCTGGGCTTGGAACCTGAATATGAAGGCGACCTCGACGACTGGGAGACGATGATCGACACCAACATCAAAGGACTGCTGACGATGACGCGGATAGTGGTGCCCGGCATGGTGGCTCGCAACAGCGGGCACGTCATCAACGTCGGGTCGGTGGCTGGCGACGCCGCCTACGCCGGTGGCAACGTGTATTGTGCCACGAAGGCTGCCGTGAAGGCGCTGACCGACGGGCTGCGCATCGACGTGGCCAACAGCGCCGTGCGCGTCACCAACCTGAAGCCGGGACTGGTGGAGACGAACTTCAGCAACACCCGCTTCCATGGCGACAACGAGCGGGCGGCCAACGTTTATAAGGGCATCAAGCCCTTGGTGGGCGACGACATTGCCGACGTGGCCGTCTTTGCCGCCAACGCCCCCGCCCACGTGCAGATAGCCGAGGTGCTGATACTGGCCACACATCAAGCCAGCGGCAGCGTGATAGTAAGGAAAGACTAAAAAAAACGTAATAGCTCTATGACGAAGAAAAGAATCCTCATCTCAATGCTGGTCCTGCTGTTGGCAGGATGGAGCAGCGCCGCCACTGGCGACGAAGACGGCAGCCGCCTGTGGCTGCGCCTCGACCCCGCTGCCACCACCGCCACCATCACGGGCGTGAAGGGAACGGCCATGACCGAGTTGCAAACCTACTGGCAGGGAGGCCCCATCGTGCTGAAGCGGCAGAAGGGCATGCCCCAGGATGGCTACACCATCAAGAGCCAAGGCGGAAAGACGGTGATAGCAGCATCGGGCGATGCCGGGCTGCTCTACGGCGCCTACCACCTGCTGCGCCTGCAACAGACGGGCCAGCCCTGCGACGCACTCGACATCAGCGAGCAGCCCGCCTACGAGCTGCGCATCCTGAACCACTGGGACAACCCCAACGGCACCGTGGAGCGCGGCTTTGCCGGGAAGAGCATCTTCCTGAATCCCGACCCGGCACGCATGCAGATGTATGGCCGCGCCAACGCCTCCATCGGCATCAACGGCACGGTGCTCAACAATGTGAACGCCAAGCCCGAAGCCCTCTCGACCGAGAGCCTGCTGAAGGCCAAGGGCATTGCCGACCAGCTGCGCCCCTACGGCATACGGGTCTACCTCTCCATCAACTTCGCCTCGCCCATGAGGCTGGGTGGCCTGAAGACCGCCGACCCGATGGAGGCCGACGTAGTGAAGTGGTGGCGCGACAAGGTGGACGAGATCTACAAGCTCATCCCCGACTTTGGCGGTTTCCTCGTGAAGGCCAACTCCGAGGGCGAGCCGGGTCCGCAGGACTTCGGCCGCACGCATGCCGACGGCGCCAACATGCTGGCCGGCGTGCTCCGTCCCCATAAGGGCATCGTGATGTGGCGCGCCTTCGTCTATAACCCACAGAGCAGCGACCGCGCCAACCAGGCCTGCGAGGAGTTCATGCCCTTCGACGGCAAGTTTGCCGACAATGTCATCATCCAAATCAAGAACGGCCCCGTCGACTTCCAGCCCCGCGAGCCCTACAGCCCCCTGTTCACCGCCATGAAGCAGACGGCGATGATGGTGGAGTTCCAGATTACGCAGGAGTATCTCGGCGCCGCCAACCACCTGGTGTTCCTCGCTCCGATGTGGCGCGAGTTCTTCTCGTTTGTGAAGCCCTCGAGCCTGCGCGCGATGGCTGGCGTGGCCAACATTGGCGACGACGTGAACTGGTGCGGCCACCACTTTGCACAGGCCAACTGGTATGCCTTCGGCCGACTGGCGTGGAACCCCTCGCTGACGTCGGGGCAGATTGCCGAGGAGTGGCTCGCCCAGACCTTCTTCGCACCCAACGACAACACGCCGCAAGCATCCAAATCTCAAATCCTGGACGTGATGCTCGCCAGCCACGAGGCTTGCGTCAGCTACATGATGCCGCTGGGTCTGCACCACATCTTTGCCGGCAACCACCACTACGGCCCTGAGCCATGGTACAAGCCCGCCGGCGTGAGGGCCGACTGGACCCCACCCTACTACCACAAGGCCGATGCCACGGGTCTGGGCTTCGACCGCACGCTGAAGGGGAGCGCCAACGTCAGGCAGTATCCCGACGAGCTGTGCCGCCTCTACAACGACATCAACACCTGTCCCGAGAATGTGCTGACGTGGTTCCACCATGTGCCCTGGGACCACAAGATGAAGAGCGGGCGCATCTTCTGGGACGAGCTTTGCCACAAATACGACGACGGTGTGCACCAGGCACGCCACTTCCTGGCCGTGTGGGATGCCCTGCAGCCATACGTCGACGGCCAGCGCTTCGGCGAGGTGCAGCGCAAGCTGCGCATCCAGGCCCGCGATGCCGAGTGGTGGCGCGATGCCTGCCTGCTCTACTTCCAGACGTTCTCCAAGCGTCCCATCCCGCAAGACATGGAGCATCCCGTGCATAACCTCGACGAGATGATGCAGTTCCGCATCCGCATCAGTAATTACGAGAATCCCGCCTGCGGATACACTAAGTAGCCAATAGCCACACAAGAAGAAACAGTAAAAACAATAATAGCTTATGAAACGCATTGCATCCCTATTGATGATGTTGGGCCTGTGCCTCATGGTGATGGGCCAAGTGAAAATGACTCCGCAAGCCCAAATGAAGATAGAGCGGATGAAAGCCAAGGCACGAGTGAAGGCGCCAAACGGCCACAAAGCGAAAAGCCCCGTGGCCGATGGCCAGGTGAGGCTGGTGGTGAAGATTGCCGACGGCAACGCCAGCGAGACCTTCGCGCAGATGAAGGCTGCGGGTGCCACGGTGTGCGGCAAGGTGGGGCAGCAGGCGGTCATCGACATCCCCATCGACAACCTCGACACTCTGCAGGGCATTGAGGGCATCGTGCGCATCGACAAAGGCCACAAAGGAGAAAGGAAGACCGACGTCACCCGTCAGGAGACGGGCGTCGGCCTGCTCAACGGCCCATCGCTGCCAGCCGAGGCCACCGCTTATACGGGCAAGGGCGTCACCCTGTGCCTCATCGATGGCGGCTTCGACTTCCAGCATGCCGCCTTCAAGGATGCCAACGGCCAGTCGCGCATCAAGTGCGTCTACATGATGGGCGACAACGGCGGCAACAAGTTCACCGTCGACGACCCCGACGCAGGCACCTACACCTTCCCCGGCTCGGTCTACGACACGCCGGAGCTGCTGGCCACGCTGACCACCGACGACCCCTCGGAATACCATGGCACCCACACCGCCGGCATCGCCGCCGGCAGCATCTCGCCGCAGGGCTTCGGCGGCATGGCTCCCGAGGCCGACATCGTGCTCATCCCGCTGGCCGATGTGGCCGTGGAAGGCATCGACGAAGCCGACGAGGACGCGTATATGGAGTTGGCCCTTGCGTTTGTCGATGCCTACGCCCGTCAGTGCGGCCAGCCCGTGGTGCTCAGCTCGAGCACCAACAGCCACAGCGGCCCCCACGACGGCACCAGCTCCGTATGCCAGGCCATCGGCTCCCTGACCGACAATCTGGTGCCGGTGTTCTCCGCTGGCAACGAGGGTGGCTACCCTGTGCACATCCACCGCAAATTCACGGCGACGAGCCCTTCGTTCAAAACGCTGCTCATTGGCCTCATGGAAGACGACACCAACACCTACCAGTATATCAGCTGGGCATCAGTGGCGGGCTTCACAAGGGTTGGCGGCGAAGAGGTGAGTATCCAGCTGAGGCTGATGTCGATCAACCAGTTCACCGGGAAGCTCACAGCAGTGTGGTCGTCCGACACCTTCACGGCCACGCCAGGCTGCGAACCCACCTACCAGATAGCCTCGAGCGACGACGATGCCACTCTGGGCAATTACTTTGATGGCGATGTGGCCGTGGGCGCATTCGACTATGGCGACGGCAGGTTGGCCATCGCCGCCGAGTTGGAAGGCGGCATGCAGAAGCTCTACCTCTTCCAGCTCATCGTGAGCGGAGCCGATGGCACCGAAATCGACATGTGGGACAGCGTGGCTGGCTTCGGCGGCTCACACTATCTGGGGCTGCCGGGACACGTGGACGGCGACAGCGAGATGTCGGCGGGCGACTGGACCTGCACCGACCGCGTCATCAGCGTGGGGGCCTATTGCAGCAACGTGATGGAGCGCACCTACGATGGCGAGGTGACCGACACGTCGACGGGCACGGGCGACGACGAAGCATACGTGATGGACGACATCGCGTGGTTCTCCAGCTATGGCACGTCGTTCAACGATGTCTCACAGCCCGTCGTCTGTGCCCCTGGTGTCAACGTTGTCTCGTCAATCAATCACTATAGCATCGTGGAAGCCGCTGATGCCATGCAGTGGCAGGGCTATCCCTACTCGGCCGAGAGCGGCACGTCGATGTCGTGCCCTGCCGTTGCTGGCATCGTGGCCCTCTGGCTGCAAGCCAACCCCACGTTGACCTTCGACGATGTGATAGACGTCATCAGCCATTCCTCGCGCACCGACGAGTTCACCGAAAGCGCCCCTGAGCGCTGGGGAGCTGGCAAGATCGACGCCGTGGCCGGCATCAACTACATCCTCGACACCACGACAGACATCAAGGAGATTGACCACGCCCAGACAGAGGCGGCCCCCCATACCTACGACCTGCAGGGCCGTCGCGTCAGTTCGCAGCCGAAGCGTGGCATTTACATCCAGCAGGGCAAGAAGATAATCGTCAAATAGATGCAAATCAACCTACCATCCTGCGAGATAAAAGTGCGTGAGCAGAACGGGCGGCGCGAGGTCTTCGACTTCCTGCGCCGCCGTTATGTGGCACTGACGCCCGAGGAATGGGTGCGCCAGCACTTCACCCATTTCCTGGTGGAGCACAAGGGGTACCCGACGGGGCTGCTGGCCAACGAGATGGAACTGCGGGTGGGCGAGAAGCGGGTGCGCTGCGACACCGTGCTCTACAGCCTTACCCTGCAGCCGCAGATGATTGTAGAGTACAAAGCACCCGACATCGCCATCACGCAGCGCGTCTTCGACCAAATCACGGTCTACAACATGTTGCTGCATGCCGACTACTTAGTGGTGACAAACGGCATGCAGCACTACTGCCTTCGCATGGACTATGACCGCCACAGCTATGAGTTTCTGAGCGACATACCAGACTATAAAACAATAACCAATAACCGTTAGACAATAAGCAACAAACAATAATCAGCCCTAAGCTTTCTACGACAACGAATTTGACGAATTTAACGAATTATTATGCTAAACATGAAGCATAAAAGACTTCGCATTGTAAGACATCACGAGTCAACAAGCCGCATGGAATTCGTTTAATTCGTAAAATTCGTTGTAAAAAAACAATAAACAATAACCATTAAACAAAAACCGTTGGGGCCTCCACCTGCTTGTGGATAAAAGCCGAAATAATGATCGGCTATTGGCCAACGTTTATTGTTTAATGGTTATTGTTTATTGTATAACGGTTATTGTTTATTGTCTAACGGTTATTGTCTAACGGTTATTGTTTATTGTATAATGGTTATTGTTTAACGGTTATTGTTAAACCATGTCGTTGGCGTCGGTTGCCTTCTTCGAGGTGGCCGTTTTGCGCACGGTCGTTCCTGTAGCGCGACGACGCGACGACCTCTTCTCCTCAGTGGCAGCGGGCTTCTCGGTTTTGATGCCAGCCAGTTCGGGATCGATGAGGATGCGCCCGCAGTATTCGCAGACGATGATTTTCTTGTGCATCTTGATGTCGAGCTGCCGCTGGGGAGGAATCTTGTTGAAGCATCCGCCACAAGCATCGCGCTGCACATAGACGATGCCCAGTCCGTTGCGCACGCTCTTGCGTATGCGACGGAAGGAGGTGAGCAGACGCGGCTCAATCTTTGCCTCCAGCTCGTGAGCCTTCTCACGCAGCTTCTCCTCTTCGGTACGCGTCTCTTCCATGATCTCGTCGAGCTCGCTCTTCTTCAGCTCCAGGTCGCCCTGCTTCTCCTCCAGCTCTGCAGCGGCAGAGTCCAGCTCCACGTTCTTCTCCTCTATGCGGCGCTTGGCTTCGCTAATTTTCTTGTTGCACAGCTCAATTTCGAGCGACTGGTACTCAATCTCCTTCGACAGCGTGTCGAACTCACGGTTGTTTCTCACTTCGTTCAGCTGTTGCTTGTAGCGCTCCACACTCTGCTGCGACTCGATGATGTCGCCCCGCTTCTGCGAGATGGCGCGGTCGAACTCGGCCACCTCTTCCTTGATGCGGTCGATGCGGGTGGTGAGTCCCTCGATTTCTGCCTCTAAGTCTTCCACCTCGAGTGGCAGCTCGCCACGCAGTGCTTTCTTCTCGTCAATGGCCGACAAGGCCGTCTGCAACTGGAAGAGGGTCTTCAGCTTCTCCTCTACCGACAGGTCTGTAGGATCTTTCTTTGCCATAATGTGGCCCCCCTCTTATCCCCCCTGAGGGGGGAGGCCGTCGTCGGGGGCTTGGGCCTTAGATGTATAATATAGGATTCGTGTTCGTCTTTGCTATCAGTGTGGGCACGCCGGGACAACTGTCGTTGATGATACGGCGCAGCAAATGGGTGGTGAAATGCTCGCTCTCGTAGTGGCCCACCACCACTATCTGCAGCTGCTGCTCGTGGCCGAAATACTGGTGATAGTGCATCTCGCCGGTGATGAAGGCATCGGCACCGTGGGCCACCACCTCATCGAGCAGGAAGTCGCCAGCACCGCCGCAGATGGCAACCTGGCGTATGGGCCGCTGCAGCATCTCGTTGCACATGGCACACTGGGCCTCCAGCCGCTCCTTCACATACGCCACAAAGGGCTGTGCTGCCATGGGCTGCGGCAGGGTGCCCATCACCCACTGCCCCTTCTCAACGCTGATGCCATTGAGCACCTGACCGCCCGCACCGAAGTGCGCGTCGTTCAGCCCCAGTCGCTCGGCAATCATGAAATTCACGCCGCCGGCGGCATTGTCGAGGTTGGTGTGCATCGACACCACGCACACATCGTTCTTGATGGCCTTGCGCACCGTGCGCTGCACATCGGTCAGGTCGGCCACCTGCTTCAGCCCCCTGAAGAGCAGCGGATGATGGCTGACCACAAGATTGCAGCCTCTGCCGACGGCCTCGTCGATGATGGCCTCGGTGACGTCTAAACACAATAATGCCCCTGAAACCTCCGCCTCTGTCAATCCTATCTGCAGGCCAGCATTGTCCCAGCTCTCCTGCAGCGGCAGGGGCGCGAATCTCTCAAGGGCTTCCAGCACTTGCTTTATTTTCACGCTCTTTGTCGCACGCTTCTTATGCGTTCGATTTGCAAAGTTACGGATTTTCGCGCAAACATGGCTCCAAAGTGCTTATTTTTTGGAAATATTTAACGGTTTAATGTGGTACTATAGAGAAAGGTAGCGTATTTTTCAAACGGGCAATGCTTTTTCAAGCGTGTCTTTTTACCATCCTTTGAGCTGGTCGACGGCCTCTATGCGCTGCTCCACGTCGTCGGGCAGCGTCATGAAGAAGTCGATACCTGAGCGGCGCTCCACCTCGTCGACGCTGACCACCTGGTTGCGCCAGGGCTGGCTGCTGCCGTTGTTCTCGAAGATGAAGCCCAGGGCCTGTGGCTTGGGTTCTGCTCGGTAGACCACTTTGAAGAAGCCGGAAGGTACCGCCACACGGTTGCGCCCGATGTAGCGCACCTGGTCTTCGGGCTGTTCGTAGAGCGGGCCGCACACGATGGTTAATTCGCCGTAGCGCCGCGCCCACGTGCGGCATTGCATCTCCAGGTCGTTCCAGTCGTCTTTGTTCAGCCCATGGTTCTGCGGACAGATATTGGTCATCAGGAACGACTCCGTCAGCGCCTCCTGGTCCCATTTGTTGTCGCCCGCCGGGCACATGTGCCCCCGGTCGTAGCGCGAGTTGTAATAGTCTTGGAAGGTGGCGCGGGGCTCTGCCACGTCCATGTCTTCCTCGAATCGCTCGTTGTCGCGCAGCAGGCGGCCGTAGGTGTGGTCTTTCGTCAGCGTCCATGCCACCCAGTTGGGCGTGCGACGCCGTTTGTTGTAGCTGGTGGTGTAGGCTTTGCGCTGCAACACCCGCTCGCTGGTGCCTGTGGCCACACGCTGCTTCAGCAGGTCGATGGCGGTGGTGCTCACGGTGGTTTGGCTGCCAGTGGTAGCAGCGGCAGGCTTGGTGGTGGTGCGCTCTTGTCTGAAGGTGCTCATCTGGCCATCACCTTCGGGCTTGGCCTCTTTGCGGCAGCCGACGACCATCAGCACCCATGCTGCCACATACATTAATAGGGTTCTTGTTTTCATTGCAGACGCAAAATTATGGATTATTTTCGATTCCACCAAATTATTTCAACAATTTGGCCTTAAATCTGTTTATTTCTTCGTAACTTTGGCTTCGCCGAAGCTTCGTTACTCGGAAATGCAAAGAAAAGCAAGCTTTCCTTTTGCAATTCTCTCGTTTTTTCGTAACTTTGCACGCAAATTTTCAAAAAGAGTATCATGGAAAAGAAAAACTACAAGCGATACACCGTCACCTCGGCCCTTCCCTATGCCAACGGCGGTGTGCATATCGGCCATCTGGCTGGTGTCTACGTGCCCGCCGACATCTACGTTCGTTACCTGCGTCTGAAGAAGCGCGACGTGATGTTCGTCGGCGGCAGCGACGAGCACGGCGTGCCCATCACCATCCGTGCCCGCAAGGAGGGTGTCACCCCGCAGGACGTGGTGAACCGCTATCACGAGATGATTCGCAACAGCTTCGAGGACTTTGGCATCAGCTTCGATGTCTACAGCCGCACCACCTCGAAAACCCACCACAAGTTTGCGGCCGACTTCTTCCGCAAGCTCTACGACGAGGGCAAGCTGACCGAGGAGACCACCACGCAGCTCTACGACGAGGAGGCGAAGCAGTTCCTGGCCGACCGCTACGTCACGGGCGAATGTCCCCACTGCCACAACCCGCAGGCCTATGGCGACCAGTGCGAGAAGTGCGGGCGCGACCTCAGCCCCACCGAGCTCATCAACCCCAAGAGCACCATCAGCGGCTCCACGCCCGTGATGAAGGAGACGAAGAACTGGTATCTGCCGCTGAACGACTATCAGGAGTGGCTGAAGCAATGGATTCTGGAGGAGCACAAGGAGTGGCGGCCCAACGTGTACGGACAGTGCAAGTCGTGGCTCGACATGGACTTGCAGCCCCGCGCCATGACGCGCGACCTCGACTGGGGCATCCCCGTGCCCGTGGAGGGTGCCGAGGGCAAGGTGCTCTACGTGTGGTTCGATGCCCCCATCGGCTACATCTCGAACACGAAGGAGCTGTGCGAGCGCGACCCCGAACGCTGGGGCACCTGGCAGCAGTGGTGGCAGGACGACGACACGCGTCTGGTGCACTTCATCGGCAAGGACAATATCGTGTTCCACTGCATCATCTTCCCCGTGATGATGAAGGCCCACGGCGGCTATATCATGCCCGACAACGTGCCCGCCAACGAATTTCTGAACTTAGAGAACGACAAGATATCGACCTCGCGCAACTGGGCCGTGTGGCTGCACGAGTATTTGGTAGACTTCCCTGGCAAGCAGGATGTGCTGCGCTATGTGCTCACCGCCAACGCCCCTGAGACGAAGGACAACAACTTCACGTGGAAGGACTTCCAGGAGCGCAACAACAACGAGCTGGTGGCCGTCTACGGCAACTTCGTGAACCGCGCCCTGCAGCTGACGTGGAAATACTGGGAGGGCGTGGTGCCCCAGCGTGGCGAGCTGCTCGACGTGGACAAAGCCGCCATCGAGGAGTTCAAGGACGTGAAGACGAAGGTGGAGACGCTGCTGGAGCAGTTCAAGTTCCGCGACGCACAGTTCGAAGCCATGAACCTGGCCCGCATCGGCAACCGCTACATCACCGAGTGCGAGCCGTGGAAGGTGTGGAAGACCGACCCCAAGCGGGTGGAGACGGTACTCAACGTCTGCTTGCAGATTGTGGCCAACCTCAGCATCGCCTTCGGCCCCTTCCTGCCCTTCTCGTCGAACCGCTTGCGCTCGCTCATCAACGAGAGCAACCTCGACTGGGAGCAGCTGGGCAACATCGACCTGCTGCCCGCCGGCCATCAGTTGAACGAGCCGCAGCTGCTCTTCGAGAAGATTGACGACGAGACCATACAGCGCCAGCTGGACAAGCTGGAAGCCACGAAGAAGGCCAACGAGGCCGCCCAGTGGCAACCCGCCGCCATCAAGGACACGGTGAGCTTCGACGACTTTGAGAAGCTCGACATCCGCGTCGGTCTGGTGAAGGACTGCCAGGCAGTGAAGAAGTCGAAGAAGCTGCTGCAGTTCACCATCGACGACGGCACGGGCACCGACCGCACCATCTGTTCGGGCATCGCCCAGTTCTACGAGCATCCCGAGGAACTCATCGGCAAGCGCATCCTCTTCGTGGCCAACTTTGCGCCTCGCAAGATGATGGGCATCGAGAGCCAGGGCATGATTCTGAGTGCCGTCGACAGCGACGAGAGCCTCAGCGTGGTGACCACCACCCGCGACGTGAAGCCTGGCAGCCAGGTGGGCTGACACCACGCACTATGAGACGTCTCCTACCCTATTTAGCCCCATGGCTGGCGTTTGCTGCACTGGTATGCTTTGAGCAGGACTACCTGTGGACGGCACAGGAGCAGTCGTTGTTTCTGCATACCAAGCTGTTCTTCCAGCAGAGCATGGTGGCATCGGGCGGTTTGCTCAGCTGGGCAGGAGCCTATCTCACCCAATTTTTCTATTATCCCATGCTCGGAGCAGGAATCCTTTGCCTGCTCTGGGCTTTTTTGATGCTGTTGCTGAAGCAGGCCTTCCGCCTTCCCCGCCGATGGATGCTGCTGACACTCATCCCCGTGGGCATGCTGTTGCTGGCCGATGTGCAGCTGGGCTACTGGGTGTATTTCCTGAAGCTGCAGGGTCATCTCTTTGTGGCCACGCTGGGCTGTCTGGCCCTATCGCTGCTGGTGTGGGCATTCAATGCCTTGCCGCTTGGCGGCGCGTGGCGCCCATTGTTTGTGGTGGCCGTCACGGTGGTGGGCTATCCGCTGCTGGGCTTCTACGCACTGTTGGCAGCGCTCCTCATGGCCCTGCTGTCGTGGCGGCAGGGGCGTCAAGGGCAGATGGTGGCCTTGGTGGCCGTGCTCAGCGTCATCGCCGTGCCACTCATCGCCTATTGGCAGTTCTATCATCAGACACCGCTGCACCGCATCGCGTTCACGGCACTGCCCGTGTTCGTGCATAATGGCGTGGCCGACGCCAAGTGCTATCTGCCCTATGTGGTGCTGGTGGCATGGCTCGTCGTGGCCGCCCTGAGCTATCATCCTGAGCGCCAAGAGGCTGTTGCGAGCCGCCGTGGGGCTTGGTTCCAAGGCTTCCTGCTGGTGGCCATGCTGCTCTGCATCGTGGCTGGTTGGCAGAAAGACGACAACTTCCATCGCGAGCTGGCCATGCGCCGACAGATGGAGCAGAACGACTGGAAGGCCATGCTGGCCACCATCAAGCAGACCAAGGGCGAACCTACGCGAGCCATGAGCATGATGAAGAACCTGGCCCTGCAACGCACCGGACGGCTGCAGCACGACATGGCCGCCTATCCCGATGGCTTCCGCCGCCCCGCCGCCGTGTTTCCCATACATACCGTCCACACCATTGGCAAGATGCTCTACCTGCAATATGGCATCCCCAACTACTGTTATCGCTGGTGCATGGAAGACGGTGTGGAATATGGATGGAACGTGGAGGCGCTGAAGCTCATGACCAAATGCTCGCTCATCAACGGCGAGACGACGGCCGCCCAGCGCTACTTGTCGCTGCTGAAGCGGACCGACTTCCATCGGCAGTGGGCCATGAAGTACGAGGCTTATCTGCGCCAGCCGTCGCTCATGGCCCAGGATGCAGAGTTCAAGGCCATCGCCCCCCTGCTGCGCACCGACGAGTTTCTCACCAGCGACCAGTCGCAGCTGGAGCCGTTCCTCATCGAGCATCTGGCCAGCGCACCGGGCGACACCCCTGAGCAGCGCGAGCTGCGTGCCGTCTACTTCCGCTTTTATTTCAACCGCAACAGATACGTAGAGAAATAAAAAACGACCGATGAGCAAAACCAGTCTACTTGTCCTGCCCATGTTGCTGCTGTTGATGGTGGCGTGCCATCGGCCACACGTGCCCACCAGCTACAAGCAGCTGAACATGCTTCCGAAGATCTACCCCGACTATGCCGACGTGACGGTGCCCGTGAACATCGCCCCGCTGCGCTTCGAACTGCTGAGCGAGGCCGACGAGGTGGTGGTGCGCTTCGCCACTGGGCACGACGAGTTGCTGACGGCTGGCCAGAAGTCGCGCCCCAATGTGGACGACTGGCACCAGCTGCTGGCCAAAGCCCAAGGGGGCGACATCACCGTCGAGGTGTATGCCGAAAGCGGGGGCAGCTGGGTGCGCTTCAAGCCCTTCGCCATCCATGTGTCGACCGACAGCATCGACCCTTGGCTCTGCTATCGCCTCATCTCGCCCTCATACGTCTCCTACGAGGAGCTGACCATCAACCAGCGTTGCATAGAGAATTTCGACGAGCGCGTGGTGGCCGACAATATGCTCTGCAGCGACGAGAGCGGTGGCCAGTGCATCAACTGCCACAGCTTTCAGCAATATAATCCACGTCGCATGCAGTTACACGCCCGACAAAACTATGGCGGCACACTCATTGCCTACGACGGGGAACTGAAAAAGGTGAACCTGCAGCGCGACGGCATGCCCGGCGTGGCCGTCTATCCTGCCTGGCATCCCACCGAGCAGCTCATCGCCTACTCGTGCAACACCACCATGCAGGCTTTCCACACCGTCGACATCGACAAGATTGAGGTCTTCGACTCGCAGAGTTCGCTTGTCCTCTACGATGTGCAGCACGACACCGTCAGCATCATCGACGACCAGCCCAACGAAATGGCCACCTTCCCCACATGGAGTCCCGACGGCAGTCAGCTTTATTATTGCAGCGCCCATTTTGAGTATGCAGCCGACACAATTGACACCGAGGAGCTGCTGCTGCGCACGCGAGAGCTGAAATACAATCTCTACCGCCGCTCTTTCGATGCAGCCACCCACCAGTTTGGCGAACGCGAGCTGGTGCTGGCCGCCGACAGCTTGCCCATCGCCACCGACGCTCCCCAAGGCGATGAACCGCGTCGAGGCATGAGCGCCACGTTGCCGCGCATCTCGCCCGACGGGCGCTGGCTACTCTTCACCATGGGCGAATACGGCACCTTCCACATCTGGCACCGCGATGCCGACCTGTGGATGATGGAGTTAGGAGTGAGGAGTGAGGAGTTAGGAGTTAGGAGTGAGGAGTTAGGAGTTGGGGGAGAAGCCCACCCACTGGTAGAATGCAATTCGCCTTGCGCCGAGAGCTATCATAGCTGGTCGAGCAATGGCCGATGGATTGTGTTTTCGTCGCGCCGCCACGACGGCGTGTTCACCCGTCCCTTCTTTGCCCATATCGACGAGAACGGACAGGGAGCGAAGCCCTTTGAACTGCCATCAGAAGACCCCGACTATCACCTGCAGCTGCTGAAAAGTTATAATGTGCCCGAACTGCTGCGAGGCCCCGTGACCATCAGCCCCCAAGCTATCGCCTCAAAACTAAAAGAATTCAAAACTAAAAGAATAATGATTATCCGCATGTAACCGATAGACGGTCTGCGCTCGTCCTGTAGTCGCCATTGCCCCTTCTTGCGTTCCTTTGATAGCAAGGTGAGAGCGACTATAGGCCGAGCGCGGGGTGTCGGGTGATTGCGGATAACCATTTCCCTATATTCATCATCACTTACAAATTTCGGTTGGCAGCGGCCGCTGCCATCATTGGCGGCGTTCGCTGCCATCATTGGCAGCGGCGTTCGCTGCCATCATTGGCAGCGGCCGCTGCCAATCATGTCCCCGCCCGCTGCCAACCTGAAAAGCATGCCCTTTTTCCCTCTGCGGTGCCTCCCCCTCCCTGTTTGTCGTGCGCCGAATATCCTGAACGCACCCCATTTCGCTCGTCATCAACAAAAGAAAAAAGCCTCACCCCCGCCCCTCTCCAAGGGGAGTGGGGGCGGGGTGAGGCTGAGGGGCCAATGGTGAATCTGTTTTTTGTTTACTTCTTGGGCACGTCGGCCAGTGTCTTCTTCAGCAGCTGCCAGAAAGGCTCCACAGTGGCAATAAGTGCGCGCTCAGTGGTGGTGTGGGGCGACTTCATCGTGGGGCCGAGGCTGACGACATCGAGGTGAGGATACTTGCCCAGGATGACCGAGCACTCCAGTCCGGCGTGGTCTACCTGTATGATGCCGTCCTGACCGAACAGCTCCTTGTATTCCTTCAGCAGCAGATGCAGCACTTCGCTGTCGGGGTTCGGGTCCCAGCCGCCATAGCTGCCAGCGGTCTCCACCTTCATGCCAGCCATCGAGAAGCAGCTCTCCAGCGTCTTCACAATATAATCCTTCATGTCCTCGCGGCTGGAGCGAGCCAGAATCTTGATGCCAGCCTTGCCGTCCTCGATGTCGATGATGGCCAGGTTGCTCGATGTCTCCACCACATTGGGATAGGAGGGGATGAAGCGCACCACGCCGTCGTGGCAGGCATAGATGGCATCTACGATGTTGTCCTGAATCTCCACGGGCAGCTCCGTCTGCGGTGTCTCCACCTCTTCGGCGATGACCTCCACGCCCTGCGGCTCTATGAGCTTGTACTCATCGTTGAAGTCGTCCTTCCAGTCGGCGCAGAGTTCCTTCAGCGCCTCCACGTTCTCCTTCGGCAGGGTGAGCACCACCTCGGCCTTGAAGGGGATGGCATTGCGCATGTTGCCACCGTGCCAGCAGGCCAGACGGGCATCGAGTTCCTCGATGGCCTCGCGCACCAGGCGCACCATCAGCTTGTTGGCGTTGGCGCGCCCCTCATGGATCTCCAGTCCGCTGTGTCCGCCGCGCAGGTTCTTCACGGTCACGCGCACAGCAGCATCGTCGGCATCGGTCTCAACCTCCTTATACTCCATCGTGGCGGTGACGTCGATGCCACCGGCACTGCCGATGACGAACTTGCCCCAATGCTCCGAGTCGAGGTTGAGCAGGATGTCGCCCTCCAGCTCGCCCTGCGGCAGGTCGTTGGCACCAAACATTCCCGTCTCCTCATCGGCAGTGATGAGTGCGTCGATGGGGCCGTGCACCAGTGCCTTGTCTTCCATAATGGCCATGATGGATGCCACGCCCAGTCCGTTGTCAGCGCCGAGCGTTGTTCCCTTGGCTTTCACCCACTCGCCGTCAATCCACGGCTCGATGGGGTCGGTCTCGAAGTTGTGCTTCGATTCGGGCGTCTTCTGTGGCACCATGTCCATGTGGGCCTGCAGGATGATGCCCTTGCGGTCTTCCATCCCTGGCGAGGCGGGCTTGCGCATGTGGATGTTGCCGGCAGGGTCTTTCACGGCATAGACACCGCACTGCTGACCGAAGTCGAGCAGGAACTGCTGTATCTTCTCCAGGTGTCCGCTGGGACGGGGCACTTGTGTCAGTTTGTAGAAATTGCGCCAGATGCACTCAGGGTTCAGTTTTTGGATTTCGTTCATTTTTTGTTTACTTTAATATTAAATTGGTTAGTACATATTAATAGAAATCTCTTCTATGATTTTGCAAAGTTACGCAAAATAATTCGGACGGCGGCATTTCTGAAGAAAAAAGTGAAGGCGAGCCTTCTGGTTTTAACATTTCGGCCAGCCAAAAGCCGCATCCCCTGCTCGGTTGCGCATCGCCTACCATACGCTTAGCAGCCCTTATTACCCCACATTTCCTTGGAAAATAAAAAAACATGTAGCTTTGCCCGAAAAATGCAGCATCAAGATATCGTGTGGGTGAATAAAAAGATTGTTTCTCGTCGTGGTTTTATCGTTGTTTACTTTTGCCACGGCTTTTCCAAACTTTGGACGCTATCCTCGTTCTCTTATCTTCTCTACCACTATCTGGTCGGCCGGCAGCCACTGCACACAGTCCAGTTCGCCCACCGACAGCCACCGCGCCGCCTCGTGCTCATTCAGATGCAGCGTCGACCGCTGCAATGAGCAGAGGTAGCAGTGCATGGTCAGGTGCATATTCGGATAGTCGTACTCTACCGTGCACAAGAACTCGTCGACGTTGATCTCTGCCGACAGCTCCTCGCGAATCTCGCGCTGCAAAGCCTCGCCAGGGGTTTCGCCAGGCTCCATCTTCCCGCCCGGAAACTCCCACCAGTCCTTCCAGTCGCCATATCCTCGCTGGGTGGCCAACATCTTGTCAGCCCTGCGGATGATGGCCGCAACAACTTCTATTTGTTTCATTGACGCCACAAATTTAGCATTTTATTTCCAAACAGCAAACGTTTTGCCGTTTTTTTCTTAACTTTGCACGCCACTTCACAACAAACATCAACCTCAATCACTGGAGCGAAATGAAAAACAACAAACAAATCAAAGAGAGAAGCATCCTTCTTCTTCGATGGTGCTTAGCAGCAGTACTGCTGACGGGGCATGCGGCGGCCTATGCCCAAAACAGCCACGAGCGCGCGCTGTCGGCGCAAGAGGCGCGGCAATGGGCAGCACGGCTGACCGAAGCCTGGAAGGACTCGCTGCGCACGGCCTATGCCGAGACCTTGGCCACACAGCAGTTGCAGATTGACACGCTGACCATGCCCCTGCACTGGGAACTGATAGGCAGCGAACCCGCCGACGGGCGGTCGCTCTTCATCTCGCTTCATGGTGGTGGCGGTGCCCCCAAGGCGGTGAACGACAGCCAATGGAAGAACCAGTGGCGGCTCTACCATCCCGCCAACAGCGTCTATCTGTGCCCACGAGCGCCGGTCGACGCATGGAACATGCACTTCCTGGCTGGCATAGACGAGTTCTACAGGCGCATCATCCAGATGGCAGTGGCATGCTTCAACGTCAATCCCAACAAGGTCTACCTGATGGGCTATTCGGCTGGAGGCGACGGCGTGTGGCGACTGGCTCCACGCATGGCCGACTCATGGTCCGCCGCCTCAATGATGGCCGGGCACCCCGGCGATGTGTCGCTGCTCAACCTGCGAAACACGCCCTTCATGATCTGGTGTGGCGAGCAGGATGCCGCCTACGACCGCAACAAGAGATGCCAGGAGCGCATCAACGAGATGGACTCTCTGCACCGCGCCGACACCGAAGGCTATGTCTTTGAAGGCCACATCGTGAAGGGGAAGGGGCACTGGATGGACTTGGAGGATGCCGCTGCCGTGGAGTGGATGGCCAGCCACAAGCGCAACCCCTACCCCACCAAGATTGTATGGCGGCAGGAAGAGGAACTGCACCAGCATTTCTACTGGCTCTCAGCACCAAAGGAAGAGATGGCCCGAGGGAAAGAGGTGCGTGTAGCGCTGAGGGGAAACACCATCAGCATCGAGCGCTGCGACTACCAGAAGCTCACCATCTGCCTCAACGACGAGATGGTGAACCTCGACAAACCCGTGAAGGTGGTCTGCCAAGGAAGAACGCTCTTCAAGGGCAAGGCGAAACGCCATGCAGCCACGCTGCGCCACACCCTCAGCGAGCGGGGCGACCCAGCCTACATGTTCCCCGCGCAGTTGACCGTCAGAATGCACTGATGGCGAGGTATAGGGCGCCAAAGTGTGAAAAAGTGGCCCCACCACTCTAATAGATAGGCAGAAATTAGTGCGCATTTTTGGTCAGTTCGCATAAATTATGTAACTTTGCCAGCCAAAACAACCATCAACAATTTACAACTGGATATGAAAGACTTTTTCAAGTACATGCTGGCCACGATATGTGGCATCATCGTAGTGACCATCATCGGTTTCCTGCTGGGAGCCCTCACCTTCATGGGAATGCTCTCGGGCGGCGACTCGAAAGTGAAAGCACCCGAGAACTCGGTGTTCGTGCTGAAACTGAACGGACAGGTGAGCGAGCGTGCCGACAATGCAGGGCCGCTGGCAGCGCTCATCAGCACGGCTGGCATAGAGAACATGGGCCTCGATGACATCATGAAAGCCATACGGATGGCACGCGACGAGGAGAACATCAAGGGCATCTACATCGAGGGAGGGGCTGCCACCTTCGACTCGCCCGCCACGGCTCAGCAGATACGCAACGCACTGCTCGACTTCAAGAAGAGCGGCAAATGGGTGATGGCTTACGCCGACCAAATGCTGCAAACATCCTACTACGTGAGCTCGATGGCCGACTCGGTGTTCCTCAACAAGACGGGCATGATCGACTTCAAGGGCCTGGGCGGCAAGCATGAGTATATGACCGGCCTCTACGAGAAGCTGGGAATCAAATACCAGGCTGCACGCGTGGGCAAATATAAGAGCTACGTGGAGAGTGTGACCCGCAAAGACATGAGCCCCGAAGACCGCGAACAGCGCGAGGCCTACCTGAAAGGCATCTGGGGACAGTGGACACAGCAGATGGCCAGCAGCCGCCAACTCACCGCCGACCGCCTGGACTCGCTGGCCAACGACAGCATCTTGTTCTTTGCCACCGTCGACGACTATCAGAAAGCCGGACTCATCGACCGAGCCTTCTATCCCGAGCAGATGAAGCAGGTGGTGCGCCGCAAGCTGGGCATCGGCGATGACGACGACATCAATCTGCTCTCGCTCGACGACATGCTCAACCTGAAGCCCGCCAAGCGCGTCAAGGAGAAGGGCGACGAGGTGGCCGTGTACTACGCCTATGGCGAGATTGTCGACGAACTGGTGAGCGGACTCGCCAGCGGACACAACATCGTGGGCAGCACCACCGTGAAAGACCTGACAAAACTGGCCAACGACGACGACGTGAAGGCTGTGGTGCTGCGCGTCAACAGCGGTGGCGGCAGCGCAGTGGCATCCGAGCAGATATGGCACGCCATAGAGCAGCTGAAGCTGAAGAAGCCCGTGGTGGTGTCGATGGGCGGCATGGCCGCTTCGGGTGGCTACATGATCAGCTGCGGCGCCAACCACATCGTGGCCGAGCCAACAACCATCACCGGCAGCATCGGCATCTTCGGACTCATACCCAACTTCAGCGAGCTGGTGACCAACAAGCTGGGCGTCACCTGGGACGGCTATAGCACCAACAAATTCTCTGACTACGAGACCAACCTCATCTTCGCCTCAGACAACAGCGACGAGATGCGCTACATGCAAGGCTACGTAGACAGAGGCTACGTGCGATTCCTCGACATCGTGGGACAAGGGCGCGGCCTGACGCGCGACCAGGTGAACGAGATTGCACAAGGCCGTGTGTGGCTGGCCACCGATGCGCTGCGCATCAGCCTCGTCGACCAGCTGGGGTCGCTCAACGACGCCGTGAAGAAGGCCGCCGAGCTGGCCAACCTGGCAGAGTATCACACCAAAGACTATCCCGCCCAAACCAGCTGGATAGAGACGCTCTTCGACAGCGAGAAGCGCACCGACAGCTATCTCGACAGTCAGCTGAAGCAGGTGCTGGGCGAGTTCTACGAACCCATCATGCAGCTGCGCCACGACCAAGTGCGCAATCGTCTGCAGGCCCGCCTCCCCTTCTCCGTAGAGATAAAGTAGCATATAAAAGTCTATAGCATCTATAAAAGTCTATAGCATCTATAAAGTCTATAGCATCTATAAAAAACCCCATGGAAGGCGACTACATCAAAATAAAGGAATCGCTGCTGCCCCTGAGCTGGCTCTACGGAGCCGCCGTGGGCATCAGGAACTTCTGCTTTGATGTGGGTCTGCTGAAAAGCCAAGCCTTCGACGTGCCCGTCATCGCTGTGGGCAACATCACCGTGGGTGGAACGGGAAAGACGCCACACGTGGAATATCTGGTGAAGATGCTGCGCGAGAAGTTCCACGTGGCAGTGCTCAGCAGGGGCTACAAACGCAAGACCAGCGGCTACCTGCTGGCCACCAACAACAGCACCATGAACGACATCGGCGACGAGCCTATGCAGATGAAGAGCAAGTTCCCTGACATCAGCGTGGCCGTCGACAAGAAACGGGTGCGCGGCATTCAGCGACTCACCGACAACGATGAGCAGCTCGACGTGGTGCTGCTCGACGATGCCTTCCAGCACCGATATGTGAAGCCGGGCATCAACATCCTGCTGGTTGACTATCACCGGCTCATCATCTACGACAAACTGCTACCTGCCGGTAGACTGCGCGAATCGATGAAAGGCAAGAACCGTGCCGACATCGTCATCGTAACAAAGTGCCCCAAGAGCCTGAAGCCCATGGAGTTTCGACTCATCACCAAGGCCATGAACCTCTATCCCTACCAGCATCTGTTCTTCACCACACTGCACTATGCCGACCTGCGCCCCATATTTGCCCAAGCCAGCAACATCGCACTCAACGACCTGAAAGGCCGACACGTGCTGCTGCTCACCGGCATCGCCTCGCCCAGGCAAATGCAGGAGGACTTGGCCCCCTATGCCAGCAACATCACGCCCTTGACATTTGCCGACCACCACGATTTCAGTCAGCGCGATGTGCAACGCATCAACGATGCCTTTGCACAGATGACAGCAGAAGGCAAGCTCATCGTGACCACCGAGAAAGACGCCACGAGGCTGCAGCTGGCCGAGGGACTTTCCGACGAGGTGCGACGCCACCTCTACGCGCTCCCCGTTGACATACAGTTCATGCAGGAAGAGCAAGCGCAGCGCTTCAACGACATCATCACGGGATACGTGCAGAAGAACTCGCGCAACAGCATCCTCGTCACCGGGAAAGAGGAGCACCGCCCCCGCACCGACAAGCGCGCCACGTCAAAGCCTCATACCATCACCTTCAAATAAATAAACAAATCGAATGGAAATAGCAACCCTCGGCGAATTTGGACTCATCGACCGACTCACCAAAGACATCACCCCACAGAACGCCAGCACACTGCGAGGCGTGGGCGACGACTGCGCCGTGCTCGACTATCCGCAGAGCCAAGTGCTCGTCACCACCGACATGCTGATGGAGGGCGTTCACTTCGACCTGACCTATACCAACCTGAAGCACCTGGGCTATAAGTCGGCCATGGTGAACATCAGCGACATCTTCGCCATGAACGGCACGCCTCGCCAGATGACCGTCTCATTAGCCATCAGCAAGCGCTTCACCGTCGAAGACATCGAACTCTTCTACGAAGGGCTACGACTGGCCTGCCAGAAGTGGGGCGTCGACATCATCGGCGGCGACACCACCAGCAGCTACACCGGACTGGCCATCAGCATCACTTGCATCGGCGAAGCACAAAAGGAAGACATCGTCTATCGCAACGGGGCACGCAACACCGACCTCGTATGCGTATCGGGCGACCTGGGGGCCGCCTACATGGGCTTGCAACTGCTGGAGCGCGAGAAAAACGTGTATTACGGACAGTATAACGACTTGAGAAAGAGGATTGACGAAGCACAGAAAGCCTACGATAAAGCTGTGGCCACCCAATCCCCCAACTCCCCAACTCCTCAACTGCTCAAATCGCAAATCGCAAAGCTCAAGTCACAGCTCTCCGACCTTGCCACGCCCGACTTCAGCGGAAAGGAATACCTGCTGCAACGGCAGCTGCAGGCTGAAGCACGTGGCGACATCGTGGAGAAATTGCGACAAGCAGGCATACGGCCAACGGCCATGATGGACATCAGCGACGGACTCTCGTCGGAGCTGATGCACATCTGCAAGCAGTCGGGCGTGGGATGCCGCATCTTTGAGAAAGAGCTGCCCATCGACTACCAAACCGCCGTGATGGCCGAAGAGCTGAACATGAACGTCACCACCTGCGCCCTCAATGGCGGCGAAGACTACGAGTTGCTCTTCACCGTGCCCATCGGCGACTTGGAGCGCATCAAGGAGGTGGAGGGCGTCCGCCTCATCGGCCACATCACCGAACAGCGCTTCGGCCAGGTGCTCGTCACTCGCGACGGGCAGGAGTTTGAACTGAAGGCACAGGGATGGAACCCCTTGTCGTAAAATCCCGTCACCAGCACACACCATGAAGCAAGCCATGATCCTCGCCGCTGGCATAGGCAGCCGCCTGAAGCCGCTCACCGACACCATGCCCAAGGCGCTGGTGCCTGTGGGAGGGCAGCCACTCATCGACATCGTCGCCCACCGACTCCTGCAGCAGGGCTATCAGCGACTGGTGGTCAACGTGCACCACTTCGCACAGCAAATCATCGACCACGTGGCCGCCAGCGACTACGCCCCCCACGTCAGCTTCAGCGACGAGACGCAGCTGCTGCTTGAGACGGGAGGCGCACTGAAGAAGGCCCAATCGCTCTTCGACCCCGACGACCCCATCCTCATCCACAACGTCGACATCCTCGACAACGTCGACTATGGCTGGATGGCGCGGCAGCACCTGCCCCACGAGGATGCCGTGCTATTAGTGAGCCGCCGCAAGACCAAGCGCTACCTGCTCTTCGACAACGCCATGCGCCTCATGGGCTGGACGAACATCGAGACTGGCGAGGTGAAAAGTCCCTATGAGTACGTGCGCCGCACAGGGATGTCGCAGCATGGCGAGCCGCTGAACCAATTCGCCTTCTCAGGCATCCATTCATTCTCACCCCGCCTCTTCCCACTCATGGAGCGCTTCCCCGACCGTTTCCCCATCATCGACTTCTACCTCTCCGTCTGCCACCGCTCGCACATCGTGGGACTGGTGAAGGACGACCTGCGCCTGCTTGACGTGGGAAAGCTCGACACCCTCGCTGAGGCCGAGGCCTTCATCCCCTAAGTTAGGGGGCAGGGGGTCTGAACAGGCGCAGAATCCCTGTAGTAATCAACAATAAAAAAAGTCTGGTAGCGTCTGTTCAGACCCCCATCCCCCTAACTCAGGGGGCATAGATATGCAGAAAATCATCATCCTCGACTTCGGTTCACAGACCACCCAGCTCATTGGCCGCCGCGTGCGCGAGCTCGACACCTTCTGCGAGATCCTGCCCTACAACAAGTTTCCCACCGTTGAGGCTGATTTGCAGTCGGGTTCCATCATCGGCGTCATCCTGAGCGGTTCGCCCTACTCCGTCCACGACCCAGAAGCCTTCAAGGTCGACCTCGCCCAGTTCGTAGGCAAGGTGCCCGTCCTGGGCATCTGCTATGGGGCGCAGCTCATCTCGCACGCCATGGGGGGCAAGGTGGAGAAGGCCAACAGCCGCGAGTACGGGCGCGCCCATCTGCAGACGGTAGACACCACGAACCCCCTCTTCCGTGGCTTCGAGCAGCACTCGCAGGTGTGGATGAGCCACGGCGACACCATCACCGCCATCCCCGACGGCTTCCAAGTCATCGGCAGCACAAAGGATGTCAAAAACGCCGCCTTCAGCCTCACCCCCGGCCCCTCTCCGATTGGAGAGGGGAGTATATACACCATGCGGCAGCAACAAGGAAAGAGTCTATCCACTCCCCTCTCCAATCGGAGAGGGGTTGGGGGTGAGGCTCCTATCTTCGCCGTCCAGTTCCATCCCGAAGTGTTCCACACCTTGCAGGGCAAGCTGCTGCTGCAGAACTTCGTGGTCGACATCTGCGGCTCACGCCGCGAGTGGAGCGCCGCCTCGTTCGTTGAGACCACCGTTGCCGAGCTGAAGGAGCAGATAGGCGACGACCGCGTCATCCTCGGCCTCTCAGGCGGAGTGGACTCCAGCGTTGCCGCCGTGCTGCTCAACCGCGCCATCGGCCAGCGCCTCACCTGCATCTTCGTCGACCACGGCATGCTGCGCAAGAACGAGTTCCAGCAGGTGATGGACGACTATCACGGGCTGGGGCTGAACGTCGTGGGTGTCGATGCCAGCGAGAAGTTCTTCGCCGACCTTGCCGGTGTCACCGACCCTGAGCAGAAGCGCAAGATCATCGGCCGCGACTTCGTCGAGGTGTTCAACGCCGAGGCCAAGCGGCTGATAAAGGAGGAAGCCCCCCTCCCCGCCCCCCCGAAGGGGGTAGCAGTTAGTTCTGCAAGCAAAACTATAGAAGCCCCCTCGGGGGCAGTAGGGGGGGCTTCACTCACCACTCTTCACTCTTCATTTAAATGGCTCGCCCAGGGCACCATCTACCCCGACCGCATCGAGAGCCTCAACATCACGGGCAAGGTCATCAAGAGCCACCACAACGTGGGGGGGCTGCCCAAGGAGATGAACCTGCAGCTCTGCGAGCCGCTGAAGTGGCTGTTCAAGGACGAGGTGCGCCGCGTGGGCCGCCAGCTGGGCATGCCCGAGCACCTCATCACCCGCCACCCCTTCCCCGGCCCAGGCCTGGCCGTGCGCATCCTCGGCGACATCACCCCCGAGAAGGTGCGCATCCTGCAAGATGCCGACGACATATTCATAAAAGGCTTGCGCCAGTACAAAGTGCGCCTCTCTGGCGACGAAGCCCGTCGCGTGCTGGCCGCTGGCGTGCCGACAACCCTCCTAAACGACCAAACAACCAGCTCCCCAAACGACCAAACAACCAGCTCCCCAAACGACCAAACAACCAGCTCCCCAAACGACCAGATCGAGGTGTCGCTCTACGACCAGATATGGCAGGCAGGCGCCATCCTCCTCTCCGCCGTCCGCAGCGTGGGCGTGATGGGCGACGAGCGCACCTACGAGCATCCCGTAGCCCTGCGAGCCGTCACCAGCACCGATGCCATGACCGCCGACTGGGCCCACCTGCCCTACGACTTCATGGCCCGCATCTCCAACGAAATCATCAACAAGGTGCGCGGCGTCAACCGCGTCTGCTACGACATCTCCTCAAAGCCACCAGCAACAATCGAGTGGGAATAATCACAAAAGAGCAGATGAAGTTTTCACCTTATATCACAGAACTGCTGAGAGAGAAGTCGGGCCACGAGATTCGGCTCTCGCGCGATTGCGAGCTGCTGGCCCTCGACGTTGAGTCAGTGACGGGCGAGCATATTGGCGTGAACACCATGAAGCGACTGCTGGGGTTCATAGCCGACGAGCGCACCCCACGCACCTCGACACTCGATGTCATTGCCCGCTATCTGGGGTTTGCCAGTTGGGATGCCTTGCGGCTCATCGACGAGAACAGCAGCAACTCGGCTTTCGACGACCGCGACGAGTATCTGGCATGCTATTTAGAGAAAGGGCAGCAAGTAATCATTTCGTATCCCCCCAACCGGACGCTGACCATCGAGAACTTGGGCGACAATCATTTCCGCGTGGTTGAGAGCAAGAACAGCAAGCTGCTGAAGGGCGACGTGCTGACGTTGACCCATATCGTGCGCCATTATCCGCTACTCGTCGCTGAGGTGGTCAGAGACGGCCACAGCCTGGGCGCTTTCACGGCGGGCAAGGCGCAGGGCATCGACTTTGAACTCCTCTGATGAATGATGGACAGCACATCGTCGTTTTCTGAAGTGCAGCACACCTTCCCCGATGCCGAGCTGTTGCAGGTGGGTGGCTCCACGTGCGAGTGCTACCGCGTAAAGCTGTATGGCAAACTGCACTTCCTGAAACGGCTGAAGCCCCAGCTTCGCACCCATCCGCAATATGTGGCCGCCCTGCAGAAGGAGTTTGAGACGGGCTATTCGCTCGACCATCCCCATCTGGTAAGAACGCCGACCGTTTTCTGCAGCAGCTGCTCAGCGTCGTTGGCTATCTGCACAGCCATCAGATTGTACACCTTGACCTGAAGCCCGACAACATCCTCCTTTCGCGCATTGGCCACAATGTCAAGCTCATTGACCTGGGCTATTGCTATGCCGACTGCTTTACCGATACAACGGGACGCACAGACAAATACGCCGCCCCGGAGCAGACAGACGGATCGGCAAAGGTGGACGCCCGCACCGACATCTATGCCATTGGCCGAATCTTGCAGGTGCTCCCGTGCGCGCGTTTTTATAATAAGGTGATAAAGCGCTGCACGGAGAGGCAGATGCAGCTGCGATACGCCTCTGCCGACGAACTGCAACAGGCAGTGGGCCATCGACGAAACCCGTGGTGGTGGGTGGCGGCCTTAGCGGTGGCCTTGGCTGTCGTTGCCCTCTTCTTATTTGAGCGTCAGCAAGTGACCACGCTCCCACCCCTGTCGCAACCGGACAGCTCGGCAACGCAAAAATCTCGTAACCCTTCTACAACAGAGGTTCCTGCCCCAACGCCACCCATTTTAGTACCACCGCCAAATACTTCTCCTCCAGTCAAACATTCAGAGGTTACGGCGCCAGCCCCAACGACCATTCCCGCAGAACAAGGGACGTACACAGATGAAAACGGCCAACGGTCAACGGACAATGGCCAACAGTCAGCTGATGAAAGTCAGAAACCAGCCATTACGAGCAAACTACCGGAAGACACGCTGGCCTTACGCCGTGAACTGCAACGACTGATAGGCACGCGATTCAAGAAGGCGCTTGGTCATTACAACGACTCCATCTACTACCACATCAACCAACAGCGCTATGCCCAGCTATGGATTGACTTTGAAGAGAGCCTGATGCCCCTTTATGGTCAAGTGTGGAAGGAATTTCAGGACAAAGTCGGTGAGCACACGATGTCGACCGAATGGTGCCAGACCATTCTCTACTATAGTGCGACACAACTATGGCAGATGATGCGCAACGACCCTGACCACGATCCATCCTACGATGGCAAGGTGTTCCGTTATTACGATGAACCCTGTTGAAGTTGCAAAGTGGACGAAATGGATGATTGCTTTTCTAAAGAAACTTGTTACCTTTGTCGTCGTTAACAAGTCAAACCTTTAAAAAGCAAGAAAAATGAAAAAGCAACTGAGAAACCTGTTCTTCTTAGGCACTGTCTTATTCTTATCCGCAAGCTGCACCGTCAGCTACATCAACACCGACACGCTGAAGCAGAACTACGAGAAGAAAATCCATCGCACCACATTGCCCGGCAAAGTGCTCTTCAAGACCGACCAGCGGAAGAAGGACACCTACGAACATGTGCAGGTGTTCCTGAATGAGAACGAGGTGCAGCGCAATTTCGAGGTGACGGCCTACGGTTCATACACACCGCTCATCCTGCCCATCATCCGTCCTGAGCGTCCCCGTCTTGAGAAATACCTGTTGTGGAAGGCTGCCCGTAAGGCTCGAAAGCTCAATGCCGACGGTGTCATCATCGACAACAAGAACGACTTCCGGGTAATCAAGTTCAAATAGACACCATTTTTTGCGGAAGAAAAGAAAAAGTCGCTCATAAATTTGCGTTTCTGGGAAAATCTTCTTAAATTTGCAGCGTCGCAGAAGGACTGCGGCAAAGACACAATTAGGAAGCGTTTAGCTATTCCGCATCTGTGAATCTCGACAACTCACCTGTGCAGCTGAATAGAAGGAACGCCTACCTTGGGATTGATATATGTATTTATGACATATACGCCCTGAGGTGTGAGCGACTTTCTTATTCTTGCACAGGGCAGTCGAGAGCCTACAGATGGAATATATTAAGTAGGCTCACACTTTCCTTTTGTGCCTTCATCAGAACTACTAATCATTTATGAGCATTTTGAGTCTGAATGCGATAAAGAATAAAAAATGGAAAAATTGAAATGTAAAGATTGTGGGCAAGTCTTTGATGGCAATTTGAATGAATGTCCTAATTGCGGCTGTCCTGCAAGTGAATGCGAGAGAATCACTATGGTTATCACTGGCACATCTAATTCCTCCAGTAAAACGGATTGGGCAAATAAGATCTATGAATGTGGTGCATTGTTTTGGGAAACGCTCACACAAAGGTATTTTGATTTCAGTGGCAGGGCGTCAAGACTTGAGTATTGGTCTTTTATATTAATCTCATTATGGTTTATTGCTACTTCATGGGGGCTTGGAGTCGTTGTGGTATTCATTCCAGCGCTGGCTGTCACCGTTCGTAGACTTCATGACATCAACAGAAGCGGTTGGTGGATATTTGTTCCTTGGGTATCCATCTTCTTCCAGTTTAAGAAATCAGATGAAGGTGTGAATGACTATGGTGCGCCTTATAATATAAATATTTAACTAAAATGGCACTGATTAAATGCAAAAGTTGCGGCCACATGATTTCAGACAAGGCCGTGAAATGCCCAAAGTGTGGATGTACGACAACAAAAGGAGAAGAACCTGTCCCACAGGAAGAAGCACAAGTTCGGCCTGTCCCACAGGAAGCGCCACAAGTTCAACCCGTTCCACAGGAAGAACCTCAAGTTCAGCCAGTACCACAGGAAGAGCCTCAAGTTCATTCTATTCCTCAAGAAGAGCCTCAAGTTCAACCAGCCCCACAGGAAGAATCTCATGTTCAGCCTATCCCACAGGAAAAGCCACAAGTTCAGCCTGTTCATCATGAAGAGGGCAATAAAGGCAACTCAAAGAAAGTACTTTATGCAACCATTGGTGTGCTGGTGGCTGCGTTGATAGGTCTTGGGCTTTGGATGTGGCAGTCGGGAACGTTTGGCGGTAATGGGTCTGACAGGAATGTGTCTGACAGCAGTATTGATGATGTCATGGAGAGTGACCTTGATGGCACCTACCAGTTGAGGGGAGAGATAGGCCCATACGGAGCAATGATGTCTATCACCATCGACGGAAAGGACGTGACTGGGCTGTATCATTATGATTCAGGTGGTAATCTGTCGCTTAACGGGAAACTGAAAAGAAACGGGTCACTCGCCATGAATGAGTATGCGCCTAATGGCAAAAACTCAGGACGATTTGAAGGCACTTTCGACGGAAAGGAGTTTAGGGGAACATTCTACAATCTAATCAATGGGAAACAATTCCCATTTATGTTTTTGCCACCAAAAGAACATATCACCACAAGATTGGAAGAGGTTTTTGACGACGTTGTTGAAGGGAATGTCCATGAATATGATGAAAGTTTATTCTCATCTGATTTCAGGAAGACTTACAACAGAGTGGCTGAGATTGACAGACTTATGGCTCAGGATGGGTATATAGGTTTCTGGGAATTTGGTTTTTGGGACATGGCGCAAGACGATGTGACAATGAACATTACCGTGAACGATGTCTATAACATTGAAGACGATAAGGCAATGGCAAAAGTGACATTTAAGTTTAGCTTTGGTGGACAAACAGAAACCAGAAAAGAAGAAATCAAAGTGGTTCTTGAAAACGGGAAATGGGTATTGGATGATATACATGGCTATAAGAAACAAATGAAGGAGTTTATTAAAGAAAACAAAGACTACCAGCCTTCGGATGATATGGAATCACTTTCAGATGATTATCAGGATGTCACTTCTGCACGAAGTTCTTCTTCAAATAATTCTTATCGTTTTTCCACTGCTTACGATGTGATAGGGTATTTGGCAGACAAGAGTTTTTACAATGGCAATCGCTGTTTGAGGATTAGGGAAAACGGAGTTTGGTTTAATGACATGTGCGTTACCGGGGCACCAACCGTAGAAAAATTTGAATCCTGGAAAGCGTTGATTAGGGCATATACACCTACGGGACAAAGATTCAGCTATTTAATTGACCCTGTAAATGGTCAGGTAACTGATGATACGGGAGATATTTTTACTTTAAGATAGGCAACTATGTAGGGTTTGACCCCATACATTTCCTGATTCAACGAGTTGCCAATTTCAGCACCAAACGATGCTTGGTTGGTCTTATATTCCCTCCAACAGGCTCTCTCCCCACATGCCTATGGGTACTATATTGCGTTTCTAACGCTGAATATTGCGGTATTAAGACCCATCGAGGGGTCACGCTGTATATAAATATCACTTAGGGTCTAAAAGTATATAATTACCTTAAATAAAATGATTATCCGCAATCAAGTGACAAGGACGCTGAATGTCGATTTTTCCATTTTAGGATGCAGCAAAAGCCCCGGAGGGGCGACAGATTATCCTACTACTCTTATGTGGTTTTACAGAGGCGATACCCTTGTTCCTATTCCGTCGCCCCTCCGGGGCTTTGGCGTTCATTATTCCACGTCATGGAATGAACTTTTGCTACGGCTTTTTCAAACTTTTTTGGGATGACGAGCGAAATGGGGGCATTCAGGAGAGGCGGCGCACGACAAACAGGGAGCAGGTTGGCAGCGGGCGGGGACATGATTGGCAGCGGCCGCTGCCAATGATGGCAGCGAACGCCGCCAATGATGGCAGCGGCCGCTGCCAACCGAAATTCACACGACTTGCTACGGTTGAAAAGACGGTAGCGCTTTTGAAGATTCCAGACGCTGAAAGGCTACGGGTAGGCGAGCTTTGCTCGGGAATAAGCGTCTTTTCAACCATACAGCCCGAACATGTTTTAAGCAGGAATTCGTAATTTGGAATTCGTAATTTGGTCGTATTTTGTCTTAGAAGATTTTATTATCAATCAAATCGTATTTATTCGCTTTTTGCAGAAAGACGCGAGGCGCGATCTGTGGCAGCGGTGGTGAATGATGAAGGCTAAGGGGTATAAGACAGGCGGGAGTTTGTTAAATGATGTTGTTTTGCTGACGAATTCTTTTCTTTTTCAAAAGAAAATGCCTACTTTTGCACGATGCAATTGCGATGGGCATGAGCAGTGCGCGCGAAAGCGCTTCCCCCGCCGCCCGCCGGGAGCGACTGAGACGCTGGAAATGCCGCGCTGCGCGTTGCATCGCGCAGCGAACGAGCAGGGGGCAACCAAACGGAACCAATCATATTCACACACAACAACAACAAAACACAAAGCATTATGACAACAGGCAACGTTCGCCCGGCCTCGATGGAGCGCATCACCACTCCCGCGCTGGCGCAGAAATTCATTGAAGAACAGATTAGCGAGCTTCGTGCTCAGATTGGCGACAAGAAGGTGCTGCTGGCCCTCTCTGGCGGTGTCGACTCATCGGTGGTGGCAGCCCTGCTCATCAAGGCGGTGGGCAAGCAGCTGGTGTCGGTGCATGTAAACCACGGTCTGCTGCGCAAGGGAGAGCCCGAGCAGGTGGTGCGCGTGTTCCGCGATGAGCTGGATGCCAATCTGGTGTATGTCGATGCCACCGACCGTTTCCTCGACAAGCTGGCTGGCGTGGCCGACCCTGAGCAGAAGCGCAAGATTATCGGCGCTGAATTTATCCGCGTATTCGAGGAAGAGGCCCGCAAGCAGGAGGGCATCAGCTTCCTGGCTCAGGGCACCATCTATCCCGACATCGTGGAGTCGGGTCCCGTGAAGTCACACCACAACGTAGGCGGTCTGCCCGACGACTTGCAGTTCGAGCTGGTGGAGCCCATCAAGCTGCTGTTCAAGGACGAGGTGCGCGTGGTAGGCAAGGAGCTCGGACTGCCTGACAACATGGTGTTCCGTCAGCCTTTCCCCGGCCCCGGCCTGGGTGTTCGCTGCACGGGGGCTATCACCCGCGACCGTCTGGAGGCCCTTCGCGAGAGCGATGCCATCCTGCGCGAGGAGTTTGCCAAGAACGGCTTGGAGGGCAAGGTGTGGCAGTACTTCACCATCGTGCCCGACTACAAGTCGACGGGCGTGAAGGACAACAAGCGCAGCTGGGACTGGCCCGTCATCATCCGTGCCGTGAACACACGCGATGCCATGACAGCCACCATCGAGGAGATTCCCTACGCGCTGCTGCACCACATCACCCAGCGCATCATCACCGAGGTGCCCGGCGTGAACCGTGTGCTCTACGACCTCACCCCGAAACCCACCGGCACCATTGAGTGGGAGTGAGATGAAGCTGCCATTCCACATCGTTGAAATGCTGAAGCGCAAGTCGGGAAACGGCTTGCGCCAGCCTTCTGATTGTGAGCTGCTGTCGCTCGACATCGCAAGCAAGACGGGCGTGCGCCTGGGTGCCACCACGCTGAAGCGGCTGGTGGGGTTTGCGGTGGACGAGCGGGAGCCGCATGCCAGCACCCTCGACGCCATAGCCCGCTATCTGGGCTATGCCCATTGGGACGAGCTGGCGGCCGTTGACGACGAGGGCAACTCCGACTTCGAAGCACCCGACGGCGAGATACGCTCGGCCGACTTGCAGGTGGGCGACGAGGTGGAAATCACCTATCTGCCCGACCGCCGCGTGGTGCTTTCCTATTTGGGCGACCACCGCTATCGGGTGGTGCAGAGCGAGCACAGCAAGCTGCTGGCTGGCGACGAGGTGGAGGTTCTCGGCTTCGTGCTCCATCACCCGCTGCTGGCTCTGCAGGTGTGGCGCGGCGGCACGCCGCTGGGCCAGTTCACGGCAGGCCGCGTGTCGGGCCTCTCCTCGGTCAAACGCATAGGAGTTACGAGTTAGGAGTTAGGAGTTAGGAGTTACCCTCACTCGAAACAACTCCTCGCTCGACCTTTGGTCGCTTGCAAGGCAAGAACTCCTAACTCCTAACTCCTAACTCGAAACAACTCCTAACTCGAAACAACTCCTAACTCCTAACTCCTAACTCCAAACTCCTAACTCTTTATCGTTTTCCCCATGGAGTCCTCTGAGTTTTCAAATAGCCAGCCGATTTTTGAGGCCGTCGAACAGTTGGAGTCGCAGGGGGGCACTTGCGACTGCTTCCGCGTGAAGCTCTATGGCAAGCTGCACTTCGTGAAACGGCTGAAGCCCGAATTCGTGGGCGACATACGCCATCAGGAGGCTCTGCGAAAGGAGTTCGAGACGGGCTACCGGCTGGAGCATCCCCACATTGCGCGCTACATCTCGCTCACCGGCGATGGCATCTTGATGGAGTATGTCGACGGCGAGACACTGGCGCAGCGGCTTGACAGGCATCCCGAATACTTCACGAAGCAGAACACCGACAAGCTGCTGCGCCAGCTGCTCGATGCCCTTGGCTATCTGCATGCCCACCAGGTGCTCCACCTCGACCTGAAGCCCGACAACATCCTCCTTACCCGCATCAATGATGATGTGAAGCTCATCGACCTGGGCTGCTGCTACACCGACACCTTCGCCGACACCCAAGGCCACACCAACGCTTTTGCCGCACCAGAGCAGCTGGCGGGGGGCAGCGTCAGCGAGCGCACAGACATCTACGCCATTGGGAAGATGCTGCAACGGCTGCCCACCCATCACCATTACGGCAAGGTGATTGCCCGCTGCATGGCCGATAGCCCCGCAGAGCGCTATCAGTCGGTGGAAGAGGTGGTGAAAGCCCTCAGCAACAAGCGGAAGCCATACCTCATGGCCCTGGCCGCCGCCCTGGCAATCGCAATCGTCGTGGCAGCCTTCCTCTTGGGGCATCAGACTGAAATGGCCCCCGAAATCACAGGAAAGGCCGAAGACACATTGACCTCTCTGCCCTCCATCGCTCTGCAAGAGACTGACGGTCGGGAGCCAGTCGCCAACCCCGTACCCGCTCCCCAGCAGACACTCCTGCTACCGTCCGCTTCGGTTTCAAGAGACACGCCACAGACGATGGTGCCCGACGGTCAGGATTCTGTCGCCAGTCCCGTAACCGCTCCCCAGCAGACACGCCCTACACCAGCCGTTTCGATTTCCAAAGATACGCCACAGACGATGGCACCCTACAGCCAGAAACCTGTCGTCAATCCCATCCCAGTTCCCCAGCAGACCGTTTCGGCTTCCAAGGATACGCCACAGACGGTGGAGAGCGAGCTGGACAATCTGATAGATGCTGCCTACCGCTCTACCATCGCCTCTTTCTGCGACTCCGTATTCCCATCGCTCTCGGTAGGCAAGGCATGGTCAAAACAATCATCCGAGTTTCATGTTCAAGTCCTGCAGGCAGGTGCTGATGTATATAGACGACATCCCGATGTTCCCGAAAGCATTATCTTTCAACTTTTAGAATCTCGTTTCCATAACCTCACCTCATACGTTTTCAACAGGATGCGCGAGAATGGAAAAAGATAAAACAGGGAGGGGCATAGAATAATCTTTAAGAAATTTGCGAAATGGAAGAAATGGTCGACACATTCCTTCCATTTTTTGTTTTCTCTCCCTACCTTTGCAGCGAACTTTTCGAATGGACGAAAGTGAATATGAATAGTAACTTATATAAAAATCGCAAACCCTAAAAAGCGAAGTGAGATTCAAAGTCATATTATTATCATCAAAAACTTTAAAATCATGAAAAAACTATTAGCAACAATCTGCGTTGCGCTCGTCAGCCTCGGCGCATCCGCACAGACAGGTGACAAATTTGCAGGTGCCAACCTCTCGTATGGAACTGAGATAAAGAGTCTTGGCATTGGCGTGAAGGGGCAGTATTTCTTTACCGACAACATACGCGGCGAAGCCTCTTTCGACTATTTCCTGAAGAAGGACGGGCTTTCCATGTGGGATGTCAATGCCAATGTCCACTACCTCTTTGGCGTGGCCGACAAGATCAAGGTCTATCCACTTGCAGGATTGGGACTGACGAACTGGGTGTCGAGTGGTATCGAAATTGACTACGACTACGACGACGATGACGATTACGATTTCTCAAGGTCGACACGAGCAGGCTTCGACGACGACGATGACAGCGGCTCATCCACTGAATCAAAAAACACGTTCAATCTTGGCTGTGGCGCTCAATATGAGCTTACAGACAAAATCAACTTGACGGCCGAGCTGAAATATCAAATCGTCAGCAACTTCAACCAGCTCGTCTTTGGAGTTGGAGTAGCATACAAGTTCTAAACACCTCATCGAGCATGTCCCACCCGGCATACTACATAAAAAAGACAAACGACTATGAAGAAACTGTATTCAACAATCATGATGCTTGCAATGATGGTTGCAGCACTGAGCTTCACCGCTTGCGGTGACGATGACGATGACGACGACGATGGTGGAAGCTCCGCCACCGGCGATTATCTACGGGTCACCCTCGATGGGAAGACCTATTCCGACAAGATTCTTGACTGGCATTATGCCCAAATTGATCCTGTAGGAAGGGATGAAAACAACAAGCCGTTGACATATACTTATGATATGTGCGACCATTTTGACAAGGAAGGATTCTCATTCATGTTTGGGGTCGTACATTTCTCCAGAAAGGACGAGCTGCTGGCCTGCTCACCCGGCACTTACAGTTGCAGCAAAGACATACTAAGCGATGACTTCTACAAGAACTTCACTTTTAGTGCGTCATTAGACATCGACTATGATGAATACGATTGGGTAAGTGGAACCCATAAAATCAAGTCCATCAAGGAAGTGAATGGAAAAGTGCAGCTTGAAGGCAGCTTCACATCTGTATTCGAACTAAATGGCAACAGCAAAACCGTAACAGGCGACTACCGAATAACCATCCCATAATCCGAGAGTGGCCCATTCGGGGAAGCCATCACCAAGAACGCAAGCCCCCACCCTTTGCTCCCTGCCTCTTTCCTAAGGAGTTGAGGGACAAAAGGTGGGGGCGTCTTCGTGCCCTGCCGCATGCGCCTTCGTTCGCTGATTACTGCTGTATGTCCATTCTCGCAAAAACGACGAGAACCTAAAAAAACAACAAATTTCTGGCCACGCCAGATGCTGTTTGGCAAATTATTGCTACCTTTGCAACCATCAATTGTTCGCATAGAAGACATCGTCATGGACATCGCAATTTACACACTGACATCTGAGCTGCACGACGAAGCGTCGGTGGCAGCAGTCACCAAGGAATTTCTGGGAAGCCTCGGCTTCGAGTTCGACTTCAAAGGCAGCGACTTTGCCGATTACGGCACCCATCCGCTCGACCTCATCTATGTGCGCACGGGCGGCACCGAGGGCATCTTCTCACTTCTCATCTCTCACCTCTCACCTCTTCACCACCGCCCCATCTACCTCCTCACCTCAGGCAAGAGCAATTCGCTGGCCGCCTCGATGGAGATACTCTCCTACTTGAACCAGCAGGGCATCAAGGGCGAAATCATCCACGGCACAGCCGAATACATCCGTCGCCGCATCGGCCTACTCGCCAAGGTGAGCAAGGCGCGGGAGAGCCTGAGGGGCTGCCGACTGGGTGTTATCGGGAAGCCCTCCGACTGGCTCATCTCCAGCCAGGCCGACTACGCCGTTCTCCACGAGGTGCTCGGACTGCAGATGGTGGACATAGCGATGAAAGAGCTGTTGGATGCCCATAAGGTGTCAGGCTCCATCTACGATGCCCTCAAGACCATCATCGCTAACCACCACCTGCAGGGCTTCACCCTGCGCTGCTTCGACCTGCTCAGCGCCCTCAACGACACTGGCTGCATGGCCTTGGCCCGGCTCAACGCCGAGGGCATCGTCGCAGGATGCGAGGGCGACGTGCCAGCCCTCGTCACCATGATGATAGTCCATTCCTTCACGGGCCTCTCGGGTTTCCAGGCCAACCCAGCGTCAATCAATGTCGAGACAGGCGAGATGCTCTTTGCCCACTGCACCATCCCGCTAAACATGGTGGAGCGTTACGAGCTGGACACCCACTTCGAGTCGGGCATCGGCACTGCCGTCCGTGGCTTCATGGCCCTGGGCGACGTCACCATCGCCAAGGTCGCCGGCGACCTGTCGCGCTGCTTCATCGCAGAAGGAACGCTCGTCAGAAACGAGTCGAAGCCCGACCTCTGCCGCACCCAGCAGGTCATACGCCTCGCCGACCCCACCCAGACCGGCTATTTCCTCACCCACCCCATCGGCAACCACCACATCGTTGTCCCCGGCCATTGGGGAGCAGCCCTCCGCCAGTTCATGGAGACAATAAGATAGAATATGTTCGCGTGTCATTCATAGTTTAGTTATTCACGTGAAAAGAAATAATCATGAATAATTCAAGCTAAGTGGCGATGATGATGATTTGCACCTTCGTGTTCATAAGAACCTTCCCAAGTTGTTATTTACGGTTACATAATAATGAAAGATGCAAAAGCCTATTCACAAAGTCACACCCAAACAATCGATGACAGCAAAATGGAAGAAATGGTCGCTACATTCCTTCCATTTTCAATTTTCTTTCCCTACCTTTGCAGTCACAAACCCTAAAAAACGAAGAGAAATGAAAGATTTCAGGTGCCGAAACGGCTAAAAACAGAAAAAAAGAAGCATTTTTGAAAAAAAAACGGCTCACACTGAACGTCGTTTGCTAAATTATTCTTATCTTTGCATCGTCGTTCAATAATGGGCGACAACATAATAGGAAGCGTTTAGCTTTCATCTGTATTGTCAATAGGCTAATAACAATAATTGATTTTTAAATATGAGAACTAAATGTCCAAAATGTAATGTGCCCATACAAATTGACGAGAAAGCATATTCGGGAACGGGAAACCTTGATTATGTTTGTCCTGTCTGTGGAAATCGATTCACAATTCAAATAAACAATCAGATAGATACACAGACCAGACAGCCTGTGCAATCCGATGTTATCAATCCAAATTATCAACAGTCACCGTATCAGGACAATTCTGAACAACAATACGCCCAAGCAAAAGCGAGTCAAGTACACAGTCCATTGTTAGAAGAAGCGCCAACCAAGCGTTCTTCTCTTATATGGATTGTGCCACTAATTGTGTTATTTATATGCGCAGGAATAGGAGGATGGTTCTATTACCAAAAAGTATATTTACCAGAGAAGATAGACAGGGAAGCGCCTAGGTATTATACTATTGCAAATGCAACAAATATCAGAACGTCAAAATCATCTGGAGGGGATTTTAATAAGATAGGCTCTGTACCATTTGGTAGTGAACTTATTACCTACAGTTATGATGCAGATTGGAGCGAGGTGAAAGACGCTAATGGAAATAGAGGCTTTATTGCTTCAAATTTCATTGTTGAGAAATCCGACTTTTATAGATTGAATAGCATATTTGGAGATGCTTCATCCCGAGATATAATTGAAACTGTAAAATGTAGAAGAGCATTATTAAACTATTTTAAAGAGCATAATTATATTGGTAAAATAGCACAAAGCGACTTACCAAATATTGTACCACAAGTACAACCAAATTCCCAGAATCAATGGCAGGTGTTTACAAGAGCTAAAGGCGTAAAGCCTAATAGTGTATATTTTTCACGCGTGACTAATTCTGCATCAAAATTCACAGACTTTGCTGTGGTCATTACGAATATTAGCACACAGGATAAACGACTTCTATTATTCACTTTTGCAGACGATGAATCTTCATCCTTAGTTTATGAAGAGGAAACATCAGCAAGCTATATAGAGAATATTTACAATTACGGCAATGGAAATTATGGAGTAGCTTATTATTATGCATATTAATCACAGACAGAAGAAAAAACATAATTGGGCTTTAATTTTACTCTATACGGTGTCCTTCCTAATACCAATTGGAGGGCTTGCTGCTCTATACCTTTATTATAATGGGGAACTACAGAAAATCCCGGAGGCTAAAATTGTAGTAATTTCCAAGCAAGATATGAAACTACGAGTATATGACTATAAGGGTAATAAGGTTGTAGAGTACGGAATTGCATGTGGAAAAAACTATGGCCAAAAATATAAAGTTGGTGATATGAAAACGCCTGAAGGAATGTTTTATGTATCTGGCATAGAAGATGCTTCTGACAGAACCCATGATTTTGGCGATGGAAGAGGTGCAATCCCTGGCGCTTATGGACCGTATTTTATCCGTTTGGATACTCCTGGTCACAAAGGTATTGGTATTCATGGTACTCATGATCCAGAGTCTATTGGTACTCGAGCCACAGAAGGATGTATTCGTCTTCACAATGAAGATGTAGCCGAGCTCGCTCATCTAATTTACCCTGGAACAATGGTAATTGTTACATCGTCATTCCTTGATTACGAGCAAGAAACAGTAGCAGCAAAGGGTAAAAACGAAACTATAGATAAAAATAAAGAGCAGAAAAATAAGGAGAAAGACAATGTCGTAACTGTTGATAAAACAGCAGACCCATTATTAGAACCCCAAGGAAACATAATCGATAACTACGAATAAGATGGAATACTCATTAATAGCAAATTCCGGAATACAGTTATACACATTCCCATTTGAGATTGATTTAAATAGCAATTTCAAACAATGGTTCCATGAATGGTATGATAAAGAGGAAGGTGTACATAAGCTTGATCTAGTGGAAAGAGTGAAGAGCGATGAAGGTATCTTTTTCTACAACAAAAAGGAATTGATAGATAAGGGATACATGACCGCATTCGAAACCAAACAGGTTGTTAACCCTGAGGAAGTTCGAGAAGATGGTATCGTGCATCCTCTCGCAGGAAACATTGAGAGCACAGAGGATATGCAAGAAGAGATATACTCGATGTCGTTTACCGACAACCAATGTAAGCTTTCATTTTATGAGAATCAATGGATTCCACTTCCATATTTCCGCAGAAGGGTTCCTGCCCTAAGATTTGATTTCGGAGCATTCAATTGGGTTCGTGTGAAAATCATTCCACAAGACAGTCAAAATAGCAAGCTCAACTACATTGCTTTATTGGCTATTGACACGAGAATGAATTATGAGGCTACACAACTACAAGAAACGCCTGTATTTCCTGATAATTTCCAAAATGAACTAACGTTCCAGGTGTGTTCGGACGAGATGTTACTAATGGATTATTGTTCTGAGGCAACCGAACAATGCAGTTATATAAATGAGTATCTCCGTAAGTTAGTCCATCCAGATGCTCGTTCAATTTCAAAGATTAAAGGAGAGAAACATAAGATGTCCTATATTGCCACCTATTTTTTGCTTGTTAACTATCTGGCTTCAAAGGATATCTTTCCAACCCTAAAGTTATACAAAGATGAGAACGTAATTGTAAAAGATGTTGACATGTTCATTGATATCGGTAACTCTCGCACCACATCAATATTGGTTGAAGATGCACAAAATGGTGATTTCACTAAAGTACCCTTGCTGAGTCTTACTGATTTGTCTTCTAGCGTTGAACTTACCGAGGACGGTCCTCGCATAAAACGTTATGATCATCCCTTCGATATGCGTTTAGTATTCCGCAAAGCGAATTTTGGAGAAATTGGACCACGTGATAGCCGTCAATTCGTATATCCATCTATCGTTCGATTAGGTAAAGAGGCCAACGATTTGATTCATAAGTCTACAGAGGAATTTTCATCAGAAACGTTATTTACATATTCCAGTCCTAAGAGATATTTGTGGGATAAAGAGGCAGCACATCAAGAATGGCAATTTCTTGTCCTTAATGGTGAAGAACAAAATCATATTCTCGAGTTAAACGGTATTACGAATCAGCTTAACAGTAATGGAACTGTCGATCCTGATGGAATAGGTGGTGGAAAACATACCTATTCGCGTAGTTCCCTCATGACATTTGGATTTTTAGAGATCCTCTCTCAAGCCCGAATGCAAATCAACAGTGAAGATTATCGAAAGTTCCATGGTGAGATAAATACACCTAGAAGAATAAAGCGACTAATCGTGACCTGTCCTATTACGATGTCACAATATGAACGAGAGACATTAATCAGATGTGTGAACGGGGCAGTTAAAATATTAGCTAATTTTGAAAAATCAAGCCTTACTACTGATCTGCAAACCGAAAAATTCAATATCGAAGTAATACCATCTTATCGAAAAGAAGGCAAGAATGTTTGGTATTATGATGAAGCTACATGCTCACAATTAGTATACCTCTATGGAGAGATAGGGCATAAGTTCAAAGGCAATAGCAAAGAATTCATTAACCTTTATGGCAAAAAAGACAGTAATGGTAGAACATCATTTACAGTAGGATCACTCGATATAGGTGCAGGCACCTCCGACTTAATGATAAATCAGTATCATCTACAAGAAGGTCAGGATTCCGTAATTATTCCTTGCCCCTTATTCTACGACAGTTATTACTATGCAGGTGATGATATGTTACAAGATCTAATCCGTGAGATTTTATTATCAGGAGATTTCTCGGCTCTTGTTAGCCAAATAGGTAATGACAATCATGGACAACAGATGATTAAAGATTTCTTTGGGCACAACTATAATGGTCAGTCTATTTCACAAAGAATCCTAAGAAGAGACTTCAATATCCAGGTATTGATGCCTCTGGCTTGTCATTTCCTTGAATTGCTACGTACAAAGAGTCATAATTGTTCTGTACTCTTTTCGGATGTTTTCGAAGATGAGGAACCAAACGAGAAAGTACTTAAAGGATTCAGGGATTTCTTTGGTTTTAATTTCCAAGATCTAGAATGGAAATATAATAGTGAGGTTGTTACAAATATTGTGATGAAGTCTTTCGACACATTAGTCAAGAAGATATCTGCTATTATGTACACATACAATTGTGATATTATTGTATTGTCTGGGCGCCCTGCTACCCTACCTCCTCTTAAAGATCTGTTTATGAAGTATTATGCAGTAGCCCCCAATCGCCTGATACAGTTGTCTAGCTATTATGTAGGAGACTGGTATCCCTTCGGAAATAATACAGGCTATATACGTAATCCAAAGACAGTAGTGGCTGTAGGTGCAATGATTGGTTTTTATTCTTCAGATCTTATACAATTCTCTAATTTCAAATTAGACAAAAGCGAATTAAACAAATTGCAATCTACGATTAATTATATAGAAGCCCCTGATTCTGTTTTGCTCAATACGCAATACTGCCTTACTCCTGTTCAAAATAGAGGAGAAATACTCGTTAAACAGCTACCTGCCTATCTCAAAATCAGACATGAAAACTTTGACAGTTATCCTAGTAGGCCACTCTATGAAATAGACTACGATTTCGGAAGTATCAGAAATCGCATGCGCAGACAGAACGAAGATAGCAACCCGAATATGACAGAAGAGGCATTATCTAATCTTGCAAATGGCGAAATAAGCCGTCTCAAACGTTTACTACCTTATAGAGTCATTCTTACCAGAGACCCTGGAGAAAAAGAAGAAATTCATATCGAACAAATTATTGACAATCAAGAAAACGATGTGACCGAAACAAACATACGCCTTAGCGTTCAAAGCTTAGGGCCGACAGATTGTTATTGGTTGGATTCTGGTATTTTTGATCTCTAAACAATTACAATTATGCAAAACGATATTTCTATACAAGATATAAATCATTTGCTTCATGTTGTTGAACAGTCGATTAAATGGGCCAATACTCATGAAGAGAACTCTTTCCCTTTTTCAGCATTTAAGGAGAAAAGGCGTGAACTAAAGAAGATTAAGTTTGCACTTGAGGAGAAGTGTTCTGCTGCAGCTTATGGTGAAAGTCAGAATGGTAAGTCATATCTGATAAGCAGTCTGCTTTCTTACGAAGGTGAAGCGCTTACCATTTCTGGTGGTATTGGGGGGAAGTTGTATAGCTTCATCGATGATATCAACCCGAGTGGTGGCAATACTTCCAAGAAAGAATCAACTGGTGTCATCACTCGATTCACTGTTCGCCCTGACGATTCACCAGCAGCTCATGACAAAGTAAAAGTTCGTTTGTTAACAGTTGCTGACATTGTATCGCTGCTTGCAGACTCATATTATAAAGATGTGAAGATCAATGCTGCCGATTTGCTACAGACAGACGACATTAATAGCAGTCTTGAAAAACTGTTACCAACTATTATTGACAAGTCTTATCAACAAGATTATATTGATGAAGATGACATCTATACGATTCATCAATTTCTTGACACATCAATAGGTAGCAGTTCAGCTAATGTGTATGGATCTAAGTTCTGCGCCTTAGTCGCACCAAAAATTAGGCAAATCTCACCGAGCAACTGGAGCAAAGTTTTCAGTATGCTTTGGAACAACAACCCGTCAATCACGTCTTTATTTGACCGGTTGATTTCTGATTATATGAAGTTGAAATTCAATCAAGTAGTATATGTTGACTTTGCTGCCATTTTGCGACAAAAGGGTACAATTCTTGATATTACATGGCTGGATTACCTGTTTAATGATAGTACAGTTGAAATCAACTCCAATTACGATCAACTCTGTGATGTTTATGATGAACAAAATCATCTACTATTCAGCGGATTTTCTAAGGCTTCATTTTCTGCACTCGTAGCAGAACTTACCTTAGTTTTACCAGAATCTACTACGACAAAGCGAACATTTCTTAAAGACTTCGATTTGTTAGATTTCCCTGGTGCACGCCATAGAATGAAACTGCCCGAAGCAAGTATACAAACCGAACTTTCTATGATGTTGCGTCGTGGTAAGGTTTCTTATTTGTTCGACAAATATTCAGATTCACTTAGAATCAATTCCATTCTGTTTTGCCAAAACATGGACAAGCCCGAAAGTGAATTAGGTGAGGTGTTGAACGATTGGATAAACAAGAATATCGGTAAAACACCTGAAGAACGGGCAGAGCATATTAAGCACACTAATTACACTTCTCCATTCTTTATTATATCTACATTTTTTAACTGTGATTTACAGCGAACTAAGGAAACACCTTTGTTTACTCAGACTGTACCATTATCTGAAAGATGGAAAACTAGATTTGAGAATCATCTCAGCAACGAGGTTATTAAACCGAGTATTTATCAGTGGTTCGAAAAGTGGGTACCCGTTGGATCAGGCTTTGAGTCGGAATCATTTCAAAACATATTCATGTTGAGAGATTACTTCTGGTCATCAAATCAGCAAGTGTTTAAGGGATACGAACCTGGAGTTAGTGGAGAAACGGAAATAATAATGCATCCTGAATATCCCAATTATATGGAGGATTTAAAGCAATCATTTATTACGTTTCCATTTGTTAAGCAGCATTTTAGAAATCCAGAAAAATCATGGAACGAAGCTGCCTCTCTTAATCATGACGGTTCACAAGCAATTATTCAGTCTTTAGAAAGAATTGCAGTGGTGATTGATGATGCTCGATGTCAAAAGTATCATCAAGAGGTTAGAATAATCAGAGATCAATTACTTGAGTCTTTACTTCGACATTATATCTCTGGTGAAGAAACAGATAAGCGTGAATCCATCAAGCGTACTGCAGGTGAGATCAAGTTTGGACTTGACATGCTTTCACCTTCGTCATTTGGCATGCTCATCAATAATTTTATGGTCAGTGCTCATGATATTCGCTTTCTTGCCACCGACATTGTACTCCATAAAAAAGAATTGCCACAAGACTTTACTCTTATAAATGTTTTGCGTCTGAATGCAGGTATCAACCCTTCTGATGGCAAAGAGATAAACTTGAAAAAACTATGTGATTATTATCATACTGATGAGCATATGCTTCGTAATGGTCTGAAGGTGCAAAACATTAATCTGGATGATGTCATATCCGGACAAAATGAAACGATGACTACAGAGGCTGATATTCTTGCAAGAAACATTTCTGTTTACTGGTTAGAATTTATAGATGCTGCTGCTTACAATCTAAGCAAGCGCCTTATTCATTCTGATAGAATTGCATTTATGTATGGCGTATTGTATAAGAGATTTTGCTTGCAACAAGTCATTGCGAACAAAATTCAAGAATATGCAAATACGATTGAAGATAGAGATGTACTCTCAAATATTATTGCAGATTCAATATCATTGCTACTTAATGACTTTGTGACATCTGTTGGTACGAAACTTATGACATCCGAGGATAAACAGAAATCACTGAATAATGCAGAAGAACTACACATCCAAGTTGATATACAAGACGACCAGCGACAGGAAGTTCCCAATCTAAAAGAAACTATGGAGGCATTCGAGAAATCTGTCGAAACACTCAGGTTTCAGGCTTTCGATCAAAACAGTCAAAACCTTTTACGTAAACTTCCATTATGGGATAATTTCAAAAGATGGGAGAATTTACTCATCATGGGGCTGATGCTGACAAGCGATGTGATTGAAATAGACGAAGCAGCCAACAAAGAAATGGAGATTATTATTGATGAATGTAAGTCGGTTTTAAATTAAGGTGTATGGTTCGATTTATAGATAAAAAGCCATTGTGTACTACCCAATTAAAGAATTTCTGTGAGATTCAAGGTATTGGCAATGATCCAATCTACATGCGATTTAGCAGTGTAGATAGTATAATCCTGCGATATATACCAGAGGAATATCAGCACTTTCTAGCCCGTCCAGATTATTCACCCGAAGACGATGCTATTGTATGGTTTGCTCCAGAATGGACAGATACACCTAGACGATTAAACGATCTCTATGGTATAGAAAAAGAAAAATATGAGCGCATTTATGAATCTACCTTCAATTGTTACAACCAATTAAAATCTAAAATCCATGGCGAAGCTTTGGGCATTCTTAATGCAGCCATTAAGTTTGTAGATAAAAAATTTATCTTTTGCTATGACAATAAGGTGGTTTGTGTAGCATGGGGCATGAAACTCAGAGATAGTATATACGATGCAAAGGGAAGTGTCGTTTATAACTTTTCTCAAACTAAAGGATACTCAATTATTTTTGACCCAGGAGAAGGCGGAGACCTCGCAGAACCTAATGATAGAATTATCCGCAGAAAAGAAAAGGCAGAATTAGTAACAGCAGACATACCAAAATTGATTCCTAAACCAGGGTATCAATTCCTTGGGTGGATCCCTCAAGTACAGGGTACAATCGTTACATCCGATTTGATTTTTCATGCTCAGTATCGTCAAGACGCAATAGATCCTATAGCAGGTCCAGCGGTAGAAGAACCACAGGTAGTACCTACTCATACACTACGTTTCTTATCTGATGATAATTGTCAATTCGAAGGGCAAACCGAAATGAAGGTAGAAGACGGCTATCAACTATCGGAGAGCGACTACCCGCATGTTGTTCCTAACAACGGCTATGAATTTGATTGTTGGGATCCATTCTTTGTTGGCCCCGTTCATTCTGATATGGTATTCCATGTTCAGACCAGACAAAAGTACTTCAATGTATACTTCCAACCAGGAAGATTTGGCCGTTTAAAAGGTTTATCTCCAGTCATGGTACCTGCGGGTAGTAGACTTTCACAAGATCATATCCCACAGGTAATCCCTAATTCTGGCTATCGTTTTTCTGGTTGGAATGTTTCGCCATTAAACTATGCGGTTTCTGACAACTGCACTTTTACTGCCACATATTATCGCATCCCATGGTGGAGACGCGTCTTCACGTGGCTAGGTAATTTTGGCTGTTTGAAATGGCTTTTGCTTCTACTGGCACTCTTCCTGTTGGCATGGTTCTTCTCATGGTTATATCCTGGTTGTAGTAGTCTTCGTTGGAACCATTGGTATCACCCTATTAGCGCAACAGACAAATCATTGTATGTTGTAACTGAACCAACAGATACAATACACATACCAGAGGCCAACTACGAACAGGAACATATACAATCATATAATGACATCGTTGACCCATTAGGCATTCGAGACCAGGTTCAGAATCGTGGAGGAGACGTTCATGCCTTCATGCGCTTCTCAATTATATGGAATCAAAACCATAACGACATCGTGGATCTTGATGCACATGCAGTTCAGCCAGACCACGAAGAAATTTACTATGGTAGTTATCGTGGCAGACCTACATCCATGTCTGGCCAACTTGACGTAGATGATATTCGACCTAATCACACAGGTGTGGAAAATATTGTATGGACAGATCCATCAAAGATGAAGGATGGCACCTACACGCTGTTCATCCGCAATTATGATGGGGGAGATAATCATGGTGCAAAAGCAGAAGTTTCTTTCAATGGTAAACTTTGGCATTACACCATTGATACTCCTATCATCAAAGGAGAAGATATTCCTATAGCTCAAATTAAGATATATAATGATGGACATCATTTCTCTGTCCACCATTCAAAGTTTCTTGTTCCAGGTGAGCGAAGATAAAAACTTAGATTATTTATATAGTTATGCCTAAGAAAAAAGCAATTTTGAATAATGTAACCGAGTATTCCCCTGCTGATTTAGCTTCCTATATCCAGCAAGGCATAGTTACACTCGATGAACTTTGTAATAGCACCGATGGTGATTTTACAGCTAAAATGAAATTAGATGTAGAAGAAATTCTATCAGGTAGTGAGGACGCAGATTTTGAAAAAGTAATGAAATCTGAATCCATTTACGACCTACAAGATTTTCTCAACAAATACCCCATGGGAAAACCAGAGCATCTAGATGCTGTCAGAATCAAAAAAGACAAACTTGAGGCTCAGCCTATCTATGAAGTGCCCTCTGTAGCTCCTGCATTTGAGGATAATTCTGAAGAAAACGAATGGAAGAATATTAGGAATTCAGACGATCTCAATCTCTTTCTTCAATTCAAGGAGAAATATCCTAATAGCAAATACACTTTCGAGGCAAACAAGGCTATTACCCAGATTAAGAACAGCGAAGCAACCAGAAAGAAGTCTGCTGCTATCCTTAAAGTACTTATTCAGCAAGCCAATAGTGCCGATGATGTAAGTCGAACGATTGTAAAGTTGGTCAGAAATGAGACTATATCAATCCAAACACTCATTGATCTCATTAGTAAGGACCATAATATATTGTCATCTGATGCATGCCGCAATATCATCGAACAAGGTATACTTAGCCGTACAGACCTGTCCAAGTGTGGTATAGCAGACGATTTTATCAATAAGATGTTAGCCAAAGCTCCTTCAATGACATTTGATCCTGCACGGCCATTAATATCTATTGCAGAACCATGTACCGAGGTGTATTTTTGGGGCATTCCTTCTTCTGGAAAAACTTGTGCCTTAGGTGCAATTCTTAGTACAGCCAAAAGTGGATTAAACTCTAAGAGCATGATACCAGACAACAATTGTCAGGGCTTTGGATATATGAACCGTTTGTCCTCTGTATTCTCTTCTGGAAAGGTTTGTCGTTTGCCTGGTGGTACCCCAGTTGCTTCTACTTACGAGATGCGTTTCGAATTGGAGGATCAAGAGAACGCTATTCATGATCTTGCATGCATTGACCTTGCAGGTGAACTATTCACATGCATGTTTATGAAAGATGCTGGTGAGGAACTACGTGAGGATCAAGAACAAGCTTTAGGTACACTTCATAATATCTTGCTCAACAATCGTTCAAACAATCGAAAGATTCATTTCTTTGTAATTGAGTATGGTGCAGAAAACAGAATATACAATGGGCTTCCCCAATCAGAATACCTCAATTCTGCAGCAGTTCATCTCAACAATATGGGATTGTTTAATGACAATACCGATGCTATCTACGTATTGATTTCTAAGGTTGATAAGGCCAAATATGAAGGGGCACTCGATCAGCACCTCATGAAATACATGACCAAGAACTATCTTGGCTTCTACAATAACCTCCTGCGTATTGCAAAAGAAAACAATATCAATAGAGGTAAGATCAGTATTGTCCCATTCACTATTGGTGACGTCTGCTTCAAGGATTACTGCCGTTTTGATACATCTTCTGCATCAAAAATGGTTGAATTGTTGATGCATTATTCATATACCCACAGAAAGGGATTTTTTAATAAGATATTTGATTTATTTAGATAATCATGAGTAAGATAGAATTATTAGTCCAAAAAGCACAAGGTGGCTTGAGAGATGTTTATATTACCAACAAAGGCGAATGGTATCGTAAAACATATGATATGCGCAACTACATAAGCAAGTTGCATTTAGGTAATTTGTTTTATGTGCTCAATTATAATCCACTAGGGACATTCTTTACAATTGTACGCCCGTTGGATGTGGGGCGAAGTGGCGACTATGAAGCTGCATGGATCTTTATTCCATCTACTATTTCTGTATTACCTGATGATTTGATAAGGATTGTATCTTTAGCCCAGCAGGACATTACACATGGAACCGAGCAATTTGACAATCTGTCCCCACTACTCAGTAACGTATATCCCGATCTACAATACATCGACTATAATCCAGTACAGCAGACACCTGCTTTGGCTTATCGCTTGTATGGGCAGAATACAGATTACGTTTACCTGGGAAGTCTGCTGCAAAAAGGTATAGATCAATCATACTACAAGAAATATCAAGCTGTTTTTTTCTTTGATTTAGCCACAAGAAACTCCATCCCATCACAGATTATCTCTCAAATGGCTGATCTGTCTAAGATGGGCTTTGAACAACCAGCATTTTTGTTTCCTCCACAGCATGAATTACCTAATGGCATTCAGGCTTTCATGGGGCAATCTCCTTTCAATTCAATGCCCATTAAGGTTGTTGCAGGAACAAATGTGCAATTACAATTGCGCAGACCGGGCTTCGAACATATTGTCACCACCATCAGGGTGAACCAGCCACGTCAGGTTTTGAGTTTACAGGGTGAAATACCTTGGGAGAAACAAATCACTTGGCAGAAATTCCGTGTGTCTATTAAGGGCCGTGAAGCTACCCAATACAAGATTTTTGTAAATGGTGTTCTTCTATTGGAAGATTGCCCTATTTCTATTCCTGAACGCCAAGCGAAGTCTGCCAAAATAGTGATTAAGAAAAATGGCTGTCTCCCATATACAGGCATGCACGATCTATCTACCGACGCTCCTCTATATCTTAATCTGACTGAGAGTATTCATGTTCGCGCAGAAGGAAATGGAAATAAGGGCGGAAAGCCGTTCTATGCCAACTGGAAGTTCATTGTAGGTGCAACATTTTATACATTGCTCATTCTTTATCTTGGTATTTATATAGGAACAGCTATCGAAGAAAATAACCAAGCAAATAGTAGCATGTCTAATACGGAAATAGTTGATAAAGCAACAGATACAGGAGAAAAAACAGATAATGGCGGTAGTGGAAGCAAGAGGAAAGATTCACAAGAGCCTGGCAAACCTGGAACTACTGTGAAGTCTTATTCGGAAGAAGAAAGCCAAACAACAGATACAAAAAATGACACGAATGATGACGGTAGTGGAAACGAAGAAGATAAGCAGGAATCACTAGAAATGCAAAACCCCTCGCCGAATAATGATGTCAATACTACCCCACTTACTCCATCCCAGAGAAATAACATTCACAACCCAAATAAATAATAGATTATGACATTTGAATATACCTGCCCAAGATGTAACAACAAGTTTACATCGCCAAAGAATGCGATTAGAGAATATGTTGCATGTCCATATTGCCAACAGCAGATGGCTGGTAATAACATTTCTTTAGTAATAGATAAACCTGTAAATATGGGAAATGCAGGTCTTTCAACAGTCAGGCCTGCTGTTCAAGGGAGACCTGTTCAAGGGAGGCCTGTTGCTGGTAAACCAGTACAAGGACGCCCGGTTCAGGCTCAACCGGTTCAGGCCCAACCAGTAATAGCTACGCCCCAACCAAACGACATGACCCCTCCTCCTATTTCGCCACAGTATGTAGCCCCAGAGGAGATGCCTATTTTACAACCAGCAGCAGTTCCTATTGATCCGATAGAACCTATTGTCAATGCAACTACAAACAATTCTTTTGAAAACAAATTCAGTAATGTTGTACCTCCCATAGAGGATAACAGTAAGAACGAAATACCCACTAAGGATGAAGAGGAAACACTCGATGAAATGTTGATTAGCAAATCACTTGCTGCTGTTGAACAAACAGAAGAACAGGTAGATGATGATATTGAAGTAGCAGATGAACTGAAAGATGCATTCGACAACGACAATTTGGGCAATCCTCACCCTCTAAAAAAGGGAAAATTGTTTGCTGCATTTGGCGGATTTGTTATCGTACTTTTAGCAGCCAGTTATTTCCTCTTCTTCAGTAAAAGTAATAATATTGAACAAGATGGAATAAAAATGGCGAAGAACAACGAGAAGGCTGCTGTTGACTCTTTGAAAGCATTTGCCCAAGCAAACCCAGGTGCTGGTATTGAAGAGTATTTCATGGTCGACTTGAATCAAGATGGCCAGAAAGAAGTACTTGCAAACACCGACAAGCATCTATTGGTTTATGGAGCAAAGGATGGTGTTGCTACTCAACTCTACAACAAGCCCGTATTTGAATGGATATGGCTACGTGGCAAAGGTTTGTTCGTGGTCTTTAGCAGTGACAACCAGTCAGAAGGTAGTGCCGTATGGCTAAAACAGAATGCAACTACGCTTGTAGAAGATTCAACGCAAGAAAATTACCTACACTCGGGAGGAAAGTATGTAAAGTCACAAAACGGTAATATTACAAATGTTTCAGAAGACGAATATTACGGTTTCATCAATGTGGTCATCAAGAACTACACAAAGCTAACTCCGCTTAAACTTCAATAATACATAATGAAGAAAAACGTTATAATTATTTCGACAGTAATAGGTCTATATTGGGTGACAGCCAACGCTCAAGTAACCACCTATACACTACCCTGCAATAAGGAGCTTATAGATAATTTATGCAACAATGATGCTGAAAAGGCTGAAAAGGTTCGTTCCATGCAAATGAATTTGGAACCCTGGGAGCTGTTTGCAGAAAACAATCTGGCTTTTAACGAGATTGGCTTTACAAATGAAGATAGTCCTACCCCTGCTGTAGCAAAAGGTAATAGAAAAACCGCAGCCTGGGAAATCAATGGGGTTGTTTATCGAATGCCAACAACGAGTGAGATGTCATTTATTGCTGCGCCTTATAAATTAGGGCCAAAAGACGAAATGACACTATTTAACAAATCGAGCAAGCTTTATAACAATTTAGAGTTTGTGAAAATTGGGAAAAATAGGGGAAAGTCTTACTACTCTGACTACATCAGTAAGGGAAAGAATACTATATACGCTTTGAGGTTTAAAGACAATGTTGAGAAAAAGGGAGAAGGCAACCCAGATCGTTGGGCTTTTCGTTACGATTTAAGCGACACGAAACTTACTGTCACCATGAAGTTTATTGGAGCTGACCCGAATATTAAGAAGGTAAAAGACATAGATGATGACGAATGGTGGAACAAGCAAACTGGCAAACAAAAAATTGTTTTGCCTATTGCTATGGGAGGTGCATCTTATTATATTAATGATGAAGATTTTCTGAACATCAATAACGAAACTGTGACAATTTCTTCTAAACGATTGTCACCATGCTATATACGTCCGTTTGTCGACATAGAAAAAACATTTAAGAAAAACATGACGTATATGCATTATAATGTATACGGCGAGAACATTGAAACAGACAAAAATGGTGATACGGAGAAAGTTAATCAGATAAGCCCCGCTAATCCTGTAATACAAGTCTATGCAAAAGGGCATCCAAATGCCCCTGTATTAAAGTACGATTATGCTATTTTAAAATTTGGTACTGTAGAAAAGGAATCAGAAGACGGTGGAGTTTCTAATTATAAGATTAAGCTAAACAGAAATTTAGGAACCGTTGAACGAAATATGAAGTTCACAATGGTTTGCCCAGAAGATGAAAGACACAACAAATCCTTTACTGTATGCCAGCCAATCTTTACAATAGAAAATATCCCAGATTCAATTCCTTATGAATTCATCAGTGAGGATTACCTCGACCGAGACGGTAACTTTATAACTAACCACAATAATGAACCAGGAGTATTCAGTTTTGATGATGCAATAAAAATGGCTAACCTCAATGATGGCGACCTTGATTATCATCTACCAACGATGAATAACATGAACTGCATTTTCCCTTCAAGCGACAAAAAATTCAATGAGCATTACGAAACCGAAGAAATAGACACCTTACAATTTGGCATGTTTGACACAACTCTTTATACTACAAATTCCTCTTATTTTTGTAAAGGTGAAGACGTAATCTATGCTTTACGATATAAGAATGGTGGAATGTGTTCAGCTTTCCGCTACAAATACGACCCACAGGAAGGCCTTTTTGTAAGTATTGTACCGTTAGGATCTCAAGCATATACATTTAATAGCGCAAGAGAAATCAGTGATGGTGAACTATTCGATAGAGAAGAATGCGAAATGTTCCACTTCAACAATCTCAAAGGAAAAAGAAGCGAGGTGGGAGATGGAGGTGTATTGTGGACAAGTACCAAAGATCCATACTATCCCGATTCTTTGGCCTATGTTGTTGGGTTTAACAAGGACAGGATTTACAGAGCCAGTCTAGCTCAATCCTGCTTGCTGCCAGTTTTGCCTTTCATCGGTAAAGTTGAAATTCCTATAGAAGAGGTTGAGTCAACCGAGAATACCGAAACTGTTGTTACACCTCAACCAAGCATACGTCGAACCAATCGTGGCAGCAGAACTTCAAGAAATCGCTTAGGCAATCAAAGTGGAAGAAATAACACTACTCCTAAAGGTAGTAATCATATTCTTATTATAGACAAAACAAAATAACAGATATATGGATAATATTGAATTCGAAGTTGCTTGCCCTTATTGTGGGCAAACATTTCTGGTATCTTCACAACCAGGTATACAGGTGCAATGCCAATGCCCCAATTGTCAACAAGACGTGATAGTTGATGCACCTACAGTTGACAACTATGTCCTATCAGAATCCGACTTTGAAGATTCTCAGATAAATAGTTATCAGTCGGAAACTAATTATCCTCAACAAGCAACACCAGAGATACATTACTATCCGATAGGTGCGCAACAAAACAATAACAATCAACAATATGCTGCCACCGTTCTTCCGCCACAAGATCCACCTGTTTATGATAAAAAGCAGAGCAGTACAGCAAAGAAACTAATCATACCATTATTGATTATTGCCCTGCTTTTAGGTGGAGCAGCTTTCTGGTTTTTCGGCATCTATACTCCAAAACAAAAGGAATTGGCAGATTATAATTCAGCGAAGACCAAAGGCGACGTATATGCTGCGCGGGAGTTCCTTTCCAAACACCAGTCAGATGCACTCCCTGAACATAAAACCTCAATGGAAACCATCGTAAAAGCATTTGTCAATGATTCTATAGCATGGCATTCAACCAAATATGGACTTTCTGAGGATAATCTGAAGAAAAGTGTTTCGCTGCTTGAAAATTATCTTCGTGATTATCCAAAAGGGGGTCATCGTAACGAAGCATCATCAGAACTTAGCAGGTATAACCGACTGGTTGCAGCCGATGAAGAAGCCAGGAATAAAGTTGTAGAGATTGAGATGGTTACTGATGGTTACTCGATGCGAAGTTATTATTGTAATTATGGATCACACCAAGCAAGTAACGGGAATGGTGGTACTACATATTACGCCGAATCACAGTACATCTCAGTGCCAGTAGGTAGAGCATGGAGAATAGTTACTTATGATTGGAATTATACTGTAAGCAGGATGTACTATCCTGAAATTGTTTTGGATAATGGATACCGAATTAGTATTAATGAAGCAGGTAATGGATATCTCATTCCTGGAGGTCACTCTTTCAAAATTCACACCAAACCAATGTATTCATCAGACTATTATACATACAAACTCAAAATTTATTTCCATGAGGATGATTTTTGATGTTATTCAATGTGGTAATAAGTTCCTGAATACTTGTGCATATTGAAATAATTGACTTATTATAGACAAAACATAATAACACTCTATGGAGAACATTGAATTCGAAGTGTCTTGTCCCTATTGTAGACAAGTGTTTTTAGTATCTTCGCAACCTGGCATACGGGTGCAATGCCAATGTCCCAATTGTCAACAAAACGTGATAGTTGATGCACCTACAGTTGATAAGTATGCCCTATCAGAATCCGACAATGAACATTCTCGGAGAAATAGTTATCAGTCGGGAACAAATTACCCTCAACGGACATGAATTTTGTGGACATTTACAAATTTTAAGTCTTTCTTCCGCATACGGAATTTCATAATTATTTAGACGTGTCCTATGCAGAAAACTACGCGCAACCTTGCCCCTAAAGAGAGCGCATAGTTTATGCAAAGGCATAGTGCATTTTGTAAAGAAAAATTGGACGTTGACTTTTTGCAAAAAGTCAACGCCTTTTTTCAAAAAGTCAACGCCAAATTTTCAAAAGTCGTGCTCCTTTTTTTCGGAAGCAAAATGGCATACCTGAAAAAAGGCCATTTCCCGAAGATTTCGTCTTCACACAAAACCTATAAGCCCCCCAAAAAGGTAAAACGGGAAAGCCGAAAAGGCTTTTTTCAGAAGAAATGTGGTGTATTTCAAAAAATCTTCGTACCTTTGCGAGCCGAAATGGCAACGAAACAACTGAAACATCGGTATGTGCAGACGCTGGGCATCATCGTGATGGTGCTGGCACTGGTGCGCTGCATCTTCCCAGGTATTGCTCCCACCAGCCAAACAACCAATAGCCTCGCAACCAACAGCGAAATGCCCGACAGCCTCGCAACCGACAGTCCATCAGCCTCATCCCCAGCCCATCTCCAAAGGGAGAGGGGAGAGTATACACTCTGCGACAAGCACAAGGATAAGAACTATACACTCCCCTCTCCCCTTGGAGAGGGGCTGGGGGTGAGGCTTTCCCCCCACCCCATCAAGAGCGTGCCCAGCTATGCCGAGGCCTTCCCCGACAGCAACCACGTGCAGCTGCTTGCTGCCGAACACTGGGGGGTGAAACCTGTGCGCGACCGTGCCGACGCGGAGCAGCGAAAGGACGAGCTGGTGTTCATGGCCTTGTCGCCCTACTACTCTATGGCCCACCTCGATTCCAGCATCCCCTACTTGGTGCCCCGCGCCGCCATCCTGCTCGAGGACATCGGGCGCACCTTCTTCGACTCGCTGCAAGTGAAAGGGCTACCGCTGCACCGGATGGTGGTGAGCAGTGTGCTGCGCACCGAGGCCGACGTGAGAAAGCTGAAGCAATCGAACAAAAACGCCACTGAGCGCTCGTGTCACCTCTATGGCACCACCTTCGACATCAACTACAACCAGTACACGCCCGTCGTGTTCAGCCACACCACAACCGACGACAAGCTGAAATATGTGCTCAGCGAAGTGCTGCGCGACATGCGGCAACAGGGTCGCTGCTACATCAAATATGAGGTGCACCAACCCTGTTTCCATATCACCGTAAGATAAGTGTGAAGTAGCAAGAACTCCTAACTCCTAATTTCTAACTCAAATAAAATGGGAATCATCATTGGAATAGACGTGGGTATCTCCACCACGAAGATTGTAGGCTTGGTCGACGGCAAACCGTCGGCCCCACTGCGCATCAGTGCCGCCGACCCCATCACCTCGCTCTATGGGGCCTTTGGCAAGTATCTGCACGACAACAACATTGAGCTGGGCAACGTGGAGCATGTGATGCTGACGGGCGTCGGTGCGGCCTATGTGAAGAACGATGTGTATGGCGTGGCCACAAGCCGCTGCGACGAGTTTGTGGCCGACGCGCTGGGTGCCATCTACGAGAGCCATCTGGACCACGCCATGGTGGTGTCGATGGGCACGGGCACCTCGTTTGTGATGTGCCAGGGCGGCAACGACATCCGCCACATCGGCGGCATCGGCATCGGCGGCGGAACGCTACAGGGCCTGTCGCGCATCATGCTGAACACGAGCGACATCAAGCAGGTGTCGGCACTGGCCATGCAGGGCGACATCAGGCACGTGAACCTGCTCATCGGCGACATCTCGGCACAGCCGTTGCCCGGACTGCCCATGGAGGCCACGGCCAGCATCTTCGCCCGTGCACAAAACGACGTCTCCAGAGAGGACATCGCATGCGGCATCATCTCGATGGTGCTGCAGAGCATCGGCTCGGCGGCCGTGCTGGCAGCACAGGGCACCGGCTGTCGCGACATGGTGCTCATTGGCAACCTATCGCTGTTGCCCCAGTGCAAAGAGGTGTTCCCCGCACTGGAGCGGCTCTACGGTGTTCGCTTCCACATCCCCAAGTTCTCGGAGTATTGCACAGCCATCGGCGCCGCGCTGGCGTATGGCAAGAAGTGAGTGGTAAGAGGTGAGTGGTGAGAGGTGAGTGGTGAGAGGTGAGTGGTGAGAGATTGCACTGTTCATAGACAACTATCCAAGAACGACGATGAAGACGGAGCTGTTGATGGTGGGCCGCACGGCCAATAAACATTTCGTGGCGGGCATCAACGACTATGCCGAGCGCATAGGCCACTATATGCCCTTCGGGATGATTGTGATTCCCGAACTTAAAAACACGAAAAACCTATCGGAAGAGCAGCAGAAGCAAGCCGAGGGCGAGCTGATCATGCGCCAACTGCAGCCCAGCGACGTGGTGGTGCTGCTCGACGAGCACGGGAGCGAGATGCGGAGCTTGGAGCTGGCGGCATGGCTACAACGCAAACAGGCCACAGCCCGACGTCTGGTGTTCGTCATCGGTGGCCCATACGGTTTTTCGCCCCAAGTATATGCGCGAGCCAACGAACAGTTGTCGTTGTCGCGCCTGACATTCTCGCACCAAATGGTTCGGCTGGTTTTCGTAGAACAGCTCTACCGCGCCTGCACCATCATCAAGGGTGAGCCGTATCACCACGAATAGAGTTAGGAGTTAAGAGTTAGGAGTTAGGAGTTAAAAACTGCGAGAGACCTCCCAACTCCTAACTTCTAACTCCTAACTTCTAACTCCTAACTTCTAACTCCTAACTCCTAACTCTAAAGCACCCCCTTGGTACTGGGCAGCTGATAGCGGAAGACATCGCGGCGGACAGCCTGGCGCAGACTGCGCGCCAAGGCCTTGAAGATAGCCTCAATCTTGTGATGCTCGTTCTGCCCCTCGGCATGAACGTAGAGGTTCATCAGGGCGGCATCGCTGAGACTCTTGAAGAAATGCAAGAACATCTCGGTGGGCACGTCGCCAATGCGTTCACGGTGGAACTCGGTCTGCCAGACGAGCCACGGACGGCCTCCGAAGTCGAGGCTGACGATGGCCTGGCAGTCGTCCATGGGCAACGAGAATCCGTAGCGCTCAATGCCGCGCTTGCTGCCCAAGGCCTGGCGCAGGCAGTCGCCCAAGGCGAGGGCGGTGTCCTCGATGGTGTGGTGCTCGTCGACGTTCAAATCACCCTTCACATGGATGTCGAGGTCGATGCCGCCATGACGGCCTATCTGCTCCAGCATGTGGTCGAAGAATCCCAGACCCGTGTCGATGTGGCAGGTGCCCTGCCCGTCCAAGGCCAGCTCCACGTAGATGTCGGTCTCCTTGGTGGTGCGTCGCACGCTGGCCCGCCGCTCACCATCAATGACGGTTTCGGCCACCTGCTGCCAACCGAAGGACGTTGGACGTTGAACGTTGGACGTTGAACCTTGTGGTGTGGAATCTATGATAAGGGCTTTGCACCCAATGTTCTGTGCGAAGAGACGGTCGGTTTCGCGGTCGCCGATGACGTAGCTGCCAGCGATGTCGTAGTGCTCCACATCGTCGATGTACTTCTGCACCAGCCCCGTGCCGGGCTTGCGTGTGGGGGCGTTGTCTTCGGGGAAATGGGGGTCGACGAGGATGTCGTCGAACACGATGCCCTCGCCGCGCAGGGCGTCGAGGATGAAGTTGTGGGCGGGCCAGAAGGTGTCCTCGGGAAAAGAGTCGGTGCCCAGACCGTCTTGGTTGCTCACCATCACCAGCCGATAGTCGGTGCGCTCGGCTATCAGTCCCAGCCAGCGGAACACGCCGGGCTTGAAACGAATCTTCTCGATGGCATCCACCTGCTCGTCGTGAGGTTCTTCCACCAGTGTGCCGTCGCGATCAATAAAAAGTATGCGCTGTTTCATTATCTGTTCTTTCTTGGAAGTTTTTATATTCTACATAATAATATGGAACGATTAAAGTATTGTTGGACGGCGGCCTGAAAGGCCAAAAAGCTCATAGCCCAGGGCATCGTCCTGGGTAGTTTGTATGTGCAACCATCGCCCTGAAGGGGCAAAAGCATGATATTTCCTATGGGAAAAGGGAGGGCTTTTGCCCTTTCAGGGCGTTTCACGCTCCCCTCGAGCATACTCAGGGCGATGCCCTGGGCTATGCGCTTATTGCCCTTTCGGGGCGCTTTCGCGTTCATCATCGTCCCAATATTTTTCGAAGGTACGGTTGAAAAGACGGTGAAGCGTCAATTGCACTTCTTTACGGATAAACATATTTATACTTATTCGTGAAAAGAATAATATCGATTATTCAAATTCGTTTCTTAAACAAGCTGTATTTTCTGTTTACTTTCAAGATTTCCTTCAACCGCAACTATTCGTTTTTTCCCATTGCTAAGGAGTTTAGGAGTTTTGTGAGTCTTCTCCTTCTGCTCCTTTGCCCCTGAGCCCAAAAACGGCGTTGCGCCAGATGTAGTAGAGGGGGAAGAGGGTGCCGAGGTGGATATAGGCCTGCAGCAACGAGCAGACGGAGAAGGTGGCGACATTAATCAGCCAGAGGTTCTCGGGCATATCGACGGCATCGCCGGCGGCCAGCCCCACCTGGGCCTCAACATTGGCCAGACCTAAGATGACGGCGGGCAACTGCAAAATGACTGTGAGCACCAGCACCACCAGAAACATGACCAGCGACACAGTGACGAGGCTTCCCAACTGCTTGCCACGTATGACGGTCCATAGCATGCGGGGCAAACGAGCCAGACCTCTGACGGTGAGCCGCCACGGCCAGCGTCCCCACCAATGGGCGGGCCGAGTGATGGCACCCGTCAGCCAATGCTCCTTCAGGGGTGCGAAGCCTCCGGCAAAGGCAAAGACGATGACCGCCAACAGACAACTGACAATGGCCAATGGCCAACCTACAACCGACGACAGACCGCTGACCTCCGACCCCAGCAGACGGGGCAGCAGAAGCATGAAGAAGCAGGTGTAGGCACCGCCAAACACAAGGGCGTAGATGATGGCCTGCATCCACGACGAGCGCACCAGTCGCCAAAAGTTCTGTATGTAGAGCCGAAAGCCGTCGCCTAAGACAGCCTGAATACTACGTGCACGGTGTGCTGAGAGTTCGTTCTTCTTTTCCATAACAACTGTAATTTGCGTGCAAAGGTACGAAAAAAAGTTAGGAGTAACTCCCTACTCCTAACTTTTTTTCGTACCTTTGCACGCGAAAAGCGAAAAACGGAAATCATGAAGCTTCTGAAATGGGGATTCATCGGCTGCGGCGAGGTGTGCGAGCTGAAGAGCGGCCCCGCCTTCAGCGAGGTGGAAGGCAGTAGCGTGGTGGCCGTGATGAGCCGCACCGAGCAGAAAGCCCGCTCGTATGCCGAGCGCCATGGGGTGCCACGATGGTACACCGATGCCCAGCAGCTCATCCTCGACCCTGAGGTGAACGCCGTCTACGTGGCCACGCCGCCATCGAGTCACGCCACCTTTGCCATCATGGCCATGAGGGCGGGTAAGCCTGTTTATGTGGAGAAGCCGCTGGCCTCGACCTACGACGACTGTGCCCGCATCAACTATGTGAGCGAGCAGACGGGGCAGCCCTGCTTCGTGGCCTACTACCGCCGCTATCTGCCCTACTTCCAGCGCGTGAAGGACATCATCGACCAGGGCATCATCGGTCAGACGGTGAACGTGCAGGTGCGCTTTGCCGTGCCACCACGACAGCTCGACTATGCCCACCCCGAGACGCTACCCTGGCGGCTGCAGCCCGCCATCAGCGGCGGCGGCTACTTCTACGACCTGGCCCCACATCAGCTCGACCTGCTGCAACACATCTTCGGCGTTATCCTCGACGCCCACGGCATCTGCACCAACCGCGGACACCTCTACACGGCCGAGGACTCGGTGAGCGCCGTCTTCCAGTTCGAGAATGGCGTGCCGGGCAGCGGCTCGTGGAGCTTTGTGGCCCACGAGAGCGCACGCACCGACCGCATCCTCATTGTGGGCACACAAGGGTCGATGGCCTTCTCGGTGTTCAACTACGCCCCCATCGAGCTACACACCAGCCATGGCACCGAACTCATCGAGGTGCCCAACCCGCCCTACGTACAGTTCCCCATCATCAAGAGCGTCATCGAGCACCTGCAGGGCTTTGGCCTCTGCGCTTGCACCAGCGTATCGGCCACCCCCACCAACTGGGTGCTCGACAGGATATTAGGAAAGCTGTAGCGGGCTGCGCCCTAAACGACAAATGATAAATGACAAATGATAAAGGCTGCGCCCAAAGGGGTGCCAGGAGTATGGTTCTAAAAAAGATTGGTAGACTATTCAGTTTATCATTTATCATTTTTCTTTTTTCATTCAGCCCCGCTGTGGCGCAAACCTGGGCGCAAGCCGACACCATCCCCCATCGCCACAAGATGACACCACTGCGGCGCACGGTGCGAGGCTTCGACCGTCTGGATACCACGTTCATCGAACCGCAGCACTACATCTTCACCGTGATGTTGCAAGCCACCAACAACTACGACATCTACACTCTGCGCTCGGCCGCACCCAATGTGCAGTCGATCACGTTCTCGCCCGACATGAATCTGCGCCTTGGCCCTTACTTCGGCTGGAAATGGTTCTTTCTGGGCTACACCTTCGAGCTGGGCGGCATCAACCTGGAGCGTATCAAACAGCAGCTCGACCTGAGCATCTACAGCTCGCAGATAGGCATCGACATCTTCTACCGTCGCACGGGCAACGACTACAAGCTGCGCGATGCACGTCTGGGCGAGGGTGTCAACACGTCGATGCTCGAAGGGGTGCCCTTCAACGGTGTCAAGGCGGGCATCACGGGTTTCAACGCTTATTACATCTTCAACCACGGACGCTTCTCCTATCCCGCCGCCTTCAGTCAGAGCACCCTGCAGAAGGTGAGCTGCGGATCGTGGATGGCGGGGCTGGGCTATACGAAGAACTCGCTCGACGTGAACCACGAGCAACTGCAACGACTCATCAACCGCCACATGGGAGTCAACACCGTGCCACTCGATTCGGGTTTGATGTTCCGCCACGTCAGCTACGACAACTTCAGCCTCTCGGCGGGCTATGCCTACAACTGGGTGCTGCCCCACCACTGGCTGCTCGCCGCCAGCGGACAGGCGGCCCTGGCCTACAAGAAGAGTTCGAGCGACATGGCGGGCAGCGAGCTGCAGGGCTTCAGCTTCGAGAATGTCAACCTCGACGGCATCGGGCGTTTCGGCATCGTCTATAACAACATGCGCTGGTATGTCGGTGCCAGCTTCATCGTTCACACCAACAACTACCGAAAGTCGCGCTTCCGCACGAACAACACTTTCGGCTCCATGAACATCTACGCAGGTTTCAACTTCAGGCTGAAAAAACGATACCGCTGACCGTCATCCACTCCCCTGCCCTCCCGGCCAAGGATACAGTCACAACAAAAAGCGGCAAGACGTGTTTCCCATTGCGAGAAACACGTCTTGCCGCTTTCGTATGGAGATGCCCTATCGCATACGAAAAATGGGGCGATTATAATATGTTAGCCTTTATGGTATCAACAATGTAGCGCACGTCATCGTCACTGACGTATGGGCCTGCAGGCAGACACATGCCCACCTTGAAGATGCCCTCACTGACGCCATTCACGTAGGCAGGAACATCCTTGTAACAGGGCTGCTTGTGCATGGGCTTCCACACCGGTCGGGCCTCAACGTTCGCTTTGTCAAGGGCCACGCGCATGGCCTCCACATTGTCATTCGGCTGGCAGTCGGTTGTGGCCGTCGAAGCAGCGTGGATGACACCGGCAGCGCCACCGATGGCGCCAGTAACGATTTTCTTGTAGGCATTCTCCTGCCCCTTTACCCTCACGTCCTCATCAATAGTGATGGTGCAGAGCCAATAATTCGAGTCATAGTCGCCACCTGCGGGCTGGCTGTGCACCTTGATGCCAGGCACGTCGGCCAACAACTCCTCATACATCTTCTGCACATGCTTATGGTGCGCCAAGTGGTCGTTCACCACGGTCATCTGGCCACGGCCAATACCAGCACAGATGTTCGACATGCGATAGTTGTAGCCTATCTTCTCATGCTGGTAATAGGGATAGCTCTCACGATACTGCGTGGCATACATCATCACCTCACGCCACTCATCCTCGTTGGCAGTAATAAGAGCACCACCGCCAGAAGTGGTGATCATCTTGTTGCCGTTGAACGACAACACACCCGACCGGCCAAACGTGCCCAGCACCTGTCCCTTATATCTGGAACCGAATCCTTCGGCGGCATCCTCCACGACGGGAATCTCATAGCGGTTGGCAATCTCCATGATTTTGTCCGCTTTATACGGCATGCCATAGAGCGCCACGGGCACGATGGCTTTCGGTTTCTTTCCCGTCTTCTCTATTCTGTCCTTGATGGCCGCCTCCAGCAGACCCATGTCCATATTCCACGTGTCCGGCTCTGAGTCCACCAGCACAGGGGTAGCCCCCAAATAGGTGACAGGATGCGTAGAAGCACAGAACGTGAAGCTCTGCACGATCACCTCATCGCCACGGCCAACACCCGCAGCAATCAGTCCGAGATGCACTGCAGCCGTTCCGCTCGACAAAGCCACCACTCGTTTCTCGAGTCTGTCCTTGCCATCTGCGACTTCATTTACAAAGGCCTCCAAGTCTTTCTCGAATCCATTCACGTTTGGACCCAGTGGCACCACCCAGTTGGTGTCGAATGCCTCCTTGATATACTTCAGTTCCAAATCAGCCTCGCTCATGTGAGCCAGGCACAAGTAGATTCGTTTTCTTTCTGACATTTCCAATTGCTTGTTTGAATATTTTATAGTGACTCCTATTTAATTCGCCTTCCATTATTCATTGTCGAAGGTAAATAGATAGTTGTCATCATACCATGTGTTCTATATGACATGTTCTACGACGTGATGTCAGTCCATCTTGTCATCACCTCATCATTTCTTCCATCATCAAATTGTTTCTCCGCCATACTCCATCCTTCTTCCCAGCAGGGTGCATACAATCATCTGTAGATCCTTTCGGAATGAGTAGTGGTGCAGGTAGTAACGGTTGATACGCACTTTGTCAGGCCATATCACCCTGTCGTTATATTCCAGTACAGAACGGACTGTGCCACCCTTACCGTCTGCCATCTCCCCCTGACCGCAAATCACCTCCTGCACATGAGCCAGCAGTGCCTCCTCGTCGCGGTACTTCATGGTGGCTGGTCCCGTTATACCCGGCCTCAGTTGAAGCAGCTCGCGGTCCACACCCTCCAGACAGTCGGCATAGCCTGGTACATCGGGACGCGGCCCCACAAGACTCATGTCACCCTTCAACACATTCCACAATTCAGGCAACTCGTCAAGTTTATACCGTCTGAGCAGTCTACCTGCCTTGTGTACATGTGGGGCATGTTCTGGAGAATCCTCCATCGTACGGAACTTGTAGATAGTAAACAACCTGGCATTTCTTCCCACACGCACCTGCCTGAAAAACACCCGCCCTTCTGGCATTTTCAGTCGAACCCAAAGAGCTATGAGCGCCAAGAGAGGTGCCACAAGCAAGAGTCCCACTGCTGCGGCGACCCTGTCGAATACATATTTTGTAATCACCCTCTTCTTATGTAGAACAATTTCTTTATTGTTCCAAAACAGATGTTTGCCGCCGTAAACAAAACGGAGGTCAGTACGCCCATCCCCTCAGCCTGACGGAACAGGCGGTAGTGCCATCCTATCTTGTAGGAATAACTTCTGTCACTCAGCGAACCGGGTACCACCCTATGTCTCGCCAGCGGCTCATTGAGCAAATGGCAAGTGGTAACACTCACCACCTTCAACCAAATAGCATAGTCATCGGTAATGTCGAGATTGCGAGTCTGGACAATCCCCGTCAGCCGAGTATCATACATCACGGTGAGACAACCTGGCCAACAGTAGGCATACATGCCACACTTACCAATATGCTTAGGGCCAAACACCATACGTCCTGTAGGACATTTGTCTGCATTCATCTCCAGATAGGGCGTATACGAGAAGGCATAGCCATTATCTTCCATAAACCTCAGCTGCCGCTCCAATTTCGTTGGTTCCCACATGTCATCACTGTCAAGAAATGCCACCCACCGCCCATGAGCCTCCCTTAGCGCTGTATTGCGTGCCTCGGCCGCACCCAGTCTAACAGGATGACTGATGCACCGTATGCGCGGGTCGCCAAAAGCGAAGACGACTTCAACAGTCTTGTCCTCCGAGCCATCATCGACGATAACCATCTCCCAATTGGAATATGTCTGACTAATGACGCTTGCGATGGCATCAGCAATAAATCGGGAGCTATTATAGGCAGGCGTAATAACAGAGACCAGTTCTCCCATAATGACTATCTATAGCGCATCTTCCAAAAAGGATACCAGGCCAAGAACAGTGGACGGCTTAAAGTCTCCACTGGGAAATACCGTATCAGTCGAGGCAAACGATGCATCACTGTAGTAGCAAATCCAAGACCAGTTTCTGGATGCGAGGAAAAGCGATCCTCATGCTGTCCGAAATTTCCCGTGTGAGACACTTCCTCAAGCATTACCTTGCCTAAACGTTTATTCGGTTCTACCAGCAAAAGACTATCCTCCATACCAAATAGATGCTGCAATACATACATCACCGCACTGGCGAAACGCTCCATCCCCAGCCTACGCAGTGTACCTGCCGCCTGCCGCCTTACCTCTTCTGCGATATCCTTTTTCAGAAGGAAATAGTAGTCCATCAATTGTCGTATGCCTATGCCCTCGTCGAAGACATGCCGCATGATATGAGTCATCTGATACACCAGGTTAAACTCATCAGTTGGCACAGCGACATGCCCCTCACACCCCGGCAACTGCACCAGATGAGAGAACTGTGCATCGGCTTGTTCACGGAAGAACGTCTGCATTCTTTTATTCTGCAGCGGATTGCTGAAGAACGAGGGTATGAAGTGCACCTCTATGCTAACATCTTTTAGTGGCGGAAGGTCCACGTGGTGATACTGGAATGGCGCATTTGGCAAGATAGACCTTACATAATTTAGGATGTCCTTACGATTGCCTTCAAGCCAAACATCAATGTCACCAGAAGTCCTTGACAACGGGTCGGGATACATCATTGCATTGCCCTGACCCTTTAATATGCAGCTACGAAAGCCGTCGCGGGAAAACCGCTGCACCAACTCCGTAGCCACCTCATTAACTACCCCATTTCTCCAACGTATCTGTTCACTTTCTGCAAACCAGTTGTACAGCAGTTCTTGTGGTATACCAACGTCTTTGCCCAAACGTTCCACGCCACGGAAAACCATGCCCTCGATTGCCTGCTTCACAGCGAAGTCGTGCAATCCCTGCCAGTCCATACCATCCCAGTTCCTTTGGGACGATGTGTCGTTTAGGCAGTAGTGCAGAAAAGAAATGAAAGAGGAATCCACTTTATCTTTTTGGAGTGACATCTACAATTTCTGGATTCTTCCAATGAGCCTTGTCAGCACCTGCCCTGGCCCACATTCCACGAACTCCGTCATACGTCAGCAATCATGTTCTTTACGCCCTGTGTCCATATCTGGCGCACTTCAGTTCTTACCATTAAACGCATCAACTGTAGCCATTCCTTCGGCAGAGATTCCCTCCCGCTTGAAAACCTTCAAAATTGTCAAGATAAAGATTTTGACATCCAAAGCAAACGACAGATGATCCACATAATAGACATCATATTTGAAACGTTCTGTAAAGGCCAACTCATTCCTGCCGTGAATCTGCGCCCATCCCGTAATACCCGGCCGCACCTCATGCCTGCGCATCTGTTCTGGTGTGTAAATAGAAAGGTATTCCGGTAGCAACGGACGAGGTCCAATTAGCGCCATATCTCCTTTCAACACATTGATAAGTTGGGGCAGTTCATCAATAGAGGTTGATCGAACAAAACGTCCTACTTTTGTCAGGCGCAACTCATCGGGCAAGGGGACACCATTGGCATCCACCTCATCCGTCATGGTCTTGAATTTAATCACCTTAAACAATTTGGCATTCTTGCCGGGCCGCTCCTGATAGAAAAAGGCGCCAGCTCCTTTGTTTGCAAAGTGAAGCCATATAGCAACGATGATAATAAGCCATCCAAGGCATAAAAGAGCGACAAATGATATAGTAAAACTAAAGACCCTTTTAAAAAAATGTTTATACATCTCTTTGTTTATAGTTTTAAAATATTACTTTTTGGAATCCACTATTTTGTCAAAAGAGCAATCCTTGTACGAATTCTTATACTTACCAGCCGTTGTCAGCACTGCCCTGTCTACTGTACCAAACGAACAGTTTTGGAATGTCAAATGAGTGCTGTTATAGTAAATCTGTCGGGTGGTCTTTGACAGAGCAAATGTGGGAATGGTGCAATTCTCAAACGTTATCCAGTTTGCCGAAGACAACTTCACCGAGGATGTAACGACACAGTTCTTTATTCTCGTTGCAGTCTTTCCATAATTGGCCAGATTATTTCGACATGCAGTGATATCTGAATTGTTGTGGTTAAATGTACAATTCTCCATCAGTACGTTCTCATTACCTATTTCAGGATAATTCCTTATCCCGTCAGCTTCAAAGTCTATCGCTGATCGTGGTCTAGTTCCTCGTATCTCGTCAACGCCGCAATATTCGAATTTGCAATTTCTAATCTGGACATTTCTCGCACCAATCGCCACCCCATTACGTCTTGCATAGCGAATGGTGACGTTTTCCATTATCAAGCCATCAGCCCAACGATTCTCGGCATCACTTTTTCTATAAGCTCCCTGAAACAACAGACAGTCACCAAAAGCGTCTGTAAGCGTTAGGTCGCGGAAAATGAAGTTCTTGCACTTAAAGCAATTAAACAACATTCCCCATTCACCAAAATATGTTTTCCCGATAAAAGGCGTCGTATAAAGATGCTTTCTTGCATCCCCTGCGATTGTACCTTTCCCGTCAACAGTGACATTTTCCTTCCCATACTCCCAGAACATGAAATATGCCCCCTGATTGGTGGGCAACAGCTCTATACGGTTGTTTATTGTCAAATGGGTGTTCGAAGGGATTGTGAAAATGCGGAAGAAAGAAAAACTGTCATCATAGACATCCGAATAGAATATCTTCTTTTTATTATCCTCATAAACATACTTGAATTTCCTGGCAATATCCGCACGCCCTTTATAGGGTAGTTCAACATGATAAACCCTATCTGCATCAAAATGAATATGTGTCTGATGATAATCATCAGTCAGAGCCAGAATATTCTCAACAATAGAATTGGCAACAAACGCAATGTCATTATTAAATACAAACCAGCTGTCAAAAACATCTTTTTGATTCCAGACTCCTTTAAGCGTAATTCCCATTCCCAAAACAGGCCTCTTGCTCTTCACCTCAATAGACGATTCATTACCAATAATAACACCATCGCCTAAAGTACCACCGTCAAATATCAGCTTAAAATGTTTTGGCAACACTATTGTGTCATTCAACAACGAATAAGCCTTCGTTACGATGAAACTACCTTTGGCCTCGTCTATCATCTTTTGGTCTAACCAATAATACTTCTCATTGGCGCACGATGACACCAGAGGTAATAATAGAACAGCAAGAAAAAGAAGAGGCCTTTTCATATTAGAACCTAAACAACTTGGCGGGATTTCCGATATAAAGCTCCCCATTCTTGGGCTTTGTCATTAATACAGATCCTGCACCAAGACGGACATGATCGCCTATTTTGATTTGTTGCAAAACAATACTGGCAATGCCCAACAAATTCTCATTCCCGATTGTTACCTCCCCCGATATTCTGACATCTGGCATTACAACATTATAATCACCAATTCTCACATCGTGGCCAATCATGTCGCGACCATTTAGCACATTGAAATTACCGAGCGTCACATCAACCGACATCCAGCAACCACCTTGAATGATATTTCCTTCTCCCATTTTGAATGTCTCCACATCTGCACACCCAAGAGGTTCAAAGATGATGTTAGGATATGAAATAAAAGGATTTGTTATACGTTCTCGGACTGACTTGATCGATACCGGTGATCCAATGGCAATGACAATGCTCAAAGGCTCTTTTGTCTCGTTTATTTCCTTAATTCCCCCGATTATCTTACCAAAATGAGATATAGACACACCCTTTTCTTTTCCATCATCAAAGAATCCAATCAAATCCCATGTTGGCTCTTTCCGATTTATCCTATCTATTGTCGTGGCGACTTCACGGCCCAGACCGCCAGCACCGAATATTGCTATATTCTTCATTATTTACAAATAATCTGTTTAATTACTATAGTAAAGTGTATGAATGGAAAACTGTGCTTAGATTAGCAGAATTAAACCGTGTTACGATACCATTCTTTTGTCTTTCCATAATAAAACACATATTTTCTTAACACTAAGAGATTCCCAGCTTCCTTTGCAACGTTTTATTGTACTGCATTATTCTGCATCATAAACAATAAAATGTTTCACCTTTCACTTTTTTTTCATTTCTTACAACAACACCCTTACGATTAACTCGTGAAGGATATCCCGCTCCAAGGTTTTTATGAGGCACTACCTTAGAATACACTTATGGCTAAAAATCCTCGAAAAAAAGTTTTGGCAATTTTTTAAAAAAAATGTTGATTAGCTCTAACCCAAAGTTCTTGTCAATGATTACATAAATGTCTAGGATTATTATTAAATCTAATTCTACCAAGAACCCACGGCAAATATTTGTTAATTATTATGGCCATAGGAATGATAATAATTATAACCAGCAAAACAGTGCAAGAACTCATGAACAACGAGTGTCTAATAACACTAACATCTTTCTGGAATATAACCGAAACAGCAATCAGCACGATGCGATTAATGGGCCCATGTATACACATAATGATCAAACTATTCCTCCCCAGCCATAGCAACACACCAGACTTATACTGCAATATAAATCGTCCAACTACTAACAATAATGCTATAAGAGAAATCGAACATAGATAAAACTGCCACCAAGTCCCGAATTTATGTGCCATCATGCTAATAGATGGATGGAATTTTAAAACGACATAAAAGCAGATAATCAAAGAAACTATCGATATGACGGAAGATTCTAAAGTAGTCGATGCCTTAATTCTTTTATACGTCACATCTCCTAACCATAATAACGGTAATGTTGTCAATGCGATTTCAAAACACCAAGGTAAATGTTCATTCCTCAATAAAGAAAAATAAAGAGCAGCACTTGAACAACAGATTAAAAAAGAATACTTGCCCGTGTACTTCTTAATAAAAGTGTAGCAAAAAATTGAAGTAAATAAACATGTTAAAAACCACAGCGGTGAATTATACACGAAAGGATTACTACCAGGTGATAATATAGATATAAATATATTAATGAACTGCTGAAGTGGAATAGATAATTCTCCGATTTTCCCTTCAAAAATAGGACTATATTTTATAGGTCGAAAAAGAGATTCTATCTTCCACCAATAAAAGAAACTAATGAAAGAGAAAAAAAAATATGGGATGAGTAAAGATCTCATACGCTTTACTACATCATATTTGTTCTTTGACAATGATATAGTTGAGCCACTCAGATAGAAAAACAATGGCATATGAAAAAGATAAATAAAGTCTCTTACAGATCCCTCAATAATATGTCCCAAAACAACAAGAAGAATACCAATTCCTTTAACTACGTCAATTAATCTATCCCTCTCTTTATTGTGAATTTTAACTGGCAATTCTATCATATGTTGTCCTTCCTGTTTTAACACAACATGTGTAATACTAAAAGTTTTTTTGATGTCTTTTTAGCTCAGTCATCATGGGTTATTTATTTTCGAAATTTCTATGCTTTGGTATGATAGCCAAAGAACAAGCCAGATGTTCCAATCACGACATTGTTGTCTATTATTCAATACTTTTCTCACAATACAAAAAAACTGGATGCTTACACTCTTTCAACGAGCAGTATATCCTCCGTCAATAACGAGATTTTGCCCTGTCACCCAACGGGACGCATCGCTTAAAAGATAAATACAAGCATTGCTTATGTCTGTGGTTTGTCCAAGTCCAAGAGGGAACCCATCAACTCTTTGCTTCTTTTTATTCTCATCCAGAGTATCAAGGTATGCCTGCATAAGCGGAGTGAGGATTGTTCCTGGAGATACACAATTAATGCAAATGCCCCTTTGTGCCAGTTCCAAAGACATGGAACGAGCTGCACTAATCAGTGCTCCTTTTGATGCTGAATAAGCCGATAACCCAGAACGACCAATTACTCCAGTTATTGAAGCGATCAATACTATGTGACCACCAGCATTCATACACTTAATACTCGGCAAATATTTGAGTATCTCAAAAGCACTCAAAGTATTGACCTTGATTACATCTTCGTAATCTTTCATCGACAATAGTTTTAGTGGAGCCGTCTTCTGAATTCCAGCAGAATGGATAAACCCATCCAACTTCCCGTGTTCAGAAACAATCTGTTCCAACAGCCCTCTTGCCCCTTTGTCAACTATCTCAGCCATGTCGACCATGTAATAGGCATGTATTTTCCCCTCACATTGAGACAACACATATTTTAGTCGTTCTTCATTGCGAGCAGCCAGAACTACCTTTGCTCCCATTTTCGAACAATCAATGGCGCATTGTGCGCCAATGCCACTCGAAGCTCCGGTAATCAGAATAGTCTTGCCTTCAAGGCTAAATGGATTCATCACTTAACTAGTTTTCCGTTTTCAACTTCTACTATTTCGCTAATCTTGCAATCCACAAAAGGAACGATAGCCGTAGCCCAAGCCATGCCAACTCCAAAAGCTGTCATGAGAATCCTCTTCTCACCTTCCATTTTGTCCTTCAACTCACTAACTATAGTCAGAGGCACAGACACCGAAGAAGTATTGCCATACTTTCCAATAGTCATAGGAATTTTAGTGGAATCGAACTTCATTTTCTTTGCAATGAAAGAGTTGATATAATTGTTAGCTTGATGAAATACAATATAATCCATTTGATTGGCAGTCATTTCAGCAGCCTTCAAAGTACGTTTGATGTCCTTGGGCACTTCAATGATAACGAACTGGAAAACGTCGCCACCACGCATAAACGCATGTTCGTCAGAGCGGATATTACCATATTCATCAACGACCTTTTCCTTCAAAGTCTCAGGTGATGACATGTGACGATAACCGCCTGCAGGAATCATGATGAGTTCAGAACGAGAACCATCAGAGTTCAGTGAGAAATAACTATCGCCGAACTTTTCATCGCGTTCCACAAGGGCTGCAATACCAGCATCACCAAAGATAAATGCCTCACGCCTGTCCTTTTTGGAGTACACCTTGCTGCGTGTTTCCCCGTCTAGAATAAGAGCCTTCCTGAAAGCATGGTTCTGCATCATTCCATACACTATGGAAAGTGCATAGCAGAAGCCAGAGCATCCTAAGGAAATGTCAAATGCCATACATGACATGGGAATTCCCAGCCTGTTCTGAAGGATGATAGATGTAGCAGGCATCCTGTAATCGGGAGTCTGGCTTAGGAAAACCAACAAATCTATCTCATTGCGGTCGATATTATTATCATTAAGCATCTTGTCAGCAGCAGCAAAGCAGAGGTCTGACGAGCACGTGTTCTCATCCGCAAAACGACGCTGATACACACCAATTTTGTCAACTACTTCCTTGACACTTTCCTTACCAAAGAAATCAGTCTGGTAGTTGTAGTTGTCAATTATATTCGATGGAACGGCACCACCCATTGCAGTGATGCCAATTCCATTAAAATGAAGTATTGCCATTAAGCTGTTGCGAGTTTATAAAGATCTTCGATAGTCTTGCATCCATCGATGGTCGTTTCTCCAATCTGCTTATCAAACTCGACATCATAGAATGCAATGAGTATCATCACCGAGAGAGAACTCCATTCTTCCAAACTTCTGAACTCTGTTTCGGGTTTCAGAACTTCTACGTTTTCTACCTCAATCTGTTCTGCGAACTTTTCAATAAATTCTTTGATTTCCATAATAAAAAAATTTAGTGTAAAAACAATTTGATTTCATCTTTTCTATCTAAGAAATACTTCTTATAATTTTTCTGCAGCGCCTCCAAAGGAATCCTTTCTTCTTCTGGATATTGCTGTTTCTCATACTCCACAATTTCTTGAGGAGTCATACTAAAACCTACAACCTTTCCCGGGTTGCCCACTACCGTCGCATAAGGTGGCACGTTTTTTATGACGACGGTACCAGCAGCAATTGTGGCACCATTTCCTATGCGTATCCCAGAATTAATAAAGGCAGCAAAACCAATATAACAGCGTTTTCCGATAACAGTATTTGCTTTTGTTCCTCTTTTACCATCATGTGCCATGATGGTAGCATCTGATATTCTAGTAAAATCTCCGATATAGATTCCCTGTGGGTTCACGGTGTGATCAATGTTTGCTCTACGATTAATCCTAACACCTTTTCCGATGTGCATACCATACAATTTTCGTAGTTTCCACAACGTAAATCCTCTCACTAACTTATAAAGTATAAATCGAATTTTTGGAATGACAGCCATTTTTTATCATTTATTTAGTTTCAACTATAGTAAGTAATGGTTAAAGAATTTCTTTGTACCACAATTGAGGTCGAGACCATAAGGAACCAAGTATAGTAGCTTTTTCTTTTTCTCAATCAAATCAAACTTGTTCCAAGGTACAGCCACATATCTATTCAAACCTAGAATCTCCGACAACGGCTCTATATCTCTTCATACACCAACAAAATAGTATTATATTTTTCTTTATGTTGAACCTTTTTTATACCGCTTTGCCAACTGATAGCCAAGGAACATCTCAACATCCTCTTTCTCAGTTATCTTTATGTTAGTATGACTACCTTTTGAGAAATAGATAGGTATTCCCAATTCTGTCATAAACGCAGGGGTATGAGCCTCAACGTATTCAAACATTTTCTTATCTTCCACTTGTTTGTAGATTTCCGTAATGACCTTATATAGGAAGCTCTGTGGTGCAGAAAGCGTCATAAAGGTCTCACGGTTGATACTCTTCTTAGCGCAATCACCATCATTGGTGCCATATAGGAGATATGAATAACTCGCCGTTATAGCATTACCTTTTTCCTTGCAAACACGAATGTTGTCCGTGATCATCTCTTCAGAAAGAAAAGGCGAAGCAGCCCAATGAACCATTATCACATCATCTAGTTTCGCTATGCCTTCAAGACCAGCCACACCATTCATGATGGAACGTTCGTATTCCGAACCACCCTTTACAATCTTCATGACCTTGGTTATGCCATATTTGTCAGCTATTCTTTTCAAATGCTCCTGATAGCCATCCACGCAAACTAATTCTATGCCATCTATTTCTGGATGATTCTGAAAGTGCTCCATGGTATAGGCAATTATGGGCTTCCCCAACACTTCTACAAATTGCTTAGGTACTTTTGCACCTAATCGACTACCCACGCCTCCGGCTATTATAATAACGTAATTCATTCTTTATCTATCTTATTTATTCATCAGTAGCTTGAATCTGGCGTGCTTTCAATAAATCATCAACGCAGTCAACTTCTGTCCACTTATAATCCTTAATATCTTTATAGTATAACTCAAAGTTATTCTGGAAAATCATTTGAACCAAGGCATCCTCAAAGAAAAGATCATACATCTCTTCATTGACCATCTGTTTTAACTGTTCGAGCAGGAAACGGGAAGACACGGCATCCAGTTTGGTAATACTGGCGTAATTACCGGAAAATTCCGTGAGGTTTTTACTCATTACGCATACAAGTTCTCCTTGTATCTGAACATTATACTTATTGACATCCTTACGTGTACTGTCAAAGAGTACATAAGGGCAATCTGTATGCTGGCAAATAACGTTCTGCATGAGTTTATCACTTACTACAATATCGCCATTGACAATCGTCACATTTTCACGTTGTAAATAGTTCTTGGCAAACCAAAGTGATCCCATAGAGCTGGTTGCAGAAAAGAAGGGGTTGTGTACAAATTTTACATTGTCATCTTCCAGTTCTTTCTGGATTTGCTTATACATATAACCCACCACTACAACAATCTCTGCTTCCGTATCATATTCTCTAATCTTACGAACAAGACGCTGTAGAATGGTAGTCTTATCATCCAGTTTATAAAGGGACTTAGGATGATTCAATGTCAAAGGCTGAAGTTTTACACCTTTACCTGCCGATAAAATGATATATGTCATAATCGCAATATATTATTCATTATACAAAGGTAGCGCTTTCTTACTATACTCCTTTGCAAAATGATACCATTGAGGCTTTAAATAGCCTATTATCTGTCCCTGAGATTCCTTATACATCGTCCAATGCATATAGAAAAAGCCTGTTATTGCTATATATGCATAAAAATGACGTTGCTCCTTAATTGAAGGTTTTCTACCAAAGTACGTAAACAAGATTTTATCGACCTCTTCTTCTGAGTGGTCACCTCCACAAACATATGAGCCAATATCAAAGCCTGGGTCTCCGAAACCAGCATACTCCCAATCAATAAGGTGAATCTCATCATTGTTGATTAAGAAGTTTTCGTCACGACAGTCACCATGAGTCAAACATTTTTTGATTCCATCCGTCTTTGCAAGTTCATACAACATGTAAATACGTTCCTTGATTTCCATAAAATCAGGGAAGTCTGCAAAATGTTCACCATATTTGTCTGCCGGTGTCATATCGCGTATGGATTCCCACTTCTCTTTGATGTCAAATTCCCACCTTACCTTGGGGCGTACAGCATGAAGTTTCCGTAGTTGAATGATACCTCTTACCATATCGTTCACATCATGATAATTGAATGGCCTAGTTTCCACGAAACGAGATAATCTCCATCCATAGCGAACACTCATGGCAACAAGCGAGGTATCTACACCGGCATCCTCTATTTGCTTTTGAACAATCGATTCCCTTCCCCTATCAATGAGTATCTCAGAGCCTAAGCCTGGGTAGCGAAACACATATTTGCCTCCGTTGTACCTAAAAGAAAGAACAGAATTGGAAAGACCTTTTTGTAAAGGTTGTAATTCTAAAATTTCCTCTGGCTTGCAGTCAAATACTTCGGAGATACAATTGTTTATAAATTCAATATCTTCCCGATGTAATACTCCGCCTGTCGTTTGAATAGGTTCTTGCATATTATATCATTATCACATTCTACTAAATTTACTCAGACAAAAGAGCCAGTATTTCTTCCCTAGTTAATCGTTTTTCAAAATCTAAGTATTTAACAATATGTCTGTCGTCTTTCTTATCATCTGGCGGTGGAGTCATATAATCACCATATATATGAGTTAGATATTCATGATAATATTTGGGGATACGAACTTGAACATTCTCAAATGGTACCCAGACAGTTTCCTCAATCCATTTCTTGGGAATAACATTCCTCCTCAAACCATAAACTTCAGTTTCATAAAACATACAAAACTCACTACATTCATAAGGATACTTTCGTGTTGTTTTCTCAATCATTTTTAAACTTACCTTTTGAATGGGTCTCCTGCATAGAGACGTAAAAATATATAGAGAATAGCGACAAATCTTCCCCTTTTTTATCAAATGCCAAAGATCGCTCTTAGAATAATACAATCGCGATCTCCTAGATATTCTTTTAAAAAAACGACAGCATCTAAAATTTGATTCTATATTACCATCCGACGCACCATCTATGGGAAAAATATCAATATAAATACCTGCTACATGAAGCGAATGAGTAGTAAAATACAATGTACTGTTTTTATCATACATCCTAACAAAGGACACATGATAACCAGGCGTATCATAAGGGGTAGCCAACTCATAATCACCCAATTCTGTATCTTTACAAATCTCTACAAAACGGTCATAGTCAGGCCGTGGCATGCACACGTCTATATCGTCATCCCAAGGAATACATCCTTTATGGCGAATTGCTCCAATACAGGCACCGTATCCAACAAACCAATGGATATTGTTTTCTTCACAGACCTCCATTATTTTTTGTAATATCCCAACTAATTTGGAGTGAAATACTTTCCTGTCTTCTTTACTCATCTGGGATAAGCGTACATTTTTCATCTCTGTGTCATTTTAAATTGATTACTACGAGCCCATTCAATCAGCGTTTCAGTCTTTTGATTCTCACTAATTAACATAACAACAAATTTGGCACCACCATAGGTTTTGTCTTTAGAAACATTGTCCCCCAGCTCAAGCCCAAGCCAAAAGATGAACAAAGCAAAGACATTTCTTCTTTACGTAATCTTTCGTCTATTCTTGTTACCATTAGAGAGGGAATGGAAGCTCCCCCTAAATTGCCAAATTCCTCCAAGTTATAAGGCACCTTCTCTAACGGCAACTTCAGCTTCTTCACCACCCTGTCCACAATCATCTTATTAGCCTGATGAATCAAGAAGAAGTCGATGTCGTTATTACGGTCAATGTGATAGTCTGCCATAAACTGCTCCACGCTCTTCGGCGGTCTGCTGATGGCAAACGAGAAAACGTTCATACCGTTAATCATCGTATGGTAGGGAGCGCGGACGATGCCATTACCGAAGTCTTCATAGATGAAAGACTCTGGCGTGGCGGGATGGCGAAAACCACCATGAGGAGTCATCAAAGCCTCGGCACCTTTGCCAAAAGTATGAAAGTCAATGATGATGTCATGGGCCGAAGCATCATACTCAAGAGCCATTGCTGTACCGCCGTCACCAAAGAGAGGAACACGGCTCTTGTCCTTCATCGACCCCATACGTAAAGCGGTGTCACCAACAAGGAGCAATGCACGCTTAACCTGGCCAGTTGTCAGCAGATTGCCGGCTACGACAATGGCATACATACAACCGCAGCAACCCATGGGGATATCTACACAGAAGCAACTCTCCGACAACCCCATCCTATCTTGCAGCAGACAGGAAGTTGGAGGAGTGCGATAATCGCCTGTCACCGACTCGAAGACGAGGACATCCACACTGTCTTTTTCCCATCCAAGCTCTTCCAATAGTTTCTCTCCAGCAGCCTGGCACATGTCCGAGGCGCACATCGTATCAGGGGCGATGTGGCGGCTCTTGATTCCGACGGTCTTGTCGAAGACATCAGCTTCCTCCTGCGTGAAGAGGTCTATATCGGCGGTTTTCACGGTATGCTCCGGCACGGCCATCGCTACACCCGCGATGTTAACGTTCTTTATTTCCCACTTAGCCATTATTTACTGCAAATCTTTTTTGTTTTCTTCCTTCACACAAATGAACACGAATAGACATAAATGCTCAAAAATATTTATGAATCATTCGTGGGGCATTCGTGTTGCGCCGCAGGCAATCTTTTTCACGCAAATATCCGTGAATGGACGTGAATGAACCGTGAATTCTTTTTTCACACAAATATTCACAAATACACACGAATGCTCAAAAATATTTGCGAATCATTTATGGTTCATTTACGGTCATTTATGTAGCGCCGCAGGCAAAAACACTGACGGCTATTGGCGTTATAAGACGACATCGTACTTGGCGAGGAGCTCCTTGCCCTTGGCGTAGGAAGTCATCTCCATGATGTCCTCGGGGTCGAACATGATGTCGAAGGCCTCCTCGAAGGCGGCTATCAGGCTCAGCTGGTGCACGGAGTCCCATTCGTCCACCGTCTCCTTGCTGTAGCTGTCATTCAACTCCTCGGCCTTGGCGCCGAACACTTCCACAAACGCGTTGTTGTACTTCTCTAAATTCTCCATGATTGTTTTCTAATTTAAGAAACGTAATTACACGTATCAGACCAATTCCCATATATCTTTCTTTGCCTGCGGCGCAACATAAATGCTCATAAATGAACGCTAATAAATCGTGAATACTTTTTTACACGATTATCCACAAATGAACACGTATGCTCAGAAATATTTATGGATTATTCGTTTCTCATTTATGTATATTTTTGTAGCGTCGCAGACAGAAATAATGAGCAGGGCTATAGCCGTTGTATTCTTGTGCCCTTAGAATCGTCTTATTGTTATCGTTCGTTTCCTGTTAATATTATTTGTTTTCCAGTTTAGCGTAAAGCGTCTTGCCAGCCTCGTTCTTCGGTATCTCAGCGATGACACGCACCTCGAACGACGAGGCAACCAGCTTCAGGCGGCTCACCAGTTCGTCCTTCACCTGGACCTTGTACTGCTCATCGGTGATATAGACCAGCATCTTCTCGTCGGTGCCCACACAGGCACACTCTATCTGGTACTTCCCCTTCACGATACGCTCGCACTCATCCAGTCCGACGCGCATGCCAAAGAGCTTCAGGAAGCGGCCCATGCGGCCTACGATATAGTAGCAGCCGTCCTCGTCGAAATAGGCCAAGTCGCCCGTGCGGATGAATCCATGACGCTCGTCACCCTTCAGCAGGTCCTCACGACAGCGGGCATAGCCCATTGTCACGTTCCTGCCACGGTAGCACATCTCACCTTCCGTGTTTGGCGTGGTGATGGGCTGGCCGTCCATGTCTATCAGTGACAGCTCCGCATTCGGCACTGCGACGCCGATGCTGCCCACCTTCTCTATCGCCCACTTTGCAGGTAGCCAGGCCATGCGCGCCGTACACTCCGACTGTCCGTAGGTGGCTATCCACTGACGTCCTGTGTCACGGCACCACTCAGCGAACTTCAGGTTCAGTTCCCTTGGCATCCTTCCGCCGCCCTGTGTCAGCAGCGTCAGGTCGGGCAGGTCCATGCGGAAGAAGCGCATCAGGTTCAGAATCTCGAAGCTATACGGCACCCCCGTGAAGCTCGTGGCACGTTCCTCTTTCAGAAAACGCCAGAAGTTCCTGTCCGTCATGCTCTGGTTCGTGATGAGCACCGTCGCACCCACATAGAAATGGCTGAACACCATCGACAGGCCCATCGTATAATACAAGGGGAGCACCATCAGCGGACGGTCTTTCTCCGTCAGCGCAAAGAACGTAGAGATGTTCAGTGCAGCCGCCTCGATGTTCTCGTACTTGTGGCGCACGAGTTTCGGGCTGCCCGTGCTGCCCGATGTTGGCAGCAGGTGTGACAGCTCGTCGTTCATCGGACAGGCCTCGTTGCCCGTCCTCATCAGCGTGTAGCCATAGTGGGTGGCCACTGTTTTATACGAGAAAGTGTCAGCCATGACCTCCGGCACACAAACGAAGGGAGGCTGGTATAGTTCAAAGAGACCTCTATACAGCTCCTTGTCCAAATGGGCATTTAGAATTAGCGGCACGTTCCCTGCGCAGATGTTCCCGATAGCCCAGGCGATACCACCCACGTTATTCTCCACAAGCAGGAACAGCAGTGAGCGCGAAGGCATCAGCTGTGCTGCCTCACCAGCAAACTGGCGCAGCGCGCCGTATGTCAGCGTGGCCCCCTGGGCATCAATAGCAGCAACCGAATCACTCGGCCACTTGTCAAGATTCAGCATCATTAATTATAATTGTCTCGCAACGAGACTAATTGTTTTTTACACGAATTTCCACAAATCATTCACGAATACTCAAAAAATCATTTACGGGCCATTTGTGGTCATTTACGTTGCGTCGCAGACAAGTTTTTTCACGTGCGCTCGGCTTTGCCGCTTGCTACAGAATGGACGCAAGAATACCCGTGAATGGACGCGAATGAATCGTGAATAACTTTTTCTTTCACACAAATGTTCACGAATACACACGAATGCCCAGAAATATTCATGGATCATTTGTGGGTCATTTATGGTCATTCATGTTGCGCCGCAGGCAACGAGAACCTTGTTTGTTGGCAATGGGATAGCTTCATTAACTGCATACGTACTTTCAAGAGAACAACGTCAGCAGCCACATTTGGCATTCCTTTAACAATCTCCAAAGACGTCCCAGGCTTCAGATTGGCATTCTCATAACGGGTGAAAATACCAGCATGCGACTTAACATGGGCGGAACGAGGTTCTACGTCAACGTCGATGTCAACCTGTTTTTCATCAAGGGCAACATGAATGTCTCTAACCTCTCCGACATGAAGCTCAGCGCAACAATAGTCCTGGAAGTCATCTCCAAAAGCATAAGCAGGATGATTACTTACAAAAGATTTCACATCATCTTCGTAGGTATCGATAAAATAGCGATTAACAGACAGGTAAGTCTCACCATTCCTAAGGGCAAAAGCGACATGCATTAGTTTTCCTTCGTCAAACCAATCCCGCCTCAAAATTCGTGTTACGATTTCACTATCTGCTATTCGGTCATCCATCGTTTCATCCAATCTTCCTCATTACATCCAAAAACGATGAAGGTGAAAAACTTACATGGTTGGAGTAATACTCCTTGCCGTCAATCAGTGCATAGTAGGAATAGTCATCTGCCCCAATGCTCATACAAGCATCCGTCTTCTTTGACTGAAGGCCCAAAGTCGCATTTGTATCAGGCCCTATCATCCAGTCTTTCCAATCATTATCTTCTGAGATAAGCAGAGTGTTCTTGACATTATTAAGAACTTGGCGAGAAATAGGCAAAGCCCCTTCTCCGTCCCAGTCTTTCTCCAGTGTAGCCAGATAATCCAATCGTGCATAAGCCTTAGCCAGGTTTTCTGAAGTAACCTCGAGTACAAGGCGATGTCCCACTTTCTCTTTCACTTCAGGACTCATCCTCATCGTGTGGAGAAGGTACATCACATCTGTGTACGAGGTTGTCCCATACGCAGCTGCTGGCTCATTAGCTACTAACCGATTATTATCCTCCATCAAAGTCGTTGTCTTAATAACTCGGTGCAAAGATATGACTTTTTATTGGATTTTCAAAATATTGTGCCAAAAACTATGCTGCGGTATTCACTTGACTTTAGAGTCTGTAATGTCCGCGAATGACTCGTGAATTCCTTTTTTCTTTCACACAAATGTTCACAAATACACACGAATGCAAAAAAATAATTACGAATCATTTACGTGTCATTAATGGTCATTCACGTTGCGCCGCAGGCAAGTTTTTTCGACTCACTTAAATCGACGCGCAGCCGTTTACCCCGAGGATTTCACCGGAGATATAACTGGCACGGTCGGAGGCGAGGAATGCACAGGCATTAGCGATGTCCTCAGGTGTGCCGAGACGGCCAAGGCCAATGCGCGAGATGCGCTGGTCTATCTTTGCTCCATCGCTCTCATACAGCTCGGCGAAGCGCTCCGTCTTCACGATGCCTGGTGCCACCGCATTCACGCGGATGCCCTGCGGGGCTAACTCCTTCGCAGCCGACTTCGTAAACGATATAATGGCACCCTTCGTGGCCGAATAGGCCGATTGACCTGGAGAACCGAGCACAGCCGTTACAGATGCGATGTTTACGATGGAGCCGCCTCCCGTTCGGGCCATCAGGCGCGATGCCAACTGAACCAGTTCGATAACTGCGATGACGTTGATGCGGAACATCAGTTCCGTTTCCTGCCGCACAATCATGCCTATTTTCTTGTTGAACACCACACCGGCGTTGTTCACCAGCGCATCGATGTGCTTCTCTGCCTTGAAGATGACCATAAATGCGTTTTTCACGGCCGCGGCATCCGTCACGTCGAAGTACATCGGAATGACGCGAGTACCATGCCTTTCGCCGCACTCCAGCGCCCACTCATCCATAGAGCCTTCACGCAGGTCACAGGCATAGACAGTGGCCCCGTCAGCAGCAAACTGCTCGGCTATACCTTTGCCGATGCCCTGTGCTGCACCCGTGATAATGCACACCTTATCCTGTAATAGTTTCATTTTCTCATATTGTTACGCCACCATCTATCACAAGAGCATGCCCTGTAATCCATGAAGAAGCATTCGACAGCAAATAGATTATGCCATAAGCAATGTCTTCTGTTTCGCCATAACGTTTCAACGGGTATTTTTCCATATCCAATTTGTGCTGTTCTTCTGAGATGGCCCCACCCTGAATGAGCTTAGTGTTAACCATTCCCGGATTCACACTGTTCACCCTGATTTTCTTTCCAGCCAGTTCACGAGCACAGAACTTCATCGTTGAATTGATGGCCGCTTTCGATGCACCATAAATTTGATTACCGAGACTATACGAACCGTTCCCTCCTATCGAAGACACGAATACAACTGAAGAATTCTTGTTAAGTTTCTTTTTCTTCACCAAAAGCCTTAACAATTCAACAGGAGCAAAATAGTTCACATTAAAAACCTCATCATATTTTTCCCTTGTACAAAATGGGAAAGGTAAAGTCATGCCTTTACCAGCACATAATACGACTCCATCAAGAACAGGGATACTGTTAACCAGTTCCATTACCTGTTCCTCGTTAGTTTGTTCTGCTAATATCTGTCCATGACCCGTTCCTTCCAACTGGCAAAAAGTTTCATTTAAACGTTCTTGATTTCTTGCTGTCAGAATAACAGAAGCACCCAATTTCGAACATTCAACAGCTGTTTTTTGGCCAATACCAGAAGAGGCGCCAGTCACCAAAATTGTTTTGCTTTCTAATGAAAACGGATTATAACTCATCACATCTATTTTGTATTTTCTTCAACTTCTACCAAATCAGAAACGATCATGTTCTCTACTTCAAATGCCACAGTTCCCCAAGACAAACCTACCCCAAATCCACAGCAAATGAATCTAGTCGGTTGTTTTTCAACTTTTCCTTTCAACTGACTTACAATAGTCAAAGGTATTGAAGCCGATGATGTATTGCCAAAATGATACATACATGACGGAACCTTCTCCGCATCAAGTTTCAACTTCTTGACAATCATATTGTTCATTTTCATATTGGCTTGATGGAACACGAAATAGTCAGCATCTTGATAATTGAACCCATAGTGCTCGCTCAATTTTTTGATAGACTTGGGAGCTGTTGTAATGCCAAATGAAAAGACATCCATACCTTTCATTCTGGTTTGCAGCCGATTCATCATCTTTCCTTCTATTTCCTCTGTCTCAAATGACTTCAAAGAAACCTGATTTCTTGCGCCACCGTCAGGAATAATGATTGCATCATAACCTGACCCGTCAGTACCGAAGTGGAACTTGAACCCCTGTTCCCCTTCCTTATACTCAATGGCTGTAGCAGTACCAGCATGGCCAAAAAGCGGATCATGTGTAGCTTCAATACGCTTTTTGGCATCACCAACCAGCAATAGTGCCTTCTTTATTTCACCTGTGGAAAGCAGAGAAGCCACCTGGCTCAAGCCATATACCCATCCAGAACATCCCAGCGTGCCATCAGTAGCATAACATTCCTTGGAGAGGCCCAAACGGTCCTGCAATATACAGGATGTAGCAGGAAGCCAATAGTCCGCTGTCTGGGATACAAATACGATTGCTTCAATATCAGTCTTGTTCCACCCCAAGTCTGCAATCAGCTTTTCTGCTGCTTCATAACACAAGTCGGAAGTCGTCAGGGTATCAGAAACACGGCGCTCTTCAACTCCCGTCACGTTGACAAAATCCTCAGGTGCATATTCTGTAGATATGCAATCCGACTCGTCGGGATGAAGGTTGCTGAAAACCTGTTTAGGAACGCCGGCTGCTATACCGGCGATCCTTACGTTCTTAAGCTCTAAAAAAGCCATAATTACTTCTTAGATTTCACTGTATTAAACAGGTCCTCAACAGTGTTGGCATTGCGGATATCGTCACCCTTCAGCGTCACCTCATACTCCTCATCGGCCATAGCGATGACCGAGAGAGCTATCAGCGATGACCACTCGTCCAGTTCCTTAAACACGGTTTCAGCCTTGATTTCACTTGCGTCAGTATCATCAAACTGAGCTGCAAAATTCTCAATAAATTCTTGTAATTCCATAATTTTGTTAATTAAATAATAATAAATAGACTATTCTAATACGTTATTCCTTGTTACCTCTTTATAAACCGCAATAATTTGGTCGGCAATTGCGCTTTCAGAAAAATGGCATTGACTATAGTCCCTAATAGCCTCATGGTTATAAAAGTGTGCATTCTTATACATATTCTGCATGGCTTCTGCCAAAGCATCCACATCATTCACGGGTATCAACACACCATTCTGCTCGTTAATAAATTCTTCCGGTCCTCCACATCTTGTTGCGATGACTGGTAAGCCTTTCGCCATGGCCTCTATACAGACGATGCCAAAAGTTTCTGAATGGCTCGCCAAGACATAACAATCGGCTTCTGCCATCAATTTTCCAACTTCTTCAGGTTGTTTCAATCCAAGAAGCCTTACTTGTTGCTGTATCCCATATTTATTTATCAGTTCTCGTAAAATGTGCATATCCTCACCACCGCCAACAATGTCTAAACAAATGTCAGGAGCGAAATGACATTTGTTGAAAGCCTTAATCAATAGGTCAAAGCCTTTTATGGGGCGAAGGCTACCCACAGCAATAAATTTATAGCCTTTCTTTTTCTTCGAAATCATATTGCCGCTAAAAAAAGTGTCGCTGACCATATTGTTGACAACTATACTATCTACACTATATTTTTCTTTCAGCGATTTTGATAATTGGTTGGAAACGGCAATGACTCTTTTTGCTTTAAAATACATTTTCGCCCATCGAGTTAATCGAACCGAAGTAAAAGTTAAATCGTTGATTTTTGACCAATGCTCCGTGATGACTAATGGAATGTCATGCTTCTCCAGTATACGTTTGCAACGAAAAGCAAACCCTATAATATGGGCATGAATAATATCAGGTTTCCCTATTTCGCTGCAACATCTCTGAAACAATTGATGAAGGGAACGACTCAAAATCCAATTGTTCAGTCGCCAATTAGACAGGAATAGCATTTTGGGAATAACCAGCAACACTGGGTGGCTTTTATATACATGCACGCCTTCGTCATCAAAGGATTCAACCTTGTTTCGACCAAAAAGATGTAAGATGCTACGTGTTTCTGTACAAATGACAGACACATCGACCCCTTTTTTCGCCAAGGCTTTGGCTTGCACGGCCTCATAATTACCCGCCATTGGATTATCTTTCGACGGATAGCCGCGTGTAACGAAAACGACTCTCATTATTACTTTATTTGGATTTGTTTCCTGACATCATGTTGGCTAAAATAAGCGCCTTCTATACTACCCCAAAACAGCACAAGGAAAAGGAAATAGGAACAATAAAGAATCAGATGGCTCACCATTGACATGACGATGAAGATGGAGAGTGATACGGCGTATGGAAGGAAGAGTGGTGACTCGTCGCGAAACAAGCGCACACACCTTTTTATGACATAAACCCACAGTCCAAGATAGAGCACCAAGATGACGAGACCATAATCATAGATTACCTCAAGGAAATCGTTATGGGCAGAAATTTCCAAGAAGGAATCTTTGCGAACTCCATAATGGCCATGGCCAAAAAATAATTTGTCAACAGAAGAATTCTCAATCATAGCCCAAGTAACCGTATAAATAGCCAGACGATTTCGACCTTCATCGGTCTCTTCCCTATTCACACGTTCTGATAGTTCTCCTTTCAATATTGAATCACTGAATGAATAGCCTAAGATACCACCAGATAACACCACTGCAATTAGTATTGTTCCCAACAGCTTATTCCTTTTCCTTTTCAACAGCATGAGCATATAACAACTCCAGCAGAGGACAACGGCAAGCATGGCAGACCGTTTAAGCGACCATACCACCAATATGGTGAATAGGATGAGTAGAAACAGCCTATGATTTTTCTTTTTGACAAGCAACAACCAAGGAAGGGTTAAGAAGGAAAAATAAATGGTGTTTGACTGGGCAGTCTCTCTCTCAAATAAATTCACTCTGGTTTGAAGGAACAAAAACGTCCCCCAGATTGCCAAAACAATGAACACCTTTTTCAAGGAATCCACATATCTGCTGCCAACAGAACCGCAAACATAGGAGGCTTCAAACAACAAAGGCCACAGAATGGTGTAAACACAATCACCAAATGAGCCCTTATTATATAAAATAAATATTGGCATCAGACAAATCCAAAGCACGCACACCACATGAATACCTTCCATTTTGAAAAAGCGAGTTGTCCGCCATACCATAGCACTAGTGGCTACTAAAAAAATGCCACTATATAACAGCCATCTTTCTTCCGATAAAGTAGACGCACCACCCGTCATCTGATTATTCCACAAATTAATCGACGACAGGAAATATAACAACAGACCAACTACGAATACGAAGAAGAAAGGCTGAGTATTCAGTTTATTTGTTGGATGCATAGATTTAAATACTTTACAGACCCGTCAACAAGCACTTGAAGCTTTTTCTTTACTGCGGCATAGTCAATAACTGAAGAATCGTCTTCCGACAAAGAGCGGCCATCAACAACATATCTGCTTTTTAAGTCCAAGCTCTCTAATAGTGACACAACACGATTAGCCTTCTCGCGCATGCCCACTGCAAAGAATTGCTTCTCAAAAATCAATGAAAATGCCACGCCATGAAAGGAGTTGCTCACAACGTAGTCAGCATGGGCTATCAGACTGAGAAATCGTTCCACTGAAGCACAGCTAACATAGCGTCTGCTAAAAAAACGGGAGGGTGTCAAGACCTTGTTAATTTCAACAACGGGTAAACCTGTTGTAAGACTCAATCGGTTAGTAAAACTTACACTTTCCCGAGTATTCAGCAGGTTATAAAACAGAATGTATTTCTTGTTTATGGGACCAGAGGGCGCCACTTTCGTCCATTCCTCTTTTTGCAAGAGGAAAACAGGGTCGGACACCAATTGTGAACCAATGCCTTTTAGGGACAGGAAATCGTGCAAATCTTTCTCTCTGACAGACAAATTGTCGAAATTCCTCATCTGTTGAAGCACATACACTTCATCTTCATCATCAAAACTTACAGCACCCATACTTCCAGCGAATGCCACTTTCTTGTCAGCCAAGACATTTTCAGAGCCAAAGTACCAGGCATCAAAGCCTACACCGCCCAGATTCTGCTTGCGCCAAATCTGGTCACTGCCGTATATCACCACATCATATTTCTCCGTCTTGCATTCGTCATTCGTATACAAAGGAACTTTCGGCAGTTCCAGCTTTTTGCGCATGAATCTTTGAAGACGGTTTTTGCGGATATATCTGGGAACGCCCCAAAGGGCAAGGCGAAGCAGCATTAAAATTATGCCCTTGGCGTTTCTTTTATTGAAAGCCCGAATGGGGAAAATGCTGAAATAGTCAGAGTGATACTTCGGCCAATAGTCCACAAACGACACGTCGTGACCAAGGCTTTGCAAATAGGTCTTAGTTGCGTATGCCTGAAGCAGGGCACCATAGTTCTCTGCCCTATGGTATGTCAATATCCCTATTTTCATTGCCTTTCTTCAATTTCTATGGTTAAGTCTTTGAATACTTTCCCCATAAACTCTTTGTATCTGACAAACTTCTGCTCCGCTTCTTCATCTCGCCACACAAAGGTGTTCAGTTGCTTGTCAGAAATATAGTTGTTCAAATCTGTGTAACCATATAGCGTGAGCAGTGCCTTTTTATAAGCTCGCTTTCGCGGTGCAAAATGGCATACTGCCGCAACTTTTGACAAAAGGGAAGCCAACTTATTCTTTATGTTCCGTTTCTTTTCGAGTTTTGCAAATACACTGCCTAAATTCAGCTTTGGCCCCTCTTGCTTGGTCTTTCGATATAGCTTTGTCTCCTCAGACTTATTATATTCTTCCTCAATGTTGTCGGCTTTTTGAAGTCTTAGTTTTACAGAGAGGACAATTCCTTTTATCTCTCCTCTTTTGAATTTCGACGAGCGTTTTTCGTAGCCGAAATCGTCTTTTTTAAAAATCTGTACAGAGCCATCGGGCATTAATACGTCAGCACTGATGAGCATGGATGAAATAGAACAACCAAAACACCCGGCGTTATTTACAACTGCAGAAGCCACCGTGCCAGGGAGTCCCACAAGTCCATAGAAACCTGAATAGCCTTGCGACATGCAGTACTTGGCCAGTTTCATCACATTTGCCCCACAATCACAAGTGATGATAGCCTCTTCTATGTTATAGTCGTTCACGCGGACGGTAGAAACAATCACCTCGGGATTATAGGTGGAATGAAAGAAAATATTAGATGTCTGGCCTACAACGTCAAACTTAATACTATTAGCCTGCAAGTATCTGCATACCTCTGTCAGTTGCTTGACACTTGCTGGTGTAATCCAGCAACCGCATATACCTCCCGTCTTAATCCACGTCTTCTTCGACAAGGATACGTCCTGTTCAAACGGAATCTGCTGTTCTTGTAAGTATTGAAATAATACCATAGCTTAACCTATAGATAAAACATCTTTATTAGTCACCCTATAGAACTTTTTACTTTTTTCAACTTATTCTTTAAAGACAACTTTAATTGATCTAACAAATATTTCTTATTTATAACCTTTTGTAACCCCTCGATTCCCTTTTGATTATAAAGTTCTTTTAGTTGCTTCCCTTCATCAGTAATTGTACTGGGCCGTTGCAAATTACTATGGTGCTTTACCATCACCTCAATGGGTATAGGAACTAATTGAACACATTTTTTTGCGCTATCCAATAATATCTTTCCTCTTGACGTATGAACTATTATAGAAGAATATGTATAAGCCTTTTGTAAGTTATACTCATGATACTCTATAGACGTGGGTCGAAAGTCACCAAACGTCATATCTGCAGGTTTGTTTAATGAAGCATATTGGCATGAATAGCAGGACTCTCTATAACACGCCCTCTGTAAAAACAATTTGTAATACGCAGATTTGTCCTTCGGAATGAAAACAATTTTATTTGATTGTTTTCCGTTAAATAATAATTTTAGCACATACGTAGAGGTACTCCAGAAATTTCGATACCCTTTTACTCTAAAAGAAACATCTTGGATGCTTGATTTGTATTTTTTCTCTAAATAGCTTATATAATTATTGTAGACTGAGTCTTTAGGTACGCCATGACATACGAGGTCAACCGTAAATAACTGTTCGTGCTCGCCAAATACGTTCTTTATTGCAGCAACCTGACATGAGGTACCAGAGAATAGAACGTCTTTTCCTGCCTTTATATCTTCTTTAATCATTTTATAAACCCCGTCCATTTTACTCTGGACATATTTGCTTCCCTGAATAAGATGGAGGTCTTTACAATCCGTAATTCTCAAATGCCGGCATTCAACTCTTTTATTAAACCGGGTTATCGCTGCTCCATAAACTACCCCGCCTCTTTTTAAAAAGGATACAGCCAAAGCAGCGAAAATACCGCCCGATGACGATCTCTGATATAAAGTACTATTTTCGCATAAACCAATATAGGATTGCTTATCGAAGCCCACACTTTTTGGTGAAGAGAATTGAGGACATATTTTTTTACATTTGGAGCAAGATATACATAGTGAACTATTCAATTGAGGACGTCTGCTCCCAGAAATATCCACTTCCATAGTTATTGCACCAACAGGGCATGCATCAGCGCAAGCACAACAGCCATTACATTGGTCTGTATTTAAATTCCACTCCATTACGCTTCACATATTTTTGCCAAGTAATCCAAGGATTTGTTTCTTTCTATACCAAGAATCTGTTCTACTTTTTGATAGTCAACATCAGGAATATCTGTTGATGCAAAAGGTGCCTGAACAAGTCTTGATTTCATCCCAATTATATTAAGGAAACTTTCTACTCGCGATGAAGTAGTCTGCAATTTTACAGAGAGGAAAGGCTTATGAAACAGAACAGAGAAGACGGTTCCATGAAATGAATTCGTAACAACAGCTTCAGCATTATCAATATACGACAAGAACTCTTCTATTCCTGCATCACATATTGTGGTAACACCTGTCATCTTATCTGCATATAATCCTGTATAAATAACCTCATAACCCCTTTTTTTAGCTATTTGTTTCGCCAACTCTATGACATTCATATCTGGCCTTAGCATATAAACAAAGACGTATGGTTCTTCTATCAATCTTCCTGTTTCCATTTTTCGCCAGAATGAACCATCAAACAGAAGAGTCGGGTCTAAATCTTGTCTCACCTCTTTCCCCTTAAACAATGGAGCCAACAAACTAACAGCTTGAGACTCCCTTAACGATATGGTATGGAAGCCTAATAATCCATCAGCATACAACTGCTTCTGAGATTCAGTCAGTTCGTCCAACCCTATACTGGCCGCATAACTATATTTTTTATTGGAATCTATCCATTTAAAAGAATACCAACTTGATAAGGTTGAATTAAGAACATTCCATATTTGATCACTTCCAGCGAGAAATACATCATTAGCAGAGAGGTTATTTTTAAATTGCCCTATATCACTAATTATTGTTACGGAAAGTTTTGCGTTGATGAAATTAGAAATCTTTGAATTTTTAATATTGAATTTTTTCTTCTGACACTCTTTCTTAATTCTTTGAAAAAGGGAATAATGCTTTTGTGGCTTTAAGATGACCCGCAAAGTGTGCATAAATGACCCTTTTGCTGGTGCTTCTTTCCTTATTATAATTGGATTCCCACCAAATTCTTGCAAGCGTTTTTGTAATGCATAAGCTTGAAGAATTGAACCATAATTATTAATAAGATACGTTACAGTATATATTTTCATCTTTGAAGTAATAAAAAAACTTCGGAAATCTTAGTGTTTGCCTATTCTTTTCTTTATAATACAAACGACAGCTTCTCTGTCTGATTTATCTGTTATTAGGGCATACAATAATGTCTGAAGTATAAAAACGACCAAAGAGACAAGTATTACTTGCCAGATACTGTTGACAATATCAAGCAAAACAAATTTACATATAAATGTCAATATAGCGGATACAACGAGAACCTTTGCAAATAAGACCATATATTTTTTCATAGGGAAATTCATCATACCCTTTAGCATCAACGTCCTGACAAATACATCTATACATGAGAGGATGATAGATATCACCATCGTAATATCAGGATTACTGCCCATCTTTAACGCCACGTAAGAAATTGGTATGTTAGCTAAAATAACCGAAGATACTGCTATCTCGTATTTTCGAATCTTCCCTGTTGCCAATGCAGTAGCAGATAACGGAGCGTCAACAGAATCAACCAATCCATTCAACAAAACAAGTTGCACGAATACAATTGTGTATTCTGGAAGTTCTTTTAACCATAGGCCAAGAACAAATTCTGTACTTGCTATTAACGGAAATATCAGAAGCGATATTAAATACATGCTGAATAAAGAGCTTCGCATTACTAGCTTGAACATTTCATCATGCTGAGCACTAGCATATGATTTGTATATCTGAGGCTTAACCGCTGTAAAGAAATTTGTAACCAACTGGTGGACGGCTCCATAGACCTGATATGCAACAGCTCTAGCAGCATTAACTGCCGGATTAAAGAACATATTGAGCAATATATTGATACCTTGACTTCTGCAAGTTATGGAAAACGTGCCAAGAAAGTGCCATCCAGAGAAGCCTAACAGTTCTAAAGCTTCCTTTTTATTCCAGTACCATCTGAAATGGCTCTCGGGATAATGCTTCAGACAGTAGAAAATATACCATAACGATGTTCCAAAAGCTAAGAGCAATACAAGAACGCCGTAAACAATCAGCCTATCAAATGCTATAACGGTAAGCAGAAATACAATCCCTAACTTACCAATCGCTTCCACAACTCCAATAATAGCAAAAACATTCATTTTCTCATAAGCTATTACCAAAGCCATATAGGGGATGACCACGATATGAAAGAGCATGGAGATGATGGACAATTGATAGACCACGTTGGCAGCTCCCAAACGCTCCACGGGGATGGTCATCTTGTTATTCACGAACCACAGTCCCACAGTTTCCAGCAAGAATACCACAATTACCCCCAACAAAGAAAACACCGTCAGGTTCAGACTGAATACACGTTTCAAATCCTCATGGTCATTCTTGGCTAAAGCAATAGAGAAATACCGTTGTGACGAAGTTGCAAGCGTGCGGTTCATGAAGGCAAACATGGTCACCACGCCCCCCACAACATTATAGATGCCATAGTCTACAACGCCCAGTATGTCCAGTATCGCGCGTACCGTGTAAAGGCTTACTGCCATCACCAACAGCATGCGCAGATAAAGATATACCGTATTCTTGGCTATTCGCTTATTATTGACAGAAGACATTATCTTTAATTAATTCACCGGGGAAGCACTCCTCTGAGAAGCAAAAGATATCAAAAATGAGAAATAGTGAACTTTCAGGAAAAGCAACTCAAATTTAAAGAGACTAATTGTTTCTCAGCCATTCTGACAAGAACTTGTCATAGGTTTCGTAAGTTCCCTGCTGGTAGGTTAGCAACTGCTTGGAGACCAAAGACTGTGCCGTTTTCTGTACACTACTGGCAGAAGAAAGATGATAACGCTTTACAAACGAGTTGCCCGTAATCTGTGTGGCCTTGCCTTCACGACTGACGGCCATAAGCAAATCACGCTGACGGGCTGTCAGTTGATAAAGTGTATCTTTGTAGGCATCTTCATTTTGCCCAATAATGGTGTTGACGGCCGTAGCGACATCTGGAACCGCCACATCATCTTTCAACGCATAAAGCTGATTGAGCACTTTCTGCAGGTACCATGTGACACCATCGAAACGCTCGTAAATAGCCCTTACCACTCCATTTTCTATCTGCTTTCCGGCCTTTTCAAAATGATACTTAGCAAATGATTCATACGCTGTCAGGGCGACAGGCTTCAGAAACATCAAAGACACGCTCTGATAAAAGGGCCTGGCCGGCGAAGAAAACATCTCGCTCATCATGGATTTCTGCGAACCAGAAAAAACAAACACAGCATTGCGACACTGCTGCACAAAAGTGCGCATCATGGCCTCTACATTCTGCTCAGGATAACCAGCGACAGCCTGAAATTCATCAATAGCGACAACACAGGGCCTATCGGAAGACTGCAGATAGGCAAAGATCTCCTCTAACGTGAAGGAGGGGGTCTTGATGTCGCCTAAGCCTAAATTCCAACTGGCATTACCCTGACCATCGAAGGAGATTCCTGTACGCAAAGAGGTTACCACTTGCAGGAAACGGTCGATGGCAGCACGGCCACGCGACTTCAGCCGTAAAACGATGCTCCGCCCCATCTGGTAGACAAGATCCTGAAGATTCTTTGTCGCATAGATGTCTATCAAAAAGGTATTAAAATGGTTGTGCAGCTCAGGTTGTGCAAAACAATGACATAACAATCCCGTCTTACCCATACGTCTGGGAGAAATCAGTGCCACATGGTTGCCGTTTGTCAGCAACGACATCAGCTGTTTGGTCTCTTCTTTCCTGTCGCAGAAATACTCAGCAGACTCATAGCCGTAGGTTATAAAAGGATTTGTTATCATCGCTTGCTTTAGGCCATGCAAAGTTACAAATTATATCTTTTATGACCAATTATTATCCGAAAAAGATTATCTATTTTGGATAATCTACTTGAAGGCTATCTCTTCCATCCGTATGGTCTCGTAGCCCTTGATTTGCATGATGAGCAGATGGAGCTGGGTGTCGCCTACAAGATAGCTGACACGCCCGCCCTGAGCATATTGACGAATCTGCTCCACGGCCTCCTGCCACTGACTGGCAGCATCGGTGTCGGTGGCATCGGCCTTCAGGTACTTTAGTTCCAGAATGTAACTGTGACGTATCATCGGATAGTGACGCAGGTCGGGCATCAAGAAAAAGTCACAGAATCCGTGATTCATCTCCATCTCGGGGGCCGTAAGGTAGTAGGGACACAGCGTCAGGTAGGCGTTCATGAAGCCCTGCAGATTGCGCTCACCCTCTATCAACTGGCGGACGCTCGTGGTCTCACGGTAGAGAAGTGCTATAGATGAGAGCATCGCCAGCCAGTCGCCGTTGATGGCAGCTTGGTCGTAGGCATTGCTTAGTGCCATCGTGTCTACGCGAGCTATCTTCTGGAATTCCTCCAGCAGGTAACCATAGTACTGGCGGCGCACGTTGTTATTGGGGATGATGAGCTTTACCTTGGCCCCGAAATTGCCCCCGATGGTCAGCATGCCATAGTAGAACAGCAGACTGACAAAGATTTGTGGACGAGTCAGCTCCTCGGCGGGGAACGATTCGGCCAGCGTGCCGTAGGTGTAGCCGTTCTCGGCAATCTCATGTATCAGCCCCCTGCGATTTCCATCCAGCTGGTCCAGCTGGATGAGTTTCTTCATCTTTGTATAGTCCGTGCGTGTATTCGGGTCAATCATCTCGCGAGGACTCTTACCTGTTTGTATGACACGGTTCAGGTAGTAAAACACCATGTCGCAGTTGAACATCTTAGGGTCGGTGTCCACACTTTCCTGGGCGAAACAGTAGTTGTCGTACCACGGCTTCATCTCCTCTATGAGGCTATCCTCGTCGGCCTTCAACATGCCCAGTCCCTGATAGTAGCGTATCATCTGGCGCACGTCCTCCTCCGAGAATCCCAGCATCAGGTTGAACTCCGGGCGCATGGAGATGTTCGAGGCGATGTTGTAGCCAGAAGTCAGGTCATCCATCGTTACAGGGGAGACACCCATCATGAGGATGCGCGAGAACATGCCTTTGAAAAGCTTGAACACGTCACGATAGAAGCCTGAAGCATGCGTCAGGGCGTGGTAGACTGCCTCATCCCTCTCGTTGGGCACGGTGTTGGTGAAGTTGTCGTATTCGTCAATAATCAAATAGAGTGGATAGCCCTTTCGTTTCGCTCTGTTGTCGATGTAGCTAAACTTCGTACGGAAGTTTTTAAGCTCATAGCCTTTGGCGATGTAGTCGTCATCATAGAACGATGCATAGCGCTCGATGAAGTCGTCAAGCATCTGATTGCAATAGTCACCGAAGTCCTCCTCCAAATTATCAAGGTTGCCCAGAACGCGTGAGAAGTCCATGTGGAGCACCTGGAACTTGCCCCTCTCCGGCGTCGGGTGGTCGGCTATCCACAATCCCTTGAACGTTTCCTGGAAGTTCTCACGCTCGTTGATGTCATAGTAGGCACGCAGCATCGACAGAAAGATGCTCTTGCCGAAGCGACGCGGACGGATGAGAAACAGAAAATTGTCGGTTTCCTCCATCATAGGGAGGAACATCGTCTTGTCAACATAATACTTGCCTTCACGCATCAACTGCCTGAAGTCGGAAATGCCATAGGGGAGTCGCTTGATCTGTACCATAATCCTATGTGAAATGCTAATTCTTCTGCAAAGATGGCTTTTGGGGGATACAGTAGAATTACATTTCAGCTTATTTCAGCACGCGGTAGAGGAGGGAGCCGAGGGATACGGTAATCTGGGCACCACGGACCCAGAGCTGACGGGTGCGGCCAATCTTGGTGTTCTGGGCCATCACCTCGTTGGGCTCCACATAGAGCACATCACGCTGCTGCAGGTAGTAGTAGGGGGAGTTGAGCAGGTTGGCATCGCGCAGGTCGAGTTCATGGATTTCATATTCGCCGTCGGCCTTCTCACGCAACAACTTCACATTGTCACGCTTGCCATAGACAGTCATGTCGCCAGCCAAGGCCAAGGCCTCCAGAACGGTGCATTTGTTGCGGGTAATGGTGAAGGTGTTTGGGTGCTTCACCTCGCCCATCACGGTCACCTCATAGTTCTCAATATTAGTGTTAACCACAAAGTTGGCATCTGATTGCATGTATGGTACAATCAGTTTGTGAATATGTTCATTGGCCTGGGTAATAGTAAGCCCTTCCAGATGGACCTTCCCCAAAATGGGGAAGTCAATATTTCCTTCGTTGTCGACAAGATAACGATGGGCAGGTTGACCTGCACTGGACATTACACGTCGGTCTCTTTGGTTTAAAACGCTCAAGTCACGCATGTTGAACTGGGCAACCGCGGCTTCGTCTGTGCCTGAATAGACGAACACTGTGAGCAAGTCCTTCGGTTTGATGGTCATGTCGTATAGAAATTCCTTCCCCGTGCCATCATACTCTGCGGCATTCTGGAAATAAGGAATGTCCTTGTAATGGCTACATGAAGAAATGACCAATGCAAATATAAATGCTATTATAATTCTGCCCATGATTTGTAATTTACCAAATTGAAATTGCCGAATTAGAGTTTCGATGATGGCCCGACCCATTGGCATCGATGCACTATGCCCAAGAAGGACAAAGGATGTTGAAAGAATTGATAGAGTTGAACCGATTAACGACGGATGAGGGAAATGAACCGGCGGAGGGGATGGCCTTCTTCGGTGAACTGGGCGACAAGCGCCCGGGCTTCGACGCGGTGGGTGGGAGATTTGGTGGCAATGTAGAGGGCGATATGGAGCATCGCCATTGCCAAAGCATTTTTCTGAGTGACGGCATGGCCTTGGTGCTTGGCAAGAAGGCTCGCCACTTGAGGCAGAAGGACTTGCTGCGCCGAGGCATCGAAACGAAGGCGGGCACAGATGAGCGAGAGCGCCATCACCCGTGCGTGAAGATAAGGGTCGTCGACTCCCGATGGCCGATAGCGCCAAATCATGCTCAGCGTGTGCAAGTCGGCCTGATGGCTTTCGTTGGTTTCCTTGTGGTTGACTCTGCGACTGAGGATGTCGAGCAGGAGCTGTTCAATATAGTCAGCATAGCTGACGCTGATGAACTTGGAGTCGTCGGTGCTCAGCACGACATCGTCGGCACTGTAGTCGTGGAGTGTGATGTCCAGACTGTTGGCGAAGAGCTCGACAGAGAGCGTGAGCCGAAGGCCGTCTTCCTTCACGAAGACCTCCTTCACCTTGGCCTTGGCAGACTTGAACTTGCCTTCGCTGATGATCACATCGGCACCCACTCCCACCTCCTGGATAAAAGGGGTCAGCTCAAACTTTTCGCGCTGGTCGTAACATGCGCTCATGAAACTGTCCATCATGGTGTCGGGGACATATCGCATGTCGTCGGCGGTGGCGGCGTATGGCTGTAGCTTTATCCAACTGTGTTTGTTCCAGTCGGAATCGAGCAGACGCTTCACATCATGTCCCGTAGCCTTGATGAACACAAACCGGTGCAGGATATTCCTGATGCGGTTGTTGTCCTTGACGTCCTTTTCACTGAAGTTCCCTTGAAACTCCTCTGAGGTCTCATTGGGCAAGGAACGCTGGCGAATGAAGGAATAGGGTATGAAATAATCATACCAAGTGTTAGAGCCACTTCTCTTCATTTGGCTGTTGACTTCGTCTATCCTTCTTTTCAGCGCGTCAGGGTCCAGATGTGTAAGGGCATACCACCTGACAATGCTGTAATCTGGCCTCGGTCCTTTGTTTTGGTCAACTTTTCTTACTGTTGGCGACATGATATTTTTCTCCCTCCTCTGAATGATGTCATCACCCAGATTCATGCTTAATTACCAAATGGTTGCGATGTCTTGATGGACATCATCCCTCCTGCCTAACTCCAGAATAGGCCTATGATGGAGCCTTTCTTTAGAGCATGAGTCGAACCTGTTCTGCTGGTCATGCCTGACAGGTAGCGCGTACCTTTTCACAGCCCTTTTGAGGCATGTATAGCATGAAGCGGCTGCAAAGGTACTAATTTTTTATCACAAATAGGCCACAACCTGTTTTTTTTTATGAAAAAACAAGCAAATATTTGTCTTATGTTACATTTGTTTACAATTATAATCTAATGTTTGCGTACATTATTTATGAAACAAACAACACGAATTCCACGAAGGATGAGTCTAACAACGAATGAAGACGAATAACACGAATTTCACGAATAAAAAGGAAATCATCAAGCAATTCGCTAAAAAAGTGATGACATGCAGGTGAGCATTGCTGATGACGAGTGAAAAGAGGTGCATTCAGGAGAGGCGACGCACGGCAAACAGGGAGGGGGAGGCACCGCAGAGGGAAAAGGGGCGTGCTTTTCAGGTTGGCAGCGGGCGGGGACATGATTGGCAGCGGCCGCTGCCAATGATGGCAGCGGGCGGGAACATTGATGGCAGCGGCCGCTGCCAACCGAAATTTGAAGGGCGTAGCCCCGGTCGTTGATCTGCTTCAAGGCCACATCGGCCGTGCCGTTCACCATCAGCTCCATCACATAGATGGTATCGGGCATCCACACCACCATATCCACTCGCCCTTGCGAGCACTTCACCTGCGTGCGGACATAGACGTTCAGCATCGAGAAGACAAGGTAGAACGTGTATTCATAGAAGCCCTCGGCCGTGGCTACACTCTCCAACTTCTTCTTGAACCCTTCCACATAGGGGATGCAGGCCAAATAGGCTTGCATCTCGCGCATGGCCAGGTCTATGTCGCTTTTCTTCAGTGCCCGCCAGAACTTCAGGGCGAACCCCTTCTGCACGTCCCCGCTCTCAAGCCCTATTTTTCATAACTTTGGCTTCGCCGAAGTTACCAGCACTCGGAAATGAAAAGAAAAGCAAGCTTTCCTTTTGCATTTCCCTCGTTTTTTCGTAACTTTGCGCCCATATAATCAAATCACAAAAAACGAAAGATGAAGAAGAACAAGAATCAAGGTACGCTGCGCCGCCTGATAATAGCCGTGTTGCTTATGCTGACGGCTGCTCCTGCAGTTGCCCAGCGTCCACGCTGCCACTACGAGGCCACCGACAGCATTTTTATCGAGCAACTACTGAAAGAAGGAAATACCGACATGCTCTATTACGCGCGCCGACTCTCAGGCCGCTACAGCGTGGCACACATGCCTGAATTATTCCCCGACGACGAGCGCCTGGTCATCAACACCCGCCAGTTTGACTGCACCACCTTCGTGGAATTTGTGGCCGCCATGACACTGTGCGCCCGACATGGCGAAACCACTTTCGGCCAGCTATGTGCACAGCTGCAACGCCTACGCTACTGGAACGGCATCTGCAACGGCTACACCAGCCGCAAACTCTACTTCAGCGACTGGATACGCGACAACAGTCGCCTTGGCTTAGTCAAAGAGCTGCATTCCCCCAAACCACCTTTTACCGGCATTCAGACAGTGAAAGCGAACTACATGACACGACATCCGGATGACTATCTTCCCTTGAAACTCCATCCCAACCTGTTGCCCGAGGTAGCACGGCAGGAGAAGCAGCTCAGTGGCATGCAGTTCAGATATATCCCCAAAGAAGAGATAAACAACACGGAGCTGATGCGAGAGACGGTGCACGACGGCGACATCATGACCATTGTCACCCAAAAACCTGGTCTCGACGTTCAGCATTTGTCCATTGCCGTATGGCGCAACAACGGACTACACATGTTCCACGTTTCGAGCCTCCGGAAAAAGGTAACAGAGGAGAGCATTCTGTTGCGAAGATACCTGGACCAACGCAAAAGCTGCCTTGGCATCCGCGTCATCCGACTGGCAGAATGATGGAGAAAAAGAGATGACGGGCTTTCCTGACGGGCTTTTCGCAACGTAATGTTGAAATTTTTCACCGCAAGAGATTTGTAATTCGATTTTTTTATATAAATTTGCACCTTCAAAACGAAAACATCATTCAACATAAAAGAATCCATGGCAGAAAAGACACGCTACACCGACGAAGAGCTCGAGGAGTTCCGCGGTATTATACTTGAAAAACTGGCACTGGCCAAGCGCGACTACGACCAGATGATGGACTCGCTGACCAACCGCGACAGCAACGACGTTGACGACACGTCGCCCACCTACAAGGCGCTGGAAGAAGGCAGCGAAGCACAATCGAAAGAAGACTTGATGAAGTTTGCCTCGCGACAGCAGAAGTTCATCCAAGGTCTGCAGGCCGCATTGGTGCGCATCGACAACAAGACGTATGGCATCGACCGCATCACAGGCAAGCTGATTCCCGCCGAGCGGCTACGTGCTGTGCCCCATGCCACACTGAGCGTGGAATCGAAGCAAATGGAGAAAAAGCGCAGGTGAGAAAAGTGGGAAACAAGATTTTCACCCGTGGACGCGTGGCGGTGCTGCTGGTGGTGGCCATATTGCTCATCGACCAGCTGATCAAGGTGGAGGTGAAGACCAGCATGACACTGCACGAGAGCATTCACATCACCGACTGGTTCTACATCTCGTTCATTGAAAACAATGGCATGGCCTGGGGCATGCAGATAGGGTCGAAGCTGGCGCTGTCGCTGTTTCGCGTGGCTGCTATCGCCTTCCTGTGCTGGTATATCTGGAAAGAATCGGCACGCAAGGCACGCTGGGGCTACATCGTCTGTCTGGCCATGGTGCTGGCGGGAGCAGCTGGCAACCTGATTGACTGTATGTTCTACGGACTGGGCTTCGAAGCCTCCACACCACAGCACGTGAGCCAATGGGTGGGACTGGGCAACGGCTATGCTCCCCTGCTGATGGGCAAGGTGGTCGACATGTTCTACTTCCCCATCATCCACACCACCTGGCCTGAGTGGATGCCCTTCTGGGGCGGTGAGGAGTTTGTGTTCTTCAGCCCCGTGTTCAACTTCGCCGACTCGAGCATCTCGGTGGGCGTGGTGGCACTGCTGCTCTTCTACAGGAAAGAATTGGCAAACATATCGCTCAGACGTGAATAGACCCCTATACGCTTCTCTCCTCATGGCTGGCATACTGCTCTTTGCAGCCTGCAAGCCAGGGACACCGAGCCAGTACATACAGCCCGGCAAGATGGAAGACGTTCTGGTGGACTATTATATGGCACGCGCGCTGGCACAACAGGAACAATACTCCACGAATGAGCGCGAATACAACACGGCACTCTACATAGAGGCGGCACTGAGGAAACACGGACTGACACAGGCTGAGTTCGACTCGTCGCTGGTGTACTACTACACCCGCGCCGACCGATTCGCCGACATCTTCCAGCGCGCGTCGGAGCGCATCGACGAACAGGCCCTGTCGCTGGGTGCATCGGAGGGCGAGATAGGCAAATATGCCCAGCTGAACGCTCACGGCGACACCGCCAATGTGTGGGCCGACCGCGCCACGGCCATCCTCATCCCCACCCCACCCTACAACCGATGGGAGTTCAACATCGACGCCGACTCCACCTACCGCCTGGGCGACCAACTGATGGTGATGTTCCAGAGCGACTATATGTACCAGACGGGAGAGAAGCGGGGAATGGTGTACTTGGCAGTGGACTATGGCGACACCGTGGTGACGCGCAACCTGCACTTCTCAACGTCGGGTCTCAGCCAGTTGCGAGTACCAGAGGACACGCTTCGCACCATCAAGGCCGTGAAGGGATTCTTCTACCTCGACGGAGGATTCGAAGTGTCGCCATCCACGAGGCTGCTCTTCTTGAATAATGTTCAACTCATACGCTTCCATACCAAAGATGAAGACTACACGCCGCATAGCCTGCCACGAGATAGCATCGGTGGAGGACAACTCGCTGATGAAGCTGGCAGTAGTGGAGATTCGCTCGGGCGAGGTGATACGCTGCTATCCCCTCAGCGGCGAGCTGCCCTGCACCGAGTGGATGCCAGGCCGGATAGTGCTCCAACGCGATGACGAAGGCCTCGTGCGCGCGTATTATAATAATGTAATCATTAACTAAAAACATACTGCATTATGAACTTGAAAGTACGCTTGGCTGCAATGAACTTCCTGGAGTTCGCCGTCTGGGGAGCCTACCTCACCTGCATGGGCAGGTATCTGGCCAATCTTGGCTTTGGCGACAACATCGGATGGTTCTATTCCGTTCAGGGTTTTGTCAGCATCTTCATGCCGGCACTCATAGGCATCATCGCCGACCGCTGGATACAAGCACAGAAAATGCTGGGCATCTGCCATCTGCTGGCCGGACTCTTTATGATTGCTGCCGCATGGTATGGCTATAGCAACGGCGCAGACACACAGTTCGGGACGTTGTTCACCCTCTATTCCTTGAGTGTCGCTTTCTTTATGCCCACAATTGCACTGGCTAACTCAGTGGCGTTCAATGCACTGACACAGGCTGGCATGGACACCGTTAAGGATTTCCCACCCATTCGCGTCTTCGGCACCGTCGGCTTCATCCTGATGATGCTCTTTGTCGATGTCATGGGCTTCCAGGACAACCAAAACCAGTTCCTGGCCTCAGGCATACTCAGCGTCATACTCTTTGGCTACACCTTCACACTGCCTGCCTGCCCGGTGAAGAACAGCCAGGAAAAGCAGTCGTTGTCCGATGCTCTCGGCCTGAAGGCGTTCAGTCTGTTCCGCCAGCGTGAGATGGCCGTGTTCTTCATCTTCTCGCTGCTGCTGGGCGTGTGCCTGCAAATCTCCAACGGCTATGCCAACGTGTTCATCAACAGTTTCGGTGCCGACCCGCAGTATGCTGACACCTTCGGTGTACAGCACACCAACATCCTCATCTCGCTATCGCAAATCAGCGAGACCGTCTGCATCCTGCTCATACCTTTCTTCATGAAGCGCTTCGGCATCAAGAAGGTCATGCTCATTGCCATGTTCGGCTGGGTGTTCCGCTTTGCCTTCTTTGGCATTGGCAATCCCGGCAGCGGTGTCTGGCTCTTTATCCTGTCCATGATTGTCTATGGCGTGGCCTTCGACTTCTTCAACATCTCAGGCTCACTCTTCGTCGAGAGCCGCACCGATGAGTCCATCCGCTCCAGCGCACAGGGACTGTTCATGCTGATGACCAACGGCGTGGGTGCCTCGTTGGGCATGATTGCCGCTCAGGCGGTGGTTAACAACGCCAGCAGCTGGCAGACGGCATGGTACATCTTCGCTGCCTATGCCCTCGTCATCGGCCTGGCCTTTGCCTTGGTGTTCAAGCCCGAGAAAGTGCAACAGAAGCAATAAGCCATGCGGGGGGTGGCCGCAAATATGCGGCCCACACAACCCATGGCTATCGTCTAAAGTCCATAGGCTAAAGCCTATAATACATAGAGTCTATGGTCTTATCGTCTAAAGTCAAAAAAACTACAGTCAAGAATGAAGCGTGTACCACTGAGATTCGAAAACCTGCAGCAGATTGCCGGCGACGAGAAGCTGGCAGTGGTGATTCTCACCGACGAGGCCCGCCAACGGGCACTCTCGGTGGTATGCGACGCCGACATGTGTCGCCAGCTGCTGATGCGCCTGCGCGGCAACAAGGACGTGTGCCGCACCATGCTGCCCGAAGCCCTGCTGCAACTGCTACCGTCGGAATATGAGATGACCATTGTGGGTGTCTACAACGGTCAGTATCAGGTGATGCTGATGGACATGAAAAGCGGCGAATCGGTCAGGGTACGCACCAGCGACGGCGTTCTGCTGAGCATCATATCCAGCATTCCGCTCTACATCGAGGAGCGCTTGATGGCCCGGCAGAGCGTACCCTTCGACGAGCATGCCAAGGGGGTGTCGATTCCCATCAACGCCATGGAGACCCAGCGGCTGAAGGCTGCGCTGAAAGAAGCTGTCGAAGAAGAGAACTACGAGCTGGCCTCGCAGCTGCGCGACGAGATTAGGCGACGCTCGCCCCAAGCGCCTTTCTCCACCATCACCACCACATGAAAGAAGAACGCTATTTCTACGTGCCGCAAGCCGCCACTGCCACCGCACTTCCCGACGAGGAAGCTGCGCATGCACTGCGTGTGCTCAGGCTGAAGGAAGGCGACGATATGGTGCTGATGGACGGCGAAGGGACGTTTTATCGCGCAAGAGTGAGCTTGGCGAGCCACAAGCACTGCCTCTATGAGATAGAGCAAGCACTGCCGCAGCAGCGTCCTTGGAGCGGACACATCCATCTGGCCATCGCTCCGACGAAGATGATGGAACGCATGGAATGGCTGGTGGAGAAAGCCACCGAGGTGGGCTTCGACGAGCTGTCGCTCCTCGACTGCCGCTTCTCAGAGCGCCATGTGGTGAAGACGGCAAGACTGGAGAAGATTGCCATTGCCGCCATGAAGCAGAGCCGGAAGGCGTGGAAGCCCATGGTGAACGAGATGCAAGACTTCAAGGCTTTCGTAGCCCACCATCAGCAGGGGCTGCGCTTCATTGCCCACTGCTATGAGGAGGTGCCAAGGGTGAACCTTTTCGAACGACTGAAGGCCGAGGGCGACACAGCAGACGAGACCATCGTCATGGTGGGGCCTGAGGGCGATTTCTCGATAGACGAAGTGAAGATGGCCATCGACGCTGGCTTCGTATCGGTCGACCTGGGGAAGAGCCGTCTGCGCACCGAGACGGCAGGCCTCAGTGCCATTATGATGATGCAATTATCACGACAATGAACAGCATAACATTCCACCATGTGCTGCCGCAGGTGTTTGCCAATGGCACGTCAGCCGAGGGCTCCGACATCTGGCTACAGGACATCACCTTCGAGCGGGGACGCCACTACCTGATTGAGGCCGACAGCGGCAAAGGCAAGAGCACCTTTTGCAGCTACATCTTGGGCTACCGCAACGACTATACGGGCAGCCTCCTCTTCGACGGACGCGATGCCCGCAGCTATCACATCAAAGACTGGTGCCAGCTGCGTCAGCAGCACGTGAGCTGCCTCTTCCAGGAGCTGCGCCTCTTCCCAGAGCTGACGGCCTATGAGAATGTGGAAATAAAGAACCGACTGACGCAGCACCGCTCGCGCCAGCAGATAGAGAGCTGGTTCGAGATGCTGGGCATCGCCGACAAGCTGCAGTCGCCCGTTGGCCGCATGTCGTTCGGTCAGCAGCAGCGCGTGGCACTGATGCGCGCCTTGGTTCAGCCCTTCGATTTCCTATTGGCCGACGAGCCCATCAGCCATCTCGATGATGGCAATGCTGCGACGATGGCACGCTTGGCACAGCAAGAAGCCGAGGCGCAGGGGGCGGCCACCATCATCACCAGCATCGGCAAGCGCATGCCACTGAACTACGAAATCATTCTGAAGCTATGAGAAAGTATTTGTTTGCTTTGTTGCTGCTGGCTTCCGCTTCAGCATCAGCCCAGCAGGAGCGGGAGGGTGCTGCGGCAAAGCCGCAGCCTACGGAGAAGCAGGGAGCACAAAGCACGGAGAAGCAGGGAGCACAAAGCACGGAGAAAAAGGGTGCACAAAGCACGGAGAAGCAGGGCGCACAAAGCACGGAGAAAAAGGGCGCACAATGCGCGGAGAAGCAGGGAGCACAAAGCACGGAGGAGCCAACGATGGCCGCCCTCTTTAAGGCTATGCCCGACTCGCTGATGCCCTATCTCACGAAGAACAACCGCCTTGACATGATTGACTTCATGGAGGCCAACATGAAGGCTGAAATCACCAACCAGCTGGAAGGACGCACCGAGATGACGGCCTTGACGGCCGACAGCCTGTCGCTGCGCATGAACGAGACGCTGCGCATCGACATGAAGAAAGTGCAGGTGCAGACACCGGTAGACAGCAGCCTGTTTGTAATTAAAGTCTGGCGCAACTACCAAATAAACGAACACCAGACAGAGCAAATAGTAGATGTCTACAGCTCTGCCTGGCGGTTAAAGGAATCGCGCTTGGAGCGCTCTACGCTGCTGAAGCGTGATGAAGATTTAAAGGAGCTTCCTCAGTTCTGACCGCGCCGTTGAGGCCTTTGGGGCATTTGTGGCATTCCACCGCCCTGCCCTTGATTGAATTGCGGGAACTGTGGGAAACGGGGGAACTGCTGACGGTGTCCATTGCCATTGCCACGTCCCCAGCTTCGCATGGTGTGACGGAAGAAGCGCTGTTCGGCCTGCAGGATGTCGTAGACCTTCGAGGCGGGCATGAGGTCGAGGAACCGCTTGTGATAGTTTTTCTGGATGTTCTTCAACTCCAAGTCGATGTCATCGCCCTCCTTGATCACCTTCATGCAGCCCTGCTCATCGGCAGGCTTCACCTTTGCCAACTGGCTCTGGCGCATGAAGAGTGCGCGCTGCTTCTCGAGCATCTCCTTATACACAGGGAAGAACTTGGCAGCCTCTTGGTGCGACAAGCCAGCTTCCTTGGTGATAAAGTCCTGTAGGTCGGCATCAAATTTCTCTGGCGAGAAACGCTCCTGCGAGCCTTGCTGGCCTCCCCCTCGCTGTAGCATCCATTGCTGCTGAGCCTGCATGCCCGTGGCAAACAGCGCCATCATCAATGCAACAAAAAACTTCTTCATTTTCTTCCTGTGCTTTTATTGTTTACATGTCAGCCAGCAGACAAGCGTATATCTCCTGATTGTCGAACATGGCGTAGTCGGCCTCCTCGTCGATATAGTTGTCGCTGTAGTAGTTGATGTTTTCCTGCTCCAACGTTGCCATCTGCTCCAGCTCCTTCGAGTTGTCGTTCTGGCTGTTGAAGAGCACTCCTGCGGTGAAGACTCCCACGCAGACGCACGCAGCGGCATAGAGCCAAGGACGCAACTGCTTGAAGACAGTCTTCTTAGGTGCGGGCTTCAGCTCCTGCGTGGTGGCAGGGATGCGGTCCATCACCTGCTGCGCGAGCTGCTCGAAGTAGCCCTCGGGCACGGTGAATGGGTTCCGATTGCCCACTTTGCTTTTCAGATATTCTTCTTCGTTCATCATAGTTTTGCTATCGTTTTGTCTTATTGACGTATAACGGCTATCAAAGTTTAATCACGTTTGTGGAAAAATTCCGTAATTTTTTTCACTGCAATGTGATAAGAGGCTTTCAGTCCTCCCTCCGACGTTCCCAGCACCTTGCTCATCTCGCTATATTTCATTTCGTCGTAGTAGCGCAGCTGGAACACGGTGCGCTGCACGTCGGGCAAGCTGGCGATGGCCTCCTGCAACATGGCCTCGGTCTCGTCGCCGTCGAAGTATTTGTCGGCCATGAGCTGGTTGGCCAGTCCCAGGTCGGCATCGTCGGTGCTCAGTGTGGGGCGGTTTTTCAGTCTTCGTGTGAAGTCGACAGCCTCGTTGATGGCTATTCGCGACAGCCATGTTGATATTTTCGACTCTCCCTTGAAGGTTGCTATCGAGCTCCACGCCTTGAGCAGTGCATTCTGCACCACATCGTTGGCATCCTCGTGGGTGATGACGATGCGCCTGACCTGCCAATAGAGCTGCTCGCTGTATTGGCGCACCATGGCTTCAAACCCCTTGCGCAGCGTGGCCGGGTTCTGGAGCATGTCTTTCAGTTGCTGGTCGTCGTAGGATGTCATAAGCGTCTGTATGAATTCCCCCACCCTAACTTACTTCACAAAAGGCCGGATGGCCTTGAGCAGAATCTTGTCGTAGCCGTAGGGGTCGCCCCAGATGTCCATCTTTCCCGTCTGTGGATTGGGATAGCAGGTGTAGTAATCGATGAGCACCGGCACCGTTGGCTCCACAGGCGTATTGTTCACTAAGCGTATGGCGCCGCTGTGCTGCTTCTTGTATTGCTTGCCCTGTTCTGTCTTGGGCTGCAGGTCCATCGACAGTCGCATCTTGTCGAGCAGCCAGGGGTCGGCATCATGCAGCACAAACTCGGCGATGTCGAAGGGGCGCTGCAGTCGCACGCAACCGTGCGAGACGGTGCGCGACTCTCGGTTGAAGGCACTGGGCGACGAGGTGTCGTGCAGATACACCGAGAACTTGTTGGGGAAGCGGAAGATGATTCGTCCCAGCGAATTGCCGGCACCGCTGCGCTGACGCACGGCATAGCGCCCGCTGCGCAAGTCGGCACTCGACAGATGGGCCGGGTTGACCCGTTGTCCACCACTGCCCACCACGTAGTAGTTGCGCCGTGCGAAATAGGCCGAGTCGCCAGCATGGCCGCTCATCTCGTTTCGGATGATGCTTTGGGGCACTCCCCATTCGGGGTTCACCTCGATGCGGTGTATCGCGCTGGATAGCAGCGGTGTCTTCGTTGCCACCTTTCCGCAGCAGATGCGCATGTTGATGACGCTGTCGGGGGCTATGGCCCACACCTGCTGCGATGCGATGTTGACGAAGATGTAGCGCGATGCCTCCTTGGCATGCTTGCTGTCGCGCCAGCGCAGTCGCTCCATGTTGCACAGCGTGCGGTTGCGCGCCTCGGCCGTGCTGTCCTTCTGCAGCTGCTGCTTCAGCTGCTGATAGGCTGCATCCTGCGGCTCGGCGCAATTGAGGAAGTTGAGCATGGTGTGCTTGTCCTTCAGCTGCTTCATGGCGTCGGCCACGAAGGCGCTGTCGGCCTGCTCAATCTCAATGTCGTATTGCTGTTTGCCAAAGAGCTTCGATGGTGTGGTGAACCCAAAGCGCTGGCCGATGGCATAGCGCAGGTAGGCCTGTGTGAGACTGCACTCCACCTGTGCCATGGCGATGGCCATGTCGGCCACCGAGTCGGGCTGGTGCATGTCGGCCAACTGCTTGTCGTAGTTGCCCAGTGCGAAAATGCCGTCCTTGAATCCCATGGCCGGCACCTGGCTGCGGAGCAGGCTGTCGAGTGCATCACACATTTCAAGCTGGGTGGGGCTACCCATCCAGCACCACTTGCCGCCCTCATGGTAGTATCTACGTGCCATACGGTCGGCATAAAGAGTGTCTTTCCGCTCAGAAAGAAGGATGTCCAAATGTTGCTGGGCATCCAATAAATGTTTCTGATAGAGTTGCTCCCATCGCTGGGTTTTCTCATCAGCTACGTTGTCGGTGCCGCTGTTTTTGCAGGCAGAAATGTGAAGTGCAAGAAGAACACTCGCAAAAATGATCAACGCACGGTGACCTTGCGCACCACCTTGCCAACTTTCAATATGTAGCACCCTTTAGGCAAATTTAGTTCAATACGTTGGGCCGGCCCCTCGATTTTATAGCTGGCAACGGCACGCCCCGTGAGCGACACCACCTCGAGTGTCAGCCCAGCGGCATTCTGCACGCTCACCACATTGTTGTCGCCCATGCTGATGGTGGGAGCCTGCTCCTCCACCTGCTCGGCAACACCCATCTCCATCACCATGTTCGCGGCCATGGCAGGAACTGAGAACGTCATGAGCGCAGCACATGCTGCTACAAGTAAAAATTTTCTATTCATGCATGTATATTTTTGTAATTACCGCGCAAAAATAGCAAAAAAAATCGTACTGGCCAAACTTTTGGGCAGAAAAATGCACATCAGATGTCGAAAATGTCCATTTCGTGGGTCAGGAAGCTGTTTTCAAACACTGTTTTGGCCTCGTCGAGCAGAATATTCTCGTCGGAATAGCGTGCGCTGTAATGCCCCAGCAGCAGCTTGCCCACCCCGGCGTCGCGGGCCACGGTGGCCGCCTGGGCGGCGGTGCTGTGATAGTATTTCTGGGCGCTCTTCAGCTTGTCGGTGGCATAGGTGCTCTCGTGGTATAGCGTGCTCACGCCCTGCACCTGCTTGTAGAGTTGGGGCATGTAGCGGGTGTCGCTGCAGTAGGCATAGCTGCGGGGGGCATCGGCGGGTGTCACCAGCCGCTCGTGCTCGATGCAGGTGCCGTCGGCGAGCTGGAAGCCCTGCCCGGCCTTGATGTTGTTGATTTGCGACATGGGTATGCCATAGAGGTCGATCATGTCGCGACGGATATGCGGCAGCGAGGGCTTTTCGCGAAACAGATAGCCGGCGCAGGGCATACGGTGGTCGAGGGGGATGGTCTCCACGGTGATGGAGCGGTCTTCGAACACCACGGCCCGCTGGCTGGTGTCGACGGGATGGAACTCCACAGCATAGCCGATGTCGTAGTTGAAGAACATGTCGAGCTGTGCCTTCAGCATCGGCTCCAACTGTGCTGGCGCATGGATGTGCAGGGTGGCATTGCGGCCCATCAGCCCGAAGGTGCTGATGAGTCCTATCAGCCCGAAGCAGTGGTCGCCGTGGAGATGCGAGATGAAGATGTGGCCCAGCTTCTCGAACGAGAGCGACGAGCGCCGCATCTGCAGCTGAGCGCCTTCGCCACAGTCGATCATGTATAGTTTGCCTCGGCACTCCACCACCTGCATGGCCGAGAAGTGCTTGACGGTGGGCAGTGCGGCTCCGCAGCCCAGGATGTGCAGTCGGAAGGGTTCCATATCGGTTTGTCATGACAAGGGCGCGTGCCTCCGCCACACTTATATATAATGTGTAGCCAGTGGCCGCGACCGTTGTCGGTTGTTTTTAGTCTTGCTTTTTCTCTTGCTGCTTGGCTTCGTTCCACAGTTCGTCCATCTCCTGCAGCGTCATCTCGGTGAGTGGCCGGCCGGCGCGGATGCTGTGCTGCTCGATGTAGTTGAAGCGGCTGATGAACTTGGCGTTGGTGCGCTCCAGGGCGTTGTCGGGGTTGAGCTTGTAGAGTCGTGCGGCATTGATGACGGCGAAGAGGAAGTCGCCCAGCTCGTTGGTCGATGCCTCTTTGTCCTCCCTCCGCAGCTCAGCCTCCAGCTCGTCCAGCTCCTCGCGCACCTTGTCCCACACGTCTTCCTTCTTTTGCCAGTCGAAGCCCACGTTGCGTGCCTTGTCTTGTATGCGATATGCCTTGATCATCGAGGGCAGTGCTGCAGGCACGCCGCTCAGCACGGTCTTGTTGCCGTCTTTCTCCTTCAACTTGATTTGCTCCCAGTTTTGCAGCACCTCCGAGGCGGTCTTGGCGTTGGCAAACTCGCGTTCCTCGTTGGTCTCGCCGTAGGGCAGCGGCAGGGGACGGTCCTGCCCCACCTGACTGGGATGATAGATGTGGGGATGGCGGAAGATGAGCTTGTCGGCCTGCTGGCGCAGCACGTCGTAGATGTCGAATGCCCCCTGCTCGCTGCCAATCTTGGCATAGAAACAGAGGTGCATCATCACGTCGCCCAGCTCCTTCATCGTGTCGTGCTGGTCGCCGCGCGCCAGCGCGTCGCAGAGCTCATAGGTCTCCTCTATCGTGTTGGGTCTCAGGCTCTCGTTGGTCTGTTTGCGGTCCCACGGACATTTCTCGCGCAACTGGTCGAGCACGTCGAGCAGCCGTCCGAAAGCCTCCATCTGTTCTTCTCGGGTATGCATGATGTCTCCTGAATTTTTGTGCAAAGGTAGCGAAAAATAACGAAACGGCCAAGGATATCAATCTTTTTTTCGGGTCGGCGGCAAAACCCGGCTGGTGGTTCGCAGGGATAGGCCGTGCGTTTGTCCGCCCCTGTAAGACCATTGCGAGGAGGGAGCATTTGGAAGCAAAGCGACGGTGGGGCGAAGCGGGGTCGGGGGAGAGCGGCAGAGGCACCTGTGGTGAACAAAGTTGTTACGAAATAGAACACCCGATAGCTAAGAATCGGAAAGTTTGTCAAAATTTTTCAAAATAAAATTTGTTCACGATTGCGAGGCATTCTAGAGCGAAAAATGGCCGTTTTAGCTCCTTCTTCATCCCTCGCCAGATGGAAAACCGATGGGGAAAAGCCAAATTTTTGCACACACACTATGGTTTTGTGCACGTTTTTAGCCTCTATTTGGTGCCCTTTCGCGGTTTTGTAAGCACGCCGAAAAATAAAACGGCAACGCCAAATTTTTATTCGGCGTTGACTTTTTAAAGCCAGCGATGCTTATTTTTCGCCAAATTCACCCCAACCGACTGAATGATAACCATTTAACAAACCCTCTCAAAACTCGAAAATTTCCGACCAAAAGTTTTCTCGCGCAGAATTTTTGAATTATGGAGGGGTAAAATGGCCGTTTTGTCAACATCTTTCACAAAACTCGTCCAGGCTGGTCTGTTCCGCTTTTGAACACAGGGGGGCTATTTGACGTACTCATTGAATCAAAGTTGCCAATAGTTACAAACCCTCCCCCAGCCCCTTCAGAGAGGGGAAAGGCTGCGCATTGTTTTTCGGTTTTTTAGTGAAGGCGATTTTCGGAGAGGACTCTTTTTATAGAGTTTTTTGCCTGCATTCGCAATTATTTTAAATATTTATGCCGTTTAATGAAATATTTTTGCTACCTTTGCAGTCGAATTCAAGACAATATATTGTTATAACATTAGATATTTTTATGAATTTCACTTTGTTAGTTACCGTCGTCCTGACGGGAATTACACTGGTGGCGGCGGCTTACATCATTGCTAAGCTCATTGGTCCGCGCTCGTATGCAAAGGTGAAAGGAGAGCCGTATGAGAGTGGTATTCCCACGCGCGGCTCCTCGTGGATTCCTATTCATGTGGGCTACTACCTGTTCGCCATCCTGTTCCTCATGTTCGATGTGGAAACGGTGTTTCTGTATCCATGGGCGGTTGTAGTGAAGCAGTTCGGTGCAGCAGCGCTGCTCAGCATCGGATTCTTCCTGTTAGTATTGGTATTTGGCCTGGCCTACGCTTGGCGGAAAGGAGCATTGGAATGGAAGTAAAGAAGCCCTACATCAAGTCGGTTCCCTACGAAGAGTGGAACGACAACGAATCGCTGGAGAAGATCGTCGACGAGCTCCACGAGGGCGGTGTGAACGTCATCACCGGCAGCCTGGACCGCCTCATCAACTGGGGCCGTGCCAACTCGCTGTGGTCGCTCACCTTTGCCACGTCGTGCTGCGGCATCGAGTTCATGGCCTGCGGCTGTTCGCGCTACGACTTCGCCCGCTTCGGCTTCGAGGTGACGCGCAACTCACCACGCCAAGCCGACCTCATCATGTGTGCAGGCACCATCACCCACAAGATGGCTCCCGCACTGAAGCGCCTCTACGACCAGATGGCCGAGCCCAAGTATGTCGTCGCCGTGGGTGGCTGCGCCATCAGCGGCGGACCCTTCAAGAGCAGCTACCACGTGGTGAAGGGCATCGAGGAGATTGTGCCCGTGGATGTGTTCATCCCCGGCTGCCCCCCGCGCCCCGAGGCCATCATGTATGGCATGATGCAGCTGCAGCGCAAGGTGAAGATTGAGAAGTTCTTCGGAGGTGCCAACCACAAGCAGACCGCCGAGGAGAAGGCCCTGGGCGTGAGCAACGAGGAGCTGACATTCCGCAGCAAGCTGGGCGACCATCGCCGCGAACCCATCGTGGTCACCGACGTGCCCAAGGAGTTTGTTGAAGAAATGAAAGCCGCAGCACCTACCACACCTACCACACCTACTAACCCCACTAAACCAGAAAAAGCATGAAATTAGAGTTCTTATCATTCGAGTTTGACAAGTTCGCTAAGGAAATGCAGAACTTGAAAGAGAAGAAAGGCTTCGACTACCTGGTCACCATCGTTGGCGAGGACTTTGGCGCTGAAGAGGGCCTGGGCTGCATCTACATCCTGGAGAACACCTCGACACACGAGCGCTGCTCGGTGAAGATGATGGCCAAGACGCAGGTATGCGGCGATGGCATCGCCTCGAACGGCACCGGCGACACCGACGGACAGAAGATTCCGTATATCCCCACGGTGTCGAACATCTGGCGCGTGGCCGACCTACTGGAGCGCGAGGTATACGACTTCTATGGCATCGTCTTCCTGGGCCACCCCGACATGCGCCGACTCTTCCTGCGCAGCGACTTCAAGGGATTCCCCTTCCGCAAGGACTGGAAGTTCGACGACAAATATTCGCTCGAGGACGACGTGGAGCCTGGCTACGGTCTGGAGTATTATCTCGACAACGACGGCTGTCTGCAGTCGAAGCAGAACAAACTGTTCACTTCCGACGATTATGTCATCAACATCGGCCCTCAGCACCCCGCCACCCACGGCGTGCTGCGCCTGCAGACCGTGCTCGAGGGCGAGGTGGTGAAGCGCATCTATCCACACTTCGGATATATCCATCGCGGCATCGAGAAGATGTGGGAGGGCATGACCTATCCACAGACCCTCGCACTCACCGACCGCCTCAACTACCTGGGAGCCATGCAGCACCGCCATGCCCTGGTGGGCGTCATCGAGGAGGCCATGGGCGTGGAACTCACCGACCGCATCAAGTACATCCGCACCATCATGGACGAGCTGCAGCGTCTTGACTCGCACCTGCTTTTCACCTCGTGCGTGGCTCAGGATCTGGGCGCTCTCACCGCCTTCCTCTATGGCATGCGCGACCGTGAGCACGTGCTCAACGTGATGGAGGAGACCACCGGCGGACGACTCATCCAGAACTACTACCGCATTGGAGGACTGCAGGACGACATCGACCCGAACTACGTGAAGAACGTGAAGGACCTGGTGAAGTATCTGCGCCCGATGATTCAGGAATACATGGATGTGTTTGGCGACAACGTCATCACCCACAACCGCCTGGAGAACTGCGGCCCGATGTCGCTCAAGGACTGCATCAGCTACGCCGTCACCGGCCCTGCCGGACGTGCCTCGGGCTGGAAGAACGACGTGCGCAAGAACCACCCCTACGACCTCTACGACAAAGTGGAGTGGGAGCAGTGCACCACCGACACCTGCGACTCGATGGGGCGCTATCTGGTGCACATCAACGAGATGTACCAAAGCCTGAACATCATCGAACAGCTCATCGACAACATTCCCGAAGGCGACTTCTACGTGAAGCAGAAGCCCATCATCAAGGTGCCCGAGGGACAGTGGTACTACTCCGTCGAGGGCGTGGCCGGTGAGTTCGGCGTATATCTCGACTCGCGTGGCGACAAGACCCCCTATCGCATGAAGATGCGCCCGATGGGACTCTCGCTCGTGGGAGCCTTCGACCCGATGCTCCGTGGCGAGAAGATTGCCGACCTCATTGCCACTTGCGCAGCCATCGACGTGGTGATACCCGACATTGACAGATAAAGCCCACGACCCGCCCCTCCCGGCTCGGGAGGGGAGTCTGAAAAGACGTGTGGGTAGATCGTAATTAACATTATAAATGTATAACACTTAATAAATGGAGACCCCCTAACGTGAACAAACGCCCCTTCTGCATGGAAGGGGATGGGGGTGGGTTCTATGTTTGATTTTAGTATAGTAACAACATGGTTTGACCAACTTCTTCGGGTGACGATAGGTTGCCCAGCGTGGTTGGCAATATTCATTGAGTGCGTGCTGGTGGGCGTCGTCGTCCTCACGGCTTACGCACTGATAGCCTGCTTGATGATTTTCATGGAACGCAAGGTGTGCGCCTACTTCCAGTGCCGTCTGGGCCCGATGCGCGTGGGCTACTGGGGCTTGCTGCAAATCTTCGCCGACGTGCTGAAGATGCTCATCAAGGAGATTTTCTTCGTCGACAAGGCCGACAAGCTGCTCTATGCCATCGCACCCGTGCTGGTGATTGTGGCATCGGTAGGCACGTTCTGCTTCCTGCCATGGAACAACGGCATGGTAATCCTCGACTTCAACGTGGGATTGTTCCTCATCACCGCCATCTCGTCCATCGGCGTGGTGGGCATCTTCCTGGCCGGTTGGGCATCCAACAACAAGTACTCGGTGGTGTCGGCCATGCGTGGCGCCGTGCAGATAATCAGCTATGAGATGTCGCTCTGCCTCTGCCTCATCACCGCCGTCATCCTCACCGGCACCATGCAGGTGAGCGGCATCGTGGAGTATCAGACCGGTCCGTGGAACTGGCTCATCATCAAAGGCCACATCCCCGCCATCATCGCCTTCGTCACCTTCCTCATCGCCGGCAATGCCGAGGCCAACCGTGGCCCCTTCGACATGGCTGAGGCCGAGAGCGAGCTGACGGCTGGACACCACACGGAGTACAGCGGCATGGGCTTCGGATTCTTCTATCTGGCCGAGTTCCTCAACCTGTTCATCATCGCCGGCATCGCCACGATGGTATTCCTCGGTGGATGGGCACCCATCAACATCGGCGTGGAAGGCTTCGACAACGTGATGAACTACATCCCCGGCATCGTCTGGTTCTTCGGAAAGACGCTCGGCGTGGTGTGGCTGCTCATGTGGATCAAGTGGACATTCCCCCGCGTGCGTATCGACCAAATCCTGAAGCTTGAATGGAAGTACCTGATGCCCCTCAGCCTCATCAACCTCGTGCTGATGACCGTCTGCGTGGCACTGGGCTGGTATTTGTAATCTACACCCCCTACAATACCTACAACACCTACAATACCTACTAAGAAAATGGAAAAAGAACAAACATATTTCTCTGAAATAGGGCACGGCCTGAAGACGCTCGCCACGGGCATGAAGACCACCTGGAAGGAATACTTCAAGGACTTCTTCACCAACAAGTCGACAGAGCAGTACCCTGAGAACCGCAAGACCACGCTCCATGTGTCGAAGCGCCACCGCGGGCGCTTGGTGTTCAAGCGCAACGACGACGGCAGCTACAAGTGCACCGCCTGCACGCTCTGCGAGAAGGCCTGCCCCAACGGCACCATCAAGATCACGGCCCACATGGCCGAGGACCCGGAGACGGGAAAGAAGAAAAAGCAACTCGACGACTACCAGTACGACCTGGGCGACTGCATGTTCTGCCAGCTTTGCACCAACGCTTGCAACTTCGACGCCATCGAGTTCACCAACGACTTCGAGAACGCCGTCTTCGACCGCAACCGCCTGGTGCTCCACCTCGACAAGGAGGTCTACCAGGGTGGCTCGCTGCCCAACCTCATCGATGGCGGAGCAGAGTGGAAAGCCGGAACGTTTAACACTAAAACCAAGTAACTGAGCTATGGGTAATACAATAATGTTCATTATTCTCGCAGTCGTCATCATCGGCGCGGCACTGCTGTGCGTGACGACGAAGCGAATCATGCGAGCCGCAACATACCTGTTGTTCGTGCTCTTCGGGGTGGCCGGCATCTACTTCCTGCTCGACTACACCTTCCTCGGCGCCGCCCAGATAGCCATCTACGCCGGTGGCGTGACGATGATCTACGTCTTCGCCATCCAGCTGGTGAGCAAGCGCACGCTGCAGGGACTGGTGGAGCACGTGAAGGGCAGCCGCCTCATCGGCGGAGGTCTGGCTGCTTTGGCCGGTCTCGTTGTCGTATGCCTCATCCTCTTCAAGACGGGCTTCATTCTCAACGAGAGCGTGGCCGACGTAGAGGTTCCTATGGATAAGATTGGTGAGGCACTCGTAGGTGCCGACAAGTATCAGTATGTGCTGCCCTTCGAGTTCATCTCGTTGTTCCTGCTGGCATGCATCATCGGTGGCCTCGTAGTGGCCAGAAAGGAGGAGAAGGAAGCATGATTCCCGTTGAATGCTATTTCGCCTTGAGCGCACTGCTGTTCTTCATCGGCGTCTTCGGCTTTGTCACCCGCCGCAACCTCATTGCCATGCTCATCAGCGTGGAGCTGGTGCTGAACGCTGTCGACATCAACTTCGCAGCCATCAACCGCCTCCTCTACCCCAACGGCATGGAGGGCATGTTCATGACGCTCTTCGTCATTGGCGTCGCAGCCGCCGAGAGCGCCGTGGCCATCGCTATTATTATTAATGTGTATCGCCACTTCAAGAGCGATAGCGTAGACAGTATCACTAATTTGAAAGGATAAACGACCATGGGATACGAATATACAGCTTTTATACTCCTTCTGCCGCTCCTTTCATTCTTGGTGTTAGGACTTGCCGGCATGAAGATGTCGCATAAGACCGCCGGTCTTATTGGCACCTGCTCGCTCGGAGTCGTCACATTGCTGTCGTACATGGCGGCCTTCCAGTACTTCACGGCCGACCGCGTCGACGGTGTCTTCCAGACGATTGTTCCGTTCAACTTCACGTGGCTGCCCTTGGGCAACCTCCACTTCGACATGGGCATCCTGCTCGACCCCATCTCGGTGATGATGCTCATCGTCATCTCCACGGTGTCGTTCATGGTGCACATCTACTCTTTCGGCTACATGCACGGCGAGAAGGGATTCCAGCGCTACTACGCCTTCCTATCGCTCTTCACCATGTCGATGCTCGGACTGGTGCTCGCCACGAACATCTTCCAGATGTATATGTTCTGGGAGCTGGTGGGCGTGAGCAGCTACCTGCTCATCGGCTTCTACTATCCGCTGAAGCCCGCCATCGCCGCCTCGAAGAAGGCATTCATCGTGACGCGCTTCGCCGATATGTTCTTCCTCATCGGCATCCTGACCTTCGGTTATTTCACCGATTCGTTCAGCTTCTCGTTTGCCGGACAAGGCACCGACATCCTGATGGGCGAAGGCACCACGCCGTTCATCCCTGGCAACATCGACAAGGCCTTGGCTGCTGGCGGCTTCATCCTGCCCACCGCCCTCGTGCTGATGTTCATTGGTGGTGCCGGTAAGAGTGCCATGTTCCCCCTGCACATCTGGCTACCCGACGCCATGGAAGGCCCCACGCCCGTGTCGGCCCTCATCCATGCTGCTACGATGGTGGTGGCTGGTGTGTTCCAGATTGCCCGCATGTTCCCCTTGTGGATTCAGTATGCTCCGCAAGCCATGAGCATCATCGTGTGGGTGGGCGTTATCACCGCTTTCTATGCCGCTGCCGTGGCCTGTGCCCAAAGCGACATCAAGCGTGTGCTGGCCTTCTCAACCATCTCGCAGATTGCCTTCATGATGGTGGCTCTCGGCGTCTGCACCGAGGCTGTCACCGGCCACGAGCATCCGGGCAGCGTGGGCTACCTGGCTGGTATGTTCCACCTGTTCACCCACGCCATGTTCAAGGCTTGCCTTTTCCTGGGCGCCGGCTGCATCATCCATGCCGTGCACTCGAACGAGATGGCCCTGATGGGCGGGTTGCGCAAGTATATGCCCATCACGCACATCACATTCCTCATCAGCTGCTTGGCCATCGCCGGTATTCCTTTCTTCTCGGGCTTCAGCTCGAAGGATGAGATTATCTCGGCTTGCATGAACTACAGCCCCATGGTGGGATGGATTATGACGGGCATCGCCGCCATGACCGCCTTCTACATGTTCCGCCTGTACTACGGCATCTTCTGGGGAACTGAGAACAAGGAGGCCCACGCACATCACACGCCGCACGAGGCTCCTGCCACGATGACCATCCCCCTGATTGTACTCTCGGTGATTACCGTGGGCGTGGGTATCTACACCACGCTGGCCGGCTTCCTTGGCTGGCACGGTTCGTTTGGCAGCTTCGTCACTGCCGACGGTCACGACTACACCATCCATTTCGACACCACCGTTGCCGCCGTCTCCACCATCGTGGCCCTGTGCAGCATTGCCCTCGCCACCTATATATATAAAGGAGAGACGCAGCCTATCGCCGACCGCCTCTACAAGACGTTCCCGAAGCTGCACCGCGCTGCCTACAAGCGTTTCTATCAGGACGAGATTTGGCAGTATGTCACCCACCGCATCATCTTCCGTTGCATCTCCACGCCCATTGCTTGGTTCGACCGCCACATCGTCGACGGCACGTTCAACTTCATGGCCTGGGGAGCCAACGAGAGCGGCGAGAGCATTCGCAGCTGGCAGAGCGGCGACGTGCGCAGCTATGCCGTCTGGTTCATCACGGGAGCCGTGGCATTAACATTAATCCTATTAGCCCTATAGTATCTATAGCGCCTATAGCAACTATAAGAAAGGAATATACTCATGAATATATTATCATTATTCGTTTTGATTCCCGCTCTGATGCTTTTGGGATTGTGGCTTGCCAAGAATCTCAATCAGGTGCGTGGTGTGATGGTAGCTGGAGCATCGTGCCTGTTGGCACTCAGCGTGTGGCTCACCATCTGGTTCATCCAGCAGCGCTCTGGCGGCAACACCGACGAGATGCTGCTCACGGCCAGCATCGACTGGTTCAAACCGCTCAACATCAAGTATGCCGTGGGCGTCGACGGCATCAGCGTGGTTATGCTGCTGCTGTCGAGCATCATCGTCTTCACCGGCACCTTCGCCTCGTGGAAGCTGAAGCCCCTCACCAAGGAGTACTTCCTCTGGTTCACCCTGCTGTCGACGGGTGTGTTCGGCTTCTTCATCTGCACCGACATGTTCACCATGTTCATGTTCTACGAGGTGGCCCTCATCCCCATGTATCTGCTCATCGGCGTGTGGGGCTCAGGCCATAAGGAGTACTCGGCCATGAAGCTCACGCTGATGCTGATGGGCGGCTCGGCCCTGCTCATCCTCGGCATCCTGGGCATCTACTACTTCAATGGTGTCTACAGTGGCACGTTCACCATGAACGTCAACGAGATTGCCGCCACGTCGCACGCCATCCCCGTGGGCATACAGAACGCCTTCTTCCCCTTCATCTTCATCGGTTTCGGTGTGCTGGGTGCCCTGTTCCCGTTCCACACATGGAGCCCCGACGGTCACGCCTCCGCGCCTACCGCCGTGTCGATGCTCCATGCCGGTGTGCTGATGAAGCTTGGAGGCTATGGCTGCTTCCGCGTGGCCATGTATCTGCTGCCCGATGCCGCCCAGCAGCTGTCGTGGATTTTCATCATCCTCACCACCATCAGCGTGGTCTACGGTGCCTTCTCCGCTTGCGTGCAGACCGACCTGAAGTATATCAACGCCTACTCGTCGGTGAGCCACTGCGGCCTGGTGCTCTTCGCCATCCTGATGATGAACCAGACGGCCGCCACAGGTGCCATTCTGCAGATGCTGTCGCACGGATTGATGACGGCCCTCTTCTTCGCCCTCATCGGTATGATTTACGGACGCACCCACACCCGCGACATCCGCGAGCTGGCTGGCCTGATGAAGATTATGCCGTTCCTGGCCGTGGGCTATGTCATTGCCGGTCTGGCCAACCTCGGTCTGCCGGGCTTCTCGGGCTTCATTGCCGAGATGACCATCTTCGTGGGAGCCTTCGGTGCCGACCCCGTGGCTGGCGACCCGAACACCTCGTTCCGCATGGTGGCCACCATCATCGCCTGTGCCTCTATCGTCATCACCGCCGTCTACATCCTGCGTGTGGTGGGCAAAATCCTCTATGGCGAGGTGGAGAACAAGCACTACCTGGAGCTGACCGATGCCACATGGGACGAGCGCGTCGCCGTCATCTGCCTCATCTTCTGTGTGGCAGGCCTTGGCACATTCCCCTTCTGGGTGAGCAATGTCATCTCGCCGTCGGCCGGAAGTATTTTGCAATCTATTGGTGTCATGTAAAGAAAGGAGGACTAAGATATGAATTACAGCCAATTTCTCAATATGATTCCTGAGTTCTACCTCGTACTGATTCTGATAGTCGTATTCGTGGTAGACTTCATCATGCACAAGAGTGCGAAGAAGCACGACGTGCTGTTTGCCGTCACCGTGGCTTTGACAGCTGTCCTGCCCGTGCGTATAGCCCTGATGGGCGAACCTACCGAAGCCTTCGGCGGCATCTATGTCACCTCTCAGATTGCCAACGTGATGAAGGTCATCCTCACCGCAGGAACGGTCATCGTCCTCATCATGTCGCAGGCATGGCTCAAGACCAACAATCGCTACGAGGGCGAGTATTACATGCTCATCCTCTCCACCCTGCTTGGCATGTACATGATGCTCAGCAGCGGCTCGTTCCTCATGTTCTTCCTCGGACTGGAGATGGCCTCCGTGCCCATGGCATGCCTGGTGGCCTTCGACAAGAAGAAGAAGGAGAGTGCCGAGTCTGCCGCCAAGTACGTGCTCATGGCCACGTTCAGCAGCGGCGTGATGCTCTTTGGCATCTCGTTCATCTATGCCGCCACAGGAGGTCTCTACTTCGACGATGTGGCCCAAACCATCAGCGCCAGTCCCCTTGCCATCATCGGCATGGTGTTCTTCTTCAGCGGTCTGGGCTTCAAGATTTCGCTGGTGCCCTTCCACTTCTGGACTGCCGACACCTATCAGGGAGCCCCGACGCCCGTCACCGGTTACCTGAGCGTCGTCTCTAAGGGAGCCGCCACGCTGACGCTGGCCATCATCCTGGTGAAGGTGTTTGGCTCGATGGTCGCCTATTGGCAGCCTATGCTCTGGGTGGTCATCATGCTCACCATCACCATTGGTAACCTGATGGCTATCCGCCAGACGGAGCTGAAGCGCTTCATGGCCTTCTCCAGCATCTCGCAGGCTGGCTACATCATGCTGGCCGTCATCGGTGCCGACCCTGCCGCCTCGCAGACCGCCCTGACGTTCTACGTCCTGGTCTATGTGGTGGCCAACATGTCGGTCTTCTCCGTCATCAGCGCCGTGGAGCACCGCGCAGGAGCAGGCACGCAGATGAGCGCCTACAACGGACTCTACCAGACCAACCCGAAGCTGGCGTTCATCATGACCATCGCCCTCTTCTCGCTGGCAGGTATTCCCCCGTTCGCAGGTATGTTCTCGAAGTTCTTCGTCTTCATGGCTGGCGTCAGTGGTCACGAGACGGGTGCCCCCTTCTGGCCCTACTTCGTGGTGTTCGTGGCTCTGGTGAACACGGTGGTGTCGCTCTACTACTACCTGCTCATCGTGAAGGCCATGTACATCAAGCAGGAGGCCAACCCGCTGCCTACCTTCCGCCACGGAGGTGCCATCAACACCTCGCTGGCCATCTGCACCGTGGGCATCATCCTCTTCGGTGTCTGCTCCTGCATCTACCAGTGGATAGCCAATGCCGCAGGAATGTAGGCCTTTTTCTGAAAAACGTAATAATACAATAACAATAAAAAACTGTCAGTATGAAAAAGAAAGTAATGACGCTTGCTGCTTCTGCTGCCATTGCAGTGTTCACATTGAACAGCTGTGCAACTATCAACAGTGGTGCCGCTCTTTCCGAGAAGGCTCCCATCGGTCAAAAAGTAGGTGAAGCCGAGTCCACATACATCCTCGGCCTCTGGTCGTCGAAGGGCGAGCAGAACAACATCAAGCAGGCTGCCGAAAATGGTGGTATCAAGAAGGTGACTCAGGTGGAGTACATCGACAAGTCGGTACTCTTTGGTCTCTTCATCAAGCACATCACACGTGTTTACGGAGAATAGACACCTGCTTTCATAACGACCAAAACGCTCTGCGTCACAGACCGCAGGTTTGTAGTGCTGCCAACTCGGCACGTACAAATCTTTGAAAAAGAAGGCCGAAAGTTTTGCGCTTTCGGCTTTTCTTTTTATCTTTGCAAACAGATTTTGTTAGAGATGAAGAGTGAGAAGCAAATAGCGTTGTCGGCTGCTGAATTTGCAGAACGTTGGAGAGGCAGAGGATATGAAAGGGGCGAATCACAACCTTTCTGGATCGACCTGCTTACGAATGTCTTCGGCATAGAAACGCCTACGAATGGGTTTATCACATTCGAAGACCATCGCATGGTGGATGCCTCCAACTTCATAGATGGTCGTATACGCTCCACCAAAGTTCTGATAGAGCAGAAATCATTAGGCAAGGACTTGCGGGCTGGCATCCGCCAAAGCGATGGTTCATTGCTGAATCCTTTCCTGCAAGCCCGACGTTATGTTGTTAGTCTGCCGGTGTCAGAGCATCCACGATGGATTGTCACCTGCAATTTTTCCGAGTTCCTGGTTTATGACATGGAACGACCCAATGGTGAGCCTGAGCAGATTCTTTTGGAGAACTTGGGGAAAGAGTATTACCGCCTCATGTTCCTTGTTGATGCCAAGAACGAACATCTGAGCAAGGAAATGCAGGTTTCGATGAAGGCTGGCGAGATAGTTGGAAAGATTTACGAGGCACTGCTAAAGCAATACGACGACAACTCACCCGAAGCACTCCGCTGGCTTAACATCCTTTGCGTCCGCATTGTGTTCTGTCTTTATGCGGAGGATGCAGGGATCTTCACGCACGACCAATTCCACGACTTTCTTGTCCGCTATGAAGCCGAGGACATGCGCCGTGCCCTTCGTGACCTTTTTGAGGTGCTGAATACGCCTGTTAAGAAACGCAGCAAGTATTTGAAAGGCGATTTGAAAGCCTTTCCCTATACCAATGGAGGATTGTTTGAAGAAGAAATAGAAATTCCTCAGTTTACCGAAGAACTAAAAACAGCACTTCTTCAAAATGCCAGCCTTGACTTCGATTGGTCGGAAATATCGCCTACCATCTTCGGTGCTGTCTTCGAAAGCACACTGAACCCTGAGACGCGCCGTAGCGGTGGTATGCACTACACGTCAATCGAAAACATTCACAAGGTCATTGACCCACTCTTCTTGAATGATCTTCGCCGTGAACTTGACGAGATATTAGAGGAAAAGGTAGAACGTCAGCGACAAAAGAAACTCGATGTCTATCAAGATCGGTTGGCCTCACTCACATTCCTTGACCCTGCTTGTGGCTCTGGCAATTTCCTCACCGAGACATACCTTTCTTTGCGCCGATTAGAAAATGAGGCAATCCGTGAACGCTATCATGGCCAAGCATTCCTTGGCTTTGAAGAAGTAAATCCCATCAAAGTAAGCATTCAGCAGTTCTATGGCATTGAGATTAACGACTTTGCCGTAACGGTTGCCACCACTGCCCTTTGGATTTCCGAGGCTCAGATGCTGCGAGAGACGGAGAAGATTATCCGCCGTGACATCGACTTCCTGCCGCTGAAGTCATACAGCAATATCCGCGAGGGGAATGCGCTAAGGATGGACTGGGACGTGATAGAATTACCATCGGACATTCCTATTATCCACGCTAAGAACACTTACGTTACATTTGAAGAAGAACCATTGAGAGCCAGTGAACCAATTGTTGAATACGATGAAGTGAATCTGGTAACAACAGGTCTTGAAAGAGGCCCAAAGCCATCCACAAGAATCGGCGTTCATTATGACTATATTATTGGCAACCCGCCGTTTGTGGGAGCACGCCAGATGTCGCAGGCACAGAAAGAAGATATGATTCACGTATTTGGGGCAAAATGGAAAAACGTCGGTAATTTGGACTATGTATCCTGCTGGTACAAACGAGCCACAAATGTTATGCGTAACAGCAAAAATACGCATACTGCTTTTGTTTCTACAAATAGTATCTGTCAAGGTGAGCAAGTTTCATCGCTTTGGGAGCCGCTTTTCAAAGATGGCGTGCAAATCAACTTTGCCTATCGCACATTCCGATGGGACAGTGAAGCATCTCTTAAAGCCCATGTACATTGTGTTATCGTTGGTTTTTCTTTCTCGAGTTTGCACGATAAAATAATATTTGACAATGACCAGCAGAAGAAGGTTGACCACATAAATGCTTACCTATCAGAAGCCCCAGATGTGTTTATCGCTAAACGCAGCACTCCGTTGTATGATGTCTCGCCAATGAATTATGGAAGCTTTGCACTTGATGATGGTAATTTTACCATCAGTAAAGCGGAATATGACGAACTTACCAGGAGAGACCCAACGATTGGTCAGTTTCTTCGCCCATTCATTGGAGCCCAAGAAATGCTGCACGCTATACCCAGATGGTGCGTTTGGTTGAAAGATGTGCCTCTGTCACTCTATTTTAAAAACGAAATAATACGAAATAAAGTGGAACGTGTACAGCAATGGCGCGCCGCCAGTAGTCGCAAAAACACGATAGCATTAGCTGACACTCCAACTCTCTTTGCCGAGATACGTCAGCCAAAGACTAAATATCTTGCAGTACCGACGGTATGCTCTGAGAAGCGAAGATACATTCCTATGATGTATCTCAGCCCAGAAATCATTGCATCCAATCAGGTTTATGTTGTTCCTGATGCCACACTATATGATTTTGGCGTAATGCAATCAAATGTACACATGGCGTGGATGAGAAGTGTATGTGGACGACTGGAAACGCGATATCGTTATTCTAATAGTGTTGTATATAATAATTTCCCATGGCCGCAGCCAACAGAAGAGCAAAAGTCGAGAATTGAGCAAACGGCTCAAAACATCCTAACAGTTCGCGAGAAATTCAATGACATCTGTCTGGCCGACCTTTATGACCCTGTGTTCATGCCCATAGAACTTCGCAAAGCCCATCAGGAGAACGACCGCGCCGTGATGCAAGCTTATGGTTTCCCCGTCAAGAGTTCCTTCACCGAAAGCCAATGCGTAGCCGAGTTGTTTAAGTTGTATAAAGAAAAGGCGAAATAATGATGGCGTGTTCTACTTATCACCAAAACAACGCACGACCCTTTCCCTCTTGAATTCACCCCTTACGGGAGAGGGGCTGAAGCTACTCTTTTCGCCTAATCTTCCAGCCGATGGCAGCCACGAGGAGCGTCATCAGGGGGCTGAGGATGTTGAAGAAGCAGTAAGGCAGATAGGTGATGGTAGGCACGCCAAGGACGGTGCTCTGCGTCATGCCGCACGTGTTCCAAGGCACAAGGACGCTGGTGACGGTGGCGGAGTCCTCGCAGGTGCGGCTCAGCAGCCGCGGCTCGTAGCCCTGCTTCTCATAGACATTCTGAAACATGTTGGCCGTCAGCACGATGCTGATGAACTGGTCGCCCGTGGTGATATTCAAGAACAATCCCGTGCTCGCCGTCGATGCCACCAGTCCCAGCCTGCTCCTCACCCAGCTGATGACCACACGCGTGATGCTCTCAATCATTCCGCTGGCCACCATCGCGGCACCGAAGCACATGGCGCAGATGATGAGCCAGATGGTGTTGAGCATGCCCGCCATTCCCCCCGTCGCCACCAGCTCGTTCAGCTCAGCATAGCCTGTTTCCACCGCCGTAGCGCCATAGTAGGTCACGGCCAGTCCCTTAGCCCATGCCCCCACCTGACTCAGCGATGCGTCGCCCGCTATCTCGGTCAGGATGTGAGGTTGGAAAATCAGCGCCACCACACCAGCCATCAGCGCCGAGAGAAACAGCACGATGAGCGAAGGCACACGCCGCGCTATAAGCACCGCCGTGAGCACGGGCACCACGAGCGTCCATAGTGTGATGTTGAACTTTGCGTCGAGCCCCTCCGTATAGCGCACGATATGCTGAGCAATGTCATCGCCGCCCTGCCCCATACCAGCAACGCCGAAGATAATCAGTGTCAGCACGAAGGCCGGCGTCGTGGTCAGCATCATATAGCGGATATGCGTAAACAAGTCAACTCCCGTCGTCGACGATGCCAAGATGGTGGTATCGCTCAGCGGCGACATCTTATCCCCGAAGTAAGCCCCCGAGATGATCGCTCCCGCCGCCCAAGCCTCGTTGATGCCCAGCGCATGACTGATGCCCAGCAGCGCCACGCCGATGGTGGCAATGGTGGTCCATGAGCTGCCCGAGAGCAACGACACCAGCGCACAGATGACACACGCACAGACCAAGAAGAACTGCGGCGACAACAACTGCACCCCGTAGTAGATGAGCGTGGGCACTATGCCGCTCACCATCCACGAACCCGCCAGCATGCCCACCGCCAACAATATCAGCACCGTGATTGAGATGCCCCCAATGGTCTTCATCATCTGCTGCTCGAAAGCTTTCCACGGCACCCGGTAAAACACCATCGAGATGAACACGCACACCGCCAGGCCCATCAACAGTGCCACCTGGCTGCCTCCGCTCAGCGAGTCGCTGCCAAACAGGGTAATCACCACGGCCAACAGACCGATGAGCACCACCAGCGGGATGGTGGCAATAAGGGGATGGGGAGCAGGGCGCTGGAGAGTGCCCTTTGTCTTGTCGTCAGTCATGTTTCAGTTCTTGTTTCCGTTTGCGTCTGCAAACTTACACATTTTTTTTGAATTATGCCCCACGTTAGCGCATGTTTTTTCCATTGAACCCTCAAAGTCGTCTGCCAACGATTGTTTTTATGGTTCAGCAGCAAAATCCGGTTGACGGTTTGTAGTTACTGCTTTCTGCCAAACTTGTTCGACGGTTGAAAAGGCGGTGAGTGTAAGCACTTCTTTGTAACAGTAAGATAATCATAATTATTCAAATTCGCGCGAGGTACGGTTGAAAAGACGGTGAAGCCGTCTCCTCTCAATAGCCGTAGGTCGGAACGACCTGCAGCTATTGAGAGGAGACGCTTTCAGCGTCTGGAATCTTCAAAAAAAGCTACCGTCTTCTCAACCATACAGTACGAATTCGCTTCTAAAACAAGCAGTACAGCAGGCGCAAAAAGTAACTTTTGCTGATGCGGACTGACACAAGGTCTGTCCCTACAAGCCAAACGAGGAGTTTCGAGTCATAGAACTCGGAAATGTAAAGAAATCCCTGATTTCCTTTTGCGCTTCTCTCGTTTTTTCGTAATTTTGTGCCGTAATTCTAAAGACAAGAATATGAAGAAGATGATGCTGATGCTTGCTGCCATGCTGACGTGCGCACTGCAAGCCCACCCGCAGCCCCTCGCCGAGGTGGAGGGAGAGGGACACTCGCCCTCGGAAACCGTAGCGGGCGACCGACCCGATACGCACTGGATTGCTCCACAAGCCCATCGCCTCGCCCAACAGGGAGCGGGAGACAAGCACAAGAAGGTGGCCGTGGTGCTAAGTGGCGGCGGCGCCAAGGGCATGGCCCACATCGGCGTGCTGAAGGTGCTGGAGAAGGCCGGCATACCCATCGACATCATCACGGGCACGTCGATGGGCAGCATCATCGGCGGCCTCTACGCCATCGGCTACAACGCCAACGCCCTCGACTCGATGGTGCGCGTGCAGGACTGGAGCTACGTCATCACCGACAAGGAGGACCTGCGCAACCAGAGCCTGAGCGACATTAAGAAGCAGAACACCTATTTCTTTACCACGGGGATGACCATCGGCAAGCGCGACATGAACGCCGGCGGCATCATCAAGGGCAAGAACCTGGCCGAGCTCTTCCAGCAGCTCTGCATTGGCTACACCGACTCGCTCGACTTCAGCAGCGACCTGCTCATCCCCTTCGCCTGCGTAGCCACTAACATCGTCGACAACAGCGAGGTGGACTTCCACAGCGGCCGTCTGCCACAGGCCATGCGCGCCTCGATGGCCATCCCTGCCGCTTTCTCGCCCGTCAGAATCGGCGACAAGGTGCTGGTAGACGGTGGCTTGAAGAACAACTATCCGGCTGACATCGCCCGCGAGATGGGAGCCGACATCATCATTGGCGTCACCGTGCAGGGCGAGCCCAAAGTGGCCGAGGACCTGGACAGGACGATGAGCATCCTGAGCCAGATTATCGACGTGAACTGCAAAAACAAGTACGACGAGAACCTCACCATCACCGACCTGCACCTGCAAGTGGACACAAAGGGCTACGGCTCGGCCAGTTTCTCGCCAAGCGCCATCGACACGCTCATACGCCGTGGCGAAGAGCTGGCCATGCGCCATTGGGACGACATCATCGCACTGAAGAAGCGTATCGGCATCGACGATTCCTTCCGTCCCCCCTTGCACAATCCACTGCGTCCGCAGGTGATGACAGAGAAGCAACGCGTCATCGGCTACACCTTTGAGAACATGACACCGCAAGATGAGCGCTTTCTTCGGCAGAAGTTTCACCTGAAAGAAACCGAGTTCGATACCACCGACGATGATGACGAAGAAGAAGGAGCGTTCATCGACGCGGCCCTGATGCAGCAACTCACCACATCCATGCGCGTCGACTTGTTCTACCAGACGGCCGAATGTCGCCTGGTGCCCGAGAAGCTGCCCCATGCCACCCCGCGAAAGATGCACGGCATCAGAGACCAGGTGGAACAACAGTGGAACGAGGCCGATGGCGTGCGCGTCATCCTCGCCGCCGGCAACCGCAAGTCGGTGCAGCTGCATGCTGGCGTGCGCTACGACACCGAGGAGTATGCCGCCCTGCAGCTGGGGCTGGAGATACCGCTGAAGACCGCCCTCCCCGTCAACACCGACTTCACGCTCCGGCTGGGCAAGCGACTGATGACACGGGGCGAAATCACGGCGCACCCACGCAGCTTCACACGGCCCATGCTCAGCTACACCTTCTGCCGCAACGATGTGGATCTGTACACCAAAGGCAATCTCGACTATAACATTCGCTACAACCAATCGCAGGCCGAGTTCCTGCCCATCAACTTCGACTTGCGCCACTTCAACCTTCAGATGGGCCTGCGCTGGGATTTCATGCACTATCGCAACAAGCTCGGCTCGGAATCGTCGAGACAGGTGACGCTGAAGAACGAGCACTTCTTCAGCTACCGGGCACGACTGAACTACAACAGCGAGGACGACTGGTATTTCCCCACACGAGGGGCACGCTTCAAGGCCGAGTATGCCTACCTCACCAACGACTTCGCCAAGCTCGACAACCGCCTGCCCGACGGCAGCAAGGTGGGCAAGAGCACGGGCATGAGCGAGGTCAGCGCCAACTGGCGCCTGTCGATGCCCCTCGGCAGCCGCTTCACCTTCCAGCCCATGGTCTATGGCCGTCTGCTCTTCGGCTCCATCACGCCTCCCGTCTTCGGCAACACCATCGGCGGCGACCACTTCGCCCGCTACGTGGAGCAGCAGATGCCCTTCGCCGGCATTGGCAACATGGAGTATGTCGACCACCAGTTCGTGGCCGCCCAGCTGCAGGCACAACAGCAGATAGGCAGCAACAACTATGTGCTGCTGCGCATTGCCGGTGCCCAGCAAGCCGACAAGCTGAGGCATCTCCTCGACTACCGCACACTGCTTGGCGTGGAGGCCGCCTACTACTACAACACCATGTTCGGCCCCGTTGGCGCCTCCATCGGCTACAGCAATCACACCAACGAACCCTACATCTATCTGAACATCGGGTACGACTTCTAAGCAACGACCAAGTAATGAATAAGTAATATATTCTTGCCTTGCAAGCGACCTAAGGTCGAGCAGGGACGAAATAGCTCTTATTGCAATTTGTATACTCTACGGAGTCGCAGCAGAAAGCCCCGGAGGGGCGGCGAAAAACGATTGGTACTCACCATCGCCTTCTGTCGCCCCTCCGGGGCGGGCTATATTGTGGGTGGGGCGCTTTTACAGGGGCGATGCCCCTGCCTATATTCTGTCGCCCCTTCGGGGCTTATACGTTCATAACAATCGTCCTAAGTTAATTTCGAGCTGTACGGTTGCAAAGACGCTTTCAGCGTCTTAACCACCTGATTGCGGATAATCATTCACGGAATTATAAATCCACCTAAAAAGACGCAAAAACAATGCGGAGCCGCTCCCCTCCCCTTGAGGAGCGGCTCCGCATTGTTTTAGGGGGGCTGCGGACATCTTCAAATGGACTCAATTCTGACTATCCGCGAAATCGTTTCAATCCGTTGTTCTTCCACCTGCGATTAAAAAAGCTTTGAAGGGGGCGTTGTCAATGTCAAGCATACAGGCCCACATTTACCAAAAACGCAGATAACCCCGGAGCCAGGGATACGTTTTTCATTGAAAGATATTGACAAAATGGCCATTTTACCCCTCCATAACTCGAAAATTCTGCGCAAAAAAACTTTTGGTCGAAAATTTTCAAGTTTTGAGAGGGTTCGACAAACTATTGGCAATCAACCACTTGTGTTGATTTTGGCGAAAAAGGGGCTTCGCTGGCTTTCAAAAGTCAACGCCGAAAAAAAATTTGGCGTTGCCGTTTTTTTCTACGGCATGCTTACAGAAACGCAAAAAGGCATCAAAAACGCGCAAAAAACATGCACAAAACCATAGGGCGTGTGCAAAAATTAGGCTGTTTCCCCTCATTTTCCCCCCTGGCGAGGGCTGAAGAAGGAGCCAAAACAACCACTTTTCGCGCCAGAATGCTTCGTCGCCGTGAACTAATTTTCCATTGAAAGATTTTGACAAACCTTTTCAATTTTATGGTTGCAAACAGTAACCAATTTTGCATCGGCAGAACAGGGCATCCCCACCATTATAGTGGAGATGCCCTGACAAGTGAATGAAGCAAGCAGCTGTTACTTCTGCTTCAGCAGGTCGCGGATTTCGGCCAGCAGCTCTTCCTGCGTGGGTCCCTTCGGCTCTTCGGGAGCGGGAGCCTCCTCCTTCTTGCGGTTCAGCTTGTTGATGCCCTTCAGCATAAGGAAGATACAGAAGGCCACAATGAGGAAGTCGACAATGTTCTGGATGAAGTTGCCATAGCAGATCTTTGCTGCATCCTCGCCCTCGCCCATGGTAATGGCCAGCGTGGTGAAATCGACACCACCGGTGAGCTTGCCCACGATAGGCATCAGCACGTCGTTGACGAGCGAGCTGACAATCTTTCCAAACGCGCCGCCGATGATCACACCAACAGCCATGTCCATCACGTTGCCCTTCATGGCAAACTCTTTGAATTCTTTAATAAATCCCATAATGTTGCTTTTTTAAACGGTTAATATTGTAAACTTTACGTTGCAATCTGCTCTCCACATCTTGATATGAAGCAATTTTCTGCCCTAAAATCTCTTTTTTCAATTTTATTAATACAGAAAGACGATGCAAATATAAGATTTTTTTTGTAACTTTGTACCCGAAAACAAGAAAAAAATGCGCTAAGGGCGCAAAAAAGTGATTTTTTAGTACATTTTTCATCTATAACAAACAAAAAACAATGACAAAAGTTGCAATTAACGGCTTTGGCCGTATCGGTCGCCTCGCATTCCGTCAGATGTTCGAGGCCGAGGGTTATGAAGTAGTGGCTATCAACGACCTGACCAGCCCCAAGATGCTGGCTCACCTGCTGAAGTACGACACCGCTCAGGGCGGTTTCGCTGGCAAGTTTGGTGAAGGCAAGCACACTGTGGAGTTCAAGGACGCTGTGCTGGGCGAGGATGGCAAGACCGTGGTCACTCCCGGTAGCATCACCGTCGACGGCAAGGAGATCACCATCTATGCAAAGCCCAACGCTGCCGAGCTGCCTTGGGGCGAGCTGGGTGTCGACGTTGTGCTGGAGTGCACAGGTTTCTACACCTCGAAGGCTAAGAGTGAGGCCCACATCAAGGCTGGTGCCAAGAAGGTTGTGATTTCGGCTCCCGCCGGCAACGACCTGCCCACCATCGTCTACAATGTGAACCACACCACGCTGACCCCCGCCGACACCATCATCAGCGCCGCCAGCTGCACCACCAACTGCTTGGCTCCCATGGCCGATGCCCTGAACAAGTACGCTCCCATCGTGAGCGGTATCATGAGCACCATCCACGCCTACACTGGCGACCAGATGATTCTCGACGGCCCACAGCGCAAGGGTGACCTGCGTCGCAGCCGCGCCGGTGCTTGCAACATCGTTCCCAACTCGACAGGTGCCGCCAAGGCCATCGGCCTGGTCATCCCCGAGCTGAACGGCAAGCTCATCGGCAGCGCACAGCGCGTTCCCACTCCCACCGGCTCCACCACCATCCTCGTGGCTGTCGTCAAGGGTAAGGACATCACCAAGGAAGGCATCAACGCAGCCATGAAGGCCGCCGGCAACGAGAGCTTCGGCTACACCGAGGACCAGATCGTGAGCAGCGACATCATCGGTATGAAGTTCGGCTCGCTCTTCGACGCCACTCAGACCATGGTGAGCAAGATCGACGACGACACCTATCAGGTGCAGGTCGTGAGCTGGTACGACAACGAGAACAGCTACACCTCGCAGATGGTGCGCACCATCAAGTACCTCTCTGAGCTGAAGTAAGACAGAGCACACAACAAGCTTGATTGCCGCCCGCTTAACAACGGGCGGCTTTTTTTTCTGCTGTTTTTCTTTGTCCTTTCCTTTTCTTTGTGTATCTTTGCACTTTAAAACGACACAAAAAACATACAGAAGCCATGAAGAAATACTTCTTTCTGCTGTTGGCGGCCCTGATGTCACTGGGCGCAGCTGCCGAGCGCAAAGAGGTGCACATCCTCTCGGCCAACGACATGCACGCCAAGCTGGGAGCCTTCCCTGCCCTGGCCGACGTGGCCGACTCGCTGCGCACGCTCTACCCCAGTCTGCTCATCTTCTCGGCTGGCGACAACCGCACGGGCGACCCGCTGAACGACATGTACGACATCCCCGCCTACCCCATGGTGGCCCTGATGAACCAAGTGGGCTTCGATGCCACCACGCTGGGCAACCATGAGTTCGACTCAGGCACCAAGGGACTGGCACGGCTGATAGGGCTGTCGAACTTCAGCTACATCTGTGCCAACATGCACCCTGCCGACTCATTGGGCATCCATCTGCTGCCCACCAAGCTGTTCGACGTGGAGGGCATCCGCGTGGGCGTGGTGGGAGCTGTGCAGCTGGGCACCCACGGTCTGCCCGACACGCACCCCGACAACTGCCGAGGCATCAGCTTCACACCCGTCAACGAGACGGTGGCCCAGTATGAGTGGCTGCGGCGGCAGTGCGACGTGTGCATCCTGCTCTCGCACAATGGCTACGAAGAAGACGTGGAGAGCGCGGCACTCTTCCCCTGGCTCGACCTCATCATCGGTGGCCACACCCACACGCAGATTGGCGGCGGCGAGACCCACAACGGCGTGCTCATCACCCAGAACGTGAACCGACTGCGGCGCGTCACCCACACCACCATCATCTTGGAGCGCGACGCCGACAGCCAGCCCTGGCGCATCGTGCGCAAGAAGGCCGACCTCATCGACCTGGAACGCCACCAAGGACGCAACAAAGTGGTGCAGGACATGGTGCGCTTCTTCAGCGACAACCCCGCCTTCCATCGCGCTCTGGCCACGGTGGAGGAGCCCTTCGGCAACTACGAAGAGCTGGGTTGCATGATGACCGACGCCTTTGTAGAGATGACCGGCTCTGACATCGGCATCGAGAACTATGGCGGCGTGCGCTTTGGCGAGCATCCCGCAGGGCCGTTCACCCTGAGCGACGTGCTCAGCCTCGACCCCTTTGGCAATTTCGCCGTGGTGATGGAACTCACCGGACTGGAGCTGCACCGCATGCTCATCAACTGCTGCGACAACGATGGCCACAACTTCCCCTACGTCAGCGGCGTGCGCTGCCAGGTGGAGCGCGAACCCAAGGACAGCACGCGCATCAAGCGACTCACCCTGCTCAACCCCGACGGCTCGAAGTTCAACCTGAAGAAGACCTACCGCGTGGTGACCAACAACTACGTCTCCACCATCTGCGACGCTCCGCGCCACGACCAGGGGACACAGCTCAACAAGAAAACATCCGACCTCATCATCAGCTTCTTGGAGAAGCGCGGCAGCGTGAACTATAAGGGCGTGAGCCGCATCACCGAAATCAAGAAATGACCACGCCCCGAGTTCTCCTCCCCTTAGCCATGACGCTGCTGCTCACCACGTCGGCACTTGCCGATGTGGAGCAGCAGTTGCAACGCTTTGACCAAGCTCCCAAAGACAGCCTGGCCGAGCAGGCCAACGGCTTCTTCCGCCAGCTCTGCGACGAGCAGTTCCTCGACACATTATATATATATAATAGCGCCACGCCCGCCGACACGCTTCGCGAACAAGTGTGGTACTGGGCGGCTGAGTACTATTACGACCAGCAGCGCTACGACCAAGCCGACGCTTACGCCCTCCAGGCCCTGCCCTTATTCCGGCAAGGCAACGACCGCACCGGCGAGGCCGACTGCCTGAACCTGTTGGCCATTGCCAACACACGGCTGGGCCACTATCAGCGGGCGGCCACCTTCGCCAAGCAATGCCACCAGCTCGACGAGGACAGCGGCGACACCGACCGCCAAGCGGCCAGCCTGAACCTGCTGGCAGCCATCTACCTCAGCGCCAACCAAGGCCACGAAGCCGTGAAGTATGTGCTGAGGGGCATCGACAAAGCCACTCAAGCCAATGACCGCCCCCGCCTGGCCACCCTCTTGGGCACCGCCTCCGAAATCTACCACGCCATCGACGACGACCAACGCTCACTCACCTACGCCAACCAGGCCTACGAGATGGAGCAACAGCTGGGGCGCGAATACAAGGCCATGATACGCCTGTCGCAAAAGGCCTCGGCACTCACGGGCTTAGGCCAATATGATGAGGCACAGCAAGAGCTGGAGAAAGCCATCGCCTACTTCCGCCAAGTGAACGACCGCCAGTCTATCGGCATCTGCTGCAACAAGATGGGAATGGTGCGGCTGCGGTTAGGAGAGGCAGAGAGCGGTGTCCCCTTCTTCCGCGAGGCTGTCGACATCTTCAGGCAGATTGGCGACCGAGGACACGAGATGTATGCTCACCGAGGGCTTTACGAATGCTTGTGGAAGACCGACCCCGACAGTGCGAAAATCGAGAACGAGCTGTTCAGCGCGCTGAAGGACTCGCTCTACAGCAACGCCTCGGCCGAGAGCTTGGCCCGCTTCAACGCCGAGTTCGAGAACGACTGGCTGATACGCGAGAACCACGCTGAGCAGGCTGCCCGCAAGCGCGTGATATGTGTGGCTGTGCTGGCGCTGGCAGCTCTGCTGGTGCTGGTGGGCGTGGGTGCCTGGCTGATGCGGCGGCGCCAACAGCGCATCAGCGAGCAGCTGCGCGCCAACCTGCAGAAGTACGACGAGCTGAGCCAGCGCTACAACGCCCTGCAGACCACTGCCGCCGACACGCCCGCCAGCGCACCCCAGCTGACGCAGGGCGACCAGCAATTCCTCGACAAGCTCGCCACCACCGCCGAGCGTCTGCTGCAAGAAGGCCACCTCGACGCCGAGACCACCGCCGCAGAGATGGGCATGAGCCTCTACCAACTGCGGCAGCGTCTATCAACCATCACCGGCGACACGCCCCAGCTGTTCATCGCCACCATGCGCATGCGCCACGCTCGTCATCTGCTCGACGAGCATCCACAGATGACCGTGGGCGAGGTGTCCATGGCATGCGGCTATGGCGACACGCCCAACTTCACCCGAGCCTTCAAGAAGACTTTTGGCCTCACGCCCACGCAATATGTGGCAAAAAAAGGGGCTTCTGCGCCAAATGACAACATTATTTGACGAAATGATAACACGAAACACTCCATTTCATCGTAACTTTGCAGCCGAAAATGTTACTCAACACTGACAGCTGTGAAGCTGCGACATCAATGGAAGATGATAAATGGGGCTGATTGATTGAAGTTCAGCCCTTGCGTGCCGCCCAGCTCCCCCGCCGGGCGGCATTTCTTTTGCGTTTTTCTTGGCCATGTCGGCAGAAAAGCGTAACTTTGCCAGCACATTACAATTATGAACAGAATGATTACCATCCTCGGCCCCACGGCCAGTGGCAAGACGTCGCTGGCCGTGGCCGTGGCCCAGGCGCTGCCGCCCACGCCGCAGGGCACCTGTGGGGGCGAGATCCTCTCAGCCGACTCGCGCCAGGTGTACCGCCGCATGGACATCGGCACGGGCAAGGACCTCGCCGAATACCAAGGCGTGCCCTACCACCTCATCGACATCTGCGAGCCGGGCACGAAGTACAACCTCTTCCAGTATCAGCAGGACTTCTTCAATGCCTATCAGGAGATACGGAAGAGGGGGGCGCAACCCATCCTCTGCGGTGGCACGGGACTCTACATCGAGGCCGTCTTGCGCGGCTACCAGCTGTCGCCCGTGCCACAGAATCCCCAGCTGCGCGCTCGCTTAGAGGGGAAAACACTCCAAGAGCTGACGCAGATGCTGACAGAGTTGAAAGCACAGAACGGCTCCACCATGCATAACACCACCGACGTGGATTCGCCTCAACGCGCCATCCGTGCTATCGAAATAGAGACATACAATATGGAGCACCCCACCCCCTTGCGGGAACTGCCACCTGTGGATTCGCACACTTTTGGCGTTGACATAGGCCGTGACGAAAGGAGGAAGAAGATTACCCATCGGCTGCGCACACGCCTCGACGAGGGGATGGCCGACGAGGTGCGCTCGCTGCTGGCTGAGGGCATCGCCCCCGACGACCTGCTCTATTATGGGTTGGAATACAAATACGTGACGGAGTATGTGCTGGGGCGCACCACCTTCGACGAGATGTTCAGCCGCCTTGAGATTGCCATCCACCAGTTTGCCAAGCGCCAGATGACATGGTTTCGCGGCATGGAGCGGCGCGGCATCACCATCCATTGGATTGACGCCACCCTGCCCCTTGAGGAGAAAGTGCATCAGATATTATGCGCGACTACCTGTTGAGCCTCATCAGCCAAGGCGAGCACCAGCAGCAGGACTTCAAGTACCGCGTGCAGGATGCCGTGAAGCTGGCACGCTCGGTGTCGGCCTTTGCCAACACCGAGGGTGGCCGCCTGCTCATCGGTGTGCGCGACGATGGCTATCTGGCTGGCGTGCGCAGCGAGGAAGAGATATACATGATGCACCAGGCCGCCTATCGCTACTGCCGTCCCGAGGCCAGCATCAAGTTCGACACCTACCATGTTGCCGCCGTGCCGCCGCCCGCCAGCGGCCATCCTGCCGGCAAGGAGCGTGGGCTGCGCACCATCGTCGTGGCCACGGTGCCCCGCTCCGACCGCCGCCCCGTGCGTGCCCTCGACGAGGAGGGCCACCGCCGCGCCTACATCCGCATTGCCGACCAGAACATGGTGGCCTCGCCCGTGCACCTGCAGCTGTGGCGCGACGAGCAGTCGTCCCTTGGCGCCGCCTTCACCTATGGCGAAGCCGAACACAGCCTCATGGCCGCTATGCAGCCCACCACCGACCATCAGCCCCGTTGGCTCACCCTCGGCCAGATTGTGCGCCTCGCTCAGCTGCCCCGCCATCAGGTGGTGGCCCTGTTGGCCCGCTTCATCCGCTACGGACTGGCCGCTTGGCAACTCAATGGCCAGCAGTTTGTCTTCGCCCTCTGCCAATGACCGTCAGCACACCCATTCACCTGCAACTGCATCGCTTCATTGCCTGCAGCGCTATGATAGAAAAAAGCGCATATAAAACAAAAAAATCCCACGCCCTGGGATTTTCAAAAAGCGCCACCAAATTTCAAAAAAGCGCCACCAAATTTCTGCCGCGCATAGAGGGGGGAAAAAAGCGTGAGTCCCATGCAGTCTTTTGGCGCATATTTATATCTATATCTATGGGGCTATACATCATGGCCACATCTACTCTATGGATTTAGATGGGGTGGCGCGACCAGCAGGGCAGATGGGTGAGCCATGAAAAGGAATGCAACATCACCAGCGACGGAACGTATACGGCTGTCTACGAGCAGGTAGCAGATGAGCATCTGTCGCCAATTTGCATCAATGAGGTCAGCGCTGCCAACGACATCTATGTGAACGACGACGGAAAGCGAGCCGACTGGATTGAATTGTACAATCGGAGCCAAGCCCCAGTGGATGTGGCCGATTGGCTTTTCGGCACAAACGACACGGGGCCGACAAGGCATAAGATTGATCCCTCTCGCGCCTTTTTCCCGCTGCGGCGACGATTTTCTGGGCCGAGGCGAGCGAAACGGGTTCGAATTGTGCATCTCAAGAAAAAAAGAAAGCAGATTCTTTGTTTTGCTCTCAACTTTTTCGTAATTTTGCGCCTAAAACGCAAAAGCACTCACAATCAAGTAAAGAAACAGAACATGAAGAAACTGCTGATTATCGTTTCGGTGCTGTTCGTGGCCATCATCATGATGATTACCACACCCGACAAGCAAACCCACAAGGAAGCCATGATGAGCGCCATCAGGGATTTTGTAGACGACGAGGCCGACAGTCTGGGCTTAGGCGACAACGTGCTGACCGACATCGGGAAGGGCATCGTGAACAAGACAGTGGAGAAAGCGCTGAACATGAAGCTGGAGATGCACGACTACCTGCTCTTCAACACCACCTACGTGAAGCTGAAGGGCGAGGAGCAGATGCTCTCTCTGGGACTCTTCGGCCACGTCATCACCTTCGACAAGAAGATGCTGCGCACCAAGCTGGAGGAAGCCCTGAACGAGAGGGCTGCCGTCAAGCAGAACGAGAAAGAGCTGAAAGAGCTGCAGAAGGAGAAGAAGAAGCGCGAGAAGGAACTGGAGAAAGAGCGCCGCAAGGCTGAGAAAGACTCCATCAAAGAGGCCAAGCGGATGGAGAAGGAACGCCGCAAAGCCGAGAAAGACTCCATCAAGGCCGCCAAGCGACAGCACGACGACGAGGAATGAAGGTACTGATTGTCAACACCAGTGAGCGCACCGGCGGCGCTGCCGTGGCAGCAGGGCGGCTGTGCGACGCGCTGAACAACCACGGCGTGAAGGCCCGCATGCTGGTGCGCGACAAGCAGAGCGACGACATCACCGTCAGCGCCCTGCCCCACTCGCTCCTGCTGCGCTGGCACTTCCTGTGGGAGCGATGGGTCATCTTCTGGCACCTGCACTTCAAGCGCGAGCACCTCTTCGAGATCGACATTGCCAACAGCGGCACCGACATCACACGTCTGCCAGCGTTTCGCGAGGCCGATGTCATCCACCTGCATTGGGTGAACCAGGGCATGTTGTCATTGGCCGACATCCGCCGCATCCTGCTCTCGGGCAAGCCCGTGGTGTGGACCATGCACGACCTGTGGCCCGCCACCGCCATCTGCCACTATGCCCGTGGATGCCGCTCCTACTCCAACCGCTGCCAGCGCTGCCCGCTGCTGCCCGACAAAGGCGGCACCAACGACCTGGCGGCTCGCACCTGGCACCGCAAGCAGCAGATGCTCAGCAGCGGCAGCATCGCCTTCGTGGCATGCAGCCGATGGCTGGAGGGCGAGGCCAAGCGGAGTGCCCTGCTGCGCGGACATCTCGTCACCAGCATCCCCAATGCCATCGACACCCACATCTACTGCCAGCACGACCGCAGTGCGTCGCGCCAGACACTGCAGCTGCCCACCGAGGGCAACGTCATCCTCTTCGTGTCGCAGCGCGTCACCGACGAGCGCAAGGGCATCAGCTACTTCATCGAAGCCCTGCAGCTGCTCATCAAGGAGCACCCCGAACTGAAAGACCACACCACCGTGGCCATCCTGGGCGGACATGCCGACGAGGTGGCCTCGCGTCTGCCACTGCCCGCCCATGCCCTGGGATATATCGACGACGAGCAGACCATCGTCAGCGCCTACAACGCCGCCGACGTGTTCGTCACCCCTTCGCTCGAAGACAACCTGCCCAACACCATCATGGAGGCCATGGCTTGTGGCGTGCCCTGCGTAGGATTCCGCGTGGGTGGCATCCCAGAGATGATCGACCACCTGCGCAACGGCTTCCTGGCCGCTCCCCGCAACAGCAGCCAGCTGGCACAGGGCATGGCATGGGTGCTCGGCCATGCCGACCGCGACGCGCTGCAGCGCGACGCACTGCGCAAGGTGGCCCACAGCTACTCGCAGCAGAGCGTGGCCCTGCGCTACACCGAGATCTACCACCAGGCACTGGCACAAAAACACTTCATGCTATGAACCCCTACACACAAGCCGCACTGCTCACCGCCTCCACGCTGCGCATGCTGCCCCACATAGCGCTCTACCTGCTGCACCGCCGGCAGATAGATGCCGACTTAGAGAAATACTCGGCCGACGGCCGTGGGCTGCGCGCCTTCATCAAGGTGGCCACGCGGCAGCGCGTCTTCCGCAACCTGTTCTACTACCGCCTGGGCGAGTACCGCTCGGCTTTCATCAAATGGATGTTGCCGCCAGAGCCTACGCTCACCATCTGGTGCCCGGAGATAGGCCCCGGCGCACATTTCGAGCACAACTACGCCACATATCTCAACGCCGAGCGCATTGGCTCCGACTTCTACTGTCTGCAACTCGTCACTCTGGGCAACGACGCGCAGATGCGCCGCCCCACCATCGGCAACCACGTGAGCATCTACACCGGAGCCACCGTCTTTGGCGGCATCACCATCGGCGACAACGTGGTGATAGGTGCCGGCAGCGTGGTGCGCCGCAGCGTGCCCGCCAACTGCACGGTGGCCGGCAACCCCGCCGTCATCGTCCGACGCGACGGGCAGAAAACCCACATCCCCCTATGATCAAGTTCACCGTTGTCACCATCACCTTCAACGCCGAGGCCGTCCTTCAGCGCACCCTCGACAGCGTGCTGCAGCAGACCCACGAGGACGTGGAGCACCTCATCATCGACGGGGCCTCCACCGACGGCACGCTGCGTCTGGCCGAGCAATACAAGAGCCAGAGCGATGCCTCGGCACATGGCCACAAGGTCATCATCCGCTCAGAGCCCGACGACGGCATCTACCACGCCATGAACAAAGGGCTGACGCAGGCATCGGGCGACTATATCCTCTACCTGAACGCCGGCGACAGCTTCCCACAGGCCGACACGCTGGAGCTGGTGGCCCACCGCTGTCGGCTGAACGAGCTGCCGAGCGACGAGCTGCCCGCCGTGCTCTATGGCAACACCGACATCGTGGATGCCGAGGGGCGCTATCTGCACCCACGGCGGCTGCAGCCTCCCGCACAGCTCACGTGGCGGTCGTTTCGCCATGGCATGCTGGTGTGCCACCAGGCCTTCTATGCCCGCACCGACATTGCCAAGAACCTGCAATACGACACGCGCTACCACTACTCTGCCGACGTTGACTGGTGCATCCGCGTGATGCGCGAGGCCGACCGCCTCTCCCTTCCCCTCTGCAACATCGGCACCGTGGTGGCCAACTACATGGAGCAGGGCACCACCACGCGCCATCATCGCGAGTCGCTGCGCGAGCGCTTCCGTGTGATGGCCCACCACTATGGCTATCTCAGCACCATTGCCATGCACGCCTGGTTTGCCGTGCGCAACGTGCTACGATGAGGAAGCCAGCCACGCGACGGTCACCAGCGACCGTTATCAATGATTCAACTTTCGCAAGTTGAATAAGGAATTGTGGAGTAAGGAGTTCTTGCTTTGCAAGTATCGCAAGTAGGGTGTCCAATTTGATGTTCCCTTGAATCGAAGTTGCTAATAGTTACAGACCCCACCCCTGCCCCTCCCCCTCCCCTCTTGAACCCTGCCCTTACGGGGAGGGGCAGGGGTGGGGTCTGTAATATTATCTCTACAAATTGTAAGGTACAACAAATTGAACAGCCTATTTCGCAAGCTCAACTTGCAAAGCATTCGTCAAATTCGTTGTAAAAAACGGCGGATAATCATTTACGTAATCATTCGTCAAATTCGTTGTAGAATACGTAGGGAAGAGTTGTTACGACTTGGGACGAACCTAACGCGCGTTAGGTTCGTCCCAAATTTGTGTCGGCCATCATGTGCGAGATGGCATCCGGCGGCTTTGTCAAGCTTATAGCTTCACGTTGATTTCCTGTCCTGCATATTCCACCACCTTGCCCTCTGTGGCATTCTGGTTGGGCATGACGATGGTGAAGCGGCGCTTCTCGAGCATGCCGGGATACTGGCCGTTGCGCTCGCCGATGGTCAGCGTCTTCTTGCTGTCGTTCCACTTGAAGGTGATGGTGGCGTAGACCCCCTTCTCGTAGTTGTAGCTGTCGCCCTCGTCCTCGTAGAGCGTGAAGCTGCCGTTGGCACCTGGGTAGATGCGCAGTTCCAGGTTGTCCCAAGCCTTCTCGCCCACGTACTGCATCTCGGGGCCTAAAGGCAAGATGCTGCCGGCGCGGACGAACATCGGCACACGGTCGAACGATGTCTCCAGCGTCACGTCCTGCCCACCCTTGTACTGCTTGCCTGTCCAGAAATCGTACCACGTGGCTCCCTTCGGCAGATATTTCACGGCCGTCTTCTTGGCAGTGAAGTCGATGGCCCCAGCCTGAGTGCCGCCCGTTGCCTGCTGACGGTTCCAGCCCGTCATGGCATCGGTGCGGATGATTTTCTCCTCGGTGTACTGTGGGTCTACGATGGGAGCCGCCAGTATGCTGCGGCCGAACATGAATTCATCGGTCATGTTCCATACCCGTTTGTCGGAGGCAAAGTCGCTGAACAGGGGGCGCATGTAGCTGTCGTTGTTCGAGGTCACCTGCCAGGCCGTACTATATAAATAAGGTATAAGGCGATAGCGCAGCCGTATCTGCTTCTCGATGGCATCGTATACCGGCTCGCCTTTCTTTCCAAACTGCCAAATCTCGCGTGGCGCGTCGGCACCATGACTGCGGAACACGGGACAGAACAGCCCATACTGCATCCAGCGCACGAAAAGCTCCTGGAACTGAGGATTCTTGGGTGCCGAGCCACCGCCGCGCGTGTTGTACGACCCGCAGAAGAACCCGCCGATGTCGGTGTTGAAGTTGGGGTTGCCCGTCAGCGTGTAGCTCAGTCCTGCCGGCACCTGCTTGCGCAGCATGTCCCACGAGGAGTTCACGTCGCCGCTCCACATGTTCGAGCCATAGTGCTGCTGTCCGGCAAAGCTGGAGCGCGTCATGATGAACACGCGCTTGCCACGGTCGTCCTGTCGCTGTGCCTGATAGATGCCGCGCACGGTCTCCAAGGGGAAGGCGTTGCGCTGCGAGCGCCACGTGCCGCCATACACCTTGTGGGCATAGTCGCTCTCCTTAGGGTTGAAGAAGTCGGGGTCGGTGGAGTCCATCCACCAGGCGTCGGTGCCATAGTCGTAGAGGGTCTTCAGGTATTTCCAGTAGATGGCGCGGGCCTCGGGGTGGAAGGCGTCGTAGACCTTCACGCCCGACGGGTATTTCATCACCGGCGGCCACACATGCGAGATGCCACTCTGGGGCCACGTCTCGAAGGGCATGAGCAGCCCCTTCTCGTTCAGCTCGCGAAACTGCTGCGTCTGGGGGCCGAAGCTGGCCCAGATGCTAATCATGAAGTGGGCATGCTTCTTGTGCACGTTGTCTATCATCTGCTTGCCGTTGCTGAAGTCCTCCGACAGGAAGTCCATCGCGTTCCACAGGTAGTTCGAGCCCCAGTACTGCCAGTCCTGGATGATGCCGTCGAGGGGCACGTTCAGCGCACGATACTGGTCAACTATCGACTCCGTCTCCTTGGCGGTCTTGTAGCGCTCCTTCGACTGCCAGAAGCCAAAGGTCCACAGGGGGAACATCGGCACGTCGCCAGAGAGCTGGCGCATCTGCGCGATGACGCCATCGGCCGTGCCGCCATAGATGAAGTAGTAGTCGACGCACTGGCCCACCTCCGACGCAAACGACATGCCATTGGCGTTGTCGTCGAAGAGGGTTGGCGAGTAGTTGTCCCAGAAGAGTCCCCATCCCTTGATGCTCTGCAGCACGTTCTGGAAGTCTTCCAGGTTCGACTGCTCCATGCGCTTCTTCTCGCCTCGGCGGTTCATCTTGCCGTTCTGGATGGTGCCCAGGCCATAGATGGCCTCGTCCTTGTCGAGTGCGAAGCGCTGGGTCACCTTATACTGTCCGGCATCGTTTCCCGTGGTGATGGGCTCGAAGCTGGCTTCGCTGTTCTCGCGCAGCAGCGTCTTGCCCTTGGCCACGAAGGTCAGCGCTCCCGTGCGTGGGTCCACCTTCACCGAGAGCATGCTGCTGCTCACGCTGTTGCCGCTGCGGCTCACCTTCACGTCGTCGGGCTTAGCTGTCACCACGAGGCTCTGCTTCCCCAGCGCCTTGCCAGTGGGTACTTTGGTGATTCTCACCGTCTGCGGGGTGTAGAACTCCACGCTGACGGTCGTCTTGCCAGCCTGTATCTCCACAGGTTCCGCGCTCACTGCAGCCGTTGCCAAGCACAGCAATGCTGCCAAAATGTGTCTTCTGTTCATCATGCAAATTTTTAGTTATTCGGTTCGATGGTGCAAAGATACGAAAAATCGGCGGATTAGCTGCAAAACAAACGAAAAAAGATGGATGTGGCAAATGTTAAAAAAGCAGAATGCCAGCAAATCTTGGGAACAACCAACCCCGTCCTGCGGTAAACATCTACGCTTCGCGACTTGGAAAAAACAAAATTTTGTTTTTTCAAGTCCGCCCTGCGGTAATTGCGCGTTACGCCGTTTATGTCTGCGACGCAACGTGTAAACATATCTACGCTTCGCGACTTGGAAAAAACAAAATAAAACACGAAAAAACCAAATAAAACCAAGATTGACGTTTCCTTCCGCTGTTTTTTCTGGTTTTATTTGGTTTTATTTGGTTTTATTTGGTTTTTTCAAACCCCGCCCTGCGGTAAAAGCGCAAAAATAAAATTCACGGCTCATTCACGTTTCATTCTTGCGTCCCTTCGGTAGCAAGAATGACCCGTAAATGACCCGTGAATAACATTTGGCGCAGCATTCATGATTATTCGTGACTCATTCATGCACATTCGTGTAGCGTCGCAGACATAAATATATTTGCCTACGGCGTAACACGAATGTGCATAAATGAATCACGAATGTGCATAAATGCTACGCGACATTCTTCTGCGCGGTAACCGCTCGGCTCTGCCGCTACCAACGGGACGCAAGAAATTCTTCATTCTTCATTCTTCACTCTTCATTCTTCACTCTTCACTTCCTACTCGTTTTTTTTTACTTTTAACGCTGAAACGCGTCAAGATACCAAATATTATTCGTAACTTTGCATCCGAATTAGAATTTTAACGGCATAGCATTATGTGTACAGTAACATTAGAGTACAATCAAAGCAACGCGCTGGCACGGCGCAAGCTCGCTGCATTGCTGGCCACAGGGCTGTTTGTGAAAATGAATGAGACGTTCAACGCGCCAACGCCCGAAGAGGTGGAGGCACACCGTGAGTTGAGGGATGTCATGCTTGACCATTCCCGCAAGAGCATGTCGCCCATCATTGCCCGCTATTTATGAAGTACCATCAGAGAGACATCGTCGAGGTCAGCTTCCTCTTTCCCGACGGCACGTTTAAGCCGCATCCTTCAAAACCCGCCCTGCGGTAATTGTGCGTTACGCCGTTTATGTCTGCGACGCAACGTGTAAACATATCTACGCTTCGCGACTTGGAAAAACAAAATAAAACACGAAAAAAACCAAATAAAACCGTACAACTCGCTGTTTTTTCTGGTTTTATTTGGTTTTTTCAAGTCCGCCCTGCGGTAAGAACGACATAAATATTATTACGCCGTAGGCAGAAGCTCCGAACGGGATATAGGGTGAAAACAGGTTGGCAGCGGCCGCTGCCATCATTGTTCCCGCCCGCTGCCATCATTGGCAGCGGCCGCTGCCAATCATGAGGGCGGCCGCTGCCAACCTAAAAGTCATGGTGTTTTTCCCGCTCCGCCGTCGCCGGTTCCCTATTTGCCGTGGCCTCAATCCGCTGAAACGACATCTGAAAAGCAGGGAACAGCAAGAAATGAAAACAATGACCGACCAATCGGATGTTACACGAAAGAAAATTAAAACAAATAAAACCACGCTTGATGTTTCCTTCCGCTGTTTTTTCTGGTTTTATTTGGTTTTATTTTTGTTTTTTCAAGTCCGCCCTGCGGTAATTGCGCGTTACGCCGTTTATGTCTGCGACGCAACGTGTAAACATATCTACGCTTCGCGACTTGGAAAAACAAAATAAAACACGAAAAAACCAAATAAAACCACGCTTGATGTTTCCTCTCCCCCGCTGTTTTTCGTACGGTTGAAAAGACGGTAGCGTTTTTTGAAGATTCCAGACGCTGAAAGCGTCACCGCTCAATAGCCGTAGGTCGGAACGACCTGCGGATAGAACGACAGAAGGTACATCGACCCTGAAGGGGTCGCCCGTGAGCACAGGGGCGACCCTTTCAGGGTCGTTATCACCCAGTACTTGTTATCCGCAGGTCGTTCCGACCTGCGGCTATTGAGAGGAGACGCTTTCAGCGTCTTTTCAACCTCGCTGTTTTTTCTTGTTTTATTTGGTTTTATTTTGTTTTTTCAAGTCCGCCCTGCGGTAAAAGCACAAAAATTCTTCTGCGCGGTAGCCGCTCGGCTCTGCCGCTTGCTACCAACGGGACGCAAGAAATTCTTCATTCTTCATTCTTCACTCTTCATTTTCTATGCGGTAGCCGCTCGGCTCTGCCGCTTGCTACCAACGGGACGCAAGGAATTCTTCATTCTTCATTCTTCATTCTTCATTTAAAATAATCTTCATTCTTCATTCTTCATTTAAAATAATCTTCATTTAAAATAATCTTCATTCTTCATTTAATTTTTGTCTATTCTGATCAAAATGTGATCAAAATAGACAAATAGGGTAAATTTCCCGCGAAAAAACGAGGCCAATCCAAAAACTTGTCGTAACTTTGTGGCACAAATCCGCCCCGCCAGCACCGCAGCCTTCCAACACACAACGCAAGGCAAAAAGGCGACGGAGCAAATATCATCATCATTAGACTACAAACAACAAAACTAAAAACTACAATGAGAACAAACAGACAACACTGCAACGTGAGGGCCATCACCCTCGCCGCCCACTACCGCATAGTGGAGGGGGCAATCTGGGCCAAGCGCTGCCTCCCGAGGGTGGCAATGACGCTACTCGCCCTGTTCAGCTTCATAGGGGCAAGGGCACAACAGACTGTGGAGATTAATGTTTACGCCACTTCCAGCAGCTACCTACCAATATCGACGGCCCGTGTCTACTCCATTGCGGAAATGTTGTACACTTCCGAAGAGATTGGAACATCGGGCACCATCAGTAGCATCAGTTTCTATTATAGTTATGGTAGTGCAATAGAGTGCCCGATTACCGTTTACATGGCTAACGTTAGTGCCGCCAACCTTTTGGTTGGCATCAGCCTTGCAGACGCCGATGAGGTCTTCGACGGAACGCTTTCTGTCACAGGAAAAGGATGGGCAACCATCGATCTCGACACCCCTTTTGCATACGACGGGACTTCGAATCTTTTGATTGGAATTAACAATAAAGGCAAAAATGATGGAGGCGCATGGGAGTGTACTAAGGCCGCTAAGATGTCTCGTTGTTCAGATAACAATTCCAATGCTTATGACACCAGCACTGTGCCTGAGGATGTATCTGACTATCGTCCTAGTATTCAAATTGAAATTGGCGGTAGTTCAACCTGCGCGAAGCCTGAAACTTTGGAGGCTTCTGTCGTGACCCCCTATACGGCCACACTCACTTGGACAGGTGGCAGCGGTACTTACAGTGTGGAATACAAAAAGTTGAAAGACACGAACTGGACACCTGTTTCTTCCCCCATCACCTCTACTTCCACCACTTTGTCAGGCTTAGCTGATAATACAGCTTATCAGGTTCATGTAAAGTCTGTTTGTGATCCAGCAGATGCCGCCGCTGTTAGTGGTTGGAGAACCATCAGCTTCACCACCCCAATTGCGTGTCCCGTTCCTACTGGCTTGACGGCTACACTTACTCCTGCTATCGGCACTGTGGCCACCCTGAGCTGGACTGAGCCAGGTGGTGCCACGGAATGGGAACTTCAATATGGCACAGCTAAAAACTTCGATGGCGCTACTTCTGTGACAGTAAGCGGCACGCCTTCAATAGAACTAACTGACCTCACACCCGAAACCACCTACTATGCTCGCGTGAAAGCTAAATGTGGCGGCGAATACGGCGAAAGCAGTTGGTGCGACATGATCGAATTCACTCCTACAGAAGAATATCGTCTTACTGTGAACAACAGCAACGCCTATAATTATTGTGTGCCTATCGAGGGCGACTTTGTAGATTATGGCATCAAGAGCCAGTTCATCATACCAGCCGCAGATTTGGTGGCCATGAAAGACGGTACAATCAATAAGCTTACCTTCTATGCAAACGCTGGAAACCACCACGGCTGGGGCGTTGCCGAGTTTGAGGTTTATATGATCGAGACAACTCAAACAACAATTTCTGCATTCGTTGACTATTCAACTATGGTCAAGGTAAAGAATGCAGGCAACCTTTCCGTCAGCAACTATCAAATGGAGATTTCTTTGGATGCTCCTTATCAATATGGAGGCGGCAACCTGCTGATAGGATTCTTACAAACCACTAAAAGTAGTTCAGAGGATTTTTACGATTGGACTGGTGCTGAGGCCATCGGCGCATCCATTTGGATCAATAGTGGGAGCGTCAGAAAGGAAAACTTCCTGCCTAAGATCACCTTCGACTTTACACCCAGCGAAGCGCCTGCCTGTGAAAGACCTGAAACTTTTGTGGCTTCTCACAAAACCGCCTCTACGGCTACACTCGCTTGGACAGGTGGCAGCGGTACTTACAATGTGGAATACAAAAAGTCAGCAGACACAAACTGGACGTCTGCTCTTTCCAACAGCAACTTAACTTCAACCAATTTGACAGGCTTAGATGGGATGACAGCTTATCAGGCTCGTGTACAGTCTGTTTGCGGGTCAGGAGATGACGATGTCAGTATTTGGAGAACCATCAGCTTCACTACACCTGATGCCGACGGCAAGGTGTACATCGGAACAGGCACTGCCACCAACAATGATTTGCCCGCCAACAATTATTTTAATTATAGTCTGACCGAGCAGATTTACACCGCTGACGAGATTGGCCAGGCCGGTGCCATCCTGAGTATTGACTTTTTCAAAGCCAGTGACACCGAAATGGTGAAAGATTTGGACATCTACATCGTGAGCACCGACAAGACCGCCTTCGAAAGCAATACCGACTGGATTACTGTCACTGCCAGCGACCTCGTCTATAGCGGCTCCGTGACCTTCGCTCACAACGACTGGACCACCATTGAGCTGGATGATCCTTTCGTCTATGATGGCAATAGCAATATCTGCATCGTTGTTGACAACAACACAGGCAGCTATAAGAGCAGCACACCTTTCCGTGTGTTCGATGCCTCAGGTAACCAATCAATCTGTTATCATAGCGACGGCACCAATCTTGCCCCCACTGGCACTATCAATGCAACAGGCACCAGATCAACCAAAAAGAACCGCATTCGCTTGGGCTTTGGCGAGCCACCTGCTTGCCCGAAGCCCACCGGCCTTGCTGCTTCTAATATTACAGCCCATACTGCCACGCTGACTTGGACCGCTCCCGCAACCGAAACTCCCGTAACGGGCTATGCCTATCAGTATAAGAAAGCCAGCGACACGGAGTGGAGCACAGGAGCATCTGTGACGGCCACCTCAGTAACGCTCAGCGGCCTGAATGGCCAGACCACCTACGACTTCCAGGTGCAGGCCGTCTATGCCGATGGTGCGAGTACATTCATAGCCACCACCTTCACCACCCTCGAGGCAGCTCCCGCTCCCACCGACTTAAGCGCAACGCCGCTTGTTACTACAGCCGAAGTGAGCTGGAACGGCTTCGCCGAGAGCTATGAGCTGGAGTATGCCGAAGGTGCTTTTTGCGGCGGCTGGCTGCAATATGATGACGGCAGTTACGCATCAGAAATTGGTGGCAGCACTGCAACAGAGTGGACTTGGGGCGTGATGTATCCCGGCAGCATGGTAACAGCAGACGAGCTGACTAAAGTCTCCATTTATGAAACAGCCGGATACAATACAGAAGACATCACCATCAACATCTACTCTGGCGGTGACGATGCTCCTGGCGAACTGCTCTATACAGAAACGGTAACTCCCGAGGCAGCCGATGCCTTCCATGAGATTACGTTAGCTTCGCCTGTAACGATAACTCCCGGAGAAAACTTGTGGATTACACTGACAGAGACAGGCACCTATGTTTTGACAGTTTGTGCTTCTGACGAACCGAACAACAACTGGGTTAATAACGGAGGCACATGGGTTCACCTGAGCGATGTGAATAGTAGTCTGGCTGGTTATGGATGGATGATTCGTGCAGAATTGAGCGGCAATGTTCCTTCAACAGCCACCTGGATAGCTGTGGAGAATCCCAGCAGTCCTTGCACGCTGGAAGGCCTGAACCCAGAGACAACTTACACATTTAGAGTGAGAGGTGACTTTGGTGATGATGGTATGAGCGATTGGGCAATGAGTACCTTCACAACAAATGCCGGCACCGAAGATCCTATCGATCTGACTGCCGAGACGACTTCTACCACAGCCACGCTGAGCTGGACGGGCTATCAGGACAGCTACCATGTGAAGTACAGCCATGCTCTTCCTGTTGACCCAGCCGAACCAGTCACCATCATCCTCGAAGCACATAATGTATGGCCCGATGGTTCCGGCTATCAGATGCTGCTTGATGCCAATGCTACTGCTTACGGCACCATCATTCCCATAGAAGGTGGATTGACCGAAAGCGGTGATGCCTCAGCCGAGACCTATGCTGAGTTTGAGTATAAGATTCCTGGCAACGCCGATGGCTCCATGACCACCCAAAACATGGTGATTGACGGCAGTGTTACCATTCAAATTCCTGCTGGCACCTACGATTGGTGCATCACCAACCCAAGTCCCGACGACCGTGTGTGGATTGCCGGCAGCAATGGCAATGTGGGTGGCCGCTACGATGACTTCGTGTTTGAGCCTGGTGTGACTTATCACTTCACTATGCAGAAATATGGCAGTAATGATGGTGTAGACCTTACCGAAATTCGTCCTATGAGCGACTGGATAACAGTAGACAACGTCACCAGTCCTTATGAATTAACGGGCCTCACTCCTAACACTTACTACGAATGGCAGGTGCAGGGTGTTTTAAGTGGCGCTACCACCGAATGGTCAGTCAGCAGCTTCACCACCGAATGCGGCTGTAAGGTTCCGTATGCGTGCGGCTTTGAGGACGAGGCCGACTTGAACTGCTGGACGGTGATTCGTGATTGGTCGAGTACTGGCATATATGATAGCAGTGCGCATACAGGTGCCAGTTGCTTCAGTTTCTATGTCACTACAAATCCTCCCCAATACCTCATCTCACCCAAGCTGAGCGGCATTCGGAACAGCTTGCATGTGGAGTTCTACTATAGCAAAGTGAATAGATATAAAGTAGAAACCTTCCAAGTGGGCTACTCCACCACCGACAATAATCCCGAAAGCTTCACTTGGGGCGACGAAATCTCCAACGCTACCACTACCTATCAGCTTTTCTCGGCCGACTATCCTGCCGACACCAAGTATGTGGCCATCAAGCACACTTCCAATAACCAAGGCTATCTTTTCATCGACGACATCCTCTTTGAAAATGTTACTCCCTGTGTGCAGCCCACCGACCTGGCCACCACCTATGTGGGCGACCGCACCGCCACGCTGGGCTGGACGGGCTACAACGACAGCTACCACGTGGAGTATAGGAAGCCAGAGCCTGCAAGCGTGCTGCTGAGTGAGGACTTCGAATACGCATCGTTCTTCGAAGCCAATTGGAACGTGGTGAACAATAGCGTGAACTACAGCGAAACAAACACTGGAAAGATAGAGCGCCGATACAGGGCATCTCGTCATGGAGGCGATTATTCATTCCGCTTCTCTTCCTGCTCCTACGGCGACAGCTTCGAGGAGTACATCATCAGCAAGAACGCGCTGACGGGCGTCACCGACGAAACGGTGATGGAGTTCTATTATAGTTGGACTGAAGACGAAGATTACATCCAGGTGGGCTATTCGAGCACCACGAACGACATCGCCAGCTTCACCTTCGGCGAGCCGTTCAGTTCCTCGGGCGGCTGGGGGCAGTTCCATGAGGCCGTGCCGGTGGGCACGAAGTATGTGGCCATCAAGTACACGGCCGCCGAGCGTTACCAATCGAACATCTACATCGACGACATCGTCATTGGCAATCCCGCCGACTGGCAGACGGCAGACACCAACGAAGCGACCGTCACCCTGACAGGCCTCGAGCCCGCCACCACCTACGACGTGAGGGTGCAGGGCGACTGCGGCAACGGCGACGTGAGCCCCGTGAGCGAGACCCTCACCTTCACCACCCTCGAATATCTGCCGGGTGATGTAAACGGCGACGGTGGCGTGACCATCGCCGATGTGCTGGCCGTGGCGGAATACATCATCAACGACGGCTACACCACCGGCAACTTCAATTACCAAGCCGCGAATGTGGACACCAGCGACTACAACATCACCATCGCCGACGCGGTGAAGATTCTGGAAATCATCTTGAAAGGAGGCCCCAACACGAATGACCCCAGCTCAGACGACGGCCACGACTACGTAGACCTGGGCCTGCCCTCCGGCACGCTCTGGGCCACCTGCAACGTGGGCGCCGACACCCCCGAGGGCTTTGGCGGCTACTTCGCCTGGGGCGAGACGGTGCCCTCCGGCCAGGAGGATACGAGCAACACCATGAATTATGCCTATGCTGGCAACTATACGAAGACTTATTATGACTGGAGCACCTACAAGTGGTGCGAAGGCAGTAATAATAAGATGACCAAGTACTGCACCAGCAGCTCCTACGGCTATCATATATCTATTGACAACAAGACCGTACTCGACCTGGAGGACGATGCCGCCTACGTGAACTGGGGGCAAAACTGGTGCATGCCCACTCTAACGCAGTGGGATGAGTTGCGCACGAACTGTACTTGGACATGGAAGACAAATGGCTATGAGGTGAAGGGGACAAATGGCAACTCCATCTTCCTGCCCGCCCCAGGCTACCGCTACGAAAAGAATACCGGCGGTCTGTTGCAAGGCTACTACTGGTCGCGCACGCTCAACGACGGAGTTTCGAATAAGGCACTTTACTTGAACTTCCTTTCGAGCAACGTCTACGAGTACAGCATCGAACGCTGCTACGGTCTAAGTGTGCGCCCTGTGCGGCGTTAGAGTGAAGGGGCCTCACCCCCGCCCCAGCGGGTGTTTCGCAAAAATAAAATTCACGGCTCATTCACGTTTCATTCTTGCGTCCCTTCGGTAGCAAGAATGAAACGTGAATGAGCCGTGAATATTTATTTGGGCGCAGCATTCATGATTATTCGTGAGCCATTTATGTATATTCTTGCGTCCCGTTGGTAGCAAGCGGCAAGGCCGAGCACGTGTAGCGTCGCAGACAAAGAAATCATTCTTGTTTTATTTGGTTTTTGAAATCCGCCCCGCACTGAAAGAATCTTTCGAAATCCTTTCTGCGTCACAACTTTTTTTCGTACTTTTGCAGCGTGAAACAAGTGCTTCGACATTTTTGCCCATTATGGTGCGTGGCGCTGCTGGCTATGGTCACGCCCGTGCGTGCCCAGGATGATGCGTTGGCCGAGATGGACAGCGTGGAGGTGGGGCTGCTGACGTGCTCGCCCCACAACGAGGTGTACAGCCTCTACGGACACTCCGCCCTGCACTGGCACGACCTGCGCACGGGGCAGCATTGGGTGTTCAACTATGGCGTGTTCGACTATCGCAAGCCCCATTTCGTGTGGCGCTTCATCATGGGGCAGACCGACTACCGCTTAGAGGCCACCACCGCCCTGCGTGCCTGGTGCGACTACTACCGCAGCTGGGGCAGCAGCGTGGAGGAGCAGGTGCTCAACCTGACGGCCAGGGAGAAACTGCGCCTGAACCAGGCGCTGGCCCTGAACCTGCAGCAGCCGGAGTATCGCTACAACTTCTTCTTCGACAACTGCTCCACGCGGCCCCGCGACATCCTTGAGCGGTCGATAGAAGGCAAGGTGACCTACAGCGGGCGGCTACACTATGCCCCCACTTTCAGGGAGATGATACACCGCTGCACCGAGGACCACCCCTGGGCCGCCTTTGGCAACGACCTGCTGCTGGGCTTGCGTGCCGACCAGGCAACGACGCAGCGCGAGCGCCAGTTTCTGCCACAGGACCTGATGTGGGACTTCGACCACGCCACCGTCGTGGGCAGCGACGGGTCGAGACGGCCCTTGGTGCTGCGCCGCGTGGTGCATGTGCCTTTAGGACAGCCAAAGCCCATGGGCGGCTTCCCCCTCAGCCCCCTCGTCAGCATATTGCTCTTTGCCGCCGCATCGGTGGCCATCGCCCTCTATGAGCATCTGCGCAAATGCCAGCTGTGGTGGTGGGATGTGCTGCTGATGGCGGTCACCGGCGTGGCGGGCTGCCTGCTGGCGCTGATGTTCTTCTCGGAGCATCCGGCCACCAGCAGCAACCTGCAGGTGCTGGTGCTCAATCCGCTGTCGCTGCTCTTCATCCCCGCTGTGGTCAGGCGTCGGCGCACGCGCTGGTTCAGGCTGAGCATGGTCTTCGTGCTGCTGTTCCTGGTGGGCAGCCTGTGGCAGGACTATGCCGAGGGCATGGAAATTGTGGCATTATGTTTGCTGTTAAGATGTTGGATTCATCGACATGACAAATATTAAGATCTACTTGACGCTGCTGGCCGTGCTGGCTTTCCATGCCGAGAGCCGTGCACAACAACCGAAGGCCGGCGCTACGCCCAAGCTGGTGGTGAGTATCGCCGTCGACCAGTTGCGCACCGACTATATGGAGGCTTTCGCCCCCCTCTACGGCGAGGGCGGGCTGAAGCGTCTGCTCGGTCAGGGCGCGGTGCTGGCCAATGCCGCCTATCCCTTTGCACCCGTCGACCGGGCCTCGGCCATCGCCGCCATCGCCACGGGCACCACTCCTTATTATAATAGTATTGTGGGGGGCCGGTGGCTCAACCGCGAGACGTTGCGCCCCGTGGGCTGCGTCGACGACCAGCGATACCAGGGCATGCTCACCTCGGAGACCGCCTCGCCCGCCGGGCTGGCCACGTCGTCGCTGGCCGACGAGCTGAAGGTGGCCACGGGCGGCAAGGGGCTGGTGTATGCCATCGCCCCCTTCCGCGACGCCGCCGTGCTGGCCGCCGGCCATGCTGCCGATGCCGCCCTGTGGATTGACGACATCTACGGGCAGTGGTGCTCGTCGACCTATTATCTGCAGACCATGCCCCAGTGGCTCAGCTCGTTCAATGCCACCAACGCCCCCGGCGAGCGCATCGGCCGCATCGCATGGGAGCCGCTGACCGAGCAGACGGGCACCTTCAACCACTATCTTCAGACCACCATCGACGGCAAGCCCTTCAGCCATAAGTTCAAGGGCAGCCAGCGCTTTGCCGAATACAAGCGCAGCGCACTGGTGAACACCGACGTCACCGACATGGCCATGCGCTGCGTCACCAACACGGGCATGGGGCGCGACAAGGTGACCGACCTGCTGGCGCTGACCTACTATGCGGGACGCTTTGGGCAGCAGAGCATGACAGATTGTCAGATGGAGCTGCAAGACACCTACGTCAGGCTCGACCTGGAGCTGGACCGCCTGCTCACTTATATCGAGCGCAACATCGGCCTCGACGATGTGTTCGTGGTGCTGACGAGCACGGGCTACAGCGATGTGGAGCCTGCCGACTATGAGCGGTTCCGCATACCCACGGGAACGTTCAACCTGAGCCGAACGGCCAGCCTGCTCAACATGTATCTGGGAGCCATCTGGGGGCAGGACATGTATGTGGAGACCATCTACGGCAATCAAATCTTCCTGAACCACAAGCTGCTGGAGACGAAGAAAATCAGCATTGGCGAAGCCACGGGGCGTGCGCAAGAGCTGGTGGCCATGATGGACGGCGTGCGCAATGTGTACACCTCGCTGCAGCTGCTCACCAGCCAAAGCGCCCAGACCGAGAAGACGCGCAACGCCTTCAACCCACAGCACTGCGGTGACATCATCGTAGAGACGGCACCGGGATGGCGCGTGCTGAACGAAGACACGCACGAGAGCCATATCCCCGATGCCAGCTACACACAGTTCCCCATCATCTTCTTCGGAGCGGGTGTCAGCCCTGCCCTTGCCCCTGCATCGACAGCCGCCAACCCCGTGGGAATAGAGCGTATCGCACCCACCATTGCACGTGCCATACGCATCAGGGCACCCAATGCGTGCACCGCACAACCAATATTTTGACTTTTTTTGCCGTTTATAGCAAAAAAATGCGTAACTTTGCACGCTGAAATGAAAAAACGGTTCTTCGTGGCGAAATAACGTCATCGACAGCGTAATAACGTCATAACGAAATAACGTTATAACGAGCGACAGCCCGAAACGCCGACATGACGTTATAACGAACAAAAGAATGAAAACAACGACATAACGACAAATAAGAAAAATGAATCTGAACAAATTCCTGAAGTCACTCTTCGGCGACAAGGCTTCGCGCGACATGAAGCTGATTCAACCGTTCGTGGAAAAGGTGAAAGCCCAGACACCGAGAGTGGAAAAACTTGACAACGATGCACTGCGTGCCCGCACGCAAGAGATACGCCAACAGGTGCAGCAGGCGGCTGCTGAGCAGAAGAAGGAAATCAATGCGCTGAAAGCCACCATCGAAGGCACGCCACTCGACGAGCGTGCCGACATCTTCGCCAAGATTGACAAGTTGGAGAAGGACGCGCTCGAGGTCTACGAGGGCGCCTTGAACGAAGTGATGCCCGAGGTGTATGCCATCGTGAAGGAGACGGCCCGCCGCTTCGCACAGAACGAGGAGACCGTCGTCACGGCCACCGACTTCGACCGGGAGCTGGCCGCCGACCCACGCAAGGACTTCATCACCATCGACGGCGACAAGGCCATCTATCACAACCACTGGACCGCTGGTGGCAACGACCTGAAATGGGAGATGGTGCACTACGATGTGCAGCTCTTCGGTGGCGTCGTGCTCCATCAGGGAAAGATTGCCGAGATGGCTACGGGTGAAGGTAAGACCCTGGTGGCCACCCTGCCCGTGTTTCTGAATGCACTCACCGGCAACGGCGTGCACGTGGTGACGGTGAACGACTATCTGGCCAAGCGCGACTCTGAGTGGATGGGTCCCCTCTATATGTTCCATGGACTCAGCGTCGACTGCATCGACAAGCACAAGCCCAACTCGCCAGAGCGCCGCAAAGCCTATATGGCCGACATCACCTTCGGTACGAACAACGAGTTCGGCTTCGACTATCTGCGCGACAACATGGCCATCGCCCCTGCCGACCTGGTGCAGCGCTCGCACAACTATGCCATCGTGGACGAGGTGGACTCGGTGCTCATCGACGATGCCCGCACGCCGCTCATCATCAGCGGACCCGTGCCCAAGGGCGAGGTGCAGATGTTTGAGGAGTATCAGCCACTGGTGGAGAAGATTGTGGGCGTGCAGCGCCAGCTGGCCACGCAGTTCCTGGCCGATGCCAAGCAGAAAATCACGGCCGGCATGCAGAACGACGACAAGAAGCTGCTCGAAGAGGGATTCCTGTCGCTCTATCGCTCGCACAAGGCACTGCCCAAGAACAAGCCGCTCATCAAGTACCTCTCGGAAGAGGGTATCAAGGCCGGCATGCTGCGTACGGAGGAGATGTACATGGAGAACAACAACCGCCGTATGCCCGAAGCCGTGGAACCCCTCTATTTCGTGGTGGACGAGAAGCTCAACTCGTGCGACCTCACCGACAAGGGTACGGCATGGCTGGCAGGGCAGGTGAACGACCCGCAGCTCTTCGTGTTGCCCGACATCGCCGCACAGCTGTCGGCACTTGAAGGCGAGACCGGCCTGACCGACGAGGAGCGCGTGAACCGCAAAGACGAGCTGATGGCCCACTATGCCGTGCAGAGCGAGCGCGTGCACACCCTGCAGCAGCTGCTCAAGGCCTACACCATGTTCAACCGCGACGACGAGTACGTGGTCATCGACGGCGAGGTGAAGATTGTCGACGAGCAGACAGGACGTATCATGGAGGGCCGCCGCTGGAGCGACGGACTGCACCAGGCTGTGGAGGCCAAGGAGCACGTGAAGGTGGAAGCCGCCACGCAGACCTTTGCCACCATCACCCTGCAGAACTATTTCCGCATGTATCACAAGCTGGCAGGTATGACCGGTACGGCCATCACCGAGGCTGGTGAGTTCTGGGACATCTACAAGCTCGATGTGGTGGAGATTCCCACCAACCGCCCCGTGGCACGCAACGACATGGACGACCGCGTCTACAAGACTCAGCGCGAGAAATACCGGGCCGTCATCGACGAAATCATCCTGATGCGCACTTCGGGAAGGCCCTGCTTGGTGGGTACCACCTCGGTGGAGATTTCCGAGATGCTGTCGAAGATGCTCTCCATGCGCAAGATACCCCACCAGGTGCTCAATGCCAAGCTGCACCAGCGAGAGGCCGACATCGTGGCTCTGGCCGGACAGTCGACGAGAGGCACGGCATACGTGGCCGCCGACGGGCGCGCCTACTGCGACAAGCAGTCGGCAGTGCGCCACAACGAAGAGTTGGCTGCCACCAACAAGAAATTTGCCGGCATCGACCCCACGGAGACGGTCAAGGAGGAAGAACGGCTGCTGGGTGCCGTCACCATTGCCACCAACATGGCCGGTCGTGGTACCGATATCAAGCTGTCGCCCGATGTGAGGAATGCCGGTGGCTTGGCCATCATTGGCACAGAGCGCCACGAGAGCCGTCGCGTGGACCGTCAGCTGCGTGGACGTGCCGGACGTCAGGGCGACCCGGGCAGCAGCGTCTTCTACGTATCGCTTGAGGACAAGCTGATGCGACTCTTCGCCAGCGAACGCATCGCCAAGGTGATGGACAAGCTGGGATTCAAGGAGGGCGACATGATTGAAAGCTCGATGATTTCGAACAGCATAGAGCGCGCACAGAAGAAGGTGGAGGAGAACCACTTTGGCGTGCGTAAGCGTCTGCTGGAGTACGATGATGTGATGAACAAGCAGCGCACCGTCATCTACGAGAAGCGTCGCCACGCCTTGATGGGCGAGCGCATCGGCATGGACATCGCCAACACACTGTGGGATCGCGTGAGCACCACCATAGAGCGCACCGACTATATCGGTTGCAAAGAGGAGTTCATCCGTCTCTTCGGAATGGAGGTGCCCTTCAGCGAAGAGACCTTCCTCGACATGCGCAAGCGGCAGGAAATGACCGAGAACGCATTCCAGGCTGTGCTGACGCACTTCAACCACCGCATGGAGCGCATCTGCGAGGTGGCCATGCCCATCATCAAGCAGGTCTACGAGAACCAAGGGATGATGTACGAGCGCATCCTGGTGCCCATCACCGACGGCCACCGCATCTACAACATCGCCTGCAATCTGAAGGAAGCCTACGAAACGGAGTGCAAGTCGGTGGTGAAGGAGTTTGAGAAGCAGATGCTGCTGCACATCATCGACGAGGCTTGGAAGGAGAACCTGCGCGAGCTTGACGAACTGCGCCACTCGGTGCAGAACGCCAGCTACGAGCAGAAGGACCCCCTGCTCATCTTCAAACTGGAGAGCGCCAAGCTGTTCGACAGCATGGTGAACGACATGTTCAACCGCCAGGTCACCATCCTCACCCGTGCACAGATTCCCGAACTGCAGAACCAGCAGGTGAAGGAGGCCGCCCCCGAGCAGCACACCGACCGCAACCAATACACCGAGAACAGACAGCAGGAGCAGCAGGAGGAGCAACTGGTGGACCAGGGCCAGAAGGCAGCAGCACAGAACGACACCCGTGCCCAGCAGCCCCGCACACCCATCATCAAAGACAAACTGCCAGGACGCAACGACCCCTGTCCCTGCGGCAGCGGCAAGAAATTCAAAAACTGCCACGGACGTGGACTGGTATAAACACACTGTTTTATGATTCAGATAGAAAAACTGCAGAAGCACTTCGGCGAGACCACCGCTTGCGACATCGATTCGCTCACCGTGAACGATGGCGACCTGCTGGGGCTGGTGGGAAACAACGGAGCGGGAAAGACAACGCTCTTCCGCATGATTCTCGACTTGCTGAAGCCCGACCAGGGACGGGTGCTCATCGCTGGCATCGACCCATCGCAGTCGGAAGAGTGGAAATACTCCACTGCCGCCTACATCGACGACAGCTTCCTCATCGATTATCTCACCCCCGAGGAGTATTTCGCCTTTTTGGCCAAGATCAGCTCCATGCCCCAGCAGGAGATGGAGCAGCGGCTGAAGGCTTTTGAGCACTTCTCGGGCGGCGAGGTGCTGGGGCAGAAGAAGCTGATACGCAACCTTTCGGCGGGCAACAAGCAGAAGGTGGGCATCATGTCGGCCTTGATGCGCCAGCCGCAGTTGCTCATCCTCGACGAGCCTTTCAACTTCCTCGACCCCACGAGCCAGAGCATCTTGAAGCACATGCTCACCGACTATCGCCAGCAAAATGGAGCAACGATATTGCTCAGCAGCCACAACCTGCAGCACACCATCGACATCTCGTCTCGCATCGTGCTGCTGGAGAAAGGACATATCCTGCGCGACATTCAAAACAATGGAGAGGAGGCACGGCAAGAACTCGTAGATTACTTCGAAGACCATGCTGAGAACGCCTAATCTTCGCCTCGCTGCTATGATAAAGATGGAAAAATAAACGTTTTTTGAAAAAAGAGCAAAAAAAATTTTCTTATCCGACTGAAAATGAGTATCTTTGCAGTCCGAAAATAAAACCAACCATTATAATAAAGGAATAATCATTATGACTAAGGCAGAAATTGTCAATGCAATTGCACTGCGGACGGGTGTCGGTAAACCCGAAGTATCCGCTACGATAGAGGCCCTGATGGACGAAATCCGCACCAGCTTGGCCGTAAACAAGGAGAATGTGTACCTTCGTGGTTTTGGCAGCTTCATCGTGAAGCATCGTGCTCAGAAAACTGCCCGCAACATCTCCAAGAATACTACTCTGGTGATTGAGGCACACGACCTTCCCGCTTTCAAGCCCTGCAAGAGCTTTGTGGAGAAGATGAGCAAGGGCGAGTGAGCAAGCACCGACACGCCGCATCAACACTATCCATCATCATTTAATTAACATTCAAATTTATGCCAAACGGAAAAAAGAAAAAGGGCCACAAGATGGCTACGCACAAGCGCAAAAAGCGTCTGCGCAAGAACCGCCATAAGAGCAAGTAAGCATAGGCGGACTTTTTAAGAGAAAGAAAGGAGTGTAGTCCGGCGACAGAGCATTCTGTTCCGGAAACATCTCCTTTTTATTTTGTTCAACTACAAGTTAAGCTACAATGACAAGCGAAGTAATCATCGATGTCCAACCCAAGGAAATATCCATCGCACTGCTCGAAGACAAGAGTCTGGTGGAATACCAGAACGAGCCGCGCGAGGCATCGTTTGCCGTGGGAAACATCTATCTGGGCCGCGTGCGAAAGCTGATGCCCGGACTCAACGCTTGCTTTGTCGATGTGGGAAGCGAGAAAGACGCTTTCCTCCATTATCTTGACCTGGGACTCCAATTCAGTTCCTACGAAAAGTATCTCAAACAGGTTACCAGCGACCGCAAGAAGCTCTATCCCATACAGAAAGCCACGCACCAGCCCGACCTGCCCAAGGAAGGAAACATCCAGAACATGCTAAAGGTGGGCCAGGAGATTATGGTGCAGATTGTGAAAGAGCCTATCAACACGAAGGGGCCACGCCTGACGTGCGACCTCAGCTTTGCCGGCCGCTACATGGTGCTCATCCCCTTCGGCGACAAGGTGTCAGTATCGACCAAGATCAAGAAGGGTGAAGAACGCAGTCGCCTGAAGCAACTGATGCAGAGCATGAAGCCAAAGAACTTCGGAGTGATTGTGCGCACGGTGGCCGAAGGCAAGCGCGCCGCCGAACTCGACCAAGAGCTGAAAGCCCTGCTGGCTCGCTGGGAGAACACCATCACCAATGTGCAGAAGGCCGCCAGCAGCCCCAAACTGCTCTACGAAGAGGAGACACGCGCCGTGGCATTGCTGCGCGACCTTTTCAACCCCACCTACGACGGTATTCATGTGAACGATGCCGACATCTTCAAGCAGATTCACGACTATGTGGGCATGATTGCGCCCGAGAAAGCCGAAATCGTAAAGCTCTACAATGGCAACGTTCCCATCTTCGACAATTTCAACGTCACCAAGCAGCTCAAGTCGGGCTTTGGACGCACCGTCAACTACAAGCGAGGGGCTTATCTCATCATTGAGCACACCGAGGCCATGCACGTGGTGGATGTGAACAGCGGGACGCGCATCAAGAAAGAAAACGGACAGGAAGCCAACGCCTTAGAGACCAACCTGGGCGCCGCCGACGAGCTGGCACGCCAGCTGCGTCTGCGCGACATGGGCGGCATCATCGTCGTGGACTTCATCGACATGAACCTGGCCGAAGACCGGCAGATGCTCTATGAGCGTATGTGCGAAAACATGAAGAAAGACCGCGCCCGCCACAACATCCTGCCGCTGAGCAAGTTTGGCCTGATGCAGATTACGCGTCAGCGTGTGCGCCCCGCTATGGACATCGCCGTGGAGGAGAACTGCCCCACCTGCCATGGCACAGGAAAAATCAAGTCGAGCATACTTTTCACCGACCAGTTAGAGAGCAAGATCGACCGTCTGGTCAACAAGATTGGCATCCGTCGCTTCTCGCTGCACGTTCATCCCTACGTGGCTGCGTTTATCAACCAGGGAGTTTTCTCGCTGAAGCGTCGCTGGCAATTGAAGTACGGCTTGGGTGTGCGTATTGTGCCCAGCCAGAAGATGGCTTTCCTGCAATACGAGTTCTACGACCAAAACCGACAGTTCATCGACATGCAAGAAGAGAGCGAAGTCGTGAAATAATCATCACGTCCTTTCGCTACACCAACAAGAAATGCTGCCCGACTCACGTCAGGCAGCATTTCTTTTCATTTCAATGTTCGCAAGCGAACTAACTACTGTTGCTTACTCAGCAGCCTCGGCAGCAGCCTCAACAGGAGCGTTCAGAGCAGCCTCGAAAGCCTTAACGGCAGCCTCGAACTGAGCCTTGAAAGCCTCGTTGGTGGTGTCAGCAGCGGCGATGATGGCAGCCTTTTTCTCCTCAGCCTTTGCGATGCAAGCGGCAGAGTCGATAGCCTCTGCACCCTCTTCAAGAACGAACTCGGGCACGATAGCGTCAGCCTGGGCCTGAGCCTCAGCCTTCAGAGCGGTAAGGATAGAATCCACCTGGGCCGGAGTAGCGGTCTTGGGAGCCTCCTGACATGCCACAAACATAGCGGCAGCAGCGAACATAAATGCAATCTTTTTCATTTCTTTGCTTTTTTAAATCTGTAAAACAATCATTAGTTTATTAAAACGCTGCAAAGGTAGGCATTTTTTTGATACGGCGTATCATTTTTTTTGATTTTTTTTGCCCTGCTTTTGTAACTTTTTCGCAAATTGCAGCAAATCAAACATATAGCCAATGTTAATTTTTCTTACGCTCCTTTGCTCTTGATATTTGTTAAGCGTTTTGGGGCGAAAGGCTACTTGAAGATGTGCGGGATGAACTCGTGGAGCCCGCGCCGCCAGGTGAGGAACTCGTGGGCGGTGCCTGCCGACTCGCTGCTGTCGACCTTGATGCCCAGGTCGCGCAGCTGGCGCACGATGTCGCCGCTCTTGATGAAGTCCTCTTCACCCCAGTTCATATACATATAATGTATCTTCTTGTTGAACTCATCGGCATTGGCAAAGACACCATTGTAGGCGGTCTTCACGTCGAGTCCGAAGATGGCGCCGCTGAACGTTCCGAGCCAAGCGAACTTGTCGAGATTGTTGAACACCACGTCGAAGGTCTGGTGGCCGCCCCATGAGAGTCCTGCCATGGCGCGGTTGTCGCGGTCGGTCTTCGTGCGGAAGTTCTGGTCGATGTAGGGGATGAGATCGTTGAGCAGCACGGGATAGAACGATGCACCATAGTCGCCCATGCCCTGTCCGCGGCCCATGGGAGCCTTGATGTCGCCGCTCTCCATCACCACAATCATCGGCACGGCATCGCCCTTGGCAATGGCATTGTCCATGATGTGCTGCATGTGGCCTTGCAGTCCCCAGCTGGTCTCGCCCTCACCCATGCCATGCTGCAGGTAGAGCACGGGATAGCGCTTCTTGAAGCCCTTCTTCTGGTCGTATTCGGCGGGGGTGTAGACCATGGCGTGGCGCCATTTCTTCTGTTCGTTGCTGTAGTAGAAGATGCTGCGCAGCGAGCCGGCGGGCACGCCAGGCTGCGGACGGTAGTAGTCGCCCTCGGGGCCTTCGGGAATCTCGATGCCGCCCGACTCGCGGTTGCAGCCGAAGAATGTCTCGGTGGCCGGGTCGATGAAGTTCACCCCGTCGATGTTCATGAAATAGTAGTGGAATCCCACGGGCAGCGGGTCGGTGACGGCCATGAATACGCCATTGCCCTGAGGCTGCATCTCGTATTTCTTGCTGCAGATGTCGACGATGATTTTCTTGGCCTGCGGGGCGTTGATGCTGAAGTAGGCTCGGCGCTGGCTGTCCACCTTGGGGAATTCGTTGCCGGGAACAGTGGTCTCGGCGGTGACGGCATCGGCGGGCACGTTGATCTTCTTGATGGCTATGGGCATGTTCTGCGGACGCTTGGGTTCGTAGCCGAGATGACGGGCCACGGCCTCGCCGTAGCGGCAACCCAACTCGCGATAGCCGGCAGCATCGAAGTGCAGACGGTCGGGGCCATTGCTACAGTTGTCGCTGGAGATGACTTGGCAGGTGTGGATGGTCTGCGGCAGCTCGTCGATCTGCTTCTTGCAACCGATGCAGACACCCTTGCCGTCGGCCTGCACGATGTTGCCCACGTAGAGGTTCACCTCCTCGGGCTTCAGCTGCAGGTCGCCACACAGGTTCTCATACACCTGCTTCACCATGCCGGCCCACTTCGGGTCGCCAGTGTTGGTTTCGCCCTGGTGCATCAGGATGCCCTTAATGACGCCATCCTTCTGGGCCTTCTTGGCCAGCGTGACCAGACGCTCGTAGGGGTTGTTGTCGTAGGCGGCCAACATGCCCTTCATCCAGCCTGGGGCTTTCTTCTCAACATAGCTTGGGATGCTGTCGGGCAGGAAGCCCTTGATGTCGATGCCGCCGATGGCCACATGGATGACGCCAATCTTGATGTTGTTGGGCAGCGAGGCCACGAGTGTGCGGCCAAACCAGTCGGCGGGCGTCAGACCCGTGTTGGGTCGGCAGAGTGGAGCCGAAGCCTCGCACCATTCGCCCATCGTGCGAGCCGGGCGTTGGTCGGTGGCGGGGAAGTCAACGGCTGGCATCAGCAGGAAGCGGGAGCCGGGGCTGGCCAGGTCAACAGCCTCGGGACGGGCGTTGCCCTCCATGTTCGACTGTCCGAAGCAGAGGAAGATGTAGAAGTTGGGGTCGGCAGGCGCAACCTGTTCCACGACGGTTTTCTTGGCCGAAGCCTTCTTGGCCGTTCGCTTCTGGGCCAAGGCAGCGCTGGGCAGTGCAAGGAGCAGCGCAGCCACCAGCAGGGATTTGAGTGCTTTGTTCATTTGTTGTTTTTTTATTGGATTAAGAATAGGTGATTGAGCTATTTGGGGTGGATGGGGGTGGATGGGGAGTTTGGGAGTTTAGGAGTTTAGACGATAGTTTTACCGATAGAGTGCCGTTAAGCCATTCTATGAACTTGAACTATCGTCCACACTCCTAAACTCCTATACTCCCAAACTCCGAAAAACTCCCACGCTCCTTACTTAGTGAACACTTTCTTTCCGTTCTTGATATACAGGCCGGGCTTCAGCGGAGTAGTCACCCGACGGCCTTGCAGGTCGTAGACGGGACGCTCAATGTCTGATGTTGAACGTTCCATGTCGCTGATGCCGTTGGGCGAGTAGTCGTCGTTGTTGGTCAGGTAGATGTCGTCTACGACGATGGTGCCGTTGCCATTGCCCCAGAAGGCCACGATGTGGATGTTCTTCGTGTTGAGCTTGGTGCCGTTCTTCGTCTTCGCCGTCTGCAGGTTGACCACAATCTGCTTCTTCGAACCGAAGGCGGCCGTCTCAAAGCCGTCGCTCCAGATGCTGTTCTCGGTGAAGATGTTCAGGTGGGCGTCGCAGTTTTGTGCCCTCTTCAGCTTGATGACCAAGTACTTGTAGGCCGACATGTCGGCTCCGCTGTTGTACTCCCATCCCATCTGTCCCCACTGTCCGGGCTTGAAGGTGTGGGTGCTCTCGGTGTAGGTGCCCTCGCCGAAGAAGTTGGTCTTGATGTACTGGGCGGCCAGCGGGAAGAAGGTGGAGCGCACGGTGAACTCGGTGCGCAGCTCGTGTCCCATCGGGTCGGTGTAGATGGCGGTCACGTCGGCCGTTCCCTCTGCCACTCCGCGCAGCTGTCCGTTGTGGATGACGATGGCATCGGCACCTGCAGTCACCTCATAGCGTGCCTGTGCCGCCACGTTCTCGGTGTGTCCGTCGCGATAGGTGGCCATCACCTGCAGGGGTGTGTTGTTGCCCACCATCACCTCGGTCTGTGCGGCCGTTATCTCCAGCTTCTCGGCGGTGAGCATGTCCTCACTGTAGCCAGCGAAGTCGATGGGATAGAACATGTCCTCGCTGAACTGCTGTTCGGTGCTGAACCAGTCGAAGTCGGCATATCCCTCGCTGCCTTCGCGTGTGGCCTGGCAGAACAGTCCGTAGCGTGCTCCCACGAAGACGCTGAGGTTGAAGCTCATCGTGGTGGCGTTGCCCAGGGCGGTGTAGGTCTTGTTGTCGAGCGAGTAGTAGAACTGTGTCTTGCTGTTGCTGTAGCTGATGCCGGCGCGCAGGTAGACGATGCTATCGATGTCGATGGCCTTCACCTGCTGCGAGCCGTTGTAGCTGCCCGTGCGCAGTCCGTCGTCCATCCACAGCAGCTGCTTCTTGCCGTTCTTCATCTCCACGGCTATCAGGGCGTAGGGGTCTTGCAGGATGCAGATGCCGGCGCGGTCGCCCTCTTGCAGATGGGTCACGTCCACGCGCACGGTGCCTGTCGAACGGGCGTTCTCCAGGGCGAAGATGCGCTGTGTCAGCATGTTGCGGGCTTGTGGCAGACGGGCGGCGGCATCGCTGGTGCGCAGCCTGAGCCATCCGGGACGCTCAAATAGGCTCCACGCACCGTTGTCGGGGTTGTGGTTCCACTCCCATTGCATGCCTATCGGGTAGGAGCGGAAGTTGTCGTTGGTGGGCAGGGCGATTCTGGGGTAGCTGTAGCCCACGTTGGGCTTGAAGTAGGTCTTGTAGGGCACGCCGTTGTTGCCCACCACGGGCCATCCATCCTCCCAACGCACGGGTTGCAGGTTGGGCATGCGTCCCAGTGCGCCCAGGTCTTCCTGCATGATGGTCCACCACTCGTTGCCGTCGGGGGTGTCGAAGAGTGCTCCCTGGTGCACGGTGTTCACCTGTCCGTTGATGACCTTCTCCACCAGCATCTTCTCCTCGTAGGGGCCAAAAATGTTCTTCGAGCGGAAGATGGCCTGTCCGCTGGGCCAGCCGCCGTAGGTGGCGTAGATATAATAGTAGTCGCCAATCTTATAGAGGTGGCTGCCCTCCAGTCCGTCGCGGTCGCTGATGACGCGCTTCTCCTGTTTGAAGTTGAAGTCCTCGTCAAGCTCGCACATCTGTATGTTGCCGATGCCGCAAGCCACGTACACCTTCCCATTGTCGAAGAGCATGCCGGGGTCGTAGTAGCTGCGTGGCAGCTGCTTCTTCTCCCACTTGCCCTCGGGGTCGGTGGCGGTGAGCAGCCATCCGCCGGCGTCGTTGCCGTTGATGAGCAGGTGGAACTTGCCGTTGTGGTACTTCATGGAGCAGGCCCACATGCCGCGTGCATAGGCGTCCTGTCCGTTGCTGAGGTTGTAGTTGTCGGCGGTGGAGAGCTGCTCCAGCGGCTGGGCGCAATACTCCCAGTTCACCAGGTCTTTCGATTTCACGATGGTGGCGCCGGGGAAGAGGTGCATGGTGGTGCTGACCATGTAGAACGTGTCGCCCACGCGGATGACGTCAGGGTCGGGGAAGTCGGCGAAGATGATGGGGTTCTTGTACTTGCCGTTGCCCTGGTCGCTCACTGGCGTGCGCACAAAGTCGGCGTGTGGCCAGTCCACCTTGTAGTACTCGGCATACCAGTCCATGCACGCCTTGCCGCAGGCCTCCTCCAGTCCGCCGAAGGCGGGCACCACCTTGCCGTTCTTGTTCAGCAGCGTGTCAACATCGATGAGGCAGCTGGTGCCCGAGAGCGTCATCGAGATGTTGCCATAGTAGTCGAGGCAGGCTTTGTATGCCTTTCCCCATTTCGACGTGCTGCCCGTCGACCATGTGCCGTAGTTGGGCTCCACCCATTCGCCGTGCTCGTTGTAGTGGCCTTCGCCCGGCTTCTTGGGGCTCCAGTCCACCTCGGTGATGATGATGGGGTTGGTATCTACCACGGGCACTTGGTTGTGGAAGTTCCTGATTTTGTTCTCGGGGCTGGGGTTGTCGTCGCTGCAGCCATACCATCCGGTGTAGTCGTGCACGGCATAGCCGATGTTATATCCCTCGATGGGGTAGGAGGCATAGTCGGCATAGCTGGCCTGCCAGCCCGTGCCGGGTGCCCAGATGACGCCGGTGAATCCGTTCTGGCGAATCTTGTCGACAATGGGCTGGAAATAGTCGTGCAGCGCCTTGGGGTCACTGTTGCCGTCGGCGTTCTTCAGGCTCACCGGCTCGTTGGCCAGCTCGATGCTGATTTGTCCGGGATATTTCTTGATGGAGTCGTTCTGCGTGAAGAGGTCCCACACCGTCAGCAGGTACTGCTGGTAGTAGTCGCCCACCTTCAGGTTGCCGGGGCATACGCCCGGTGGGCGCACCACCACATACATGCCGTGGTTCATGGCGCGGCGTGCCAAGGGGAAGTAGAGTGTGCGCAGGAAGGTCTTCAGGCGGTTGGGGTTGAATTTCTTGATGTCGGCCTCGCCGCCCGCGTCGGCGGCCTGTCCCTGCGAGCCGGCGTAGACATAGCTGTCGTTAGGGTCGTTGGTCCATGCGGGGTCGAGGTGCAGGCGGAACACGTTGCACTTGGCCTCTTCCAGCCCCTTGAAGAGCTTCTCGAAGTAGGCCAGACATTTGGTGGCGCCGTTGGAGTCGTAGTTCGTGCCCGTCGTCCAGGGCGAACCCCATCGCCAGCCGTTGAAATACATGTTGGGGGTGTCCATCACTCCGTGGAGCACCACGTGGTTGCCGTGCGAGTCCACCAGCCAGCGACCATCAACGTGGAGTGTGGGCAGGGGCTTCACGCCCTGTGCCGAAAGGGTGGCGGTGCTGGCCAGCACTGCCGCCGTCAGCAGCCATTTTCTCATCTGAATGCGCATAATTGTTCGTTTATTAGATAATAATTCCGCAAAAGTAGGCAAAAATGAACAAACCGACCGTTTTTTTTGTTTCATATATTTTATTAAATGTGTCATGCCCTGCTTGGCAAACAAAAAACGGGACAGATTGGGGTGTATATAAGTGAAGAGTGAAGAATGAAGAATTAAGAATTTGCTACCGCGCAGAAGAACGTCGCAAAGCATTCATGCACATTCGTGATTCATTCATGCACATTCGTGTTACGCCGTAGGCAATAATATTTTTGTCTGCGACGCTACACGCGCTCGGCCTTGCCGCTTGCTACCAACGGGACGCAAGAATGTACATAAATGAATCACGAATAATCATGAATGCTGCGCAAAATATTATTCACGGGTCATTCGCGGGTATTCGCGTTGCGTCGCAGACATAAACGGCGTAACGCGCAATTACCGCAGGGCGGGTTTTGAAAAAACCAAATAAAACCAAATAAAACAAGAAAAAACAGCGAGTTGTACGGTTTTATTTGGTTTTTTCGTGTTTTGTTTGGTTTTTTCCAAGTCGCGAAGCGTAGATATGTTTACACGTTGCGTCGCAGACATCAATATATTGACGCAAATGGCCGTAAATGAGCCGTAAATTTTCTTTCGTGGAACAACCGATTGGTCGGTCATTTTTTTCATTTCTTGCTGTTCCCTGCTTTTCAGAAGTCGTTTTAGCGGATTTAGGCCACGGCAAATAGGGAACCGGCGACGGCGGAGCGGGAAAAACACCATGACTTTTAGGTTGGCAGCGTTCGCCGCCATTATTGGCAGCGGCCGCTGCCAATGATGGCAGCGGGCGGGAACAATGATGGCAGCGGACGCTGCCAACCTGTTTTCACTCTATATCCCGTTCGGAACTTCTGCCTACGGCGTAATAATATTTATGTCGTTCTTACCGCGGGGCGGGTTTTGAAAAAACAAAATAAAACCAAATAAAACCAGAAAAAACAGCGAGGTACGGTTGAAAAGACGCTGAAAGCGTCAGGGAGCGGCAGAAATACTTTGGCAAATGTGTATAAAGAATGGCTCCTTCTTTTAGTCCTTGACTCCTTGGACTATTTGTTGGCTGAGCCTTCCGATAGGCAATCACAGTTGGGCAATCAGTTCGTCCAACTCCTCGGCACTGCCACTCTTGCCACAGAACTTCTGATACATGCGTTTGCGGGCCTGCGTGATGGCTGACTTGCTCTTGTAGAGGATGGTGGCAATGTCAACCAGCGGCACATTGATCTTCAGCAGATAACAGATGCGCAGCTCCGTCTCGGAGAAACTCGCGTGCGACAGCAACCTTTTGGTGAGCTGGTCGTAGATGTTGTCGAGGCGTTGTTGTAGCTGCTCCCAGTCTGCCTCGTCCATCTTTTTCTCTACATGTGGGGCGCTACTTTTCAGCCGCTTGTACACATCCCACTGATGCAGCTCACTAAGCAACGACTCTTTCCTTTGTTGCATCGCCTCGATGCTTCTGTTTCTGTTCTCTTTTTCTGCACGTGTTTTTTGTTAGCTTTGCAGTGTGTTATGGGTGCGCGGACGTTTAGTTTGCATAGATGGCGGGGGAGAATGCCCCCGCTTTCTGCCAAACAGAAGTATTAACCGTTAGTGAATGAAAGAATTATGAAGAAGAAAACATTGCTTGTAGCAGCCATTGTCGCAGCTTGGATGGTCTTTGGCATCATCGCCCTTGTGTTCTGGAAGCTGGGTGGCGAAGCCTCTGTGAAGAGCTGGATTGTATCGTCGCTGGTCACTAATTTCCTGGTTCTTTATTTCCATTATCAAATCAACCGCTCTAACAGCGAAAGCCAGCAGAACGCCCAGATGACGCTGAAAAGGAGGTCGGGAATGTCACTCGTGGGGGGAATCATTGCCATTTGGGCATTTATGGGGGGCATCAATTTCGTGTCGTGGAAACTGGGCGACGAGCATCCCGTAAAAGACTGGATTCACTTTTCGATGGTCTTTACCATCTTGGCTGTCTACCTCCATCTTGCGAGCTACTGTCCACAAGGCAAAGAGCACTAATACGCCCAGTAGCTTCTACGCCACACAGAAACCACAGAAACCACAGAAGGAGCCTTGCGGATGCCCCTTTCTGTGGTTTCTGTTATTTCTGTTTACCCTTTGCGATAAGGCGAAGGGTGATTCCTTGGCGACACAACGCTTACTGTGCCCACTTGCTGAGGTCCTGCTCGGCGATGAACTTCAGGTTGTTGAGGATGATGGTCTCGCGAGCCTTCTCGCGGTTGTCGGTGCGGAAGACGAGGATGCCCTTCCCGCTGTAGAGGAAGGTGTACATGTAGGCGATGCTGATGCCCGCGTCGCTGAACAGCTTGACGGCGTCGGCGCAGCGGCCGGGTTCGTCGTCGAGCTCCAGGGCAAGCACATCGCTCAGGGCGACGGCCACACCGGCCTTTTTCAGCTCCTCGTAGGCGCGTAGCGGCTCGCTGCAGATGAGGCGGTAGATGCCATACTCGGCCGTGTCGGCAATGGTGGAGGCGATGATTTGAATCTTTTGCTCCTTCAGCACTTCGAGCACCTTGATGAGCGTGCCCGAGCGGTTCTCGATGAAGATGGATAGTTGATGGATGGTCATAGTTGTTTTGCGTTATTACGTTATTTCGTTAACAGATTGATTAGAACAGCTTCCTCAGGTCTTTCACGCGCACGGCCTTCTTCTCGTCGCTGGTGGCCAGCGTGCCCTTTGGCACTAAGCGCACCTTCGGGGTGATGAGGATCTCGTCCTTCAGCAGACGGGTGATGGTCTTCTCTAACTGTTGCAGACGTGGGTAGTCGTCGGTGAACATGCCGGCCAGCTCCACCTCGACGGTCATCATGTCGTTGCCGTCGCGTGTCTCTAAGGTGATGAGATAGTCGGTGCTCAGCTCCTTGAACTTCAGCAGAATCTTCTCAATCTGTATGGGGAAGATGTTCACGCCCTTCAGTATCATCATGTCGTCGCTGCGTCCTTGCAGACGTGCCAGTCGGCGGTGATGGCGCCCGCAGGCGCACTCGCCGGGCAGGATGCGTGTGAGGTCGCGGGTACGGTAGCGCAGCAGCGGCATGGCCTCGCGGTTGATGGTGGTGAGCACCAGCTCGCCCAGCTGGCCGTCGGGCACAGGCTCCAGCGTCACGGGGTCGATGATTTCCACGATGAAATAGTCCTCCCAGATGTGCAGGCCGTTCTGCTCGGGGCACTCGAAGGCCACACCTGGGCCCATCATCTCGCTGATGCCGTAGCTGTTGTAGGCCTTCACGCCCAGGTTGTCCTCTATGCGACGGCGCTGCTCCTCGCTGTGTGGCTCGGCGCCGATGCAGAGCACACGCAACTTCGTGTCGCGGCGCGGGTCGCAGCCCTCCTGCTGCATCACCTCGAAGATGCGCGAGGCATAGGAGGGGATGGCGTGGAGCACGGTGGTGCCGAAGTCGCGGATGAACTTAATCTGTCGGGTGGTGTTGCCGGCGGCGGCGGGCACGGTAAGCATGCCCACCTTCTCGGCACCATACTGGAATCCCAGTCCGGCGGTGAACATGCCATAGCCAGCCGAGTTCTGGAACACGTCTTCGGGGCGGCTGCCCACCATCCACAGACAGCGGGCCACGGCGTTGGCCCACTCGTCGATGTCCTTCTGCGAGTGGAGCACCACGGTGGGGTTGCCTGTCGTGCCGCTCGACGAGTGCAGGCGCGTACATTCTTTTAAAGGTACGCACGCGAGGCCGAAGGGATAGTTCTCGCGCAGGTCTTCCTTCGTGGTGAAGGGCAGTCGTTTCACATCGTCGAGCGTCTTGATGTCATCGGGAGTGATGCCCAGCTCGGCAAATCGTTTACGGTAGAACTCGGCGTTCATGCAGTGGCGCACGGTGTGCTGCAAGCGTTGCAGTTGCAGCGCTTCCAGCGCGTCGCGGCTCATGGTCTCCAGTTCTGGGTTGAAGTAGGGTGAATACGTTTCGTTGGCCATTATGATGTCTTTGTTTGCAATCTGTGCCGCAAAGGTAGGTATTTTTCAGCAAACAGACAAGATTTTCGCCCCTTTTTTTCGCTTTTTGTTTCTCAGCCCCCATTTTCGGCTATACACAGGTCGTGGCGACTGGTGAAATGCGCTCAGAATGGAAAAAAAGAATGGCAAAATATTGCGGAATTAAAATAATTGTGCTAATTTTGTAGCGGATTGATAAGCCTTCGCGCATTCTTCCACAGATTGGGCCATGCGTATATTCATCGTCCTAAAACACATTGTCACCAAATAAATTATTAACTAAAACTAACAACATTATGAAAGTGTTTTACAAAATGAAGTCGGCATTGCTGCTCATGGCTGCAATGCTATCGTTTGGAACCGCCATGGCTGAGACAGGCTCGGAAACCGAGGCCGACCAGCAGAATGGCAACAAGAACGTGACCGCCGAGGGCGTTAGCTTCACCATCGATGGCGGATTCATCGCTGGCACGGGGTCGCTGCAGAAGCCGCCCATGACCAGCAAGGGCCTGAAGTTCCGCACCGGCACCAGTGGCGGCACCCTCACCTTCACCGTGCGCCCCAACTACACCATCACACGCCTCTACATGGCTGGCGTGGGCAACTATGCCAGGAAAGACGAGAGCATCGACCGCTTCATCGATGTGACAAAGGTGGAAGTGGACGGTGTGGAAGTGCCGTTCACCGGCGGACAATTCCCCGACAAGAACTCGGACGTGGCTGCTGAACTCTTCGTAGAGAACATTGCAGCCACCGAGACCATCACCCTCTACTTCGACAACAGCAATGCCGAAGGCACACAGGTCAACGCCTCGTGGGCCATCGACTGGAGCCGTCCCGATGCCACCCAGCCCACCATCACGGTGACACCCAACGACCTGGCACTCCTCGTGGGCGAGACCTATAAGGTGTCGGCACATGTCGATCCCGCCAACTTCAACACCCACTGGGAGAGTGGTCTGCCTGAGGTGGCCACGGTGAGCGAGGATGGCGTGGTGACCGCCGTCTCCACTGGCCTTTGCACCATCGACAATGTGTGGGACGAGGATGCCAGCGTCTTTGGCAGCATGCAACTCATGGTGACGGAGTTCGACCCTGCCGACTATAATCTGGTGAAGGAGTACGACTTCACCCAGATGGGCGACGTCACCCTCACCATCGGCAGCGAACCTGCTGGCCTCATCTGGAACGAAGGCAACAAGAAGACCAACAATGTGTTCTTCCTCACCAACGAGGGTCTGGAAGACATTGCCGTGCAGGCTGTCCTCAGCGGTGGCAAGGGCTGGAGCATCGTAGACGGACAGGGACTCGTGCTCGCATCGGGTGCCGGCCGCTGTGCCGCCGTCAAAGCCAAGGCAGGCCAGTATGTTGAAATCTTCTACACCGGCGATGGCTTCTACACGGGCAGCAAGAACGACCCCGTGCGCCCTGACGATGGTGCAGAGAAGACCGCTTACAGCCAGGCCATCGGCCACGCCCTCTACCTCATGGAGGAGGACGGACTGCTGGGATTCGAACTCATCAAGGGCAACGCCGTGACGAAGATTGCGGTCTACGATTTCGACTTGAACTTCGAACCCGACGAGATGGAGCTGGACTTCAACAAGCTGGTAGAGGCTGGAATAGCAACTACTGACGGAACCAGCTACTATGCTATGGTAGGTGCGCCCTACAATCTTGACTTCACCGGCGTGGAGGGCGTCAAGGCATACGTGGGCACCAAGAACCGCAACAACTACGGTGAGGTGGAGAGTGTCACCCTGATGTCTGTCGCCGAGGTGCCCGAAGGCACTCCCGTGCTGCTGAAGGCCGACGCGCTGGCCTCCTACACCGTGCCCGTGGTGGATGAGGTGGATGAGTTGGATGTCACCAACGACTTTGTGGTGGCCGACGAAGACCAAGACCTCTACGCCATGGTGAAGACCGCGATGGGCGAGTTTGTCTCTGGGCCAGCACGCTTGGCACTGGGCACCGTCATCACCGGCATTGACTGGGATACATACGAATACACTTACGGCGAGGCATTCGGCTTCTTCCCCTACGATGCCCCTGTGGCCGCCGAGACCGACTTCATCCCCGCTGGGGTTGCCTACCTCAATTTAGAGGATGGCGAGTGGGATACCTACGGCGTCGGCTATGTGAAGCTGATCTTTGCCGATGCTGAAGCCTACACCGACATCGCTTCGCTCGAGGCACTGCCCATTACCGACGGAACACCAGCCACGCTGCAGTTTGCCCAGCCCACCATCGTCAGCTGGACCAATGGCGATTATGCCCTCGTAGAGGACAATACTGCCGGTCTGCTCATGCAGGTGCCCGAGGGTGTCAGCGTGGAGGCTGGCAATCAGCTGAAGGGCTCGTTCACTGGCAACTATGTCAACCTTCTCTTCCCGCAGCTCCTCGTTTCTGGGTTCAGCCAGGCTGAAAGCATCGAGGTGGTGGCAGGTGGCGAGGCTCCCCAGCCCAAGGCTCTGTCTTCGTTTGCCGAGGCCTTCGAGGAGGGCAACGTGATGCGGCTGGTGAAACTCTCCGGTCTGAAGCTCAAGTTCGTGGATGAAGACGGTTATAGCGATTACTATCTTTCCGACGACAACGGTACTGAGGTCTATGTCAACGATGCCTTCAACGTGGCAGAGAGCGCCTTTAGTGCTGGTGGCGACGGTGCCACCGTCACCGAAATCACCGGTTTCGCCTTCATCGTCGACGATGACAGCCCATTCTTGTCGTTCGACTATGACAAATACGAATTCATGCCCCTCGAGGTGAAGGACGTCACCACTGGCATCAGCGACGTTCAACGTTCAACGTTCAACGTTCAACCCATCTACAACATGCAGGGCGTGCGCGTCGCTGCTCCTAAGAAGGGCGTCTTCATCCAGAACGGTCGCAAAGTGGTGGTGAAGTGATTATATGATTAGAACGTTATGAAAAAACTGTTTCTATCTCTTCTGCTCATGGTGGCAGCATCTGCCCATGCAGCCGTTAACCCAGTGTTGAACATCGAGGGTGGTAAGGTGCAAGGCGTCTTGGCCGACGACCACCCCGACGTGTACGTCTATCGTGGCATCCCCTACGCCGCTCCCCCCATCCGCGAAAACCGCTGGAAGGCTCCGCAGCCCGTGGTGCCCTGGAAGGGCGTGAAGCTCTGCGACACCTTCGGGCGCCCCAGCTATCAGGCCATCCAATACACGGGCGGCTACTACACCGAGTGGGGCTATGGCAAGGAGGCCGCCTTCAGCGAGGACTGCCTGTATCTGAACGTATGGACGAAGGCCCCCGGACAAGTGAACAAGAAGCTGCCCGTGGCGCTGTGGATCCATGGTGGCGGCTATCGCGAGGGCTTCGGCTCCGAGCCTGAGTTCGACGGACAGGAGTGGGGCGCCAAGGACGTGGTGCTCGTCTCCATCAACTACCGCCTGGGCATCTTTGGATTCCTCGTCCATCCCGCACTGGCCGAAGAAAGCCCCAACAAGGTGTCGGGCAACTACGGCATCCTCGACCAGATTGAGGCCCTGAAGTGGATTAAGAAGAACATCGCCCAGTTTGGCGGCGACCCCAACAACGTCACCATCTTCGGACAGAGTGCCGGCGGTGGCAGTGTGCGCACGCTGTGCGAGAGTCCCCTGGCTCGCGGCCTCTTCCACAAGGCCGTCATCATGAGTGCCCAGGGCCTCGCCATCCCCAACCCCAATGGCGGCGGCATGATGGGTGGACGCTACAGTGGCGGAAGCATCGAGGACGCTGCCGCCAACGCCAAGAAGATGTTTGACTGGGCTGGCATGACCGACCTGCAGAAGATGCGTCAGGCCAGCACCGAGACCGTCTTCGCACTGCCCACCATCTACCAGCAGGTGAACAGCGCCGGCCAGCAGCAGGGCGGCTTCGGGGGCATGATGCGCATGGGCATGGGCTTCATGCCGATGCTCGACGGTTATGTCAGCGTGAAGAGCTTCGACGATGCCACCCGCGAGGGCACCCTGGCCGACGTGCCCTACATGATTGGCTTCACGCTGAACGACATGGGCAACATGGCACCCAACATCGCAGAGTTCTGCAAGGTGCGCGCCCAGAAGGGCGGCAAGGCATGGGCCTACCAGTTTGCCCGTCCCCTGCCCGACGACGGCTCGCACCCCGAAGTGACGCAGCGTCTTCGTGGCGCCTTCCACAGTAGCGACCTCTGGTTTGTGTTCAAGAGCCTGAAGCACTGTTGGCGACCCTGGACCAAGGGCGACTGGGACCTGAGTGAAAAAATGCTCACTGCCTGGACCAACTTCGCCAAGTACAGCGACCCCAACGGCAAGAACGGCGGTGCATGGGCACCCTGCACCGAGCAGAACCCCAAGTTCATGGTCTTTAAGCTGAACGACAAGGATGCCGAGGCATCCTTCTTCGGCGAGCCAGAAAAAGCACCTCAGCAGGGCTTCGGCTTCGGATTCCCCGGCGGTGGCGCTGGTGCTCCCGGCGCACCGACCAGAAGGTGATTCGTCAAATAAAACTTGAAATGTTAGGGCAGGGTGAAAAATCCTACCCTAATATTTTTACGCATCTCATCTGAGTATGTCTGCCGCTCCCCGGCCCCCTGCAAGGGGAGCGGCTGGGGGGCACTTACCGTTCGACCGCTCCGCCAGGTTTGCCGACCGAACGGCACCGTAGGGACGGACCTTGTGTCCGTCCGCAAGCAATTTACCCACGCGGACGGACACAACGTCCGTCCCTACCGAATGTTACGCATGAATCCGACTGAACGCACCCCGCTCAGTTGGATTTTGAAAAACAGGGAAGAACAAGAAAAACAGGAAATGATTACAACCTACGGTTGAAAAGACGGTGAAGCCGTCTCCTCTCAATAGCCGTAGGTCGGTACGACCTGCGGATGGCAGGTACGGAGTAATAACGACCCTGAAGGGGTCGCCCGTGCTTGTTTCCACAGGTTGTTCCGACCTACGTCTATTGAGCGGCGACCCCTTCAGGGTCGATGTATCTTTGCCGTTATATCCGCAGGTCGTTTCGACCTACGGCTATTGAGAGGAGACGCTTTCAGCGTCTTCAACTGTACCAAGTCTAAAAGGTTTTTATCTGTATTTTTTGTTTTTATCTGTTTTCCTAACGAAGAATTACCTATGCCGCTCAGCTGGATTTTGAAAACAGAGAAAAACAAGAAAAACAGAAAAAAAGTTTTTTTGAGTTGTTACGAAATTGAACACCCGATGGATAGAAATCGGAAAGGTTGTCAATATTTTTCAAAACAAAATTTGTTCACGGTTGCGAGGCAATCTAGCGCGAAAAATGCCCGTACGGGAGCATTTTTCAACCCTCATCAGATAGAAAACCGAGGGGAAAAAGCCAAATTCTTGCACACACACCATGGTTTTGTGCACGTTTTTAGCCTCTATTTGGTGCCCTTTCGCGGTTTTGTAAGCACGCAAAAAAATAAAACGGCAACGCCAAATTTTTTTTCGGCGTTGACTTTTTGAAGCCAGCAATGCCCTTTTTTCGCCAAATCCGTCACAATCGACTGAATGACAATCATTTGGCAAACCCTCTCAAAATTCAAAAATTTTCGACCAAAAGTTTTCTCGCGCAGAATTTTTGAATTATGGAGGGGTTAAATGGCCATTTTTGTCAATATCTTTCCGTCTCACCGTCCTGGCAGAACTGTTCCGATATTTAACATTCTTGTTTCGACAGTAAATAAAGATATGAGTCTACTCCGAAAACCAATATTGTCGTGAAAGACGGCGCAGCCCTTCCCCTCTTGAACCCTGCCCTTACGGGGAGGGGAGCGGCTGCGCATTGTTTTTGGGTTGTTATTCTGTGGAGAAGGGTTTTCGGAGTGGACTCATATATATGATTATCCGCAACCAGCGGAGATGCCCGTTCCCGAACGAAGCTCGTCTGCCCGTAGCCTTTCAGCGTCTCAATCCCCTGATAGCGGATAGCCATTTAACGAATTATTATACAAGCGAGTCAATAAGCCGCATGAAATTCGTTTAATTACTGCGTTCCTGGTGGGTCTTCGACAAATCTCGTAAAAATCGTTGTCAATATAATAGACAGCTGAGAATGTAAGAACAGACCTTGTGTCTGTCCGCAAGCAGAAAAGAGCAACCTCTGCTGTTGCGGACGGACACAAGGTCTGCACCCTGCGGGGGGAACATCACTTCACCACTTTCTTGCCGTTGATGATGAAGATGCCATGCTCGGCCTTCTCCACTCGCATGCCCTGCAGGTTGAAGGTGGAGGGAGAGAGGTGGAAGGTGGAGGGCTGAACATCGTTGATGCCCGTGGTGGTGCCTTCGACATGGATGGGAGGACAGAGACCGCCCATGGTGTTCGACTCGCGCACGGTGAGTTCGTCGACGGCGGGGTCGATGGTGATGTCGAAGGTGGTCTGCTCAGAAAGCTCCACCAGCTGGCCATTCTTGAACAGGGCAAACATACGGTTGGGATGCTCCGCTTCGGCCACCGTCAGCACCACTTGACCATCCTGATAGATAGCCTTGCTGATGCCGTCGGCCTGCTTGGCCAGGAGGGCGGGATTCCAGTCGGTGAACATCTTGTCGTAGGCAAAGGCGTCGGCCTGCTCGGCACTGAGGATGGTCTCGAACTGTCCGCCATAGCTGGTGATGATGTTGCTGGCGGGGGTGATGTCGGTGCCAGCAGCACTCTTTGTGGCGTATTCGCCGAAGAGCTTCGGGTCGGTGTTGTTCATGCCCTTCTCAATCCATCGGCTGGCGATGAGGGTGCTCTGTGCGTTGGCGTCGAGCGTGGTGTTCAGGTAGACGCAGACGGGCTGGTTCTGCCAGGTGCGCCCGTAGTTCCAGTTGCCCTTGCCCTCGGCCAGGTCGACCACCTTGCATCCGTCGAAGACGTAGCCAAACTGCGTCTTGGTGGTGGGAGCGGTGATGGTGCGGCTGCCGGTGCCATTGAGTGCGCGAGGTTCCAGCGAGATGGTGGTGTTCTGGAAGCGCACGTCGCCGCCGCCGCAGATGAAGTCGACGGTGCCGTGGATGTCGCAGTCCTCCCAGTAGGCCTGCTGGTTGGCGTTCGAGCTGTAGTAGGTGTCCTGATAGGAGAGCATGCGCACGTTCTTGCCGATGGTGCGCGTGCCGGCATCCTGCAACACGGCGGCGCGCCCTGCCGAGCCAGCGTTGTAGTAGTCGAGGGCGTTCTTCAGCGTCAGGTCTTGCAGGTAGAGGTTCGAGCCGCTGTTCTGCAGCATGTCGGCGCTACCCAGGCCCTCGATGCTCTTGTCGGGCTTGGTGGTGATGATGGTGCCGTCGACCGATTGTCCGATGATGGAGATGTTGTGGCCGCTGATGGCGGTCTTCACCGTCTGGCGCAGGTCGTAAGTGCCGTCGGGCAGGAAGATGAAGGCACGCTCGGCATCGCGGCTGGCGTTCTTGCCGTTCACCACCTCGAGCACGTCGATGAAGCTGCCAGCATCGCCAGCCTTCACGAAGTACCAGCTGCCCTGGCTCTCGTAGTTCACCTCAGCGGTGTTCACAATCTTCACGCCGTGCAGGTACATCTCGCCTTCGGTGTTCAGGTTGAGCGTGATGGTGCCACCATCGCCCTCGTAGTTGAAGGCCACTATCTCGCCGTCGGTGTCGTCGTTGTTCTTGCCGGGCAGGGTGCCGATGGTCTCGCCGTTCTGGGTGATGACGATATCGCCAGCATTGCCATAGCGGCAGAGCGTGACGGAGACAACGGCCTTCGGACCCACGAGCAGGTCGATCTTGTTGTCCTTGTGGAAGGCCCATCCGTGCTGGGCGTCGTGGTAGTAAAATCCGTCGCCCGTGGGGTTGAAGGCCTCGTGGTCTTCGGCGTAGAAGGTGGGCGAGGTGAGGTCGAAGGTGTACTTCTTGTAGGTGCTCACGGTCTCTATCTCGGTGCAATAGCCATAGAGGTAGAGGTCGCTGGTGACGATGTCGCTGACAGTGTACTTGCGACCACCATCGCTACGCACAAACCAGCCGCGCATGGCGTAGCCCTCAGGAATGCCGTAGTTCGACATGACATCGCCCTGGAAGAAGCCGATGGGTGCGTCCTTCTCCACCTGCTGTGTGGTGAGCACGGTCTGCCCGTCCTCGGGACTGATATAGTAGAGCGTGAAGTCGGGCTTCTGCACCACGTTGAGCACATAGTCCACCTGGTTGCCCTCGCTCAGCATGGGGATGGTGACCAGGCAGTGCGTGTCGTCGCCCTGATAGGTGATGGTGCCCACCTCGCCGATGGCAGCCGTGACGCTGATGGGGTTTGCGGCGCTCACCATGGGAGCGGTCTTCGACAGTTCGAAGTCGGCCTCGTAGGCGGTGTCGAAAATCTCTGCGGCAGTGTATTCCTGTCCGTTGATGGTGAGGGTGGCCAGCACGGGCACGTCCTTCTCGGTGCCGTTGAGATAGCCCTCGATGACGATGTCGGAGAAGCCAATCTGCTTGCCGCTTTGCAGGTGGTAGAGGTTGATGAGCAGACCGCAGGTGCCCTCGGCGGGCGTGGCACCTGTCACCTCGTAGCTCAGGTCGCTGAATTTCAGTCCCTGCTCATCGGGATTGGCGGGATTGTTGCCGCTGTCGCGGTTGGGCTTCACGCCGACGGCCAGTGCTACGGTGGTCTTGTCGGGGTTCTCCCACGAGAGGTCGATGAGTCCGTTGTCGGTGCCGTAGCGGGTGGTCTTCACCGACACCTTGGTGGGCGTGAAGGCGAAGCCGAAGCCGGGCTGGATGAGGAAGCGGATGGCGTTGCTCTCGTCGGCAGCGGTGCCGCCCGACGGCTCGTTCTGCTGCTCGAAGGGTTCGAACTGCGTCTGGCCAAGGCCCTTGTTGTCCTTGCCCTTCAGCTTCAGGTTGCTGCCCCACGTCACCTTGCTGGTGATGAAGTAGGAGGCGGCATCGCCGAAATCGGCCGTCTGGCCCTCGGTGCCCTCGTTGAAGGCGAAAATGGCCGTGGCGGGTTCATCCGTGAGCGTCACCTTGTCTTGCGGAGCCTTCTGCAGCACCGAGAGGCAGAGGAAGTAGTTGTTGTCGTTGGTGGAGGTGACAGCCACGAATCCCTGCTGGGCATCGACCACCGTAGCCGTGTACTCGGTGACGGGGTTGTCGTTGGTGTTGGTGATTTCGGTGGAGTTGCTGCCGATGGTGTAGTAGGAGTAGTTGGGGTAGCCCTTCACGCTGACGACGTCGCCGGCGTTCCTCACGGGAATCTTGAACACGGCACCCGTGCGCACCTGGATGTTGTTGCCGTTGTTGCGAAAGTTGGCACCGTTGGCCTCGACGGTCATCAGCACGCCATTGTCTTCAACAGCCTTCACGGTGCCAGCCTCGTTGCTGCCCGAGAGGGCGATCGTGGCGGCCATCACATCGGCGTTAGCATAGTCCCACGTGGCCGTGATGGTTTCGGCCATGCCCATGGCGCTGAAGAGCAGCATCAGGCACAGGGCACTCAGTCTTGTCGGTTGTTTTTTCATCGTAGTAATCATTTAGTGTGGATTAAAGAAAAGTTGTGTCTTCTTCTATCTGCCGATAATGGTGCGGCAGTGGCGGGCACCGTCGACCATGGTGGTCACCTCGATGTAAGCCCCCCGCTGCGGACGGCTGATGCGCTGGCCCTGCAGACTGTAGCAGCTGACAGAGGCAGCAGCCGAAAAGGGAGAGACGACCGATGACAGCCCTTTCGAGATGGGGTAGTATTCGTCGACAGGGTTTACGGCATCGGCATTGCCGCCCTTCATGATGTCCTCGACGAGGGCGTTGAGATAAACCTCCAGGTTGCTATACCACTTGCGGCTGCTGTCGAGGGTGAACAGCTTGGCGTCGTTCTTGTCGGTGGGGTTCAGGCCGTTGGCTTTCTCCCACTCGTCGGGCATGCCGTCCTGGTCGGTGTCGAAATTGGCGGGGCGCGCCGTGGCTTCCAACGTGTAGGTGCCTTGGTCGCGCACGAAGTCGATGATGCCGGGCAGGTGCTTGATGGTCTTGCCGTCGCCAGTCTTGGTGGCCGAGCCTGTATAGTGGGTGGTGCCGTTGCGGGCCTCGTCCATGTAGCGGGCATCCACGGCATCACGGTGCAGCGAGGCACCAGCGTAGGCCAGCACCTTCTCGTAGGCCGTCTGTGCCGCATGGGTGGTGACGGTGCCAGCGGGCACAGGCTCGTCGAGCTTGATCTTCACGCAGTCCACGCCGCTGCTGTTCTTCACGTAGGTGGCTCCAGGGCCATAGAGATGCTTGGCATCGGGGCAGTAGCGCTCGCCGCCGATGGTGGAGGTGCCGTTGTCGTAGATGACCCCCTTCCAGTCGTAGTTCTCGGCGTTGGCCCCGGCGGCCGTCACGTAGTTACCCTGTATGAAATAGCGGGAGCAATAGCCCATGAAAGGCGAGCCGGAGGCGTTGCTCGACGTGGCCACGCTCACTTGCGTCACCCTCGTCTTGTTAGTGGTGGCAGGCCCAGCCTTGTAGTAGTTGTTCACCATGTTGATGTTGCCGCCGCCAGTGCCGCCATAGCAGCCGTTGCCGTTACCCCAGTTGTACATCACGCAGTTGCGCATGTCTACCTGCTCGGCCTCGATGGCACTGCCATAGAGCGAGGTGTCGTAGCCGTCCCATTCATAGCGTGCTCCGCAGAAGCGTGGCACGCGGTTCTGCATGTGGCAGAGGAAATTGTGGTGGAACGAAGCGCCCTTTCCTCCCCAGATGCCGCCATAGCTGTGCTCGCCCTTGGTGTGGCCGGGGTTGGCCAGGGCCTCGCCCAGCGTGCACCATTGCATGGTGAACGAGCGGTTGTCGTAGAACGAGGCCAGTTCGTCGATGCTCCACGAGAAGGAGCAGTGGTCGAGCAGGATGTTGCTCTTCTCGCGCTGCCACGAGGCATCGGCGCCATCGTTCACGTCCACCTCCTCGCCTCGGCGGAAGCGGATGAATCGGATGATGTTGTTGGCGCCAGGACGCACGGTGTAGTAGCGAATGGTGATGCCGGGTGCGGGAGCGGTCTGTCCGGCCAGCGTGGTGTTCTCGCCGATGACGAGTTCCTTACTCAAGGCGATGATGCCGCCCACATCGAACACCACCGTCTTCTTCGCGTTGCCGCTGACAGCCCAGCGCAGGGTGCCCTGCTTGTTAGTGCCGTCGTCAACGAGTGAGGTGACGTGGCGCACCTCGCCACCTCGGCCTCCCGTCACAAAACGTCCATGGCCCTCGGCACCGGGGAAGGCGGGAGCCTGCGCCCCTGCGGGGCTAACGAACAATGAACAATGAATCGCGAATAAAGCTACCAGCAGCATTCCTCTCTTGTCCATTGCATTCAATCTTCTTTTACTCATATCTTTTAATGATTAACTATTATTCTATTCACAAGTCCCTATAGGTGCTCTATTGCATGCGCTGCAACCCCTCCCAGCGCACGTTCCATGTGCCGTCGTTGGGGAATCCTGGGTTGCAGGGGTCGGGGCAGCCGTCCCACCCGGCGCACATCATGGCCACGGCGGTGAGCAGTGCGCCATTGCCCGGCAGATAGATGCGCAGACGGTCGGTGGTCTGGAAGTTGTGGCCGTTCTTGAGGTAGGTGTTCTTCTGCGTGTCGAAGAGGAGGGCGCGCAGGGCCGTCTCAGGCTGACCCATGCGGGCGGCTGCCATGGCGGTCATGCCATAGTCCCAGCCCCACGTGGTGGGCCAGTTCCAGTTCTGCATCACCCAGTCGAGGGTTTTCTTGGTTGCGATGGTATCGCAACAGACGGGACTGGGGGGCAGGAGGCCAAAGGAGCCGAGGACGGCGGGATGGTCGCTGCGACACTTCTCGGCGAAGGTCTCGGTGGCGAGGACGGGCTTAGCCCCGCTGGCCACGGCATCGAAGGGGTCGAAACTCTTCAAGCCGTCGGTCTTTCCTTTGGGAAGACCGGCGGTGTAGATGCCCTCACTGTTTTGGGGAATGGGAGTGAGGTGCTGGGCGATGTCGTCCCACTCGGCACGGCGGGGCAGTCCCCGACGCTCGCGCCAGTCGTTGGCCACGCTGAGGCCGTAGTGCCAGTAGGCCAGCTCGAAGGGATGGTTGAAGCTGAAGTCCTTCGACATCGACTCCTGCATGGCGGTGGCACCTTGCAGGATGTACTGCTTTTTGGCAAAGGCGGAGCCTTTGCCTGCAGAGAAGGGCGTGACGAAATCGGCCATGAACTCGGCGGTGGCCTCCACCTGCTCAGCATACTTGGCGAGTGTCTCCTTGGTGGGATGGGCGCGGTACAGCTCCTCGGCCATATATATATAATGTGGCTGCTGCCAGATGAGGAAGCTGCCCGTGTTCGACGGTGCCTCGCCCGCCCATGGGTCGGTCATCTTCATCCAGCGAGCACCCTTGAAGCCCTGCCGCTGGGCAATCTTCTTCGCTTCGGGATAGGCCACGCGGTTGTACCAGTCGAGGATGGTGGCCACGGTCTGAGGACGGCCCCAAAGGGCGAAGTCCACTAAGTGCCACCACGCCATCTCCAGATGCGGACGGCCAAACCACGAATTATACGTCAGCCCCGTCTCCTGTGGCGGCAAGGAGTTGGCGCAGTTCACCTGCGTCAGATACTGCGACAGCACCACGCGGCGCTCCAGCTCCTTGGCACGCGGGTCGGTGCACTGGCCGAAATCGACGACGGCTCCCTCCTGCCACCAGCGGTTCCACGCCTTGATGACGGCCTTGAGACTTTGCTCATAGAAGAAGCCATCGGTGGGCATCGCCTCAATGGTGGGGCTATACATGGCCTCGAAAGAGAAGACGTCGGCCTGATGGGCAGGTGTGAGCGTGAAGGCATGGCGTGCCACTTCTTCCAGCACGGCATCGCCTTCCCACCGCAGCAGCAGATAATAGCGCGTGCCGTCGATGGTATGCTCGATGATGGCCGAATGGCGGTTGACGATGGTGTCGGTTGCACGCGTGTGGGCATTCATCAGGATGCGCGACGAGTGGGCCTCCGTGTTCGCCCAGTCGGCGGCATCGTCGGCATGCTTGCCAGTGGGATAAGGAAATCGGATGGCCACATGACAACGACCATCCTTCAGCATGGGTGTCTTGATGCGATAGACCACGGCATCCTTGTCTTGAAGGGCGGCCGTGGTGACATCGACGGGGAAAGCATCGACCGCGAAGTGCGACTCGATGATGCCGTCGTAGAGTTTCAGCTCTTGGTGGATGTCGCTGAGGTCGGTGAGACGGATGGCGGGACCGTCAGAGACGGATGCCGACAGCTCCAGCCCAATGGCACCGAGGTTCAGGCGGTGGGGGTTGACGCGAAAATATTGCGTGGCTGCCACATTGCGCTCGGTCACTCCCCCTTGTGGGGAGCTGGAGGGGGCTTTGTACTCCACAGCGTAGACCTCGGGGTGCCCATGGCCGAGGTCGACAGTCTTCTCGCTTTCGGCGGGTGTCAGCCCTTTGGTGTTTTCGAACTTATGCCATCCCCAGTCGGACATGGCTGTCAGGGGAACACCGCCCCTATACTCAAAAGGGAACGACTGCATGCCGGTGACGTCGACCGTGGTGGCAAAATGTCCGTTGCCCACGGTGAGCGAGGCCAGCGGGTCGGCCTCGGTGATGAGCGGATTATGGCGCGCCACCACCGCCTTGCGGTCGATGGCCTGTGCCGTGTTCTCCGTGTCGTAGCCCAGCTGCTCCATCTCGAGGCTGGCCCAGATGAAGGGGCCAAGGCCCTTGGCATCGTTGTCGCGGATGGGTTCCGAGAGATAGTAGGCGTAGCTGCCGTCGCGCTTCTTGTTCTCCTTCACGCTGCCCTTGGGGTTCACCTTCTTCATGGCGGCCACCACCTCGTCGGTGGCGGCGGGGCCAAGGCCAGCCACGCTACAGCAGTTGGTGAGCGAGATGGTCTTGTCGTCGTTCACCTTAATGAAATGGTTGATGATGCCCTTGTAGGCCTTGATGCCCGCTTCGCGGTACTTGGTGCCTACATAGCCTTTGCGATATGCCTTCAGCAGAGAGTAGGTGAACATGGCCGAGCAGGTGCTCTCCAGGTAATTGCCTTCGCGGCCGGGGCTGTCCATCACCTGATACCACACGCCGCTCTTCTTGTCCTGCCACTTCAGGATGGCGTCGAAGTCTTTCTGAAGCAGGTCGATGACCTCCGACCGGCGGGCGTAGTCCTCGGGCAGGGCGTCGAGCACCTCAACGAGCGCCATGGTGAACCATCCCTGGGCGCGCCCCCAGCAGTGCTGGCTGAGTCCTGTCTGCTTGTCGGCCCAGAAGGTGTTGCGCGTCTCGTCGTAGGCATGTCGGTTCAGTCCCGTCTTCGGGTCGAGGGTGCGCTGGTAGGTGCTGACGAGCTGGTTCACCGCATCGTCGTAGATGGCGGTAGGCCCAATGTTCACTTTCTTCCCCTTACGCCCATTAGTCCCATTCGACCCATCAACAAACGGTGCCGTCAGGCAGCGGTAGGACAGTCCCATGAAGATGCCGTCGAGCCACACCTGATAGGCATAGATGGCCTTGTGCCAATACACCTTGTCGGCCACGGTGCGCGGCTGGTCCTGCAGTTGCTTCATCATCGTCTGCATGGCTTTCAGGTTCTTCGCCTCGGGCCACTGCTGATACATGCGGGTGACGAAGTGGCCTGTGCGGATGTTGTCGAGGTTATAGTCCAGGATGTTGTAGCCTCGGATGTCGCCCTGCTGATTGATCATCGTGTCGGTGTACTCCTGACAGTAGCGGCGGATGTCGTCGCCGCCATAGCGCAGATAGGTGTCGAGCATGCTCTCCAGCTCGATGCCCATGACGTAGCTCCACTTGGGCTTCGTCGAGAAGTCGAGGAGATACGACCGTGGCGTGCGCTTCATCTCCGAGTAGGTCATCCACTCCGAGTAGTGCTTGTAGGGCTTCTGCTGCAGGGCCAGGCTCCCGTTGACATACAGGCGGTCGAAGCTGACGTCCTTCACCTTTCCGCTCTGGAAGTTGCCCTGCGCCACGCCGTTGAAGCGACAGTTGCGCACCGTGATGTCGTGCACATACACGTCCTCGTCGAGGCCGATGATCTGCACGCCATACTTCGACTTCTGACAGGTGACGTTCTCCATCAGCACATTGCGCACCGTGGGGTAGTTGCCACGGCAGCAAATCTCGTTGTGCTCATAGTCGAGGTTGATTTTCAGCACGCTCTCGCCGCACTGGCCCACGGTGATGTCTTTCACAAAGATGTTTTCGATGATGCCGCCCCTGCACGAGTTGGTCTTGATGCGGAGCACGCGGTCCAGGTTGGGCGAGTCCATGTTGCAGTCGTGGGCGAAGACATTCTTGCAGCCTCCGCTGATTTCGCTTCCTATGACCACGCCGCCGTGGCCGTTCTTCATCTCGCATCGGCGGATGATGATGTTCTGGCTGGGCATGGCACGCTCGCGGCCGTCGCGGTTGCGGCCGCTCTTGATGGCGATGCAGTCGTCGCCGGTGTTGAAGTAGCAGTCCTCGATGAGCACGCGGTCGCACGACTCAGGGTCGCAGCCGTCGCCGTTGGGGCCGTCGTTGTTGATGCGCACGCGGCGCACGGTGATGTCTTCCGACTTCAGGGGATGGATGACCCAGAAGGGCGAGTCGAGCAGGGTGACATCCTGGATGAGGATGCGCTGGCACTGTGTGAAGTTGATGAGCTGGGGCCTAAGTCCGTCGTTGGCCCCGAAGGTGCGCTTCTGCGTGGGCTGTCCCTTCTCGTCGCGCATGGGCACGCCGTCCTCGCCATTTTGCAGCAGACGGGGACGCGCCTCAATCTTCTGGCTGACGATGCCCTCGCGCCATCCATAGTGGGCGGCACCACACCAGGGCCACCAGGTGTCGCGCGAGCCACCGCCGTCGATGGTGCCTTGGCCGGTGATGGCCACGTCGTGCTGCTGGAAGGCATAGACGCAGGGCGACAGGTTGTAGCAGTCGAGGCCCTCCCACGACGTTTCCACGATGGGATACAACGCTGGCTCAAAGGCAAAGCGCAGCACGGCCCCCTGCTGAATCTCCAGGTTCACGCCGCTCTTCAGGTGGATGGCTCCCGTGAGGAAGGTATGTCCGGCGGGCACCACCACGCGTCCCCCACCCTTCTTCGAGCAGCGGTCGATGGCCTTCTGGATGGCCTTTTGGTTCTGAGCCGCCGTACCGTCGGTCTTGGCTCCGAACTTCGTTATCACAAACGTCTGGTCCACCAGCTTGGGCTGTTGGATGCTGGCCTCAATCTGACGGTAGACGGCATCATCCCACAATGCAGCAGCACGCGATGACGACACACAAAGCACGAGGCACAATAAGCTCAATAGGATTTGTTTCTTCATGAATCAGTAGTTGTTAGTTTTCTAAGCTGCAAAGATACGAAGAAAAGGGCGAAATAAAGAAAAGAAATGACTTTTTAACATTTCCGCGTCGCCCCGCCAAAATTTGGAGCGCCCATTTTACCAGATTTGTCGAAGCCCCACGAGGAACGCAGTAATTAAACGAATTTCATGCGGTTTGTTGACTCATATTGTCTTACAATGCCATGGCTTCTATGCTTCAAACAGTCTGTTTACATAATAATTCGTCAAATTCGTCAAATTCGTTGTTGTTAAAACGTAGGACGAAATTGTTATCGAAACACAACTATTTTTCCAAATACAATTTTATCTACCATGTGTGTCGCTTATTTCCTTGCAACCGTAAGAAATAAATGGGAGCGCTCCATAACTAATTTAGACTGGAGCGCTCCATTTTTGCGGGGCCAGTGCCCCGTGTTTTGTTCTGCTGTCAAGCAAGCTGTTGCAGAAACGCTGCCAGCGTCTCCACGTCCTTCACGCCGGGTGCCGACTCGAAGGGCAGATCGAGGTCGATGCCCACCCACTGCGGATGGCTGAAAGCGCGCAAGGCCGAGGCATCGCCAGGCCCTATGCCGCCCAGCAGGAAGGGGATGCTGCCACGATAGCCGTCGAGCCACGCCCAATGTGCCGAGTCGCCCGCCTCGAAGAGGAAATAGTCGACGCAGTCGGCATAGTGCTCGCAGCGCTGCAGGTCGTCGGCCGACGTCAGACGGATGCGCTTGATGAACCGCACGCCGGGGCAGAGGTCGGGGTCGAGCGTTCGGCGCAGGTTGCGGATGATGGTGGGCTGCTCGTCGCCCTGCAGCTGGATGGCGTTCAGGCGGAAGTTCACCGCCCGCGTGATGATGTTCTGAGCCATCTCGTCGGTAAACACACCCACGCGCCACGCCTGCCGTCTCTGCCCACCATCGGCAGCCACGGCACTCTTGGGGGCACGGTCGGGGATGATGCCGGCATGGGTGGGAATCATCATCACGTTGCGTTCCGACTGCTGCCGAAACTCCATTCCTATCCAGTCAACACCCAGGCCCACCACCTGGCGGATGTTCTCGCTGTCGCGCAAACCGCATACTTTCACTATCATATCTGCCACTTTTTTTTATAATGAAACGTCGTTGGCCGTCCTTTTATTGTAAGCGTGCAGCCTTTTTTCTGCCATCAGCCACCGTGGGATAACGCCTGAGCAGAACGGGGCGGTGACTTGTTGCGCCCCTTCGGTAGCAAACGGCAAAACCGAGCGCAGGGCGTTTCATATTCCCCTTTATGATTATCCGCAAAGAAGTGCACCTGACGCTGAAAGCGTCCTTGTCACCTGATTGTGGGTAATCATTTATATTCATTTGCTGTCGAAACAAGAATGTTAAATATCGGAACAGTTCTGCCAGGACGGTGAGACGGAAAGATATTGACAAAATGGCCATTTAACCCCTCCATAATTCAAAAATTCTGCGCGAGAAAACTTTTGGTCGAAAATTTTCGAGTTTTGAGAGAGCTTGCCAAATGATTGTCATTCAGCCGATTGGACTGTATTTAGCAAAAAATGGGCATCGCTGGCTTCAAAAAGTCAACGCCGAAAAAAAATTTGGCGTTGACTTTTTATTTTTTGGCGTGCTTACAAAACCGCGAAAGGGCACCAAATAGAGGCTAAAAACGTGCACAAAACCATGGTGTGTGTGCAAGAATTTGGCTTTTTCCCCTCGGTTCTCTATCTGATGAGGGTTGAAAAATGCTCCCATACGGGCCTTTTTCGCGCTAGATTGCCTCGCAACCGTGAACAAATTTTGCTTTGAAAAATATTGACAATCTTTCCAATTTTTATCCATCGGGTGTTCTATTTCGTAACAACTCAAAATAAACTTTTTTTCTGTTTTTCTTGTTCTTCCCTGTTTTTCAAAATCCAACTGAGCGGCATAGGTAATTCTTCGTTAGGAAAACAGATAAAAACAAAAAATACAGATAAAAACCTTTTAGACTTGGTACAGTTGAAGACGCTGAAAGCCGTCTTTTCAACCGTAGGTTGTAATCATTTCCTGTTTTTCTTGTTCTTCCCTGTTTTTCAAAATCCAACTGAGCGGGGGGCGTTCAGTCGGATTTATGCGTACATTCGGTAGGGACGGACGTTGTGTCCGTCCGCGTGGGTAAATTGCTTGCGGACGGACACAAGATCCGTCCCTACGGTGCCGTTCGGTCGGTAAATCTGGCCGAGCAATTGCCTTGCAGGGACAGAAAGAGCGGTGGAAATCGACTCATTTATCGGCAACTTGCCCCCTTTCGGCAAAAAAAAGAATGAATTCCTTTGTTTTGCACTCAACTTTTCGTAACTTTGCACCACAATAACAAATTACTAACCCTGAAAACCCTAACAGACATGAAGAAAAGCATAAAGCGATGTGCAGCACTGGCCATAGGACTGCTGATGACAGGCCTTGCAATGGGCAGCAACACCAAGGAGAGCGTGGAGCAGGTGTCGACCGCCATCACGCTGAGTAGCGACGTTGACTACATCATCACGTCGGAGACACCCTTTGTAGAGGGCGGTTTAGTGAACATCGAGAACACCGAGCACGCCGTGCTCATCCTGCAGGGCGTGAAGCCATCGAAAGCCACCAGTCTGCTGGCCAAGTATGTGCAGATTGGCGGCGCAAAGGCCGTGAACAACCAGAACTGCCAGGTGAAGCTCTACAACCGTGGCTGCATCATCCTGCCCTACGGCAACGCCACAAAACCCCTCACCGTGTATAGCGAGCCGAACTTCGAGGGCGAGGAGTGCAGCGACTTCGGACTGGAGAGCAGCGGTGGATTCATGAACACCCTCACCGACCAGAAGCTGAACAACCGCATCCGCTCGTTCCGACTGAAGCGCGGCTACATGGTGACCTTCGCCCTGCGCGCCGAGGGCCGTGGCTACAGCCGCTGCTTCATCGCCGCCGACAAAGACCTGGAGATGGCCACCCTGCCCGCCATCATGGACCGCAGCATCTCCAGCTACCGCATCTTCAAGTGGTACGACGCCGGCAAGCCACAGCTGGCAGCGGCGGCTGGCGACAACAACGCATGCGGAGCACTGAACGTGACCAGCACCTACACCTGGAGCGCGGGCAGCAGCATGCTCCCCGACCAGGAATGCGTGGCACATCAGATATATTCCACATGGCCCTCGCCGGCATCGTTAGGAAGCGCCAACTACACCTGCCACATGAAGACCAGCAACGAGCCGCGCAATTCGTCGGACGACCATCCCGAAACACTCGCCGACATTCTCAAAGTATGGGAGGAACTGATGCGCACCGGCATGCGCCTCTGCTCGCCATCGTCGTGGGACGGCAGCGACTACTGGAATGGCACGGGATTCCTGAAGGAGTTCTTCGACAGCATCGACGCACGCGGATGGCGATGCGACATCGTTGACCTGCACTGCTACTGGCCCGAGGGCAACTTCGGCAACGTGAGGAACTGGACCAACTCCGTGCACCGCCCAGTGTGGATATCGGAATGGTGCTGGGGCGCATCGTGGAACAGCAACGGGGCCTTCGCCAGCGGCGTCACCGAGAACCAAGTGCGCGACGCCCTGCAGCGCATCTGCAACAACTTGAACAGCTACGACTGCGTGGAGCGCTATTTCTACTGGAACAGCGAGCGCGACCCATCGAAGATATACCGCAACGGACGACTCACACCCGCCGGACAGATGTACAGTCAGCTCGACGGCGGACTGGCCTACAACGGCAAGTACGACTATGTGCCGCGAGCACCCAAGCAGCGCGACCCGAAAGACTTGCAGGTGGACTTCAACAAGAAAGCCAACACCATGGACTTCACATGGTATGAATACAACGGCGAGATGAACGAATACATCCACTTGGAGCGGCGCGAGAGTGCCAGCAAGCCGTGGACGGTGGTGATGGACCTCACCGGCATTGAGGGTGAGGGACGCTACACCGAGCGTGGCGTGGAAGCCCGACAGGGATGGCAGTTCCGCATCGTGGAGAAAGATGCCAACGGCACGGAGCGCAGGTCGAAGGTGGTCACGGCCGCCAGCGACAACATGGAGACGGGCGATGCCGTGACCGTGGGCGACCAGACATTCTATCTGGGCGGCAACGTGGTGCTGAACAGCGACTTCGACATGGGCCTCGCAGGATGGACCAACGGCCAGGGACAGCCTTTGGCCAGCCCCTGGTTTCAGGCACCAGCAGCTGGGGGCACCGATGGCGGACCCTATCTGCAGTGCTATGGCCACGCCTCACAGGCCGATGCCGAGCAGTCGGTGCGCACCGTCGTCAGTCTGCAGCCCGGCGCCAACTACTACCTCTCGGCCAGCTTGTGCAACCTGAACAGCATCTTCAACATCGTGTCGCTCACCGGCGATGCCGCCAAGAGCGACTCCATCGTGGCCATGCTCGACAACTCCACCGCCAACTGGCTCACGCAGTTTGTCACCTTCAACAGCAGCACCTTCAGCCAGGCCATCTTCTCCTTCCGCTCACTGGGCAGCAAGTCGCAGTTCGACAACATCGCGCTGTTCCGACTCTTTGACACGCCAGAGGAGGCCTACGCCGACGGAGCGCAGATGGAGCGGAAGAGGGTGACGCTCTTCACCGAGAGCTTCCCCGTCAGCTGCGAGCTGAGCGGCCTGATGGAGCCTTACTCCGCCGACCCGCAGCAGGACTACGAACACGTGCACACTGAGCTGACACTCGCCATAGAGGCCGACAAGGTGTTGCCACGCCTCTACGACCTATGCCAGGATGCCCGCATGCTCACCAGCCGCTACATGCTGCCGGGCTACGACGAGGTGAACAAGGTCTGCGAGAGGGTGGAGGAATTTCAGATGATGGACTGTCTGCCCAAGGCCGCAGATGTGCTCGATGCCTACGAGGCGCTGCAGACGGCACTCAGTGCCTACATGCCCATGACCACGCTCACCGACAAGGTGACGAACCCCACCTTCGCCAACGCAGCAGGGTGGCAGATAAAGGCCGGCACCTATCAGGGCGGCGAACAGCGCACCAACAAGCTGGGCGACATCAGCTTCTGGAACGCCTGGTGGAACATCCCCTTGGAAGGCAATGAGCACCAGACCATGGCCATCAGGCAAGAGGTGAAGGACCTGCAGCACGGACTCTACGCCGTGGAGTGCCAGGCCGCCACCGAGCACTTCTGCCTCACCGACCAGCACGCCTACATCAGCAATGGCACCGACTCGCTCACCACGCCCGTGCTGAGTGCCGACTGGATGGACCTGCCATCGGTGGCCGAGGCCGACACTTGGCAGACGCTCACCTCGCAACCCATCTACATCGCCGATGGACAGACCGCCGTCATCGGATTTGAAAGCTCGAAGCAAGGGGCCAACGACTTGGCTTGGCGCGAAGTGGGCAACAACGCCAGCAAGGGCGACCACCGCGAGGGATGGTGGGGCGTCACCAACTTCCGCCTGCGCTATCACCCGCTCTATCGCATCAGCACCACTCCCGGCACCATCGGCGTGTGCTGTCTGCCCTACGATGTGGCTCCCGTCGAGGGTGTCACGTTCTATCAGATTGCAGCCATCACCAGCGACTACCAGACGCTGTGCCTCGAACCCGCACAAACGCCACAGGCCGGCACGCCATTCCTCTATGTCTCCACTTTGACCGAAACCACTTTCTTGGAGCAAGGCGAGGCGGTCACCACCACCACCGACGGTCCCGGCAACCTGCGCGGATTCCTGAAGATGCTCAGCTCGACGACGCGCGTGCCCAAGGGCTACTATGTGCTCACCGACGGCAAGTGGCAGAAGGTGGGCGACACCCGTCCCTACATGCAGAACTTCACCGGAATCATCCGTCCCTTCAACGACAAGAGCAGCAAGCCCGTCCCCGTGGTCAGCACGTGGACGGGACTCACCATGCCCATCGAGGGTGTCACCCAAGAAGAGATTGAAGCGGGCATCGACAGCGCCGTCAACTCTGCCGACAACACTCAGCAGCAGGTCTACGACCTACAAGGCCGCAAGGTTGACCAGCCTAATCAATCGAAAGGAATCTACATCATCAACCACAAAAAACTAATCGTCAGATGAAACGAACCATTCAGTCTTTACTCATCCTTTGTGGGTGGCTCGCGTTCTGCCCTGCCTCGGCACAAGTCGTCGAGAAGGCCGACGTGAGCGTCGCCTTCGACCTGAGCCAGCCCGGCGTGCGCTACAGCCCCACATGGGGCGTCGACGTGGCTTGGCCCAACGAGCAGAACGTGCGCAAAGCCATCAACCACATGGGCAAGGAGAACATCGGCATCGGCCGCTCGGCCTTCCGCTTCGCCAAGCCCCTCAGCGAGGACAGCGTGCTCTCTAACGATGCCGTCAACTACTTGCGCCAGCGCGCCAACATCCTCAAACTGGTGAGCAACACGCTGCCCGTGGTGCTCACCGCCGACCAGGAGGCGGGTGCCGACCCCTATTTCGTGGTGAACAAGGTGTGCGACGTGAACCACTGGGCGGCCAACATCAACAGCCACGTGCACTGGATGCAGAAGAACACCAAGCTGCCCGTGGTGGGCGTGTCGCCCTATAACGAACCCGACTACTGGACGGTGGAGGAGGGCGCCTCCGTGGCCCGACAGGTGCAGGTGGCCAAGCTGCTGCGCGAGCAATATCCACGCATGGACACCATCGCCATCGTGGGCGGCAACACGCTCAACGACGACAAGGCGCTCGAATGGTACACCAGCGGAAAGCAATACTACGACTGGGGCAACACCCACCAGCTGGCGGGCTCGTTTGCCAACTTCGCCAACTTCTTCCAGCAACTGAAGAAAGACGGCAAGATAGGCTATGCCGACGAGATGCACAACGTGGCCGAGGCCATGGTGGGCCTGGAGTATGGCATGACGGTGGGCGTATGGTGGGGCTTCGACAGCCGCGCCCGTGGCGAGTTTTGCGACATCAGCCGCAACGGAGAGCGACTGGCCTACGGCGAGCATCGCAACAACTGGACGGCGGCCAGCGTCTATCGCCACGACGACGGCAGAGTGAAAGCCTTCATAGGCACCAGCGAGCGACAGGCTGCCACCACCACCTATCAGTTTGTGTCGGCCGACCGTCCCGTCTACTTCGACGGACAGGGGCCGCTCCACCAGTTCCGAATGGAGATTCCCGGTGGAACGGGCTACCAGAAAGGACAGACCAACGCCGAGCGCGTCATCGACATTGAGTGGGGCGACGACGTGCCGCCCACGCCCATCACCGCCGGCATCTACAAGCTGGTGAACAAGGCCACAGGCAACGTGCTGACCGTGGCCAACGGCAACATCGTGATGCAGAAGTGGACGGGGGCCAAGACGCAGCAATGGAACCTGACACCCAACAACCCACGCATCGGCGGCGACTACAGCTACTACGACCTGCTCTCGGTCAGCGACGGCAAGACGCGCCCCAACCTGCTGGACTTCTCCACCTACGACAACGCCAACATCATCGCCTACAACCGCAACGCCACGCCCACCACCAACGAGCAGTGGAACCTGCAATACGCCGGCGACGGCTGCTACTACCTGCGCTGCCGCGAGAGTGCCCTCTACATGGCAGCGGCATCGAGCGGAACCAACAACGGGGTGAACGTGGTGCAAAAGAAGCTGTCTACCGACGAAGGGATGCGCAACCGACTGCTGTGGCGACTGCTGCCCATCGACGTGGACTACGACACCGAGGCACCTGCACAGCCGCAAGGACTCAGCGTAACGCCTCAGCCCACCAGCATGGTGCTCGACTGGCAGAAGGGCACCGAGGCCGACCTCGACGGCTACATGGTGCTGCGCGCCGAGCAGGAGCAGGGCGAGTGGAACACCATCGCCCGCCATGCCGAGCCGCCGTTTGTCGACAACGCCACCTTAGTTGGCCATACATATATATATAAGGTGAAGGCCATCGACCGCTCGCAGAACCAAAGCCAACCATCGGCAGAGGTCACTGCCAGTACCTTGCAGGAGCATGCCCTCGTGGCTTACTGGCCCCTCGACGGCTCGCTCGACGACGCTTCGCCCAACGGGCGGCATGCGGCGGCAGCCCTCGACGCCACCTACGAAGAAGGGCACCAAGCCGACAGCAAGGCGCAGTCGCTGCGCATGGTGAAAGGGCAATACCTGCAGCTGCCCGTCGGCGTGGTGCAAGGCGACGAGCTGAGCGTCGGCCTCTGGCTGCAACCCGCCTCCACCACTGCCAAGATGCGGGTGTTCGACTTCGGCTACGACACCAACCACTACGTCTACCTCACCACCAACAACGGCTCCAGCAAGATGCGCCTGGCCATCAACAACGGCGAAAGCGAACAAGTCCTCGACTGCCCACGCTTGCAAGCCTTCAAGTGGAGGCACGTGGTAGTGACCATGAAGCCGGGGCATGCCGCCATCTATCTCGACGGAGAGTTGGCAGCCGAAACCGATGCCTTCACCATCAGCCCCGCCAGCGTGCACCCCGTGGTGTGCTATCTGGGCCGCAGCCAGTTCAATGCCGACCCCTATTTCCAAGGCAACATGGAGCAGGTGTGCATCTTCAACTACGCCCTCTCGGCCGACGAGGTGGCAAAGGTTTATGGCGAAGCGCTGGGCGTAGCACCCGCCTTGGCCGACCAGCAGCCCGCTGCCATCTATGCCCCCAACGGCATGCGCCTGCAACAGCCACGCCATGGACTGAACATCATCGGCGGAAAGAAGATAGTCGTCGACAAGCCATAACCCCTACCCCACCATGAACCGAAAGACAGTTTTACCATTACTACTATTGATGATGCCCTCGCTGCTGCCAGCCCAGCGCTTGCGCCGCGAGTACACCCCGTCGGCGGTGGCGGGCACGGCATGGAACGCCCCCGCCAATGCCAACCCGTTCATCCCGGGCTACTTTGCCGACCCCACCATCCGACGCTTTGGCGACACCTACTACCTCTATGCCACCACCGACGGCACGGGCAACGGCTACGGCCCTGCGCAGGTGTGGGCCAGCCGCGACTTCGTGAACTGGCAGAACATCGTGATGAACTGGCCCACCACCGAGGTGGTGTGGGCCCCCGACGTGGTGCAGCAGCCCAATGGCCGCTTCCGCTACTACTACTGCGAGCCTTGCGTCATCAGCATCGGCGAGAGCGACACGCCCATCGGCCCATGGAAGAACATTCTGGGCGAGGACGATGCCGTGATGGTGCCCGACCGCTACGTGCACAACGCCATCACCCTCGACCCACAGCTCTTCCGCGACGACGACGGCCAGGAGTACCTCTATTTCACCACCTGGGGCATCTACAACGGCTTTGGATGCGGAGTGGCCAAGCTAAGAAAGGCCCATTCCCAGCCCCAGCAGACCCACCCCCAGCCCCTCCCTAAAGGGAGGGGAGCAGATAGTTCTGCCGTTGACAAATCCGATGGCAAGTCTATATACTCCCCTCCCTCCAGGGAGGGGCAGGGGGAGGGTCTGCTGGGTCTGCATGGTCAGTTTCCGTCTGCCCGCCACTGGCACGAAGACCATCCCTTCCCCATCGCCGCCGACACGTTCTTCAGCGAGAAGCGCCTCATCCCCAACACCGAGCTGAAGGACATTTTCGAGGCACCATTCGTATTCAAGCGCGGCGGCATCTACTATTTCACCTACAGCAGCGGCTCGTGCCACACCGACACCTATCGTGTGCAGTATGCCACGTCGAAGGTGGGACCGATGGGACCGTTTGAGTACAAGGGCGAGCTGCTCACCACCAACGAAGACCTGACCGTTCACGGCCCCGGCCACCACTCGGTCATCGAGATCGACGGGCACTACTACATCGTCTATCACCGTCACAACATCCAGAAGTCGGTCCACGGTTTCAACCGCCAAGTGTGCATCGACGAGCTGACATTCGATGCCGAGGGCAACATCCTGCCCGTGGTGCCCACCCACAACGCCCAGGACGTGAGCGTCTTCAAGGCATCGAAGAACAAGAACCTGGCTTTCGGCGCAACGGTGACCGCCTCGAGCTACTACGACGAGCAGTTCAAGCCCGAATATGCCGTCGACGACAACAACGCCACGCTGTGGAAAGCCCGCCATGGCTGCTGGGATGGCCCTGCCAAGGCGAACACGCGAAATGCCGAGTGGCTGCAAATGGACCTGGGCAAGCCGCAGACACTGAACGAGGTGTGGACGCAGTTTGAGTATCCCACTTTCTTCTACCAGTATAAGATAGAGACCTCGCTCGACGGACAGTCGTGGACGCTCTACGCCGACCGCTCCGACAACACCATGCAAGGCTCGCCCATGATAGACCGTGGCAAGGCCAAGGCGCGCTATCTGCGCATCACTATCCTCGACACGCAGAAGAACGGACACATGCCCGCCATCTGGAACGTGAAGGTGTGGAAGAAGGCCCCACAGTTGCCCTATACCGACATGGTGCAGGCCGACGGCTACCCCGGCATGCACCAGAAGGATGTGCCGTCCGCCGACCGACATCAGCCCACGAGCACCATCGTCATCGATGCCGCCGCTCTGGCCAAAGATGCCAAGCAGCCCTTCGACGTGACGGAGCTGACAGCCCAAGGGGCTGAGGGGACGCAGACACTGATGACGTTCAAAGCCAACAAGCCCATCAGGGCACGCGTGAAAGACGGCCACTGGGCACTCTTCTTCAATGGCACGCAGCACCTCAGCAGCGTGATGCCCCTCTCGGCCGACTATCGCTACAACGCGCCGTGGAGCATCGTGGCATGGGTCTACAGCACCAAGACCGGCCCCGTGGCCACGCTGGCATCGCTCTCCACCTCGCGTGCCGACCTGGCCACCACCGAGCTGCGATTAGGCACCGACCCGCAGACGGGACTGATGAACCACAACGGCTCGTTCGAGAGCTACGGCGCGCCAACGGCCATCAAGGAGGGCGAGGGGCGCTGGCAACTGTGGGTGGCCACCTTCGACGGATGGATGGAGCGCGTATATGCCGACGGCCAGCTGGTGCACGAGCAGAACAACTTCCTCATGGTGCGCCCCGAAGGCCGCATCACCATCGGTGCCGACGGCTCAGGTTCCAACCATTTCCAGGGCTACATCAGCCAGCTGAGCATCATGCCGCGCTCCATGGCAGCCGATGAGGTGAAGCTGCTCAGCCAGAAGTTGCGCCAGGCATCCCCCACCCCATCGCTGGGCGACGACGACTTCGAGGAGACCGATCCCGACAGCAAGTTCACCCTGCCCACCACGATGAAACTCGTCTATGAGCAGAAGGCTCCCTTCAGGCTCGAAGGCAGCGGCGCCGACTTCAACGACGCTCCCCTGCAGAACGGAGCCCATATATATAAAGATGTGGAGGGCGACTTCGTGGTGATGGCGCGCGTCAGCGACATGGAGGGCCTCAGCCGACGCAGCATCACCTCCTACAACGAGGTGGGGCTGATCATCGCCGACGAGCGCGACACCTACTACCAGCTGGGAGCCTTCCCGCTCTACAACTGCGGCAACATGCTCACCGTGCTCAGCCGTCGCGGCCGTCCCCAATATCCCAACTACAAAGGCTATGGCTTCGACCCTCTCATGCAGTTCGAGCGACGTGGCGACAAGCTCTTCGCGCGCACCAGCACCGATGGCGTCAACTGGCAAAACATGCCCGGCTCGCCCATCGAGGTGAAGAGTCCACGGCTGCGCGTCGGCGTCTATCAGACCACCTACACCGACCACTCTTCGTGGGGCGAACTCAGCGACCTCGTCATCTACCAATGAGGCCCCAAAATGGCTCATAACGACCATTACGACAGCGTTTTGATTGATTTTCGTCAAGAACGGCGCAGTTTTGTGCATATTTCCTGCAAAAAGTATTGCATAAAACACAAAAACGTTGTAACTTTGCACCGTCAAAAGGTTAATAGATTGTTTTAGGTTAGTAGTAATATTTATAGTTTTAGGTTTTTAGTTATTGGTAAAAGAAAGTTTTCAACTGTGGGTAACAGGAGGTCGCTGTGAAGCTCCCTTTTAAACTTTCAAATTTTTAGTCCTATTGTGGGGCTGAAAATTTCTTTAAGAGAAAAGGATTTTTAGTTAAACATAGGCTTGTAAATGCTGCGGCTCGGGAGGGTCGCAGCATTTCGTTTATGGGGGGTGGGAATGAAGAGTGAGGAGCAAGAAAATAGGTATTACGAGTTAGTAAGAAGCCATAGGATAGACACAAGGTCTAAAAATCGGTAGGCAGCGACCGCTGCCATCATCGTTCGCGGCCGCCGCCATCATTGGCAGCGGCCGCTGCCAATGATGGCGGCGGCCGCGAAAAACCAAAAAACGATGCATCTTTTCCCTGCCAGGGGCTAACATATCCTCGCCAACCGCCATTCTTTTCCCAACACGCGCCATTCCCTACAAACTTTGTTAGGCGTTGGGACAGTTTCAAAAGGCGCTGAATGCAATTTACATGCTTTAGGGATTCGCCTCAGAAGCCCTGGAGGGGCGGCGGAATACAGGCAGGGGCAACGCCCCTGTAAAAGTAGGCGGAACGAAAGCCCCGGAGGGGCGACAGACCACTCTGCCACTCTTCTGGGTTTTACAGGGGCGATGCCCCTGCCTGTATTCCATCGACCCGCCGGGGCTTCTGCATTCATCATCGTCCCCGCCCGACCATAGGTCTTGCTGGCAAGAATTTTGCCCGCCTACCCGCAACTTTCAGCGTCTTAGCCACTCGATGGTAGATAATCACAAAAAAGATGGAGCGCGACTTTCTAAAAAAAGGCGTTGACTTTTTGGAAAAAGTCGTGCTCCAAATTTTCACGGGGCGTAGTGTGCCTTGACATCACGCCTTCCCCTTGAACGTATACCCGATGTTTTCCACCGCCGAGCGGATAGCCTCTTCGGTGACAGGGCCTTTCACCGTGAGCGTCTTCGCCGAAGCGCTGGCCTTGGCCGACTCCACTCCCGGAACATTCTCAACGGCACGCACCACCGCAGCCTCGCAATGGCTGCAGTGCATGTCTTCCACCCTGTAGACCGCCGTATCTGGGTCTATAGTCTTTTTGCTAAACCTGTCAAATAGTTTCATCACTAAAGCATAAACGATTAAAAGGGTTAAAACGGTGGCACACACCAGCTTGAACGGACTGGGCAGAGTTGACGCACCCATGCAACAGGCATCAGCGCTGGCAGCGGAATAGAACTCCCACCCCGTGGCATTGAGCAGCAGACCGAAGATGACGGCAAAGCCTACGATGGTGAGCAGGTAGATGGAGGTGAAACGTCGGCCCATGGACTTGTGAACCACCAAGATGGAGGCCAGATTGACGGCTGGCCCAGCCATCAGCATCACCAGCGCCGCCCCCGGCGAGAGTCCTTTCATCATCAGGGCCGCCGCCACGGGGATGCTGCCCGTGGAGCAGATATACATGGGCACGGCAATGGCCAGGATGACCAGCATCTGCAGCAACGGCTGATGGCCGAAGGAGAGGAAGAACTCGTCGGGCACCGCCACCTGGATGAGCGCGGCCACCAGCAGACCGACGACGAGCCGACCGCCAATGTCGCGAATCATCTCGTAGTAGGCATACCTCAGCACCCGCCATAGCTTGCTGCCGTGCACGGTCTCGCACGCCGATGCGGTGTCGACCGTCGTGTCGTTGTCACGCACCAGACGGTTCACTAACAGTCCGCCACAGATGCCGGTGATGAGCGCCGCCACAGGACGGACAATGGCAAAGCCCAGTCCCATGAGCGAGAAGGTGGCCAAGATGGAGTCGATGCCCGTCTGCGGGGTGGCAATGAGAAACGAGGCGATGGCCCCCTTCGACGCTTTCTCGTTGCGCAGACCGATGGCCGTGGGGATGACTCCGCACGAACACAACGGCAGCGGCACCCCCAGCAGGGCAGCCCAGAGCACCGACAGCTTGTTCTGCTTCGAGAGGTATCGGGAATAGAACTTCTGAGGCACAAAAACATGCAGCACCCCCGCTATGAAGAATCCCAACAGCAGATAGGGAGCCATCTCGCAAACCACCCTCAGAAACGACAGAAAAAAGTCATTCATATCACTCAACAGTATCAATCTTTCGGCAAAGTTACGAATAATCTCCGACTTTCCACCGATTTTCCCAAAGTTTTTCCCACAATCCGAGCATCTTCTTGTCTTTTATCGCGCTTTTTCCTTTGCTTTTCGCTCGCTTATTCGTACCTCTGGCTTCGCCTAAGGTACTTTCGCTTCCATATAACAAATTTGTTTAGGAGGCTTCTGCATGTTATTCGGGACTTCATTTTGGGCCCTGCAAAATTCGTTACTCGGAAAAGAAAAGAAAAGCCAGCTTTTCTTTTGCTTTTCGCTCGCTTATTCGTACCTTTGCACCCGTCAAAAACGAACATAACATCATTATGGCTCTCATAAAAAGCTACAAAGGACTTTCACCCCGCTGGGGCAAAGACTGCTATTTCAGCGAGAATGCAACCATTGTGGGCGACGTGACGATGGGCGACCAGTGCTCGGTATGGTTTAATGCCGTGGTGCGCGGCGACGTGGCCCCCATCACCATCGGCGACCGCAGCAACGTGCAAGACGGCAGCTGCGTGCACGTGACCCACGACACGGGTCCCACACACATCGGCAGCGACGTCACCATCGGCCACAACGTCACCGTGCACGCCTGCACCATCCACGACGGTGCCCTCATCGGCATGGGCGCCACACTGCTCGACGGCTGCGAGGTGGGCGAGGGTGCCATCGTGGCTGCAGGTGCGCTGGTGCTGCAGAACACAAAAATACCTCCCCACGAGATATGGGGAGGCGTGCCCGCAAAGTATATCAAACCCACACGTCCCGGGCAGACCGACAACGCCGCCCACTACGTGGAATACGCCAAAGAATATATGAACGTTGCACATTGAACGTTGAACATTGAACGACGAATGCCAAGCGACGAACAAGAAATTGTTCAACGTTCAACATTCAACGTTCAATGTTCAATGTTCAATGTTTAACGTTCAACGTTCAACGTATCACGCTCACCTCGCCGCCTAAGCCCAGTTTGATGATGCCCGACGGACGGTGGGGCTTGTGCTCCTGCCGACGGCTCCAGCACACATAGTCCACCTGCTCCAGCAGCCGTGGATCGATGTCGCGATAGTTCTGCGCCGCTGGCTCGCCGCTGATGTTGGCCGAGGTGGACACGATGGCTTTCTGGAAACGGAAGCACAACTCGTGCGAGAATGGCTCCTTGGTGATGCGAATGCCGATGGAGCCGTCGGCGGCGATGAGGTTCGGTGCCAGGTTCACAGCACCGTCGAGGATGAGGGTGGTGGGCTTGTCGATGCAGTCGATGAGCTGCCACGCCACGTCGGGCACCTGGCGCACATAGCGCTGCAGACGGGCGTCGCTGTCGACGAGGCAGATGAGCGCTTTCGAGTCGTCGCGCTGCTTGATGTTGTATACGCGGGCCACGGCCTCGGCGTTGGTGGCGTCGCAGCCTATGCCCCAAATGGTGTCGGTAGGATAGAGTATCACCCCACCCTGCCGCAGAACGCTCACGGCGTTCTTGATATCTTGTTCCTGTGTCATGGGCGGCAAAGGTAGCAATATTTTCGCAACGAACAAAAAAAACTCCGCTTTATTTGTGGCTACGCGCTTTTTTTCGTACTTTTGCCGAATAATTTAAACCGCCATTCGTTATTTCGCCATTACGTCAGCACGTTATTACGTTATAACGACGGAAAAACGACAAATCGAAAAAAAGAGTAATAGTCTTGACAGAGAAGCATATTGTATTAGAAGACATCGACCCCTTGGTGTTCTACGGGGTGGGCAACGGCCATCTGCAGATGCTGAAAGCCCTCTTTCCAAAACTTCGTATTGTGGCCCGCGACAACGTGATGCGCATATTGGGCGACGAACAGCAAATGGCCCACTTCGAGGAGAGCGTGGAGAAGATGCGGCAGCATGTGCTGAAGTTCAACTCGCTGACCGAAGAGGACATCCTGGACATCACCAAAGGCCGACGCCTCAACGACGACGTGCCCGACGACGTGGTGGTCTACAGCATCAGCGGACGGCCCATCAAGGCCCGCTCGCAAAACCAGCAGCGGCTCATAGATGCCTACCAGCAGAACGACATGGTGTTTGCCGTGGGACCTGCCGGAACGGGCAAGACCTACCTCTCCATCGCGCTGGCAGTGAAAGCACTGAAAGAGAAGACGGCCAAGAAAATCATTCTCTCGCGACCCGCCGTGGAGGCCGGCGAAAAGCTGGGATTCCTGCCCGGCGACATGAAGGACAAGATTGACCCCTATCTTCAGCCCCTCTATGACGCGCTGGAAGACATGCTGCCACAGGCCAAGCTGCAGGACATGATGGAGAAGCACATCATACAGATAGCCCCGCTGGCCTTCATGCGTGGCCGCACGCTGAGCGATGCCGTGGTGATTCTCGACGAGGCGCAGAACACCACACCGGCGCAGATAAGGATGTTCCTCACCCGCATGGGATGGAACACCAAGATGATTATCACGGGCGACACCTCGCAAATCGACCTGCCGCCACGCGCCAAGAGCGGACTCATCGAGGCCCTGCACATCCTCGCCGGCATCGAAGGAATCGGCATGGTGACGCTGACGCAGAAGGACATCGTGCGCCACAAGCTCGTCACCCGCATCGTCAACGCTTACGACGACTTCGACAAGGCAGCACGCTCAGAAGAGCATTCAGAATAAAGCTTTGCGAAACGACCCTAAACCGTTATCTCGCCGCAGAGGCTCTGGTTCATCAGCTTGCGCACCTGCACATTGCTATCGTATTTCCCCTGCAGATACATCAGCTTGGTGACGGCCGCCTCGACAGTGCTGTCGCGACCACTCACCACGCCCGCTTCCTGGAGCTGATAGCCCGTGTCGTAGCGCCCCATCTCCACGCAGCCCTGCAGACATTGGCTGATGTTGACCACCACCGTGCCGCGCCGCGCGGCTTCGCGCAGCGTGCTGATGAGCCACGGGCTTTGTGGCGCATTGCCGCTGCCGAAGGTGCGCATCACGATAGACCGCAGGTTGGGCGTGGCAATGATGTGGCGAATGAGATCTTCGCGCACGCCAGGGAACAGCGAGAAGATGATGACATTGGCATCGAGCCGAAACTGAGGCACCATGGGCTTGCAAAAGTCGGGACGATGGATGCGCTCCTCGTGATAGGCTATCTGCACGCCCGCATCGGCCAGGTGGGGATAGTTGAACGACTCGAAAGCGTTGAACCCATCGGCACTCTGCTTGGTGGTGCGATTGCCGCGCATCAGATGTCCGTTGAAGTAGATGCACACCTCGGGCACCACTGCCGTTCCGTCTTGATGGCGAGCCGAGGCTATCTCTATCGACGTGATAAGGTTCTCTTTGCCATCGGTGCGCAACTGGCCTATGGGCAACTGGCTGCCCGTCAGCACCACGGGCTTCGTCAGGTTCTGAAGCATGAACGAGAGGGCGCTGGCCGTGAACGACATGGTGTCGGTGCCGTGAAGCACCACAAAGCCATCGAAGTCGTCGTAGCGGTCGGTGATGATGTGCACCAAGTCGGTCCACAAACGGGGCGACATGTCGCTGCTGTCGATGGGCGGGTTGAACTGATAGGTGGAGATAAACGTGGGGAACTGCTCCAATTCGGGCACATGCGCCAGCAGCTGCTCAAAGTCAAAGGGTTCGAGCACGCCCGTCAGCGGGCTGCGCTTCATGCCGATGGTGCCACCGGTGTAAATCAATAGTACTCGCGATGCTGTCATGGATAACGATGGAAAAGAAATTGGTGCAAAAATAATGCTTTTCTTTCGATTCACCAAACGAAAGCGACGATATCTGAGAAAAAAAACAAGAAACAATCCCTATTTTCGCTTCTCATTAGGCGATAGAAGGAAGACGTTGCGTTGAAGAAGAATCTAACGTGCAGTGCATCATTTGGCACGGAATAGCCAACGCGGGGTGGCTTTTTTCTTAAAAACACTTAATAATTGAGGCTCTTCTCACCGACTTTCGGCAATAATTCGTAACTTTGGCTATCATTAAGCAAAACACCAGAATATGAGACGAGCAACATATCTCCTTGCAGCCTTGCTCCTGCTGGCTCTGCCCACCTCAGCGCAGCGGAAGCAGAAGGTGGCGAAGGCCCCAGTGAAGGAAGCACCCGAAGAAGACCCACGTATAGAACAGATGCTGTCGGCAGTGCAGAAAATCACCTTCGTCGACAGCACCGTCGTAGATGCCGCCAACTTCATGAGCCACATCCCACTGTCGGCCCACATGGGAAAGCTGGAGCAAAAGGACGGCAGGGCCACCTTCACCAACGAGATGGGCGACCTGAGGCTCATCACCACCGCCGACGGCACCATCGCCAGAAGCGAATATATCGGCAACGCGTGGACATCCCCCACCCCACTGGCCAACATCGAAAAGACAGCGGCGGCCAACCCCTTCCTCATGCCCGACGGCATCACGCTCTACTTTGCACAGAAAGGCGAGCGGAGCATCGGAGGATACGACCTCTTCGTGACGAGATACGACAGCGAGCGAGGCACATTCCTGAAAGCCGAAAACCTGGGGATGCCCTTCGCCAGCACAGCCGACGACCTCTTCTACGCCATCGACGAGTACAACCAGCTGGGATACTTCGTCACCAACCGCCGACAGCCAAAGGGCAAGGTGTGCATCTACACCTTCATACCTCAAACATCGAGGCATACCTACCAAGCAGAAGCCTACGACGAAGAGCAGCTGAGGCAGTTGGCCGCCATCAGCCGCATCGCTGACACATGGGAGAACAAGGAGGAACGACTGGAGGCCCTGACAAGGAAGAGCAAAGCCAAGGCTACCGGCCACGTGGCAAGGCTGGAAGAGACGGAAAGCATGATGTCGGAACTCGACTTGATGCGCTACGAGGCCAAAAGGCAAGGGAAGGCATTGGAAGAGCTGCGCCAGCAATATGCCACAGCCAACGAGGAGACCAAAGCCGCCTTGCGAACAAAGATACTGAACGCCGAGCAACAGCTGGAGAAGCTGATGAGCGACATCAGGGAGAAGGAGAAGCAGGATGTTGAACGTTGAACATTAAACAATAAACAATAACGATATGGAAAAGTATTTCGCACCATCTGAACTCATCATCAACGCTGACGGCTCGTGCTTTCACCTGCACCTGAAGCCCGAACAGTTGGCCGACCGCGTCATACTGGTTGGCGACCCAGCTCGCGTAAATACGGTGGCCGCCCACTTCGACTCGACAGAATGCGAAGTGAGCAGCCGAGAGTTCCACACCATCACCGGCACCTATCAGGGCAAGCGCATCACCGTGCAGAGCCACGGCATCGGATGCGACAACATCGACATCGTGGTGAACGAACTCGACACGCTGGCCAACATCGACTACACCACACGCACCGAGCGTCCAGAGCACCGCACGCTGACCATGGTGCGCATAGGCACCTGCGGCGGTCTGCAGCCTTTCACGCCCACCGGGTGCTTCATCGCCAGCGTGAAGAGCATCGGCTTCGACGGTCTGCTCAACTACTATGCCGGGCGCAATGTAGTATGCGACGTACCCATGGAGCGCGAGTTTTGTGAGCACATGAAGTGGAACCCCATCAAGGGTGCGCCCTACGTGGCCGTGGCCGACGCCGAACTCATCGACCAGATTGCGGGCGACGACATGGTGCGTGGCTACACCATCTCGTGCGGCGGATTCTACGGGCCACAGGGACGAGTGCTGCGTGCTGACATTGCCGACCCACTACAGAACGAGAAGATTGAGGCCTTCGAGTATGAGGGAATGCGTATCTGCAACTTCGAGATGGAGTCATCGGCATTGGCCGGCTTGGCCTCCCTCCTCGGCCATCGCGCCATGACATGCTGCATGGTCATCGCCAACCGCTATGCCAAGGAGATGAACACCGAGTACAAGAACACCATCGACTCGCTCATACTGAAAGTCCTCGACCGCATCTGACTCCCACCTTCTCCGTAAGCCGAGGCTCCGCCTCGGCCAACACCCCATTCAATGATGATTTCCTTCGAAAGCGACTACAACAACGGGGCGCACCCCAACGTGCTTCGGCACCTCGTTGAGACCAACAACTTGCAGAGTGCCTCCTACGGTTACGACTACTGGAGCCAGCAGGCTCGCGAAAAGATTCGCCAAGCTTGCGAATGTCCCGATGCCGACATCTTCTTCCTCGTAGGAGGTACTCAGACCAATGCCACCGTCATCGATGCCATGCTCTGCTCCTACGAAGGCGTGGTGGCCGCAACAACGGCTCACATCAACGTGCATGAGTCGGGGGCGGTGGAAGCCAGCGGACACAAGGTCATCACACTGCCGACACACCAAGGGAAGATGGCACCGCAGGAACTGGCCGACTACCTGAAGGCCTTCCATTCAGACCCCACCTGGGAGCACATGGTGTTCCCTGGAATGGTCTACATCACCTTCCCCACCGAGCTGGGCACCATCTATCGCTCCTGCGAGATAGAACAAATCTACGCCACCTGCCAGCAGCACAGCATACCGCTCTTCATCGACGGAGCCCGACTGGGCTACGGTCTCGCAGCCGAGGGATGCGACATCACGCTGCCTTGGCTGGCAAGCCATTGCGACGCATTCTACATCGGTGGCACCAAGGTGGGAGCACTATGTGGCGAGGCCGTTGTCTTCCCCAAGGGTGCACCCAAAGGCTTCTTCACCATCGTGAAGTGCCACGGAGCATTGTTGGCCAAGAGCAGACTGGCGGGCGTGCAGTTCGATACACTTTTCACCGATGGTCTCTATCTCACCATTGCCCGCCACGCCATCGACATGGCCATGCAAGTGCGACAGCTATTCATCGAAGTGGGAATCGAAGTGAAAGACTCGCCCACCAACCAGCAGTTCGTAGTGCTCACCAACCAACAGATGGAACAGCTACTCCAACACGTGCTCTTCGAGACCTGGGAACCCGTGGATGTCGAGCGCACCCTCTGCCGGTTCGTCACCAGCTGGGCCACCACCGATGCCGACCTGCAAGCGCTTTCTTCTGCCCTCCGACAACTATAGACGCCATGCCAACCCCCAATATTGAATCTCAAACCTCCCCTCAAGCTCCCCTCTCTTGTAACCAAAGGGACGCAAGCAATCTCCCCCCCATAGAGGATACCATCTGCGCGCCCGCCACCGCCCCTGGTGGTGCCCTTGCCATCATCCGCGTCAGCGGTCCCCAAGCCCTCTCCATCGTCAGTTCCCTCTGCTCCCTTAATTGCGAAACCATCCCAGCCAACTCCGTCCACTACACCCATCTCTTCGCCCCCCTTCCCGATGCCGCCGTGCCTGGCGCTTCTCCGTCAGGTTCAACCACCCCCGTGCCTGGCGCTTCTCCGTCAGGCCCATCCACCCCCGTCCTCATCGACGAAGCCCTCGTCTCCATCTTCCGTGCCCCACACAGCTACACCGGCGAAGACTGCGTAGAAATCTCCTGCCACGGCTCCCCCTATATCATCAATCAGATATTAGATCTCCTCATCCAACAAGGCTGCCGCATGGCCCGTCCTGGCGAGTTCAGCATGCGTGCCTTCCTCAATGGCAAGATGGACCTCAGCCAGGCCGAGGCCGTGGCCGACCTCATCGCCTCCACCAACCGTGCCACCCACCAGATAGCCCTCTCACAACTGCGCGGCCATTTCTCAGGCGAGCTTTCCCAACTCAGGCAACAGCTGCTCGAACTCACCTCGCTGCTCGAACTCGAACTCGACTTCTCCGACCATGAAGACCTCGAATTTGCCGACCGAAGCCAGCTGCTCAATCTCGCCCAGCACATCGATGAGCGCATCACCACCCTTGCCGCCACCTTCGAGACCGGACAAGCGATAAAAGCTGGAATTCCCGTCGCCATAGTAGGAAAGACCAATGTCGGCAAGTCTACGCTGCTCAACCGTCTGTTGCGCGACGACCGAGCCATCGTCAGCGACATCCACGGCACCACGCGCGACACCATCGAGGATGTCATCAACATCCAGGGCGTCGCCTTCCGATTCATCGACACCGCCGGCATCCGACAAACCACCGACGCCATCGAGCAGATAGGCATCGACCGCACCTACCAAGCCATCAGCCGCGCACGCATCGTCCTCTGGCTCCTCGACGAGGAACCCACCACCGAAGAACAGAACAGCATGGATTCTCGTTGTCAGGGCAAAAGCCTCATCATAGTCAGCAACAAATCCGACAAGGGCATCTCGATAGCCGATTCTTCCATCATCATCCCCCACTCCTCGCTCCTCAGCATCTCGGCCAAACATGGGCAGGGAATCGAGACCCTTGAGGCCGCCATCTACTCCGCCGCCAACCTGCCCGACCTGAAGGAAAGCGCCGTCATCGTCACCTCCGCCCGCCATCACGAAGCCCTCGTCCGTGCCCACGACGACCTCCAGCGCGTGCTCGACGGCCTTGTCCGCCAGCTTCCCGGCGACCTCGTCGCCGAAGACCTCCACCTTGTCCTCTCCGACCTTGCCCAGATCACCGGCGAGGCCCAAATCATCACCTCGCAAGAGACCCTCAATCACATCTTCAGGCACCATTGCGTGGGCAAGTGAACCCTTAATAACATACCCACAAAAAAGGAATCGGTATCACCTACTATTCCAAGTTGCATGTGGACTTCGTCCGTAATCCGGGGATGCATTATGCAGAAGAATACTATATGGTTGAACAAATCATGGCAAATATCACGTTGACAGAGAAACGGTTTATGGCATCGTCAGGTACAAGAAAATCCCAAGTGTCAAGGATGGCCAGTACAGCCTTACCTCAAAACGGCCATTGACAAGTTCTTCATATTTAATGTGTAAAGATTGTTAATCAACTTTTTTCATCCTGTGCCATTATTCCAATTATTATTTGTAATTTTGCACTTGAAACAAAGCAACCATAAGTTATGGCCGATACATATAATTTTGACTCAAACAAACTTTTATACTTGGCAATGGTGTTCTTTGTCATTATGACTTTTATTGCTTGCGCTCTTCCTTATATATTTACCCAACTACCTATCAGCTTAGCTGATTTTAGTAAGACAGGAGAAATAGGCGATACAATTGGCGGCATAATGGGGCCATTTGTCGCAATAACAGCATCTGCTCTGACGTTCTTGGCTTTCTGGGTACAATACAAAGCAAATAGACAGCAAAGAATTGATATTGCATTAGAGCGTTTCGAAAATGCACTTTTCCAGATGATTCAAATTCAAGAGGAGATAACAAACAACCTCTATTATACTCCGATTGATGGTGCTGACAATTTGTATGGAATGTTTTTTAAGGGGAGACACATCTTTAATATTTGCGTGGAAAAGAAGAAGTTTTTTATCGGGGATGACTTAAGGGGGGTATATGGATTAAAGGGAGCTATTGAATTAGTAGGAATAGATGCATATCAGAAGGACAAAGATATCAAGAGATTAGGCCACTATTTCAGGCATTTATACCAGATCATCAAATACATTGACGGCTCTACGATTCTTGATGACAAAAGGAAATACGAATATTCATGTATTGTAAGTTCAAGTCTATCTGAATATGAATTAATCCATTTGTTCTACAACTGCTTATCATCCAACAAAATTATTGGATTCAAAGAACTCATTAAAAAGTACTCATTGTTAAGTAATCTGCGTCCTGAATTGCTTGCCAAAGATGAAGAGCGGAGTCTCTATGAAAAGAAAATTCTTGAAGATTTTAGCGAGATAGGCAGGGATTATAATTATAAGAAAGAAGCCTTTTTGAGAAGATAATAAACACACTAAGTAACACCATACATATGAAAATCTATAAGTTCGAGTTTCCTGACGGAAGAATTGAGTTCCACTTTGGGGTCTATGAGTTTGAATACGTGGATTCACACTTAGATAGCAGTCTAAATCTTGATGCTTTATGCATCAGAATGAAAGTTGAAAAGATAAGAGCTCTTTTTGTAGAAATTGAAACATACGGAACAAAACTGAGTCCCGAGGAATTCATTTTTGACGCCACATTTTCAGTAGTTGACAAATGTGTAATCATACCATCAAATCCAATAATAGTTGCGGAAAGAGATGATTCCGAGAACGAAAGATTTGTTTTAGACAACATGGTTCCAAATAAAGTAGGATACGACATTATTGATGGGTTTGACCAAGGATATGCAAGAGTTTATAGAAATGAAATTAGTTTTAACCCGTATTGCAAGTGTGTAACATCTACACCTCTTAATAATCTGTAATTTTTCCTTGTCCGCAAGGGAAATCCTGCCAGTATTTGCCTCTTCCC
>CADASP010000002.1 GCA_902790625.1 uncultured Prevotellaceae bacterium | reverse complement strand
TCTGCGCCGATGGTACTGCAATGCAATGCGGGAGAGTAGGAGGCCGCCTCCTTTTGAGTGGGGACTGTAGCCCAATGCGGGTTGCGGTCTCCTTTTTTTGTGCGCGTGCGTCTCGCGCCGCCCGGATATACTGGAAAATGCAGAAATTCCGGAATTTCCAGAATCTTCGGCTAAACAGGAATCCGCCAGATTATTTCCTATTCTTCCTATCGCCAATCTGCATTTTTTGGTTACAAAAACTGAAAACGGAGTGATGTGAGGTTAATTATTTTTAATAATGAGTGGGTAAAGGGCGAAAATCTCTTCTATATCATTAACTTTGCACCGAATTATTCACTTAAAATCAGAATTGACATGAAAACGAACATCCTATTTGGCGCTTTGGCTGCAAGTATGCTGTTGAGTAGCTGCGCCTTGAAGAAAGACCTTGTGAGCTGCCGTGAGGAGAATAAGAGCCTTAGCAGCTTGCTGCAGACCACCAAGGAAAGCCTGCAGTCTACCAGAGAAGAACTGGCTGCCAAGAACAGCCGTATATCCAGCTTGGAAGAGCAGCAGCGCGGAATGCAGCAGGCTCTCGTGGCTACGGAGTCAAAGTACCAGAAAATGCAGGAATCGCTCGACAAGAGCTTGACGAATGCCTCGCAGAACAACATCTCTATTGAGAAGCTTGTCGACCAGATCAACGAGTCGAACCAGTACATCCGTCATTTGGTGGAAGTGAAGACCAAGAGCGACTCGCTGAACATGGTGCTGACGAACAATCTTACCCGTTCCCTCTCGAAGGAGGAACTGAAAGAGGTCGACGTGCAGGTGCTGAAGGGCGTGGTCTACATCTCGCTGGCCGACAACATGCTCTATAAGAGCGGAAGCTACGAAATCAACGACCGTGCTGCCGAGACACTCTCGAAGATTGCCAAGATCATCACCGACTACAAGGACTACGACGTACTCATCGAGGGTAACACCGACAACGTGCCCATCTCGCGCGAGAACATCCGCAACAACTGGGACCTCTCTTGTCTGCGTGCATCGTCGGTTGTCCAGGCCTTGCAGACCAAGTACGGCGTTGACCCCAAGCGCCTCACCGCTGGCGGCCGTGGCGAGTACAATCCTCTGCAGCCCAATACCACCGACTTGGGCAAGCAGCGTAACCGTCGTACACAGATTATCATTACCCCGAAACTCGACGAGTTCATGGAGCTGATTGGTGAGGCTCCTGAAACTGATAAGTAAGATTGCTGAATAATTTATAAAAACAAGGAGGGTAGGCGGCAGCTTACCCTCCTTTTCTTCTTTACAAGCCCCCCGTCATTTACTTACGATTTGAATATGAGAAAGACTTTTGCTGCAACATGCGCCTTGCTGCTGGCTATGTCGGCACTGGCAAAAGACAAGGTGATTGACCGCCCTGCCTATGTGTCGTCCACCGCGATGTATGAATTGAATCCCATGAAGGTGGAACTGACCAAGAAAGCCACCATTGTTCATTTCCACGTGGTGAACGCCAAGTGGGGCGGATGGAGTGTGGCTGAAGCACGGTTAGTGGCGGGCGGTGACACCCTTGCCTTCAAGAGCGGGCGCGTCATTACCCACGACGGAGCGAAGGTGCTGGCAGAGGAGCCGTTCGAGTTAGGCAATGATTTTGACAAGAACGTGCAGCGTGACTCACTCATCCTCAGCTTTGAGCCAATGCCGAAGGGCGCCCGGTCGTTCGATTACGTTGGCAAAAGTGGCAGACGAACACGTGAGATCAAGGGCATCCGTCTCGATGAAGAACTCTATCCCTCGCTGCTGCCTCCCTATCAGCCGTTCGTCGACGACGGGCAGTCGCTCAAGCCCTTGAAGATGGAACTTGGCGAGTTGTCGGCAACCATACGGGTTCATGGCGGGGGAATCATCACCTCACATGCCGACTGGCGCACTATCTGGGGCAAGCCCTACCGCTGCTCGAACGATGATGATTCGGTGATTGTGTACCATTGCCCCGATTACCAGCGGCAGCTTCCTTTCTTTTCGGGCCGTGGTTTCGGATTGGTGGAGGTGGGCATCAATACGCAGTTCCCCTTGGTGTTGATTCCCGGCGAAACACTGACTCTCGACATCGACCTGCCCGCCGTGACGGCCCGAGATGGGAAGTTTGCTGGTGGAAAGGTGAAGATGCGCGACACCTACCGCGTGGGCGGAACCATCGGCGACATCAATCAGGTGCTGTTGGAGAACCAGGAGCTGATGTACACGCATTTCCATAAGGAGGTGATACCCGAATGTACTGGGGATGAAAGCTTTTCGCAGTGGGCTGAACAGCTGTGGCAGAACTTCGAGGCGTTCCGCCTGGAATTGCTTGCCAAGCATCCCGACTATACCACCCGCCAGAAGGAATTTCTCAAGATATGGGTAGAGGACATGTATGTAAGCTACCGTCACGACTATGCCAAGATGCTGAAAACAAGGATGGGGTCTGACAAGGCCGACAGCCTTTCAGCGCATCTGGCCGAGACCTATACGCTGGTAGACCCACACTTCAAGGACATGCTGATTTATCAAGGCGGTCGCACGTTTTATTTCCCTGCCCACACCGACCATATACCTTACCTCGAAGCTAATGGCATGGGGCAAGGAGAGACGTGCGAGACACTGAAAGCACTGGCCTATAAAGACCAACTGGTAGAGCGAATGAATGCTCTTGAAGTGCTCTCGGACAGTGCTATCATGGCTGCTCACCGCATCTTCCAGGCACCACTTCGTGAGTACAACGACAGCATCCGTCTGCTCGTAGAACGGGTACAGCGGGAGGCGCAGGAGCGCATGATGCCCACACCCGACGTGACTGGCGACAAACTCATTGAGACCATTGCTGCCCAGTATCCTGGCAAAGCCGTCTTCATCGACCTCTGGGCCACATGGTGCGGCCCCTGTAAGATAGGCATCGCGGCAATGGAACCTTTGAAAGAGAAGCTGAAGGGCCGCGACGTGGTATTCGTCTACCTGACCAACGAGACCAGTCCAGAGGGCGAATGGAAGAAGCAGGTGGCCAACATCCCTGGCCTCCACTACCGCGTGACCAACGAAACGTGGAAGCAGATTCCCAACATCAGCGGCATTCCCCAATACTATCTCTACAACCGTCAGGGCAGCCGCGTATGGGAGCACCTCGGTTTCGACGACGAGACGCTGCAGGTCATCGAGCAGCAGATAGAGAAGGCAATACAGTAAGCATTATTTTGCAGGCAGGGGATCGGGACCGTCGAGCGTGGGAGTGACTGGGACGATACGGCCCTGTTTGTCGAAGGTCATGCGGTCAATGCAGACCTCGCGGTGGATGCCAGGCTCATGGTTGATGTAGTTCTTGTTGATGCGGTGATAGACGATATACCACTCGTCCTTGCCTGGAATCTGCAAGACGCTGTTGTGTGCCGTGCCGTAGATTTTGTCCTCTGGCCTCTGCTTGATAACCATATAGTTGCTTTCGTCGATGGTGATGGGGCCAAGGGGCGACTTTGCCGTTCCGTAGCACACATGATAGTTGGGCGAGCCTGTATCGTCGACGCTCCACATAAAGTAGTACGTTCCCTTGCGCCAAAAGACGTAGGCTCCCTCGCGGAAAGCCCATGTCTGGAGGTCGCCACCCTTGGGCGTGAGGTTGGTGATGGTCTCCTTCTTCACCGAAAGCATATCGTCGTTAAGCTCAGCACCGGCCATGAAGCCGTTGCCCCAGTAGAGGTAGCATTTGCCCGACTTCGGGTCCTGGAACACATCGACGTCGATGGCTTGTCCGCCGCGCACGCCTTGCGGACGGTCGGCATCGGTGATGATGGGTGCGCCGGAGTCGACGAAGGGTCCCGTGGGGCTGTCGCTTACGGCCACGCCAATCTCCTTGCGCCTGCTCTGTGGGTTGTGAGCTGAGAAATAGAAATAGTACTTGCCTTTCTTTTCGATGATGCAGGGTGCCCAGGCATTGCCCGTGGCCCACTTCACCTGGTCGCCCTTCACGTCGAGCATCTTGCCTTCATCAGTCCAGTCGATGAGGTTGGTCGACGAGAACACGCTGAAGTCGTGACCGCCCCAGCCGGGTGTGCCGTCGGTAGTGCTGTAGATGTAGTATTTCTTTGTCTTTGTGGAGTATAGCACCTCGGGGTCGGCATGGAATCCGCTCAGGATGGGCTGCTTATAGTTGGGGAACGCCTTCAGCAGACGCTCCTTCTCTGCGCGGGTGATGGGGATGATGGTGCCATGACGTGGGGTGAACTTGCCCTTCATTTCGGTGTTCTGCACAAACTGGAAGGTCTTCAGGTCTTCCGAGCGGCAGAACTGATAGTGACCGTTGCCGTAGCAGTCGTACATGATGATCCATGACTTGCGGTCGATGGCCTTGCAGATGCCGACACCTTCCACCGCCTCTTTGGTCTGCTCCACATTGCCGTCGAGCATCTGCCACTTGTCGGTCAGATTCTTGGCTACGGCCTGATAGATGCCGCGGCCCGACTCCTGTTTGTAGAAGAGGTGATATAGTCGGTCGGCTTCGTTATAGACTATATCACCGTCGATGGTGGCATTGCCGGCATCGAAGAGCCACTTGGGTTCTCCCTCCAGGTCGGTGAAATCTTTATTCGCATATTGATAGTAAATCTTGTCGTACGACCCCGGATCGCTGGTGCGCAGGGAATAGAACACCATGTACTTGCCGGCCTGGTGGTCGTAGATGGTCTCAGGGGCCCACACGCGTATCACGTTCTTCCACGTCTTCGTATATCTTGTTGGAAAGTTGACGGTGGAGTGCTGCCAGTGGATGAGGTCGGTCGACTTCAGCAGCACCATTCCTCGGTTGCTGCTCCATCCCAGGGCTGAGCGCATGTCGGTGGCTACCATGTAGAAGGTCTTTCCGTCTTCACAGCGCAGGATATGCGGGTCGCGCACACACTGGGTGAGGGCGATGGTGTCGCTTTCGATGACCGGCATCCCGCCGTTCAGCGGGGTGTAGTTGTAGCCGTCGTCGCTCAGGGCATAGCAAATTTGCTCATCCTTGGGGTCGTTGCTGTTGAAATAGGTGAAGAGATAGGCCACCATCTCGTTGGGGTCCTTCGGCGCGTTTGTCTCAGTCTTCTTTTTATCAGCCAGGGTAGGGCAAGCGCAAGCGACAATCAGCAGGGGTGTCAGTAGTTTTCTGGTATTCATCTTTGAATGTGTTAAGTTAGTGTTATTGTTTCTTGTGTACAAAAGTACGAAAAAGCCAGCGAAGCACCAAATAATTTGCTCGATTCTTTGGCTGTTCAGCGGAAATTTCTTATTTTTGCATCAATAAACTGTATTTACCGATGAAAAGATTTCTTGTTGTATCTGCATTACTGGCGATAGCAGTGATGACAGTATCGGCCCAAAACATGGTGAAGGGCGACTATGGCTACCTGTACTGCCACATGAGCGACGGCGGCGAATACACCGCGTATGCCTTGAGCCGCGACGGCTATCATTACGAGGATATCATCGGCGGCAAGGCCGTCATCGACCCGAAAGTGCATGCCCGCATCGAAGGCGGTCAGCGCGATGCCTTCATCACCCGCTCGTGGGACGGTAAGGGCTATGTGATGGTCACTACTGATATGTGCGTAGCCAAGTCGAAGAAGTGGGACAACTACGGCATCGACCTGATGAAGAGCAAGGACCTCATCAACTGGGAGAGCGTGACCTTCGACTATCGCAAGGGCACCAGCATCTTCTGCAACCCCGGTGCCGAGAGCGTCTACAAGGACTGGAGCACCATCAACCGTGTGTGGGCGCCGCAGATATTCTGGGACCCCGACTACGTGTGGGAGAATGGCGACAAGGGCGGCTACATGATTTACTACAGCATGCTGAACCGCCCGGAGGAGAACTACGACCGCATGTACTATAGCTATGCCGACAAGTCGTTTACTAAGTTGACGCAGCCCCGCCTGCTTTTCGACTGGGGCTATGCTACCATCGATGCCGACATCAACCTGCTCAGTGACGGGTTCTACCACATGCTGATTAAAAAAGAAGGCGGTAAGCCCGGCATCTATACCGCTACGTCGGAGAATCTGACCAGTGGCTGGGGTGAGCCTGTGGAGAACGACTATGTCAGCTTCGAGGGCAATAAGAAATGCGAAGGCTCAAGCGCTTTCCAGCTCATGGGCGACAAGACGTGGCGCGTGGCCTATATCCAGTACAGCGACCGCCCCAAGCACTATCGCATCTGCAAGGCCGACGAGAACCTGCGCAACTTCCACGACCCCGTCGATATTCAGGGTGTCACTGGTCCGCAGCACGGCTCGTTCATGCGGTTGACCAAGAAGGAGTACAAGCGGCTGCAGAAGTGGTCGGCGCAGCAGAAGAAGTGATTGATGCATGGAATGAAGAGGTGGTTTTATCATTCCACGTCGTGGTTTTATCGTTCCACGTCGTGGAATTACTTTTGCCACGGCTTTTTCAAACTTTAGGCGAAGCATTCACATGTTTTGCGCGTTGCTCTATCTGCTTGATGCCATAGCGCTTTAAAAGATACCCACATGAAAACGCGTAGAACCATTAAAAATATTAGCGATGGCGGCGTTCTTCTGGAACGTCGCCACAGCGTATTTATGTAAGGAGAAGAACTGCCTATCTTATTTTTATGCGGAAAAATTTGGCTGCCCCGTCTTTTTTGCTTACTTTTGCATTCAAATTAGAAAAAACCTGGACAAGCAAATGGATTCTGAACACATAGCAGCACTGCGAGAGTCCATAGAGAAGGCGGTGGACAGGAAGATGCAGACGCCGAAGGACTTCGATTTCCTGAGTGAGAGCATCTTCGGGAAGATTGGTGAGCGCGTCAGTCCCACTACCCTGAAGCGTCTTTGGGGCTATCTGTCCGAGCCCACCATCCCAAGACTCTCCACGCTCAACATGCTGGCTCAGTTCGTGGGCTATGCTGGCTGGACGGCATTCTGCGAAGAAGGAAAAGGCGAGGAAACGCCTCTTTCGCCTATGCAGCCTGATAGCGAACAGCCGAAGCAGCGACGTGTCTGGAAGGAGATTGCGTTCATTGGCGGCTTACTGGCCGTCGTTGTAGCCATTGTCACGGGTCTCGTCATCTTTGGTCGCTCGGCCAAGGCGCAGGATCCCTACATCCTGAAGATGGGGCAACGCTTCAGCACCCCTCATGAGTATCTGAAACTCTTTGGCATCATCGCCACGGACACCCTTTGGGGAAGGTCTGTTCCACACCATGAACGGATGTGCGTTTGGACACCCGAATACCGCAACCAGCATTGGCACAACTATGGCGACTCCGCCCTGATGATGCCCACCATCACCGAGCACTGGGAACCCGAAGAATATGTTGCCGACCCAGAACTCATCGTCGTGCGAAACAAAGACCACTATTGGAACTATAAGCTTATCAACGAGCTGCGCATCACCTTTATGAAAGGTCTCGTCGATTCCTCTTACGTCTTCCTGGGCATCTATCGCATGTCCATTGCGCAGAGCGACACCGTCAACTGTGTCTGGGAGCGCATCGCCGACCAGTGCGACCTCACGAACCTCGACTACTTGGAGCAGCTCCGCAATTGACAAAAAACGTTAAAACCGTGACCATTAGTCCAAATGGACTGAAATGGACTAACAAAAGGACTAAAATGGACTAATCCATTTTTGCCCTTTTTTCGTAATTTTGCACCCGTAAATATATAATTGCCTGTAAAACTATTATGAAACAACCATTAAGTATTTCTATCCTGCTCACCCTGCTCATGAGCATGGTGGGTCTCTGTGCATCCGCCCACGACTTTGAGGCGGGTGGAATCTATTATGTCTACAACGATGGAGCGAATGGCTCATCGGTATCTGTGTCATATCGAGGTGATTCCTATTATGAATATGCCGATGAATATTCTGGTAGTTTGACGATTTTCCCATCTGTCACCTACAACGGGAAAACTTTTTCCGTGACCAGCATTGGCTTCGGTGCTTTTGAGGGGTGCAGCGGCTTGACCTCGGTGACCATCCCTTCGAGCGTGACCAGCATCGGCGGCTATGCTTTTGCAGGCTGTCACAGCCTGACCTCGGTGACCATTCCTTCGAGCGTGACCAACATCGGTCTCGGTGCTTTTGGAAGGTGTAGCGGCCTGACCTCGGTGACCATCCCTTCGAGCGTGACCAGCATCGGCAGCGGTGCTTTTGAGGGGTGTAGCGGCCTGACCTCCATTTACGTAGATTCCCAAAACAGTAATTACGATTCGCGTGGTAATTGCAATGCCATTATAAGAATTTCTGATAATACCCTGATAGCAGGTTGCAAAAATACCATCATACCTAAATCTGTGACCAGCATCGGCAGCGAAGCTTTTGGGGGGTGCAGCGGCCTGACCACAGTGACCATCCCTTCGAGCGTGACCAGCATCGGCTACGATGCTTTTTATGGCTGCGACGGCCTGACCTCGGTGACCATTCCTTCGAGCGTGACCAGCATCGGCAGCGCAGCTTTTGCAAGCTGCAGCGGCCTGACCTCTATTTACGTAGATTCCCAAAACAGGATTTACGATTCGCGTGGTAATTGCAATGCCATTATAACTATCTCTGATAATACCCTGATAGCAGGTTGCAAAAATACCATCATACCTAATTCTGTGACCAGCATCGACAGAGATGCTTTTTATGGCTGCAGCGGCCTGACCTCGGTGACCATCCCTTCGAGCGTGACAAGCATCGGCATCGCTGCTTTTTATGGCTGCGGCGGCCTGACCTCGGTGACCATCCCTTCGAGCGTGACAAGCATCGGCAGCGCTGCTTTTGAAGACTGTAGCGGCCTGACCTCGGTGACCATCCCTTCGAGCGTGACCAGCATCGGTAGCGGTGCTTTTTGGTTGTGCGGTGCCCTTTTTTCTGTAATAGTTGACATTAGAGAACCATTGAGCATATCATCTGATGCATTCCATAACTATGCCAACGCCACGCTTACTGTTCCTTTTGGCCGCAAGAAGGCCTACGAGACCGCCGAATATTGGAAGGATTTCAAAGAGATTGTGGAGATGCCAATGTCGGAAGCCGATATTGCCAGCAATACAATTCTCCCGTGGGGCGCTCAGCAGGCGTGGGAGATGAAGTATATGTTCTTTGATGGTACCGACAGTGAACCTGCGGCTGATGGTTCAGGGCATGCCTGGTATGAAGAAGAGTACGACGATGAAAGCTGGGAGACGCTGAGCGGTCCCATTGCCAATATAAGTGACTGGTTCTCTTCAGTGAATACGCTATGGAATACTGAAGGGCACGAAAGCAGCAGCTACTGCCTGCGCCGCACCTTCCATCTGGACGAGGTGGACGAGCAGGGGTATACCTTCCTCTCACAGCATGACGACGCCCTGAAGGTGTGGCTCAACGGCGAGTTGGTGGTTGACGCTGGCTTTGACGGCACCCTGCAATGTCACCACATCCCTGCCTCGGCATTCCACGAGGGCGACAACACGTTGGCCATATCTGTCAATGACTTTGGCGGAGAGGCATTCCTTGACTATAGCTTGGGGCATCTTTTCTTCCTGAAGAACGTAGAGACGGGCAAGTACCTGAACAAAGGCAATGCCTGGGGAACTCATGCAATATTGGCCGACGAGCCGCTGCCCGCACAGCTCACCAAGCAGACAGACGGCAGCTACACCATCTTCTTCCCCTATGAAAGCTGGAACCAGCAACTGTTGTTTGTGGACGAAAGTTTGGCAAATGTATACGTGGACTACAACGGACAAGAAAGCCCGGCATGCCGCTACTGGACCATCACTGATGCCGGCAACGGCAACTACCATATCCAGACGCTGAACGCAACAGACACCTATTTGGGCAACAATCCCGACAAGGAAGCACTTGATGGAAACGGTGAAGAGATGCACAACCGGGACGATGTGGATGCTAACACGGCAGCTAGCATGAACATCACCTGGACGCTGGAGCCTGAAGGCCTGCACACCGCAGCCCAGGCAGAGCGCCTACAGGAACTCATCACCCAGGCTAATGCGCTGCAGATAGACACCAGCTGGGCACAGGAAGTGCTGGACAACGCAAACTCCTCCTACACGGAAGCGCTGGCGCAAATCCTCAAGATGATAGACGAAATAAATGGAGGCATCTGGTTCGAGGATGAAAAGGTGAAGGAACTGTGTGTTGCCCGCTGGGACACCAGCAAAGACGGTGAGCTGAGCAGGGCAGAGGTCGGCGACGTGACCGACCTGGGCGAGGTATTCAAGGGCAACACGCAGATTACATCGTTCAACGAGCTGCGCTATTTCACCGGGCTAACTAGCATCGGTGATGAAGCATTTGAAGGCTGCACGAACCTAACTTCGGTAGAGCTGCCAGAAGGACTTTTACGCATTGGAGGATGTGAGGATGGTGGAGCTTTCCACGAGTCGGGACTAACTTCTATCAAGTTCCCGTCTACAGTAACCTCGGTGGGCCATGCTGCTTTCCAAGGATGCGAGAGTCTGACGAGCATAGACTTTAACGGCTGCACGGCAACACTTGAAGGCGCTGCTTTTTCCTGGTGCAGTAGCCTGGAAGAGGTTTATATCCCCAATACCATTACACTGACAGGCTATTTTACCTTCGCTTGCTGCGAAAAGCTGAAAACTGTTATCTTCGAGGAAGGGAACCCCACAGAAGGCATTTTCTTTACTTTTTGGGGTGAATATATAACATCTCAGCTTGAAACGGTGGTTCTGCCCTCAACTGCAATTATGGGTGATGGAATGTTTGCAAGGTGCAACAACCTGAAATCAGTCACCTTCCTCAGTGGAGAGCCTGGCGAAAAGCACTTCGCCAACAACTTCCAGGGATGCCCCGACGATGTGCTGTTCACCATTCCCGAAGGCACGGCAGAGAGCTACCTGAACAGGGGCTACCACAACCTCTCCGACAAGGGCGCCTTGGGCACCGTGAAGGGATTGTTTGAGGATCAGGCTGGACGCATTTTGAACGAGATGGCCTCATCTGTGGCGGATGGCGACAAGGATGTGCTGAACGCCGCCATCGGCGAAGCACGCGAAATCGTGGAGGCCGCTGAAGACTACATGACCATTTACCAGCAGATTGATGCCATCAAGGATGCTGCTAAGGCATACCTCGCCACGGCTACGCTGTCAACGCTGACCGAGGATATTGACGTGACAGGTGCCATGATTACCAATCCCGACAACGGCTACTTCGACATCGGCTGGACCATTGGGTTCTTAGGAGTGAACAATGGCTGGCAGAATGCTAATTATTCGAATGAAGACTGCACTATAGATTCATTCGTGGAAAGCTGGAGGCCGGGCGAAGTGTTGAGCGATGGCCGACACTCGCAGACCATTAGGGATTTGCCTGTCGGCAAATACCGTCTGGAAGCCAAGGCCATCGCCACTTGGGGGGATGACCCTGAGCAAGAAGTAACGGGTGTCAGCCTGTTCATAGGCGACCAAAGCACACCTGTGGCTACTGCCAACGAGAAGCCGCAATTCTTCTCCGTGGAGTTCACCAACGCTGAGGCTCAGGACGTGGAGATAGGTCTGATGGTAGAGAACACCACCGCCAACTGGGTGGCCCTCGACGACGTTCGCCTCTACCGCCTGAGCGAGGACAACGTGCTGTATGTCGAGGAAACACCTTCTGTCCTTTCGGGAAGCAAGGCAGAACTCAACATCAGCCTGAAGAATAAAGATGCGATTACTGCAGCGGAGTTCTATCTGCAGCTACCCGAAGGCATGACACTTGACAAGGTGGCATTGAACGGCAATCGTTCTGACGGCCATCAGGTGACATCCCTGCTCAACGATGACGGCTATTATCACATCGTGTGCTATTCGGCTCAAAACAATGCCTTCAAGGAAAACGACGGAGAGCTGTTCAGCATGACGCTCTATTGCGCCAGCAGTGTGACGGCAGGCATCTACAAGGCACGGGTGAGAAATATCCTGATGACCGATGCCAATAAGCACAACATCACGCTGCCCGACTTCACGGTCAGCATCGAGGTGCCCGACCTGCAGTTGGGCGATGCCAACGGCGATGGAGGCATCAACGTAGGCGACATCGTGGAGGTGGTAGACCGCATCATGCAGCGCCCCTCTGAAACCTTCCACTTCGCCGCTGCCAACCTGCACTATGACCAAAAGATCAACGTCCTCGACTTGGTGGCACTGGTGAAACTGGTGCTGAGCCAGGGCATGAACCAAGGAGGCAGCCAGGCGCGAGCCACCGAAACGGCTCCTGCGATGAACGAGTCTGGCATCACCCTCGCTGCCGACGGCAACGGAACGCTCACGCTGGGAGTGGAAAGCAGCCACGGCTTCATTGTAGCACAGTATATTGTAGAGATGCCCGAGGCCATGCAGCTGAACGATATCCAGACCGGCGGTGAGCACACGGCAAGCTGGCAGCCACTGGGAGAGGGCCGCTATTCTGTAGTGGTCTACTCGATGAAGAACGCCCGCTTTGAGCAGAACGAATGTCTGCTGACGATGAGCTGCAAGGGAACGGGAGCTGTCAACGTCAGCGACATCCTGCTGGTTGACACCGACCGGCAGGCACACCGCTTCTACGCTGCCAGTGCCGACATGGCAACGGGAATAGTAGTGCTGAATGGCGAGCAGCTGTCGGAGGAATCGACCATCTACACACTTGATGGAAGGAAGATAGGAGATTACTCCAAGAAAGGGGTTTATGTTATTAACGGTAAAAAAACAGTTGTAAAATGAAAGCAATGAAAACCATATTTCTCATGCTGTCGCTGATGTTGGCAGGCAGCATCTGTGCCGACGAACTGAATGTAGCCGACTTTACAATACAGCCAGGAGAGAGCAAGGCGGTATCCGTCGAGTTGATAAACCCCAATCATGCGTACAACGCACTGCAATTTCAGCTGACGCTGCCCTCGGGCTTGAGCATAGCAAAGACAAATGGCGACAAATGGGACGTCGCCCCCAACAGCGAGCGCCTTGGGGGTTTCAGCTTGGAAGTAGACGAAGTTGGCGAGGGCACATATCAGTTCCTCATCTATGTCATTGGTCAGGACACTTTCATTGCAGGTACTTCAGGTGAACTTTTCACCATGACCCTGACCGCCTCGGCCGATGCGGAGACAGGCATGAAGCAGGGCGTGTTCTCTGAGCAGTTGTTCGTGATAGATGAAGAAGGGTATGAACCAGCCGACAAGATGTTCAACATCAGGATAGGAAGCCTCCCCGGCGATGCCAACGGCGACGGCTATGTTACCATCGCGGATGTCATGGCTGTGGTGGACAACATCCTCGGCAATACACCAAAGGACTTCGACTTCGATGCTGCTAATGTCAACAATGATGAAGTCATCACCATTGCCGATGCCGTGGGCATCGTGAACATAATGCTAAGTGAAGAATAAAGAATTTCAAGGCACGGATTCACACGGTTTTAAATTAGCGCTCTTATTTTAACACGGAAACCACTGATTTTTTTTCAGTGGTTTCCGTGCTTCAACCAGTGCATCGCATGGCCTCACTGCATGATCTTTGGGCTGTGCAGATTGATGCGCAGCCCCATCTGCAGCCTCAGACCTGTAGGGTGCTCCTTGAAGTAGTTCTGTAGATGGCTGCCATTGTCGAAATAATAGTTCACGCCAGCCTCTCCGTAGACGGCCATCTGTGGCATCACGTTGTATTGAAGCCCCAGACTGCCGTTGGCCGACCATTGCATCTTGTCGCGGCCTACTTGTTGTCTTATTCCGTCCACCGTCTGTTTTGCTGCGACGTTCCAGTCGGCTTGCATTCCTGCCGCCATGTATAGCCCCAGACGGCCCGTCTGCCACAACTGGTACGACAGGCCGAGGGGAACGCCGATGTAGTCGAGTGTCTGCTGGCGGCTGATGCGCTGGCTGTGCATGGTCTGGGTGAACTCGGCGTTGAGGCGGGTGTAGACGATGCCCGTGGTGAGGGTGAGCCGTTGCGTGAGCGGCCATCCAGCTTGCAGACCGAAGGCTACGGGCTGACGGTGGTGGCTGCTCTCCTCGTAGCCTGCCAGGAAGATGGGTGCCTGTCGGCTGCTGGCTGCGTCGCTGGCCTCATCGTTGGTGAAGGTGCGAGCCAGGGCGTCGGCCATGACCACGGCATTGCTGGACGAGTGGTCGCCGAGGGCGTTCATGGCATAGAGACTGAGCTGCGGCTGGCGATGGGGACGGGTGGGGGTGATGGGGCGGTTGGGCTGAGTGGGGGTGATGGGCTGAGTGGGTGTATTGGGCTGGGTGGGGGATGTGGGCTGGGTAGGAGCGGTGGCATCTGTGGATGTGGCTTCGCTGACATCTGACGAGATGCTTTCGGTTGTTGCTGGGGCTGTGGTGCTCTTTTCTGCAACGATGCTTTCAGTCATTGCTGGCGTGCTGACGTGCGGCACTGGCGTGGTGGGGTCGCATGATGCTTGGTAGGCGTCAGGTTCTATGTCTTCAGCTGATGACTGTGGGGTGATGGCAGAGGCTGTCGGCATGCTGGTGGGTGCCTCGCTGTTGGTGTCGCGTAGCCAGAACAGTGCTCCCGTGCCGATGAGGGCGGCCACGGCGGCAGCTGCCACCCATCGGCGCAATGGCATGCGCCGTGCCACGGGCGACTGCTGTGGCAGCGCGGCCTCGATGTCGTCCCAAAGGCCGTCGGGTGCTGCCACTTCGTGGTCTGCCAGCTTGTCGCGCAGTTGTTGAGTCCAGTCGGACCATTGCAGCTCACCGTTGTCTTGTTTCATTGGCTGTTCTGTTGTTATAGTCGGCAATCATCTTTGCCAGCATTTTCTTTGCTCGAAAGAAGATGGATGACGATGTGTTTTCCTTGATGCCCAACCGTTGTGCAATCTCGCGGTGTGGGCACTGTTCGAATACGTAGAGGTTGAGCACCGTGCGGTAGTTCACTGGCAGCTGGCCTATCAGCTCCGTCAGCACCTGTGGCGGCAGCTGTTCCACGTCGGGTTCTTCGTCGGTCTCGTCGGCCATGTCGGGTATGGTGTCTATTTTGTTGAAGCGTCCTTGCTCTCGCAGATGGGTGATGGCGGTGTTGCTTACAATCCTGGCCACCCATGCTTTCAGCGAGCCTTGTCCCCGGTAATCAAACCTCTCGATGGTGGTGAGAATCTTGACGAAGCTGTCTTGCAGCACGTCGCGCACCTCGTCGCGCTCAGGTATATACCTCAGCCCTATGGCCATGGCATAGTTGGCATAGCGTTCATAGAGACGGCGAAGTGCAGCCTTTTCACCGTTTCTGATAGCATCGAGCAGTTGCTTCTCCGTCTCCACGTCTGCTGCTATTCTGTTCGTTTCTTCGTGTGGTAATACAAGGTGATGGTGCTGGCGAGCGTGTGCTCCGTCAGCTGGCCCGTTGCCGCATGGTCGACGATGATGGCATCGATGGGTATGGCCAGTGTCCATTGGTCGGTGTCCTTTTGCCACACTGCGGTGGCGTTCTCAGCCGACACGATGCTTACCTTGCAGCTCTCGCCCCCGATGGTGGCCATGAAGGAGCAGGTGCTGAAACGCATGCCGTTGTTGGCATCGTTCTTTGCTTCCGAGGCAAACGAGTTGTAGTTCGATAGCTTGCTGTAGCCTTGCATCACGGTCTGTATCACAATGGGCGCGTTGGTGGGCGTGGCTTCCGACGCGCTGCTGGAGCACAACCCCAGCAGGTAGCTTTCGGGCAGTCGGATGCGCATGCTTTCGTCTATCACCACCAGCCGAGCAGTGTCCACCACTTGGCTGTTCACCGTCCATTCCCCATCGTAAGCTACTCTGGCAATGACATCGTGCATGAGGGACGCCTCGTCCATCGAATAAGCTTCGTCGGTGCTGCAGCTGGTCAGCGCAGCCACCATTGCCAACATGGCAATGGCCGATGCCCGTAGCCACCGTCGTCGTGTGGCGTTTTTGCATTGATTGCTCATCTTCTCTTAGTTGATTATTATTATGGTATAACGCGAAAAAGCGAAAATCTTGCACCCCTTGCGCCTCTTTTTTCTTGCTGATGGCAGCCGATTAACTTTTTTTAAAGTCCTGCGGGAGGGGGTGTCGGACGGGTCGGAATAGTCTGATTTGTCTGATTCGTCCGACACATTTGGCTTACCTGATATGTGCCTGAAGAAGAGGCTGATATGCAGCCCGAAAATTTGGAGCGCGACTTTTTGGAAAAAGTCAACGCCTTTTTTCAAAAAGTCAACGCCTTTTTTCAAAAAGTCAACGCCTTTTTTCAAAAAATCAACGCCAAATTTTCACGTGGCGTAGTGTTCTTTTCAGAGGTGCTTGCGGAAGAACTCCAGCACGCGCTGCTGAGCACGGCGGGGACAGCTGTGGGGCATGTCCCACAGCTCCGTCTCTATCTTGTCGGCGGCTCCCTGTTGCTGCCATGTGGCGTGCATGGTGGCAAATGCCTTCTGCACGCCCGCCACGGGGAAGAGCTTGTCCTGCCGCCCACTGATGAAGAGCATGGCCTTGGGGCATGCCAGCGAGGCCACATGCGGATAGTCCATCCAGCGGCGCAAGCCCGGGAAGCAGTTGGCGAAGCCGCCATTCTCGGTGCGCTCATACTTGAAACTCATCTGCTCGTCGGCGGTGACCATCCAGCACACCGCCGCCCCCACCTTGATGCGGTCGGAGAGCGCGGCGAGCATCCACGCGCGGTAGGCACCCATGGAGCATCCCGTGCAGCCGATGCGCCGTGCGTCCACCTGTGGCATCGTGGCCAAGTACTCCGTGCCGGCGATGTCGTCGTAGGTCATATAGGCCGAGAGGTCGATGCCATACATCATCATGTTGCCGGCAATCATGTCGTAGCGGTCGCGCCTCGGTCCCTCCATCTGTCCGCGCTCGCCCCACATCGGAGCGTCGGCCGAGAACACCACGTAGCCATGCTGTGCCAGATAGTCGCCCAGATACTGCCCTTCGTAGAGGCTCTCCACCCATTGGTGGGCATCGCTGACGACGGCGGTGTCCTCGCAAGCCAAGGGGCGCACCATCTTCTCCTTGCCTATGAAGAGGTGGCCGCCGTGGTCGTGCAGCACGTTGATGGCGGGGAAGGGCCCTTTGCCATCGGGCACCAGCACATAGGCGGGCACGGTGTAGTAGCGGCTCAGACGCAGCTCAATCTTTTGCGCCTTGTAGCCCTCGCGCTGCTCCTGGCAGAGCACCTTCACGTCGTAGCCCTGTGCGGGGGGTGGGGGAGGGGCGAGCATGCAGTCGAACACCTTTTGGCGAGCCACGCGCCGCCACTCGTCGAAGTCGGCGATGCCGCTGTTGTCCCATGCCAGCGGATAGTCGAAGTCGGCTATCAGCGAGTCGGCATAGACGGGCAGATTGCGCTTGAACTCATACTTTTCGCGCTTTTGCGCATGAACAACGCAACAGCACAGCAGCATCAGCAATGCTGCCATGACACCAGAACAGAATTGTTTACTCTTCACTTCTCACTTCTTACTTCTCACTTATAATCCTTCGGTGCGAGGGTGATGTCGATGACCGTGTCGTTGGGGCTTTTCATCCTGCAATAGATGTAGCGGAAGAGGAACTCGTGCTCCATGTAAGGCTTGTAGCTGGGCATGTTGCGCAGCTCCTTCAGCAGCATGTCGCGAATCTCGTTGATGTTGATGACGGCGGCGGTGTCCACATCGAGCAGATAGTCTTGTTGCCATGTGAGCGTTGCCTTGTCGAAGACGATACGCTCCAGTATGACGCTGCCATCGTCGGTGAGGCGCATGGGGCACCGCTTGGCCGTGGCCTCGCGGGCATCGCGCTCGGCACGCTCCGCCATGTTCTGCTGACAGGCGCCAAGTGTCAGCGTGGCAAGCAAAATCAGTATAAACTTTTTCATTGTCATGGTTGGTGATTGATGTTCTAATGGTTGCACTTGAGTTATAGCGACTACAAAGTTACGTTTTTTTTGCCATAAACCACAAATATCGCATGCCATTTTTATTTTTGGTTACTAAAAAATGCTAAAAGCGAATGATTGTCGGGATTTTTTTGTAATTTTGCATCAAATTACGCAATAGCGAAATGAAGAACATACGTAACTTCTGCATCATCGCACACATAGACCATGGAAAGTCGACGCTTGCCGACCGTCTGCTGGAGCGCACTCAGACTATCCAGGTGACGGAGGGCCAGATGCTCGACGACATGGACTTGGAGCGCGAGCGCGGCATCACCATCAAGAGCCACGCCATCCAGATGGAGTATGAACGCGATGGACAGAAATATATCCTGAACTTGATTGACACACCGGGACACGTGGACTTCAGCTACGAGGTGAGTCGCTCCATCGCTGCTTGCGAGGGGGCGCTGCTGGTGGTGGACGCCACGCAGGGCGTGCAGGCGCAAACCATCTCGAACCTCTACATGGCCATCGACAACAACCTGGAAATCATCCCCGTCATCAACAAGATTGACATGCCCAGTGCCATGCCCGACGAGGTGGAGGACGAGATTGTGGACCTGCTGGGCTGCGACCCTGAGGACATCATTCGCGCCAGCGGCAAGACCGGCGAGGGCGTCGACGACATCCTGAATGCCGTCGTAGACCGCATCCCACATCCCGTGGGCGACGAGGAGGCCCCGCTGCAGGCACTCATCTTCGACTCGGTGTTCAACTCGTTCCGTGGCATCATCGCCTACTTCAAGATTGTGAACGGCGTCATCCGCAAGGGCGACAAGGTGAAATTCTTCAACACTGGCATGGAATATGATGCCGACGAGGTGGGCGTGCTGAAGATGGACATGATACCCCGCGCAGAGCTGCGTACGGGCGACGTGGGATATATCATCAGTGGCATCAAAGACTCGAAGGAGGTGAAGGTGGGCGACACCATCACCCACGTGGCGCGCCCCTGCGATGCCGCCATCGAGGGATTCCAGGAGGTGAAGCCCATGGTGTTCGCCGGCGTCTATCCCATCGACCCCACCGACTACGAGAACCTGCGCGCCTCGTTGGAGAAGCTGCAACTGAACGACGCCTCGCTGACCTTCCAGCCCGAAAGCTCGGTGGCCCTGGGCTTCGGCTTCCGCTGCGGTTTCCTGGGGCTGCTCCACATGGAGATTGTGCAGGAGCGACTGGACCGCGAGTTCGACATGGACGTTATCACCACCGTGCCCAACGTCAGCTATATGTGCTATACGAAGCAAGGCGAGGTGAAGGAGGTGCACAATCCCAGCGGTCTGCCCGACCAGACGATGATAGACCATATTGAGGAACCCTATATCCGCGCCAGCATCATCACCGCCTCGGCCTACATCGGGCCTATCATGACACTCTGTCTCGACAAGCGTGGCGAGCTCATCGACCAGCAGTATGTCAGCGGGGGGCGCATGGAGCTGCACTTCATGCTGCCGCTGGGCGAGATTGTCATCGACTTCTACGACAAGCTGAAGAGCATCTCGAAGGGCTACGCCTCGTTCGACTATCATGTGGACTGCTTCCGCCCATCGAAACTGGTGAAGCTCGACATCCTGCTCAACGGCGAGCCAGTGGATGCCCTCTCCACGCTGACTCATCAGGACAACGCCGTGACCTTTGGACGCCGCATGTGCGAGAAGCTGAAGGAGCTGATTCCGCGCCAGCAGTTCGACATCGCCATCCAGGCCGCCATCGGTGCCAAGATCATCGCCCGCGAAACGGTGAAGCAGGTGCGCAAGGATGTGCTGGCCAAGTGCTACGGCGGCGACGTCACCCGCAAGCGCAAGCTGCTGGAGAAGCAGAAGCGCGGAAAGAAACGCATGAAGCAGATTGGCAACGTTGAGGTGCCGCAAAAGGCATTCCTCGCAGTACTAAAATTAGATTGAACGTAAGCCCCCTAAGTTAGGGGGTTGGGGGTCTGAACAGACGCGGTCCTCCCAGCCCCCATAAATACAAAGAAATTACCAATAAAGGTCTGATAAACGTCTGTTCAGACCCCCAACCCCCTAACTTAGGGGGCTCAAAAACATGGCAAACCTAAGTTTAACTCCCCGCGACGTGGCCCGCGAACTGGCCCGAAGATACAGCACCATGACCCACGACGAGCTGGATGTGCTGGAGAGTATACTCATCCCACGCAAGTATGCGAAGAACGAAATCATCCTGCGCGAAGGCGAGGTGTGCGAGAACATCTACTGGGTGGTGAAGGGGCTGGTGCGACAGTTCTATTTCAAGAACAACAAAGAACTCACCGAATACATGACCACCGAGAACAGCATCGTGATGTGCATTGAGAGCCTGTTCAAGGAGGAACCCACACGGCTGCAGATACAGGCGCTGGAACCCAGCATCATCTACTCCATACCGAAGCACGACTTGGAGGCTGCCGCTATCAAGTGCATCAACATACAGATGCTCTATCGCAAGATATTGGAGGAGTCGCTCATCATCAGCCAGCACCATGCCGACATGCTGCGCTTTGAGTCGGCGCAGGACCGCTACACCAAGCTGGTGAAGCGTTCGCCTCAGCTGGTGCTGCGCGCTCCGCTGGTCTACATCGCCAGCTATCTGCAAATGACGCCCGAGACGCTGTCGAGAGTGCGCACCGCTGCCCTGCTAAACGACAAATAAGGCAGATGAACCCAACGAACTTTCTCGTCCACGGAGGACACGGGATACTCAGAATCGTTCTGTGAATTCTGTGTGCTCTGTGGATAATTTATAAGATAATACTGCATAGTTATTAACACACATGGAAAAGAAACTACGCCAAGGCTCGCTCTGCGTGAGGGCGGGCTACCAGCCGCACAACGGTGAGCCGGTGGAATTGCCCATCGTGCAGTCTACCACCTTCAAGTATGACGACAGTGACGAGATGGCCCAGCTCTTCGACCTGAAGAAAGAGGGCTATTTCTACACCCGTCTGCAGAACCCCACCAACGACGCCGTGGCCGCCAAGATTGCCGCCCTCGAAGGCGGTGTGGGCTGCGTGCTTACCAGCAGCGGACAGGCCGCCAACTTCTACGCACTGTTCAACATCTGCGAGGCGGGCGACCACTTCGTCACCTCCAACGAAATCTATGGCGGCACCTTCAACCTCTTTGGCGTCACGCTGAAGAAGTTGGGCATCGAGTGCACCTTCATCAACCCCGAGGCCAGCGAGGAGGAGATTCAGCAGGCTTTCCGTCCCAACACGAAGGCCCTCTTCGGCGAGACCATCTCCAATCCGGGCTGCGCCGTGCTCGACATCGAGAAGTTTGCACGCATCGCCCATCGCAACGGCGTGCCTCTCATCGTCGACAACACTTTTGCCACACCCATCAACTGCCGACCCTTTGAGTGGGGAGCCGACATCGTGACCCATAGCACCACCAAATACATGGACGGCATGGCCACGCAAGTGGGCGGAGCCGTGGTGGACAGTGGCAACTTCGACTGGCTCGCCAATGCCGAGAAGTTCCCCGGACTCTGCACGCCCGACGAGTCGTACCACGGCCTGACCTATGTGAAAGCCTTCGGCCGCATGGGCTACACCACCAAGCTGGTGGCACAGCTGATGCGCGACCTGGGTAGCATCCCCGCCCCGCAGAACTGCTTCCTGCTGAACTTGGGACTGCAGACGCTGCACCTGCGTATGGCCCAGCACTGCCGCAACGCCCAGCGCGTGGCTGAGTTCCTGCGCGATTGCCCGCAGGTGGCTTGGGTGCATTATTGCGGACTGCCTGGCGATGCCAACTATGAGCGTGGGCAAAAGTATCTGCCCAATGGCTCGTGTGGCGTCATCGCCTTTGGACTGAAGGGCGACCGCGAGATGGCCATCCGCTGGATGGACTCGCTGCAGATGATCAACATCGCCACCCACGTGGCCGATGCGCGCAGTTGCGTGCTGCATCCCGCCAGCCACACACATCGTCAGCTGAGCGACGAGCAACTGCGACAGGCGGGCGTAGCCCCCGACCTCATCCGCCTAAGCGTAGGCATCGAAGACGTCGACGACATCCTCGACGACATCCGCCAAGCCTTGGCACGCATTTAGCCGAAGGCGGGCAGAAACTGACCAGCAAGGCAATACAAAAAAGGGAGCACCAAGCGTGCTCCCTTTTTTGTTGGGCTGGAGAATGGGATTAGCGAATCACCACCTTCTTGCCGTTGATGATGTAGAGGCCGGCGGGCAGCTGGTCGGCTGTCGGGGCAACCTTCACGCCAGAGAGTGTGAAGACACCCTGCACGCGGGCAGCATTGTTGGTGGCCACCTCGTTGATGCCGTCGAACATCGGGCCTTCGGCCGACGACTTGTACTTATACATCTTCAGGTTGTCGAACCAGCAGCGGCGGTCGCCATTCTCGTAGGTCGACGAGAGCACGAACTTCGTCACCTTCTGGTCGTCGAGTTCCAGCATAGGCATGCGGGCACCGTTGTGCGAACCCTTCTGCGGGTTGTCGATCATGCCCTGCAGCGTCAGTGCCTTGTAGTCAACGATAAGGGTAAAGCTTGAGCAGTTGTTTTCGGCGCAGATGGCAGAGTTCTGGGTGCTGCTGCTGCCAATGCCGGTGGTCCAAGCCACGAGGTCCATTCCCTCGTTGGCTTCGTTGTTGAAGTCGTTGAAGCTGGGCTTGACGTTGTAGGCATCGTACTCGAATCCTGCCACACGCTCGCCGGCGGCGTTCAGCAGCTGCACGGTGAGGACGCGGTTGATGAGCTTGCCAAACCAGATGTCGAAATTCACACGCAGCACTTCGTCGTCGGCGATGGCCACGGGCAGCTCAACGGTGGCTTCGCCCTTGCCCACGCGGAGCACGTCGAGATAGTCCTCGTTGTAACCCAGCGCGTAGTAGTTGGCAGCAGTGTTGTCAGTGGGGTTGGCCATCGTGCCAAAGTTCATGCTGGCGCCTTCGCCCTCGATGGCGTAGGTAGTGGTGGTGGTGATAATGCCCTCTTCGTCCTCCGTCTCAACAACGACCTCCTTGAAGGGGTTGGAGTAGTCGATGCTGACGAAAGGCTCCAGCTGAGCGGTAGCCAAGAACACTTCCTCGGCATACTGCAGCTCGGCGATGGCGGTGTTGATGGTCTCAATATCAGCCTCGCGAGTGGCGTCGGTGGTGTTGGTCAGAATGTTGTCGAGCACCTCCTGGGCCACCTCGATGGCCATCTCATAATTGAACTTGTCGCCATTGACGTTCTTGTCGTCGTTGAGGATGTCGGTGGCTTTCTTAATCTCTGCCTGCAGGTCGGCGATGGGCTGGTTCACTGTTGTCACATAGTTGCTGGCGTTCTGGTAGCCGCGCACCACCTGATACTCCAAACGGGTGACGTCGCCATACTCGTCGGGCTCGCTATAGAGCTCCACACCCTGGTAGAGTGCCCAGTCGTTCAGCTCCTCGGTGGTGGCCACGCCGGCATCGTTGCCGTTGGCGTCAACCCATCCCTTGGCGATGATGTCGTTGTAGTAGGGATCCCACAGGTTGAGGGCGCGCTTCAGTGAGTCTTGCTCCCAAGGATAATTCTTGTTGCCAATCTTGTCGACCACAGCCTCTCGTGCGCTTACGGCAGCGTTCCACTGTGCGATGAAGGCGTTCCAAGCAGCCTTGTGCTCCATTTCATCGGCCACGTTGCCGAAGCTGCGAATCTCGAAGTTCATAATTTGGAAGGTGGAGCCAGCATTGTGGCCTTCCCACCAGAATCCAGCACCGAAGTTCTCGCCTTCCTTCACCTCGCCGATGAAGTAGAGCTTCACGAAGTCCTCGCCCTGAACGGGGACCACCTCCGAAGAGTCGCTGCCCACGAAGCCGCGCACATTCTTCTCTATGGTAAAGGTCTGCACATAGTTTTTGTCGAGCAAGCTGGTACGCACGTCGGCGGCTACATAGTACTTGCCGGCGGGCACACTGTTGTTGTGCAGCTCAACCGAGGCGGCAGGGTTGGCATACTGGGCCTGAATCTGATGGCTCAGATAGGCCGAGCCGTTGCCATGCGTCCAGTTGGTTTCGGCACCGGCAGCGGCACCATCTTGGCGGAACAGGAATCCACCATGCACGCTCTCGGCCTTGATGTCCTTGCGGTTGCGCTTGGGGAAGGCGGTGAGGTCGGTGATGTACTTGAAGTTCTCCTCGGTGGCCAGGTTGGTCGAAGCCACGTCCAAGAAGTTGTTCAGCTCCTCGTTGAAGCTGTCCATGGCGTTCAGAGCTACCGGCTCTTGGTCGAGCTGTCCGGCTGCGATGGCTCCCTCCAGGTTCTCGATGACTTCAAGCAGCGTGATGCGTGCGTCCTCAGCTTCAGGGATGTTGAAGTTGGGGTCGTCGGCCAGCTTACGGGCAAAGGCGAACTTGCGCTCGGCGATGCGGATATCCCACACCAACTCGGCCTGCTGCAGGGTGAAGTTGGTCACCATCACGTCGGTAGGTAGGCTCTCGATGTGGAACACCAGGAACCCTCCATCGCTGATGGTGGCTACGTAGTTCACCGTCTGCCACTCGTCAGTGTAGTTCACCGTTCCGCTGACGGTGGTCACAGGAGCCTCGTCGGTGCTGGCCACCTTGGTCAGTGCGCCGTCGGTGTTGACGAAGATGTCGACACCAGCGGTGCTGGCAGCAGTACCCAGTTCGCCCACCTTGATTTGATAGGACACCAGATAGGTGCCGCCATCAAGACTGAACGATTGGCACACTGCAGCCCCAGCGTTGGCGCCCAGACTCTTCAGCACGTTCTCGTTGTTGGGACCCACGCCGGGCTCGATGGCCCACGTCGTCTCCTGGTCGATGGCAGCGCCGTCGGCGGCTGTCCAGCCATCGGTCGAGCCACCAGCGAAGTTGCTGTTGCCCACCATGTTGGAACCCAAGATTTTCACTCTTTGCGTCTGCGTGTAGGCATACTCACCAATCTCGTAGGCGAAGGTGCTTCCAGCAAAGAGGGCGGCAAAAGCCGATAAAAGTAGTTTTTTCATCATAAACATAAATGTTAGTTAAAGAAAGATAGTAGTTTTCACGGTGCAAAGGTACGCTTTTTATTGATATAGCGCAAGAAAAACGGGGAAAATAATTGTCTAATCATCTTCGTTTTTTGATATTCCCCTTTTGTGCAATCGTTTTTGCAACTCGCGCACCCAAAAAGTGGCCCGCTGCCTTGTCCTATATATATAATAATGTGTAATTTTGCAATCAAACCTATCATTCATCACAATATGAAACAAATTATCACCCTTTTACTCCTAATGTGTGGCATCAGCATGAGCGCGGCCAAGACCGTGAAACCCCAAATCAAGCGTGTCGACCCGGCCTTTTGGTATGCCGGAATGAAGAATCCCTCCCTCCAGTTGATGATGAGCGGCCCCGGCATCGCGGGCATCACCGACGTGACGACCGACTACCCTGGCGTGAGAGTAGACAGTGTGGTGCGCCTTGACTCGCCCAACTATCTCTTGGTCTATCTGAATGTGGGCCAAGCGAAGCCCGGCACGCTGACGCTCAACTTCAAGGGGCTGAAGAAAGCTCCCAAGCCCCTGGCCTACGAGCTGAAGGCGCGCGAGAAGGCGGGCTACGAACGGCGTGGATTCGACATCAGCGATGTGCTCTATCTGCTCATGCCCGACCGCTTTGCTCAAGGACTCGACCACTCGAAGCCCATTGCCGGCATGAACGCCTACCGTGAGGACCGCACACAGCCATCGCTCAGACACGGCGGCGACATGGAGGGCATACGCCAGCACCTGGACTATTTCACCGACCTGGGCGTCACCGCCTTGTGGTTCACGCCTGTGCTGGAGAACAATTCGCCCGACAGCGACAACGGATTTAGCACCTATCACGGCTATGCCACCACCGACTACTATCGTGTGGATCCGCGCTTCGGCACCAACGAAGACTATCGCCGGCTCATCGACGACTGCCACGCACGAGGGCTGAAGGTGGTGATGGACATGATATTCAACCACTGCGGCTTTGAGCATCCATGGATGAGCGACATGCCGTCGAAAGACTGGATCAACCTGCCTGGCTGGCTGGAGGAAAGCGGGGGCACGAGCAATGCCGAGGGCACGAGCTTCTTGCAGACCAGCTATAAGCTGACACCCGTGCTCGACCCCTATGCCAGCGAGGTGGACCTGCGCGAGACCACCGAGGGCTGGTTTGTGCCCACCATGCCCGACCTGAACCAGCGCAACCCCCACTTGATGCGCTATCTCATCCAGAACTCGAAATGGTGGATAGAGTATGCCGGCATCGACGGCATCCGCATGGACACCTATCCATACGCCTTCCGCGAGCCGATGGCCGACTGGATGCGCGAGCTACAGGAGGAATATCCCAACTTCAACACTGTGGGCGAGACGTGGGTGACGGAGCCCGCCTACACCGCTGCTTGGCAGAAGGACTCACAGCTCTCGGGCCAGAACAGCTACCTGAAGACCGTCATGGACTTCTCGTTCTTCGACAAGCTCAGCCAGGCCAAGAACGAGGACACCGATGGATGGTGGAAGGGCATGAACCGCCTCTACAACTCGTTTGTCTACGACTATCTATACCCCAACCCCAGCAGCGTGCTGGCTTTCATCGAGAACCACGACACCGACCGCTTCCTCGGTGCAGGGCGCGACTCACTGATGCTGAAGCAGGCACTGGCGCTGCTGCTCACCGTCAACCGCATCCCGCAGCTCTACTATGGCACAGAGATTATGATGAACGGAACGAAAGAGGTGACCGACGGCTACGTGCGGCAGGACTTCCCCGGCGGATTCCCCGGCGACCAGCAGAACGCTTTCACCCGCGAGGGGCGCACCAGGGTGCAGCAGCAGATGTTTGGCTGGCTCAGCCGATTGCTGCACTGGCGGAAGGGCAACCCCGTCATCGCCCGGGGCACCATGATGCAGTTCATCCCCTATGATGGTGTCTATGTCATCGCCCGCCAGCTGGCCGACCATGCCCTCGATGCCCCCAACCATGTGGCCTATCGCACAGTGCTCACCATCCTCAACGGCACCACGAAGCCCACCACCATGCACGTGCAGCGCTACGCAGAGGTGATTGGTGCCACCACCCGTGCCAAGGACATTCTCACCGGCCGCTATTACGACCTGACCAAAGATATTGAGCTGAAGCCCCGCCAAAGCCTCATCCTCGACTTTTAGCCTACTCGTCAACAATACTTGTTGCTATTCGTCTCTTGTAGGGACAGACCTTGTGCCTGTCCGCATCAGCAAAAGTTACTTTTTGCACTTGCGGACAGGCACAAGGTCGGTTCCTGCACATAGATGTTCTTTCTTTTCGCAAAATATGGAGCGCTCCCACTACTGTTTTTTACACACGCCCGTCCGTACCTAACTCATATTCTCTTGCGTTCCTTGCAGCGCTTGCACCACGCCGCATGAAACCAATTATATGCAGTCAATTCTTGGGGGCAAAGTGCCCCTGTAGGTTCCCCCTAAAGCAGACCACGACAGATGATGAACACGGCAAACCAGAGGAAGGTGCGGCGGATGGTGCCAGTGTGGGAGCCCAGGGTCTTGAGTACGCCTATCATCTGTGTGCATTCGAGGATGATGATGAGTAGTCCGCTGATAATGGTGAAGCATTTTTTCCCCTTCTGTCATTCTGATACCCTGCCGAGAAGGGTGCAAAGCCTTTCTCACATGCCGATTTGTCACCCTGATCCCCTTAAATAAAAAAAGCCCTACAAAAATAAAGGGTACATCGCATCATGTACCCTCTTTTTCTCTATCTAGTCAGCCATTTGATTATGGCAGAACGAGATTATCACATTGCATAAATGTCTCTTCATAGATTTTTGTTTCTTTGGGCAAATTAATAGAAGAGAGACTTGAACAGCCAAAGAATGCATACCTATCAATCTCTTTTATTTGAGGATTCAATACGACCCTCTCTAAAGCCGTACAGCCCATAAATGCCTTTTCGCCTATGTATCCCATACTTGATGGAAACTGGATCTCCTTTATACTGGAACAAAAATAGAAAGCTCCAGTTCCAGTATAGTCACACTTGCCTCCTTCAGGGAATGTGATGTTTTCAAGGCTTGTGCAATTAGCGAACGCTTCAGCCCAAATTTTACGCAAACTTTGAGGGAAAGATATGTTTTTTAAGAACATACAATCTTGGAATGCTTGATTATTAACGCAATCGAGTCCCTCGTTGAGTTTAACAGAAACGAGCGAAAGACATCCTTTAAATGCCTGATTGCCTATCTCTTTCACTGAACCGGGAATGTTAATCTGCTCTATGGAAACACAATCACTGAATGCATTACTTCCGATGGACTTTACCCCATCACAGAGTATCACATCCTTTAGGTTGGTGCAGTTTTTGAATGCTCCATTACCAATAGTGGCTCCGGAATTAACCTTAACAGATAATAACGCATGGTGATTGGCAAACACATCGTTACCTATAGCTTTTATTGTAGATGGGAGGACTACATCACTTTTGCAAGAAGGGGGACAAAAATACACTTCTCCTTCACGACACAAGATACCATCGAATGAGTGATATTTTACGCCTTGCCCAGAACCAACATTGACAGCTTCCAGCCTCTCACATCCTTGTGCAAAGTTATTACTGACATATTCTATCGTTGTTGGCAGATTAATGGTCTTCAAATTGGTGCAGTTTATAAATGCACCAGCGACAGTCTTTGTAGTTGAGGGAAGTGTTATTGACGTAAGGTTGGAACAACCGTTGAACGAGTCATCCAGAAAACCGACAACGGTGTAGCGACCTACACTCTCGTCAATTCCATAAAGCTCGTCGCAATGTCTCAAATCAACCTGAGATGGAATTGTTACCGCACCTGATACTTCTTGTACGACGTTTCTGGTAAAAGTGACGGAAATAAAGTTACTGTCTTTGTAGCGGCAAGACAATTTTGAAGTTGTTTTAACAGTCCTTTCTGTTTTGTTGTCTATAATACAATAGATTTTACCTCCGCTAGAAGTCCTGAAGTAATAATAGTTAGCAGAGGGTCCGCCCCAAATATTACATGCAGGCATCAAGGCGAGAAATAGAAATAATATGCGAATTAATCTGTTTCTTCTTCTCATATATTGTCCGATAAACATTATTCTATTTGCCATCTAGTATCATTGAGTGGCTTAATCCACAACACATCGCCTTTACGATATTCTATCCCGTCAATTTTGGGAGTAGAGTAGTACCTGTCACTGCTTGATTCCACACTACCTACACGTATTTGAAGGCGTTCTCCATTCTTTACGTTTTGTTCAACGAAACAGACAACTCGCATGGTGTAGCTGTTTGTAGTTCTGAACAAAATCCAATTGTCGGTATGTTCCCAATCTTGATTGAAGTATACACGGTCGCCAGGCTCACATGTCCTAAACTTTTCTACTCTACGTTTTTCTGCTTCAGCAGCCAAACGTCTGCGCTCAATCTCTTCTTGCTGTCGGGCTAATTCTTTACGTTTTTCTTCCTGTTGACGCTTGAGCTCTTCTTGACGCTTTTTTGCCTCTTGCTGTGCATTTAGTTGCTTCTGCTTAGCGGTCAAGTCGACATAATTTCCCTCTTTGTTGATGATTATTTCCTTGTCTGAGGAAACAACTTCTGCCCTGTCATTGGAAAATTCTTTAATAATTGTATCGAAAGAAGGGGCGATAGCTATAACTCCTTCTGCATTGACAAATCCCCATTTCCCTCCTGATATAGAAAAACTAGCCAAGCCATCACTCAGACGACCAACTTCAATGTTAGATGTGAGGCTGAATGATACTTCGTCAGGCTGGGAAGCCTTGAAGCTAAAACTCTTAACACTCTGTTGGCCGAGAGGCAATCCGTTCTGAAATTCTCCGTTGACAGAATAGTAGTAACGGTTGTTGTCGTCAATCCAAAATCCACAGCCTTTTCCAGAAAGCATGCCGTTCTGTATTTCTCCAGACCAAAGGACGTTGTCGAATCTGAGGAATTTTTCCCCAACGAAAAGCCAACAAGACCCTCTTTGTTTCAAATCTGCATATTTTCCTCCTAAATTAGTAAATTCATACACATACGACGGATAATCATCTAATGGAAGGAAATAGAATTCATCTAAGGCAGTCTGCTTGTCTCCAAAGCGTTCAATTTCTTTTGTTGTGTATTTGCCTAATAGATAATTATGCTTTTGAGCATAATCTCTTACTTTATCAATTGACTGCCCTTTTCCTTTTCCGTTCTTGGCACGATAGAATTGATTAGCCGCTCGACCATTTCCTATAGCTTCTTCAAAGAGTTTATCTTGGGCAGTGCTCCCAATGAATAGCATCAGGAGCATTATAGTAGCAAATCCTTTTTTCATGATACTTTAGTTTAAAGACCAATGACTAAACCTGCATCGAGAGCCCACATTGTCGGAACAACTGAATAATAAGTTTTATTACTGGCATCTTTTTCAGAAGCTTTTTTCATTCCATATCCTATACGAGCTGTCCCACCTCCGTAGATACCAATCTTGTCGGTGATGTAGAATTTTACGCGTGCTTTTAAGGCGAGGTCTATGGCGAGATTATGGATGGGACCACCACTCAAATACTCTCCTCCAATACCTATATAAACGGGGAACTGGATACGCTTATTGGGGTTGATGGTTTTACCAGCGTAAGTGGTTACAGACATGACCGTCAAATCTTCGGTCTGGGCTGGATTAAACCAGATAGAGTTACCTTTCAGATCATATTCGTCAAATTTGGCTTTTGAATAAGTAAATTCTGTCAATGATACAACGCCCTTGAATTGTCTTTCATATCCAATATTGGCATTCCAATAAGACTTGTAATCATAATGGTATTCCTCATCATCAAGCGTGATGCTTACATGATTGAAACCCATAGGAGCGAATCCTAGTGTAAGACTACGGACTTTATCTTGTGCTTTAGCTCCTGTACATACAAACAATAGAGCAATAGCGATAACAAAAAACTTTGTTTTCATAATATGTGTTTTAAAGTATGATGGCCTACTCTGAATAACGCGATTTTCGGCTTCCTCGCTTTTTATTAAGTTTGTAAGCAGGAAACATATATATATGTGTTTAAATATTGATACCACAAAATAACCTAACGCTAATTACGCAAGATTAATTATTTGTTCCCTGTTGGAAGCGCTGCGCCTGGCGTAGCTCTACTCTCCCGGAATTCTGTCGTTACTGTCTGTTTCTTGTTTTAAGTTTGTTTTGTTTGTTACTATGATGATAATTAGAAAATGGTCTTATGTTATGGCATCGGCAATGGTTATTTTTGGTGCAAAGGTAAGTGTTTTTTTTGTAACTACCAAGAAAAAAGGAAGGAAAACGTGGGATTATTCAAAAAAGCGCCACCAAATTCCCCAAAAGCGCCACCAAATTCCCCAAAAGCGCCACCAAATTTTCAAAAGTCAACGTCAAATTATCATGGGCTCTATGGCTGGTTGCAGCGCGTGATGCTATTCGTCTTTTTATGATTATCCGCAAAGAAGTGAAAAACTGACGCTGAAAGCGTCACCGCTCAATAGCCGAGGGTACGCAGTACCCCCGGATGGATGGACACGAACGGCATCGACCCTCCCGTACTTACGGGCGCCCCCCCTCAGGGTCGATGTGCCTCCCGTTGTTCTATCCGTAGGTCGTTCCGACCTACGGCTATTGACCGTGGACGCCTTCAGCGTCCTTGTCACCAGATCTCGGATAACCTTATGTCTTTTATACACTGTTTTTGGAAGAGAGTTTCTTTTGGGAGGTTAGCTGCTTGGCATATTGGGAGGGACTCATGCCAAAAAGCCGACGGAAGGTGTGGGTGAAGTGGCTGTGGTCGGCATAGCCACATTCGAAAGCAATGTGGGCAATGCTCGTGGAGGGATATTTGCCCAAAAGCTGGTGGGCACGCTGCATGCGAAGGACGGTCAGGAAGGTGGAGGGGGTGAGGCCCGTGATCTGGTTGATGCGCCGCCTCATCTTCGACTCGTGGATGGAGATGCCGTTGGCGATGGATGCGATAGACAGATGGCCGTCGACCATGTTGTTGGCGACATACGTCTTGACCTCGTCGAGAAATGCTTTCTCGTCGACGGTCAAATGGAGCTTCTTGAGCTTTTCTGTGTACTGCTCAAACTGATTCATTTTTGTAGGCTGTTTTGTTCTGCAAATTTAGTGAATTGTTGCGAAAGTGTTGTTGTCTATAATTAACAAATTTTTGTCGATTCTGAACAAAATGTGGTTGAAATAGACAAAAACGCCCGTTGTTGACAATTTATCTGCGCAAAATAGACAAAAATGCCCACGCTTTAGGCTGCGAATAATGAAAAGACGTTAAATGAAGTTTAGAATTCTCAACGAACCCACAATTTGTTCAAAATAGACAAGTCTGTTTCTTTTGGTTTTAATACCTTTGCACTCTAAAATGATATTTTCGAGCTATATGTATTCAACTTACTCAAGTTCGTTGATGATGGGATTGAGTGAAAACGATAAGAGAAGTCTTTCTCACATTGCTCGCCTCTTGTGGTGCTGCTTGCTGGCGAGCATGCTCTTTATGGTGTGCCCAAGTATGGCTCTGGCTGCACATCTGCAGCCCGCCCAGGTGGACTCTCTGCTGAAGATTTACGACCAGGCTGAAGAGCCACAGCGGGGCACCCTTGCCCGCCAGTTAGTGGAAGGCTGCTTGGCCGACGACCCCCTGTCGAATGAGCAGCTGAAGGTTGACGACGATTTGCCACTTGATTCCATCAACCTGTCGGTGTGGTACGCCGCCGAGCGATATTATTTCAATCATTCTTATTTTGCCGAGGCCATCGAGCTTATCGACCGCGCCCTGCTGCTGACACTCTATTGCCAGTTGGAGATGCGGTGCAAGCTGCTCTGCGACCGTGGATATTGCCTATTTAAGACGGGCCAGAACACCGAGGCCGTGGAGGCTGAAATGGAGGCGGAACGCTTGGCGCGTGAGTACGGATGGCTGCAGCAACAGGCACGTGCCTTCAACTACCTGGCCATTATCAATCTGAGTTTGGGCAATACCGACGAGGCCAAACACTTTGTGAAGAGGGCCTTGCAGGCCGACCGCGCCACGGGGTCGGACCTCAACACCCACAACTATCTGGGTATTGCTTGCGAGGTATACAACGTGGCCAAGGTGCCCGACTCGGCCGTCATGTATGGTAGGCAGGCAGTGGAGGCGGCGCGCAAGATTGGCTACCGCGAGGGCGTGGTCAACCACCTGTCGCAGTTGAGCTATGCCTATAATAGGATGGGCGACTACGTTGAAGGACTCAAGCTGGCCCGTGAGGCCGTGAGCTTGGTGGAGCAGATGCCCGTCGTCGACCGCAATCTGCTGGCCATCAGCTTGGAGTATGTGGCCTACAACCTGCTCGACATGAAGCGCAATGCCGAAGCGGTGCCCATCGTCAGGAGAGCCATCGCACTGCAGCAGGAGGTGGGCAACACGCGTTCGGTTTGCTACGACTACTATTCGCTGGCCGAGGCCTTGGAACCCGACAGCCCGCGTGTGGCCATGGTGGCGCTGCGCCAATACTCGCGCATGATGGACTCCATCCACTATGCCCAGATGCACGAGGTGCTGGGCAAGGCCAACGCACAGCTGCACAACGACGAGCTGGCGGAGACCAACGCCATGACCCAGCGGCAGAACAGGATTATCTTGATATCTTCCATCATTGTCATCTTATTGCTGGTGGCGGCTTCGGCTGCATTGTGGTATGCCATGCGTCAGCGAGGTAGGACGAACCGCATGCTGGAGCGGCTGCAAACGATGCGTGAGAAATTCTTCAGCCATGTGGCCCACGAGTTTCGCACGCCGCTGACCGTCATCATCGGCCTGAGCCGACAAATGCAGGATAAGCAGCCCGCCACACCGCCCCGACAGGCTGCCCACATGATAGAGCAACAGGGCAGCCAGCTGCTGGAACTGGTGAACCAATTGCTCGACCTGACCAAGTTGCAGTTGGCCCCACAGCTGAAGCCCGAACAGGTGCGCCAGGATGTGGTGGGGCAGATTGAGATGATTGTGGAGTGCTTCCGCGCCCTGGCTCAGCAAAAGGACGTGACGCTGACGTATGAGCCGGCAGAGCGGCAAGTGGTGATGGAGTACGCATCGGACTACATGAACAAAATCCTGTCGAACCTGCTGTCGAATGCGGTGAAATTCACCGACAGTGGCGGCTCGGTGCGTGTGAAGACACGCGTCGTGGGCGACCGCTTCTGCCTTAGCGTCAGCGACACGGGCTGTGGCATCCCCGCCAGTAAGGTAGACAAGATTTTCGCCCCCTTCTATCAGGTGGAAAACAGCGACCGACGGCAGAGTGGCACGGGCATTGGGCTGTCGCTGGTGCGCCAGCTGGTGGATGCCGTCGGTGCCACCATCAGTGTCGACAGCAAAGAGGGCGTCGGCACACAATTCACCATCAACTTCCAATATCAGCCAAAGAGCCAAGCTGAGGAGCAGCCCGCAGCCCCGACCGCTTCGACGAGGACGCTGGCGGCTGTCAGCGTAGCCGATGAACCCGAACTGTGCGATGCCGACACCGACGACGACACCCGAACCCGCATCTTGGTGGTCGACGACAACTCGGCCGTGGCCTACTATATCGGCACTATCCTGTCGCCGCGCTTCGATGTGTTCTATGCCGCCGATGGGCAGCTGGCCTTGGAAAAGGCATGCCAGATTGTGCCCGACTTGGTGGTGACCGACCTGATGATGCCGCGCATCGACGGGCTGGAATTGTGCCGACGGCTGCGTGCCGACGAGCGCACGAGCCACATCCCCGTCATCGTCATCACGGCGAAGGCGGGCGACAACGACCGTTTGGAGGGCTTGGAGGCCGGAGCCGATGCTTACCTGACGAAGCCCTTCAATGCTGAGGAGCTGACCATCAGGGTAGTGAAGTTGCTGGAGCAGCGACGCGCGTTGCGCGCCAAATTCTCGCAGCAGATGCTGGAGGGCGCGTCGCCTGAAGAAGCGGAAGACGATGATGCCGATTCGACCATGGAGATGAGCAAGCTCGACGAGAACTTCCTGAAGAAAGTGGATGGCTTCATCGCCGAGCTGATGCCAAAGGGCGAGGCCGACGTGGAGCATCTGGCGGCGCAGTTCTTCATGCACCCATCGACGTTCCGAAGGAAAATGATGGCCGTCACGGGCATGCCACCGGCACAGTATATCATGCGCCTACGCATGGAGCAGGCATGTGTGATGCTATTAGACTATCCTACTGTGACCATCGCCGATGTGGCCGAGCGCTTAGGGTTCTCTGACAATGCCCACTTCTCGCATGCCTTCCGCCGCTACTACCACACCACGCCGTTGCAGTGGGCCAGGAACAAGGAAAACAAAGAGGAATGATGACCATACCCTACAGATGAACCGGGAGAAAGAAATATACAAGGTGACGCTGGTGGGCAGTGCGGGCAATGCGGCACTGCTGACCTTCAAGTTTATCGCTGGCATACTGGGCAACAGCTCGGCCATGATTGCCGATGCCGTGCACTCGCTCTCCGACTTCGTGACCGACATCCTGGTGCTGGTGTTTGTAAGCATCAGCGCCAAGCCTCAAGACCAGTCGCACGACTATGGGCACGGCAAGTTCGAGACCATCGCCTCGTTTCTCATTGGCCTGGCGCTCATTGCCGCTGCCACGGGCATCGTGGTGTCGGGCGTGTTGAAATTCCTGTCGTGGTGCCAGGGCCATGAGCTTGAAGCTCCGGGCTGGATAGCGCTATGGGCCGCCTTGCTGTCGATTGCCATCAAGGAGCTGCTCTATCAGTACACGGCTCGCCGGGGCAAGGACTTGCAGTCGCAGGTGATGATAGCCAACGCCTGGCATCATCGCAGCGACGCCCTCTCGTCGATAGGTGCTGCCTTGGGCATTGGCTTGGCCATTGCGCTGGGGCGGCGCTGGACGGTGCTCGACCCCTTGGCCTCTATCGTGGTGGGCTTGATGCTGGTGAAGGTGGCCTACGAGTTGCTCAAGACGAGCGTCAACGAGCTGACGGAGTGCTCGCTGCCAGCAGAGACGGAGCAGGAGATTGAGCAAATCATCCTGTCGTTCGGCGATGTGCAGCAGCCCCACCATCTGCGCACCCGTCGCATTGGCAACCGCATCGCCATCGAGGCCCATGTGCGCATGGACGGGCGGCTGACGCTGAACACTGTTCATGAGCGTGCCACCACCATAGAGCGAAAGCTGAAAGAGCGCTTCGGTGACAACACGCACGTCACCCTGCACATGGAGCCGGTAAAGGAGAACACTGTTGCTGGGTAGTGGCGGTTCCGCACCATCTGTTGACAAGATAACACTCTTTTCCCTTACATAAGCCCCATACTAACGAAAGTAGCGGCGTTCTGGAGTTGAACGCCGCTACTCTTCTTAGATTCTGATTAGGTTCTTATCTGTCCCAAATAACCACAATAATTCACCCTCGGCGAACCCGAAAATCGGTTGCCGAGGGTGAAAGTCTCAACTTAGGTTGAGAGCTTTTGTTCTTTTTAAATCATCCTTGCCCGTCGAACGTGATGTTGCGACGGAAGAGAACAAAGATAATGTCGGTACAAGAACACGTTTTTGCCTTTTGGGAGGGCGGCGGTGGACACTCGATGAGATGTGTATAAAGAAGTTCAATGGGAGAGGAAGGATTAAACATTCATTAGTAAAAACAAATAAAAATTGTTAAGGCGGAAGGTGCCTTAAAACAGCCGAAGGCCTTCAAAACTCGCTTGTTTTCAACAAAAAAATAATTGGCCGAAAATAAGCGAGTTTTGAGGGGCTTTGGCAAGCCTCTGGTTTTCAGTGGTATAGGTTCGTTTTGGCGATAAAAAGCCATGATTGGCTCAAAAAAGTCAACGCCCCCCAAAAAAATGACGTTGACTTTTTCTTTTTTGGCGTGTCCGCAGAAACGAAAAATGGCCTAAAAAACGGCTAAAATCCTGCACAAAACCAGCGTGATTGTGCAAAAATGGTGTCGGCAGTCGATTTTCCCTCATTGTTCGCCTTGCTCAAACAGCTTAAAGTGTGCGTTGTTTTGTTCTAGAATGAAAATTTTTTTTGTAAGAATTCAGGAATGTCCTTTTCACATCCTTTTGCACTTCCCTTGTCGGCGGTAAATTTGGCAACGCCTAGAAAAATCCCAGGCCGTGGGAAAAAACGGTGCGAATGATGTTATAGCCTGATGCCTATGGAGGTGTTGACAAACCAGTCGTTCAGGTGGCCGTGGCTGTTGTTGTGCTGATAGCGGAAATTGTTGAACTGTCCGTAGGCATTGACGAAATATCGCCCGAAGTTGTAGGTCAGCGACAGACGTGCGTCGATGTTGAGCGTCATACCGCTGTTGAACGTCTTTTGCCCCAATGGGTTGATGCGCAGGTTGCTGTAGAACCATTCATCCCACTCTTCATCGTCAATCTCTTCGCTGAGGAACCTGGGGTCTTTTGCCAGCTCGGGCACGTTGGTGGCATAGCCGAAGGCTTTGATTTTGTTCACAACGGTGAGCATGGGCATGGCCATGGCGCTCACCAGCAGTCCCTGCGTGGGCACCCAGTTGTAGGCATAACCCACGCCGATGCTGCCTTGCCACAGCTTTACGCGGCCCAGGCCATTCATGATGTAGATGAGGTCGCCGTTGTAGTCGGACGCATAGTTGATGTGACCGTAGTAGTACATCGCACCCGCCATGAGCGAGCCTGCCGAATGCTTCTGCAGCACTGACTGGTCGTAGGCTGCGGCGTAGGAGAAGCGCTTGCCGTTGAATAGATAATAGCCGTCGGCAATGAGGGTGCGCACCTTGATGGGGTCGATGAGCTGCACCTCCATCCAGCCTTCCTTCTCCTCTTCGGGAATCAAGTTGGAATCCAGCCCAAAGTTCGGATGGTTGTTCTTGAACGAATGGATGCGAACGTTGAGGCCGTAAGCACCACCCGTGGCACCAAAGGTGAGATAGCTGCCTTTGTCGCCCCCAACGTTCACGGTGTAGCCCAGGCCATAGCCCCTGTAGCCCGCCCATAGCCCTACATACTTCGACGGCTCGGTCTTCAGGTAGGGCTTGGCTTGGTAATACACCTCGTTGACGGTGCCCGTGGCGTTCATCTTCAGGCTGCTTTGGTTCACGTTGCCCTTCACGATGAGCTGCCAGGGTTTCGTGGGCGCATCGATGTAGCGGCGGTCGACACCGCTGACCGACATGGAGTCGATCAGCGTGCCCAACTTGCGAAAGATGCTGGTGGCATCTCCCTGTGCTGAGCAATGCCCGCCGACGGCAAGCACCAATAGAATGGCAAGTAACCTCCTCATGCGCTGGGCAGTGGCTCGTGGCTATGCGTCGGCAAATGTCTTGCCGTCGGCGAGGGTGATGCGTAGCTTGGTGTACTCGCAGTGGAAATCATTCTTCAGGCGGTCGAGGTAGCGGGCACTCTCCCAATGACACATCGGCAGGTCGTGGAGCAGGTAGTTGCCACACGACTCGGGACTGGCGGCTGGCACCTCCGTCTGGGTGAGAATCCACTGGAGGCACTCGATGGTGAGGCGGCGCATGTCGTCGACGCTGTAGTCGCCCGTCATGATGATATACATTCCCGTGAGGCACCCCATGGGACCCACATACACCACATCCTCCTTCGCCTCGCTGTTGCGAAACCAGGTGGCCATCAGATGCTCCAGACTGTGCATGGCCGACGGGGCCACGGCTGGCTCGGCGTTAGGTTCAGTGATGCGCAGGTCGAAGGTGGTGAACCCCTTGTCTTGGCGCGACACATAGATACCCGGCTTCAGGTGGGTGTGGTCGATGGTGAAACTCTGAATTACTTCCATACGTCTTTTCTTTTATAGTGGTGAGTGGTGAGTGGTGAGAAGTGAGTGGTGAGTGGTGAGAAGTGAGTGGTGAGTGGTGAGAAGTGAGTGGTGAGTGGTGAGTGGTGAGAGGTGAGTGGTGAGTGGTGAGTGGCGAGAGGTGAGGGTGAGAGAATAGTTTGCACGCCCAGATGAGAATGATGAAAAATGAAGCGGAAGAGGTATCCTCTCACCTCTCACCCCTCACCTCTCACCTCTCACCCCTCACCTCTCCACTCTTACACTCTTTCCACCGATGATGTTGACACCATGTTGGGGGACGTCGAGTCGCTGGCCTTGCAGGTTATAGATGGCGGCGGGCTGGGTAGGTTCTGACAGTGGGGCGGCCTCAGCATCGGTCGTCACGTCGTCAATAGCCTCGTACTCGGCCATCGCCTCAGCAAAGCGGGCGTCGAGGTCGGCCCAGCTGTAAAGACCGTCGCTGTTGGCGGTGAGTCCTTTCACCGTGATAGGCATCACCATCGGCGGCTCGTCGAGCGAGAGCAGGGTGCGACCCTGCAGCTGGTCGATGGCCTGATAGACCAAGTTGATGGCCACATAATCCTCAGAGCCGTCGCTCCACTTCTCGAACACCAGCTTGGAGCCGATGGGTGTGTGCAGCTCCAGTGCGCCCTCGGCTTCGGGGAACTCGATGCCGAGTGCTGCCGCGATGCTGCACAGGTTGGAGTCGTGGCCACAAAGGAACATGAACTTGCGGTCGTTGCGCTGCAGCTCCTCGCGGATGCGGCTCACCAGCGGATGGGCCAGGTTGACGGCGGCTACATGGGCGGTGAAGAGCAGGGCATCGTAAACCACCTTCACTTGGCAGATGGCCCGCCACTGCTCCCTGGTCAGTTCATGGCCGAAGGCCGTCATGCTCTCCGATTCGTAGCACTGCAGCACCAGGGCGTCGGCCACACTGTTGGCCAGGGTATAGCCGCCACTCATCTTGGGCTCGCTGCCCTTCTCAATCTTGAACTGCACGTCGTCATACCAGAAGTGGGTGGTGTCGCCCTGCAGGGCGGCGGGCGAATGGGCCATGTCGAGCACCTCCTCCATCAGGTCGAGGGTGGGCTGCTGAGCGGCCATCCATGCCTGTGGGCCACCGTTCATGGCCTGAATCTCGGCCAACACCTGCTGGCGATAGGTGTCGTTCATCTTCGTAAACTGAGGCGTGAAGACGGGGTCCATCTTGTCCTCCTCGTACTTGTGGGTAATCTCCACGTTGGCGAAGGGCAGGAATCCAGCCGAGAAATACTTGGCCGTGGCAAAGGTGCGCTGGCGCGAGTTGGCATAGAACAGCACCTCGTCGCCCTCGGGGCGGTAGTTATCGGGCAGCAGCCCCTCGCTGACCACCCACTTGCGGAAGAACTGTCCCATCTCTGTCTCGAGCACGCCGCCACGCGACGACAGCTGGCTGCTGGGCGACGACCACTGGAACCAGCTATGCGGCGTGACACGCTGATAGGCTGCGCCGCCCGACGTCAGGGGTGAGCGGATGTTGTGGCGGCTCATCACCACCACCTCTTTCAGTTCATACTTGGCGTGGAATTCGTCGCTGCGTTGTCTCTGCGCTTGTGCGCTGGTGCCGCTGAGTGTCAGGATGGCGGCAAGCATTCCAATCAATTGCTGTCTCATGTTTCTTTTTGATGACATCCCATCATAGGATGGTATTATTCATGCTGTTTATTGGGGAGCGCGTGCATCCCTGCCCGCATCAATGTTGGGCAAGGACGCACGCGCTCCCATGTTGAACGATATGATTATCCTCGACATCAAGAACAATCAGTGAAATAGTGATGGTCAGTGAAATCTGTTTAATTAGTGTAATTCGTGAAAATCGTTTAATTCGTTGTTTCACGCGACCATCCCTTGCGAAGTGAAATTCGTTGTTATAATCTAATACAGTTTAGAGCTTGAACTTATAGCCGAAGGTGAGGGCAGCCTGCATGTTCTTGTAGTCCTTGCCGTCGAAGGTAGCTTTCTTGTTCACCTTGTTTAGGCCAATGTTGAAGCGGAAGTCGATGACAATGGGGAACTTGAACTCGTAGCTCAGACCAATGGGTATCGAGATGTCGAATTTGTTGAGGTCGTCCTTGATGTCGGTCTCTTCCGTCAGCGTGAAGTCCGTGTCGCCCGTGCTGTACTCTGTCAGTGAGAAGTCCTTGGCGTAAACGAGGAAGCCAAACTGCACGCCCGTTTTGAGGGCAAAGCCTTTCAGCACATACCAGTTGAGGGTCAGCGGAATGTTGATGTACTCGGTCTTCCAAGCAATCTCCTTCACTTCCATCTTCGCGCCACTGGCACCTTTGTAGTCGAAGTTCTCCCATCCTGTGCCACTGCCAGCGTAGTTGACGCCGGCAGCGATGCCGATGCGCTCGCTGAGGTAATACTCCAGGTCGAGTCCGGTGAAAGTGCCTCCAGCGGCAGTAGCATCTACTTTCTCGCCGTTGATAGTCCTGTCGGGGGCGTTGATGAACATCGAACCCGTTCCACCCAAGCGGGGTTGCAGGGTGAAGGTGCCTGAATCAAAACGAGTCTGCGCGTTCACGCAGAGTGCAGTCATCATGGCGGCTGCTGCCAGAGCAAAAACCTTTTTCATAGCGTTTTTGTTTTTAATAAATGTTATCATTTCTTTTTTTCAGGGCAAAGTTAAGCATTAATTCTGAATTACGCACAATTATTCCCTTTTTTTTCAAGTGAGGGCGAAAAAACAGGGCAAAAACGGCGCACACTGTCAGCGGCTATGCCAAAAATGTTGTTATTCCTCGTTTTGAATGAACAGTTTCATTATCTGAACAGTTTATTTTGTGCGTGGCCAATTTTATTCCATAACTTTGCAGAAAAAAATGAAAAGGATAATCATTTGTGCACTTTTGTTGCTGGCCGTGACTGCCGCCGAGGCCCAGAACACCACCTTGCAACTGCTATCCACCAAGGAGGATGGGCCGTGGCCGTGTGCTTATTATTTGTTGAACAGTAATGAGGAGCTGGGACGGTTGGAACCAAAGTCCTGGGCGGGGCGCTGTGTTGACGAGGGCGACTGGGTCTTGGGCTATGGGCCGCTGAGCAATTCGCCCGACGCTTTCCGCATCACGCCATGGGGCAGCGAGGTGCAGCCGCTGCTCGTCAGGCGGCACTTCACACTATCAGCCGACGATGTGGCCATGTTGGACAAAAGCGCCTTGACGCTGACGTGCAGTTATGATGAGAATCCACGCCTCTACCTGAATGGCGTGCTGCTGTGGGTCTACAATGGCTGGAACGACAACGACTATGCCACGCGCACCTTCACCCCGCGCCATAAGGCACTGCTGCGCGAGGGCGACAATGTGCTGGCCGTCTCGCTGATGCAGGGGGCTGGTGGCGGACACATTGACATGGGACTGACGCTGACTCGCCCCGAAAATGCCGACGCTATTCGTTCCGTCAGGGCTACCGACGACGGCAGCGATGAGGCGGCCTACGACTTAAAAGGCATACGGCAGAGGGATACTTCTGGCGTCTATATCGTAAGAAACAAGAAATTCACCAAAAAGTAACAGACGATGCAAGTAAGCAAACTCTTTGGGATGATGGCTCTTGGCCTCTTTGCCACGATGGGCGTGCAAGCTCAGGAAACAATGGTGAGCATTGTGGAGAGCCCCGACATGACCGCATCGGGCGGTTATCGTGCTCCGCTGCATGGCGGCTATCTGAGGAAACTGCCTGTGGGACGGGTGCAGCCGCGAGGTTGGCTGCGCGAGATACTCCACCGCCAGCGCTCGGGCCTGAACGGACAATTAGGCACGGTGAGCGCATGGCTCGACAAGCGCAGCAACCAGTGGCTCAGCGACAGGGGCGACCACGGTTGGGAAGAGGTGCCTTACTGGTTGCGCGGCTACTCATCGCTGGCCTATATCTTGGACGATGAGGAGATGAAGCAGGAGGCCGAGGTGTGGTTCGAGGCGGTGCTGACACACCTGAAAGCCAACGGCGAGCTGGGGCCCAGCGGCACCGACGGCGACCCCAACACACCCGACCTATGGGCGAAGATGCCTATGCTATGGGCTTTGCAAACCTACTATGAGGCGACAGCCGACGAGCGGGTGCTGACAGCCATGACAAACTATTTCAAATGGGAGCTGACCATTGCCGACGACCATTTCCTGAAAGGGCTATGGCAGTCGAAGAGAGGCGGCGACAACGAGTGGAGCGTGGTGTGGCTCTACAACCATACGGGCGATGAGGCTATCCTGCCACTCATCGATAAGTTGCACCGTGGCGGAGTGGACTGGACCATGAAGGACGACCTGCCCAACTGGCACGGCGTGAATGTGGCGCAGGGATTTCGCGAACCTGCGACGTACTATGTGCTGAATGGCGATGAGCGGATGCTGCAGGCTGCCTACGACAACCACCACACCATGCGCCAGCGCTACGGACAGGTGCCGGGTGGCATGTACGGGGCCGACGAGAATGCGCGGCAGGGATATATCGACCCACGACAGGGAACCGAGACCTGTGCCGTGGTGGAGCAGATGGCCAGCGACGAGCTGATGATGGGCATCACGGGCGACCCCTTCTGGGCCGACCACTGCGAACAAGTGGCTTTCAACACCCTGCCCGCAGCCATGACCAGTGATATGCGTGCCCTGCGCTACATCACCTCGCCCAACATGGCCATCAGCGATGGCAAGAACCATGCGCCCAGCATCGACAACAGTCTGCGCGGCATGCTCTCCATGAGTCCCTTCAGCAGCCGCTGCTGTCAGCACAACCACGGCATGGGCTGGCCTTACTTCACCGAGCATCTGGTCATGGGCACCAGCGACGGAGGCCTTTGCGCTATGCTCTATGCCGCCAACGAGACCACGTCACAGGTGGCCGATGGTCAGACCGTGCGCATGACGGTAGACACCCACTATCCCTTTGAGGAGGAAATCCGAATGACCATTCATACAGACCTGCCCGTCAGCTTCCCGCTCTATCTGAGAATTCCTGCATGGGCTTCAGGGGCTTCCATCCTCAGCATCAATGGCCAGCCTGTAGTTCCTTCGGGGGCATTAAGGCAGGGTAGGGCTGCCTATTATAAAGTTCAACGGGAATGGACCGACGGCGACCAGGTCGTGCTCACGTTGCCCATGGCCATCACCACCGACGTATGGCCTCAAAACAAAGGGAGCATCAGCGTGAACTATGGTCCGCTGACCCTCTCGCTGCGCATCGAGGAACGTCTGAAGCAGCGCGACAGCAGCGACCCCGAGATAGTGCAGGACGACTCTCACTGGCAGGAGAGCGTCGACAAGAGCCGATGGCCCGCCTACGAGCTGTTTGCTGATTCCCCATGGAACTATGCCCTGAGCGTGGACGACCAAAACCTTCCCCTTGACATCACCGTGAGCCGTAAGCCATGGCCTGCCGACAACTATCCTTTCACCTTGGAGTCGGTGCCCTTAGAGTTTACAGCCAAAGGCCGAAAGATTCCTGCCTGGGGCTTCGACGCTACGGGCATGACCGATGTGCTGCCCACCCGTTTCGTGCCCCGCGCCACCGAGGTGGAGACCATCCGTCTGGTTCCCATGGGAGCCGCCCGTCTGCGCATGTCAGCCTTTCCCCGTGCCGACATCAACGCTACCACCCCCGATTGTGAGGAGTAAGAGGTGAGAAGTGAGAGGTGAGAAGTTTGGTTGCCTTCAGCATTTTTGCTTGAATTGTAACCAAACTTCTCACCTCTCACTTCTTACTTCTCACTGATATCAATACCAGCGTGGGTCACAAATCATTATCTCAACCCACTCTCCCGTAATTCTCGCATATCCAGATGCGGAGATATACGTTGCAGAAAATGGTGTATTGAATAGTACCTCGTACAATGATTGTTATATCTTTCGTGATATGTTGGCATTCGTAACAAACAAAGACTTGGTGATAAAAGAATTGCTATCCGAGTAAACTGTGGGGCAAAAGCAGAAGACACGGGAACGCTTGATTTCCCGTGTCTTCCGAAGAGATTGTGTTCAGCTTGTTACATCCAGCGGGGAGCGCCGGCCTTGGTGTCCTTCACGTTGTCGTTCTGCACAGTGAAGTCGCCCTTGGCGGCATCCTTGAACTGCGGGTCGAGATTCTTTCCCTTTTCGTCGAACCAGGAGATGGAGGCGTCGGCAGTGGCACCAGCTTCGATGAGGTTCTCGGTGTTGAAGTAGACGTTGTTCTCGAGCGTAGGCTCCTGGTCGGTCTTGCTCTGGTTGGCAAAGCCGCGCTTGTAGTTGGTGCCCACCATGATGTTGTTGGTGTAGGTGATCTTGTTGCCTACGAAGCGGATGTAGAACACGCGATAGTTGGCACCGCCGCTACCCACGTTGTAGAACGTGTTTTGGTCGACTGTGATGACGGGCGTAGCGCTGACAGCCTCGGAAGCGTCGTCCATGCGGAAGATGTCGCGCTCCTTGGCACACTCGTAGATGGTGCTGTTCTTCAGGTTGAAGGTGTTGTAGCCACCCTTACGGCTATCGAAGAAGTCGCCGCCCGAGCACTCGATGTTGCTGATGACGCAGTTGTCGATGTTGATGGTGTTGACGACGATGGCCACGTTCAGGTAGAAGAATCCCTTGGTGTAGTTGCTGATTTCACTGTTCGTGATGTTCAGGTGGTCGAGGTTGGTCTCGCCATTGAAGTTGAAGCACTGTCCGCCATCGGTGCCCGTTCCGTCGAAGCTAACCTGGTCGATGTCGAGGTCTGCCTGTACTTCCACGCGTCCCTTGATGACGGGATGCTCGTTCTGGCGCAGTCCCTTGATGGCAATCTTCTTGGTGATTTTCAGTGCTCCACCGAAGTCGGCCGGCTCGTCGCCGCCCTTCGTCACACCATATTCACCAGGCTCCAAGATGAGGCGGAAGCCCTCGGGGGCATTAGCCACAGCGGTGGCGATGTCCTCACCAGCCTTCACCAGGATGTCGGTGTCGGCGAGGTCGATGCCAGTCTTGAAGCTAATCTTGCCGCGCGTCTTGCCGCTGGCACGTGTCATCACGGCGGTGTAGTCGGTCTCAGGTGTCAGGCCTGTGATAGTGGCTGCTCCGGCTGCGATGTCGGCAGGGGTGATGTTGTATTCGATGTTGCCGGGGTTGAGGGTAATCTTGGCAGCTTCCTCGCCGGCAGGCCAGCGCAGGGTGACGGATGTTCCCTTGATGTCTTCCTCGGCCACAGCCTTCAGGATTTGTTCAGAATCGGTCTTGGCGTAGGCCGTGCTCCACTTGGAATTGCGGCTCTCGTTGCCGTCGAGTGCTTGAACGCGGAAGGAGTAGGCGGTCTCGCCCTCCAGTCCCTTGATGGTGACGGGCACCTGGTCGGGGCCTACGGTGAACGACTGTACGGGGCTTCCGCTGAAAGTAAGGCTGTCGTTGGCGAACACCTCGACGTTGTAGGTGGTGATGCCCGGCAGCACGGTCCACGACAGTTCCACGTTGGTGCGATTGCGCACGCTGGCTTTCATGTCGGTGGGCGAGAAGTTACGGCCGTAGTTGATGCTGGTGATCTCGTTGTCGGGCTCACCGCAGGCAGCGAGCGTCAGCACTGCCACCCCGGCCATGATAAACTTGCTAATTATATTCTTTTTCATAATGGTCAATTATTATTGTTCAACGTTCAACGTTCAATCCGACAGCTGGCCGTAGATGCCATCATTGTTGAGCATGTTGTTGCTGCTGTTGATGAAGGTTTGCCAGATGGGCCATAGGCAGTGAGTGCTGGGCTGCACGGTGTAGAGTCCGTCGATGTAGGCGTCGGTGAGCACAAACTTGTCGCTGCTGACAAACCAGTTCTTCGACTCCCAGTCGGCCTTGATGAGGTCGGAGGGGCTGTCTTCGCCCTTGTTCAGACCGTAGATCTGGATGGCGTTGGCGTCCTCGGCGTTGTTGATGTATGCCTTGTCGGGCAGTCCCTCGTAGGCTCCGGTGCGCTGCTGCAGTGCGCGCAGCTTGCTCTTGGCCTCCTCCATCTTCTTGTCGATGTTGCCCCAGCGCACCAGGTCGGGCTTGCGCAATGCCTCACCGGCAAACTCCAGAGCGCGCTGGTCGTAGATACCCTCGCGGAAGGCTTCCTTGCTGGCGGTGTACTTTGCCTGCAGGGCGCTCACCTTTGAGGCGGGCAGGACACGGTCGAGCACGGGCTTCATGTAACCCCATGCCACGGAGGTGTTGCCCAGTTCGTTCTCGGCCTCGGCAGCCATCAGGTAGACGTCGGCCAAGCGCATGTACTGGAAGTTCACGCCGTCGTCGTTGGTCGAGGTGACGATGCGGTTCATCCACTCGTAGCGCAGCTTGCCGAAGCACCACTTGTTGATGGCGCGGAAGGTGACGTGTGCATTACCGTTGTTCAGCTCCTTGCTCCACTCGTAGGGCACGCAGGTGATGTCGCGGCGGATGTCGTCGGCATCGTAGTCGTAGTACAGGTAGGCGATGGGGCCGTTCACGCCGCCCTGTGCCTGCTGGGTGTACTGGTCCTTGGAGTTGTGCTTCACGCCCCAGGTGTAGAGCACGCGTCCGCGTCCGGCCGAGAAGGGAATCTCCCAGAGGCTCTCACCGCCGGCAGCGACGTTGTCCTGACAGAGCTTGATGAAGTTGTCCTTGAAGGCGCCGAGCGTGTTGCAGCCCTGCTTGATGATGTCCTCGCACTCCTGGCGGGCAATCTCGTACATCAGCTGCGGTGCCAGCTCAGGGTCTTTCGACAGACGGTAGCCGTCGCCACGCAGGCCGTAGCCACCGGCGTAGAGGGCCAGGCGGGCACGCAGTGCCTTCACGAAGGCCTTGCTCACGCGCTCGGTGCTCTGTGTAATCTTGTTCTCGTTAGGCCAGTAGCAGTAGTTCTCGGCCTCCAACAGGTCGGCCAGCAGCTGCTTGTAGATGACGTCGCGATTGGTTCGTGGCAGGTACATGTTGTCCGAGTTGTTGGGCTCGAAGCGTGCGGGCACGTCGCCCCATGCCTTGATGAGGTCGTTGTAGATGACGGCGCGCAGCGTCAGCGCTTCGCCTAAAAGCTGAGCCATGTCCTTGTTGGTCTCGATGTTGCCGAAGCGGCGCAGTCCCTCGATGGCGAGGTTGGCGCGCTCGATGCCCTCGTAGAACTTGGCGTAGGCGTTGTTGTCGGTGTTCATCTGTCCGTTGGTGGGCGATGTGTTGTAGTCCCAGAGGTCGTTCTTGTTGTCGTCGCCGGCCTTGGTAACGTCGGGCGAGTTGCCCACCTCCACGTCGGTGTTCACGCCATAGTAGGGCAGGAATCGTCCGCGGTAGGAGTTGGTTTCACCGAAAGAGACGTGAATGGACATGACCTCGGCTTCGGCCAGCGAGTAGGTGGAGTAGACCGTCTCACCGTCGAGCGAGGAAATGCTGGGGGCGTCCATGTCGCACGAGGTGAACGCGACGAGCGACAGGGCCATCATGGAAAGTTTTATCTTGTTTTTCATCTTATGTTTCCTCCTTTAAGTTTAGAAATTCAAATTCAGTCCAACGACGAATGAGCGGCTGCGGGGATAGCCCGAGTAGTCCACATTGGGAGTGAGCTGGTCGCGGCGTATGCAGTCGGCTTCGGGGTCGTAGCCCTCATAGCCGGTGATGGTGAACACGTTGTAGGCTGTGACGTAGCATCGCAGACTGTTGATGCCGGCGCGCTTGGTCAGCTTGGCGGGGATGGTGTAGCCCAGCAACAGGGTGTTCAGTCGCAGGAACGAGGCGTCTTCCACAGCCCAATCCGTAAGAATCATCTTGCTGGTGTAGGGGCTCCACATGGTGGTGTTGCGGTTCAGCTCGGCCAGACGGTCGGGGTCATTGCTCAGCAGTCCGGTCACAGGATCGAGGTTGGTCCAGCGCTTGCCGGCTTCCATGTCGCTGATCATGTTGCGATACTGGTACTTGCCAGTCTGTGTGTACATGATCTTGTTGGCGTTGTACTCCTTGTTGCCCACGCTGTAGTTGAAGTTGGCCACGAGGTCGAATCCGTAGGCGCGGCCGGTGAGGCTGAATCCGCCGAAGAAGTCGGGCTTCACGTTGCCGATGGTGGTGATGTCCTCATTGCCAATCTTGTTGGTCTCGCCCTCGTTGTCGGCAATGTTCTTAATCTTCAGCGAGCCAGGACGCACCTTGCCCACCACGGAGCTGGCGTCGGCCACGCCGTCTTTCAGCGTCCAGGTATCGGTAGCCTCGTTGTAGCCCGTGAAGTCGCTCACCTCATAGCGGCCGTCGGCCTTGAAACCGTAGATTTCGCCCACGGCGCCGCCCACTGCAATCCAGTAGTCGTTGCCAATCTCGGTCGAAGCCCAGCGCGAGTCCTTGCCGAAGTCCTCCATGATGCCGAGGCTCTTGATCTTCGACTTGTTCAGGCCCCAGTTGGCGCTGAAGTCCAGTCCGTAGTCCTTCTTGTTAATAATATGGTAGGTGAAGCTCACTTCCACACCCTTGTTTTCGGTCTTACCCAGGTTGCGGTACTGGTTGTCGTAGCCTGTTCCCTGTGTGGGGAACTGGATGAGCAGGTCCTTCGTGGTGTTGATGTAGCCTTCGATGGTACCGTTCAGTTTGCCTCCGAAGAGGGTGAAGTCGATACCCATGTTGCGGGTGATGGTGGTCTCCCACTTCAGGTCGGGGTTGGCCATGGTCTTCGATGGTGCCCAGTAGTTGCTGATGCCGTTCACCCACGACGTGGCCTTGTTCTCATACATCTGCACCAGCTGTCCGGTGGGGATGTTGTTGTTACCGGCGGTACCATAGCTCACGCGCAGCTTCAAGTCGTCGAGCCAGTTTTCGGTGCTCTTCATGAAGGGCTCTGAGCTGACGCGCCATGCCAGTGCTGCCGAGGGGAAGTAACCCCAGCGGTTCTGCTTGGCAAACTTCGACGAGGCGTCGGCACGGAAGGTGGCGCTCACGAGGTACTTGTCTTGGTAGTTGTAGTTCATGCGGCCGAACCATGAAAGCAGCTTGTCGTCGGCGGCATACGAGTCGTCGACAGTGAAGGGCACACCCTGCGAGGTGAGCTTCCAGGCGGTGTCGGAGTCGTAGTCCACAGGGAATCCATGCACCGTGTTGGTGTTGGCATGCTTCTTGGTGATGACATACTCGTGTCCTACCAGCAGGTTGAGCGAGTGGTCTTCGCTGTTCAGCAGCTTCTTGAAGTCGTAGTTGGCGGTGTTGGTGTTGCGGAAACGGTGGCGACTGGTGTTCACCAGGTTGATGGCTGGGTGGTTCTGGTTCTCGTTGGCCGGCACATTCTTAATATAATAGGTGGTGAGTCCCCAGAAGCGCTGGTCGTACTCTGTGTAGTCGTCGTAGCCGAACTCGGTCTTCAGCTTCAGGTCGTCGATGACCTCCCATCCGAAGGCGCCGCCCAGGTTCAGGTTCTTGCGCTCCTTCTTGCGGTCGTTGTCGGCAGCGGCTTGCACGGGGTTGTAGAGGTTGCCCAGGTCGTCGTCGGTGCCGGCGGTCGGATCAAGGTTAGCCAATGGGATGGGGGTGTAGATGACCGAATAGGCCAGACGACGGTCGGTGTCGTAGGCACCCGTGGCCTCGTTGGCGCCGCCGCCCCGAATGTCGGTGATAGCATAGCGGGCCTGCAGGTCGAAGGTGGTGCGCTTCGAGGGCTTGGTGTTCAGCTTCAGGCTGAAGTTGTCGCGCTTGAAGCTGGAGCCAATCATGATGGCCTTATCGTTCATGTGGGCATAGCTGAAGGCGTACTTGATGCTCTCCGTACCGCCGTTCACGTTCACGTTGTGGTTGAAGGTGTGACCGGTGCGCCCGAAGGTGATGTCCTGCCAGTCGTTCTCCTCAATGTTCTTGTAGAGGTCAATGTCCTGATAGTTGCCGAAGTAGTCGGTGTACGACGAAATCTTCTGAGGGTCGTTTCCATTCTTCAGCAGGGCTAGCTCATACTGCCAGTTGGCATAGTCGTAGGCGCTGAGCACGTCCATCGTCTTGGCAATCTTCTTCCAGCTGTAGTAGGCGTTGTAGCTTACCTTGGTCTGTCCGGCCTTACCGCTCTTGGTGGTGACGAGGATGACGCCGTTGGCGCCTCGGCTACCGTAGATGGCGGTGCTGGAGGCATCCTTCAGCACGGTGATGTCCTCGATGTCGTTGGCAGGGATGTCGCTGATGCCGTCCACGGGGAATCCGTCGACGATGTAGAGCGGGTCGTTGCTCTGTGTGATGGAGCCGCCGCCGCGCACGCGAATCTTCACCTCGGCATCGGGCGAACCTTCGGTGCTGGTGATTTGCACGCCGGGCATCTTACCCGTCAGTGCCTCGGAGGCGTTGGCCACGGGCACTGCCTGCAGCTGCTCGCTGTTCACAGTGGCCACCGAGCCCGTCAGGTCCTTCTTGCGCACCGAGCCGTAGCCAATCACCACCACGTCGTTCAGTGTGGTGTTGTCGTCCTCGAGCACCACCTTCAGCGTGCTCTTTCCCTTCACGCTCAGTGTCTGGCTCTTCATGCCAATGTAGGAGATGACGATGGGGTTGTCGGTCTTCACCGTGATGGTGTAGTTGCCGTCCAGGTCGGTCACGCCGCCGTTGCGGGTGCCCTTCTCAATCACGCTGGCTCCAATCACAGCTTCGCCTGTGGCGTCCACGACTGTCACCTTTGTCTGTGCATTCGTCAGCAGGGTGCCGCCCATGGCGAGCAATGCCAACAGCATCGTCCGCCGAGCGGTGTCGCCCAGCCGGATCAAGCTTTTCAGTTTGAAAGACATAGAATAAAAATTGTTTATAAAATTATTAGTTGTTAATCAGTAATTGTTAGTTTCAGTTTGCAAAGATAAGTTATTTTTTGCAAACAGCCAAAACTTTCGTCATCTTTTTCTCCTGCGAGTTGCCAAACCGCCCTTTTCGGGGGCTTTCGGCTCTGCTTCGGGGCTTTTGTTCCGTCTGCTTTCACAGGGGCGATGCCCCTGTAAAGGTGCCCCCCCCCCAATAGCCCCGGAGGGGCGACGGACGCCGATGGTGAGCACTAATCGTCCAATAAGGGCATCGCCCATGTAAAACCCAGAAGATTGGCAGGATATTCCGTCGCCCCTCCGGGGCTTTCGTTCCGTCTGCTTTCACAGGGGCGATGCCCCTGCCTGTATTCCGTTGCCCCTCCGGGGCTTTCGTTCTGTCTGCTTTCACAGGGGCGATGCCCCTGCCTGTATTCCGTCGCCCCTCCGGGGCTTTCGTTCCGTCTGCTTTCACAGGGGCGTGCTCCTGCCTGTATTCCGTCGCCCCTCTGGGGCTTTTGCTGCGCCCCCGCTCTGCTCGGTATAGTGAAGGATTTGCTTCTTCACCGTTTTAATTTAATAATGTCTCGCCGCTCCCCCCGCCCCTGTAAGGGGATGGGCTGGGGTCGGGGCACTCACGTACCGTTCGACCGCTTGGCCAGATTTGCCGCCCGAACGGCACCGTAGGGACGGACCTTGTGTCCGTCCGCGTGGGCAAATTGCTTGCGGACGGACACAAGTTCCGTCCCTACCGAATGTACGCATGAATCCGACTGAACGCACCCCGCTCAGTTGGATTTTGAAAAACAGGAAAAAACAAGAAAAACAGGAAAAAGGTTTTTATCTGTACTTTTTGTTTTTATCTGTTTTCCTAACAAGAAATACCTCCGCAGCTCCCCAAATCCGACTGAGTGGGGGAATCATTCCGCAAAAAAGAGCCGCAAAAATGGGAAACGTTGGTATGGCTGATTGATAGGCGCAGGGCAATAGGGAGAGAGGTGTGGGCAAATTGGGATGTACGCATGACCAAACGGGAAAAAAGCCATGCTTTTTCGGTTGGCAGCGGGCGGGGACATGATTGGCAGCGGCCGCTGCCAATGATGGCAGCGGTCGGGGAAATGGTTGGCAGCGTTCGCTGCCAACCGATTTTTATTCTGTGGGAGCATCCTGCAGCAATGAATAGTGTAGCGTGCGGCCCTCGCGATAGCGGATTTGGCGTTCTTGCATCACTTTGGTCTGCATTATTCATGACTGCTGGCACAGATTACGCTTCGTGTCTTCCAAAAACCCAATAGAATTTCACTATTTTTGGGTATTGCCTGTTTTGCCGGATTGCCGTACCTTTGCACCCGCAAATGACGAAACGATGATGTATATGATGAAAACATCTTTTATTACTGTTGTCCTCGCCGCATGGAGCCTCTGCGCCCTGGGGCAGGAATCGGACACGAAGGACGTGGACGCCATCACGGGTGCCACGAGCCAGGCCGCGCAAGCCAGCCCCAAGGGCGAGGCCCTGCAGCGCCTGTACATCGGCGGCTATGGCGAGGCCGTGATGACCCGCAACTTCTACAGCCAGAGCTTCAACCGCTACAAGAAGCCCGAGAACTATGCTGGCGACAAGAGCCACGGACGCTTCGACCTGCCCCACGTGTGCCTGAACCTGGGCTACGACTTTGGCAAGGGCTGGACGCTGGGCGGCGAGATGGAGTTTGAGCATGGCGGCAACGGCACCGCCGTGGAGATAGAGGCCGAGGAGGCCGGCGAATACGAGGCCGAGGTGGAGAAGGGCGGCGAGGTGAACATCGAGCAGTTCTGGATTAACAAGGAGTTTGCGGGCGGCAAGCTGAATGTGAAGGCAGGCGAAATCATCGTGCCCGTGGGCTACAGCAACGCCTACCACGAGCCCCATCAGTTCTTCACCGTCTATCGTCCCGAGGGCGAGGCCACCATCATGCCCAACACGTGGCACCAGGTGGGCGTAGCACTGTGGGGACGGTTGAAGGACTGGCGCTACGAGGTGCAGTTGCTGTCGGGTCTGAACAGCGAGAGCTTCACCGCCGAGGACTTCGTGCACTACGGCGCCACCAGTCCCTACGAGTTTAAGGTGGCCAACAACTACGCCGGAGCCTTTCGCGTCGACAACTACTCCCTCCCGGGTCTGCGCGTGGGCTTGAGCGGCTATTACGGCTACACCTTCCGCAACACTCTGCGCACGCCGGGCACGAAATACGACGACGTGACGGGCGCACTGGCCATCGTGGCCCTCGACTTCACGCTGCAGCGCTGGAACTGGACGGTGCGCGGCAATGTGGACTATGCACACTTCGGCGATGCCGATGCCATCTCGGCCTACAACCAGGCCAACTGGACGCACCACAAGTATCAGGACGGCAACCCGCACCACTACTCGAACATTGGCAGCCATGCCCTGGCCTATGCCGTAGAGGCCGGCTACGATGTCGTGCCCGTGCTCTGTAGTGCCGACAGGGGGAGCAGCAAGCTGGTGGTCTTCGGGCGTTTCGAGCACTACAACACGATGGCCAGCGGCACCTACCAGTCGATGTACAAGTATTCGAAGAAATACCGCTGCGCCTTCGGCCTGAACTACTCGCCCGTGAAGCCAATCACCATCAAGGGCGAGTACTCCTACCGCTTCTTCGAGAAACCGAACAACAACGGCCTCCAGGCCGACAGTCCGCTCTACAAGCAGCCCTACAACAACGAGCCGAGCGTGAGCGTGGGAGTGACCTACAGCGGGAAACTGCTGTGAGGGAGTGGAGGAGTAATAGTAGAAATAGTAGTAATAGTAGAGATAGTAGTAATAGTAGAAATAGTAATAATAGGAGTAATAGAGATTTGAAGTATAGAAGACATGGCATAGAAAGACAATATGAGTCATCCTTCTGCCTTCAATTCGTTTAATTCGTAAAATTCGTTTTTAAAACAATAGGCAGTGTAATTAGCTTAATTCGTAAAATTCGTTGTTAAAAGGAATAGACAGCTGAGTTGTCCCCTCCCAAAAAATACTATCAAAACAAACATAAAATAAAAGTTTAAAACTATGATGAACAAGAATCTCTTGAAAGTGGCAGCCATTGCTGCCGTGTTGTCCACCGGTTTCGTTTCGTGTTCCGACGATGACGATGCCGACAACAGTGTTGTGACGGGCTCTCAGGCAGCCCTCGACCAGGCTTGTAGTGACTGGAAGGTGGCCCGCGCCAACTGGGAGCAGTCGGAGGCCTTCCTCTTCGGCGCTGCCGATGTGTACTCCATCGACCCCCACACCGACACGTGGCCCGTGGCCGCCAACGACCTGGCCGACGTGCTGCGCGACACGAAGGCCATGTCGAACCTCGACCAGTTTATCAAGACCGCTAATTCCGGCATCCTGGGCTATCACGGTCTGGAGTATGTGCTGTTCCGGCAGGGCCAGCCGCGACAAATCAGTCAAATCACCACACTTGAGTACAGCTACATCTGCGCCGTGGCCAAGGACCTCTACAATGCCACCGCCACGCTGGAGGCTGCCTGGGACTCGAAAGAGAGCAATGCCGAGCGCCATCAGATAGCCGTGAACTACGTGGCCACCCACAACTCCATCAACGACGATGGCGACGTAGAGGGCGCCCTCGGCTCGTTCCAGAACTTCGGAAAGGCGTTCAAGAACCCCGGCACCGGCGACTGGGACACCGCCCTGGAGGCCACGCTGGAGATTATCTCGGGCTGTCAGGACATCATCGGCGAGGTGGGTGACTCGAAGATTGGTCTGCCCTTCACCGGAGAGGATGCCACCTACATTGAGTCGCCTTACGCCTACAACTCCATCACCGACTTCTACGACAACATCGTGTCGTGCAAGAACGCCCTCTACGGACAGATGGGAGCCACCACGCCCACACAGCAGTCGCTCATCTATTTCTGTCAGAACGCCGGCAACGCCACGCTGGCCGCCCAGGCCAAGAACGTGGTGACGAAGCTCGACGCTGCCCTCGGCAAGATAAAGGCCATGAAGGCTCCGTTTGCCCTCTACTATTCAGATGCTTCATGCAAGGTGGCCATCGACGCACTGGGCGACCTGGACGATGCACTGGAGGAGATGTCGGAGACGCTGAAGGGATATGCCGGCAACGCCACCGTGGAGGCACAGTGCAAGGTGATCAACGAGAACTATGTAGACAACGTGGTGCTGGCCACCTATCGCACGCTGGCCGACAATGCGCAGAAGCTCTATCAGGCTATTGTGAAGGTGAGGAATTGAGGAGTGTAGGAGTTGAGGAGTGTAGTAGTTGAGGAGTATGGGAGTGTAGGAGTTTAGGAGTTTGGACAATAGTCTTTTCCCGATAGTGCGTCGATACGCCATTCCGCCCCTAAAACTAACGTCCACACTCCCAAACTCCTAAACTCCCAAACTCCCACACTCCTAAACTCCCACACTCCCAAAATTAAAAAAAAAGAATAAACAATGAAAAGTGAATTATTAACTACCACAATAAGAGGGTGGGGGCGGATGATGTTCGCCGCCACCGTTGTGCTTTGCGGCAATGCCTTCATCGCTGCATGCTCTGACAACGATGATGCCGACTCGCCCACCACATGGGAAATCGGCGACCCCGCCACCAGCGACTATCCCGAGGATTACTATGCCGGTGGCCTGCTCGGCACCACCACCGTGAACACCGCCACCGCCTTCGAGCAGCCCACCAAGGCAGTGGAGACGGCGGGGATGATGACCGCCTTCAACGAGGGCGAGTACCTCTTTGAGAAAGACTACAACACCAACACCGACGGTGCCTTCCACGGCCTGGGGCCCGTCTACGTGCGTCGCGGCTGTCTCTACTGCCATCCCGGCTACGGCCATGGTGCCCGCCAGACGGAGTATAAGGCCGACACCCACCGCAACGGCTATCTGCTCGTGGTCTACGACAAGACCACCAACGCCTATATCCGCTCGGTGGCCGGCATGCCGCAGACGGGAGCCGTGAAGCCCTTCAAGGCACCCATCGACGAGAACCAGATACGCATAGCATGGAACAACTACACCGACGAATGGGGCAACCGCTTCCCCGACGGCGAGACCTACTCGCTCATCTATCCTGAGGTTACCATCCCCTACAGCGCCTACTACGCTCCCGTGGTGGTGAGCCGTGGCGGCAGCGACGTGACGCTCACTGCCGACCAATATAATAATGAGATAGGTGTGCTGCTCGAGTCGACCATCGGCATCTACGGCACGGGCCTCACCGATGCCATCCCCGACGAGGCCATCACCGCACAGTGGAAGCAGGAGAGCGACTACTACAACAGCATCGGCCGCACCGACGCCCTCAACCCCGCCATGTGGGACCAGGCCGCCGGCACCTGGAAGAGCTACTACAGCAACTCGCTGCAGGGCGACGGCACCAAGTATGTGCGCCGCTACACCTACGCCCTCTCGCGTGGACCCATCCTCGATGCCGCTGGCGCCAACGCCATCTGGAACATCACCAACGTCACCCGCAGCGACCGACGCTACCACTATCTCGACCTGGCCGGCACCTACTATGCCACCACCGCTTCGAACGACCCCGAGGTGCAGGCCGGATTCACCGACTACATCAACCGCGTGGACCCCTCGAAGGCCCATCCCGAGTGGCATACCGGCGACCTGCAGAAGGACATCTATGCCTATCTCACCAGCAAGAAGCTCGACGCCGAGATGACCGATGCGCAGTATAAGAATCTGATGATATGGCACCGTGGCCTGGCCGTGCCCGCAGCGCGCAACACCACCACCAAAGATTTCCAGGAGGGCAAGCGCCTGTTTGCACAGATTGGCTGCGCATCCTGCCACCGCCCGTCGTGGCAGACGGGCGACGACCACATCCAGGATCCTGCCAAGTTCTTCACCGCCGACAGCGACATGCCGCGCTATCCTCACCAGAAGATATGGCCCTACACCGACTTTGTGCAACATCGCCTGTGGATGAAGAACGACATCCGCACGGGCTGGTGCCGCACCACTCCGCTGTGGGGACGTGGGCTGGCCGCTAAGTGTGGCAGTGGCGTGGAGCGGCTGCACGACTGTAGGGCCCGCAACGTGGTGGAGGCCATCATGTGGCACGGTTGCAAGAACGAGGGTGGCGTGAGCGACGCCTACAGTACGGTGGAGAAATTCCGCAACCTGACGAAGAAGGAGCGCGACCAAATCATCTATTTCATCGAATCCATCTGAATCCTGTAGGCGCAGAACAATAAAACGTGCACCTTCTACGTTGATAAAATGTAACAGATAGCACATTGTCGAATAGTAAAACAAAATGCCTTCTCCTTGCCCTATACATACTCATCGTGGTGTGTATAGGGCTTGCCACGGTCGTTGAGAAATACCACGGCACGTCGTTTGTGGGTGAACACATCTATGGCTCGTGGTGGTTCTCGGCGCTGTGGGCCGTGCTCACGGTGGTGGCCTGTGCCTATATGTTGCAGCAGCGGCTCTACAAGCGTTTGGCCGTCATGCTGCTCCATCTGTCGTTTGTGGTCATTCTGGCTGGTGCGCTCACCACGCATCTCTTTGCCCGCCGAGGCATCGTCAGGCTGCATACGAATGTGCCCGAGGCTTTCTTCGTCGACCACGAGAGCCGGGTGCACCAGTTGCCCTTCTCGCTGGAGCTGAAGGAGTTTCGCATCGTCAACTACCCCGGCACCGACGCCCCGTTAGACTACCAAAGCGTCATTCGCTGCTCTGACGGCAAGGAGTTCGTTGTGTCGATGAACAACATCGGACATGTCGACGGCTATCGCCTGTTCCAGTCGAGCTACGACTACGATGGGGCGGGTGTCACGCTGGGCTTGAGCTACGACCCCTACGGCATCGCCATCACCTATGTGGGCTATCTCATGCTGCTGCTGGGGATTATCGCCACGCTGCTGTCGCGCAAGACGCAGATGAGGGCACTCTATCGCAGGGCAACGGCGATGATGCTGCTGTTGGTGAGCATCAACGCCCATGCCAATCTGCAGACCGTCGACAAGGACATCGCCCACCGCTTGGGCACCATCCCCGTGCTCTACAACAACCGCATCTGTCCGCTCAACACGGTGGCCACCGACTTCGTCACCAAACTGACGGGGAGCGCCTCGTGGGAAGGCTATTCCGCCGATGAGATTTTCGCCAGTTGGATGATTTACTATTCGCCTTGGGAGCAGCAGAAGCTGATTCGCGTGAAGAACAGCGACGTGCAGCAGCTGCTGGGCATCAGCGGGCAGTGGGCATCCTACACCGATTTCATCAACGACTATCATGAGTATAAGCTGCAGGCGGCACTCGAAGCGCAGAGGACGGGCCACGCCACCGTGGACACCAAAGCCCTGATGGAAGCCGACGAGAAGTATCACCTCGTGGAGATGTTCTACAATGGGCAGTTCATCCGCATGTTCCCCTATCAAAGCCCAAGCCCACTCGGGGGCGGAGAGGGTGTCTTCGAGGGCTCCACCGTCAATTGGTTCTCGCCAGGGGCGCAGACTTTGCCAAAAGAAATCCCTGTGAAGGAACAGTTCTTCATCAAGCAGGCGATGGACTTCCTCACCGAGAGCATCGTCACAGGCCAGCGCGACAGGGCTTTCGAGATTATTGCCAAGATAAAACTCTTTCAGCGCGAGATGATTGGCGAGCTGCTGCCCAGCGAGCACAAGATGCAGGTGGAGATATTCTACAACACCTTGCGCAGCCAGAAGTGGCCCGTGTTCCTCTCGCTGACGCTCAGTCTGCTGCTCTGCGTGGCCTTGCTCGCTTCCTTCGGCGGCAAGCGGCTCAAGGTGGTTGCGCTTGTGTTTGCTGCCCTTCTTCTTGTTTATCTCACGTTGCAGCTGGCCCTGCGCTGGTGGCTCAGCGGACATATCCCGGTGAGCAACGGCCCAGAGACCATGCTGTTCATGGCGTGGGTGCTGTTGCTGCTCACCTTCCTGCTGTGTAGGAAGTTTCCCATCATTGTCGCCTTCGGTCCGTTGGTGGGCTCCTTCTGTCTGCTGGTGGCCATGCTGGGTGGCAGCAGCTCTCAGCTCACCCCGTTGATGCCGGTGCTGCAGTCGCCGCTGCTCTCCATCCACGTCATGACGGTGATGTGTGCCTACGCCCTCTTTGCCCTGCAACTGCTGCTGGGCCTGCATGCCCTGGTCATCATGAGGAAAGGGAAGAGGAACTCTCAGCTGTCATCTGTCGAAGCCCCCCTCGATAAAATCACCGCCTTGTCGCAGCTGATGCTCTATCCCGCCGTGTTCCTGTTGGCCATTGGCATCTTCCTCGGTGCCGTCTGGGCCAATGTGTCGTGGGGCAACTACTGGTCGTGGGACCCCAAGGAGTCGTGGGCGCTCATCACGCTCATGGTCTATGCTGTGCCGCTGCATAGGGCGTCTATCCCCGCCTTCAACAGACCCCGCTTCTACCATATATATATGGTGAGCGCCTTCCTCGCCGTCCTCATCACCTATTTCGGCGTAAACCATCTGTTGGGTGGCATGCACAGCTACGCCTGAAGCGCGCCAGCGGTTGGGTGCGGCGCGTATTCGCGCCGTCCATCGCTTGTGTTCAGCTCCCCAAAAACGGCAGATCCTTTTTCCTGGCGGATAGTCGCTCGGGTTAAAGACGGTTAATTTTCTGCAAAATTGCAGCCGTTTCGGGAAAAATGTGTAATTTTGTCAGCTGTTATGAAATACGAGGAGCTGCAAGGCATCAAGCAGAGGTATAACATCGTGGGCAACTGCGAGGCTCTGAACAATGCGCTGTCGGACGCCCTGAAGGTGGCACCGATAGACATCAGTGTGCTCATCATCGGCGAGAGCGGTGTGGGAAAGGACATCCTGCCCCGGCTCATTCACGACAATTCGCCGCGCCGACGCGAAAAATATTTTGCCATCAACTGTGGCGCCATCCCCCAAGGCACTATCGACAGCGAGCTCTTCGGTCATGTGAAGGGTTCGTTCACTGGTGCCATCAACGACTCGCCCGGCTATTTCGGCGTGGCCAACAAGGGCACGTTGTTTCTCGACGAGGTGGGCGAGCTGCCCATGGCCACGCAAGCCCGACTGCTGCGCGTGCTGGAGAATGGGGAGTATATCCCTGTGGGAGGCACCGAGGTGCGACACACCGACGTGCGCGTGGTGGCCGCCACCAACGTGAACATTGAGCAGGCCATCAGCGAGAGCCGATTCCGCAGCGACCTCTACTATCGACTGAACCGCGTGAACATACAGATGCCCCCGCTGCGCGAGCGCGGCGAGGACGTGGTGATGCTCTTCAGACTCTTCGCCATGGAGATGTCGCAGAAGTACAAGATGGAGCGTGTGCAGCTCACCGAGGAAGCCAAGCAGATGCTGATGCGCTACAAGTGGCCGGGCAATATCCGACAGCTAAAGAGCGTCACCGAGCAGATATCCATCTTCAGCCAGGAGCGCATCATCACGCCGGAGGTGCTGGGGAAGTTCATCCCGCAAGACCGCGAGAGCACCCAGCTAACGGTGCTCTCTCGACAGGGCGGCGACCACTCGTTTGAGAACGAGCGCGAGTTGTTATATAAGATATTGTTCGAGCTGCGCGGAAACGTGAACGACATGCGGCGCGAGATGAGCCAGCTGAAGAAGCAGTTGGAGGACGTGCAGACCAAGCCCACCATCATTGGCCCTGCCTCGACGCTGCAGCCGCTGACATCTGCGCCTACCGTGGAGGATGCCGTGGCCGAGGAGTACATAGAGCCGGCTACGGAGCATGAGAACCTGAACCTGAACGACATCAGTCGACAGATGCTGGAGAAAGCCTTGGACCGCAACGGCGGCAACCGCAAGAAGGCCGCCACCGAGCTGGGCATTAGCGACCGCACGCTCTATCGGCGGCTGAAGCAATATGGGATGGACAAGTGAAAGGGAAATGAAAAGTTCGAAGCTGACTGTTGAAAGATTGAAGTGGATAGGCATCATCGTGGTGCTTATCACTTTTCACTTTTCTCTTCTCACTTCCTGCAAGGTGAGCTACACCTTCAATGGTGCCAGCATCGACTACACGAAGGTGAAGACCATCCAGATTGCCGACTTCCCCATACGCTCCAACTATGTGTGGGGTCCCATGTCGAGCATCTTCAACAACCAACTGAAAGACCAGTATGCCAACCACACCAAGCTGCAGCAGGTGAAGCGCAACGGCGACCTGAAGCTGGAGGGCGAGATCACCCGCTACGAGCAGCGCAACAAGTCGGTGTCGGCCGAGGGCAGTTCGGCACAAGTGGAGCTGTCGCTCACGGTGAATGTGCGTTTTACCAACAATACCAAGCATAGCGACGACTTCGAACAGTCATTCACCGCCAGTCAAAGCTACGACTCGAAGTTGAGTCTCAATGCCGTGCAGGAGGAGCTGGTGACGCAGATGGTGAAAGACATCACCGACCAGATATTCAATGCCACCGTGGCCAAGTGGTAGCACGCAGCGGCGGAGGAAGATACGTGAGCGAGATATGGACATAGCAGAACTCATCAAGAACCCAGGGCAGATGGACCGCGACACACTCTATGAGTTGCGGTCGGTGCTGGCGTTGTACCCGTATTTTCAGAGCGCTCGTCTGCTGTTGCTGCAGAACCTCTTCCTGCTCCACGACCCATCGTTCGACGAAGAGTTGCGCCGCGCCGCCATCTATATCGGCGACCGTCGCGTGCTGTTCCAGATGATTGAGGCGGCCCACTATCAGCTGACGCATGACAAGGAAGCCGCAGAAAGCGCTGCCCCACAGCCGCAGCGGGCCGATGACAGCCGCACGCTGTCGCTCATCGACGACTTCCTGGATTCGCTGCCCAAGGAGGAGGAAGAAGCCGAAAAGAAGAACGAGCGGAAGCCCACACCCGCCGATGCCGCCGTGGACTATGTGGCCTATCTGCTCGAAACCGAGACCGACGAGGAGCGACAGCAGGCTTTGATGGCACCACAGCTCATCGGCCAGCAGCTCATCGACAGCTTCATCGAGAACGACAAGGGGAAGATTGTGCTCAACCAAAATCCCGTGCTGAAACCCGAGGTGGAACCAGAGAGCGAAGAAAGTGCAGAAAAGACCGAAAATAACGTTTTTACCGAGACTTTGGCCCGTATTTATATCAAACAGGGCAATTATTTGCGTGCTTTGGAAATAATTAAGCAATTAAATTTGGATTTTCCAAAAAAAAGTGCTTACTTTGCAGACCAAATTCGATTTCTCGAAAAATTGATCATCAATAACAACAAAAATAAAGCGTAAAAAATGTATCCAATTTTATTGATCATCATTGTGATTGCTGCCATCCTCATGGTTGGCATTGTGCTGATTCAGGAGTCAAAAGGCGGTGGCCTGGCTTCCAACTTCTCTTCCTACAACCAAATCGGTGGCGTGCGCAAGACGACCGACTTCATCGAGAAGACCACATGGAGCTTGGCAGCTGCCATGGTTATCATCAGCGTGCTCTGTGCCTATACTGCTCCCAAGAGCGGACAGCAGGGTGCCGTCGTGAACGAGATCCAAGCTCCGGCCGTGAACCCCAACAATGCCCAGGGCATCGAGGCTGCTCCCATTGAGACACCTGCCGCTGCCGCCGAAGCACCTGCTGCTCCTGCACAGGAGGCTCCCCAGGAGTAATCAGAAGATAGCAAATCACAAACTTTTGGGAATATGCATTTCCGCTTCCGTGCAGTTGATGGACGGATGCGGATTTGTTTGTTTCCCCTTTCTTTCCTAATCCTCAACCCATCATTCATCAGTAATTGTTGCCATGAATATAGAGACATTGATTAGCCAAGCTGCTGGCGAGGCCGTGAAGGCGCTGTATGGTTTAGAACCCAATGAAAAGATGCTGCAACTACAGAAGACGCGCAGCGAGTTTGAGGGAAACCTCACGCTCGTGGTGTTCCCCTTTGTCAAGGCTGCACGCAAAAGCCCGGAGATGACGGCCAACGAGATTGGCCAGTATTTGGTGGACCACTGCCCGGCTGTGGAGAGCTTCAACGTGGTGAAGGGCTTCCTCAACATCAGCGTAGGGCAGGGGGCATGGCTCCAGCTGCTCGAGGCCATCGACCACGACGAGCATTTCGGTTGCAAGGCAGTGCACGAGGATTCGCCCCTCGTGATGATTGAATATTCATCGCCCAACACCAACAAACCGTTGCATCTGGGCCATGTGCGCAACAACCTTCTGGGCTGGAGCTTGGCGCAGATTATGGAGGCCAATGGCAACCGTGTGGTGAAGACCAACATCGTGAACGACCGTGGCATACACATCTGCAAGTCGATGTTGGCTTGGCAGAAGTGGGGCAATGGCGAGACACCCGAATCATCGGGCAAGAAGGGCGACCATCTCATCGGCGACTACTACGTGCTCTTCGACAAGCACTACCGTGAGGAGGTGAAAGAACTGGTGGCGCAAGGCATGGACGAGGAGAAGGCCAAGCAGGAGGCTCCCCTCATCAAGGAGGCCCACGATATGCTGGTGAAATGGGAACAGGGCGACCAGCAGGTGCGCTCACTGTGGGAGATGATGAACGGCTGGGTCTATGCCGGATTCGATGAGACCTACAAGAAGATGGGCGTGAAGTTCGACAAGATTTATTACGAGAGCCAGACCTATCTGCGTGGAAAGGACAAGGTGGAGGAGGGACTGCAGAAAGGACTTTTCTTCCGCAAAGACGACGGCAGCGTGTGGGCCGACCTCACCGATGCCGGTCTCGACCAGAAGCTGCTGCTGCGCTCTGACGGCACCAGCGTCTACATGACCCAGGACATTGGCACAGCCGAGATGCGCTTCCACGACTATCCCATCGACAAGATGATTTATGTGGTGGGCAACGAGCAGAACTACCACTTCCAGGTGCTCTCGCTGTTGCTCGACAGGCTGGGCTTCAGCTGGGGCAAGGACTTGGTGCACTTCAGCTACGGCATGGTAGAGCTGCCCAACGGCAAGATGAAGAGCCGCGAGGGAACGGTGGTGGATGCCGACGACCTGATGCAGCTGATGGTGGACGATGCCTACCAGACCTCGATGGAGCTGGGCAAGTTTGCCGACATGACCGAGGAGGAACGCCGCGACATTGCCCGCATCGTGGGCATGGGTGCCCTAAAGTATTTCATCCTGAAGGTCGATGCACGCAAGAACATGCTCTTCAATCCCGAAGAGTCGATCGACTTCAACGGCAACACTGGGCCTTTCATCCAATACACCCACGCCCGTATCCGCTCGATTCTGCGGAAGGCCGAAAGTGCTGGGTTGTCCGGAATTTCAGGAATATCCGGACAATCCGGATTGTCAGGAAAAGAAGTGGAGCTTATCCAGAAGATGAATGAGTTCACGGCGGTGGTGGAGCAGGCTGGCGCTGACTATTCGCCCAGCGGCATCGCCAACTATTGCTATGAGCTGACCAAGCTCTTCAACCAGTTCTACCACGACTATAGCATCCTCAACGAACCTGATGAACAGAAGCGTGCTGTGCGTCTGATGATTGCCCGCAACGTGGCCAAGATATTGAAGAGTGGCATGGCCATGCTGGGCATCGAGGTGCCAGAGAGGATGTGACGCTATGCAGAACTCTCCCGGCTATAGGAACGATACCGTGTTGCCGTTGCCACTTGAGGTGACGGCAGACGCGTGGGCGGTGGACGCGGCGTGCAGTGGCAACCCCGGACCGATGGAGTATCAAGCCATCGACCTGGCCACGGGGGCGCAGGTGTTCCACTTCGGCCCTGTCCACGGCACCAATAACATCGGGGAGTTCCTTGCCATTGTGCACGCCCTCGCCCTCTGCTGGCAGAAGGGACTACACCATAAGACCATCTACAGCGACAGCTACAATGCTATCCTCTGGGTGAAGAAGCGGCAGTGCAAGACAAAGCTGGAGCGGACGCCGCAGACCGAGCAGCTATATAATATTATTGTACGCGCGGAAAACTGGCTGCGTACGCACAACTATCAGAATCCCATCGTGAAGTGGGACACAGGCCGCTGGGGCGAAGTGCCCGCCGACTTTGGCCGGAAATAGGGTAGGTTAGAGGACTCTTGCGTAGAGGATGATGACGTTGCCGTCGTAGACTTCTTTTTGTGCTACGAAAGCATTGGCGGGCAACTGGGGTGCGCGTGTGCCGCCCGCCACGGTGAGCAGCGTGTTGGTCTCCACCCGTATCTCATCCCACAGCCCTTGTACCAGGAACGACTCAAGGGTTTTGCGGCCTCCTTCCACGATGAGCGACTGCACATTGTGGTGGTAGAGGCTCTCCAGATTGAGGGGATGCTGGCGGTCGACCACCAGTCGGCTGGGCGATGGCCCTACCCAGTGGCGCACGTTGAGTTGTGGATGCTCGCGGTCGTCGGTGACGCGGCCCACCAGGATGGCGTCTTCCTCTGAGCGCATCTTGTGGTTGAGCATCTGTGTGAAGGGGGTGGAGATAGCTATCGCCTGGCCATCGGCATCGATGAAGCCGTTTGCCGTCTGTGCCCATTTCAGTATGATGTAGGGTCGATGCTGGCTGTGGAAGGTGAAGAACCGACGGTTCAGCCAGCGGCACTCCTTCTCCATCACGCCCACCGTCACGTCGATGCCAGCCCGTCGCAGCTTTTCTATCCCTCGGCCTTTCACCTCGGAAAATTCGTCGATGCAGCCCACTATCACTCTCTTTATTCCTTTGTTAATAATGAGGTCGGCGCAGGGCGGTGTCTTGCCATAGTGCGAACAAGGCTCCAGCGAGACATACATGGTGGCTTGGCCGAGCAGCGCTTCGTCGTCGGCGCTGACAGAAGCGAAGGCCATCACCTCGGCATGGCCTTCGCCACACCGAACGTGGTAGCCTTCGCCAATGATTATATTGTTTGCCACAATCACCGCCCCCACCATGGGATTGGGCTTGGCGTTTTGTCTCCCGCATTGGGCCAGCTGCAGGCAGCGGCTCATGTAAATCTCGTCGTTGTTCATTTGGCTGTTGGAATGAAGCATCTGTTGCGTCGTAGAAATTGCTTGCAAAAATACACAAAAAAAAGTTCCGCTCCAAATTTTGCCATGTAAAAAATAGTTGTTAAATTTGCATGCGAAAAGAATGACCCTCTAACAACTATTAGCAATAGCATGGAAACAATCAAGAACGAACATCTCACGGTCGAGGTATCGGAGATGGGAGCCGAGCTCCAAAGCATTAAGGACAGTGACGGACGCGAATATTTGTGGCAAGGAGGCGACAAGTGGCCCCGTCGCTCGCCCATCCTCTTTCCCCTTGTGTGCAGTGTGAACGACGACACCTACACCGTCGACGGCCAGGAGTATCATCTGCCTCGCCATGGCTTTGCCCGCGACACCCGCTTCAAACTTGTCGCTCAGGGTGAGCATAAGGTGACGTATGCCCTTCACGAGACGGAAGAGACGCTGAAGGTCTATCCTTATCATTTCAATCTGGCGGTGAGCTATCGCTTGAGTGGACGGAAAATCCATGTGGTGTGGCATGTGGAGAACACCGATGTGCGCGACATCCATTTCCAGATTGGCGGACATCCCGCTTTCTTGGCTCCCGGCTGCCGTGAGGACGAGGAGTTGAAAGGCGTCATTGCCCTTGACAACCACCAGCCGCTGCGGGGCTTGAAGAGCTATATCGACGGCTCACACGAGATGACCGAAATCAGCCTCGACGACATCCACGAGGGCCTCATCGCTTTCAACGACGAGTTCTTTGCCAACGACTCGGTGAAGATTCACGACTGCCAAGTGCACCAGGCATCATTGCTCAATGCTGATGGCTCACCCGCCGTCACCGTCAGCTTCAAGTGCCCTATCATCGCCTTCTGGAGTCCCTATAAGAAGAAGGCCCCCTTCGTGTGCATCGAGCCTTGGTATGGACTGGGCGACCCGCGCGGCTGGAAGGGCGAGTTCTGCGACAAATACTACATGAACCACCTGCAGCCAGGCAGCTCGTTCATGTCGGAATATACCATTGAGATTGGCGGATAGCTCGGCAGTTCATGGCTGCAGGACGTGGAAGTCCATCACCACCATGCTTCCGTAGTCGCGGTGTGGCCTGATGGCCACACCCATCCATTCATACTTTTCGTTCAGCAGAATGCGTCGATGGCCCAGCGCAGCGTTGTTCTCGCCGGCATCGATGAGCAGGTCCATCACGATGGCCAGTCCGCCCGAATATCCTTTCGACGAGCAACACTCGGCCAGCCCGATGTTGTCTTCGCATCCTGTGCCCTTGCGGTCGTGCCCCGTCAGCCCCATGACCCCGCCTTTGCTGGCAAGGCATTCGGCCGACTCGAAGAGACGGTCGTCGGGGCGCAGGATGGGTATGGGCTTCATCAGCTTCAGTTCGCGAATCAGTGATGCCTTCCGTTCGTCGAAGGCATACGAGTTCTTCCACCCAATCATGCCGTTGTAGGCATTGGCATAGGTGTCGGCAAAGCGCGCAGGGTTCAGTCGCATAAGGTTCAGATAGTAGAACACTTCGCGCTCGGCCACGGCAAGATAGCTGACCCTGGCCGCGCTGTTGGCTTCCAGTTGCTCTTCTACGCTCCACTGGCCTACAAACTGCTGGTCGAGGGCTTCTTGTGCGCTTCGGTTCCTGTCTTCCAGCGTTTCAGTTATATGTTTCTCTCTGTCGTCGCTGCACGACACACTCATCAGGGCCATCAGCCCCATCAGTATAAGCAGTTTTTTCATTATCGCGTGTATTATTTCGCTGCAAAGTTACGAAAAAAAAGGCTTAACAATGGCTTTCGATAATTGTTTTTTGGGCCTCACGCCGTTAAAAATCATTAAATAAACGAACAATTCTTGGCTGCTTTGCGCTTAAACTCCCAACTTTTTACTACTTTTGTCACGAAATGTGAACATACCAATCAAATCAGTAACTCAAAACAGTTAAATGATGGACTCTCAAGAGAATGTTCTCGTCAATGCTTCGCCAGTCGAAGAGACGGGAAACCAGGAAGTGACAAACGTGGAAGAGCAGGTGGTGGCAACCCCCGAAACTTCTGTAGTGGAGAACGCCGAAGCACTCGCACAAGAGGATGCTCCTGCAGTGGATGCGGCTGAAGGCGAGGAAGTTGCGGCGGCCGAAGAGGAGCATAAACTCTACACCTCCAAGGCTGAAGTGTTGGAGCGTGTGAAGGAAATTGCCCATGGCGAGGAAATCCCGCAGAAGGACGAGGTGGACTATCTGAAGACCGTCTTCTACAAGCTGCACATTGCCGAGCGTGAAGCCAAGTTGAAGGAATACATCGACGGTGGTGGCGACCCCGAAGCCTACCAGATTACGCCCGATGAGGACGAGGATGTGTTCAAGGCCGAGATGGGCATCATCAAGGAGCGACGTCAGCAAATCTTCCGCGAGCAAGAGGCAGAGAAAGAGGAGAACCTGAAGAAGAAGCTGTCCATCATTGAGAAGATAAAAGGGATGGTGACCTCGCCCGAAGAGGCCAGCAAGACCTACCAGGAGTTCAAGGCCCTGCAGCAGGAGTGGCGCGACATCAAGGCTGTGCCCGCCGAGAAGGCCAATGAGCTGTGGCGCAACTACCAGCTCTATGTGGAGCAGTTCTACGATTTGCTGAAGCTGAACAGCGAGGCTCGCGAGCTTGACTTCAAGAAGAACCTGGAGGCGAAGGAGCGTCTCTGCGAGGCTGCCGAGAAGCTGGCCGAGGAGAACGACATCATCAGCGCCTTCCACCAGTTGCAGAAGCTGCATCAGGAGTATCGCGAGATAGGCCCCGTGAGCAAGGAGCTGCGCGAGGAGGTGTGGCAGCGCTTCAAGGCCGCCAGCACCGTCATCAACAAGCGCCATCAGCAGCATTTCGAGGACCTTCGCGCTCGTGAAGAGGAGAACCTGGAGAAGAAGACGGCGCTCTGCGAGAAGGTGGAGGCCGTGGCAGCCGAGGAGAACAAGAGCGGCAACGACTGGGAGCGCCACACGCAGGAAATCATTGCCCTGCAGCAGGAGTGGAAGACCATCGGCTTCGCTCCGCAGAAGATGAACGTGAAGATTTTCGAGCGCTTCCGTGCCGCCTGCGACGGTTTCTTTGCCGCCAAGGCTGAGCATTTCCGCTCGCTGAAGGACAGCTATCGCGAGAATGCCGAGAAGAAACGCGCCCTCATCGAGAAGGCCAAGGCACTGCAAGACAGCACCGAATGGCGCTCCACCAGCGATAAGCTCATTGCGCTGCAGAAGGAGTGGAAGACCATTGGCATGGTGCCTAAGCGCCTTGGCGACCAGCTTTGGGAGGAGTTCCTCGGAGCCTGCAACAAGTTCTTCGAGGCACGCAATGCTGCCGGTGCCGGTCAGCGCGGCGAGGAGCGCCAGAACTTAGAGAAGAAGCGCGACGTCATCGCCCGCATCAAGGCTGCTGCCGAAGAGGGCGGCGACGACCTGCAGCAGAAGGTGCAGCAGCTGGTGGAGGAATACAACGCCATCGGCCACGTGCCATTTAGAGAGAAGGACAAGCTGTTCGAGGAGTATCACAAGGTGCTCGACCATCTCTACAAGGAGCTGAACATCAATGTGCAGCGCCGCCGTCTGAACAACTTCAAGCAGAACCTGAAGCAGGTGGCAGAGCGCGGCGAAGGTGCCCTCGACAATGAGCGTGCTCGCCTGATGAAGCAGTATGAGCAGCTGAAGCAGGAGGCACAGACCTACGAGAACAACCTGGGATTCCTTAGCGCCAGCTCGAAGAAGGGCAACTCGCTCATCGACGAGATGAACCGCAAGGTGCAGAAGCTGAAGGACGACATGCAGCTGGTGAAGGACAAGATCAAGGCCATCGACCAGGAGAACGCTGCCAAGCAGTAACAACAATGCCCCAAGGGGGCAGATGTGGCGGAGCCAGAAAGAAGGGATGCATCCTCCTTCTTCCTGGCTCCGCCGTTTTGTGCGGGCACATGCGGATAATCATATTTTTATGTGGACAAGGTGGAAAAATCGGTTGGCAGCGGCCGCTGCCATCATTGGCGGCGTTCGCTGCCATGATTGGCAGCGGCCGCTGCCAATCATGTCCCCGCCCGCTGCCAACCAAAAAGGCACGGTGTTTTTCCCCGCTTCCCCATCGCCTGTTCCCAATTTGCGGTGGACTAAATCCGCTGAAGCGGCACTCGAAAAACATGGCGAGGAGGGCGTGGACGATTTTAGCGTCCTTGTCACCTGATTGCGGAACATCATTTACGAGAATATGGAGCGATACGGCATTATCACCCGAAGGCGACAAATGCTTTAAGAACACCTTTTTGGGGCGTTGACTTTTTAAGATTTGGAGTGCTCCAAATTGTCGCGTGAGACAGAGCATCTTCCAGCAAACGGTGCTGGAACCTTTTTCAAACCGTCGTTTTTTTTCGAAAAATAAATTTTTTTTCAAAAAAAACGACGAAATGTGTACCAGAGTCTATTTTTTTTGTTAACTTTGTAGGCAATATTGGCATAATGCCCTGATGGCATAGCTAAAAAGAGGGTGTGTATGAGCACATTGACTAATGTGGATATGAAGCCCTATAGTGCTGAAACTGAGGAAACTGATAGAATCTGCCAACCTACTGACAGTCGCAGCATCATCCCCAAGGCCACAAGCTCGCAAACTGGGGTGTCGGTAGAATATGCGCCTCTGCCAAGTCACGGATGGTTTGTGATGAGGGCCTCATACGGCCGAGAGCAGAAGGCCTCTGACTACATGGTGGAGCATGGCACGCTGACCTTCCTGCCCAAGCACCTTGTCAACAAGCAGCGCAATGGCAAGAACGTGACAGTGGCTGAGCCTCTGGTGCCCAACATCTTGTTTGTCTATGCCTCACGCGAGCAGGCCGACGAATACGTAAAGAACACCCCACAGCTGTCATTCCTTTCCTATTATTACGACCATTTCCGGCAGGAAGAAGGAAAGAACCCCCCGCTGGTGGTGCCTGACAGTGAGATGCGCAACTTCGTGCTCGCCACCACTACCAATAGCCTGCATGTGCGGCTGGTGCAGCCAGAGCATTGCCACTTCAAGAGTGGCGACATCGTGAAGGTCGTTGACGGGCCGTTTGTGGGCGTGAAGGGGCTGGTGGCACGCGTGGCAGGCCAGCAGCGCGTGGTGGTCACGCTGAAAGGACTCTGCTCGGTGGCCACCGCCTATGTGCCAAGCGCATTCTTGCAAAAGGACACCGATGAAGCCGGATAATAACGAATTTAATTAACCCTAAAACGAAAAATATGGACAAGTACACAGAACTATTAGCCGGACTGCCATTCGACCTGTTGCACATCGCACAGTCGTTTGCCAACGACAACAAGTCGCCAAAGATTGAACCTGCCCACATGCTGCGGGCGTTGCTGCATCGTAGCGCCGGCTTGGTGAACTACATCGAGGACACCCTCGACGAGGATTATTACTACTTGGTGGACTGGGCCGACATGCGCATGAAGCAGTGCGACAAGTCGCCATACGCCATGAAGGGCTTCGAGCTGTCGCACGACGCACAGAACGTGGTGAAGGAGGCCAAGGAGATTGCCGATGCCGCAGGAAAGGCCGACATCGATGGCCCCTGTCTGCTGGCAGCCCTCGTCAGCCCCGGTGTGGGATTCAGCTACGACCAGCTGAAGACGCTGCCCCTCTCGGCTGAGAAGATAAAGAAACAGATAGGAACTGGCGCGCCCGTGAAAGCTGCTCCGGCAGGTGGTGCCGCACCCACAGCCTCGGCTGCTGGCATGCCCGCCGACAATGGCTACTGCGTCGACATGCTGGTGGAATTGCCCGAGGCTCCCGTCATCGGCTTCGATGGCGAGGTGCGCTCCATGACCGAGGTGCTGGCCCGCAAGGACCGCGCCAACCTGCTCATCGTGGGCGAGACGGGCGTGGGAAAGACCAGCCTCATCGATGCCATCCTGCAGCGGGTGCGCGACAAGAAGGTGCCGGCCTCATTGGAGAACATGCAGCCTTACGAGCTCGACCTCATCGCCCTCAGCCAGGGCGTCAGCTACAAGGGCGAGATTGAAGACCGCTTCAAGCAGGTGAGCGAGCAGCTGATGCAGCTGACGCAGCCCCTGCTCATCGTGGAGAACTTCCATCGCGTGGAGGACAAGCAGTCGACGCTGAACGGCATTCTGCCCGGACTGAAGAAACTGCTCTCGAAGAACCAGTTGCAAGTGGTCATCACCTCGACCATCGACGGATATACCAAGGACATCGAGAAGGACAAGGAGCTGACGGCGTTCTTCGAGAAGATCACCGTGGAAGAGCCCAACGAGGAGCAGGCCATCAACATCCTGTTGGCCAAGCGCCAGAGCTACGAGGACTTCCACCACCTGCCCATCGACGACGATGTGCCCGCCGAGATTGTCCGTCTGGCCAAGCGCTACATGCCCGACCGCCGTCTGCCGTCGTCGGCCCTCGACCTGCTCGACCGTGCCATGTCGTCCGTGAAGATAGCCAACGAGCTGGCCGCCCTCTCCTCCACCTCACCTACCGAACCTACAGCACCTACTCCACCTACCACACCTACCCTCATGAAGGAAGCCGTCCGCGATGTCGTTGCCAAGATGACGGGCATCCCCATGGGCAACATCCAGAGCGAGGAGCGCGAGAAGCTGGGCAATGCCGAGCAGATACTCCACCAGCGCGTGGTGGGGCAGAACCATGCCATCAAGAGCATCCTCGATGCCATCTTCGAGAGCCGCTCGGGCCTGAACAAGAAGGGTCAGCCCATGGGTTCGTTCTTCTTCCTCGGCCCCACGGGAACGGGTAAGACCGAGCTGGCCAAGTCGTTGGCCAATTTCCTCTTCGACGACGAGACGGCCATGCTCCGCTTCGACATGTCGGAGTATAAGGAGGAGCACTCCGTGGCACTGCTCTATGGTGCGCCTCCGGGATATGTGGGCTACGAAGAAGGCGGCTTGCTGGTGAACCAGATTCGTCAGCATCCCTACAGCGTGGTGCTCTTCGACGAGATTGAGAAAGCCCACAAGAGCGTCTTCGACCTCTTCCTACAGATCCTCGACGAGGGTAAGCTGCACGACCGCCTGGGCCGCGTGGGCGACTTCTCCAACTCGCTCATCATCTTCACCTCGAACATCGGCTCGGAATATATCTTCAAGTCGTTTGGCGAGGGCCGTGTGCCCACCCACGACCAGCTCTTGGAGGTGATGCAGGGCAACTTCCGCCCAGAGTTCCTGGCGCGCCTCACCGAGATTGTACCCTTCTCGCCCATCACCACCGAGATGATCAACCGCATCTTCGACATCCATATCAAGAACCTGCTGAAGACGCTTAACGAGCAGAACATCACGCTCGAAATCGACGAGTCGGCACGCAAGTACGTCACCAGCGTGGGCTTCAACGCACACTATGGCGCACGTCCCATCCTGGGCATCATCCGCAAGGAGATACGCCGCCCGCTGTCGAAGCTCATCATCGCTGGCGACATTGTGGCTGGCGACAAGGTGACGATGAAGTACGACGAGGAGAAGAAGCAAATCATCTGGGACATTGAAAGCCCCGATGATGACAGCGCCCCCGCCGCCGAACCCACTGCCGAACCCGCAGCCCCATCGGCACCGACCCAGCAGTAGAACGAAATGAACGCCGTGGACAAGACATCACACGGCATCACCCAACAGCAATCATCCTTTATTATTAACTTATAAACCCCCAAAACAATTATGGCAAGAAAAACTGTTATCACCAAGGTGCTTGATGTAGAGGCACAAGACGGCATCATCGAGTTCCCACAGAACCGGGCTCTCTACGCCGACCAGTTCACCGACGAAGCTCCACAGAGCGACGAGGACCGCGAAGGCTTCAAGGCCAAGAGCATGAAGGACGTGTTTGAGCACTACCAGCCCTCCAAGAAGGACGTGGCCTTGGAGAACGAAGAAGGTGGAGCCGTTTACGAGGACTTTGATTTCAAGTCGATCAAGGACTTCGAGGACGAGGCACTCATCGCCAACAGCGCACTGATGAGTGGCGCAAAGTCGAAGATTGATGCTTACAACAGCGTCATCCGCCAGCTGGAGAAGAACAAGTCGCTGCGCACCGCACTCAAGGACGAGGCTGCACGCGGCAACCTGAAGAACGCCCTCAAGGCTCTCCTCGCCGAAATAGAGGCCGCCGAGTAATCCTCGCCCCCTCTCTCATCCAACCCATTAAACTCATTAATCCCATAAAAACCCATAAAAAAACTATGGCAGAAGAACTGAAACAAGAAGAGCAGGGCCAAGCCCTCGGACTTCGTGAAAGAGAAAAAATAGAGAACCCTTCACAATTGCTCGATACCAGCGTTAATGGGCTGAGCAAGTTTGGAGGCTTCCAGATGCTCAAGGGCCTCATCAAGGGCGTTGAGAACATGGATCCCCGCCGCAAGGCCGTGAAGAATATCTTCCTCAACGACGCTGCTTATGCCGATGGACGCAAGAAGCTGAAGAACGAGCTGGAACTCTGGGTGAGCATCCTCGAAGAGGGCGGCAGCGACCCCATGGAGATCATCGACCAGTGCAAGGAGAAGCTGGCCAAGGCTGAGACCAACCTGAAGAACAACCTCTTCACCGTGCACGACGAGGTGCAGAAGCTGGAGATCACCTACCGTGCACTCGACTCCTTCTTCGCCAATGCCGGACAGGGCAAGATTGACTGCCTCACGCTGATGAACGTGAACAAGGAAGAGTTGGAGTACCACGACTCGGAGGACACACTCGCCATCCGCGACGAGCTGGAGCGCTACTACGACCGTCTGAGCCTGAAGAACAACTACTCGCTGCTCATTATGCCTGGATATATCGGCGATGCCACCGTCACCCGCATGTGGGCCGACACGGCCTATCGTAACAAGGTCATCATGCTCACCGACTTCAAGGACAGTCTGAACTTCTCGATGCTGAAGGACGAACTCGACGATGCCAACATCCAGAGCCAGGAGGCCAAGATGGCCAACGTGGTGATGACCGCCAACTACATCCTCGGCCGCAAGAAGAGTGAGCTGGCAGGTGAGGACGACGACCTCTACATCCCCGCTTCGGCAGCACTGGCCGGTCGCATGACCAACACCGAGGAGACCGTCATCGCTCAGGGCTGCGCCGGCAAGAAGTATGGCACGCTGTCGAATGTGAAGGGTGCTCGCATGGATTTGCGCAAGAGCGAGATTGCTGCCATCATCGACATGGGTGTCATCCCCATGGTCGAGGAGGACGGACGCACCATGGCCTTCTCGAACCGCTCGCTCTACAACGGAGCCACCATCGGACTGCAGGAGTATCCCATCGTGCGTGTCTTCGACTGGATTGGAAAGGTGTTCCAGAACTTCTTCAACGACGAGGCGTTCATCAACTGGAACAGCAGCGTGAAGGCCGAGTTGCAGCAGGCCGTCCACGACTTCCTGAGCGACTACAAAGGCCCGGGCCGACTCATCGAGAACTACAACCTGAAGAGCATCAACCAGGATCCCAAGACGAAGGACATCAAGATCGAGGTGGAGCTGAAGCCTTTCTTCGCCGCCAAGAACTTCTTTATCTCGCTCACCGGCCACAACGGCGACGCCGGCACCGAGTGGGACACCAGCGTGTCTTAATCTAATCTCTCAGTAGGATTCTGCACCCGTGCAGAATCCTATTCCCTCTCGTTTGTTCTTATTAACAACCTTTTTTAAAAGCTTTTATTATTAACCCTTTAAAACATTTCAATTATGGCAGCACAGAGAACTGTAACCATCAATGCTGATGGCATTGCCGAGCGCGAAGTAATGTATGTTCGTTACGAACTCAACCAGCAGACCGATGTCGAGGGTCAGCCCACTGGCACCACCCGTGGCGGCAAGATCTACGTGAAAGTGAAGTCAAACGATGATGGCAACACCGACCTGCTCGAGTGGATGTGCGACACCTACATGTCGAAGAACGGCACCATCTCATGGCCCAACCGCCAGGGTGGCGAGATGAAGCACCTCGACTTCGAAGAGGGCTACATGGTGGAGTATGCCGAGACCTACGACAACAAGAACGAGGTACAGCAGTACGAGGAGTTCTGCATCTCGGCTAAAGTCATCAAGATGGGCAATGCCCAGCACAACAACCGCTGGACCATCGACAACTAAGTCTATCCTCATGGGTTTGGGGTTTGGGCCTGACGAAGACCCAGACCTCAAGCCTTTCCGCTTTTATTTTCGTTCCTTCCCCCTACAATCCTTCACTGCATGCCAAATGCCAAAAGTGCCTCTTTGGTTGTGAAGGCTGCAATTGCTGATACGATAATAGTCTCCCCTCATCTCTATACATTATTATATATGGACTTTCTTAATTTCGACTCAATCATTAACGAGGCCGCCGAAGCCGCTGGTGCCGCAAAGAATGGCGTAGCGGGTGCCGCACAACAAGCTGCTGGTGCTGCAAAGCACGCGGCAGGTGCTGCAGCCAGTGCCGCTGATGCCGCGCAAGGCGCAGCAGCACAGGCCGCAGGAGCCGCTCAGCAGGCAGCTGGGCAAGTTGCAGGTGCAGCAGAACAAGCTGCGAGTCAAGCCGCAGGTGCCGCTCAGCAAGCTGCGGGGCAAGCAGCGGGTGCAGCCGAACAAGCAGCAGGTCAAGCCGCAGGTGCCGCCCAACAAGCCGCAAGTGCAGCCGAACAAGCCGCAGGGGCTGCCCAGCAAGCCGCAGGTCAAGCAGCGGGAGCCGCACAGCAGGTCGCAGGTGAAGCTGCGAGTGCAGTCGAACAAGCCGCTGGTCAAGCTGCTGCCCAAGCTCAGCAGATGGCTGGTGATGCCATGGCACAAGCACAGCAAGCCGTTGGCGAGGCAGCGGGACAAGCCCAGCAGATGGCTGGCGATGCCATGGGAGCCGCTGGCGACCAGATGGGCGACTTGAAAGGACAGATTGATGCTGCCATACAGGACGCACAGTCAACGGCACAGGCTACCATGGATGAAGCCAAGGCGCAGACGCAGCAGATGATGGCCGAAGCCCAGCAGCAGATTAACGAAGCTACCGAAGCTGCCCAGCAGCAGATGCAGGATGCTGGCGCTGGGGTGCAGCAGCAGCTCACCGATGTGGCCAGCACCGCACAGCAACAGGCGCAGGGGGCTCTCGATGCCGTGAAGCCACAGGTGCAGGACACGCTGTCGCAGGTGTCCAACACGGTGCAGAATGCCACTGAGGGGATGCAGCAGATGGCGCAGAACGCCATCGACCAGGCGGGGCAACAGCTGGGCGACAAGATTTCGGAAGTGGAAAGCGCCGCCAGCGATGCCTACGACCAAGCTCAGCAGCAAGCCGACGAGGTGGCCAGCCAGGTGCAGCAACAGGCCGAACAGGCGGCCGAGCAGATGCAGCAGAAGGCTGAAGAGGCGGCCGCCGAACTGGAGTCGAAGGTGAACGAGGTCGTGGACCAGGCTCAGCAGAAGGCCTTGGAGGCTTGCGATGCTGCTGAGCAGAGAATCAACGAGCTGGTGGAGCAGGCTCAGGAGATGGGCCAGGAGGTGGCTTCGGAAGCCAAGGAGGCCTACGAGGACACCATACAGCAAGCCCAGCAGACGCTCGACAACGCCACGCAGCAGGCCCAGCAGGCCCTCGCCTCGATGCAGCAGGATGCACAGCAGTCGTTCGACAGCTCCACACAGCAAGCCAAGCAAACGCTCGAAAGCTCCATGCAGGAGGCACAGCAGACGCTCGACAGTGCCACGCAGGAGGCCAAGCAAGAGTTCGAGAACACCATGCAGGAGGCCAAGCAGACACTCGACAGTGCCACGCAGGAGGCCAAGCAGACCCTCGAGAACACGATGCAGGAGGCTCAGCAGACCCTCGACAGCACCATGCAGGAGGCCAAGCAGACGCTCGATAACGCCACGCAGCAAGCCCAGCAAGCTCTCGAAAGCACCATGCAGGATGCCAAGCAGACGCTCGACAGCACCATGCAGCAAGCCCAGCAGACCCTGAGCAGCGCTACCCAGCAGGCCCAGCAAGCACTCGACGGAGCCTTGCAGCAAGCCCAGCAGACCTTCGACAGCGCCCAGCAGCAAGCCCAGCAAGCCTTCAACCAGGCGGTGAGCAAGGCCAAGGACACTTGCGAACAGGCCAAGCAGACTGCCCAACAGGCCTACGACAGCGCATCGCAAGCGGCCAAGCAGGCCTACGAAAACGCCAAGCAACAGGCAGGGCAGCTCTACGACAGGGCTTCGCAAGCCTACAACGATGCCATGCAGAGGGCACAGCAGGCTTACGACGCTGCCATGCAAAAGGCACGTGAGACCCTCGATGCAGCCAAGCAGAAGGCCGAGCAAGCCTACAACCAGTTGAAGCAGAAGGCACAGGAGACCTTGGATGCCGCCAAGAAGAAGGCGCAAGAGGTCTACAACTCTGCCAAGGAAACGGCGCAGAAGGCATACGACACCGCCAAGGAGAAGGCGCAGCAGGCTTACAACACTGCCAAGGCGAAGGCCGAGGAGGTGTACAATCAGGTGAAGGGAAAGGCCGAGGAGGCTTACAACACCGCCAAGGCGAAGGCCGAGGAGGCATACAACCAGGTGAAGGGCAAGGCCGAGGAGGCCTACAACAATGCCAAGGCGAAGGCCGAAGAAGTCTACAACCAGGTGAAGGGAAAGGCCGAAGATGCCTACAACACGGCCAAGGCGAAGGCCGAGGAGGTCTACAACTCGGTGAAGGGCAAGGCCGAGGATGCCTATAACGCTGCCAAGGGAAAGGCCCAGGAGGTGTACAACTCGGTGAAGGGCGAGGCCGAAGCGGCCTACAACGCCGCCAAGGGGAAAGCCCAGGAGGCCTACAACGCCGCCAAGGACGAGGCCCAAAAGGCCTACAACGCCGTGAAGGATGAGGCCAAGAAGACCTATGATGCCGCCAAGAAGGAGGTCACTGAGACCTACAACGCCGTGAAGGCTGAGGCCAAGGAAGCCTACGAGGCCGCCAAGAAAGAGGTGGTGGAGACCTATAACGCCATCAAGGAGGAAGCCCTCAACACGGTGAACCAGATTAAGGATGGCGTGAAGAAGGCGGCACAGGAAATCAAGGATGAGGCCCAGAAGCTGGTCAACGGTGCCAAGGATGCCGTGAACCAGGCCAAGGAGAAGGCGAAAGAGGTGGCCAATGCCGTGAAGGAGAAAGGGCAGGAACTGCTCAACAAGGGCAAGGAGGCTGTCAACAACGCCGTCAACAAGTTGAAGGAGCAGGTGACGAACACGCTGAACAACCTCACCGCCCAACTGAAGAACCTGGCGAAGGATGCCGTGGACAACATTGCCAATGGCTTTGCCGAGGCACTGGGCTTAGGCGGCGACCTCAAGGCATCGGCCAAGGGTGCCGTCGACAACCTCGCAGCGGGGCTGGGCGACGTGCCGAAGGCTCCTTCGGCCAACGACAACGACGCCTTCCACGGAAAGGTGGTCATCAACAACAAGAAATATGGCATCGTGGAGTGCAGCTACGACTTCTCGCAGCTCTGCGACAGCACCGGCAAGCCATCGGCACGTCCGCGTGGAGGGCGCATCACCTTCACCATGCCCGCCACCAGCGACGACGACGTGTTCTTCTACAACTGGATGTTCGAGAAGACGCTCGTCTACGACGGCTACCTGAAGTTCGTGGTGTGGGCGCGACAGAACAAACGCTGCTTCAAGACGGTGAATTTCAAGAACGCCTACTGCGTGGGGCTGCGCGACTATTTCAACGACAGCGACTCGAAGCTGATGTATTCGCAGATTACCATCGCCGCCGAGGTGATCGTCGTGGGAGTCAACGAAACGGCCACCTTCGACAACAAGTGGACGTAGGCTGGGCATCAGCTGCTTACGTCATCACTGTTTTGGTTCATCATTCGTCATTCTGAAATAAAACGCCCATGTCCATTTCCGTCAACCAAATACGAGTCAGCATCGCGGGCACCGAGTCGAAAGGCTTCAAAATCGACATCGCCGGTGCTCCCTATCGTCTCGACGCTTTCAAGATGCACCAGCAACTGCTGAAGCCATGCACGTTGTCGTTCGAGTTGCGCAAAGACCCTGAAGAAGACATCAGCGAGATACAGTTCTCGGCCTGCTCGGCCATCATCGGTCAGGAGGTGACGCTCACCTTGCAGACCGATGTCATCGAGAAGCAGCAGACCAACTACTCCGACGGCGGCGGCAAGACGGCCGACCTGGAGTTCCAGGGGGTTGTGGCCTCGGCGCATGCGGCACGCCACGACAGCGAGTACGTCATTCAGGTGGAGTGCCTCTCTAAGGATGCCGCCATGGTCAACCATCCCAATTGCCACATGTACAACGCCTCCACGCTGCAGGGCATCGTCTCGGCCGTGGCAAAGGAGCGCAACAACATCGAGGTGGAGGGTACGCCGCAGCACACCGACAACATCTTCTACACGGTGCAGTACAAAGAAACCGACTGCCAGTTTCTGCAGCGGCTGGCGCAGCGCTACGGCGAGTGGATGTTCTGCAATGGCAAGAAGCTCTTCTTCGGAAAGCTCGACGACAAAACCACCGAGTCGCTGCAACTGAAATACCCCAGCCTCGACATCGAGGACTACAGTGTGTCGCTGCGCACATCGCACCAGATGTTTGGCTATGCCGTCATGACTTATAACGAGATGGGCTGCGCCAACGCATTCCTGGGCGAAGATCAGGGCGACACCGGCAACAAGCTCAACGACGCCACCTTTGCTGCTTCCAAGAAGGTATATCCGGCGCGAACACGCCTGTTCGTCGACGGAGCCAGCATCGAGGAGGACAGCGAGGCCGAGGGTAAGAAACCCCAGCCGGGCACGCACAAGGAGCAGTTCACTGCCGAGCAGCATGCGCTGCGCTCCAACATGCTCATCTATCAGGGCACCACCTTCTGCTCGAAGATGCGCATAGGCACCAAGCTCACCATCCTCGACAACTACATCAGCGGCACATCGACCGAGAAGAGCGAGGTGCAGCAAGAAGAAATCCTCATCACCGACGTCATCCACACCTTCGGCGTCGACGATGAGTATCGCAACCAGTTCCAGGGCATCACCGCCAAAATCAGCTATCCCCCTTATTACAACCCCACCGTGTTCCCACACTGCGACCACCCCGTGCGTGCCATGGTGGTGGAAACCGACGACCCCAAGCACTGGGGCCGCGTGAAAGTGCGTTTCCATTGGCAGATGAATGAATACAAAGAAGGCAATCCCAATGGCAATACACCATGGATACACGTGACGCAGCAATACGTGGGGGGCAACGACCCGTGCTTCGGCGTGCATCTCATTCCCGAAAAGTTCACCGAGGTCTTCGTCGACTTCGAGGATGGCAACTTTGAGCGGCCCTACGTCGTTGGGTCGCTCTTCGGCCCGCAGCACCCCGTCGACAGCGGATGGAACCCTGGCAGCAACAACGTGAAGGCCATACGAACCGCCAGCGGACACACTATTGAAATCCACGACAACGAGAGTGGCGACTCGTGGGGAAAGGGCGGCTTCATCCAAATCTACGACAACCAGACGCACAACTACGACATCCTCATCTCCACCGACCAAAAGCTCATCAAGCTGAAGTCGAAAGGAAACATAGAGCTGTATGCCGACAAAGACATCAAGTTGGAGGCTGGACATGACATCAAGATGAAAGCCAAGCACGACATGACTATCGATGTGGACAACGACATGAACACTGGCGTGAATAAAAACTCGTCGACCACGGCGGGCGAAAACATCTACATTGAAGCTGGAAAGGAATTGTGGCAGTCGTCTGACGATAACATGAACATCAGTTCGGGTAAAGAGCTGATTGTCGATTCCGAGAAAGACATGACTATCACATCGAAGAAGAAGCAAAATGTCAACGTTAAGGAAGACCAGATCGTCAAAGTAGACAAGGACTGCAAGATTTCAGCCAACAACTTCAGTGCTCAAGCAAAACAGAATGTGAAGCTCAAGGGCATGAACAGCAGTTACCTGTCGGACCAGAAAGCTAAGATGCAGGGCATGCAGGTGGAGGTGAACGCCAGCGCCTCGGCCAAGATTGCCGCCTCGGCCAGCATCGACATCAATGCGCCCATCATCAAGGAAAGCTAACCCCCCTATACGCACATGACCAACAACTGGGACGACGAATTCGCGTCTTTCGACATCGACTTGATCAGTTCCCCCACGCCAGCTGCCGAGGAGTCGGTGGCCGACGATTCTCCCGTCGACATCCTCGAAGTCGCCCCTACCGAACCCATAGCCCCAGCTGACCCCATTCAGCCCATTGATTCCACCGAGGATGCCGATGACGACATGGGCATGGAAGCCAGCATCAAGGAGATGGAAGAAAAGCTGCGCCAGATAGAGGAGCAACGGAAGGAGAAGAGGAACCCCAACCCCTATAAGGCTGATGAACCCACGACAAAAGACCCTCAAGATTCGGCCAAGGAACTGTTGGAAATCGCAAATCAGCTGGCGCAGCAGGCGGATGCTGCCCAGGCCATGATGACCCAAATAGAACAGATGGTGGAAAGCAGTGCAACCCATGTTAAGGGCGTAAAGAGTGCACTGCGCCGCATGGAAGACTATGTGCAGGTGATGCTTGCCGCTAAGACCGTTGTGGAAACATTAGCTTCGACAGCACGCCCAGAAGTCTTCGACACGCTGGAGGCCAGCCGTTTCCGCTCCATTTTTAAAAAGGTGAAGAGGAACAATGAGCGCAAGGCTCCGAAAACGAAGGTAATCATCGGCGACATGCAGATGGCCCTCGGCGAGGGCGACAAGGATGAGGCCAATGCTGTGGCACGATTGTTGAAACAGCAGGCCATGAGCATGCAGGACGATGCCCGCGACTTGGCAGCGGCACTCTGCGAGACCACCTCCAACTATCCCGACCCTGACGGACAGCTGGCACTCTTCAGCATGATTGCTGACCAAGGTGATGTCGACAGCATGGCACACATCGACCATGCTATGCGACTTACAGGGCAGGTGGTGGTGCCCGTGGGCGAGGCCAAGGCCATGCTCGAAGCCAGGGCCAACGGCGACCAGCAGACCATTGACGACATCCTCGACAGACTAATAACCAGTCTGGTAGAAGAAGAAAAGCAATAAGAAACAATGGGAGATAGCTACGTAACCCTCGGAGCCATGATGACCTGCACTTTTGGGCTGGCGCCATCGTCGCTCGTTGTACTGCCGGCACGTACCAAGATGCTCTGCAATGTGCCGCGCGCCAACATCATGGACTTCTCGCCCATGGTGAACATCATGCCATTTGGCATGTGCAACACCCCCAGCAACCCCACTGTGGCCGCCGCCACGGCCGCCGCCATGGGCGTGCTTACCCCTATGCCCTGCATCCCAGCCATCACCGCCCCTTGGATGCCCGGTAACCCGCAGTGCCTCATTCAGGGCCAGCCCGCACTGACGCGCAACAGCCAGTGCCTCTGCATGTGGGGCGGAGTCATCAAGTTCACCACCGATGGTCAGATGCCGGGTGTGCCGCCGGTCATCACCCCCGACGTGTCGGTTGATGTGTCCATCCCCCTGCCACTGTCGCCCATGCAGAGACAGCAAATGTCACCCTCGGAGCAGCAGCAGTATGACAGTGAGATGGAATCGGCCCAGCATGCCGGAGCCAGCGACATCGCCTTCGCTTCCGACCTGGATCGCATGGCAGAGAAATATGCGACCGAAGGCAGCACCGCCAAGGCACAGAAAGCACGCGAGGCCAGCCAGACCTATCGCGAGAACGCCGCCAAGAAGCAGGCGGAGGCCATAGGAAAGGTGAACGACAAATACCGTCCTGCCAGCGACAAAGAAGTGAAGGAAAACGAGGGAAAACAGGCTGCTATACAGAAGGGTTGAAATGAATGAACTGACGAAAGGGGAAAATAGTGGCTTCTGGCGAAAGAATGACGTTACCATTTAGAAAAAAGGCATTACCGTTTTTAAAAACGGCGTTGCCTTTTTGGAGCAGATGCTATCATTCGAAAGTCGACAATGGACAGAAGGTTGAAAGTGCTGCATTTGTGTTAGATACGCGTTAACGATGCTGAAGTACGAAAGAGCAGTTTTCATCAGAGACGTGACACAAAACGCATGCGAAAGCTTTGAGCAAACCAAATATAACTCATCATGACAGGAACAGGATCGAGCAAGCCCAGCAACGAGCCGGAGCAGAAAGAGGAAAAGCAGAGCAAAGACGACAAGGACTCCCAGGACAAAGACCTCTATATCAGTGTGATGTTCTCGGTTATTCCCTACGAGATGATGACGTCTTACCGCGTATCAGAATATATGATAGGCAACAGGAAGTTCCAAGGTTATTCTTTTATCCATTCCACCAAACCGAAGTGGGAAAATGGGTCGTTTGACAAGAACAAGATTGACAAATCCATGTTTGTTGATTGCTCGGAAGTAATCTTCAACTTGGACACCGGAGATGTTCAAGACTCGCAGGAAATGGGAAACATCCTTGTTAGAACCATCGACGAGGTGAAGAGTACTGTATCGTTGTCTATCAAAAAAGGGCAAAACATGAATGTGCATCTCATCGTTGGGGCTGATGCGGAAGTGGCAGATTTGGCTTATGCCATGAATTATCTTTGCGAGAAGAGCATGCTGGCCAATATGAAAGACAAGGAGTTCAGCAGCGACGTAATGAAAACCTACTCAAAGGCTTTTCAGCAATTGGAGAAGAAAGGTTGCTCTTTCAAAGCCGATTATACTGCCCTTTTCGATGTTGATTTAGTGTATGCGCCAGCTATGCCAGCATGATTTATAATTGGAGTCTTAAATACTTAGAGTTGATCTATGGCAGATTGGACTGAAATCGCAGACAATGTTTCAGACTGGATGCCGGGTTTAAATACGGCAAAAGGTGTGGTGAAATATGTTGATGGGTGGATTAACGACGACCCCGTGAAAATGCGTGATGGTGTATATGCTGCCATACCCGCTGTTCATGCTGTTGGACTCGTTTACGAAGCCAATAAAGATGAACTGGAATCCCAATACGGAAAAGACGCACCCATCACAAGGGCTATTGTTGAAAATGTGGTGATGTCTGGAGGTAATCCAGTAATAGGTCTTGGGATTCAGGTGTTGAAGAATAATGTTCCTGCAGTAAAGGAGGCGAGTGATGCTGTCTGGGATGCACGGCACGATATAATGGGTATTGCGGGAGCCGTTCCGGGAGCCTCGTTCATAGTTGGGCCTGTCGATGCCATTTGGCAGTCGGTGGAAGGTATGGAAAATATGGCCGAAGCTATGGCTTCTGTCAAGCGTGAAGAAGTGAAAGTAACAATATACAAAACTGATGACAACGGAGATCTTGTTCTCGATGCTGACGGGAAACCAATAAAGGAAGTGGAGACGCATTATAAATACTCTGCAGACAAAGAAAAAATGGAATTAGCGAAAGGCGAAGCTATTGGAGCCGCCATCTCCGCTGCCTGTTCTATTCCTGGACCGTCTTACATTAAGGCTGCGAAAGCCGTGCCTGGTGCCAAGCAGTTGGGCATGAGATTGTTTAAATTGGGGTCAAAGATGCCAGGAAAAGCTGGGCAAGCAATGGCTGATAACGCCTTGTCCTTGGAAATAGAGATGGCTGGAGATGCAGCAGAAGCACAAGCGAAGGCACAAGCAAAGAACCAAGCAAAGAATGTCGCAACCAAAGGAACTAATGACAAAGCAGTCAAGACGGTTTATGACCAAACCTATAAAACGACTTATGAACAAACTTATAAAGCGACTTATGATGATGTTTATAAGCAAACTTTCGATATAGAGTATCAAAAGGCCTTACAACAAGCGATAAGGGAAGAAGGTGATGATGCCATGAAATACGGCCTTTCAGCAGAAGCCAGAGCTGCTGCTGAAAAAAAAGCAAAAGATACAGCAAAAAAGAAAGCTACACAAGCCGCGGAGGAAAAAGCCACCAAAGCTGCAGAGGAAAAAGCCACCAAAGCCGCAGAAGCTCAAAAGAATTACGATGGCCTTGAAGAAGAAATAGACAATGTTGAAGGAATGGACTTTGACCCTGTTCCTCCTAAAGCCCCGCCAGCTCCTGCTCCTAAAGCCCCGTCCGCTCCTGCCGGTTCTACAGCTTCCAAATCCACTTATGGTTCCAAGATGAAAGATTTATGGGCCAAAGGATTCAGTGAACCTTGGAAGAATATGGATGGATTTGGCAAGTTTCAGTATGTGGTGTCTGTTGGTAATGAAGGTGTGTCACTCTATAAAAGAGCCACCGGTAATAATTCGCAATCTGCAGTTGGCGATTCTTCCACTGTTAAGGAAACAGCACCAACGTCCCCGTCATCCAGTAGTGATTTGGAGCAGTCAACAGCTCCTGATGTCAATAATGGTAGCAACGATGGAGATACTTCGTTCGAAAACTATGAGGAACCGCAGTTGGATGTCAATCCCAACCATTCTTCGATATACGACTATGGCTTAAGCAAGGACGATGGAAAGACTGCTTATAGCACCGACGGAAATCCGACTGACAGCAGCAAGCCGAAAAACGAAAGTGCCTCCGACCATTCGTCGGTACACGACTATGGCTTAAGCAAGGACGATGGAAAGACTGCTTATAGCACCGACGGAAAACCAATAAGTAGCAGTGAGCCGAAGAACGAAAGTGAACCCAATCACTCGTCTATGTACGACTATGGCTACAGCACCAACGATGGAGGCTCCGCTTTTAGTGAAGATGGTAAATTGAAACTATAGAAGGTCTCATGGCTTTTACTTATTCGACATCCGAGTGTGTTCCCCGTCTCTATCCTATCTCCACCTTTTTGGGGAATTTGACTTTTGAGGGGGATGAGCATGAGCCGCTCATGATTTCGCGCGGCAACTATAAGCGTGCCCAGTGGGGGGATTCCACATCGCCCGTCATCATTGACAATAACACCTATCCCTCTCCCAGTGGCATCAACATGCTTTGGATTGCCTTGACCGAAGTGAAGCTGTATTGGCTGGATGCACCCATTGATAGCAAAAAGATAGAAAAGCTCTTGGAGGATAAAGACAAGGAAGGAAACGCTCAATACGAGTTCGTCGTTGTTGGTGCGGCTCCCTACGGCAAGGTGGCCATTTGGCTGCGAGGACACTATAAGTCTGTGCTCATACATTGGCTGCAAGGGAGAGAGGTGGATGAAAGGAATTTGGGCAATCGTATAGGAAAATACAGCATGCAGCAATACTGTCAGTTGTGTGTTGACAATGATGATATTGTCAAGCAGAATCTCATTGACAATGGACTTCCCCCCACCGACCTTTTCGACCATTGGATGGAGCAAATGGAATATTGTTATGTGCCATTGGAGGAGTATTGGGATGGCGAGGCTTGGCAAGAGTACGACGAGGACGACATGTTCTACGATGATATGATGCTGAACGAGCTGCATGTGCAGCGCTACGACGGCACCCACCATCAGCAGCCCGATGACATCTCGTTGTTGAAATACCATGAGGCGGGGATGCCCAAGCGGCTGGCTCTGCGCTGGGACGAGGGGCGCAGCCACCTCTCGGCCTACTGGTGGATAGACGCCCAGGTGCTCTATCCCATCCTGCACCGCTTCTTCAGCTTCGATCCCAGTGCACGTGCGGACTTGCTGCTACGCTGCGACAGCCGCCACAATCGCTATGAGATGGCGCTGAAAGGTGGCGAGATGCAACAACAGGCCCTCGACATTCCGCAGGAGGCCTACCAACTTATCGTCTTCAAGGACGGACATGAGCTGTTCAAGAGCCCAAATTTCGCCCAAGAAGATGGGTCTTGGAATTGGTAAAAAAACAAACAATAACAATAAGATAATCTATAATTATAACTAATAAATAAACAACTATGACAGACCAAGAATTTTATCAAGAGGAATTTATCGTCATGCTCACCATCGACGGCACATCGTATGACGAAATCGAAGTGAAGGTCACCGACCCGAACAAAACCATCCGCGACCAGATCAACAGCATCGTGCAGGTGTTTGAACTGCCGAAAATGGACAACGGCGGCAACCCCATTCAGTACTTGCTGGGCAAACTGATGGAAGACGAGGAGGAACCCGTGATTCTGGAGTTTGAAGACGAGGACGGGCGCGAAATGGCCCTCATCGACTACGACATCCAGCCCATGGACCATCTGCACCTCATCTCAGTACCCATCGCTGGATGAAATGATAAGTGATAAGTGAAGAATTTGCTTCCTCACTCCTAACTTGAAAAATCTCAAACTTCAAACCTCAAATCTCAACCCTCAAATCGAAAATAATTATGAATCCCGCATTAAATAATTTCAACTTGAAGGAATTGAAAGGACGCGACGCCCGTCTGTTCCAAGAGTGGAAGGAACTGGACGCACTCTGCAGCAAGCGCAGGGCCGAGGCCGCCAACCCGCTGAAACCGTCATTGTCGTACATCATCCGGCGCAAGAATGCCACAGGACTGCCCACAGAGTTCGAGATATGGTATCGCTGCAAGTGCATCGTGGGTGTCGAGGACACCGAGCCGCCACGCAAGCCCATCTTCGGCTATCTGCACAAGATGAGCATCGTGCTGCCCAACAACTACCCGTCGGCCGATGGCAACCCCGTGTTCACTTTCATCAGCGACGTATGGCACCCCAACATCCGCTATAGCGGCTCGTTCAAGGGACACGTCTGCCTCACCATCAAGGAGATGGGCGTCATGGCCAGCATCAAGGACTTGGTGCTGCGTGTGGAGCGCTATCTGAAGTATCAGATGTATCACGCCCAGAACACCTATCCCTATCCTGAAGACCAGGCCGTGGCAGAGTGGGTGCGCGAAGAGGGCGAACCCAACGGATGGGTGAAATTCCCACAGGACATGCCCGAGGAACCAAAGCCACAGCCTAAGCCCGCACCCGAAACGCCCGAAGGCGCAGAGCCAAAGAAGAAGATTTCGCTGAGCATCTGACGGCTTTGGGAGGCTTGATGTGGGGCGGAAAAATGGCGAGCAAAAAAAGGAACGCGACTTTTTTCAAAAAGTCAACGCCTTTTTGAAAAAAGTCAACGCCAAATTTTAAAAAGTCAACGCCTTTTTTCAACGACGATGGCTTTTTGATGGAAAGTCGGTTTCGAGGCCATAGAAACCAAAGAATCTAAAGACAAAAACTATAAAAACTAAAGTGCATAAATGATGAAAAAAGTATTGATTATACCTTTGCTTTGTTTGGCCGTTCTTTACGGCTGGGCCGACGAGCAGCGCAAGATGACGCTGGGTAGCGACAACACCAGCGAAACCATCAACCTGTCGTATTGCAACATCTTCGTCGCGCTGCTCAATCCCGACAGCGACGACCCACCTATGGTGCAGGTAGAGGTGGAAAACCTCGACGAGACGAAGCTGCTGGCACTCTTCTGCCAGCCATATACCGAGAAACAGGTGAAGAAGCTGAAACCCTCGTTCCAGTACGACAAACTCTTCGGAGGCACCAAGGGCAAGCGCATCATCGACCCCTACAGCCCCAGCACCGACAACGACTTCTTCATCGAACCCTCGGGCAAGTACACACTGGGCTCCTTCAGATGTGAGGCCGATAAGCAACTCGTGGTGAAGTTGCCCATCTATCTGGCCAAGGGCAAGAAAGGCATCGTGGGGCGTGTGCTGGGCAAGGAGAAGCTGCTGCTGCTGCGCAAGCAGGTGATTGAAATCGACATCGACATCACCACCAAGCCCTCGGCCGAGTACCTGTCGTTGCAAGAGGAGTGCGAGAGCCTGAAGCGCGAGGTGAAGAATGCCCTGTTCTGCACAGCCAAAAAGCACAAGGAGAGCGTGGAAGAGCAGCAGGAACCCTACAAGCAGAAGATCAACGACCTGAAATCGAAGATTGACGCTGCCATCAGCGCACACGGATGGAACACCGGCGACAAAGGCTACAAGAACTATGCCGCCCTGAAGGACGACCTGGACAAGGACATCGACCTCGATGCACAAAAAGGCATCTGCCGTCAGCACCGGTCAGAACCCAAGCCCTCGCACCAGTGCAGCTACTGCAACCTATCGCTGCAGCAGATTTATCACCGCTTGGACGACCTCTACAAGAAGATCTACACCAGCGCCGACCGTAAGGCCACCAAGCAGAGCGTGATGGGCCAGGTGAACGCACTCTATGGCTGTTGCACTGCCGCCGACTGCGCCAAGCATGCCTCGCAGTGGAAGCGCGGGGGCGACTACAAGAGCAAAATCATTGAACGCTACAACCGTATACAAGGCCTATGACGAAGAAATGGCTAACGCTCCTGGCTGCCATCGTTGCGATGGCGGCGGGGAGCAACACGGCAATGGCGAAGGACGTCGTCGACACGCTCTTCTCAGAGGCTGGCGACCGCATCATCATCGACTACACCATCCAGCAGACGGGTGGACAGACCTCGCTGCGCTTCAACAGCGTGCAGAAGAAACTGGGCACCAAGAACCAGAAAGAGTATAAGAAGCTGGACGAGGTGGCCGTGGTCATCTTCGACCGCACCGGCTCCTACAACGACATGAAGTTCGAAGGCATCACGCCCTGCACCTTCATGGTGCCGGCAGGGGTGCAGTACTCCTTCTCCAACGACGGCTACTTCCTGCTGCAAGACAATCCCCAGCTGACGTTCACCACAAGCAACGAGGTGCAAATCAGCATACCCGTCTATCTGGCCCACTACGAGAAGAAGCGTCACTACAAGCTGTTCAGCCAGATGGAGCCGCTGGTGTTCTCGACCAAGGTGAAGGGCGGTGGCGGCGGTGCCAAGGCCAGCAAGGGTGGCGGCGCTGCTGCTGACGATGATGACAGGGCTGCCAATGCCGACGACATCGTCACCACCACCGAGGAACTCATCGACGACGGACTGTCGCCTGTCGACGAGGCACTCATCCGCGTCGCCACCGTGCAGTCGATGCTCGACAAGGCCACGAAGGTTCCCTTCTCTGAGGAACTCACCCACGAGGCGGCGATGCTGCGCGAACTGCGCTACAAGATTGCCGACCCAGAGGTGGGCGACCAGATTGCCAAGGTGCTCGAGGCCTACGACACCAAGAAGGCCGAGCTGGAGACCCAGGCCGAGCAGAACCAGCAGGCGGCAGCGGCAGCACAACAGGCCGCCGCACAGCAGCAGGCACAGCAGCAGCAGGCACGACAGGACAGCATTCAGGCGGCACAGGCCAAGCAGGCCAGCGACGACAAGAAGGACATGATGTGGCTCATCGGAGGCATCGCCGGACTGGGCATGCTCCTCATGGCAGGAAAGCAAGTGTTCCAGACCATCAAGAACAACAAGATGCAGAAGATGATGATGGACAACATCAAGAAGGCGCAGGAGCAGGCGCTCGGCAATGTGAAGATTCCAGGACTCGACGACAACCCGCTGACGAAGGATGTCAACGCACAGTTGCAGCGCGAGGCCCGCAAGAAGATGAATGCCGATGGCGACGCTGCCATGGAGAAGCTGAAAGGACTGGGCAAGGGCGCCGGCGGCGATGCCGCCAAGAAACCCGCTGCCCAGAAAGCCGCTTCAGCAGCCCCACAGGCCAATCCTGCTGCCCAGCCGTCGGCACCCGCTCAGCAGCCTGCCGCTGATGGCAAACCCACCACGCCAGGCAAGCGACCACTGAGGACGGCCAGCGAAGTGAAGGCCGCAGCGGGCATCGCCAGTGCAGGAATTACCGTGGGAGGGGGCAAGCATCAGTCGCTCAACGATGCCATTCCCGCCAAATACAAGCGTTGGCGCAAGCCGGGCTCTGACAATACCACCAATAATGCCAAGTAATTTATAAACATCAAAATATGAAAAAGATTCAAGTATTAGCACGATTCTTCGTCATGGCACTCATGGCCGTCTTCGCCACTGAGGCGTGGGCAGCCAAGCCAAAGGTCCAAAAGACCGTGCCAGAGTCGAAAATGGAGGTCATGGACGCCTTCAACCAGTACGTGCAGGCCGACCCCTTCCTCGCCGACGAGACGCAGCAGCGCATACTTGGGGAGATAGGGAAATATCTCGACGACCTACTACATCGCACCGACAAGGCCGACTATGTGCAAAACAACGATTTGAATGCCTATGTGCAGGAGATGGAGCAGCGGCTGCAGAAGTATAAGGATGATACGCCCCTCATCATCGAGAAGGTGATGCAGAACTACACCGAACTCAATGCCGAGGCTACCGTATCCTTCCGCAAGCAGATGGAAGATGTCCTCAATGGCAAGTTCACCAAGCTGGGCGAGAAGCTCATCAGCCTGAAGAACGAGATTCAGGTGGAACCCGACAAACCCTTCGACTGGAAGCTCATCGGAATCATTGCTGGTGCCTTGGTGCTGCTGGTGGTCATCATTGCCATTGCCAGCAAGAGCAAAAAGGGGGGAAAACCCGTCCCGGTGAAACCGCGCAGCAACGTGAGGCCCGCCACTGGGGTAGGGGGGCAGCAGTCGGCAGATGGGGGCATCATCGTGCGACGCAAGACGGCCACCATCCTGAAGAAGCAGAGCTTGGAGGATGTCATCGACAATCCCAACTACTTGCAGGTGGATTCCATCGACTTCACCTACGAGAGTGCTGTGCGCCGCATGTATATCAAGAACAGCTGCATCATCGACATATATAATATGTATGCCGAAGACCTGCGCAACCCCGAAAGCCCGAAGGAGGACGGCTGCATGGTGCTGGGGCGCTGGGTCTACGACAATGAGAGCAGCGAGTACTATGTCTCGCTCGAAGAGATCGTGCTGCCCGGCGACGATGCCGTGTTCGAGGAGTACGCCCTGAACTTCGGCGGCAAAATCAAGCTGAAGGTGCTGGAGCAGCTGCGCAAGCTGCGCCGCGACACCAACCTGCAGTACGACCTCACTTGCTGGGTGCACTCGCATCCCGGGCTGGGCGTGTTCTTCAGCAACAGCGACACCAGCGTGCAGGACCAGCTGAAGCACGCCACCCATCCCAACTTCCTCACCGCCATCGTCGTCGACATCCTCACGCCGATGCAGGACGTGGGCATCTTCACCTATCGCCGCGACGCCACCATCAACTCAAAGAGCGACCTGAAGAAGATGTACTCGCTCATCGACTGGTACCACTGGGCCGAAGAGAGCCTGAAGACGTCGGTCCAGCGCCCCGTAGTGTCCACGCCCAAGGAGTTCACGCCAGGGGAATTCTACAACACGTTGCAGACGGCCCCGAAGCGCGACGACGCATGCGCCGGGGTGCAGCTGAGCAAGAATGTGGTGATGGACATCTGCATGGACCTCACAGGGCCAGGACAGGCCGATGACATCATCTCGATGTTCCACGGCTATGCCAGCCAGCATGGCTCGCAGGTGGAATATGTGGCCGAGCAGGTGTCGGACAAGGATGTGGAGCCGAAGCTGAGTCTCACGGGCTGCTTCGTGTCGGCACCCCATTGCAGCATCCCCACCGTGAGGCGTGCCGTGCAGGGCTATCTCGACCGCATACGCTATGTGCTGGTCTACACACCCACCGACGGGCTGCTCACCACCATTCCCGTGCTGAATGGCGACCTCTGCACCGAGCAGGAGTTCTATGGCGAACAGAATCTGGAAGAATTGAAAACTTGGATTAAACAAAACAAATAATGATGAAGAGACTTTGGATGGTCTGCGCCATGCTGGCATGCTTGGTGCAGACGCAAGCACAGGACGTGAGCAAGATTCAGTTCTGCGACAAGAAATATGAGTATGCACAAGGCCGTGACAGCATCACGCTGTTCCTGAAGGTGCTCGATGCCAAGGGCAAGTCGAGCCAGGATGTCACTGCTGCCGACTTGGAGAAGTACTTGGTGATGTATGAAGACGAGGCCATGATTGCCAACGACAGGCGCACCATCGTGGAGCTGAGTTCGGGGCAGCGAATTCCCAACGACTTCACCTTCTCCGTGCTCGTCGACCTGAGCATCCCCGAGGAGGGCAAGGGACAAATCTACGATGCCGTGGGACAACTGGTGCAGAGCGCCCCCGACAGCTGCGTCTATCTCTCATTCTTTGGCAATGATGTCACGCAGACACAGCTCGTCACCAAGCGCAACCTGAAGGACTTTGAGCCGCTGTTCCACCAGCACTCCGAGAACAAATACTTCTATGGCGCGCTCTACGCCAAGCTGGCAGAGTTTGCCACAGAGAAGGCAGAACTGGAGGACAGCGTGCGCACCGCCATGGGCTATGAGCGCAATGCCGTTATCGCCAAGCGTGCACAGATGGCGAAGGACAAGAACCTGCTCTTCGTCTTCACCGAGGGCAACATGCGCCCTGCCGACGAGCTGATATCCTTCATCGAGGTGACCGACTACCAGTCGAATGCCACGCACAACGTGCCCAAGGTCTACGCGCTCTACTACACAGGCGAGGGTGTCGACGAGAATGTGGAACTCACGCTGCAGGGCGTGTCGGCTCCGCGCGATGCCGATGGCAACGTGCTGGCCGACCGTCAGGGTGCCTACACTCCGAGCGAAGACCTCAACAGCGTGCTGAACAACTTCAAGCAGGTGGTGAAGGATGCCATGTACGACTATGCCTTCGTCTATCGTGCCACCAAGGACAAGACCTACACGGGCCTCGTCAACTATATGGCGGAGTGGAAGAGCGGCGAGGCTGGCAGAGGCGACTACACCATCGGCTCGGCCGAGACACCGTGGCCCATCAAGGCCGAGAGCACTGGCGACACCGTCACCAAACTGTTGGTGGCCCTGCTCGTCGCCCTGCTCACCTTCGTCTTCTTCTTCTTTGTCATGAAGGTGCTCGTGCCCTTCGTCAAGTCGAAGCGCTTCAGCATGCGGTACTATAAGAAATATGAGCCTGAGGCCAACGTCTCGCGTCGCATCTGCACCTATTGCCGTCAGAACATCGAGCCAGGCCAGCTGGTGGTGACCAAGTGCAAGCACATCATGCACGTGGCCTGCTGGCAGCAGAATGGCTACAAGTGCGTGGAGTATGGCCAGAACTGCAAGGATGGCATACAAGACCACGTGGACTGGAAGGAGATGTTCTCGAAGTCCACGCTGCGCGACACCTACCAGACGCTGGCCGGCATCCTGGCCGCACTGGTGAGCTGGATTATCTTCGAGATGACAGGTCGTGGATTGTTCCATGGCATTGGTGAGGGCATCGCCAACACCTTCTTCACCAACGAGGAGCAGAAGCTGAACCTGATGGGCGACTGCGTCAACAAGGTGTCGGCGCTGCTCACCATCGGTCTGCTGTTGGGATTCTTCCTGTCGTTGGTGTTCCGCTGGTTCGACGAGTATCGCAAGAAGGACGCGATGGTCTATCTGAAGATCATCGGTTTCTCGCTGCTCTCTGGTGTCATCGGCATGGCTGCCATGGCTGTGGGAGGCATCATCTTCTGCTTGCTGCTCTCCATGGTGGGCACCACCTACATCCCTTGGTATTGCTCGCTGCCCGCCTATATCCTCTTCGCAGTATGCGTCCCCCTGAGCCTCACCATCAAGTCGTCGATTCCCATGAAGAGCGCTTTGCTGGGTGGCCTCATCGCTGCAGCCATCGGCTTTGTGGTGCTGATGTGCGGCTCCATCGGCAACGTGGGCTGGCTCAACATGCTGCTCGACTTCATCATCTTCGGTGGTGGCCTGGGCGCTTCGCTCGTCACCGTGCGTATGCTCGCCGAGCGCTACTTCCTCGTCATCAAGAATGGCGTGAAGGCTGGCCAGAAGATTCCTATCCACAAGTGGATGAATGCCACGGGTGGCGGCAACAAGGTGACCATCGGTGCCACTGGCGACTGCGAGGTGCAGATGAACTGGGAGAAGAGCAACAAGGTGGCCAAGGAGCACGTGCAGCTCTACATCGACCAGCAGAAGACGCTGCCCATGCTGAAGGCACTGGCCGCTGGCGTGCTCTACAACATGCGCACCGAGCTGCCGGTGAGCAAGACTGCCGTCCTGAATAATGGCGACACCTTCAAGATTGGCGACACCATCTTTGAGTATGTAGAATCGTAAGCTATGAATAAACAGCAATATGAATGGGGAGAGGGCGTGTTCACGCTCCTCTCCTGGTTCAAGAAAGACCGTGTGAAGCAGGCCCGCGTGCTGGTGGCTGGTGCCGGTGCCTTGGGCAACGAGGTAGTGAAGAACCTCGCCCTCTTCGGCATCGGCCATATCTACGTGGTCGACTTCGACCGCATCGAGCTGTCGAACCTCACCCGCTCCATCCTCTTCCGCGAGGAGGATGCCTACAGTCACGCCTTCAAGGCCGACATCGTGGCCAAGCGTGCCCGCGAGATCAATCCGCAGATTGAGGTGACGCCCATCGTGGGCAACCTCTTCTCCGAGGTGGGCTTCGGCCTCTATCGCTCTGTCGATGTCATCATCGGCTGCCTCGACAGTCGTCTGGCCCGCTATCTGCTCAACCGCATGGCCATGCGTGCCGGCAAGAGCTGGATTGATGGCAGCATAGAGAACCTGACGGGTGCCGTGAAGGTCTACACCCCGGGCGTGAGCTGCTACGAGTGTGGCCTCTCGCGCGAGGAGTTCAACAACATCATGTTGCGCACGGGCTGTGCCGACGTGGTGCGCACGCAGACCGAGCACGGCCGCATAGCCACCACACCCATCAGCGCCAGCATCATCGGCGCGCTGCAGGTGCAGGAGGCCATGAAGCTGATTCACCTCGACACGCTCGATGCCGACAACGACGCTGCCGATGCTGCTGCCAAACAGGAGGCAGAAGCCGAGAAGGCCGAGAAACCGCTGATACAGTTGGTGAAGCCCATAGGCACCGTGAAGCCCGTGAAGGCACTGAAGCCCGCCCAGCCCTTCAAGACCCTGAGCGGCAAGATGCTGCGCTACGAAGGCATGACCTGCACCACCAGCATCTACCGTTTCGCTTCGTGGAAGGCCAACTGTCCTGCACATGAGCGTTGGGACGACGTGATGGAGTGCCCGCAGCTCTCGGCACAGATGACCGTGGCCGACACGCTGGCTAAGTTGCAGCAGCTGCTGGGTGCCGAGACGGTGGAAATCAATATGGTGAACAACAAGTTCATCGATGTCATCGTCTCCGACCGTCCTGAGAAGGAGTTCCGTGTGATGCTGCCCGAATCGAAGCTCGACGACTACATCAAGCAGGATGCCGAGCTGCGCCAGCTCAGCTATCGCACCGTCATCCGCAAGCACTTCTATGAGAACATCGACGACCGCTTCCCCTATCAGGACCTCACCCTGCAGCAGATAGGCATCCCGCCCTACGACGTGCTGATGGTGACCACAGATAAGGGCGCTTTCCATGTAGAACTCACTGCGGACGCTTTTTGAGTTAGGAGTTAGGAGTTAAGAGTTAGGAGTTAGGAGTTAGGAGTTATGCAAACACCTCTCTTTTTGCCGCCGGACCTGAATGTGGAGCTGCTCATGTCCTACTATCCCGTGGGGCAGTGCAAGGTGGAGCTGAAGGGTCTGCACAAGCGCAACACCTACAACGACATCATCGACACCGAGATGATGGGCGACGGCACCATGCACGTTACCGTGGGGCGCAACAGCATCTACAACTCGCTGCCCGAGTATATGTTCCATCCCATCGACCGCTTCGACAATCTGCCGAAGTATGAGGAGAAGGAGCGTTTCGAGGAGGAGTTGGAGAAACAGGACGAGGAGATCAAGAAGGCCTACCAGTTCTTCGCCCCTCTCGACGTGTTGCTGCTGAAGTTGCGCAGCGACGTGCGCTCCACGCTGGAGCCGCTGGCAAAGGACGGCAATGTGGTGCTGCAGCAGATTATTGGCGACAGCCTCACCGACGAGCAGCGCCACAACCGCTTCATCGCGCAAATCATCCCTTTCCTGCCCTGCTGCAAGTATATCCGGGGCAACCGCACCCTGCTCACCCTGCTGCTGCGCAAGGTGCTGATGGAGGAGGGGCTGACCATTCAGCCGCGTAGCGATGTGCGCCAGTTTGCCGACGACCATCCCCGCTACGAGGACAAGCTCGACATGACGCTCGGCCAGGGCTTCGTGGGCAACACGTGGAGCCAGCCCGTGAGCTACTACGACATCCACTACTGGAGCGACGACGAGTGCCGCGAGCATTTCATGGAACTGCTCGACGATGTGGAGTTGTTGCGCCTGTTTGTCAAGGACTACTTCCTCAGTGTCGAGGAAGACTTGGTGTTCACCGTCAGTCAGGATGAGCCGCCGCTGCGCCTCTCCGACGAAGTCTTTTATAATTACTTAGGATATAATACAAACATATAGACTATGCCAAAAAGAATCAGCTGGAAAAAAGGCATGCGCCTGACCGACGAGGTGCTGCTTGCTGCCGATGCCTGCTCTTACGAGCACATCAGTCAGGCCCTGTTGTTGGGTGCTGGTGGCCGCTTCGGACTGCTGTCTGCCGCCCGTCCGTTCCTTCTGCAAATGAGCGTGGCCAAGGGCTTCGTCGATGTCGAAGCCGTCGACTGCCTGGCCATCACCCGTGGCGGCTATCTCATCGATGCCCGCTTCGACACCAAGTTCACCAACACCTTCGATGGCCGTGTGCAGATTCCCGACCGCTCCGACGAGCGTGAGTTCTTCCTCACCATCAACGTGAGCACAGCCGACGATGACTGGGCCGATACCCCCGACGGCTACCGCGAGCCTCGCTACAGCTTTGCCCTCGTCAGCGGCAATGCTGCCGTGCCCGACAATGCCATGCCCATCGGCCACATTGTGAACGAGGATGGCTGGCGCGAGGACAACACCAAGTTCGTGCCGCCGTGCCTCTACCTGTCGTCGCATCCCCGCTTCGAGGAGTTGCATGCGCAGTTCGTCTCCATCCTGCGCAACATCGACGAGGGCACACGCCAGCAGCTCAACACGGGTGCCCGCACCGCCATCAGCATCTACTGGCCCGTGGTGCAGCAGATGCTCATCACCGCCAATGCCGAGCACGAGCTGATGACACCCCAGCAGCTGCTCGGCTGCGTGCAGAAGGTGGTGGGCGCCTTCACCCTGGCCTGCGACTTCGACGAGGCCCTGAGCCTTTCGGAGGCCGACACGTTCACCAACTATACGCGCGTGCCCTACAGCTATCGCAACGCCTATCTGCGCATCAAGCAAGGCTTGGGCATGTGCTATGCCATCAACGAGAAGGTGGAGCGGTTCAGTCTGCTCAAGCGCGAAGAACCCAAGCCCGAGCCTGAGCCCGTGCCCGAACCACCCAAGCCGCAGCCTCGCCCCGCTGCCCCTGATCCACGACGTGCTTGGGAAGGCAAACGGATATGAGTTTCATCAGCACACCTCTCAGTTATATAGAGCCTTCGTTGCGCTTGGTGCGCGACATCGAGGACGCCGTCACCATGCTCGACAACTTGGTGGAGCTTATCGTGTTTACACCAAGGGGCAGCTTTGCCGGCGATCCCGACTTCGGCTTTGAATACTGGAACCATGAGTATTCGAATGTGCACTACCAGGAGTTCAACATCAACCAGACGGCGTCGGTGTCCACCGGCCTGCGCAACGAGGTGACGAAGAAGGAGTGCGAAGACAGCATTCGCCAGAGCCTGGCCACCTATGAGCCTCAGCTGAAGAACGTCAATGTGAACATCGTCCTCGACAGCGCGCTCGACAAGAGTGTCCACCGCAAGAAGACCCCTTCGAAGTATATGCTGAACGTCGTCGTGGAGGGTAGCCTCGACGATGGGCTTGGCACGCGCCGACCCTATCGCAAGGTGGTGACGTTCCTCATCGAACCCACCGTGAAGCAATACCGACAGTAATGGAATAACCATAACAATATGGATGTAGATCTTCAAAAACGAATCAATGAGGCAGTGGTGGCCTTGGGGCAGCTGTCGGCGCAGCCCATCGACTTCAGTCAGATGGACCCCGTGGCCAAGATGATGCTGGTGGCCCTGGTGTGCGAGTCGCAAAAGGTGCAGGACTATGCCGCTGGCGCCACCGAGCGCATCGTCGACCGCTTCTGCACCGACTTCATCCCTCGGCAGAAGGTGGAGGCCATGCCCGCCGTGACGCTGCTGCGACCCGACATGAAACCCGATAGCGGCGTGGCAACGGTGACCGTGGGTGGAGGGGCAGAGTTTGCCTACAAAGCCCCCGATGGCAAGACCACGCTGAATTATATACCCCTGTTCAACACGCTGCTGCTGCCCCATCAAGGGGTTTATCTGCTCAACCGCCGCACCCTGCGCGATGGCATCAACCAGATCGACATCAGCATGGACCGCCCCAACAGCGCGTGGGTGGGCATCAAGACCAGCTGCGAGGTGAACTCGCTGCGTGGCCTGTCGCTCTTCATCAAGGGCACGGGAGGCTTGCTGCCCGAACATATCTACAGCGGGACCACAGGCCAGCAGCTCGACTTCTCGACGATGCTCGAGATGGAGAACATGGAGATGGCCGAGCCGTTCGATGCACAGCAGTCGTCGGCCGAGTTCTTCTCCATCGTGCAGGGCTGGAAGGAGAACCTGCTCAACATCAGCGACGGCTCGCTGCTCTACATCACCGACCCGCTCGTCGACCGCGATGTGTTTAAGCCGCGTCCCTTCCCTCGCGTGTTTCAGCAGTGGCTCGAGAGCGACGTGCTCGACCTGTTCCAGCCCAACACCATCTGGCTGCGGCTCGACTTCCCCGAGGGTTATCAGGTACCCGACAATTTCAGCGTCACCCTCGGCGTGATGCCCGTCACCAACATCGACATCTGCTCGCTCATGCTCACCCAGGCTCAGCCCGTGGCCAAGCTGCAGCAGCAGGAGGGGGCCTACTTCCTGCGCATCTTAGAGACGAGCACCACCGCCAATCGGCAGGGCTTCAACATGACGAAGGACGAGATTATCGTGCGCGACTTTGATGCCGTGTGCTACAACAATGGCGACCTCTACCGCGACGTGCGCAACCTCTACAACCGCTTCATCGACGACTATTACGCCTTCATCGAGTACAACGGCATCAAGGATGGCGAGGTGCTGAAGCAGTTGCGTGAGACCATCAACCGCCTGGGCAAGAGCGTGGGACAGCACAACGAGACGTTCATGTTCGACAGTGGCACCTTCGCCATGAAGAACATGAACCAGTATCCGCCCACCACGTCGACGCGCGTCAGCTACATCACCACCATGGGCCGCATCGGCAACCTGCCCCGTGCTGGCGAGGTGATGGAGAACAAGCACGAGCCGGCACTGGAGCAGAAGGCGCAGGTGGTGGTCTCGGCCATGGGTGGCACCGACAAGGCCACCGCCGACGAGCGCTACGAGCAGCTGCGCTACTTCGCGCTCACCAACGACCGCCTCTACACCCGCATGGACATCGATGCCTTCCTGCGCAAGGAGCTTTTCGCCGAGTTTGGGCGCGAGGAGTTCCGCCGCATCTTCATCAAGATGAGCATCGAGGGTGCCGGCGTGGGCGACCAACTGCAGCGCGGCCTCTACATCAACCTGGAGTTCAAGGATCGCAAGAACTATGAGCATGCCCAGCGCATCGCCTACGACAGTCTGCTGCAGCAGCGCATCCGCAATCGCTCGTGCATCGCCATGCCCATCATCATCACCCTGAAGAATTTGGAGGAAGATTAAATAAAGCCCCCCCCAATAAGCCCCCCCTTCAGCCCCCGAGGGGGCTACTATAGATTCTATGGCGCAAGCATGTACCAGCAAAACTATAGTAGCCCCCTCGGGGGCTGAAGGGGGGGCTTATTGGGGCTTGCTTCTTTATTTGAAGATAAGCTGTGCGAAGTTGTAGAGGCCGTATCTCCACACCACGAAGTCGTGCTTTCCTCCAGGATATTCTATCAGGGTGCAGGGGATGCCCTTCTCGTCGCAGAATGCTTTCAGGCGTGCACTGTTCATCATCAGTCGGTCGTCGCTGCCGCAGACCATCCATAGCAGCTTGTTCTGCTTCTTCGTGGCCTCCACATCGGGAATCAGCTGTTCGGGGCGCTTGGTGTTGGGAGCCGATGAGAATCCACCCACGTAGGCGAACTGGTCGAGGTTGCCGAGGCCGAAGTTCAACGACTGGCCACCACCCATCGACAGTCCAGCCACGGCACGGTGGGCCTGGTCGGTGTAAGCGCTGTACTTGCCTTGGATGAATGGGATGAGGTCATCGATGAGGTCACGCTCGAAATTGGCGAATCCCTGTTGCATCTCCTGGCTGTAGATGTTGCCTTCGGCCTTGTCGTTGGGAAGTGCTCGCCCGTTGGGCATCACGATGATCATCGGAACGGCTTTCTGCTGGGCGTAGAGGTTGTCCATGATGATGCCTGGCACACCCTGCAACCACTCTTTGTGGTCACCGCCTATGCCGTGCAGGAGGTAGAGGACAGGATACTTCTTCGACTTGTCGTACTGAGGAGGCAGATAGACGGTCACCTTGCGTGTGGTGCCCACCGTCTTCGACTCATACGTCGTCTCCTCTATGGTGCCACGGGCGATGTCCGTCTGCTCCTTGTCGAATCCATCGGGAGCGGCTACATACTCGTTGAACTTCACGTCGATTTGTGGCATTCTGCCAAACATGGGCATACCGCCGCCTGGCTGTGCATCGGCTGTTGCGAATGCCAGCGATAACAGGGCAAATGTTAGTAATTTTTTCATTGCTTGATGTGTTGTTTAGATGTTAGAAATTCTTTCTGACGCCTTGCCAGTCGGGAAACTTCATTTTCAGGTATTCGTCGTCAAGGAAGAGCGCAGCCTGTCCCACCTTGCCTTTCAGTTGCCAGTCGAGCCATTTCACCACTGCCTTGGCATAGTTGCCGCCATGCTTCTCGTAATAGGTGCCGCTGTGGCCGTCCTTGGAGTTGAGCATCACCACGGGGATGTTGTCGGCTATGCGCTCATAGTCCTTCTGTGCATTGGCGTAAGCGATGTCGCCGGGGCCACCAATCATGTAGAACATGGGCTGGTGGAGGTTCTTCAGCGACTCCTTCGTCGACCCCATCATCTCCATGTCGCCGATGCCAGAGTTCAGCATCACGCAGGTCTTGATGCGGGGGTCGTGGGCCACTCCCAGCACCTGTGCGCCACCGCACGACTGTCCCATCGCCGCCACATGGTCGAGGTCGAGGCAGTGGTAGTATTCCGAGCCTGAGGCTGCATTCTGGTCGGTCAGCCAGTCAAGCACCTCCAGCAACATCTTGGGATAGGTTCTGAAGGGCGGGGCCTCCAGTTGCTTTTTCTTGTTCTTCTTGGCGTTTTTCTGCGCTTGTTCTCTCTCCATTCTCTGCTGCTCCTCGCGTGCCTGTCGCTCTTCGGCCGTGAGGGGCAGTATTTTTTCGCCATTGGCCATAATCACCTCGCCCTTGGTTTCGGGGTAAGCCGACTTCAGCACGCCCCGCCACTGTGCCATCACATCAGCTTCGTCGTAAGGGCCAATGGCGGCCGCCACGTAGCCGTAGGAGGCTACCTCGCTCAGCAGCAGGCGCATCTCCACATTGTTGTTGAAGCAAGCTCCGTTGGCATAGACAATCACGGGCAGGACTCCCTGCCGAGCCACCACCGCCTTCAGGTTCTGAGGACGATAGACCGTGAAGCCAGGGCAGGACGCGTCGCCCACCACTTCCGACTTGAAGGGGCCTGTGCCGCCTTCTTCCACCACCTGCTTTTGAGTCGTCTGGGCATTCATCACGCCCACGCTTGCGGCGACAATCATCGCCGTCATCAATAGTTTCTTTATCATGGTTTGTGCTTTTTCTTTTATTGCCCGCAAATATACGCATTCTTTCGCTATTCTCCAAATAATGAGGCAAAAAAATAATTGTACGGTTGAAAAGACATCTTGAAAGAAAACAGGAAATACAACTTTTTTAGAAACGACTGAGCCTGATTGTTCATCATTTTGCGAATTGTCATCATTTTGTTTCCTTTCAACCGTACGAATTATTCAAGGAATCAGCAAACCATTCGCTAAAAAAGTGATGACATGCAGTTGAGCATTGTTGATGACGAGCGAAAAGGGGTGGATTCAGGAGAGGCGGCGCACGACAAACAGGGAGCGGGAGGCACCGAAGAGACATCATTGGCAGCGGCCGCTGCCAATGATGGCAGCGAACGCCGCCATGAATGGCAGCGGCCGCTGCCAACCGAAATTTGTAAGTGATGATGAATATAGGAGAATGGTTGACCGCAATCACCCGACGTCCCTAAGGGCTCTCTTCGGTAGCAAGAGAGTCCTTCACCTCTCGCACAACTCCATTGTATATCTATCCAAATCGGAGCCGCTGCCATCTTTGCCGGTCAATTTATGGTAAAGGCGGCGGCGCAGGTTGCTGACGTTGCTCTTGGTGCAGACGAGCAGGACGGACATCTGGAGCGGACTGCAGCGGATGACAATCAGACTGACCACATGACGCTCTTGTTCCGTCATGGTTTGGTCGGGCTGGTGCTCGGCGTACTGCTGTTGGAGGGTGGCGAAGAGCTGGGGATGCTGACGGTCAATTTCGTTGCGTAGGGCTTGCCAGTCTTCAGCCGTGGGATGGCTGTCCTGCGCTGACAGGTTGTGGAAATGGCGGGCTATATCTGTGCCGAGGATGTCTGGTCGTGCCTGCTGCTTCAAGGAGTGCAGTATGTCGGCGTATTCTCGGTTCTGCTCCAGTGTTTCACGGTGCTCACGTCGCAGTTTGTAGAGGTGGTATGCCGCAAAGCAGCTAATTCCCATTAGCAGCAATAGTCCATAGGCAATCAGGGTGCGCTCGTGTTCCAACTCCAGCTCGTGATTGATGAGCACGTTGCGCTGGCGGTATTCGTCTTCATTCTCCAAGAAGCGGTCTTTCTTCACGGCGAAGTAATAAGTAACGGCATGGTCGGTATAGTAGTTACGCTGGCTGTAGTCAGGGTCACGGTCGGGGAATTTCTGGTAAAGATCCAAAAGTCTGCGGTAGCCATAGAAGCGGACATAGTTCCACGGATGGTCAAGGCGGCTGTAATAGTAGTGTGCGGAGTCGAAATCGCCCAATCGCAGGTGGTAGTCGCCAAGCAACTCCCAGTACTGTATGGCGGCATACGACCCCACATGCTCCAAATCCTCATGAGTGTACTGCTCGTAGCGTTGCATCCAAAGCTTCATCGAGTCGGGCAAATTGGCATCCTGCATTTCGAGGAAAGGCCCCACGTCTTTGCGCCCATTGAAGAATGCCTCTTTGCCTCCGGCGCAGTTGATAAGTCCTTCAAGATACTTGCGGTCATAGTTCAGGAGGTAGGACATATAGGGAACGAAGGCATCGACGGCCCAGTCCTTACGTCCCCGCTGCCACAGTTCGCTGAAAGCCTGGTAGGCAGTAGGCAGGAATTGAACATCGTCATTCACTGTCAGCGCCACATTCGCTTCCTGCCCCATGCATCTATAATATAATAAGGTGTCGCCCACCTGCTGTGCCAGCTTCATGCCTCGCCGTGCCGTTTGCTTTGCTAACTCATCGTCGAAGGAGAACTGCTGGTTGATGCTCCACTCATAGCAAATCTCGGCCAAGGCACGCGCATCGAAGTCGGCGCTCAGCGAGTCCACGCAGTCGGCGGCCATCTCGTAGGCGAAGCCCTCGTATATCAGTGCCCCGTGGCGGCGGTACATCTTCGCCATCATGCGCCACGTCTGCTGCAGCTCGCGAGACGACCCATGCCGCTCCATGTAGTAGAGCACGGCGCGGGCGAGGGAATCGTTGGGCATCGTGTCGTAATTGTCCGTGGCCTCCATCAGGTCATTCAGCATTGCCGTCTGCCGCTCATGCTCTGATTGGCAGGAGGTCAGAATCGCCATCATCAGGCAAAGAATTGTAACTATTTGTCTCATAACGACTGCAAAATTACGAAAAATCCCCCAAAACAACTTGTAAACTCAGTTTACAAATCTTTTTCATACCAAATAAAAGCCTTTTTCCGTTATGTAGGTTAGGAAAACGAAGCATTCGTTTGTCTCTAAGATAAAACGCAAGCAACGGAAGATGAATCAGAGTACACTGGAAAAGCTGTTCCGACAACACCATGCCCGCCTGCTGGCCGAGGCGCGTGCCATGCTCTACGACGACGCCGAGGCACAGGACGTGGTGAGCGAAATCTTTGTCGAGCTGCTGAGGCGTTTACCCAACGTGGAGGCTGGTCGTGAACTGGCGTACCTCTGTGAGAGCGTGCGCAACCGCTGTCGAAACGTACTCGCCCGCAAGACGCTGACGGAGCGGGTGACACATCTCTATGCCCTCGAACAGCCGACGGCGACAGAAGATGAGGAGAAGGAGCGGTTGGACCGTCTGCAGGCTTTCATCCTGACAGGACTGACCGAGGCTCAGCGCCGTGTGTTCCAGCTGCGCTTCGGTGAGGAACTGAAGTATCGTGAGATAGCTACAGAGCTGGGCATCAGCGAGGTGGCGGTGTACAAGCATCTTGTTGCTGCAATTACGCGAATCAAGAACCATTTCAACCCTTAACGACATGGAGACGAACGACAAACTAATGACGCTGCTGCGGCTGATGGACGAGCCGGAAGCAATGACCGAGGCACAGTTGAAGGAACTGCTCTCGGACGAAGAAGTACGAAAGGCTTACGACGTAATGGCCGACTGCAAGAAAGTGTATCAGAGGGAAAAGCTGCATAACCCCACACTTCCCAGCCGTCACGGGCAGGGTGCTCAAAGGCAAGGGTGGATATACCGCATAGCCGCTGTCTTCCTCGGTGCCGTCCTACTTTGTGGATTGGCTTGGGCTATCATTCCACATATCATATCTTCCCATGCGGATTCGCCCCAGTCGGCACAAGTAACTACTTCCCTCCCTCACAGGGAGGAGCAAGGGGGTGGGTCGTCCCTCCGTTTCGACGATGTGCGCCTCGACAGCATTCTCACCGTCGTCTCGGCCCACTACGGCAAGGCCGTCAGCTTCCGCGACGAGGAGGCCAAAGGCATGAAGTTCATCATGACGTGGGACCCTGACGAGTCGCTTGAAGCGTTCATCGACCACCTGAACATGTTCGATTACATACAACTGACACTGAAGAACGACACCATCTTCGTGGAACAAACCAGTGGGGAGAGCAAGGAATGAAACGTCTATTACTTTTTGTCATCATCCAACTGGCTGCTTACACTTCGTTTGCACAGACAGCCACTCCCCTCATCGCTGCCTTGAAGGCCATAGAACGGAGCCAGTCGGAATATACTGTCAACATCGAGAGCAACGGTCTGGACAGTCTGTACACCGCAGAAATGATTGATGGCCTCAATGCTGTGAATGCCGTCCGTAAGGTGTGCAAAGGTCTGCCCGTGAAAGTGAAGGTGCATGGTAAGCGCATCTATGTGCAGTACGAAAGAGGAAAGGCCGTGCGCAAGCTGACACTAAAAGGCGAGGTGCAGGACATCCGCGCCCACAAGCCCCTCATTGGCGCTAACGTGACGCTGCTCAGTGCCGACAGCACCGTCATCGCACAGAAGGAGGCTCGCAAGCACTGGTATGCTGAAGGGTTTGACTGGGAGACCAGTGAGTTCGCTTACGAGGTGCCTGCAATGCCCGCCAAGTATATCTTCCGCATCAGCCACGTCGGTTTCAAGACTACATACGTTGACTATAAACTGGAGCGCATCGGCAGGCGAGAGCACGAGCGGGTACTGCCACCGTTCTACTTAGCACCACAGTCCACCGTGCTACAGGAGGTGGTGGTGACGGCCTCGAAGGTGAAGTTCTACTACCGTGGCGACACCCTGATATATAATGCCGATGCCTTCATCCTGGCCGAGGGGTCGATGCTCGACGCCCTCATCGGTCAGCTGCCAGGCGTGGAGCTGAAGCGCGACGGCCGCATCTACCACAACGGCAAGTTCGTCGACGACCTGCTGCTCAACGGCAAGCAGTTCTTCAGCCACGACCGCAAGCTGATGCTCGAGAACCTGCCCGCCTACACCGTGAAGGACATCGCCATCTACAACAAACAGACCGACGAGAACGAGTGGCTGGGCATCAAGGACGAACACTCGCAGCGCTATGTCATCGACGTGCGGCTGAAGAAGGAGTACATGATAGGCTGGATAGCCAATGCGGAAGTAGGTGGCGGCACCGACAGTCGCTATTTGGGACGCCTCTTCGCCCTGCGCCATTCCGACTTCTCGCAAGTGGGCATCATTGCCAATGCCAACAACCTGGACGACGACAGCCGACCGACCGAGAACGACAGCTGGCAGCGCGGACAGACCAACAACCTGCGGCGCACGGAGCGTGCCGACCTGCACTTCAGCGTCAGCGACCGCAACAAGCGTTGGGAACTCTACGGCAATGCCTCCGTCAACCACCAGCACTCGGAGAGTGACACACGTAACACGCGGCAGAACTACTTGCCTACGGGTGACACCTACGACCACAGCTTCAGCAGCCGCCGCGACGAAGACCTGCGACTCTCCTCCAGGATGGATTTTATCCGCAACGGAAAAGCTGTTCGCTGGACCATCTCGCCCGATTTCAACTACCACCGTTTCGACCACAGCTCCGACCTCGCCTCGGCCACCTTCAACGCCCCCGTCGCCGATGTCAGCCGGCAACTGCTCGATGACCTCTATAGCCCCACCTCCTCACGCGTAAACCTCCGTGACACGCTGGTCAACCGCATCCTGCGGCAGGGCATCGGCAACGGACACGCATGGGAAGGCACGCTCAACGCCAGCGCCACCATCAAGATTCCCCACTCCAACGAGAACATTCGCCTCGGTGCAAGCATCAACTACACTGACCGCGACGAACACCTCTTCAATCGCCAAGCCGTCCGGTATGCTGCTGTATCACAGCAGCCCCCCATCTATAATCACCAATACCACGACAACCATCCCCACCGCGATGGGCTCGCCCAGCTTAGAATAGGCTACAACATCCCTTTGGGACCAGGCTGGCGGTCGTTGTACACCACCTATTATTTCACACACCAATGGCAGCACCATCGCTCGACGCTCTATCTGCTCGACCATTTAGGCAATCAACCTTCCGCTATTGACCAGCTGCCCTCCGTCACCGAATACGAGCAGGTGATGGACAGCCGCAACAGCTTCGACAGCCGCTCCACCGAAGACTACCATAAGCTGGACATCAACCTCGGCTATAAGTTCGCCAAGAAGAGTTACGGACAGATATGGACGCTACTCGATGGCAACATCAACCTGCGCAGTCAACATCTCGACTACCAGCGCGGCCGCATCGACACCACCCTCCACCGCACGGCCTTCACCATCTCTATGGCCGACGCGACTTATCTCGACCTCAAAGGCGGTCATCAGATTGGCTTGACCTTAGGCGTGCAGACGGACTTGCCCGACTTGGAGCATCGCATCGACCTGCGTGATGATACCGACCCGATGAACATCCGGCTGGGTAACCCCAACCTGCGCACAGCCGTCACCCCTGAGTTCAAAATCAATGGCGTCTACAGAAAGAAGCTCTCCTATCACTACCTGGAATGGGGCTGCCAGCGCACCTACAACGCCATCGCCATGGGCTATGTCTACGACCCGCAGACTGGCGTGCGCACCTATCGCCCCGAGAACGTCGACGGCAACTGGACTACCGACGGCGGCTACACCTTCCACTGTAGCCTCGACTCCACAAAGAAACTGAATCTCGACATCCCCTTCCACATCACCTACGCCCAAAGCGTCGATTTAGGCCCCCCTTTCATCCCCCGAGGGGGATACTAATGTCCTAAAGAGTAATGAAGCCCCCTCGGGGGCAGTAGGGGGGGCTACTTCCACCGTCCGCCGCCTTGCCCTCTCCCTCACTCCCACCTTCAAGGCCGACATCAGCCAGCACCACCTCGAACTCACCTGTCAGCCCACATGGGAGCGCTTCACCGGCACACGCCCCGACTTCCAAGACTTCCATGCCTTCACCTGTCGCACCTCCCTCTCAGCCATCCTGAAGCTGCCGTGGAAGCTCGACCTCAGCACCGACCTCGGCCTCTACACCCGCACCGGCTATGCCGACGAAAACCTGAACACCAGCGACCTCGTCTGGAATGCCCGTCTCTCGCGACCCTTCTTCAAGGGCAATCTCCTCGTTGTTGTAGACGGCTTCGACCTCCTCGGTCAGCTCAGCAACGTCACCCGCACCCTCAACGCTCAGGGCCGCACCGAGACCTACACCAACGTCATGCCTCGCTATGCATTGTTCCATATCATCTACCGGCTGAACAAGCAGCCGAAGAATAATGTTAGTAAACAGTAGACCCGGGTAAGGCTGGAGGCCGCAGTGATGCGCCCTCCAGCTATTCCTATAGGCACCAAATGTCCTTCAGGCAGTGTGTAAACTCAGTTTATAAATCATTTGCAAACCGAATGCAAACCACATTTGCCGTCTGTTTGCAGGAAATTGTGTACTTTTGCGCACAAAAACAAAAGCAATGAAACAAATACGCTTATTGATGGCTTTGTGCCTTGCCGTTGGGTGCAGCTATCAGAACGATGCCGATGAGCAGCGCCTCCTTCAGGGGGCATGGCTGTTGCGGCAGGTGGAATATCCGTACGACGTTCCCGATGATACTCTGTCAGAACAGGAGGGAACGGCTCTGCTGCTATACGATGGCGACAGCGTGGTGTACCAGTGCTGGATGACCAAGACGGAGTCGGGGCTGGTGGTAAGGCCCGGCTCGCAGCGCGCCGTGACGCTGATTGACAAGGGCGGGGACGAACAGGTATATATAGAAGGAGACAACCCGCGGCCACTGACCATTGTAGACGACTCGACGATCGTCATCCAGCGCGATGGCACGCGCTATACCTATCGACGTGCCGACGACATGGCAGTGGAGTGGGGCACAGACATCAGGAACATCGTCGCGGCTAACGCAGGGAAAAACAACTCGGAGGAAAAGCCCATTTACGTGCTTTCGGCCAAGGAGCGCCAACAGGCCAGTTACATACAGTGGCTCCTGGCTACCATCGTGATGATTGTCGTCCTTGCCGTGGCCAACAATGTTGTCGCCCGCCGCCGTAGGAGGCAGCTGCAACTCCAGCTACAACAGATTCAGGAGGTGCGACAGGAACGCTCGCAGACCGTCAGGCAGGCCATGGAGTCGGTGGAGACGGCCTTCTTCGCTTCCGACCGTTACGAGGCATTGCAGCGCCGCATCGCCACTGGACAGCGACTGAAGGACAGCGACTGGCAGGAGATAGAGGCCCAGGTCAGGAAGGTGTATCCGGGCTTTGCGAGTCAGCTGCGGGGGCTGCACGCCATGTCGGAACTGGAATACCAGGTGTGCCTGCTCATCAAGCTCCGCATCGTCCCGAAGGACATCGCCGCCGTGCTGGCTCGCGACATGAGCACCATCAGCACCGTGCGCAGCCGACTCTACAAGAAGGTGTTCGGACAGAAGGGCGGCGCCCGCGAATGGGACGAATTCATCCTTTCCATCGGTGCATAAACCAAATGCAAAGTGAATGCAAAGCAGATGCAAACCCAAAACCTTGGAGCAAGAGGGGAAAGTGCTTACCTTTGCAGCGACAATTCGTCAAAATGTCTAACCAATCAAAAAAAACGTAAAACTTATGAAGAAGGTAATGTTAGTGATGGCAGTGACACTCATGAGTGCGCTGCAGGCAAGTGCCCAAAACGCAAAAGTAGACGACAAGGAAATCGTCGGCGTATGGCTGATGGAGTCGATGCAGTGGGAGGGCGAAAAGAAGAAAATGTGCGGTAAAGAGATGGGGTACGCACAATTCAAGTATTACGGGGCCGACGGCGAGTATGCCTGTGCTGAGATAGCCCTGACCACTGAGGGAAAGTGTGTGGTGATGCCCCATGAATATGGCAAGTATTCGTTCAAGGACGGCTGGTACATGGAGATGGGGCGCGAGCCAATAAAGGATGCCGTCGTCCTGATTGACAAGAACACCTACAAGGGCACTTGGAAGACGCGCCACGACATCTGGAAGAAGCAGACGGCCATGCCCGAGAAGCTGCGCAAGTACATCATCGACTGCTGTAGGATGAAGGACACACCTGCCGACATCCAGCAGCTCATCAAGCAGACGATGTTCAAATAGCCTATTGCCATAGCTAATTAGCAATACGAGTAGTATAAGTTAGTAAACAGTACCCGGGTAAGGCTGGAGGCCGCAGCGATGCGCCCTCCAGTTGTTCCTATAGGCGCCAACAGTCCTTCAGACTGCCTGTAAACTCGGTTTACAAGGCACTTGTAAACCGTTTGTAAACCGAGATATGCTGCCACTATCGCTCTTTTCATCTACCTTTGCAGCGTATGAACCCCATAAAACATTTATCAATATGCAAAAGTTTTTAGTGACAATGATGGCCTACGCGCTGACGGTGTCGACGCAGGTGCAGGCGCAAGATGATGGCCTTGCCGACTTGAAGGCAGCGATGATTGCGGCCAAGATCCATCAGGACAGCATCGACACGGCAAGTCTCGTGGCGGTGTACGACTACGAGTGCCAGACGCAGGATGCTGAGGGTCAGGCTGTGACCGACCGCATGAAAGTGTGTCTGCTCGTAGGGCAGCACTGCACGCGCTGCTTTCCCTACCGCAAGTTCCGCAAGGAAAGGGAATGGGCGGATGGCAAAGAGCGGGCAGCCACCGATTTTCTGGGATTAAAAGCAAGGGAATACCTGGGAGGCTACGACTTCTTCAGCGAAGAAGAGCTGCCACTGCTGCGGTCGGAGTCCTACTGCATGATGCCCGAAGTGTGGACGAACTACCCCGAAGGGAAGACGACCGTTCGCGATGCCATTCCTCCCGCTATCTATGAGACGCAGGAGGCACGTGGCCACATCGACTGGATGCTCACCGATGACACCATGACCATCGGTGGCTACCTTTGCAAGACGGCTACCTGCCAGCTGTACGGACGGCAGTGGACGGTGCGCTACTGTGAGGACATCCCCACCACGGCAGGCCCTTGGAAACTCTGCGGACTGCCAGGACTGATAGTTGAGGCCGTTAGCGATGACGGCATCCACCGTTTCACGCTCACCGACCTCCAGCATGCCACTGCGCCTATCTACTACGAGACCAGCGCCATCACCTCGAAGACTTCCGAAGAAAAGCTCATCAAGAACCGCAACAAAACCTTCGGCAACAGGCTCTACCCCAAGAACCCGCATTACTACATCACCGACCTCCACTCCGCCGACACCGCCTACGGCTACGAGGGCATGCTCATCAACGGTGTGTATGTGAATGACAAGGCGCATGTGTATCAACCGTTAGAAAAGGAATAGAACAATGAAAAAGATTATAATGACAATGATGGCCTTTGTGCTGACGATAGCAGCACAGGCACAGATGCTTACACACGACAACGAAAAGCTTGATACTTTGTGCCAGACAAAGTTTACGGCAGTATATCAGTATTCCATCAACACATCCGACGCAGAAGGGCGTCCTGTCACCGACTCCATCCGGCTCGCCTTGCAGGTGGGCGATGGTGTGTGGAAGACGTGGACTTACGAACGTTATCTGTTTCAGCAGCAAAGAGACAAGGAGATAGGCGAAGACCACTTCTGGTTTATGCACAATGAGGCACTGATGCATATCGCCACGACTACGGTTGGCTATCCAGAAGGTAAGACCATTACGCTCGAATCGATTCCGCCGCTTCAGTATGAGGTAACTGAAGATACAGAAATGCCAACATGGAATACGGTGGAAGGAAGCGACTCTATCTGTGGCTATCTGTGCCAAAAAGCAAACGGGAAGTTCCGTGGCAGGACATGGAATGTACTTTATGCCGAGGACATACCTACCGCAGCGGGTCCTTGGAAATTGCAGGGGCTACCAGGCCTGATAACCTACGCTGTAGATGAAGAGGATATCCATACATTCAAGCTTATCGGCATCTATCAAGAAACGGTACCCATCACATATTCTGCTGGTTCGGTGGTTTCGGAGTTCGTCATACAAGAGCGACGTATGAGAAATACTGTGGTACCATTCGAGGAAACAACAAGAGAGAAGATGCAGAAACAGAAGAATACCGTGTTTGGCAATCGCTTATACCTTACTAATCCTATGTTTTATATGACTGGGCCAAAAACAATCTTTCATACTTACGGAAAAAGTGAAAACGAAAACTATCAGTTTGTGGGAGGATTATATGTACCAGATAAGGCACATAAGTATCAGCCGTTAGAGAAGGAATAGGACAATATGAAGCGACTCCTCTACATTATATTATATATGGTGCTGGCGGCGACGGCCTCGGCGCAGGTAAAGGAGACTGGGCGGGTGATTGACCTGCAGAACCGACAGAGCAGCGAGAACCATACAAGCTTGCTTGTATATGGCCGAGTCGTGACGGAGGAAGGCAAAGCCAACAAGCCCGTGAGTGATGTCATCGTGAAAGTGGTGAGTGGCACGAAGACGCTGGCGTTCACCAGCACGAATGCGAAGGGCGAGTATGCGTTGGAATTGAAGAGTGCACCCAACGGGGAAAGGCTACGGGTAGGCGAGCAAAGCTCGGGAATGGTGTCGCTACAGTTCAACCACCTTAGCTATGAGAAGGGGTCGAAAAGGTTGTCGTTGAAAGAGAAAGTGACCAAGGTGGACATGGTGCTGACTCCAAAGAACATCAGTCTGAAGGAGGTGACGGTGAAGCCCGACCCGCTACGACAACGGGGCGACACGCTCTCATATAACCTTGCGTCATTTCTCAGGAAAGGTGATGTGACACTCGAAGACGGACTGAAGAATCTGCCAGGCATCAGCATTTCGGATAATGGTGCCATCAGCTACATGGGCAAGGGCATTTCGAACTTCTACATTGGCGGTCTCGACATGCTGGGAGGTCGCTACAATCTTGCCACGAAGAATATCCCGGCCGAATATGCCACTCAGGTGGACATCATGAAGCACCACAAGCATCGTAAGATAGATGCTGATGAGGAGAGCGATGCCGTGGCAATCAATGTGAAACTGAGCAAAAAGGCACAGTTCAAGCCATTTGGACAACCGGAGTTTGGAGTTGGCGTGAGGGAGGACAAGGTCTTGTATGCAGCAGGTGCTACAGGGATGATGTTTACCGACAACTTCCAGTTGCTTGCTTCTGCGAAATATAGCAACAGCGGCAACTTTGGCCTTTACGATATGGTCAATCACTTCGGCGGCGACAGCTTTGGCTCGCTGGCTACCGACAAGCTCCCTGCATGGGGACAGACCCTCAGCAGTGTAGGCGAATCGGTCTATCGCACAAATGGCTATGGCAGCCTCAATGCCATACAGAAGATTGACAGTGTGCGTCTGGTCAGGGTCAATGCTGATTACACCTACGAACGCATGAACAGCAGTGCCAGTTCGGAGGCTTTCTACTTTGCAGGAGGTGATAACATCCACATCTCCGAGTCGGTCAGTCCGCTTGCCAAGGCTCATCGCCCCATGTTCAGCGTGAAATTTGAGAACAATGCCAGCAATCGTTATTTCTCTGACACTTTCAGCGCAAGGGCACAGTTTCTCACAAATGAAAGCCCCACCCTGACACTCACAGGGGGAGAAGGCGATGGTGAGTTAAATAGTCAGCACAGAGATGCTACTTCCATCAATCTGCACAACAACTTCTGGGGCACCATACGCATGGGTAAAAAGAAACTGTCGTTTACAAGCAATGTCGATTTCATCCGCACGCCTGAGGTGTTGATGCTGCTTAATGACATTTCGCAGAGTGGTCAGAGCACTCAGCTCAACACGCGCCATAGCACTTCACTACAGGTGAAACTGGGAAGCAAATGGAAGATAGACATGCCCATCGATCTCACTGCAAACTACAACTTCATTGAGACGAAACTCGTAAAGCCCGGCTTCGCTGGCCAAAGCCAGCAAATGAGCGGATGGAAGCTCGTGCCAAGCGTCAACCCTTCCACTTCATGGACATCGGCAGACAGGAAGTTCTATTCATCGATGGGAGTCAACATGAAGATATTGAACCTGAATTATCTTTCCCAATACGACGACAAACGCACTACAATGTCTGAGGTGTTTGCTGAGCCACATCTCTCTCTCCGCTACACGTTCAGTGCGACATCTGAGCTGAACTTTAGCAGCGGTTTCAGCAATGCTGCCGGCGATATCATGGATCTTCTTACCACACCTGTCCAGACAAGTTATCGTAACACTTCCGCAGCATCGGGAGTGATTGCCAAGAGCCAGTCGTGGAGCACCGACCTTCGATATACCAGGCAAGTGCCATTCAGCTACTTCACCTTTGGCGCAAATGCCAGTTACAGTCAGGGTAAACGCAATGTGCTCTCGTCCCGCACAGTGAGCCAGACGGCTACTGAGAGTACGTCGATATTCCGAGACAGTCATTCGCGGTCGGCAAGTGGAGGCATCAATGCGTCGAAGAACATTCTTTCCATTTTCACGAAGCTCTCTGCCAATGCCAATATGTCGTGGGGCAGCAGTGATTATATGATGCAGGGCAGTCTTGTCACCTCTTACCATACGGGCTACAGCGTGCGTCTGCAAGCTGACGTTACGCCAGTTCCGTGGCTTGAGACAAACATCAAGGGCGACTATGGAAAAGACTTTATGTGCACCAAGTCTTCAAACCAGTCGTTCGACGATCTCCATTGTACAGCTTCAGTGGCAGTATTCCCCATTCCGACTATTGAGATACGCAGCACATGCAACTTCATGCACGACATGGTAGAGCTTGGCAAATACAAGGATGCCTCCATGCTCTCAGCATCGGTTCAGTGTAAGACGAAGTGGGCGGTATGGAAACTCACAGGAGAAAACCTCCTCGATGTGCGCCAATACACGCGCACTTCATTTATGGATACCGATCGCTTCGTGCATACCACCAACCTCGTAGGCCGCACCGTCATGCTGACATGCAAACTGCTTTTGGCTGGCAAATAATAAAGAAGAAACTATTATATGTATATCACTGGAATAAGAATCCGAAGAAGTAGTGAAAAACCCCATAAAACATAAATAACAATGCGAAAGATTTTAGCAACCATGATGACCTTCGCGCTGACGATAGCAGCGCAGGCCGAAAAAATTGATTCAACTCAGTTTGTAGCTTTCTACAATTACACCATTCAGACGCAGGACGACGAAGGACAGGACGTCACGGACACGATACGGCTGGCTCTGCTGGTGGGCACACGTGCCACGTAATGCACCACCGTATTGGCTTACAACCGTGACGGCCGGGCAAGTTCTGAAATGATGAATGCTTTCATCATGCATCATCAGAATGTGTTGACCGACGTGGAGAAATCGGAAGGTCACTGCTCTCGAACCAATATATCCTTACCGTTACCTGTCTAAAGAACCGTTGGCAAAAATAGCCTGGATGCTGGAGGACGACACGCTGGCCATCGGCGGACTTCTCTGCCATCGGGCCACGGGCAAGCTTTACGGCAAGCTGTGGACGGTATGGTACACGGAGGAAATGCCCTCGTCGGCTGGTCTGTGGAAACTACGCGGACTGCCGGGACTGATAGTGAAGGCCGAAGACAGCGAGGGTATTCACTGCTTCGAACTGTACGGAACAAAGAACGAGGTGAGGGGCATCGGGACTTTAGACCATCCCGAATTACAAAAGTTGAGCCGCAAGAAACTGATGGAATTCAAGAAATAGACGCTGGGCAATCAACGCTATGCGAAAGAACCAACCTACTATGTAGCGGAAGAACCGGACGATTTTGGCGAAATGAGAGTCAAAGTCACCATATTTGTCCTTGGCTATCTGGTCGGGATTGATATAAACGGCATCCTCCATCCACTCATGCTGAAGGATCTGTGTGGTGATGGTTGTCTTACCCGAACCGTTTGGCCCGGCAATGACGATAAGGACGGGTTTGTGAGCGGTGGCTACCATGCAGCGGAAATCTTTTGGGCATCCTGTCGCAACTGCTCAAAGAAACGACTGGTAGCCTCGTCATTACTACGCTTGGCTTCCTCTGCGGCTTCTCGCATCAGTTGTGAGAGTACGGCATCAGAAGGTTCTTCCATGCTTGTCAGCCGGTATGTGTCTATTGTAGGGGTCATAACCTTGATGTTTGGTTTCACGGGCGCAAAGGTACAAAATATATTTCAATCTCAGTTCAAAACGAAATGATTTATGAAGATTTTGCGGTCAATTAGTGGTAATTTGTGTAAAATGACAAAAAGAATGAAAAAGATTCTATTGTAGGTGCGCTCGAACAATTACAACCTCCACGGCAATGCCTCCGTCACCCCCATCCAGTAGCTCGAGCTGCGCTACGACATCCGCTACGGCTGGTCGAGATCAAGCCTCCCCCCCCAGTCCCTCTCCAGCATCGCTCTCCTCTGTGGCTGTCAGCAAAGAGAAAAGACCATCTACAAGGTGCCGCTAAGTGAGCACGCGATGGAGTTGGAGCAACAAGAGAGAGCCTACAATGACTCGCTCGAAAAGTACTGTGCGCTGTCCGACGCCGTACAAATTCTGTATTGTTTCAGCCGTTAATCAGGGAAACGAGCCACTTGATATATTGATCTGTTACGCTGGAAATCTCGCCCTTGTCATATATCGTCAGCAATGTAATCTCGGCGGTTTCATCTTCGTGCTGTACGATGTTAAACGTGATGACACGTGCCCCGCCGCTCTTGCCATTGCCTTTCGACGCAATGGCCATGCGTACCTTACGCGTTCCGCCACCCAGGTCAGCACCTTGGAACGGGTTCTTGCAAAGTTCCTTCTTGAATGTGTCGTAATCGTTGACCAACGACGGGTATTTCTTGGCAAGACGCTTGAATTGACGGCGAAACTCGTCAGACAGGTTGAATGTTACTTTCATGCGATACCTTCAGCCTTTAGTTCTGCCATGAATTCTTCGTCAGTCATCATCTTGTGCTCTCCCCGCTGTGCGCGTTTCAGCTCGTCAAATGCCCTTGTGAGCGACTCCTTCACGTATTCCTGCTGGCGGAGCGTCTTTTGGTTGGTCTCAGCTTTCGTCTTGAACACCGTTGTAGATACCACGCCGCGAAGCAGCTCGATGGCTTTGCGGACGTGCTGAGTGGTAGCGTCTTCGTTCAATGTCACTAATATTTGTGTCATAATCGTAAACATTTATCGGTTTCACGGTGATAAAGACAGTGCAGCCTGTCTTCGCACTTTCGGGTGCAAAAATACAAAAATAATTTCAATCTCAGCTCAAAAACGGAATGATTTATGAAGAATATGTGTTTAATTAGTGAAAATTTATGTAAGGAGACTATAGTGATGCGAAAGATTTTAGTAACCATGATGGCCTTCGCGCTGACGATAGGAGCATAGGCACAGCAAGATGATGGTATGGATGCAATGCTTGCAGCGATGATTGCAGACAAGATTCATCAGGACAGTATTGTCATCCTCTGACAACAAAACTATCGTCTGAACTCCTGCGACTCCCAATCATTTCTATGAATATTGATGACATGCCGTTGAGCATTGTTGATGACGAGCGAAATGGGGTGGATTCAGCAGAGGCGGCGCACGACAAACAGGGAGCGGGAGGCACCGCAGAGGGAAAAGGGGCATGGGGACATGATTGGCAGCGGCCGCTGCCAATGATGGCAGCGAACGCCGCCAATGATGGCAGCGGCCGCTGCCAACCGAAATTTATAAGTGATGATGAATATAGAAAAAAACAAGAAATGGCGTCAGATGGGCATGCCATAGCGTTTTTAACGAAAAACTTTTTGTGGGATGGGAATTTATTTGTATCTTTGCCGAATGAAAAAGGAGAGGCAGGGCGAACGATGCTGGCTCTCTGCTTGCAAAAAGGGAACAAAAGAACGCTGGATAGATGGAATATGGCTACCAACACGGCGTGCCGGCGCAACGGGGCGACGAGATACGCATGTTTCAGGAAAAGCTGAACGCCATTCGCGTGGTCTACCACGGCAACTGGCAGCAGCTGACTCCTGACGGCATCTATGGGCGCAAGACGCGCGATGCCGTGAAGGCCTTTCAGGTGTATATGAACGCCACTCCCTCGGGCAACATGGACGCCTACACGCAGGCGCTCATCATCATGAAGCATGCCGAGAGCCAGCAGACCTACAACGCCGCACAACCCTATACGTCGTATATCCCGCCTGAGCCCACCGCATACGCTTGTCCTGCCGAGGAGATGAGCTACCAGAGCGGCACCCTGGCTTTCACCGATACCCCCTCGTCGTTCCCCAAAACCTACGACGCACCCACGTTTGAAGAGTTCAAGCGTGACTGGCTGTCGTTCTTCACCACCATTTGGGATGCCATCATGTCGACCGTCAGTGCCATACTTGAATCGAAGCGTGGCGACGTGGTGCTGAAAAAGGTGACGGAACTGGTGGACACTATCAAGAGCAAAGTGAATGGCAGGATAGAGAGCATACGTAAGAAGTTCAGGGGCGTGAAGCAAATCTCTACGACGCGAGCCAAGAACTTGATGAAGTTGCTTGACAGTGCTGCCGAGCAGGGCATCAAAAAGGCCAAACCTGCGCTGGAGGAGGCTTCGAAAACCAAGGCCAAGGGTGTGGCGGGCAAACTGGGAAAGGCCGGATGGGCCAAGGATTTCCTGCGATTGTTCTATTACTGCATCATGTGTCTGACGGCCTCTACCACTGAGGAAGAGAAAGAATACAACAAAAAAGTGCGCGAAACATTGAAGAGTCTCGTTGCTGACCTCCTGTCAACCCTTGCCGGCGTCATCGTGCAGAAGCTTGCGGGCTTCCTCGTGGGAGTGGCCGTGAAGGCTGGCATCGGGGCGGCTGCTGGTTCGGCAGTGCCAGGCCTGGGCACCGTGGTGGGTGCCATTGTGGGTGCCATACTGGCCATTGCCGACATCTTCGTCCTCTACTTCACCGACAAGAGTACGGGCGAATGGATATTGGAAGGGATTAAATCCCTTGACGAATGGCTGGGCTTCAGCGATGCCGTGGTGGGATTCCTCAACGAATACATCGGCGAGAACCAGTTTGCCGAGGTCTATCGGCCGGGCTGGGACCTCGTGCCGGGCGAGTATTGAGTGAAGTGAGAAGTGAGAAGTGAGTGGTGAGAGGTGAGAAGTGAGTGGTGAGAAGTACCAATCCCCAAACGACCAAACGACCAATCCCCCAAACGACCAAACGACCAATCCCCCAAACGACCAAACGACCAATCCCACAAACGACCAAACGACCAAACAACCAAACAACCAAACGACCCCAATGAAGCGATTATTTCACTTGATAGGTTTATCATTTATCATTTTTCATTTATCCTTTAGCCCCGTAGGGGCGCAGTCGCAGGCCGACATCTTGGCTTACATAGATAAGTACAAGCAGATAGCCCTCGACCAGGAGCGCGAGTTTGGCATCCCCGCCACCATCACGCTGGCGCAGGGCATCTTGGAGAGTGGTGCCGGCAAGAGTGGGCTGACGCGCAACTCGAACAACCACTTCGGCGTGAAGGCCCTCGGAGGATGGAACGGCGGCGTCTACAAGGCATGGGACGACGAACCGCAGAAGAGCTCGTTCCGCGTGTATGCCTCGGCGGCTGAGTCGTTTCGCGACCACTCGCTCGTGCTGAAGAACTCGGCCCGCTACCGCAGCCTCTTCTCGAAGAGCATCTACGACTATCGTGGCTGGGCCATCGGTCTGCAGAAGGCGGGCTACGCCACGGCGCAGAACTATGCGGCGGCGCTCATAGGATTCATCGACACCTACCGCCTATATGCCATCAATGGCGGCGTGAAGCTGCGCCCGGGCAAGACCGTCATCGTCACCCATACAAAGAAGACGGCTGCGCCCACCTTCGACGCCTCGTGCCAGATGGACGAGGACGAGCAGTCGGAAGAGGAGGAGACCGTGAAGAAGGCTGTCAGCCGGTTCGTGGTCGACATCAACGACGTGGCATGCACCATCCTCTATCCCGGCACCACACTCAATGCCATCGCCATGCAGTACGACATACCGAAGAACCTGTTGCTGGAGTTCAACGAAGTGGTGGTGGAAGAGGAACTGAAAGAGGGTGACATCATCTTCCTCGACAAGAAGAAAAAGAAGTACACCGGTGCCAAGGATTTCTACTATGCCAAGAAGGACGACACCCTCTACGGCGTGTCGCAGCTCTTTGGCATCAAGGTGGCCAGCCTGGCCAAGATGAACCACCGCGAGCCGGGCGAAAAGCTCTACGAGGGCGACAAGTTGAGGCTGAAGTGAGAGGTGAGAGGTGAGAAGTGAGTGGTGAGAAGTACTATCTCCCCAAACGACCAAACGACCAATCCCCAAACGACCAAACGACCAAACGACCAATCCCCCAAACGACCAAACGACCAATCCCCCAAACGACCAAACGACCAATCCCCAAACGACCAAACGACCAATCCCCCAAACGACTAAACGACCAAACGACCAAACATTATATATTATGCTTGACATTGAACTTTATGCGGCCAGTGGCCGTCCCATCGACAACCAGTATAAGCTCATCCGGCCTATCAGTTCGGCTGGAGGCACTGCCGACGTGTGGCTCGCGCTCGACATGAACACGGTGAAAGACCCCTCGGCCGTGGGCGACCTGAAGGGTATGACCGACGAAGAGATTGAGCAGCTGGGACTCATCGTGGCATTCAAGATCTATCGTCCGCAGAACGCGCTCGACATCGAGGGTGAGATGAGATTCCGCGACGAATACATGATTGTGTTCAACTGCCACCACACCAACCTGGTGCACCCCACACACTTCTCCATCTTCCAGGAGACGCCCTATCTGGTGCTGCCCTACTGCAAGCAAGGCTCGTCGGAGCGGCTCATCGGCAAGGTGCTGGGCGACAACGACACGCTGTGGAAGTATATCGGCGACGTCAGCTCGGGCTTGGCCTATCTGCATGCCCTCACACCGCCCATCATCCATCAGGACATCAAGCCGGGCAACGTGCTCATCGACGACAATGGCAACTACTCCATCACCGACTTTGGCATCAGCGCCAAAAGCGGAAGCGCTCGCGACGGCAACTTCGACGGCGAGGAGAGCAGCGGCACCATGGCCTATATGGCGCCTGAGCGCTACCATGAGGGAGCCGAACCCAGCGCACCTGGCGACATCTGGGCTTTCGGCGCCACGCTCTGCGAGATCATCACGGGGAAGGTGCCCTTTGGCGAGGAGGGTGGCTGGGCACAGGTGGAGCAGCAGACACCTATGCCGAAGTTGCCCGACGGCTTGCCCATAGATGTCCAGCGCCTCATCTATGCCTGTCTGGATCCCGACCCCGACAAGCGCCCAACGGCCGAATACATCAGTCGTGCTGCCGCAGCGCGCCAGTACCCGTTGAAACCAAAGAAGACGGGCCTCATCATCGGCCTCAGCGTGCTCGTGGCCCTGCTGATAGGCGGAGCCTTGGCCTATTTCCTGCGCTCGCCCGAGGTGCAAATCATCACCGAGGAAGGCCCCCGCGTGCCGCCTGAAGTGGCTTACGCGAAGGCCATGGGACTGATTGACCAGGAGAACGCCGACTCGCTCAGGGCGGGACTGACGCTCATGGACAGCCTGAATGGTGCCGGCTATGCCCCTGCCATCTATCAGATGGGATTCACCTATGGCTGGTATTCCGACAGTGCGTCCGTGGCCCGCAAGAAACTGCTCGACATCGCCATCTTCGACAGCGGCGACAGCAAGTATCTGCCCAAGAGCGACAAATGGACCAACATGGCCGTGGGACTCTTTACCAACCTGCTGGAGCTGCGCGACAGCAGCTGCGCCGACCTCAATGCCGATGCCGCCTACCGCATGGCGTGCTACTATGAGCGGCCCAACGACATCATCAAGCGCAACGAGGAGAAGGCAAAGAAATTCCTCTTCATGGCAAAGGAGTGGGCCGAGGTGGCTGGCAAGGCCGAGCTGCTGGAGCGCGTCAACTATGGCTTGGAGACGCTCGGCGTGAAAGTAAAATAACTTTCATTCATGGCGGTATAATGAAATGACGTTATAACGAAATCACGAAACAACGAATTGCAAAATAGATTATGATGAAGCGAACCCTTTTCATACTGACATTAGCCTTGGTCGGTTTGTCGGCGAAGGCGCAGGTGACACAGTGGCTGGTGCCACCAGTCTACGACAATGTGGAAATACCCGTAGGGGCCAACATCGTCTTTGCCGACTCGGCCAACTGCTCGGTGGTGTATAGCCGTGATGGACGGCGGCTGCTGACCACTTCCGACGTGGTGTTTCCTTTCAGCGATGGATTTTTCGTCACCACCACTCCCTACGATGCCAAGCTGACAGGTGTCTACGACGCCAACGGCCTGCCCATCGAGTACGAGAAAGTGCAGCTGGGGTGGGGCTATCCCAAGTATCACGACGGCTATCTGCTGGTGCACGACGGGTACTACTTCTATTATATGGACGGAACGGGCATCGTGAACAACACCCGCTATGTGAAGGCCTATCCTTTCTCCTGCGGCTTTGCATCGGTGTTCAACTATGGCAACCTGCGAAAGAAGAAAGATCCCTACTATCTGCTCATCGACACCACGCTGCAGCCCATCTCGCTCATGCTCGAAGGGAAACCTGTCGGTCAGGACGATGTAGACTTCATCTCGTCGGTCAGCGACGAAGGGCTGGGGGTCATCTCCATCAAGCACAAGCTCTACCATTTCGAGGCCGCCACCAAGACGCTGCGCCCCCTCTATGCCAATGCCGACGACGAGGCTGCCGGGCGCAACCAGGCCAAGGTGGACGGCGACTGGCTGACACAGACGGAAGACTCGGCATCGGTGCGGGCCAAGTGCGGCAGCACGGGCGAACTCCTCATCAGCATGGATGCCATGCTGAAGCCTGTGGCCTTCACCAGCGGTGGCCAGCGCCGGGCAGTGAAGCCGAAGGAACGCCCATCCATTGACGCACCGTCGCCACTGAAAGGCGTGAAGGCCGACGACGGCAAGATTGCACTCTGGCGCAACGACCAACAGCTGCTGCCCGCGCAGTTCGACGAGATACTGCATCGCTTTGGCGACGATGCCATGGTGAAGTTCAATGGCAAGTTCGGGCTGCTGCGCGTACATCCCAACGACCAGCTGAAGCTCAGCCTCAACAAGGGCAATCCCATCGCTTTCCGGCACAAGCGTTTCGACACGCAGCTGCGCCTCGACGTACCCTCTTACGTCAACTCGGCCGCCACCACCATCTATATGAACGACGGAACGGGCTGCGACATCGACAAGATTTCGAAGGACACCCGCAACAGCACTGCCGGCAACTATGTGCAATACGACTGCGTGCTGCAGGTGCCCGCCGACATCACCAGCGACAAGGTGACCGAGCTGAGCTATCCGCTCTATGTGGTGCACGAAGGGCTGCGCACGCTGCCGTTGGCCGTCAAGGCCGATGCCTGGCACTACGTCTACTACAATGTCGACATCCGTGAGTCGTCGATTTCGAAGGGCAGCCTCAACTTCACCTCCGAAATAAGTGCCGAGCGACTGGTGGGCGAGGACATCTACCCCTACACCATTCAGCTGGTGACGCAAGGGCTGCATTGGGAGCTGGTGGAGAAGGTGTCGGAGACACGCTACAAGTGGCGCGTCGACGGGCTGCGCGAAGGCAACAACGTCATCAAGGTGCAGTTGCTCGAAGAGGGCGTGCCGCCCATGGACTACACCTTCGAGCTGGAGTACAGCCGTCAGAGCAGTGGCAAGCAGGTGGAGATGAGGAAGAAGCTGAACGAGCACATGAAGACCAAGCCCGTGCAGAAGAAAGAGGTGAAACACTTGGGCGTCTGACGCAAACATCTACAAGTCTGTCGTCTAAACTCCCAAACTCCCAATCCCCCAAACTCCCAATCCCCCAAACTCCCAATCCCCCAAACGACCAAACGACCAACCCCCCAAACGACCAACCCCCCAATCTCCCAAAGCAATATGAAAATCTCCATTCATGCAAAAACTGATATAGGCTGCGGTCGAGACAACAACGAGGATGCTTTCGCCTTCTGTCCCGACCTGTCAGCGCCCACCTGGGGCGACGACCACACCAAGGGCTATCTTCCCCTTGGTCAGCTGGGAGCGCTGCTTGTCGTTGCCGACGGCATGGGAGGCCTCAATGCCGGCGAGGTGGCATCGGCGGTGGCCATCGACAGCGTGCGACAAACCTTTGCCCCCGAGGCGGCAGCAAGAGCACTCAGCAGCGACGAGAGCGCATGCCAGCTGTTGACACAGGCGGTGAAGGAGGCCGACGAAGCCATCAACCGCCGAATGGTCAGCAGTCCGGAAACGGCGGGCATGGGCACCACCATCGTGCTGTGCTGGCTGACCGGGCAGAAGGCTTACGTGGCATGGTGTGGCGACAGCCGTTGCTATCGCTATAATGCAAGCGATGGAGGGCTGCATCCACTCACCAAGGACCATTCCTATGTGCAGGAACTCGTAGACCAAGGCAAGATCACCGAGGAGCAGGCCTTCACCCATCCCGACAACAATATCATCACCCGTGGACTGGGCGATTTCGACACACAAGTGAAGCCCGACGTAGTGATCACCCCCGTCAAGGCTGGCGACATGTTTATGTTGTGCAGCGACGGGCTCTGCGGCTATTGCACCAACGAGCAGATAAGCCAGATACTTGCCGACAGCCGAGGTGATGTGGGTCGCTGTGCCGACGACTTGCTGCGCACAGCACTTTCAGTGCCTGGCGACGACAACATCTGCATCGTCGTGGCCTCTCTGCTGGCCGACGACCAGCACGCGCCGGGCGGCTCAAAAATCATGCATCTGCTCCGCTCCCTCTTTGGGTAGACAATAGGGGGGGACGAATCGATAACGCTACCTGCCAGGTTAGATTCTTTCTATTTGGCAGGTATGTTGTTTTGTGTCCTTATCGTAGTTGATGCCAACCAACAGGAGGCGGTTGGCATAGTCGCGCACCTTTTCGGGATACTGTCGGCGATGAGTCTGCGAAATGGCCGTGTCGGCATCCTTGTTCACCTTCAATTCAAGAATAATGGCGGGCGAGTCGACATTCTTGCGCGGTAAGAGCACGATGTCGGCAAAGCCCTTACCACTGGCTAACTCGCGATGCATCTTTTGTTCACCACAGCTATCAGCCCTGACTTGTCTACGTATTCGCAGTTGCGGGTCCTTTGGAATCCAGTGTTTCCGATATTAATATAAGTTCCCATCTCGTTGTCTTCGATTTATTGCGCAAAGTTACAAATAAGTGGGCACAACACCAAATAAATAGTGTTTGTTTTTTTGGATGGGCAATCCTGCCGTGCACACGGGTGCCCTATTCACTGCCTCGGAAACGTTTTTCGACCGACGGAGGGCAGTTTGGAAAAATCCCAGGCCGTGGGACAAAAATTTGGCGTTGACTTTTTGAAAAAAGTCAACGCCAAATTTTCGTGGGGCGCATGCCTTTGCTTTTTCACTCCCTTCACTTGCTCAATCAACCCGCATTTGTGTCGTGAAGCGAATGACCGTCATTCTATTTCTTCTAAAACGAAATCTTTTAACCCATATTGGTCTATGTTTACTGCGCCACATTAATATGCGCAAATGGGTTGACAGATGAAAAAAGTTGGCTGAAGATTTGGGAAATAGTAATAAAATACGTAATTTTGCCGAACTAATCAACGCGGCGTGTCATGAATATAATATGTTGGGATGCTGACAGTAAAAGGTAAAAAGATAATGAGGAAACGACGAGAACTGAACCTGCGTGACCTTGGCGGAATAAGGGCTGGCAACGACCTGTTGCCTAAAGGGCTGTTCTTGCGCAGTGGAAAACTGAGCATTCTCACCCGCGACGAATGTAGCGCACTTTGCAGAGCGTATGATGTGAAGTGCGTGATAGACCTTCGCACTCCGACGGAGGCGGCCGAATTTCCCGACGTGTTGCCCGAAGGGGTCGATTATCTGCAAATCCCACTGCTGAAAGACGCTGCCGTGGGCATCACGCATGAGACGGGGTCGGACGCCATGACCATCATCCGCAATCTGCGGAAAGACCCGGAGCGACTGAAGGGGATGGTGCCCGACTTCGAGACGCTCTATAAGGACATCGTCAGCGGCGAGTATGGCAGGAAGCAATTGGACAAGGCCGTCTCGACGCTGAGGGAGAACGCCGCCAAAGGCGTCTGCACCCTCTACCATTGCACAACAGGGAAAGACAGGACGGGCATCGTCAGTATGGCGTTGATGAAATCCTACGGCATCGGCGACAAAGAGATAGTGAAAGAATTTATGCGCACCAATCGAAACGTCTTCTGGCCTACAATGAAGAAATGCTTGGGCGTGGCGCTCTTGACACAGAACTGGGAATTGGTGAAGACGGCCTATCGCTGCTTCATGGCCGACAGAAGGCTGATTGAGGTGGCTATCAAATACTACGACAAATGAATGAGCTGATTACGCATATCAATGATGCACTCTGGGGCTATGTGTTGATTGGCGTGCTGGTGGCGTGTGGCCTTTGGTTCACATGGAAGACCAAGGGTGTGCAGTTTCGCATGATAGGCGAGATGTTTCGCCTGCTGGCCGATTCGGCCATCTCTGGAACCGGCACGCTCTCCGACAAGAATGCTGGACACAAGCATATCTCCTCGTTTCAGGCCTTTGCCGTCTCAGTGGCCACCCGTGTGGGCACCGGCAACCTGGCGGGCGTGGCCACAGCAATCGCTCTCGGCGGCCCGGGGGCGGTGTTCTGGATGTGGGTCATCGCGCTGATAGGCTCGGCGACGGCTTTCGTAGAGTCCACCCTCGGCCAGCTGTTCAAGCAACGGCATAAGGATTCGTTCATCGGTGGCCCAGCGTATTATATCCTGAAAGGACTGCACTGCAAGTGGCTGGCCGTGCTCTTTGCCATACTGATGACCATCACTTTCGGCCTGTCGTACAATTCCATCCAGAGCAACACCATCTGCGGTGCCATGCAGGAGGCTTTCGGCTGGGACCCGATGATAGTGGGCGGCATCATTGCGCTAATGGCACTCGTCATCGTGTTTGGTGGCATCCACCGCATCGCCAATGTCAGCGCGGTGTTGGTGCCGGTGATGGCCATCGGCTATTTCGTGCTGGCAGTGGTGATTGTGGCGATGAACATCCAGCTGATACCGCATGTGCTGAAGGTGATCGTTGGCAGTGCTTTCGGATTGGAGCAGGGTGTGGGCGGTGCCATCGGGGCAACGATGATGAATGGGGTGAAGCGCGGACTGTTTAGCAACGAGGCCGGCGAGGGCAGTGCGCCTAATGTGGCGGCCACGGCCACCGTGTCGCATCCCGTGAAGCAAGGGTTGATTCAGGCGTTGGGCGTCTTCACCGACACGCTGCTCGTCTGCTCGTGCACCGCTTTCGTCATTCTTGTCAGCGGTCTCTACAGTGTGCCGGAGCTGAACGGCATAGCCCTCACGCAGGCGGCGCTCCACTCGGAGGTGGGCTCCTTCGGCCCCATTTTCATTGCCATCGCCATCTTTCTCTTCGCTTTCTCCAGCATCATCGGCAACTATTATTATGGCGAAGCGAATATCCGCTTCATGACCTCCCGCCCCGCTGTCCTCACGGTCTATAGGCTTTTCTCGGGCGGTGTGCTGGTGATGTTTGGGGCGTTGGCGAGCCTCGAAATCGTTTGGAATTTAGGCGATTTGTGCATGGCCCTGCTCACGGCTTGCAACCTTGTAGCTATTATCGCCCTTGGGAAATACGCTTTCCGGCTGCTCGACGACTATAGGAGTCAAAAACGCAACGGCATCAAGGAGCCGACTTTCCATCGGAGTCAGCTCCCTGAGATAGAGAAAGACTTGGAGTGCTGGGAGTAGATAGAGGTGAGAAGTGAGAGGTGAGAGGTGGGAGGTGCACCTCTCACCTCTCACTCCTCACCTCTCCTAACAGGTCGGGTCGCAGCCGTCGTGTGCGCTCCATGGCCTGTTCCAGTTCCCAGTTGCGAATCTTGGCCTCGTTGCCGCTGAGCAGGATGTCGGGCACGCGCCATCCCTTGTAGTCGGCAGGGCGTGTGTAGATGGGAGCTGCCAGCAGGTCGTCTTGGAAGCAGTCGCTGAGGGCGCTCTGCTCGTCGCCGATGACACCCGGCACCACGCGGACGATGGCATCGGCCATGATGGCTGCCGCCAGCTCGCCGCCGGTGAGCACATAGTCGCCGATGCTGATTTCGCGGGTGATGAGATGGTCGCGCACCCGCTGGTCGATGCCCTTGTAGTGGCCGCAAAGAATGATGATGTTTTGAAGCAGCGACAGTTCGTTGGCCACATGCTGGTTGAACTGCTCGCCGTCGGGCGAGGTGAAGATCACCTCGTCGTAGTCGCGCTCAGCCTTCAGGGCGGTGATGCAGCGGTCGATGGGTTCGCACTGCATCACCATGCCAGCGCTTCCGCCGTATGGGTAGTCATCCACGCGCCGCCATTTGTCGAGCGTATAGTCGCGCAGGTTGTGTAGCCTGATTTGTGCCAGTCCTTTCTTCTCGGCTCGTGCCAAGATGCTCTCGTGCACAAAGCCCTCTATCATTTCGGGCAGCACGGTGATGATGTCTATCCTCATGTTGTGATTTATAGATTTGAGGTTTGAGATGAAATATAATTGAAAAAAGAATTGAGAGCTGAGATTTATTGCTATAGTTCAAGTGTCTGCCAGTCTATACAATAAATCTCAACTCTCAACTCTCAGTTCTCAAATCAAAGAAAGATTTAGCCCAGGTATTTCATCAGTATACGTGCGTTGCCCGAATCGCGCAGCTTGGCGATGCTCTTCTCGCGAATCTGTCGAACGCGCTCGCGGGTCAGGCCCAGCTGGTCGCCAATCTCCTCGAGTCCTTTCTCGTGGCATCCAATGCCGAAGCACTCGCGGATGATGGTAATCTCGCGCTCCTTCAGCACCTTGCTGAGCACAGCGTTCAGCTCTTGCGCCATCGACTCATGGTCCACATGGCGGTCGGTGCGCGAGTCTTCGCCGCTGGCCATCACGTCGAGCATGCAGTTGTCTTCGCCATCCTGGAAAGGAGCGTCGATGCTCACGTGGTGGCTGTCGGCCTGCATCGACTGTCCAATCTTCTCTTCGTCCATGTCGGTGGCCTCGGCCAGCTCGCTCACTGATGGGTGGCGCTGGTACTCCTGCTCAAACTTGTTGATTTCGTGACTGATTTTGTTCAGAGAACCCACCTGGTTCAAGGGCAAGCGCACAATACGGCTCTGCTCGGCAATGGCCTGCAGGATGCTTTGGCGAATCCACCAAACGGCGTATGAAATGAATTTGAAACCGCGCGTCTCGTCGAATTTCTGGGCAGCCTTGATAAGGCCAATGTTGCCCTCGTCGATGAGGTCGGTCAGCGTCAGTCCCTGATGCTGGTACTGCTTGGCCACCGACACAACAAAGCGCAAATTAGCTGTCACCAACTTATCCTTAGCGCGTTCTCCTTCTGGGCCTCCCTTTCGGATTTTCTGTGCCAGCTCAATCTCCTCGTCAATGCTGATGAGGGGAGCGCGGCCAATTTCAACTAAGTACTTGTCGAGCGCTTCGCTCGAGCGATTGGTGATACTCTTTTGAATCTTAAGTTGTCTCATCCTTTTTCTTCTCCTTCCAAAACTTGTCTTAAACTCCTGAATGTTAGATGTCTACGTGTACGTACCTAAAAAAGCGGTGCAAATTTACGAAAAATATTCCAATGTTGTTCGTTTTTGGAAGGATTTTTTCTGTTAAACTTTGCAAAAAGCACCATGACGGCTTGCTTTTACAAGTCGCATGGTGCCCAATGGGTGAGCTTCCTGCTGTAGCTTTAGCTGATGTGATGCGTGGTGTTTAGATAACCTCGATGCCTTGTTTCTTGCACAGTTCGAGGCTCATCTCCTTCAGTTTGAACTTCTGAATCTTGCCGCTGCCGGTGAGCGGGAACTGGTCGATGAAGAATACGTACTTAGGTATTTTGTAGCGGGCAATCTTGCCACGGCAGAACTCCTGCACATCTTCGGGCAGCATCTTTATGCCAGGCTGCAAGATGATGAAGGCACCGACGGCCTCGCCATACTTCTTCGACGGCACGGCGGCCACCTGCACGTCCTTGATGCCGGGCATGTGGTAGAGGAACTCCTCGATTTCGCGTGGATAGATGTTTTCGCCGCCTCGGATGATCATGTCCTTGATGCGCCCGGTAATCTTGTAGAAGCCCTGCTCGTCCTTCACGCCGAGGTCGCCAGAGTGTAGGAATCCGTTCTTGTCGATAACCTCGGCAGTGGCTTCTGGGTTCTTGTAGTAGCCCTTCATCACGTTGAAGCCTCGGCAGCACATCTCGCCCTGCACGCCCACGGGACACTCCTCGCCGGTCTCTGGGTTGAGCACCTTCACCTCGACAAAGGGGAAATCGCGGCCCACCGTTGTGCAGCGCTGTTCGAAAGTGTCGTTGAGGCAGGTCTGTGTCATACCCGGCGACGACTCCGTCAGGCCGTAGACGCTGGTGATGGTCATGAACATCTTTTCCGACACGCGTTTCATCAGTTCCACGGGGCATAGCGAGCCTGCCATGATGCCTGTGCGCAGACAGCTCATATCAAACATGGAGAACATGGGATGGTCGAGTTCGGCAATGAACATCGTGGGCACGCCATATACTGCCGTGCAACGCTCCTTGTGGATGGAGGCCAGCACGACGAGTGGGTCGAACTTCTCGACCATCACCTCGGTGCATCCGTGTGTGAGGCAGTTCATTGTGGCCAGCACCACGCCGAAACAGTGGAAGAGCGGCACACATACGCAGAGCTTGTCGTCCTGCGTGAAGCCCATGTTCTCGCCAGTGAAATAGCCGTCGTTGGCAATGTTGTAGTGGGTGAGCATGACACCCTTGGGGAAGCCCGTAGTGCCCGAAGTGTACTGCATGTTGCACACATCGTGGCAGCTGACGTTCTTCTTCATCTCCAGCAGCGTCTCGTCGTCGATGTTCTGTCCCAGGAGCAGCAGCTCTGCCGTGTTGAACATGCCTCGGTATTTCTCCATGCCAATGTACACCACATTCTTCAGATAGGGGAAGCGTTCACTGGTCAGGTGTCCTCGCTCGCAAGTCTTCAGCTCAGGCAGCATGGTGTAGGTCATGTCCACATAGTTGCAATCCCATGTGCCATCGGTGATGCAGAGAGTGTGCATGTCGCTGTCCTTGCAGAGGTATTCCAGCTCGTTTTGCTTGTAGTTGGTGTTCACTGTCACCAGCACGGCACCTATTTTGGCCGTGGCATAGAGGAATGTCAGCCAGTCGGGCACGTTGGTGGCCCAGATGCCCACATTGGAGCCTTTTGTTACGCCTATGGCCAAAAGGCCCTTGGCCAGGTTGTCCACGCGCTCGTTGAACTTGCTCCAGGTGAAGCGCAGGTCGCGGTCGCTGTAGACGATGTATTCTTTATCGGGTGTCACGGTGGCCCAGTGCTCCAGCCACTGCCCAAGGGTGCGCTCAGAGAGGGTGTAGCCCTCACCGCCAGTCTCGGCGGGATAGCGCCGCCCCTCTTTCTGCCCCTCGTTGCGCGTGGGGGGAGCGGTCACCATCGAGGTGGAATCGCCACTTTTTATTTGTTCCATCAAATATTTTCTGTTTGTTCTGTTACGAGATTCAATACTATCGCTTCGCCTTTGTCTTGGCTCCTACGCTCATGATGCGAGGGTAGGGGCTTAGAACGGGATGTATACCACGGCCATGATCTTCGCGGCCTTGCCGGGCACGCCGTGCACGTGGTGCTTCACGATGGAGTCGTAGTAGATGCTGTCGCCCTCGGCAAGGCGGTATTTGTCTTTGCCATAAGCAATCTCCACTTCGCCTTGCATGACGAAGATAAACTCTTCGCCCTCGTGGGCCGACAGCTGGTAGTTGCTCTCGCCAGATGTGTTGATGTCAATGACAAACGGTTCCATGTGGCGTCCTGCCTTCTGCTTGGCCAAAGGATGATAGTCCATGTTCTTGCGGGCATCTACGGCACCGTTGCTGAAGCTGATGCTGCTTTGTTGCTCACGCTCCTCGGCGCGGCAGATGACAGGTCCCAGCGCGTCGTTGTCGTCCATGAACGTTCCAAGTCTGACTCCCAGTGCGCGTGCAATTTTGATGAGCGGCCCGAGTGATGGCAGGTTCTCGTCGTTCTCTATTGAAATGATTTGCTCGGCCGAGAGGCCACTTCGCTCTGCTATCTCTTCGATGCTAAGCTGTTTTGTTTCGCGGAGCCCTCTGATTTTCGAACCCACGATGTTGATGTTGTCTGTCGTCATTTCATCTATGTTTAGTGTGAAAATATTGGTGCTGATATGGCTTCACTCTCCGCTGTTCATGGCCACCAGTATGCGGAACACGCTGCCGGGATTTTGGCTCCACCATTGCATGGCGCTGAGTGCCTCTTCGGGTGTCACCACGCTGGTGATGAGCTTGTCGATGGGGTTGTCGTTGGTGTTGTGTGCGATGTTGTTCTTCAGCCTTTCCAGATAGTGAATGACAGCTCTGAAGTCCTGTGGCTGGGCATTGCGCGAACCGCGTATGTCGAGTTCTTTCTGCACGAAGTATTTCGTTTGGAACGACACTTCGGCCTTGGCATAGCCGATGCATACCACGCGCCCAGTGAAGGCCACCTCGTCCACTGCCATCTGATAGGTGGGCGTGCTTCCCACTGCTTCTATCACCACGTCGGGGCCGAAGCCACTGGTCATTTGCAGCAGTTGTTGGTGCACGTCGTCGGTGCGTGTGTTGATGGTGTAGCTGGCTCCCATCTGCTTGGCCAGCTGCAGTTTGTCATCGTCGATGTCGGCAGCCACCACCGTTGCTCCGCGCAGTGCTGCTCGCACGATGGCACCCATTCCCACCATTCCGCATCCGATGACGAGCACCACATCGATGTCGGTGACTTGTGCCCGGCTGACGGCGTGGAAGCCCACGCTCATCGGCTCCACCAGAGCGCATTCGCGGGGCGTGAGCAGTCCGGCCGGTATGACTTTCTCCCATGGCAGTGTCAGGTACTGTCGCATGGCACCCTGGCGCTGCACGCCCAACGTCTCGTTGTGCTGACAGGCGTTCACCCGCTGATTGCGACACGATGCGCACTTGCCGCAGTTGGTGTAGGGATTCACTGTGACCACCATGCCCGGTTTCAGACCTTCGGGCACGTTGGCACCCACGGCTTCTACGACGGCTCCCACCTCATGTCCTGGAATGACGGGGTTGAGTGCCATGGTGTTGCGTCCCATAAAAGTGTTGAGGTCGCTGCCACAGAATCCCACGTATTCCATGCGCAGCAGCACTTCGTCGGCTTCGGGAGCCTTGGGTTCTGGCAGATTAATGATGTTCAGCTCTTGCTGATGTGTGATTTGTATTGCTTTCATGTTGTGATGCCTTATGGCTTATAAGTCGCAATTGCTTAATTTTATTGTGGGTTGCAAAGTTACTAACATTTCGATTTCCTGCCAAATCTTTCTGCAAAAAGTTTTGCTGTTGTCATTGATTCTTGACGGTTATCGCCAAAAGAAAACACCGTCATCCTCTCGGACAACGGTGTCTAACTAGTTTACTTAACGTTTCATGTATCAAAAGTACAAACGTTTCCTTGCGAACTTCGCAGTCAGCATGGTACAAAGGTACAAAAAAAATCCAAATAGTTTTGCAGGTGGCTTCCCGCTCTCTTGCGTTGCCTGGGCCACACATTGTGCGGCATTCTGCTTATTCGTGTGCAAAGTTACAAATAATCTTTCTTTCCTGCAAACAAATCTTCAAATAAATGATATGCGGATGATGATTTTCCGTTTTTAGAACCTCCACCACGGCTTTTTCTTGGGGTGTGTTTCCTCATAGGATGTGAGCGTTGCGCTCTGCACCTCTTCCACGATGATGTCGTGCCATGTCTTGCGGCGTGAAATCATTCGGTAGATGGTGCCCCAGTCGGGTAGTCCTCCGATGTTCCTGTCGTCGATGAAGTAGTCGATGGTGTTCAGCTTTCGGCTGAAGTGTGGGTTGTTTTCTGTGGTTTCTTCGGGATAATCGCGGTTGATGGCATAGAACTCCACTCCTCTCTGTCGGCACCACTCCACGGCATCTTCGAGAAGTTTGCCCTCGCGGACCGACCACAAGATGAGCTTGTGGCGGTCCTTGATGAGCATTTTCAGGGTGTCGATGGCGAAGGGTCGTTCAGCTCCGATTTCGGGATAGCGGTGCTCTACGATGGTCCCGTCGAAATCAACTGCTATTGTTGCCATTCCTTATCTCTTGATTGATTCGTCGTTCTTATTGCCATAGTGGCTCTCGGCATAGTTGCCGTAGCTGCCATAGCTGCCATAATTGCCATACTTGCCGTAGCCGCCGTAGCCATAGCGTCCGTAGTTGCCATAGCGTCCATACTTGCCATACTTGCCGTAGCCGTAGTAGTAGCCGTACTTCTTCTTCGACATGTCGACGCCATTGAGCACGATACACATGTTGGGCATCTTCTTCTCGGCAGCCAGCGAGTTGATGAGTCCGAAGCTGGCCTTCGGCGTATAGTCGGCGCGGCAAACGAATGCGGTGACATCAACCCATCGGCCAATCTGCAGGGTATCGGTGACGAGTCCTACGGGTGCGGTGTCGAGGATGATGTAGTCATATTCTTGGCGCAGCAGGTCGATGATGTCCTTCAGTGTTTGGCGTGCCAGCAACTCGGCGGGGTTGGGAGGCGTAGGTCCAGCCAGGAGCAGGTCGAGGTTGGGGTTGACGCCCGAAGCAATGATTTGCGAGTTGATGTCGTCGATGGTCACCTTGTCCTTGGTCAGCAGGGGCGTGATACCGCGTTCGCGGTCGCTGATGCTGAAGAGTCGTCCCAGGGCGGGCTTACGGATGTCGAGACCGCAGAGGACGACCTTCTTGCCCAGCAGTGCGAATGACACACCCAGGTTGGCAGCGTTGAACGTCTTACCCTCGCCTGATGTTGACGACGTGAAGAGAATGACCTTCTGGTCGCCCGTCATCATGAACTGGATGTTCGTTCGCATCGAGCGGAATATTTCGTCAATCTGGTTGTTCTTGTTCTCGTGCACCACGATGCCGGCCGATGTCTTCACCTTGTCGCTGGCCACGGCCACGTCGGCCACGATGGGCAGGTCGGTGAGGCGCTCCACGTCGTCGTGTCCTTCAATCTTATAGCGCAGCAGGTTGATGATCCAGAGGATAATCATGGGCAGCATGAATCCCAGGATGAGTGCGGCGAGCATGATGATGCTGCGCTTGGGGCTGATTTGTCCGTTGTAGACGGGCTCGTCGATGAGCTTACCCTTGTCGGCCGTAGCGGCGAGCGAGATGCTGTTCTCCTCGCGCTTCTGCAGCAGCATCAAGTACAGTCCGCTCTTCACCTCTTGCTGACGTCCAATCTGCGTGAGGATGCGCTCCTGCTCAGGCGTGTTCGAGATGCGCTGGCTGTAGGTGTGATACTGGCTCTCAACGCCCTGACGGTGGATGTCGGCGGTGCGGCGTGCCTGCATCAGAGCCGTCTTGATGCTCTGCGTGAGGTTGTCGAGCTGATTGGTGAGGGTCACCACCTGCGGTGCGCTTTCCGATGCCGAGCGCAGCATCTTGTCGCGCTCCTGCACGGTCTTGTTATACTCGTTGATGAGCGAGGTGGAGATGTTGTCGGTCATACCCACGTTCGAGGGGATGATCTGGTAGCGGTTGGCGGGGTCGTTGACGTGCTCACGCAGGTAGTCGAGCAGCATAATCTGAGTGTTGGCGTCGGCCAGCTTGGCTGCATATTCGCCCGACTGGCTGAGGGTCTGTCCGGCATCGAGTCGCAGCTCGGTGAGGTTGTGCGTGCGCTTGAACTCCTCCAGTTCGCTCTCGGTGCTACCCAGCTCGGCGTTGATCTTCTCCAGACGCGAGTTGATGAACTCCTCGGTCTTGTATGCGATCTCGTTCTTGTCGGCATTGGCCTGTCGGTTGTAGACGAGGGCCAGCTGGTTCAGGTAGTCGTAGGCGCGCAAGGGGTGTCCATCGGTGATGGTGAGCTGGGCGATGCTGGTCACTTTCGATGTGGGTTCCACCGACAGGCGCTTAGCATAGCTCGAAGCCACCACCTTGGGTGCCGTGATTGACACCAGCAGCTCCTGCCCGTTGGTCATGGGTTCCACGCCTTCGCTCACGTTGGTGGTGAAGGTGAGCACGCCATAAGGCGTGTTGATGGTGTCGGGAGTGGTGCTGAATGAACCCTTGAAAGGCATGGTGTCGTCGGTGCTCTCCACGTCGTAGCGCTCGCCCTTGCGAGTGATCTTGAAGCTAAGGCTGGGCTGCTTCAGTTTCTCCAGTTGTGCCAATCCCTCAGGCGAGAGATCGGCAGTGATGGGCTGTGCTTTGTAGATGAGTGTCTTGATGATTTTTCCCTTCGTGCGATACTCGGTGTAGAGCTTCAGGTCGTTCACAGCATCGAGGGCCAGGATGCGCGATTTCAGAATCTCCACCTCGTTCTCAATACCGGTGGAGTTCGACATGAATCCCAGGTCTTGCATGTTGGCAAGCATCTGATTGCTGCGGCCACGGTTGTTGTTCTCTTCCTTGATGAGCATCTTGGCCGACACCTGGTAGGTGGGGGCGGTGTAGCGCAGGTAGATGAGCGCACCACAAATGAAGATGAACATTGAAAGGAGGAACCACTGCCAGTTGAGGATGAAGAGCCTCATGAGGTTGCTGAAGTTAAACTGCGACTCTTCTGCCTGCATGTTTTGCTCCATCTGCTCGGCGATGACGTCAAGTTTCTTGCTTTCTTCCATTTTTTAATTTAATTATTTAATAATGTGTATTCTATGTTTCTTTCTATTTCCCTTCTGCCAGTTTCAGTAGGTAGCGTCCGTAGTCGTTCTTCTGCATGGGCATGGCAGCCTGCTTCAGTTGTTCGTCGCTGATCCACCCTTGTTTGAAGGCGATTTCTTCCAGACAGGCCACTTTCAGCCCTTGGCGCTTCTCGATGACTTCCACGAAGGTGCTGGCTTCAGCCAGCGAGTCGTGGGTGCCGGTGTCGAGCCAGGCGAAGCCTCGCTGCAGGGTGAGCACTTTCAGCTGGTGGCGGCTCAGGTATTCCTGGTTCACGGTGGTGATCTCCAGTTCGCCGCGCGCGCTGGGCTTGATGTTCTTGGCAATACTGACCACGCTGTTGGGGTAGAAATAGAGTCCCACCACGGCATAGTTCGATTTGGGATGCTGTGGCTTCTCCTCTATCGACAGGCAGTTGCCTTGTGCGTCGAACTCGGCCACTCCGTAGCGCTCAGGGTCGTTCACGTAGTAGCCAAACACGGTGGCCAGCCCGTGTTTCTCGGCATTCTCCACGCTTTGGCGCAGCAGTCCGGTGAAGCCTGAGCCGTAAAAAATGTTGTCGCCCAGCACCAGACAGGCGCAGTCGTCGCCGATGAACTGCTCGCCGATGATGAAGGCCTGTGCCAGACCGTCGGGGCTGGGCTGCTCGGCATACTCGAAGCGCACACCCAACTCGTGGCCGTCGCCTAATAGTCGCTGGAAGCCCGGCAGGTCGTGCGGAGTGGAGATGATGAGTATCTCGCGGATGCCCGCCAGCATCAGAGCCGAGATGGGATAATAAATCATCGGCTTGTCGAAGATGGGTATCAGCTGTTTGCTAATGCCCTTGGTAATAGGGTAGAGGCGTGTACCGCTCCCACCAGCTAAAACAATACCTTTCATAAGTGTTATTACGTAATACGGCTGCAAAGGTACACATTTTTTTTTGCTTATTTTCTTTTTTGATAAAAAAAAACACGTCGGACGGGAAAAAATACATGTTTTCATTCGTTTCCATCACCCTCAGCAGAATGGGGAAGCTGGGTTTCCGCTCCAGCGGCATATAATGATTATCCGCAATCAGGTGAAAAGGACGCTTTTAGCGTCACTGTACTATTGGGGCTTTTGTCCCTTTCTTGCGTCCCTTCGGTAGCAAGCGGAAAGCCGAGCGCAGGGCGTTGGCTATCCCCGCAATTTCCCAGGGCGATGCCTTGGGCCAAGAGCTCGTTGCCCCTTCATGGTGTCGGGTGGTTGCGGATAACCATTATCCTATCCATCATTGGCAGCGGCCGCTGCCAATCATGTCCCCGCCCGCTGCCAACCTGAAAAGCATGCCCCTTTTCCCTCTGCGGTGCCTCCCGCTCCCTGTTTGCCGTGCGCCGACCCTCCTGAATGCGCCCATAAAAGTTTATTCCACGACGTAGAATGATAAAACCACGACGTCTAACGGGAATTCCACGTCGAGAAACAAACTTTTCCATTCTATTCCCATCAGCTGCCGTCATCATTCCTTCGCTTTCACAGATGCTGCTTTCTCTTTTTGACGCAGATTCATTTGATTTCTTTTGGCCATTTCATCCAAATGCACTATATTTGCAGTCTCAAATACCATGGACTGGTAGATAGAAACCTTCAAATAACACAAAAGAATATGGACAACATCTCAAAACGACTCTCCGACCTTCGCGAGCTGATGCGCCGTGAGCATCTGGCCGCCTTCATCTTCCCCAGCACCGACCCCCACCAGGGCGAATACGTCCCCGACCACTGGAAGGGTCGTGAGTTCATCAGCGGCTTCAACGGCTCGGCCGGCACCGCCGTCGTCACCCTCAACAGTGCCGCCCTGTGGACCGACAGCCGCTACTTCATCGCTGCCGAGGACATGCTGCGCAACACCGAGTTCCAGCTGATGAAGCTGAAGATGGAGGGCACTCCCACCATCGCCCAGTGGATAGGGCAGGAGGTGGCCGCCATGGACGAACCCCACAGCACCGAGGTGGGCATCGACGGCATGGTGAGCTCGGCCAACAGCGTCAGGGAACTGATTGCCGACCTGCGCCGCGAGGGAGGCATCACCCTGCGCACCAACCTCGACCCGCTGGCACAGATATGGCGCCAGCGCCCCGTCATCCCCCTGAACCCCGTGGAGCCGCACCCCATGGAGTATGCCGGCGAGGAGACGGCAAGCAAACTGGCACGCATACGCCAGGCACTGCGACAGCAGCACGCCGACGGCATGCTCATGGCCTCGCTCGACGACATCGCCTGGACGCTCAACCTGCGTGGCACCGACGTGCACTGCAATCCCGTCTTCGTCAGCTATCTGCTCATCAGCACGCAGAGCGCCACATTATATATATATAAGGAGAAGCTCTCGCCCGAGATATGCGCCTATCTGAAGGAGAACCATGTGGAGGTGGACGACTACGACCGCGTCGGGCAGGGACTGAAGGATTACTTCGAGTACAATATTCTGCTCGACCCCGACGAGGTGAGCTACACACTCTATAAGGCTGTGAGGCGCGAGGTGGTGGAGGCCGAGTCGCCGGTGAAGCGCATGAAGACGGTAAAGAACGCCGTGGAGCAGGATGGCTTTCGGCGCGCTATGCTGCGCGACGGCATCGCCATGGTGCAGTTTCTGAAATGGCTCGACGAGGCCGATGTGTCGCACGAGACCGAGATATCCATCGACCGCCGCCTCACTGCCCTGCGTGCCCGCCAGCCCCTCTATCGCGACATCAGCTTCGACACCATTGCCGGCTATGGCGACCACGCAGCCATCATCCACTATGAGGCAACCCCTGAGACCGACATCCCCCTGAAGCCCGAGGGCTTGCTGCTTTTAGACAGTGGAGCGCAATACCTCGACGGTACCACCGACATCACCCGCACCATCGCCCTGGGGCCGCTCAGCGACTACCAGCGCCACGTCTACACCTTAGTGCTGAAAGGCCACATCCAGGTGGAGATGGCCAAGTTCCCCAGCGGCATCAGCGGCACACAGCTCGACGTGCTGGCCAAGCGCGCCATGTGGCGCGAGGGGCTGCACTACCTGCACGGCACCGGCCACGGCGTGGGCACCTACCTGAACGTGCACGAAGGGCCGCACCAGATAAGGATGGAGTGGAAGCCCGCCCCGCTGGTGGAGGGCATGACTGTCACCGACGAGCCAGGCATCTATCTGCCCGGGCGTTTTGGCGTGCGCATCGAGAACACCCTGCTCATCGTGCCCTATCAGGACACCGAGTTCGGCCACTTCCTGCAGTTCGAACCCCTCACCTTGTGCCCCATCGACAAGCGCCCCATCGTGGTGGAAGAACTCACCGACGAGGAACTTCGTTGGCTCAACGACTATCACCACACGGTGTTCACCCGGCTGGCACCACACCTCAGCGACAGCGAGCGCCGATGGCTGGAACAGGCCTGTGCTCCGATATGCAAGTGATTGGCAAAAGGGCAAAAATTGATGCAGATTGTCAGATTTTGTTTGATTTATTTGCGTTTTCAATATTTTTGCAGTAACTTTGCACCCCAAATGTATATTAATGTAAAAAATTATATGAAAGAAAGACTAACAATGCTCTTGGTGGGCCTTTTCCTGTCGATGGGAATGGCACTTGCCCAGAACACCATCTCAGGTACAGTCTTTGAAGACACTGGCGATCCTTGTATTGGAGCCACTGTGATGATTCAGGGCACCAAGCAGGGAACGAAGACCGACATGAACGGTCATTTTAGCATCGCGGTACCCGCAGGAAAGAAAATCGTCATCAGCTACATCGGCATGGTCACGCAGACGGTGACACCCAAGAATGGCATGAAGGTGACCCTGAAGACCGATACCCACACCGTGGACGAGGTCGTGGTGACGGGTATACAGAAGATGGACAAGCGACTGTTTACTGGTGCTACCACAAAGATCAGTGCTGAAGAGACGAAGCTCGACGGCGTGGCCGATGTCACCCGTTCATTGGAAGGCCGTGCTGCCGGTGTGAGCGTGCAGAATGTGAGCAGCACCTTTGGTACTGCACCTAAGATTCGCGTGCGTGGCGCCACCTCCATCTACGGCGCATCATCGCCCTTGTGGGTGGTCGACGGCGTCATCATGGAGGATGCCGTGAACGTGGATGCCGATGACCTGTCGAGCGGTGATGCCACCACCTTGATTTCCAATGCTATTGCTGGTCTGAACGCTGACGACATAGAGTCCTTTCAGGTGCTTAAGGACGGCTCCGCTACATCTATTTACGGCGCGCGCGCAATGAGCGGCGTGGTGGTCATCACCACTAAGAAAGGACGCGCCGGCCACAGCAGCATCAACTACACGGGCGAGTTTACCTATCGACTGAAGCCCAGCTACAGCAACTACAACATCTCTAACTCGCAGGAGCAGATGGGTATCTACAAGGAGATGGAAGCCAAGGGTTGGCTGGAGTTCTCGCAGGTGGCCAATGCTAGCAGTGCTGCCCTTTACGGAAAGATGTACGGACTGATGGACAAGTACAACCCGATGACGGGCAATTTCGAACTGCCCTTCACCGATGCAGCTATTGCTAAATACATGCAGGACGCTGAGTTCCGCAACACTGACTGGTTCGACTTGCTCTTCAACAGCAACATCATGCAGACCCACTCCGTGAGCGTCAGCAGTGGTACCGACAAGTCAAGCATGTATGCCTCGCTGTCGGCCATGGTAGACCCCGGCTGGACCAAGGACTCGAAAGTGCAGCGCTACACGGCCAACATCAACGCCAGCTACAAGCTGTCGAAGAATCTCACCGCCACACTGCGCACCAATGGCAGCTACCGCGACCAGACGGCTCCCGGCACGCTGAACCAGAGCACTGACGTGGTGAGCGGAGCCGTCAGCCGCTCATTCGACATCAACCCCTTCAGTTATGCGCTCAACACCAGCCGAACGCTCGACCCCTATCAGATGTACACCCGCAACTATGCACCCTTCAGCATCTTCCATGAGCTGGACAATAACTACATCGACATCGACGTGATGGACCTGAAGTTTCAGGGCGAGCTGGAGTGGAAGCCACTGCGCGGACTCACGGTCAATGTGCTGGGCAGCTACCGCATCAACCGCTCGGCACGCGATCACAGCATCAAGGACTCGTCGAACCAGGCCGAGGCCTACCGAGCCGGCGTGGACAACCCCAATATCATGTACTCCAACCCTTATCTCTATAGCGATCCCGACAAACCCAACTCGCTGCCCATCTCGGTGATGCCCAGTGGTGGTATCTTCATAGAGAACCTTAACGAGGTGAAGCAGCTCGACTTCCGCGGAACAGTGAACTACAACCACGTGTGGAGCGTGAACGATGTGGAGACACACATCTTCAGCGCGTTGGCTGGTATGGAGGCCAACCGCGCCGATTACGATGCCCGCGAGCACCAGGACTATGGCGTGAACTACAACATGAACCGTATCGTCACCATCACCCCTGACTTCTTCAAGCAGGCTAAGGAGGAGGGAACGGACCTCACTTCATTCTCGCGCTCTTGGAATCGCCGACTGGCTTACTTCGGTAACCTGAACTACAGCTACAAAGGGCGCTACAGCACCAACTTTACCGCTCGTTACGATGGCTCCAACCAGCTGGGAAAGAGCCGTCAGAGCCGTTGGCTTCCCACCTGGAACGTGTCGGCATCGTGGAACGCCCACGAGGAGCCGTTCTTCAAAGCATGGGCCGAGAAAACCAACAATGCACTGTCGCACGCCACACTGCGTCTGAGCTACTCCCTCGTGGGTGAACAGACGGCAGCATCCAACGCCAAGCCCATCTTCCGCTCCACGAACATGTGGCGTCCGCAGGGCGACCAGCAGGAGCTGGCACTCTACCAGTCGAGCTTGGGTAACAAAGACCTTACTTACGAGAAAAAGCATGAGTTCAACGTAGGTGTCGACCTCGGCTTCCTCAACAACCGCATTAACGTTGTCACCGATGCTTATTGGCGCGACAACTTCGATCTCATGGGCTATTACTACGGACAAATCATTGGCCGGCAGTATGCCAATGTGGCATCGATGAAGTCGCATGGAGTGGAGGCCACTATTTCCTCGCAGAACATCAAGAGCCAGGATTTCCAGTGGAACACCGACCTGACGTTTGCCTACAACTATACTGAAATCACCGACCTGATGTCTGTCTCGCGTGTTATCGACCTCGTTTCGTCAAGCGGTTATGCACGCGAGGGCTACCCCCACCGTGCACTCTTCTCATTCCAGTTCCAAGGACTGAACGACGAGGGTATCCCACAGGTCATCAACGAGAGTGGTGACGTAACCACAAGCGACATCTACTTCCAGGAATATGAGCGGCTGGACCATCTGAAGTATGAAGGCCCCACAGAGCCTACCTATACCGGCGGTCTGAACAATATGTTCCGTTGGAAGAATTGGCGGCTCAACGTATTCATCACCTACAGCTTCGGCAACAAGCTCCGCCTCGACCCCGTCTTCGCCGCCAGCTACAGCGACATGAGCGCCATGCCGAAGGAGTTTAAGAACCGATGGGTACAGCCAGGCGACGAACTGAAGACTGACATTCCGGCCATTGCTTCCGTGCGTCAGAACTACAAGGACAACTATCTGGGCTATGCCTACAACGCATACAACTATTCAACGGCCCGCGTAGCCGACGGCGGATTCATCCGCATGAAGGACATCTCGCTGACCTACGACTTCGCACCGCAGCTCATCAGCAAGATTGGCCTGACAACAGCATCGCTGAAGCTCGATGCCACCAACCTCTTCCTCATCTATGCCGACAAGAAGCTCAACGGCCAGGATCCTGAGTTCGTCAACTCCGGTGGTGTGGCCACCCCGCTCTCCAAGCAGTTCACCTTTACCGTCCGTCTGGGAATCTAAAAGATTGATCATTGAACATTGAACATTGAAGATTATGGCTAAGAATAAATTCAAGAACAAATATATCCTACGCACTGGTTCGGTGTGCTGCGGCATCGCCGCAGCTCTCACGGCTGCTTTCTCCCTTGCCGCATGCGAGGACTTCCTTGACAAAGCTCCCGACGACCGCGTGGAGCTGTCAACAGAGAATCAGATTGTCATGCTCCTCACGGCATCCTATCCCGATGCCAACTACGGATGGTTCTGCGAGCTATCGAGCGACAACATCATGGACCTCAACTCCGAGCACTATCCCATCGATGGCGACGCTGCACAGAACCTGACGCACTACAACCTGGGTTCGTCAGGACGACAGGACGATGAGTGCTTCCGCTTCGAGCCGGTGAAGTCATCTACCAGCGGCGACACCCCGGGCCAGCTTTGGAGCAGCTACTATCTCACCATCAACTCGGTCAACGAGGTGTTGGCTGCCATCGATGAGCTGTCCAATAAAGGGCGCCTGATGTCGGACAAGCTGACCGCCGCCAAGGGCGAGGCACTACTTATACGCTCATACTGCCATTTCGTGCTGGTGAACGTGTTCTCGCAGGCTTACAAAAACGAAGAGGCCAGCAAGAGTGACATTGGAATCCCCTATGTCACAGAGGTCATCAATACCGTTGACGACACCTATTCACGTAGTAATGTCACCGAAACTTACAAAAAGATTGTGGCCGACTTGGAGGAAGGTTTGAAGTGCATTAGCGACATCAACTTTGAGAAGCCAAAGTACCACTTCAACGAGAATGCGGCCCATGCCTACGCTTGCCGTGTCTATCTGTTCACACACCAGTGGCAGAAAGCCGTTGAACAGGCTAACATCGTGCTGGGCACCGACAACACACTGCTGCATCCCAAGTTCTTTGACCAGGCTCCGCTCGACGACTGTTCATATCTCGACGACTTCGCCAACGTGTGGCAGAATCCCAACGAGTACAGCAATCTGATGCTCATCGACACCTATTCCACCATCTTCCGTCGCTCGCGCTACCGCTATGAGCAAGGAGGACTCTGCGCACGGTCTATCTATTTCCACAACGCTCCCATGTGGCGCCGATGGGTGGGCAATCCCTCCGCTTTCGTCGCCGGACTCTTTGGCAGTCGCGACTATGGCTTTGAGCCAGGGTGGATTGGAGAGCAGTTCCAGTATAGCGACAAGGTGGCTGGCATCGGCTACGCACACACCTTCCGCCGTGAGTTCACACTACAAGAGCTGTTGCTCGAACGCGCAGAGGCTAAAGTGAACCTGGGCGACCTGGCTGGAGCCAGCGACGACCTGTGTACCTACCATCTCAGCACAATGAACTTCTCGGAGAAGACCAAAGAGGTTTACTCAGCACAGAACGGTCATCTGGCACTTACTGACGAGATGATTCACAGCTGGTTTGCAAAGAACACCTCGTCGAACTACAATTGCTTCGACGACTGGGAGTTCTTGAAGAACATGGACCCCAAATGGAATATTCCTGCGGAGGCCGTGCCCTATATGAACTGCGTGAACTATTGGCGCCGCTACGAGACCAACTTCACTGGCAAGCGCTTCTTCGACCTTAAGCGTTGGGGCATGGAGTATTACCACGTCTACGGCAACAATACCAGCACAGGCGTACAGAACGATACCATCGTCATGAAATGGAACGACCCGCGCCGCGCACTCGAGATTCCGCAGGATGCCATCGCTGCCGGCATGGAGCCTTCGCAGCCCGCAGCACTCACCACCGACACTACCTCGCACATCAAGCCTGCAAGCTTTGCCATCGATGAGATGAGAGTGAAGTAGTATAAGGACAGAACATTGATGATTGAACATTGAAGATTGAAGAATATGAATAACAATAAACATATATTTGCCATCCGTTGGGGAATTGTTTGCTGCGGCATCGCCACAGCCCTAACGGCCAGCGTAGCATTAACTGCCTGCAGCGATGATGATCTCGGCCCCAGCATCTATGACACCAGGGAATATCCGCTCGACCGCAGTGTCTACACCTTCCCGCTCGACACCTTTGTGAAGAAGAACTTCCTGGAACCCTACAACCTCAAGTTCATATACAAGATGGAGGATGTGGGCAGCGACATGCAGAAGAATTTGGTGCCCGCCACCTACGAGAAGAGTGTCGACCTGGCTGTGCTGGTGAAATACCTCTGGCTCGACGTCTATGCCAAGCTGGCCGGCGAGAAGGAAGTGTTCCTCAAGAAATATTCTCCCCGTATCATCCACGTCATCGGCTCGCCGGGCTATCTCAGCGATGGCTCGCGCGAGGTGGGTGTCGCCGAGGGTGGCGTCAAGGTGACGCTAATGGAGGTGAACCGCCTCAACGTCGGGCAGATCGAGGGAGCCTATGGCTTGAATCAGTTGTTCTTCCACACCATGCACCACGAGTTCGGCCATATCCTTGACCAGACAACCCTGCGGCCAACGGCCTTCAACACTATCAGCACCGGTCTCTACGATGCCATGGGATGGGCATCCAAGAGCGACACCATCCAAGCCGCACTCGGCTTCGTCACCCCTTACGGCTCGTCACAAGCAGGTGAGGACTGGGTGGAGACGTTGGCATGCTACGTCACTTATAACGATGACCGTTGGACCCAGCTGCTCAATTCGGCCCATTACGACTGGGAGGAGATTGACTATGCAGAGGAAGACTATAAGGCCAATTATCCACGTGCCTATCAGGAATATGTGGGGGGCTACAACCGCATGACTTGCAATTACGACACCATCGGCTACCTGCGGCAGACGGCCAACTACGAGTTCAAACTCGTGCGCAAGGTGGTGCCTCGCAACGCCGACGGATGGGTGGCACTCGATGCTGACGGCAACTATGAGCTGAGCACCAATGCCGACAACATCGACGGACGCGAAGTTATCCTTCAGAAGCTCGATCTCGTGCGCGGATGGCTCAAGGAAAACTGGGCCATCGACATCGATGAGTTGCGCCAGGAGGTGCAGGGCCGCCAATACGTCACCGATGACGAGGGCCACTTCGTACGTGACAGATTCGGCAACTTCGTCAACCGCCTCACTTACGTCGACCCGGCCAACCCCGACCAGCCGACAATCTTTGAAAGACTGACACAAGAGGTGGAAGAGTACAAGAAACTGCAAACAACAAAATGATGAGGCTTATGAAAAAGATATTTGTTCCCCTGGCCATCATGGCCGTCATGACGCTTGCCTTCACAGGGTGCGCAGGCGAAGAGGATGACATCTTCGACAAGACCGCAGCCGAGCGACTCAATGAGTCGAGCGCCAAGTATTCCGCACGCTTGGAAGCGCAACCCAATGGATGGGCCATGCAGTACTATCCCACCTATTACGATGAGTCGCCTTTCGGCAGTGGCTATCTCATCCTGATGCGCTTCAACAAGGACTTTTCCGTCGACGTGTCGATGGACAACCGCTTCTCAAACAATATTTATGCCGAGGCCACATCCAGCTGGGAGGTCATCAAGGACAATGGCCCGGTGCTATCCTTCAACACCTACAATTCCTGCATGCATGCCTTCAGCGATCCTGAGGACATCCCTTGGACTGAAGACAACGAGCAGAGCGAGGGATGCGGTGGCGACTACGAATTCATCATCGTCGACGCCCCCGAGGACGCCAGCTACATGATGCTCAAGGGAAAGAAGCGCAACACCTACAACCTGCTCACACCTATCGAGGTGGGCGTGGACTACAAGGAGTATCTGGCCGACGTGAAGGCCTTCCACAACAGCATCTTCCCGGAAGTCGAGCTGGCCAGCAACCTCATGTACTTTGGCGATAGCCTCTATCGTATGGAGGGTTCCAACGACGGACTGCCCAACGTCTATCCTTACGCTGCCGACGCCGTGGCCAACGAGTTTTTCAATCCCTTCCTCATCACCAAGCGGGGCAACGACTACTATCTGCGCTTCCGTGACAAGTTTGAGAAAGAATTCATGACTGGCACCCTGCAGGAGCTGCGCTACGACTCCATTCAGGACGAGTTCATCGGCACCGACAACCCCAGCTGGCGCATCACGGGCTATCCCAAAGGCCGGTTCTTCGAGGAGCGCCTGCTCTCCAACGGCCAGTGGCAGCTGAACACCAACTCCAACATGTCTGACAAGATAAAGGACCAGGTGACCAAGGTGACGGCATCGTTCAAAAAGAAGAACGTCACCTTCAAAGGCATGCTTCTGAAGCGTGTCGTCGACAAGGCTGGCGAGCCCCACCTCACTTGGCAGGTCAAGTACCAAGAGCGCGGCAAAGGAGAAACCAACGTCAGCTATCGCTATAGCATGGAGCGTACCGACGACCAGCTTACTTTCGCATACTTAGAACCTGAAACCGCTGCCGCCGGCAACCTTTTGACCCTCTTCGATGGCACCGAGGACTTGCTGAAGGAGATGCTGGTAGGACAGTTCACCGTGAGCAAAGTGGAAAACAACTTTGTGCTGCGCGTGCTGAAGTTTACGTCGACCACTGACCCCGACCTGTGGTTCGAACTCACTACGCCTGCTACCAGCTCTTCGGTCACACCCTAACGACAATCAAAGTTTTTACTAATCAACATTTTTATTATGAAAAAAGCATCTTTACTTATTTGCATGCTTGCTGTGTCATTGATGGGCTCTGCCCAGATGGTCAGCAAGAAGATGTTTGCCGCCCCCTCTAAGGGAAAGGCTGCCACCACCGTGGTGACCCCGCTGAAGGCAGACAATGCGTTGCGCCCCGAGAAGGCCGATGCCGCATGGAAATCGCAGTTGGTCAACCAGGCTCCCCTCCGCTCGAAGGCCAATGGCGTATTCTACAACCGTCCCTCAGGCTCTTATCTCTGCGGTTATACCCGCGACTGGGGTGGCTGGAGCGCCGATTTTATCTTTGGCGTACCTTTAGGCGACAATGAATTTGAAAATGCTTGCGACAATCCGATGGAGGCCACTTGGTCGCTCGTCACTTCTTCAGCCGTTTATGATCTGGAAGGCGAGGAGGAAACCAATAACCTCATTCTGTCTGGTTATTCCTACAACGGGGATAATGATACCAACGACAACGGCTTTAGCCTCTTCTATCTGCCCACAATCAATGTTGGCCGCGATTCCTACACATGGGGTGAAAGCAACGAAAATGGTGGTGCCTTTGCTATTGCCGGGCGTCCATCCCCCCTTACGAAGGCTATCATCAATAAAACCTACTCTGGATGGACAGATGGTGGCTATATCTTTGGTACCAATGCTGAAGACATCAATTTCGACTTCGACGGCGATGGCACTCCTGAACACTATCGTCATCATGGTATTTGGCAGGTCCACGAGGCTCCTCAAAGCCCGCTCTATGTGGAGGACATCTTCTTCCTTGGACGCTTGGGCTACTCCGATGAAGACCCCGATACCGACATTCCCGCCACCATCCCCGAAGGCACAGAGGTGCACCTCTTAGTCACCAATGTGGATGAGGAAGGATTCCCTGGTGACGAAATCATTGCCGACCTCACCTGCACGGCCGATGACATCATGCCCATTGAATACCAAGGTGAGGTAGTGGCTTACTCTTTCGTGTTTGCAAAGAAGGAAATCGACATCCTGGGAACGGAGTCGGTGGTACCTTTCACTATAGACAAGGAATATGCTATCATTCTTAACTGGAATGTGGAAGGCGTCGACCTCAACATTTCTGGTAACGACTTCGAACGCGAGGATGAGGACGTCTATTCCCGTCAGCCAAGTTATATGATTCTCACCGATGATGAGGGCAATACGTCACTGACCACCCTTTCCTACAACGGCGTCACGGTAACCCCCGTCTTCGAGGCCATGTTCGACTATGTTACTGTCCATAGCGTGCTTTACGGAAACGATGGCACTGAGTACACCGACATGAACTTGCTGACTGCTCCCGTTGAGGGCGGCAAGCTCTGGGAGATTTCTGACGAAAACGTCAACACTTTTGCTTATTGCGAGACCGCACTACCTTGGTTCGATGAGACCGAAGCCGAGAACTACTACTTCGATGAGCTGCCCGACTGGATTGTAGACTATGCAGTGGAGGTGGACACCGAGGGCGAAAATGCCAGTGGCTTTACTTTCGTGAGCTTCGAGGTGGAGCCTCTGCCCGCAGGTGTTGAGGGCCGCAGAGCCAAGCTCTACATCCACGGACGTGGTTTCGTCAGCGAAAATCCCATCATTCTGGTACAGGGCGTTGACCCAGGCGACGAGCAGCAACCACAGCCTGAGGAGCTCGACTTGACCATCAACCACGAGCGTCAGACTGGCCTGGGCTATACTGCCGACCAGGTGGCCGTTGATCTCACCGAGGCTGCTGCTTATCTGGGCGTTGATGCCATTACCACCGATATGCTGCGCATCGAGAATCCCGATGGTACACTCATCAGCGACTATGCTCCCTTCGACGGTTGGTTCGACGGTGACGGCGTGGCCACTGCATGGGGCGACAACACCAAGATTTGTGTGAAGTTCTTCCAGGCTCTTGAGGGCGGTCAGTTTGATGTCTGCGACATGAACGGCGCTGATGAGGATGGCAAGACCTACACCGTGAAATGGCAGCTGGTGAACGGCGAGAAGACTGTGCGCTACACCATCAATGTCACCTTTAAAAAGCCTGAAGTGAAGGAGTTGGAGATTGTCGACAAGGGCATCGCCACGAGCGTGACCTACGACGTGACGGAAGGTGATTACGTCATGAAGACCGCTACCATCACCGACGAGCAGGTGGCTGCCATCTGCCAGGAGCTGGGCATCGAGGCACTGACCAACGCTACCATCTTCGGCTTCAACCCGACGACGAAGGAGCTGGTGAAGAACCACACCGGCTACGACGGATGGCGTGATGCCAACGGCGATTTCCACAACTGGAACGCCGACGGAACTCAGGCGCCCGCTTGCGTAAAAATCAATGATAATGGTACTACTGATGGAGGCCAGACCTACTACTGCTACAACCGCAGCGGTCAGGAGCCTCAGACCATCAAGTGCTACTGGGCGCTGGCCAACGAGGAGAAGGCCGTGCTGGTTGAGATTGATTTCGTCTACTTTTCTGTCAATGTCAATCCCGACGCTCCCGAGTTGACGGCTCCCGAAGGCTGGACGAGCGTCATCTCCAACGGTAACCTGGCCGGCGACGACGTGAAGAGCTACATTGCCAAGGAGTATCCCTCCACTGAGCCTGTTGGTGCTACCATCGTTCCTGGTGCTGGCATGAACGGCAGCCGCGGCATCGTGGTGAAGTCGCAGGATAAGGTTAGCCAGGCTTGGGACAGCCAGTTCTGGATCCAGTTCGCCGAGAAGCTGCCCGACGGCACAAAGCTGCACGTGGAGTTCGACTACAAGGCCGACTTGGCCGGTACTGTCGGCACACAGGCTCATGGCCTGCCCGGCAACTACCAGCACTTTGCCGCCATCGGCAACGTGGACTTTGATACTGAGTGGAAGCACTTCTCCGCCGATGTCGATGTAATTGGCGACATGGTAACTGGTAATGGTGGCGACGGTATGCTGAGCATCGCCTTCAACCTGAACGACATCGCTGAGGCCAACAACTTCTACTTCGACAACTTCGGTGTTTGGATGCAGAAGCCCGCTCCCGTTGACGACTGGACCAACATCCTGCGTAATAGCGACTTGGAAGGCACCCAGGTTGACAACTTCTTCTCGAAGGAGGCTCCCTCCACAGCCGTTGTTCCCTCCACTATCTTCGACGGTGCCGGTGTTGACGGTAGCCGCGGCATCAAGGTGGTGTCGGCTCCCGCCGCCACCAACGACTGGGACACGCAGTTCTGGATTTACCTGCCCACCACGCTGCCCGAGGGCACGAAGTACAAGGTTGAGTTCGACTACAAGGCCGACCGCAACGCTTCTGCTGACACGCAGGCCCATGGCGAACCCGGCAACTACATCCATTTCAGCATGATTGGCTCACCCAGCTTCACCACGGAGTGGCAGCACTACGTGAAAGAGGGTTCCATCAGCGCCGACCAGGCTGAGGGCAAGACCGACGGTGTGCCCAATGGCAACAAGATGCGCTCCATCGCCTTCAACCTGTCTAAGGACAAAGACAACGAGGTGACCTACTTCTTCGACAACATCAAGTTCTTCGTTGAGAAGGCATTCGCCGAGACGGGCATCGTCAACGTCAACAGCAACAACACGGTCGAGGGTGCTATTTACAACCTCCGCGGCCAGCAGGTGAAGAACGCCCAGAAGGGTATCTTCATCCAGAATGGCAAGAAGATTGTTGTGAAGTAAGCAACTGTAGACAACCAAAAAGGAAATCCCCGTGGAGCGAAGAACTCCACGGGGATTTCCTTTTTGGTTGTCTACACCTGGCTTTCTGTGTTAGATGGAAAATTATGAGAAAGACAAGAATTGTTTACGGAATCAGCAAACCATTCGCTAAAAAAGTGATGACATGCAGGTGAGCATTGTTGATGGCGAGCGAAATGGGGTGTAGTTCAGGAGAGGCGGCGCACGCCAAACAGGGAGCGGGAGGCTCCGCAGAGGGAAAAAGGGCATGCTTTTTAGGTTGGCAGCGGGCGGGGACATGATTGGCAGCGGCCGCTGCTTAGGTTGGCAGCGGGCGGGGACATGATTGGCAGCGGCCGCTGCCAATGATGGCAGCGAACGCCGCCAATGATGGCAGCGGCCGCTGCCAACCAAAATTCATAAGTGATGATGAATATAGAAAAATCGCGCGGCGTGGGATTTTTGCCTCACGCCGCGCGATTTATGATAGAAAAGTTTAGCGGATAGTTACCACGTGTTGTCGTTCTGTTAGCAGCTCTCCGCAGCCTTGAAGCTCTCCAGGTCTTCCACCTTGAAGTTCTTGATGTAGGCAGCCTTGCCCAGGATGTCTTCCTCAGCCATGCGCACGTAGACGTTGGCACTCTTTTCGAAGAGTTCTGGAGCCTCAGCAGCATCGCGGATGATGAGCAGACTCATCACCAGCTCGCAGGTCATGTCGTAGAGACGACGGGCCAGGAAGTCGAAGGCGGCCTGGTTCTCCAGAGCCTTGGCGGCAGCGAGAGCCTCTTCGTAGACGGGGATGAGCGCCTCCACGCGGGCTTTGAGGGCTGATAGGTTGGTTGCTGTGGTACAGCAACAGACGGAACTGGCCATGTCCTTGATGTTCTGCAGCATGGTGCCGTTGCTGATGTAGCGGATGGCGGCGACGACCTGCAGCTGGGTGGTTCCCTCGTAGATGCTGAAGATGCGGGCGTCGCGGTAGAGGCGCTGGCACTTATACTCCATGATGAAGCCGCTTCCACCGTGGATGCTGATGGCATCATAGGCGTTCTGGTTGGCGTATTCGCTGTTCATGCCCTTGGCCAGCGGCGTGAAGGCATCGGCCAGGCGCTGGTATCTCTTGCACTCCTGTTTCTCTTCGGGGGTGAGCTTGCGGTCGCGCTCGATGTCCTCCAAGCACTTGTAGACATCGACATAGCAAGCCGTCTGATAGAGCAGCGAGCGGCCCGCATCGAGCTTGGCCTTCATGCGGCTGAGCATATCGTAGACAGCCGGGAAGTTGATGATCTTCTCGCCAAACTGCTGGCGCTCCTTGGCATAGGCCAAAGCCTCGTTGTAAGCCTCCTGGCTGAGACCGACGCTCTGTGCTGCGATGCCCAGACGGGCACCGTTCATCAGGGCCATCACATACTTGATGAGGCCCAGGCGGGTGCTGCCGCACAGCTCTGCCTTGGCGTTCTTGTAGGTCAGTTCGCAGGTGGGCGAGCCGTGGATGCCGAGCTTATGCTCGATGTGGCGCACGTTGACACCGCCGTTGCGCTTGTCGTAGATGAACATGCTGAGTCCTCGGCCGTCCTTTGTGCCTTCCTCGGAGCGGGCCAGCACTAAGTGGATGTCGCTGTCGCCGTTGGTGATGAAGCGCTTCACGCCGTTCAGGCGCCAGCAGTTCTCTTTCTCGTCGAAGGTGGCCTTCAGCATCACGCGCTGCAGGTCGCTGCCAGCGTCAGGCTCGGTGAGGTCCATCGACATGGTCTCTCCGGCACAGATGCGTGGGATATACTTCTGCCGCTGCTCCTCGGAGCCGAACTCATAGAGCGTGTCGATGCAGCTCTGCAGGCTCCAGATGTTCTGGAAACCAGCATCGGCGGCGCTCACCACCTCGCTCAGCATCGAGAACACTGCGTTGGGCAGGTTCAGGCCACCATAGCGGCGGGGCATGGATACGCCCCAGAGGCCAGCCTTGCGGGTGGCATCGATGTTCTCGAAGGTTTTGCTGGCGTAGATCATGCGGCCGTTCTCCAAGTATGGGCCTTCCAGGTCGACGCTCTCGCTATTCGGCGCAATAATGTTGGCAGCCACGTCGCCCGTGATGTCGAGAATCTGCTTGTAGTTCTCGATGGCATCGCCCAGGTCAACGGGAGCGTAGTCGTATTCTTTCGCATCGGCGAAACCCTTTTCTTTCAGCTCGACGATACGAGCCATCAGGGGGTGGTTCAAGTAGAACCCGATCTCAGGATGATCGCTATAATAGTTTGCCATAATTCAATAATTATAAATCATAATGATGATAAAAAACAAAGCACAAAGCGAAGCAAGCGTGGTGATAGTCCATTTGAGTATCCTATTCTTGATTTTAATGTATGCAAACATAGCTATGCCGATGAAAAGCAAGGCTAAGTCCAGTACTAAATCCCACGGATGGTGCTTATGGCCGTGACCGCCTATCAAGAAAAGTGAGGACCACATTTACTTGCTATTCTGCTTGTAGTACTTGATGAGTTTGGGAACAACTTCCTCCACGGTGCCCGTGATGACATAGTCGGCAATCTTGTTGATGGGCGCATCGGGGTCAGAGTTGATCGAGATGATGATACCCGAGTCCTGCATGCCGGCGATGTGCTGGATTTGTCCGCTGATGCCGCAGGCGATGTACACCTTCGGGTGCACGGTGACACCCGTCTGGCCTATCTGACGGTCGTGGTCGAGCCAGCCAGCATCCACGGCGGCGCGGCTGCCGCCCACCTCGCCGTGGAGCACCTTGGCCAGCTGGAACAGCATGTCGAAGTTCTCCTTGCAGCCCATGCCATAGCCGCCGGCGACGACGATGGAGGCACCCTTCAGGTTGTGCTTGGCGGCCTCCACGTGGTGGTCGAGCACCTTCACGACGAAGGCCTCGGGGCTGACATACTTCGACACTTCGGGATAGACCACAAGCCCCTTTGCAGCGGGGTTCTCCCCGTTGGGCTCGTAGAGCGCCTTCTGCATCACGCCGCTGCGCACGGTGGCCATCTGCGGACGGTGGTCGGGGTTGACGATGGTGGCCACGATGTTGCCACCGAAGGCGGGGCGAATCTGATAAAGCAGGTTGTCGTAGTGCTTGCCGCTCTTCGCATCGTCATAAGGGCCAATCTCCAGTTCGGTGCAGTCGGCAGTGAGACCGCTGGTGAGCGATGAGCTGACGCGGGGGCCGAGGTCGCGGCCGATGACCGTTGCACCCATCAGGCAGATTTGCGGCTGCTCCTCCTTGAAGAGGTTCACGAGGATGTCGGTATGGGGAGCGGAGGTGTAGGGGAACAACCCCTCGCCGTCGAAGACGAAGAGCTTGTCCACACCATATGGCAGGATTTGCTCCTCCACCTTGTCCTTGATGCCCGTGCCTGCCACGACGGCATGCAACTCCACGCCCAGCTCGTTGGCCAGCTTGCGGCCCTTGGTCAGGAGCTCCTGTGAGACCTCCTGCACCTGAGTGCCTTCTATTTCGCAATATACAAATACGTTGTTCATTGTCTTTTTTCTTTCTTTGTTGGTTTTGTTGCTGTGATACAGCAACAGACGGGACATTTAGCCGATGATTTTTTCTGAGAGGAGTTCCTTGATGAGGCCCTCGATGTCGGCGTCTGAGGCGGTGAGGGTCTTGCTTTCCTTAGCCTGGAACACAATGTTCTTGATGGCCTTCACCTTCGTGGGCGAACCGGCCAGGCCGCACTGGTTGATGTCGCCGTCGACATCGGCCACGCTCCACTGGTTCAGTGTCAGGTAGGGGCGCTCGTCATAGAGATGAGCATAGGCGTCGACGGTGGTACCGTCGACCACGGGACGCTCCATGGGGCATGTGGCGCGCTTGTACTTCATCACCAGCTTGGCGTTCTGCGGGCGGCAGGGGGCAGCACTTCCGTTCACGGTGATCACCACGGGCAGTGGAGCTTGCACGGTCTCCACACCGCCGTCGATGACGCGCTTGATGGTGGCGATGCCATCCTCCACCGAGCAAACCTCCTCGGCGTAGGTCACTTGGTTTAGTCCCAACTTCTGAGCCACCTGCGGGCCCACCTGTGCGGTGTCGCCGTCGATGGCCTGACGGCCTCCAATGACGATGTCCACATCGCCAATCTTCTTGATGGCGGTGGCCAGTGCATAGCTGGTGGCCAGCGTGTCGGCACCGGCGAAGAGTCGGTCGGTGAGCAGCCAGCCGGTATCGGCACCGCGATAAAGTCCTTGGCGGATAATCTCACCTGCACGTGGGGGACCCATGGTGAGGATGCCTACAGTTGAGCCTGGATGTTGTTCTTTCAGGCGAAGGGCCTGCTCCAGAGCGTTCAAATCTTCGGGGTTGAAGATGGCGGGCAGGGCGGCGCGGTTCACCGTTCCTTCGGCGGTCATGGCGTCCTTGCCCACGTTTCGGGTGTCTGGCACTTGTTTGGCCAGCACAACAATCTTTAAAGCCATAAATATAATAATGTGTAAAACTAAAAATCGCTTTAGCGGGTGCAAAGGTACTCATTTTTGCGCACACAGCCAAAAAGATTGCCCTAAATCGTCCGTAAAAATGCACATGCGCCCCCTTTCTGTGCAGAAAAGGGACGCATGTACTGGAAAATTCTTTGTGTAGGGGAAAAGTATTTAAAACTGATTCTCCACGATGTCGGTGAGCACGTCGCTCATGGTCAGTCCTGCGGCACGCACCTGCTGGGGGATGAAGCTGGTGGCGGTCATGCCGGGCGTGGTGTTGATTTCGAGCATCGAGATGTCGCCCTTTGGCGAGATGATGTAGTCCACGCGAATGATGCCGTTGCAGTGCAGGATGTCGTAGATGGCGCTGGTGAGCTGCTGTGCGCGCTCGGCTTGCTCGGCAGGTATACGGGCGGGGGTGATTTCGTCCACCTGTCCGTTGTACTTGGCGTCGAAGTCGAAGAACTCGTTCTTCGTCACCACCTCAGTGACGGGGAAGACGACGCTCTTCTGCTTCGTCTTGTAGCATCCCACGGTGATTTCAGTGCCTTCGAGGAACGACTCAATCATCACTTCGTCGCTCTCCATCATGGCCACGCGCAGGGCTGGTGCCAACTGGTCGGGGTTCTTCACCTTGCTCACTCCGAAGCTGCTGCCGTCGCATGCGGGCTTCACGAAGCAGGGCATGCCGATGGTGTCAACGATTTGCTGCTCGTCGAGCTGCTGTTCCTGTCCGCGCCTTACGAGAATGCTCTCGGCCACGCGCACGCCATAGCCCTTCAGGTACTGGTTGAGCACGAACTTGTCGAAGGTCATGGCCTCCACGAGCACGCCGCTGGTGCTGTAGGGGATGTTGAGCAGCTCGAAGTATCCCTGTAGGATGCCGTTCTCGCCGGGTGTGCCGTGTATGGTGATGTAGGCATAGTCGAAGTGGCGCGTGCGGTTGCCCTCGCGAAACGAGAAGTCGTGCATGCGCACGCGGCTGCTGGTGCCGTCGGGCAGGTCCACCTGCCAGTCGGTGCCTTTCATCTCCACCACGTAGACGTTATATCGCTCCTTGTCGAAGAAGGAGTATAGACCTTGTGCTGAGCGCAGCGATACGTCGTGCTCGCTGCTGTCGCCACCGCATACAATGGCGATGGTGCGTTTTTGCTGTTTCATTATTATGGGGTTAATGGGTTTTTTATGTGTTTTATGGGGTTGATGGGGTGCGTAGGCGTGTGCGCCATTTGTCGATGAGTGCTTGCAGGTCGTCGGGTAGGGGGCTGGTGAAGTCCATCTGCTCGCCCGTGGTGGGGTGGCGGAAGCCCAGTGTCTGGGCGTGCAGGGCTTGGCGTGGGCACAGCTTGAAGCAGTTTTGTATGTAGGCTTTGTAGCTGGCCGTGCGCTCGCCGCGCAGTATTTCGCATCCGCCATAGCGCTCATCGGCAAAGAGGGGGTGTCCAATGTGTCGCATGTGGGCGCGAATCTGGTGCGTGCGCCCCGTCTCCAGTCGGCACTCCACCAGTGTGGTGTAGCCATATCGCTCCAGCACGCGCCAGTGGGTGATGGCTGGCTTGCCCGTTGCGCTGCTGGGGGGGAACACCTCCATGCGCAGACGGTCGCGCGGGTCGCGGCCGATGTTGCCCTCAATGGTCCCCTCGTCGTCGATGAAGTTGCCCCACACCAGTGCCACATACGAGCGGTGCGTCTCGTGGTAGAAGAACTGCTTGCCCAGATTCGACTTGGCCTCTGGTGTCTTCGCCACCACAAGCAGTCCGCTGGTGTCCTTGTCGATGCGGTGCACCAGTCCCACCTGCGGGTCGTTGGGGTCGTAGGTGGGCAGGTTGCGCAGGTGCCATGCTATGGCGTGCACCAGCGTGCCGTGGAAGTTGCCGCAGCCCGGGTGTACCACCATGCCGGCGGGCTTGTAGATGACCATCAGCGCGTCGTCCTCGTAGCGCACGTCGAGCGGCAGCTCCTCGGGCACGATGGTGGTGTCGAAGTGTGGCCGCTCCAACCGCAAGCTGATGATGTCGCCCGCGCGTACCTTATAATTACTTTTAACAGGTCGGTCGTTGACAAAGAGATACCCGCCCTCAGCCGCCTGTTGTATGCGGTTGCGGCTGGAGTGCTGTGTGTGCTCGGTGAGGTATTTGTCGATGCGCAGTGGCACCTGCCCACGGTCCACCTCTATCCGCAGGTGCTCATACAGCTGCTGGCCTTCTGCGTCGTCGGCCGTGCCTTCGCTGGCTTCCAGCTCGTCGTCGTCCAGGAGTTCGTTGAAAAATCCCTCTTCTTGGTTCATCTTTTGTCGATGGGTTATATGACCATTATTCGCCGAAGATGTTGTCGAGGTCTACGGGCAGGAAATCGTCGATGTCGTCGGCACCGTGGTCGCCGTCGTAGTAGCCCTCTTCATCGTCGAAATATTCGCCTCCGTCGTCCTCGTCGTAGGCTCCGTTGCCAATGACGAGCGTCAGCTGCGATTCGCGTGCAATCATGTCGCCGGCCTTCACGTTGTGGCCTTCCCACTGAATGCCGTAGACCCAGTCTTTCTCACCGTCGATGAGCTTTGGAGGCAGCAGCCTGAACTCCAGCTGCTGCAGTCGTGCCTGTGCTTCGCGATAGCTGCAGTTGTCGATGAGGTCGGGTATGCGCACGCGGGGTATGGTGAGCGAGTTGATGGTGACGTAGATGGTGCGCCCCTCCTTCACTGCCATTCCCTTTGCCGGCGACTGCACCACGATGCTGCCCGCCGGCATCTGCTTGATGTAGGTGGAGTCGTTGGCCATCAGCTGCAGCCCTTGCTCTTCCACCATGGTGAGCGCCTTGCGATAGTCCATGCCGTAGAGGTCGGGCACCTCGATTCCCTCGCCGTGGTGGGTGTAGCTGAGCAGCCACCACTGCAGGCCCAGCACCAGCAGCACCATCACCACCACCATGCCCAACAGGTGGAGCCAGAGACGCTTGCTGGCGAGCTTTCGGAAAAAATTCTTCACTTTATCTGTCATGCTGTTGTTCGTTACGATTCTCGTCCTTTTGCAAAGTCAGCTGCAAAGGTACTAATAAGCAATCGAAAAACAAAGGAAAAGGCGTTTTTTCTTTTCCTTTTTGCCGTCGGACGATGCTTGGGCTATCGTTCTTGAAAATTTGGAGCGCTCCAAATTTATTTTTGGCGTTGAGTTTTTAAAATTTGGAGCGCTCCAAATTTTCGCGTGCGATGGTTGTTTTTTGTCCTGTCGTTTTGCTACTGAAAATGGGATGGCTCTCCCGTTAGGAGAACCATCCCATTTGCTGGTCACAGCGTCGTGCTGATAGGTTACTTTCCGTGGCGCTCGTCGGAAACGGTCAACTTCTTGCGGCCCTTGGCGCGGCGGCTGGCCAGCACGCGGCGTCCATTCTTTGTGGCCATGCGCTCACGGAAACCATGCTTGTTCACACGGCGGCGGTTGTGGGGCTGGAATGTTCTTTTCATTGTTCTATTTTTTTTATTTGTTGTTGATTTTTCTTTCGAAGAAGTGGGGCATACTCACATTTCGGGCTGCAAAATTACACAAATCTTTTCAATTACGCAAGAAATATTTGAATTTTAGCGAAATATTTTTTGTTTTTCCCATTTTTCTTTTGTTTTTCGCTCGCTTATTCGTACCTTTGCACACGAAATAACAAATTCAAGGTAAAAGATATATGATTAATTCACAAGACATCAAGAAAGGAACAGCCATCCGCATGGACGGCAGCATTTGGGTTTGCATCGATTTCCAGCATCGCAAGCCGGGTAAGGGAAACACCATCATGATCATCAAGCTGAAGAACGTGAGCGACGGTCGCGTGCTGGAGCGCCGCTTCAATATCGGCGAGAAATTGGAAGATGTGATCATCGAGCGTCGTCCCTACCAGTATCTCTACGAGGACAACAGCGGTCGTATCTTCATGAACCAGGAGACTTTTGAGCAGATTCCCATCGACAACGATCTCGTCATCGGCCATGAGTACATGAAGGAGAGCGACATCGTGGAAGTGGTGAGCGACACCACCGACGGCTCTATCCTCTATGCAGAAATGCCCGTGAAGACTATCCTGCGCGTCACTCACTCGGAACCCGGCATCAAGGGCGACACCGCCACCAACACCCTGAAGCCCGCTACGCTTGAGACGGGCGTTGAGGTGCGCGTGCCCCTGTTCATCAACGAGGGCGACCTCATTCAGGTCGACACCCGCGACGGCTCTTACCTGGCCCGCGCCAAGGAGTAAATGAAGTACAGCATCATTGTACCTGTCTTCAACCGCCCCGACGAAGTCCGCGAACTGCTGCAGAGTCTGACACAGCAGACGATGAAGGACTTTGAGGTGATTGTGGTGGAAGACGGTTCACAAACACCCTGCAAGGATGTCTGCGATGAGTTCGCGGGCATCCTTGACTTGCTTTTTTATCGTAAGGAGAACAGCGGTCCGGGCCAGAGCCGCAACTATGGTGCCGAGCGCGCCCGGGGCGAGTGGCTCATCGTGCTCGACAGCGACGTGGTGCTGCCCGAGGGCTATCTCGCAGCCGTCGACGAAGCGGCGAAAGACGACTCCTTCGCCGCCTGGGGTGGCCCCGATGCTGCTCATCCCTCATTCACACCCATTCAGAAGGCCATCTCCTACAGCATGACCTCGTTTTTCACTACCGGTGGCATCCGAGGCGGCTCTTCCCCCCAGTCGGGGGGAGTGAGGGGGGCTTTGGATAAATTTTTCCCCCGCTCGTTCAACATGGGTGTGCGCCGCGAGGTGTATCAAGAGCTGGGGGGCTTCTCGAAGATGCGCTTCGGCGAGGACATAGACTTCTCCTACCGCATTGTGGAGGCAGGCTATGGCACGCGTCTGCTCCCTTCGGCCTGGGTGTGGCACAAGCGTCGCACCGATTTCAGGAAGTTCTTCCGCCAGGTGTACAACAGTGGCATCGCCCGCATCAACCTCTCCAAGCGCCACCCTGGCACGCTGAAGCTGGTGCATCTGCTGCCGACGGTGTTCACGCTGGGCGTCTTAGGGTGTTTGGCGCTCTTCGGCATGGGCGTAGCCTTATGGTGCTACGGCGAATGGCTCGATGCCCATGGTCTGCGCCCCACCGACAACATGCACCAAGGCGTGGGCTTCGTGTGCTGCGTGCTGGCCTTGCTGCCGCTGCTGCTCTATTCGCTTCTCATCTTTGTCCATTCCAGCGTCAAGAACCGCAGCCTCTGGGTGGGGCTGCTCAGTGTGCCCGCCGCCTTCACCCAGCTCATGGGCTACGGTCTGGGCTTCATCCATGCGTGGTGGAAACGATGTGTGCTGGGACAAGACGAGTTCACCGCCTTTGAGAAAAACTTCTATAAATGAACGAGAAGCTGACCATCAACCAGTGGGCCGAGGAAGACCGTCCGCGCGAGAAGCTGGAGCGCCTGGGCCCCCAGGCATTGAGCGATGCCGAGCTGTTGGCTATCCTGGTGGGCAGCGGCTCGCCGAAGGAGGATGCCGTGTCGCTGATGAAGCGCATCCTTGCCGACTGCCGCAACAACCTGAACACGCTGGGCAAGATGACCATCATCGACCTGTGCCGCTACAATGGCGTCGGCCCCGCCAAGGCCATCACCATCCTGGCTGCTTGCGAGCTGGGCAAGCGCCGACAGGCCGAGAGCCCCGAGGAGCGCCCCGACCTGAGCACAGCCACGAAGGTGTACAACAGGATGCATACGAAGATGCAGGATTTGGACACCGAGGAGTTCTGGGTGCTGCTGCTCAACCAGAATTGCAGGCTCATCAAGGAAGTGAAGATTGCCCACGGCGGCATCAGCGAGGTCAGCGTCGACATCCGCATCATCGTGCGCGAGGCGGTGCTGGCCAATGCCACTGTTGTCGTGGCGTGCCACAACCATCCGTCGGGAAGCCTAACGCCCAGCAGGGCCGACGACACCCTCACGCGCAGCATCAAGAGCGCCTGCGAAATGATGCGTCTGCGGTTTCTTGACCACGTCATCATCACCGACGGCAACTATTTCTCCTATCACGAAGCGGGTCGGCTATAGAGGGGCGTGGCCGCTGAGGAGCCGAATCATCAGTCGGGCGGCATTCTCAGGCGCACGCTCCGCTCCCAGTCGGCGTTCCACCTCTGCATAGCCCTGCAGCATCTTCTGCCGCTGGGGACTGTCGGCGGGCAACAGCTGTTTCAGTTCCTCCTTCAAGCTATCCACGGTGAAGCCCACGGCCACCAGTTCGCTCACCACCTCGCGGTCGGCGATGAGGTTCACCAGTGAGATATACTTCACCTTCAACAATCGCTTCCGTAGCCAACTGAAGAAGCGGGGCATGGGTGTCCTGTAGCACACTACTTGTGGCACGCCGAAGAGGGCTGTCTCAAGCGTTGCCGTGCCGCTGGTGACCAAGGCGGCATGGGCCTTCGACAGCAAAGCGTATGTCTGGTCGAACACCACCTGCACTCGGTGCCCCTTAGTGAACTGCTTGTAATATTCAGCGTCGATGCTTGGCGCGCCGGCTATCACGAGTTGGTAATCATTGGCGTGCTCCTCAGCGGCGAGCAGCATGGTGGGCAGGTTCTCCTTTATCTCCTGACGGCGCGAACCACAGAGCAAGGCCAGCACAGGCTTTCCCCCGTCGTCAAAGGGTGAAGCGGAGGGAGGCGGGGCATCGGCGAGTTTGCCTTTGAATTCGCGCACCTCGTCGGCGGTGGGGTTGCCCACGTAGTGGATAGGGTAGTGGTGCTTCCCCTCGAAGAAGGCCACCTCGAAGGGCAGGATGGAGAACAGCTCGTCGACATCGCGCTTGATGTTCTTGATGCGGTATTCTTTCCATGCCCAAATCTTTGGCGCTATATAATAGTAGACGGGAATCTGCGTGTGCTTCTTCACATGCTTGGCAATGCTCAGGTTGAAGCCTGGATAGTCCACCAGTATGAGGGCGTCGGGCTGCCACTCCAGGATGTCGCGCTTGGCGCGCCGCATGTTCTTCAAGATGGTGGGCAGGTGCAGCAGCACGGGCACGAAGCCCATGTAGGCCAGGTCGCGGTAGTGCTTCACCATGGTGCCGCCAGCGGCCAGCATCTGGTCGCCGCCATAGAAGCGGAACTGTGCCTCGGCATCGTGGCGCCGCAGGGCTTGCATCAGGTGCGAGGCGTGCAGGTCGCCGCTGGCCTCGCCGACTATCAGGTAGTATTTCATGTATGCAAAATTACGAAATATATTTCATCTGGCAAACTTTTCTGGCTGTTTTCTTGCTTGTTACACAGAAATGCACTATCTTTGCAAATAAAAAAAGAAAAAGCGCAGCACCATGAAAGGAAAATATTTGAATCCGAAGGCCGACTTGACCTTCAAAAAAGTTTTTGGCGAGCACGAAGACTTGGTGATGAGTCTGCTCAATGCCTTGTTGCCCCTTGACGAGGGCAAGCGGATAGAGCACGTGGAGTATCTCACGCCCGAGATGGTGCCTGAGAACCCAGGGAAGAAGAACAGCGTGGTTGACGTGCGCTGCAAGGAGACTGGCGGTCGCCATTTCATTGTGGAGATGCAAATGAACTGGAACAACGAGTTTCAGCAGCGTGTCATCCTCAATGCAGCCAAGGCGGTGGTGAAGCAGCTTGGCACCAGCGAAGACTACTCGCTGTTGCAGCCCGTGTATGCGCTGAATCTCATCAACGATGTGGGATTCGATGCCGGTCCCGATGAATTCTACCACGATTATGCCATTGTGAATGTGGAGCACACCGACCGCGTCATCGAGGGGCTGCGCCTTGTCTTTGTTGAGCTGCCGAAGTTCAAGCCTCAGACCATTGCCGAGCGAAAGATGGCGGTGCTGTGGCTGCGCTTCCTCACCGAGATAGGACGCGACACCGATGTGGTGCCGAAGGAGTTGATGGAGAATCCTGACACCAGCAAAGCGCTGAAGATACTTGAGAAATCGGCTTACAACGAGAAGGAACTCTACGAATACGAGTATTACTGGGATGCCGTCTACAACGAGCGTGGTGCTATCCGTCACGGATTTAATCAAGGCCTTGTTCAGGGACTTGCCCAAGGTAAGGCAGAAGGTAAGGCAGAAGGTAAGGCCGAGGGTCTTGCCGAGGGTCTTGCCGAGGGTCTCATCCAAGGAGCCGACAAGGCCAGTAGGGAGAATGCGAGCAGGATGAAGGCCGATGGCATGCCCACAGAGTTGATTGCCAAATACACGGGCCTCGACATGGAGACCATCAACAGCTTGTGAGTTGGTCCCCCCCAGCTATGCGGCAGGGCCGAGCGCAACCAATTTTGCGCCCGGCCCTGCCGCTTTAACTGATTAATAAATGTCGGTAAATGCTTTCAGGCTGTCCATGGCCTCGTGGGCTGTAACGTCCATGCGTGTGGGTGTGATGGCCACGTAGCCGTGGTCCAGTGCCCAGCGGTCGGTGTCGGTGGCTTCTGGCTCGTCGTTGCGATATTGTCCCACCATCCACCAATAGTCGTAGCCGCGCGGATGGTGGCAGCGTGTCACCTCGTTGGTCCATGAACCGAAGCCCATGCGGCACATCTTCACGCCGTGGTAGGTGCCAGATGCCGTCACTGGGAAGTTGATGTTCAGACATACGCCCCGTGGCAATCCCTGCTGCAACACGCGGTGCGTAATCTGCTCCACGTAGGGGCGCAGCGGCTCGAAGTCGGCTTCCTCGCGATAGTCGCAGATGGAGTAGGCAATGCTGGGCAGATATTTCATGCAGCCCTCCATCACCACGCCCATGGTGCCGCTGTAGTGGGTGTTCACCGATGCGTTGTCGCCGTGGTTGATGCCGCCCAGCACCACGTCGGGTCGGCGGGGCACCAGTTCGTGCAGTGCCATCTTCACGCAGTCCACGGGGGTGCCATTGCACGACCATATCTGCACCCCCTCGCGCTCTTCGCGCAGGGTGAGCGTCAGCGGGGTGGTGGCCGAAAAGGCACAAGCATAGCCAGAACGTGGACCGTCGGGGGCGCAGACGAGGATGTCGCCCAGCGGGCTTACCATGTCGATGAGCGCGCTCAAGCCCCTGGCCTTGTAGCCGTCGTCGTTGGAAATCAGAATCAGTGGTCTCTCCATATTTAATATTGTGGTGATTGCTTGTCGGGCTGCAAAGGTACAAAATAAGAGGGAGAAATCGAAACAAAAACCATTTTTTGTTTCCATCTTTTGGGCGAAAAGGGTGTGTGGCTTGTCTCGCATGAGTGTCTTCTTTTCACATGGTGGCCGTTTGGCAAAATTTGGAGCGCTCCAAATTTTAAAAAGTCAACGCCAAATAAAAATTTGGAGCGCTCCAAATTTTCGCATGCGATAGGGTACCAAATCAATGGCATTGGCGACACGACAAACAACGGCCCCTTTTGGTCCACAATCGATGTCTATAGGTGAAAAAGCGGCATACATGAACATGTTTGCAAAAAAATGAAACGAAATCGCAACCTTTTCTTGGTGAAATAGCGTAAATTTGCACAATCAATCCAACAAATAACTCTTGCAATGATGAAAAAACTGTTATTCTGCATCCCGTTGTGTCTTTTCACGACCACTTTGTCCTTCTCTCAGGTGTTCACTCCGCCCACCGAGCGTATTGAGAATCCTATGCTGTGGGCCGACGTGCCCGACCCCGATGTCATCCGCGTCGGCGACACCTTCTATCTCGTTTCCACCACGATGCACCTCATGCCCGGCGCACCCGTCATGGCATCGAAGGACTTGAAGAACTGGCAGACCGTGGGCTATATCTTCGACCGTCTGACCGATTCGCCCAAGTACGACCTGCAAGAGGGCACCGTCTATGGGCGCGGACAGTGGGCCACGTCGCTGAAGTACCACGACGGCAAGTTCTGGGCTTTGTTGGCTCCCAACGAGTCAGGTCACATGGGCGACACCTATATCTTCACCGCACCGAAGGCCGAGGGGCCGTGGACCATCCATGCACGTCTGCGCCATTTCCACGACGCCACCCTGTTCTTCGACGACGATGGCACGCCCTACGTGTTCTTTGGCACGGGTGAGATGTGCCAGCTCACTCGCGACCTCAAGGGTGTCGTCGAGGGCAGTCTGCGCCATTATTTCCAGCGTGAGGAGGACGAGCGCGGACTGCTCGAGGGCACCCGCGTCATCAAGCACAACGGTACCTACTATGCACAGCTCATCTCGCATGTCTACGCCCCCGGCCGTCATCGCCGCGAGGTGTGCTATCGCACGAAGGACTTGAACGGCAAGTGGGAGAAGGCTGTCATCCTGGAGAGCGATTTCGGCGGATTCTCCTATCTGGCTCAGGGCACCATCGTCGACACCGAGGAAGGCGACTGGTATGGCATCATGTTCCAGGATCGTGGCGGCGTGGGCCGCGTGCTCACCCTCTCGCCCGTGCGCTGGATCGACGGGTGGCCGATGCTGGGCGACGAGAACGGCAAGGTGCCCGCCACCATGCGCCCCTACAAGAGCGGACAGCCCGAGACGTCTATCGTCTGCAGCGACGACTTCTCTTCCGCAAAACTGGGACTGCACTGGCAGTGGAACCATAATCCCGTCGACAATGCCTGGAGCCTCACCGAGCGTCAGGGATTCCTGCGACTGAAGACCAGCCGCGTGGTGCCCAACATCTATCTGGCTCCCAACACGCTGACGCAGCGCATGGAAGGCCCCATGTGCACCGGATTTGTGGCCCTCGACCTCTCGAAGATGAAGGATGGCGACTGCTGCGGACTGGCTGCCTTCAATGGCGACAGCGGCGTGCTCACCATCAGGAAGAACGGCAAGACACTGACCCTCGACATGAGCGAGCTGAACGTGCACCTGACTAATCGCGAGAAGGCGGTGGAGAAAGTCGACGAGAAGGTGGTGGAGACGGTGGACATTACAAAGCTGTTCCCCAATGCCAAAGCCCCCGTCATCTACTTGCGCCTCGACGGCGACTTCCAGCCCCGCCACAACGATGCTGCCAATTTCTACTACAGTTTTGATGCCAACGACTGGAAGCAGATAGGCACGAAGAACTACCACTGCAACTTCGACTATCGCCGCTTCTTCATGGGTTCCAAGTTCGCCATCTTCAACTATGCCACCAAGAAGGTCGGCGGCTATGTCGACGTAGACTGCTTCCAGTACAAGAAATTATCGGCAAATCAATAACCCGCATTGACGAAAGACGATGAAACATTGGCATTCCCGGCGCGCCGCTCTTGTGGCTTCAGCAGTTGTCGTATGCTTCGCTTCCTTTGCTGCGGCTGCGGCCCAGCCACGCTTCAGCCAGCCCCATGGTCTTTACGATGTGGCCAGCCTCACCATCGCCATTGAGGGCGACGATGCCTCGGCCACCATCCACTACACCACCGACGGCAGTGAACCCACGCCCGACAGTCCGCTCTGCAACGGGACGCTCACCATCAAGAAGAACACATTGCTGCGCGCCATACAGGTAGGTGCCGACGGCTCGTGCTCGCCCGTGGCCACCGCTACCTATCTCTTTGTCAACTCCGTGCTCAGCCAGAGCAACACGCCCAACGGCTATCCCAGGGAGTGGGGGGCCTACACCGACATCTGGGGGACTGCCATCGCCGACTATGAGATGGATCCTGAGATGACGTCCAACGCCACGCTGCGGCAGAAGATAGCCGATGGCCTTCGCCAGTTGCCCATCCTGAGCATCGTCACCGACCGCGACAACCTGTTCAGCCACGAGAACGACCCCGACCGTGGCGGCATCTACATCTTCACCGGCCCGCCCGTCGGCGACCCCACTGGGCATGGATGGACGCGCCCCGCCAGCGTGGAGCTGTTCAGCCCTGTGGCCGACGGCTCCCCCGATGGCATCCCTGCCGATTTCTCCACCACCTGCGGTCTGCGTCTGCACGGAGGCCACGGCCGTCTGGCCGAGAAGAACCCCAAGCACTCCTTCCGCTTGGTGTTCAAGGAACAGTACGGCCCGAAGTCGCTGAAGTATCCCCTCTTCGGCATCGACGAGCCGCAGAAGTTCGACCAGCTGGTGCTGCGTTGCCACTTTGGCAACTCCTGGCAGCACTGGGCCGAGGGCAACCGCCAGAAAGCACAGTACACACGCGACGTGTGGGCACGGCGCATGCAACGCAGGATAGGGCGCACCAGCGTCAACGCACGCTATGTCAACCTCTTCCTCAACGGCATGTACTGGGGCATCTACAATCTCGCCGAGCGCGTTGACGACCAGTATGGCAAAGACCATCTCGGCGGCGAGAAGGCCGACATCGACGTCGTCAAGATTGAGGAGGACGGCGGCAACCATCTGGAGGCCACCGAGGGCACCTTCGATGCCTATCAGCAGATGGTGGACTGCGCCCGTGCCGTGGGCGGCAGCTCTTCCGTTGATATCGACCCCGACGATGCCTATCAACAGCTGAAAGACTCGCTGCTCGACATTGATGCCTTCATCGACTATATGCTCATCAACCAATACGGCGGCAACACCGACTGGGACCATCACAACTGGTATGCCATCCGCCGTCGTGGAGCCGACAGCCAAGGTTTCCGTTTCCTCTGCTGGGATACCGAAATCATCTTCGAGAACGAGCGCGAGAATGTGCTGCAGAAGAACAACGGCAGCAACTTCCCCACCGGCATCTTCCACAACCTTCTGAAAAACGATGACTTTGCCCGCCGCTATCTGCGTCGGGCCAAGGAGCTGCTGGCCGACGATGGCTTGCTGGGCCAGGAGAGCGTCGTGGAGGTGTGGGACAGCCTTTACAACACTATTTCATCTGCCCTTTATTGCGAGGCCGCCCGCTGGGGCGACTATCGCCGCGACGTGCATCCCTGGCAGCAGCGCGGACAACTCTATACGGTTGACGAGACCTACATGGCCGAGCGCGAGCGTCTGCTGACGCGCTATTTCCCCGTGCGCTCTGGCAACGTGCTCAGCAGCATCCTCGCCATGGTCGACATCGACGACTTTGAGATGCCCGATGGCTGGCAACAGCTCACGGCCTCGATGTTCCACGAGTGGAATGGCACGGGTGCCAACGCCACGCCCTTGGACAAGCATGTCAATGTGGATTGGAACTTCAACACCGACGCCTCGGGCGGTACGGCCATCGCCGGCTTTGTCAACGTGGCGGCCAACCAGTATGCCGACATCAGTGCCTACGACCGTTTGGTGCTGCGTGGCCGGGGCAACGGGCTGCGCATCCTGGCCAACAGGCTGGTCGACCATGGCCCGTGGAAGGAAATCAAAGTGAGCTTCAACAGCAGCGACCCCTATTGGGACGACGAGCTGGAGGCCATCGTCGTGCCGCTTAGCCATCTGAAGACGGCGAAGACCAGCGAAGGGAAGACACGCAACGATGCCTTCGTACACCTGCACGTGCTCAAGGTCGACTGGTCGGCCTCCGTGCGTCTCAGTGGCGCCTATCTGCTGCCCACCGACGAGCAGCTGGATGTCTGCGCTTCGCTCAATCATATAGAAATAATGAGTAACGACATTTACGACCTGCAAGGACGCAAGGTGCAGACCGCCCGCCCCAGGCCAGGCGTTTACATCGTCAACGGCAAGAAAGTCTTTATCCGATAACATCATGAAACGACTATTGTTAATCCTTTTAACCTTATTGTCTGCGGTCGGCTTGTCTGCACAGCCCACCGTGCGTTTCGATGCCTCCACGCCCCACCAGCGCATCACTGGCTTCGGCGGCTTCGTCTGTTCGCCGCAGTTCCAGTATAACCACATGTCGACCAGCGACATCAAGAAGGTGTGGGGACCAACGAGCACCGTGGGCTGCAATATCATGCGCCTCTACATCCCCATCGGGCGCAACGCCTGGAGCCAGTCGTTGCAGACGGCCAAGACGGCCAAGCAGATGGGGCTCATCGTCTTCGCCTCGCCCTGGGGACAGCCCGCCGAGTGGAAAACCAACGGCACCAGCAATGCCAAGAACGAGGATGGCACCACGGGCAAGCTGAAGCGCGAGAACTGGCCAGACTACGCCCAGTACTTGGAGGACTACGTGCAGTATCTGCGCCAGAACGGCGTGGAGTTGGATGCCATCTCCATACAGAACGAACCCGACTGGGCGGCCACCTACGCCGGATGCCTGTGGAGCGCCAGCGAGATTGCCGAGTTTGTGAAGCTCTACGGCACCTCCATCAGCTGCAAGGTGATGGCGCCTGAGACCCTCGCCGTGAACGACAGCTATGTGAACGCCCTGAACAAGACCGACGTGCTGCCGGGCTTCGACATCTACGGCGGCCACCAGTACGGCGGCATACAGTCGGCCTACAAGAACCTGGCCAAGAAGGGCAAGGAGATATGGATGACCGAGTATCTCATCAATTGGAACGAGGCCGAGGGCAATACGCGCAACTTCGACTTCTCGAAAGATTTCTTCAACTTCTTCCGAGCCATCAACACCTGCATGCTGGGCGACTTCAACGCCTGGATTCACTACGCCGCCAAGCGCTACTACGGCATGCTGGGCGATGGACAGCGCGGAGCCGGTAGCAGCGGCACGGTGACGAAGCGCGGCTACATCATGGCCCACTTCGCCAAATATGCCACCGGCCTGACGCGCATCGACGTCGACTTCGGTGCCACGCCGCTGGAAGGCTCGGCCTATATCAGCACAGCGGCCGACACGCTGGTGGCCGTGGTGGCCAACACCAGCGATGAGGCCGTGGAGGCCACGATGGACCTGCCGTTCTATACGCAAGCTACCGCCCTCTACAGCACCACGAAGAGCAAGAACATGGCCGCCACCACCAACGCTTTGGCGACGGAGACCTGCCGCCCCGTGATGACCGTCCCCGCCCAGAGCGTCAGCACCCTGCTCTTCGTCAAGAGCCGCGACCGCCAGCCCTCGAACATGAAGGGCAGCACCGCGCGCTTCGACCGCCTCGACGACATGACGCCCACGAAGAGCAGCTTCGGCACCGCCTTCAAGATGAGCGGCAAGACGAAGACCTTCGACCACAGCAACCCCCTCATCAGCACCCGCACCTCGCTCACCTACGGCTATGTGGAGCTGAACGACCGCTATGCGCGGCTGGTGATGCAGGTGAAGAAGGTGACGTCGACGATGAACTACACCTCGGCAAAGACCACGCTGACCTATGTGAACGCCGCCGGGCAGCTGTCGACGCATGACTATGGCGAGCTCGACCTCAACCGTCGCGAGAACTTCGTCCTCGTATTCGACCTCTCACCGGCCACGCTCCCTGATGGTTGTCGCGGACTCGTATCGCTGACCAACAACAACTGGTCGTCGACGCTCACCCTGACGCTGGGCGACGTGACCCTCGACAACGGCGCTGGCGACTATGCCGCCACGCTCACGGGCGACTATGTGGCCGACGACAGCTATGTGATGGACTACACCACCGATAGCCATTGCACCAGCCTCGACATGACGGCCTGCACCCAGTTCCCGTCAGCGTTTGCGTGGCTTCAGGGCTCCAACCGTGTGGTATGGCTACCCGAAGGCAGCACCGTAGAAGGAGCTAATCTTATCCTGGCCGACCAGTGCCGCCAACTGGTGCTCTCCACCGATGGCGGCGACTTCCGCCCTGCACGCTCGTTCCAGGCCGAGCAAATCACCTTCACCACTGCCATCGATGGCTGCCGTCTGCTGATGCTGCCCTTCGCGGCCCTCGTGCCACAAGATGTGAAGGCCTACACCCTCGACGACCAGTTGCAGCTGGAGGCCATTGACGCCATCCCCGCCCACACGCCAGTGCTGCTGACAGGCTCAGGTGTCGCCACCTTCAGCGGAGCGGGCGAGGTGTCCTTTGCCAAGTCGCCCCTCGACAATGCCTTGCGCGGCACCTACACCGCCGCACCTCTCTATGCCGGCGACTACGTGCTGGCCAAGCACGACGGCCAGTGGGGCTTTGCCCTGCTCACAGCATCGTCAGTGCTCGCTCCCTTCGGGGTATATGCCCAGCTCGACTCCTCCGAGACATTCATCCCATTGGATAAGGACAAGACGGGCATCAGCGACATTCAACGCTCAACGTTCAATCGTTCAACGTTCAACGTCATGGGCCAGCGCACTCGCCCCGACCATCGCGGACTGGTGATACGCGACCGACAAAAACATATCAATCGATAAAGACATGAGAAAAAAGCTTTTCATCCTCTTTTCGCTGCTGGTAGGCTTCGTGCCCGCAGTGGCCGACAACATCACGGTGGGTGGCACCCAGCGCAGTTATATCGTCTATGCCCCGCGCAACCTGGGGCAGAACCGCCCGTTGCTCATCTCGTGCCACGGCATGAACCAGGATGCCAACTACCAGAAGGGCATGCTGGCCATTGAGAGCGTGGCCGACACGGCCAAGTTCCTCACCGTCTTCCCCGAGGGCATCGATAAGAGCTGGGACATCTCGGGCGACCGCGACATCAATTTCATCACTGCCCTCATCACTGCGATGGTGAACAAGTATCAAATCGACCGCAACCGCGTCTATCTCTCCGGCTTCTCCATGGGCGGCATGTTCACCTACCACGCCATGAACAAGATTGCCGACAAGATAGCCGCCTTCGCGCCCATCAGCGGCTACCCCATGTGGGGCACCACCGCCAATAGCAACGTGCGCCCCATCCCCATCATCCACACCCATGGCACCAGCGACGACGTGGTTGACTTTGGCGGCGTGCAGGGGGCGCTGAATGTGTGGATACGCCACAATGGCTGTCCCACCACGCCGAAGGTGACGCAGAACTATCGCGGCGCCAGCCACATCACGCGCCGTGTGTGGGGGCCGGGCAACGAGGGCGTAGAGGTGGTGCTGATGGAGATGGCGGGCAAAGGCCATTGGATCAGCAACGACAACGGCGTGAAGACCGGCGACGAGATATGGCGATTCTGCAAGCGCTTCACCCTCGACAAGTCTACCAATCCCCAGGTGGGCATCACGGCACCCAAGAGTGGGCTCACCTTCACCTGCTTTGCGCCCGAAGGCGAGGCCATCTTCCCCGACATCACCGTCAGCGCCACCGCTTTCGACGTGAACGGCACGGTGCAGAAAGTGGACTTCTACGATGGCGCGACGCTGGTGGCCACCGACAATGAGAGTCCCTACGAGACCGTCGTCGCCCATCTGGCCCCCGGCGTTCACCAACTGAAGGCCGTGGCCACCGACAACGATGGCGAGGTGGGTGCCGACTCGGTGGTGGTGACGCTCGACGCTCCCCAGACCCTCGATTTCAGCAAGGCCTTCGGCGAGGCTGGTTGTGTGCCTGCCGGATGGGTCACCCAGGACAGCAAGGAGCAGCGCGTGGGCTATGCCAACGGCTTCTCGCAGGGATGCCGCGTGCTGCGCTTCACCGGTGCCACCCGCGCTTTCGACTACGGCCTCTACTTCCGCAACATCGGGGGAAAGAAGCACCAGGGATGGGCCAAGTATGGACTGGTGAGCACCGACAACACGCTGACGCTGACGCCCGGCCACTATACGCTGCGATACCAAATCTGCAACTGGAACAACCCGGAGTTCTCGCCCGTGGAAATCGTGGTGCAGCAGCGCGACAACTTCCAGACGGTGGCCACCCAGACCTATACGCCCGACGTGAACATCGGCAACGTGTTCACCAACAGCTTCGGACCTGTTGAGCAGCAGACGCTGGAGTTCGACATCGCCGAGCAAGCCGACATCGTGTTCACCTTCTACACGGCCGCCGCCGAATGGGCCGACTGCATCATTGGCCAGCTCTCGCTCACCGCCGACAGCTATAACCCCACAGGCATCACCGATGCCGTTGAGCGTTCAACGCTCAACGCTCAACGCGTCTACGACCTGCAGGGCCGTCGCGTCGTCTCACCCGTCAGAGCCGGACTGTATGTCAGCAACGGAAAGAAGGTGATGGTAAGATAGGGTGAATGACCTGTAAGACAGCATCGCGAAGCGTGATGGCTGGTAGCTGAACAGACGCTTTGAGACGCTGAAAAAGCAGAAAAATGCGGGGAAAGTGCAAATTCTTCCCCGCTTTTTTCGTTTCTTTCAAAAAAAATCGTATCTTTGCAGCCAACAATCGGGATTGTGGGCAGGTGCAACTGCACCCCACGATGATATGGGAACGTAAATTAAGTTAATTATTCACTAATAAACCTATTTGTAACATGAAAAAGTTTTTAGTAGCCATCATGGCAGTGCTCTTCTCGGCACCTTCATTCGCCCAGTACAGCAGCGGCGGTTTCAATCTTAGCGAAAGCAGCCTCTATTATGGCATTCGCCTGGGTATGAACTTTGCAAACATTTCCGGTGACGCACCCGATCTGGGTACAAAGGTTGGACTAAACTTCGGAGGTACCGTGGGCCTGCGCCTCAGCGACACAGCACCCGTATTCCTCGAGAGTGGACTTTACTACACAGGCTACGGAGCCAGCAAGGACAAGAACAGCATCAGCCTGAACTATCTGGAACTGCCCATCCTGATTAAGTATGGCGTACAACTCAACGACGACATCGCCCTTCTGCCCTTCGTTGGCCCCACCTTCCGCTATGGCCTCTTCGGTGGCAAGTGGAAGACCAGCGGCGCCGGCAAGGTCGACTCCTTCGGCGATCACAAGTTCAAGCGTGCCGACATGGGCATCAAGTTGGGTTGCGGCGCAGAGTACAGCAAGCTCTATGCTGAGCTGGGCTATCAGTTTGGCATCACCAACATCGCCGACTGGCCATTGGCCAATGGCGACGATGCATCGGCACACAACGGCGCCTTCTTCTTCAATGTAGGCGTAAACTTCTAAAATCCACGTGCTTTTAACCCATTTGTCGCCTACGGGCGACAATGCCACGTCGCTCACGAAAATTTGGGGCGCGACTTTTCAGAAAAGTCGCGCCCCAAATTTTCGTAAATGAGGCCACTTGAAAAAGTCCACATGATGATGGTGGTAATGGTGCAAATATAATGCTCAACCCCTCCCTTCCCCCCCCCAATAATCTTATACACATCTCATCGGGGTGGGTAACTCTTGTTAGAAAAACAGATAAAAACCAGAAATACAGATAAAAACCTTTCAAGGTACGGTTGAAAAGACGGTAGCGTTTTTTGAAGATTCCAGACGCTGAAAGCGTCTTTTCAACCGCAACAGGTCGAAAAGGTTTTTATCTGTATTTCTTGTTTTTCTCTGTTTTTCAAAATTTGGCCGAGCGGTCGAACGGTACGTGAACACTCCTCCCCCGACCCCGATTACGCCCCACCGTCGCTTCGCTCCCCAATCGCTCCCTCCTCTCCATGTTTTTTCGAGTGCCGCTTCAGCGAATTTTGTCCATCGCAAATTGGGAACAGGCGATGGGGAAGCGGGGAAAAACACCGTGCCTTTTGGGTTGGCAGCGGGCGGGGACATGATTGGCAGCGGCCGCTGCCAATGATGGCAGCGAACGCCGCCAATGATGGCAGCGGCCGCTGCCAACCGTTTTTTTCCACCTTGTCCACATAGTTTAAGTTGTCGGCGCTACTTCACGCGCGTTTCATTTCCCTACATTATCGTTGTTCCGCAAGCAAAGTAGATGGCTTTAATTTTTCTTCATATTTACTTGGTCATTTCACTTTTTTTACCTATCTTTGCTCCCAAATAGCAATCAATTAACGATGTAGAATCTAAAAAAATATCTGACTTATGAAACAGAACAACCTTTTTATGGCCATTCTGATAGCCATGCTGCTGCTCTCGGTGGGGGCAAAGGCTCAAATAAGCAGTGTAACAGTCAATGTAGGGAATGCTTCTTATGAGTGTTCATACGATGGAACCCCAAGTACCAGAATTCATCCGCTTCGTGCTGTTCTGGTTCGTTATAGTAGCACTGCTATTGCAACAAGTTTCGAAATGCCCGCTCAGGTGAGTGCTACCATAGGCTCGAACCAATTTTCTTTCAATGTGGAGGGTATTACTGGTTGGACATCAGGCACGACTCCCACCGTTTATCATGGTGCCTTTGAGGGGAATACGTACTTGGAATCGATAACAATCCCTGCAACAGTGGACATTATTGGCGAGAAATCCTTCTGCAACTCTCATCTGACTAAGGTTGTCTTCTCTGGCACGCCTAATTTAGCCACCATTGGGCCTTCTGCCTTCAAGGGCTGCTCTCAACTGACGGACATCACTATCCCTGCTTCTGTCACTAATATCAGGGAAAGTGCCTTCGAAGGATGCACCAGCTTGAATAGCGCCGATTTGCCCCTCGGCCTGACAACCCTCGGACGGGCTGCTTTCAAGGGCTGCACCAGCCTCTCTACATATAGCTTCGGCGGCTTGACGAGCATTCCCGAGAGTGCTTATGAGGGCTGCACCTCGATAGGGTATCTGGGCTTTTCTGAAATTATCTCGGTAGGTGCCAATGCCTTCAAGGGTTGCACTGGACTGACAGATGTTGATATCTACGCTACAATGCAGAACATTGCCCCCACTGCCTTCGCAGATTGCAATCCTGACAATGTGACTTATACCATCAAGCCTTCGGACAATGTTACCACCGTAGCCGATGGCCTGATGCAGAATTGCGAATGCGTGGGCAAGGTTGTCCTGGCCGATGGCATCACGGCTGTTTGCAGCGATGCATTCAGTGGTTGTAGTTCTTTCTACAGATTGGAACTGACGACCAGCGTGCGTAGTATCGTCTCTGATGCCCTTAACGTAACCTCCAATTTCATTGTGGATGTCAATAGTTCACAGGGAGAGCACAAGGATATAGCGAATGATCTTTTTTCTAACGTCAGCTCGCTAACCAAAGTGAATATCAATAGTGGCGTGACAGCTGTTGGAGAAGGAGCTTTCGGGCGGTGTTCTGATTTGAAGAATATTAATATCAATGATGATAGTGAACTTTCAATAGGTGTGTGTGCTTTCCAGTATTGTACCAGTCTGAAAGAAATCTCATTTCCCAAGAACGTGTCAAGCATTGGACAAGGAGCATTCCAGTTCTGCCCTGCCTTGGAGAATATTGGCCTTTTCATTACAACGTCGGTGGAACCTAATTCCTTCGCTGCTGCTGGCGGCGATGAGGCGCTGCCCACGCTTACTATCTATCCCGAAGGAAACAATTTCAGCGTGCCCGATAGTTATTATGATAATCTGTTAGGCATCAGCAAGGTGGTCGTTAGCGAAGGTATCGCCAGCATTGGCAAGTTTTCCTTCCATGGGATGCCCTCGCTGGAAGCTGTTGAGTTGCCTACTACATTGACATCGATAGGCGACTATGCTTTTCAGGCGTGCTCGAACCTGATAAATTTGACGATGTACACCACCACTACGAGTATTGGTGAGGGCACCTTCTCAGGCTGCGGTAGTTTAAGCGTCAGCATAGATGCGCATGAAACGAACACCACCATCGCTGATAATCTATTCAAGAACTGCCAACAAATGGTGTCGCTGACGACCAGTGGCGTCACAGCCATTGGCGAAAATGCCTTTATAGGCTGCAACAGCCTTTCGACAGTATCCTTACCCAATGGTCTTACTACGATAGGCCCTTCCAGTTTCGAGTACTGTACCAGCCTCACTCAAGTAGATATTCCTGAGAGTGTCACTTCGCTGGGTGCTCAGGCCTTTAACTGCTCCAACTTGACCGACGTGACGGTGAGTTGGTGGTCTGTTCCTGATAATGTCAGCACACAAAGTGATCCCTTCCCAACTGACAAGAGTGGCATCACCCTCCATGTGCCCTTCGGACTGAGACCTGTCTATCAGGCCCACGATTACTGGGGCTTATTTGGAAACATCGTCATGCCTGAAACGGCTGAAATCGTCGACAACCAGAACGTCCGTTATCGTCTGCATGTAGGTGCTACGGAAGAAGAGAATTGGGCCGAGGTCATAGGCCTTGACGATCACGTAACCATTAACGAAATCTACATCCTTTCTACCACGGACTATTTGTCCATGTCGTTCCCAGTGACCACCATTGCCGCCGATGCATTCAAGGATCGTACTGATATAGCCAAGGTCACCCTTCTTGCGAGCGTGACGACCATTGGCCAGGCAGCTTTCAATGGATGCACAGGCCTACGGACACTGACTGTATCTTCCAATTTGAGGTCGATAGGCGCGGGGGCTTTCAATGACAGTGGTCTGTTCGAGCTTGTTGTTCGTTGTGATCCAACCCATCCAAACCTTGTACAAGGTTTCGTTTCTCAGATTCCTACCATCCAGAAGGCCTTCATTTACGAAGGCATAGGATCCATTGGCGATATGGCCTTTGCCTCGTGTAGCGAATTGAGCTCAGTGTCGTTTTATGGCGGAGATTTGAAGACCATAGGAACCAAGGCATTCTATAATTGCCCGAAGATAGAGACTCTCAGTATTCTTCAGTCGGTGGAGAGCATTGGCGACAAAGCTTTTGGAGTGCCAGAAGGCGTCACAAGTAGTCTGAATTCTGTCACCGTGCGCTGGCAGACACCTTTCCCGATGCCTGATGGCGTCGATCCATTCCCCACTCATAGCGGCATCACGCTGAAAGTTCCTTTTGGTAAGAAGGAAGCCTATAGTAGTGATTCCTACTGGGGCGATTTTAACATTGATGTGGCTACACAGGAGATTGCTGGTGGTCCCCATCTGGTCCGCTACCGCCTCCATGAAGATGCTACGGAGGAATACTGGGCCGAGGTTATCGGAATGTATGATCAACAGGCCACATCTGTCGACATCGAATCGAGTAAAGTCTATAATAACTTGGCGTTCCCAGTGATAAAGATTGCTGAAAATGCTTTTAGAGCACACCCCACGTTGCAAACCGTCAACCTTCCTAACACCATCACCACAATCGGCAAGAACGCCTTCTTCAGCTGCGACAACATGCTGACGTTGGACTTCTTGCCTGAGGGCTTGGAGACCATAGGAGAAAGCGCATTCGAACAATGTGCAGGTCTGACAAGCGTTGAGCTCCCCTCCACGCTGAAGGTGGTGTCGTCATCAGCTTTCCAACAATGTGCGAACTTGCAGCAAGTCAAACTCAACGAAGGCTTGGAGACCATTGGATATGCCGCTTTTGGTGATTGTGGAGCATTACAGAGCATCAGCATTCCTTCGACTGTGGAGACGATTGATAATTTCGCTTTTGCATCATCGGGCGTTTCTAAGGTCTATGTCTACTGGCAGACTCCATTGTCGTTGGCTAATTATCCTCATGTTTTCAATAATATAGCACTTGGTGCCACGCTCTACGTACCAGTCGGCACCAAGGCAAGCTATGCCAACTCCGCCGTATGGAGTGACTTCCAAATCGTTGAGCAGTACAACGCCAACGGCGATGAACTCATCGACATCAACGATGTCCTGGCCATTGTGGACTACATCCTCGGCAATGCTCCCGCCAACTTCGACGATGGTGCTGCCGATGCCAATGGCGACGGTGTCATCAGCATCGCCGATGCTGCTGCCGTGCTGAACATCATCTTGAGCGGCAACCAGTAAGAATGGGGTGGCGACGGCGTGAAATGGCAGCCAAGAACCGGGTTCGAAGAAAAAAATGGCTAAAATCTTTGGCCAGACGGGAAAAAAGTAGTACCTTTGCACCCGCTTTCGGCGTAACCGATGGTGGGAAGATAGGAGAGTTGCCCGCTATGTTGCGCATGACAAGACAACATCATTATTAAAACCGTTACAAAAAATGGATCTGATTAAAGTTGCTGAGGAAGCATTTGCAACCAGCAATCGTGCCAAGGCAAAGGAAGCCGGCAAGAAGTTTGAGGATTTCCAACCTGGCGACACCATCACCGTTGGTTACAAAATCATTGAGGGTTCTAAGGAGCGCGTTCAGCTCTATCGTGGCGTGGTCATCAAGATCTGCGGCCATGGCGAGAAGAAGCGTTTCACCGTTCGCAAGATGTCGGGAACCGTGGGTGTGGAGCGAATCTTCCCATTGGAGTCGCCCAATATCGACAGCATCGAGGTGAACAAGTATGGCAAGGTGCGCCGCGCCAAGCTCTACTACCTGCGCAAGCTCACTGGCAAGGCTGCTCGCATCAAGGAGCGCCGCGTAGCCATGAAGAAGGAGGACTAAGAAATCTCAGAAAGAAAAGCTGGGGGACATCCGCAAGGGTGCCCCCCTTTTTGATGCTTCAGTGTTGTCGTCAAGCCACAAAAAAGGGGCATCGACATGGATGCCCCTCGGTTTTGGTTTATGAAGCTGTGGTGTGCTTTAGCCCAGGCTGATGGCCTCTGACGGACAAACACTGGCGCAAGTGCCGCACTCGGTGCAAGCATCAGCGTCGATTACGTACTTATCTGCGCCCTCGGAAATAGCCTCAACGGGGCACTCACCCTGACATGTACCGCAAGAGATACAGTCGTCGCCAATAACGTATGCCATAATTCTCTGTTTTGTTTTTAAATGGTTTGTTAATACTTAATTTTGGTGATGCAAAGATACGCACATTTTCTGAATCTTCATAATTTTAGAGTATTTTTTTTCTCAATTTATACACTGTCGAAATAGCTGCCGCCCTCAGAACGCCTTTGAGAGGCCAAGCATGAGGCGATGGATGACCACGTGCTGCTTCAGCTTGTTCACCCGCAGCTGCTGATAGTCGCCCAGATAGCCCACCGAGAGCTTCAGGCTGCGGCTGATGCCTTGCGTCAGCGTGAGTTGCTGGCGGAAGGTGGGGGCCGAGACGAAGGTGGTGGGCACCACGTTGTGGTCGTAGTTGTCCTGTGTGAAGATTTCGTAGTAGCTCTGCCCGTAGTTGGGGCTGAAGGCGAGGCCCACCAAGGGCAGGTCGAGTTCGTAGCGCAGGGCGGCCTTGCCCAGCCGGGCCATGGCGTGCTCACCGAAGAGGCGGAAGCGCCAGGTGGCGATGGCCGACGGCATGAGCTGCAGCCCCACGCGAGCCTGGGCAGGGTTGTTGCTGTTGCGGGTGTTGTAGATGAACCCCACGCCCACGTTGGCCAGCGCACCGGCTTGAAGCTGAAGCTGCTCGTCGGCAGCCAGCAGCCAACGGCGATAGCGCCCCAGCATGAAGTTGTAGGTGCCTTCCATCGTCGACTCATGGCCGGCGCGGTCCTCGTCGACGCTCAGGCTCAGCTGGTTCTGCACCACTGTCGACCACTTGCTGGGGATGAGCATCCGGCTGCCGTCGCCGTCAAGTTCCTGCACTTCGATGGCCTTGCGACGCTCGCTGATGGTGAGGAAGGTGGTGCCGGTGCCGCTGAACTTCTCTTGCGACAGATAGGTGTCGAGGATGTGTGTTGGGCCTGCGCCAATCTGATAGCTCGACTGGGCCATGGCAAGGCACGGGAGCAGGCTGATGGTGAGGAGAATGGTTTTCTTCATACGATGAAGCCGTATTGTTAGAAGTCGAAGCTGAGCTGCCCCGTCTTCTCGTCGATGATGAGGGGGTGGTCGGGCTTATCTGGTTTGTCGGAGTTTTCAGAGTTTTCGGAGTTTTCAGAGTTTTCAGATTTGTTGGATTTGTCGGAGTTTTCTGATTTTTCAGATTTTTCAGACTGGTTGGATTGGTCGGGTTTTCTGGGCTGCTCGGCATCCTCTGGGGATGGGGACGATGGTGCTTCCTCCTCTTCTGCTACTTCGGGCATCCTCGCTGGCTCCAGCTCGGTGATGCTCTCTATTTCGTAGGTGCTGAGACGCTTGCCCTTGGCCTTGAAGCTTTTTACGGTGATGAACTGCTCGGCATCGATGTCGTCGGTGGGTCGGCTTGCGTCCTTGCCGCCGTAGCTGACGCGGATGAGCGGGTAGACCTGGTCGCTGACCAGCACTAAGCGCGACTGCGGGTTGTCGCCCACAAAGTTCTGCTTGCGCTTGGAGCCTTCCATGAGGAAACGCTTCAGGTAGGGGTAGCCTTGGTTGTCGGCATCGAAGAGCACCGCCGTCCACACCTTGTCGGGCTGGTACTTCTCGATGCGCAGGAAGCTGTCCTCGTAGTGGTTGTTCAAGTCGAAGTTGGTGAGGTAGAAGTCGCCGTTGGGCAGCACGACGAGGATCTGGTCGTCGTCGAAGAACTCTCCCAGCAGTCGTCCGTGCTCGTCGTAGTTCAGGCGGTTCACGTCGGGGTCGAACCACACCATGCGCCCGCCCAGCGTGGAGTGTCCCTGCGCTTTCAGGGTGATGCGGTGTACAGACTTCTTGGTGAGCAGGTTGCCCTTCGAGGCGCGCCCTTTGATGGAGATGTCGGCAAAGGAGCGCTCCAGGAAGATGTTGGCCCGCTTGTTCTGTGATTGCACGCTGGCGTCGAGCGTCACCTTGATCACCTCGGCCTCGCCGTTGGGGTTGGCGGTGAAGTAGAGCACGCGGCTGCCGGGGGCGCCCTGCGTCAGGTCGTTCTCGCGGTCGCGGGTGATGCCGGTGATGTTGAAACGCTTCATGTAGCAGGGGCCGTTCTTGCCGTCGCGATACACCACATTATATATAGTACGCGAGTCGTTCTTCTTGAACACCGCCACATGCAGAATGTTCTTGCCCACGAAGAGCTTTTCGGCCACGCGCACCACCTTGTACTTACCGTCGCGGTAGAAGATGATGATGTCGTCGATGTCGCTGCAGTTGCACACAAACTCGTCTTTCTTCAGTCCGGTGCCGATGAAGCCCTCCTGGCGGTTCACGTAGAGCTTCTGGTTGGCCTCGGCCACCTTGCTGGCCTCGATGGTATCGAAGTTCTTTATTTCGGTCAGTCGCGGGTGCTGGCTGCCGTACTTGTCTTTGAGGAACTGGAACCAGCCGGCGGTGACCTCGGTGAGGTTGGCCAGGTCGCGGTCGATGTCTTCAATCTCGGCCTTGATGCGGGCCATCAGCTCGTCGGCCTTCTCCTTGTTGAACTTCAGTATGCGCTGCATCTTGATTTCCAGCAGGCGCAGGATGTCGTCCTTAGTCACCTCGCGCACCAGGGTGGGGTAGTAGGGCGTCAGACGGTCGTCGATGTGCTCGCAGACCTTGTCCACGTTGGGGGCTTCCTCAAACTTGCGGTCTTTGTAGATGCGCTCCTCGATGAAAATCTTCTCCAGGCTTTGGAAGTGCAGCTGCTCCAGCAGCTCGTTGCGGCGTATCTCCAGCTCCTGGCGTATGAGGTCCTTGGTGCGCTCGGTGCTGTGGATGAGCACGTCGCTCACGGTGAGGAACTGCGGCTTCTGGTCCTTGATGACGCAGCAGTTGGGCGAGATGCTGATTTCGCAGTCTGTGAAGGCGTAGAGGGCGTCGATGGTCTTGTCGCTGCTCACGCCGGGTGACAGGTGCACCAGTATCTCCACCTGCGCCGAGGTGAGGTCGTCAACGTGGCGGGCTTTGATCTTCCCCTTCTCGATGGCCTTGGTGATGCTCTCGCAGAGGGTGCTGACGGTCTTGGTGAACGGCAGCTCGCGGATGACGAGCGTCTTCTGGTCGAGCTTCTCAATCTTGGCACGCACTTTCAGCGAGCCGCCCCGCTGGCCATCGTTATACTTCGACACGTCGATAGAGCCGCCCGTCTGGAAGTCGGGATAGAGGTGGAACTCCTGGCCGTGCAGATAGCTGATGGCAGCATCGCAGAGTTCGCAAAAGTTGTGTGGAAGAATCTTTGAGCTGAGGCCCACGGCGATGCCCTCGGCACCTTGGCTCAGCAGCAGGGGGAACTTCACGGGCAGCGTGATAGGCTCCTTGTTGCGGCCATCGTATGACAATTGCCATTCGGTGGTCTTGGGGTTGAACACAGTGTCGAGGGCGAACTTCGACAGACGGGCCTCGATATATCGGGGCGCGGCGGCGCGGTCGCCGGTGAGGATGTTGCCCCAGTTGCCCTGCGTGTCGATGAGCAAGTCCTTTTGACCCAGCTGCACCAAGGCGTCGCCGATGGAGGCGTCGCCATGGGGGTGGAACTGCATGGTGTAGCCTACAATATTGGCCACCTTGTTGTAGCGGCCGTCGTCCATGCGCTTCATCGAGTGCAGGATGCGGCGCTGCACGGGCTTCAGGCCGTCTTCGATGTGGGGCACGGCGCGTTCCAGTATCACATACGAGGCATAGTCAAGAAACCAGTTCTGGTACATACCGCTCAGATGGTGCACGGCGGCGGCGTCGAAGCGGCTAACGGGATGATAGTCGGAGTGCCCTTCGGGCTGTTCGGGTGAATCGCTCTCGCTTTCCTCGGTCCACGATTCTTTTTCTTCTAAGTTCTCGTCCTTTATTTCGTCGTCCATGGGGAGTGAAGGTTTTTGTTGCTGCAAAGGTACGAAAAAAAAAGAGAATAATCGCAACAAATCCTGTTTTTTTCTGCAAGCCTACGCTTTTCGCCAATGGGGGAATGCGCCGAGAAATCCGCCCACGCCAGTTTTTCCTTTTCCATGTGCAGACGAAAAAACGCCACGGACCGATTCCTAACCTAAGTTTATTATAATTAGCCATTATCATGCTGGGGTGGTTTTCAATGGGATATGCTTTAGAAAGCTTCGCCCTCGTTGTAGGGAATTTCCTTGTGTTATTCCTTTCCGAGTGCGTGGTGTGAGGTGTGCGGCGTTAGACAAGCTAACGCCCTACAGTGGGGAAAAAAGCTCCATATGTGGATTGGTTCTCGTTTCCAACCCTATAGGTCGAAATATTTTTAGGAAATCGTTTGGCGGTTACATATTTTATGAGTAAATTTGCAAACTGAATCGAATGGCTATGAAGTACATCTCCCTGCCTACCCCCCATGCAGAACGACGTTTGTCGTTCTATCTTGCTATGGAGGAGTACGTAGCGCGCCATATCGACGAACCCGACAGTTTCTTTCTCTGGCAGGTGGCACCCAGCGTCATCTTTGGTCGCAACCAGCAGTTGGAGCGCGAGGTGAACGTGGACTATTGCCGGCGCAACGGCATCGCCATGTACCGCCGGAAGAGTGGGGGAGGGTGCGTCTATGCCGACTGGGGCAACCTGATGCTGTCGTTCGTCACCTGCGAGGAGAACAGCCAGCTGGCGTTCCACCATTTCCTCAACATGGTCATCCTGGTGCTTCGCAAGCTGGGCATCGAGGCCGTGTCTACTGTCCACAACGACGTGCTCATCGATGGGCTGAAGGTGAGCGGCACGGCCTGTTATCGTCTGCCCGAGCGCAACATCGTGCATGGCACCCTGCTCTACGACACCAACATGGAGCACATGCTGGGGGCCATCACGCCTTCCGTGGAGAAGTTGCAGCAGAAGGGTATCGAGAGCGTGCGACAGCGCATCACCCTGCTGAAGAATCATACCACGGTGGATATCGACTATCTGAAGAACTTCATCCGCACCACGCTGTGCACCACCGAGCATCCCCTGACCATGGCCGACGTGGCTGCCATCGAGGCGATGGAGCAGGAGTATCTCAGCACCGCGTTCATCGAGAGAATGTGAAACAATGAATCGTCATTCCGTTATATCGTTAAATCGCTAAATATAAATGAAAAAGACCTGTTTATACGACAAACACGTGGCACTGGGTGCCTTGATGTCACCCTTTGCGGGCTTCGACATGCCCATACAGTACACTAACATCACCGATGAGCACCAGGCCGTGCGCACCGCCTGTGGCGTCTTCGACGTGAGCCACATGGGCGAGGTCACCGTCAGGGGCAACGATGCCGAGCGCTATGTGCAGCACATCTTCACCAACGATGTCAGCGGTGCCCCCGTGGGCAAAATCTTCTATGGCATGATGTGCTATGACGATGGAGGCACCGTCGACGACCTGCTGGTCTACAAGATGGGCGAGCAGGACTTCTTCCTCGTCATCAACGCCGCCAACATCGACAAGGACTGGGAGTGGATGCAGCGGCAGGCACAGGGCTTCGACATCGACCTGCAGAACCAGAGCGATGGCTACGGACAGATAGCCGTACAGGGACCTCAGGCCGAGCAGGTGGTCGAGGAGGTGCTGGGGCTGGCGTGCAACGAGCTGGAGTTCTACACTGTGAAGACCATTGGCGACATCATCATCTCGCGTACAGGCTACACTGGCGAAGACGGCTTCGAAATCTATGCCTCGCCCGAATATATTAATGAGTGCTGGGACAAGCTGATGCAGAGCGGGCGCTGCAAGCCCTGCGGACTGGGCTGTCGCGACACGCTGCGCTTCGAGGTGGGACTGCCCCTCTATGGCGACGAGCTGTCGCAGGACATCTCGCCCATCATGGCGGGGCTTGGCATCTTCGTCAAGCTCGACAAGGAGGAGTTCGTGGGCAAGGAAGCCCTGCTGAAACAGAAGACGGAGGGAGTGGCCCGCAAACTGGTGGGCATAGAGTTGGCCGACAAGGCCATACCGCGCCACGGCTACACCGTGCTCAGCCCCGAAGGCGAGGCCATCGGCGAGGTGACCACCGGCTACCACACCATCAGCAGCGACAAGAGCGTCTGCATGGCCCTCGTCAATAGCGGCTATGCCAAGCTGGGCACCCCGCTGCAGGTGCAGATACGCAAGAAGGTGTTCCCTGGCACCGTGGTGAAGAAACGTTTCTACGACAAACATTATAAAAAATAAAAACCCTTTATCTTCTTTAACTGCAAAAAAAGAATTATGGCAAAAGTAATTGAAGGACTCTATTACAGCGAGTCGCACGAGTATGTGAAAGTGGATGGTGACCAGGCTTATATCGGCATCACCGATTACGCTCAGCACGCACTGGGCAACGTGGTTTACGTTGACCTGCCCGAGGTGGACGACGAAATCACCGCCGGCGAGGAGTTTGGCGCCGTGGAGAGTGTGAAGGCCGCCAGCGACATCATCGCCCCCGTCAGCGGAACCATCGTCGAAGTGAACAGCGACCTCGACGACCAGCCCGAACTGCTCAACCAGGATGCCTACGAGAACTGGATCATCAAGGTGGAGCTGGCCGACAAGACCGAACTCGACAACCTGATGGATGCCAACGCATACACCGCATTCTGCGAAAAATAAAGGAATATGTACAAGTATTTCCCACATACCGAAGAGGACTTGCAGGCGATGCTCTCCCTCGTAGGTGTCGATTCCATCGACGCGCTCTATGCCCAGCTGCCCGAGCAGGTGCGCTTCCGGGGCGACTATCAGCTGCCCCTGTCGATGAGCGAGATGGAGGTGCGCCAGCTGTTTCAGCAGTTGGGAGCACAGAACCAGCAGCTCACCTGCTTTGCCGGTGCTGGCGTCTACGACCACTACACACCCGCCGTCATCCCACAGCTGCTCTCGCGCTCCGAATTCCTCACCAGCTACACCCCCTATCAGGCCGAAATATCGCAGGGCACCCTGCACTACATTTTTGAGTATCAGTCGATGATGGCCGAACTCACCGGCATGGACATCAGCAATGCCTCGATGTACGACGGCTCCACCGCCGCTGCCGAGGCTATGATGATGGCCGTGGCGGCCGGCAAGAAGCAGAACCGTTTCCTCGTCTCCGAGACCGTCGACCCGAAGGTTGTCGATGTGATGAAGACGTACGCCCACTTCCATGGCATCGAGCTGGAGATGATTCCCGCCAAAGACGGCGTCACCGACCTCACGACCCTCACCTCTCAGCCCTCATCTCTCACCGGTGTGGCTGGTGTGATGGTGCAGCAGCCCAACAAGTTGGGCATCGTTGAGGACTACACAGGCTTTGCCGATGCCATCCATGCTGCGAAAGGCCTCTTCGTCGTGAGTGCCGTCGCCGCCGACCTGGCCGTGCTGAAGACACCCGCAGAGTGGGGGGCCGACATCGCCGTGGGCGACGGGCAGAGCCTGGGCATACCCATGCAGTGGGGAGGCCCTTACGTGGGCTATATGTGTTGCACCGAGAAACTCATTCGCAAGATGCCGGGGCGCATCGTCGGCAAGACGCTCGACAACCGAGGCCAGCGCGCTTTCGTGCTCACCCTGCAGGCACGCGAACAGCACATCCGCCGTCAGAAGGCCACCTCGAACATCTGCTCCAACCAGAGCCTTATGGCACTGTGGGTCACCGTCTATATGTCGCTCATGGGACGCCAGGGACTGAAGGAGGCCGCCGAGCTGAGCTACGCCGGGGCGCACTACCTCTGCGACGAGCTGCTCAAGACGGGCCGATTCCGTCTCGTCTACGACAAACCCTTCTTCAACGAGTTCTATGTGGAATACGATGGCGATGCCGACGCGCTCTACCAGCGATTCCTCGATGCCGGACTGCTCGGCGGCGTGCGCCAGGGCAACGGCTTCATCTTTGCCGTCACCGAGAAACGCACCAAGGAGGAGATTGACCGTCTGGTCTCGCTCATCCCATCAACTCCCACCAATTCCCTTTAAGCCCATCCACCCCATGAACAACCATTTATACGGAAACCTGATTTTCGAACTCTCGAAAGAGGGGCGCAAGGGCTATTCTCTGCCTAAGAACCACTTTGGAGAATATGCAGTGCCCGCCGAGCTGCGCCGCAGCGAGGATGCCCATCTGCCTGAGTGCGACGAACTGACCGTGGTGCGCCACTACACCAACCTGTCGAACAATAACTTTGGTGTCGACACGGGCTTCTATCCCCTGGGGTCATGCACCATGAAGTACAATCCCAAAATCAACGAGGAGATGGCAGCCCTGCCGCAGTTCCAGGACTTGCACCCGGCGCAGCCTGCCGACACCGTCAAGGGTGCCGAGGCCGTCGTCGCCCTGCTCGAGCGCTCGCTCTGCCAGCTCACCGGATTGGCACACTTCACCTTCAAGCCGTTTGCAGGCGCCCATGGCGAGCTGACGGGACTGATGACCATCGCCGCCTACCACCAGTCGCATGGCGACATGCAGCGCACAAAGGTCATCGTGCCCGACTCGGCACATGGCACCAACCCCGCCTCGGCCGCTGTCTGCGGGCTGGAGATCATCGAAGTGAAGTCGCTCAGCAATGGTCTCGTAGACCTGCAACACCTGCAAGACCTACTCAACCAACACGGTCCTGAAGTAGCCGCGATGATGATGACCAACCCCAACACGCTGGGACTCTTCGAGGTGCAGATTCCTGAGATTGCACGCCTCATCCACGACTGCGGTGGACTGATGTACTACGACGGAGCCAACCTGAACCCCATGCTCGGCGCTGCTCGCCCCGGCGACATGGGCTTCGATGTGATGCACATCAACCTGCACAAGACCTTCTCCACGCCTCATGGCGGCGGAGGCCCTGGCAGCGGACCAGTCGGCGTGCGCGAGGGGCTGCAGCAGTTCTTCCCAATGGTAAGCCCCTACCACGGTAATTTCGCGGTGATGATGCGCGCGCTGGCCTATATCCTCAGCCTCGGGCGCGAGCAGCTGAAGATGGTGGGGCCATTGGCCACCCTCAACGCCAACTATATCAAGGAATCGCTGAAGGATGTCTACGAGCTGCCCATCAACGGGCTGTGCTGCCATGAGTTCGTCTTCGATGGACTGAAAGACAAGAGCACGGGTGTCACCACTATGGACGTGGCCAAGCGTCTGCTCGACTACGGCTATCATGCGCCTACCATCTACTTCCCCCTGCTCTTCCACGAGAGCCTGATGATTGAACCCACAGAGAATGAGTCGCTTGAGACCCTCGATGGATTCATCGCCGTGATGCGACAGATAGCCCAGGAAGCCAAGAACGACCCCGAACTGGTGAAGACTGCGCCCCACAACACGCCCATCGGTCGTGTCGACGATGTGCTCGCCGCCAAGCATCCCGTTGTCACTTGGCGACAGCTGAGCGCAAATAGCTAAGAATCAGCTTGCAAAAAAAAGAGTGCTCCGAGCTAAAATTTGGCGTTGACTATGTGCAAAAAGTCAACGCCAAATTTTTATTTATGATAATCAGCATGTACCCGATTAGCGGTTTGGGCTCGACCTCTGGTCGCTCGTTGCACCTTCTTGCATCCCTTTGGTAGTAAGCGACCTTGGCAGCGGCCGCTGCCAATCATGTCCCCGCCCGCTGCCAACCTAAAAAGCATGCCCCTTTTCCCTCTGCGGTGCCTCCCGCTCCCTGTTTGTCGTGCTCCGCCTCTCCTGAATCCACCCCATTTCGTTCGTCATCAACAATGCTCAACTGCATGTCATTACTTTTTTTAGTGAATTGTTTGCCGATTCCGTAAATAATTCTTGTCTTTCCTCCAAAGAGAAAATGAAATTTTCAAAAGTCGTGCCCTCGCTCAATCGCAATCATCAGTGGCGATGTAAATCCTGCCATTCTTGGGATACTGCGCACCCTTGGCTATTGTATCACTTTTGGCAGAATGCGGATAATCATTTCTTTTATTTGGACTGCTCCACGTTTTTAGCCGAATGTTTGTCTGTGTTTTTTTTCGGCGCTTCGCATGCCGAATTCTAAATAGCGCAAAGAAGTGCTCTAAAAAGGAAAAAAAACGCTCCGATACGTCCTTAATTCAATTATTTTTTGTAATTTTGTCGCCGACTTTTTGTGTACGCCATAAAAACTGGCGTTGAAGGGCATGCCCTGATGCGCCGAGACGATGGATTCGCGAAACGTTAATTTGGTGAAAACCAGGAAAATGACCGACTCCGGATTTGCCTCCGTTGCCATCCCCAAAGCTGAAAATTCGAGCAAAGGGGTGTCGGTAGAGTACGCTCCAGAGGTTGGCAAGGAGTGGTTCGTGCTCAGGGCCACCTACCAGCGCGAAGACCGCGCTGCCGACGCACTCATCGAAGCCGGGCACTATGCCTACGTGGCCAAGCGGTATGTGGTGAAAGAGGTGGACGGACACCGCAAGCGCGTCCTTGAAAACCTCATTCCCAGCATACTCTTCGCCTATCTCACCCCCGACTTTGCCGACCTCGTCATCCGCGACAACCGCAAGGACATGAAGAGTCCGTGCCCCCAGCTGTCCACCTTCCTTGGCTACTATTACAACCACTTCGAGAGGAACGAGTTCAACAAGAACCCCCCCCTGCGTGTCAGCGAGGCCGAGATGCTCAACTTCATCCTCGCCACCTGCAAGCACAGCGAGGACATCCTCTCCCTGCAGCGCAGCTCCGTGCGTCTCGCCTCTGGTGCCGAGGTCATCGTCATCCGTGGTCCGTTCAAGGGCGTTCGCGGCAAGGTCCTCGACGACGATGGCCGCAGCCGCATCGTCGTCAGCCTCACCGGCCTCGGCGACTACGCCACCACCCGCATACCCTATTCCTACTTGAGGATAAAGCCTTGATACGCATTCTTTGCACCTGCGAACATATACTATTATGTCAGAGATTTTAACACATACTGCTAACGAGCCAGTGATGCCGTATGGGACAAATTCCTACATGGACGTGATGAATCTCATTCACTCTATGCCCATTACTCGTAAAGTGAAGCGTCAGGTGGCCATTCGTTTGGTACAAGAAGTTTCTGAACCTGCTTTGGCTGATGCTTTCGACAGGTTGGATGAGCTAAGCCATCTATCAGATGACTGGGATGGTGAAGGAGCTTTGAAAATTTCTCCTCGTGTAATGAAGAACATGAAAGACGTGTTGCTTATTTCGAACAATGAAGATTGGGAAAATTGGATGTTTGGACCTGAGGCTAACGCCACAATTGGTCTTCAATCCAAACAGTCAAGGGCATGTGTTAGTCTTGGAGCGAAGGAGTTTTCTTATTATGTGAGGAAAGATGGTGAGCGAAAGGCTGCCAGCCATGTTGACTTTAGCCCATCGGTGTTTTTGGATATACTAAGGGAAATAGGCTAATGGCCAATGCTACTATGATTGCAGATACAGAGATGGTAGCAAGATTGCTTCACAGGGAATGGGTTGTTGACGGCATACTCCAGCACTATGCCTTTGTATTAAGACGCAATGAATCATACATTTCTGTGAATCGCCCTGCCATTCCATCATATAAAACAGATGTCGTTTCATTTGTTGAGAGCCATCCAGGTTTTTATGCTGATGGTTCAAGGACAAACTACATGTGTGCATTACTCAACGTAGGCAAAATACGGCAGACAGAGATCTTAGTTAATGGCATCCAACTTAATGTTGATGTGGAGGTAGAACCGCGTAGTTCTTTCGCCAAATCACATGCGGGAATTTTTACACGCCACGAAGGACAAAACGTCAAAGTCGGTGAATCGTTCTGGTTTGATAATTGTATCGAAGAAGTGTCTTCTGATGCTATACTGCTTGAAGTACGCTCACACTTATTAAACCTTGCACAGTTGGAGTGTAACAGCCTCCATCAATCAGATTAGGGATGATTGCATCGGCATTGTGTTTATTTTTCAGCAATCAAAATCGTCTGTGGCTTTTGTGCTTTCCGTTTGAACAAATGAATTTGGACGGAAGAATCCATATAAATGAACGACAACAGAGTAAAGGGATTCGCATTTATAGTGTCCCTTTTTTTGTTCGTGTTAGCTTGGAAGTGACAAATAAATGATTATGGACTTATTCGAAATGGTTGTTATAATGCTGTTGTTAGAAATGAATTGAAAAACCGAAATTGATTACAATTTGTTATAGGTAAAAACTCCATGTCAAATACAAAATCATCAAATATACAAATTGCAAAGAACAGCATATTCCTTTATTTTAGGCAGGTGGTAACCATGCTATTATCACTCTACACGTCGCGAGTATTGTTGCATACTTTAGGTGTGGATGATTTGGGACTGTATGGCCTTGTAGGAGGCATCGTAGCAATGTTTGCCTCTCTCAAAACAATGTTCACAGTGTCAGTTCAGCGCTTTTTAAATATTGAAATAGGAAATGGGAACGACCGAGACCTTAGTATTGTATTTAATGTTAGTGTCCTTGTCAATTTAGCAATTGCAGTTTTTTTCCTTGTAGTAGTTGAGATGGGGGGGCTTTGGCTAATAGAGAATAAACTTCATATTTCTCAGGAACGCATGGTTGCAGCTAATTGGGTGTTCCAATTATCGGTTATTGCAGCAATTGTTCAAATATTCAATGTACCATTTGATGCTGATATTATAGCTCGTGAGAGGATGAATGTGTTTGCTCTCGTTTCCGTTTTTGATGCGTTTGCCAAACTGATCATTGTACTGCTGTTGCCATTCTTTGGAGGAGATCGTCTCATCATCTATAGTTTGCTAATGCTTTTTGTTATTTGTATGAATTTTTTCGTCAATGTCCTTTATTGTCATTTTAAATTTCCAGAAAGCCATTTGCTCAGATTCCCCTTTCCAGAAATTAAGGTGAAATTTAAAGAAATGTTTGCTTTTTCAAGCTGGGCCTTTTTTGGAAATGTAATATTTGCTTTAGTTAACGAAGGTATAAATGTTCTGTTAAATATTTTTGGGAATTTGGCTGCTAATGCTGCACGGACAATTACTTATCAGGTTCGAAGTGTTCTGAGTAATGTGGTTTCAAATGTCTATATTGCTGTAAAACCACAAACGATACAATCCTATGCCCGTAAGGAGATGGATAGGTTTTATAAGTTGATGTTCATGGGCGGTAAGGTGGTTGGCTATATGTATTTATTATTGGCCATACCCCTTTTTTTTACACTTAACGAAATATTGTTTTTGTGGCTTGGGACTGTTCCTAACTATGCCATAGGCTTTCTTTCGGCATGTCTCTTATACCAATTTGTACGAGTCTTGCATCAGTCAGTGGGGATGTTTTTTATTGCTATTGGAAAATTGAAGAGATATCAGATAACAGAGTTCTTTGTTTTAGGATCAGCCTTACCTCTTTCTTATATAGGTTTGAAATACTTTGAAATGCCTCTTTATTGGGTGTTCCTTGTGATGGCTTTCTCAGAGCTGATGAATCTTTTTGCAATACTTCTACTTGCGAAGAAGATAGGGAATTTTGAAATTAAACTCTTTTTTGAAAACGTTTTGTTACCTTATGGAATGATGGGTGTGTTGTGTCTGTTTAGCGCGTTCCTATTAAAGTGTTTTTTTTCCTTGTTTTCTATTAATGTAATATTGAAGACATTTGCTTTTATTGCTGTTGTTTTAATAGTGCAGGTATTATTGTTGTTCTTTATAGGTTTTAGAAAGGAAGAAAGAAACCTATTTGTCAGCATCGTACATTTTAAAAGGAAATGAAAATAAACTCTGGGAACCTTTTATAACTCCACATGCTTTGATGCTATGTTGTAGTCATTCGGATTATTTAAGATGCCCCTAAAATAGCGAGAAGTATTGTTCTCAATTAAATCAAGCAGATTTTGAAAGTTAATCCTCTCCGTATGTTAACAACTAAGGAGCAATGGAATATGATAACAAGTTTTGAAAAAAAATAAGACTGATGATAAAACAAGCGTCATTAACATTACAAAGCCTTTTATTTGTGCTTTTTGTTTTTTTCCTGTCAGGCCTGTTATACATTCGTGATATTGGAGGCTTGGATATTGATAAATTTCTTTTGTTGGGAATTGTAGTTGTATATGCACTTCTTGCGGATTACACACATTTGATAATGTTGACGGCATTTGTTCTGCCACTGACCATTGGTTTGCCAGGAAATTATATTCTTCCTATATTGTGTGCGTTAATTCTCATAAAAGGAGGCAAAAGAATGAGAGTTCCAAATATCATTTGGAGTGTGGTTCTGCTTATCTCAATTTATGAATTGATTCATATTTTCATTTTTGCTTCTTCATTTGAAATACCCACTTTTGTGGGTTATTGCTCCTTTTTATTTCTGTCGTTTTTTATAGGATGTTCTTCAGATGCCCGTTCTGACGAATATAAAAATGCATTGAGCTTCTGCATAGGAACTGTAGTGATGCTTGTCATCATCATGATTAATTTCCAACAATTATTAGGAGAAAATTTCCTCGAAGAAAGCATCAGAATGGGTAATGTCTCTGCATACACGAATGAAGAGAAAATGACGCTAAAGACAAATCCAAATAATATAGGACTTTTCTCTATAGCTGCAATCTCTATATCATTTGCTTTATGGTATTATAAAAAAATCCGGTTGTTAGCACTCGCCCTAATAGTGATTCCTTCTTTTGTATGTGGAGTCTACAGCGTTTCTCGTACATGGATATTGGCAGTTATGTTGTTTGGCATCTTGTTTTTGTTAATGAGAGATAGCAGGAGACGTTTTGTATCAATACTCGTTCTGTTGATTGCTATTTTGGGCATCTATTTTTTCTTCACCCGATTTGGTTCTTTAGCATTTGATTCATTTGAATACAGATTCGATACTGATAATACAGAAATGACAGGTAAAAGAACCTTACTTTTTTATTTGTATAATGAATGGCTGCTTTTGAACCCATGGGCTTTTTTAACAGGAACAGGTGCCCTTCCCTATAGAGAAGTGACACAGGTGTATGAATCCACACATAATTCGTTACAGCAAATTATTGTGGCATACGGTATACCTGGTTTGTTGTTTTTTTTCTATCTTCTCTACCTTTTTCTAAGAAAATGGCGCGTGCCAAAGCAGAGGATGGTATATGTTCCAATAATTGTTGTGTGTTTTTTCCTTCAAACTGTACAGTTTCTTAATCCCTATTTCTGCGCATATCCTTTCTTGGCTTCCTTATTTGTCATCAAAATGAAAAAAAAGGATTCGTTATCAGCTAATACCAATTAGAATTATGAGAATATTATTTTTTTCTCGCAATTTGTCTTATGGAGGGTCAGAACGAGTTCTTTCCAATCTTTCTAACGAACTTGCAAGCTTAAATTACGAAGTTGTTATTTCATTGAATGATGATTGTGTTTTCTATAATGTACATCCGAATATAAAACTAATTATTGCGCCGTCTCTTCGATATGGTCAATGGAATAATCCGTTTTGTCATTTCATAAGTTGGATAGAGAGAAATCACCGCAATTATAGGCATACTCGAAATACTATAAATGCTATGAAACCAGATTTAATTGTTTCTTTCTCTCAATGTAATATGAAGGCAATCTTATGCTGCCATGGTAACATTCCTATAATTCATAGTGAGCACAATGCTTATGATAGAAAACTTGGATTTAAAAGTTATTTTAATCGTTTCTTCCTTAACCGTTTTTTTGATAAAGTGTGTGTCCTTACACTTTTTGATAGTGGCTATGCCAGAGCAAAAGGACTGAAAAATGCTGTGGTTATGCCGAATCCTAATACCTTTCCGATAATTACAGAAAATGAATATGCAGATTTGTTCTATAAACGAAAAAACCTTCTTGTTTGTGGGAGGGTGGATGCTTGGAATGTGAAAGGTTTTGATATTGCGATTGAGGCGTTTTCAATAATTGCCAAACAATATCCTGATGTTGATTTGGATATAGCTGGATATGGAAATGAGAATTCGATAAAAGCATTGTGTAAAATTGCAGATAATTTTGGAGTTGTTGATAGAATCCATTTTCTGGGAAAGAGAACTGATATAAAAGATGTTTACCAAAAACACTCATTGCTCCTTCTCTCATCTCGCACTGAAGGTTTCCCTATGGTTGTGACTGAAGCAATGTCACAAGGCTTGCCATGTGTTTCTTTTGAGCGTCTTTCATATTCTATTATTATCAATGACATTGATGGCATGTTAGTGAATAATCTTGATGTGGCGGAAATGTCTGTGGCCGTTAAGAGGTTATTGGATGACGATAAAAGGAGATTCTCTTTGGGGAAAGAAGCACGTAAAAATATTGAGCGTTTTTCTTCTTCTTCTATTGCACGAAAATGGGAATCATTGTTTCATGAATTGATTGTCAAAAGAAATGAAAAAGGCAAAAAGATTGTTTGAGAGACTTGTTTCATTTTGTTGGCGTTTTTTTGCCTCGCCAGAAAAATATGCGCGGAAGCTTGGAGTAAAGATTGGAGATTATTGCTTTGTCAGCACTCGTAAGTGGCCTTCAGAGCCATATCTGATTACTGTTGGTAATCACGTTCAAATAACCCGTGATGTTTCAATCTTCACTCATGGAGGTGGAAATGCTATCAGAAAGGAACATCCTAATTTTGACGCGTTTGGTAAAGTGGTCATTGAAGATTGGGCATATATAGGTGCCTGCTCTATTATCATGCCTGGGGTTACCATAGGTGAAGGGGCTTTGGTGGCAGCTGGCTCTGTGGTCACTAAGTCTGTACCTCCTCATACGGTAGTCGGTGGCAATCCTGCTCGAGTGTTATGCACTACAAAAGAATACTATCAGAAGAATGCCCGCTATGATGTGAGGACAAAGCAACTGAGTAAGGCCGAAAAGAAGCGTATACTCTTGTCCTTGCCGGAAGAAAAGTTTATCAGTAAATAAGTTACTGTGAAGAAGATTCTTTGCTTGATTGACAGGCTTGGGTTCGGTGGCGCAGAACGACAGATGATTGGTCTTTCTGAATTGTTGAAGCAAAAGGGATATGCTGTTGACTTGGCTACATATTATGATTATGATTTCAACACCGGCAGTTTGGAAAATGCTGGGGTCCGCTTGCTCAGGTTAAAGCAACATAGCTTCTTTCTGGCAAAGTTAATGATGGTTCGCCGACTTGTCAAAAAGGAAAAATATGATGTAGTAATTGCATACAAGACTGGTGCCACCATGTTGGCCTGCATTTTGAAGATGATGGGTGGGGGATTTAAGCTCATTGTATCAGAGCGAAACACCACGCAGACATTCACACAAAGAGACAAGTTGAGGTTCTGGCTTTATAAGAAAGCCGATGATGTTGTGCCGAATTCATATACGCAAGAAGAGTTGATAAAGGGCAGGTATCCTGCCTTGGCGAGCAAAACGACGACAATCACCAATTTCACTGATACCAATCATTTTTGTCCGTCGGAGGCAAATCATTCCCATCCGATGGTTGTGCTCACCACTGCTCGAATAGCGAAGCAAAAGAACGTACTCAACTATCTGGATGCAGTGAAAAAGGTAAAGGACGAAGGGGCTGATATCAAGTTCAGGTGGTTCGGGAATGTTCAGAAGGGACAGGAAGACTATGGGAAAGAATGCTTGGGGAAGGTGGATAAGTTGGGATTGGCTGATGTCTTTGAATTTCACCCTGCAACGAGTAATATAGTAGAAGAATACCAAAAATGTGATTTCTTCTGTCTACCTTCTTTCTATGAAGGCTATCCAAATGTAGTATGTGAGGCCATGAGTTGTGGCAAACCGGTTGTTTGCAGCCGTGTTTGTGACAATCCCCATATTGTGGAAGATGGCAAGAACGGGTTAATGTTCAATCCTCTTGATGCTAACGACATGGCAAAGGCTATTCTCGAAATGAGTCGTTTGTCAGAAAAGCAGCGACAGGATATGGGTGTTAGAAACCGTGAGATTGCGGTGAATAGTTTCTCCATGGAAGCATTTGTCGACAAATACATAAAAATGATTGAAGGCTATTCGTTTGTTTAGTCACCTCCTGTCATTTTAGAAAATATAATGACGAAGCTTTGCATAGTTACAATTGTTGATAGCATCTCAGTGACAAGTATGCCTGTTAACGAGTTCGTCCTTTACCGTAGCAGGATGAATTATCCATATAGGCAGGTATTGGTTTCTTGTTCTGGTGATGTTCCTGAAGATGTTGATATTCCTTCAGACGTTCAATTGTTTTTGGTTGGTGGTAACACTAACAAGATGCGCCCAGCTCTTCGGCAAGTGATAAATGAATGTAAAGAAAGGAACGAAGAAATCATCATTCATCTCCATGCCCAGAAATCGGCAATAAAGTTCTTCTTGGCATCTGTGGGGTTGAAATTAAGGAAAAAGACTCTATTTACCATACATAGTTCATATAGTAGTCGAAATCTTAAATACAAGTTGTCCAGTTGCTTGTGTTCTTTGTTGTCCAAGTATTCCAATTGCGTTAGTCATGTAGCCTATGCAGAATACTCTCCAATGGTGAAAAGAATAAAAGGGGAACGAATGTTTGCCATTCAAAATGGTGTGGATTACGAGAGGGTACAGGATGCCACTCGTCGATTACCTAATCACAACGAGGCTTTTGATATGTTCAAAGTCGTTTGTATTGGAAGAATGATTCCCATTAAGAACCAACAATTCTTAATTAGATTGATGAAGCATTTGCCTGAAACAGAATTGATTTTGATAGGTAAAGAAGATGTCCATATGAGTGCTCTTGCAAGAGAACTGGGTGTTGATGGCCGTGTGAAAATGAAAGGTTTGCTTCCTCGTGATGAAGTGTTCCGAATACTTAATGAATGTGGTATTTATGTTTCGGCCTCGTTGGTTGAAGGTATGCCTGTGAGTGTGTTAGAAGCAATGAGTGTCGGCCTGATTCCTGTTTTATCGGACATCCCACCTCATCAAGAAGTGTCAAATGGTTGCTCGCTTTTTAATACCTTGCCGCTGATTGAAAAAGATTGGTTGCAAACAATCCGTACTTACCAACAGTTAAGCAGACAAGAACTGATAGGCTTGTCTACTCAAATTAAAGATAGCATTGTGCGGAACTTCTCCTTGGAGTCAATGCACAAAAAGTACGACGAAATATACGAATTGTTATCCCATTGAAAATGCTGAAATCGATAAGCAGGATGCTTCAAGCATTCCACGACAACAATATTCGTTATTGTCATTGGAAAAGTAACGAGCATCTACAAGAAGCTTTAACGGGCGACACTGATCTTGACATGCTTTTTTCGCCTAACCAGCGGAACTTGTTGGACAGGGTGCTAAATGATTGTGGGCTTAAACGTTTCAGGGCGACCCCCTTGATGCAATATAATGCTATTGAGGATTATATCGGTTTTGATAAAGATACTTGTAAGATTTGGCACCTACATTTACATTATAGAATGACATTAGGTGAGCCTCATCTAAAGGGCTATACTATTACTCGTTACACAGATTACATTCTTGATAATAGAGTGAAGACTGAGGCTTGTGTATATACTTCACATCCGGCAGTAGAGTATGTTTTGCTCTTGGAGAGAATGACATTAAAACTGAGAACAAGAGATTGGTTTAGAAGAATTGGGGACGATGATATAGCAGAACAGAAGTGGCTCATTGAACATACAGATAGGGTGACATTTGAACTTCATGCAAAGGCCATGTTGCACGATAAAAAAGCAGAAGAAGCAATTATGGCACTTTATGGAGCCGTTCTTGTAAAAAAGAATCAGCTTCGACCATTTAGGAAAGTACTGTTGCGAGTGATGAAATCTTTCACTGGTAACAGTCTGCTGAAGTCTCGTTGCCTAAGGACTAAACGGGAGCTGTTTTGGCTGATAGGCGGTGTTGGTCGTAGACTTAAGCTCAATCCTACAAAGCCGTTTAGACGTGTCTCTCCATCTGGAGGGTGTGTGGTGGCATTCCTTGGATGTGATGGTGCGGGGAAGTCTACAACTTTGAATTATCTATGTCATGAGTATAACAAGAAACTTGATGTAAAAACCATATATTTTGGTAGTGGTGATGGTAGTAGCTCCTTATTGCGTAAACCCATGAAAATGGTTGCTCGGAAAGTTGGGGGGAAAGGGCTTGGCCATCAGGTTGAAAAGGAGTATCAGGAAAAAAATCGAGTGTCACTTAAATCTCGGCTATATTCGATTGCCAAGTTCCTTTGGGCGGTTGCATTAGCTAAAGAGAAACAAAGTAAATTACGTGAGATGACAAAAGCGAGGAATCAGGGAATGTTGGTTTTAACCGACCGCTACCCGCAGATAGTGAAGCCTGGTTATAGCGATGGGCCATTGCTTACGAAATACTTAACGAAAGGGACAGGCCTGTCTTATAGACTTGCCAAATGGGAGTATGGAATATATGAGTCATCTACCATTAACTCGCCTGATTTGATCATTAAACTCATGGTTCCAACGGAAATTGCCATTCAGCGCAAACCAGAAATGACCGTTGAAGAGATAGACAACAAGAAATCTGCTGTGATGGCTATTAATGTATCACGAAGTGTAGTTGTGGACACTTCGCGCAGCAAGGAAGAAACACTTGGAGAGATAATGGAGTATATATGGGAAATCATTTGAAACAGCCTGTGTGCATCGATTTTTATGGTTTGCCAGGATGTGGAAAAAGCACTCTTTCTCATGTTGTTGCAAAAAAGTTGAGGACTGTAGATTTTGACGTTGAGGAGACCACTTATAATGTGGATCATGTCTATTCCACTCCTTACCGTATAATCAAGAAGGTATTTTCAACCATTCTCTTGCTGATTAGATATCCTAACGTGTTTAGGCGTGTTTCCAAAGGTGTCCCATTCTTTAGTAAGGATTACTTTCACCACTTTTTAAATATTCCATATAAGGTTTTGGCTGCCAAAAGTTCGAAAGCGTTACTTGTGTTTGATGAAGGTTTTTGCCAGAGTATACTGTCAATGGCTTTTAGCGATGAGAAGATAAGCTACAATCACTATCATTCTGTTATTATGGCAATGGCATGTAATCGTAGAATGGTTAATGTTTATGTAAAGACAAATCCACAAACCTCACTTGCGCGAATTAGAAAGCGTAGTGATGGCCAGTCAAGATTTGATTATATATCAGATGTAATTGCCATGGAAAAACTTGTCCAGTTAGAAAGTCTTTGTGAGAGTCTACCTTATGCGATAATGGTCGACAACAACAACTCTAAAGATTCTTTGGATGAAGAGGCAAATAATGTGGTGGAGTATTTAAGGAAAATGGTATTACAATAATCTAGGCATTCTAAAAAATAGCGCATTTATGCGAGAACAAAAGATAATAGCCCTGTTGACGAATAACGATGACGATGTGTATTGTTTCCGTAAGGAACTCATTGAGGCATTGATTGCAGAGGGGTATGAGATTCTTATATCGTGTCCAGATGGACCTAAGTTTGAGCTGATGCAGGGTATACCGTATATTTATGATAACCCTGATATCGATAGGCGAGGCACAAATCCTGTTAAGGACTTCAAGCTGATGTTGCACTATCGGAAATTGTTCAAGAAATATCATCCTGCAGTAGTGCTGGCATACACGGCGAAGCCCAATGTATATGCAAGTTTGGCTGCACGTCAGATGTGTATTCCTGTCATCAACAATCTTACGGGTTTAGGGAGCGTCATTAATGAAACTGGGTTGATGAAAAAGTTCATCATGTGGCTTTTCAAAAAGGCTTACACAAAGTCGGCTTGTATGATGTTTCAGAATGCAGCGAACATGCAGGTGGCTATTGAGCAGGGCATGGTGAAAGGAAAGTACAGGCTGATACCAGGTTCTGGCGTGGCTACTGACAGGTTTCCGCTTCAGCCCTACCCTGATGGAGGGGATGGGAAAGTTGGCGCACCAGTAGTGTTTAATTATATTGGCCGTGTCATGTATGACAAGGGGGTGGATGACTATATTGAGGCTGCTAAGCGCATCAAGAAAAAATACCCCAAAACTGAGTTCAACATGCTTGGCTTCATAGAGCCTACAGAGATGCACTACGAGCAGGATTTAAAAGACTTGCAAGATCAGGGCATTATTATTTATCATGGCAGCCTGAAGGATGTGAAACCCTACATTGCCAGGGCGCATGCAACCATCCACCCTTCCACTTATGGTGAAGGGATGAGCAACGTTTTGCTTGAGAGCGCATCATCGGGACGCTTTCTTATTACTACTAATAATCCCGGCTGTCAAGAGACTGTTGAGGACAACAAAACTGGATATATTTATAAGGGAGGTAGCATAGACGCTTTAGTGCAGGCAATAGAGCGGTTTCTGTCTCTTCCTAATAGCCAGCGAAAGTTGGCGGGTGAATTGGGACGTGAAAGAATGGTGAAGAATTTTTCACGCCAAATAGTGATTGACAACTACCTTGAGGCCATCAAGGAGTGCTTGAAATAGGTAAACGGATTAGGGAAAGTAGAATTGTGAATCTCGTAGCACGACTTCATAGGCGCTTTCGGCAGTTTGGTGGTTTCCGCCTACTCATGACGTATGTCAGGATGGGGGCTATTCCTGAGTTCCTTAAACAGGGTGGGGCTGTGCTGTGCGGGAAGCGGTCGATAACGGCAGCCTATACGCGAATACAAGAAAAGACGATACCGCACATACGGAAACAATACGAAGGTTTGCTGAAACAACTGGTAGAGGCACATCGACAAGACGTGTTGCCGCATGAGCACAGCCACAAGGTGTGGGTGTGCTGGTTGCAGGGGATGGAGCAGGCACCAGAGATTGTGAAGATTTGCCATCGGTCGCTGCAACGGCATCTGGCTGACAGGGAGATAGTGGTGGTGACGCAAGAGAATATCAATCAATATGTGACGTTTCCAGAGCATATTGACAGGAAGTTCAAACAAGGCAAGATTCCCATGGCTCAGTATTCTGACTTGCTGCGCTTAGAACTGCTGACGAGATATGGTGGGACGTGGATTGACGCCACCGTGCTGTGCACGGGCTACGACTCACAAGAAAGTGAATTTAAACAGAAGGTTCAGACGTGTCTTGATGCCGACTTGTTCTTCTTTCAGTATCTGAAGAAGGGGGATGACGGGTTCCACGGAATCTCGAATTGGTTTATCACGGCCAGCAGCAACCAAAAGGTGCTGCTGATATTGAGGGACATGCTCTACCAGTATTGGAAGGACTACGACTGCGTGGTGGCTTATTTCATCTTCCACATCTTCTTCACAATGATAGCTGAGCAGATGCCGGAGGAGATGAAGAAGATGCCCAGATTGAATAATAGGTTCTGCTTCTATTTGGAGAATCGGCTGGCTGATGAGTACGACGAATCATGGATGAGGGAGTTGACCAGCCGCTGCTGTTTCCATAAGTTGAATGGCCGACTGTGGAAAGAGGCAGAAGGAAAAGAATATACGTATTTATGCAAGATAAAGGACTCGTATCAATAATCATGCCCTCGTACAACTGCGGGCGATATGTTGAAGAGAGCATCCATAGTGTACAAGCTCAGACGTATCAGAACTGGGAACTGGTCTTTGTGGATGATTGTTCCGAGGATGATACTTTGGCCAAGGCGTTGGCCATGAAAGAGCGTGACTCACGCATCATAGTCTTTCAGAACTTGCATCATAGGGGGGTTGCTGTGACAAGAAATATTGCCTTGCAAAAGACGAATGGACGATGGATAGCATTCCTTGATAGTGATGACCTTTGGGAGCCAACCAAACTGGAGAGGCAAATCGCTTTTATGACAGAAAATGGCTATCATTTTTCATGTCATAGATATGTTAAAATTGACGAGGAATCTAAAGAATTTGGTATTATGGTCAGTAGTAAGAACCCAATAGGAAAGTATGGGTTGTTGACGTGTTGCTGGCCAGGATGCTTGACTGTTATGTATGATTTCTCTGTGGTTGGGTTGATACAAATAGATGATATAAAGAATAATACTGATACGGCAATGTGGCTGAAGGTGGTACGCAAGGCCAACTGCTACTTGTTGCCAGAAATTTTGGCCAAATATAGATTGCGTAGTGACTCTATCACTCCGAAAACGCTCTGGCAGCGCATCTTGGCTCATTACCCTTTGTTCCGGGTAGCCGAGAAGATGAATCCCGTGGCCTCCACCTTTTGGGTGGTGATGAATGTGTTTGGCAATGCGTACAAGAAGCTGCGCTATGTCAAGCACTATGAGGTGAAATAATAATGGCTAAGCGTTACTCCGAAATAATCCGGCTTTTTTTCTCACTCCTGCGGAGTGCCCTCTGGGCAAAGCCTTCACAAGAGACCGTCACGGCTCAGCAGTTCCCGCGCTTGATGGACTTAGCCAAGGCGCAGACCGTTTCGGGCCTGATGTTCGACGTGCTGAGGAACATCCGTGTGGAAGACGAGCGCCAGATAAAGACGATTGTGCACAAAGCGTATTTCCACGCAGAGAAGATTAAGAAGAAGAATGTCGAACTCGACAAGGAACTGACTTGGTTCGCTGGACAGATAGCGGAGCATGACCTGCACTGCATCGTGGTGAAAGGACAGCTTATTGCCCGCCTCTACCCGAAGATGGGGACGAGGCATACGGGCGACATTGACTTCCTTATTCCGCAAGAAGCTGCTGGCACAAAGACGACTCCTTCTGAGACTGGCACAGAACTGCAAAAGATTGCACAGATCTTCCCTGACGCGCATATTCCTGAAAAACTGCAAGAGAAGGAGTTCGCCTTCCGCCATGAAGGCCGGCTTTACGAGCTGCATGCCCGTCTGACCGACTTTGGCTGCAAGAAGCATGAGCAGTTGTGGGAAAGTCGGATAGCCAAGGAATGGCAGCACCCCTACTATGTGGAGTTGGATGGAGTGAAGGTGAGGACGCTGTCGCCAACGATGAATGCGGCCTACCTCTTCGTGCACTTGTTTTTCCACCTCATCCGCGAAGGCGTGTCGCTGCGCCAGTTTTGCGACTGGGCAATATTCTTGCATGCCTATCGCGACGCGATCGACCGCCAGCAGCTGACCGACTTCATGCAAGGCATGGACATGGTTCAGGGCTACAAGGCCATGGGCTGCATCCTCGTCGACGAACTTGGATTGCCCGAGGAGGAGTTCCCTATGCCGCTGACGGAGGCCGACCGGCACTGGAAAATGAAAATATTGAGCGACATCTTTCGCGGTGGCAGCTTTGGAAAACAGAATCATCATGCCAAGTCGAAATTGGGTCGTAAGATGGAGACCCTCCGCATGGCCATGCGCAACAGTGTCCGCTATCGCAAGCTGTCGCCATCAGAAATGCGCATGATGATACCCAAGATGGTGAAAATCAATCTGAAACTAATATAAAAACGATAAAAACACTTTACTATGAAAGTACCTTTCTCACCCCCCGACATGACGGAACGAGAGGCGCAAGCAGCGAGTGAAGCTGTGCTCTCAGGCTGGATTACGACGGGGCCACGGACTAAGAATCTTGAAAAACAAATCTCAGAATATGTGCATACGGCAAAGACGGTGTGCCTCAACTCGGCCACGGCAGCGATGGAGATGGTGCTCCGTCTGCTCAACGTGGGGCCGGGCGACGAGGTCGTTGTGCCCGCCTATACCTACACGGCCACCGCATCCGTGGTAGACCATTTGGGTGCCAAGCTGGTGATGGTCGATGCCCAAGAGAATAGTTGGGAGATGGACTACGACCAGCTGGCCGATGCCATCACCGAGAAGACGAAGGTGGTGATGCCGGTAGACCTTGGAGGCGTCGTGGCCGAGTATGAGCGCGTGTTTGAAATCGTAGAGCAGAAGCGCCATCTGTTCCATCCGGCCAACGCTTTACAGTCGAAGATAGGGCGTGTCGTCGTGTCGGCCGACTGTGCCCATTCCCTGGGTGGTATGCGCTTGGGAAAGATGGCTGGCGAGATTGGCGATTTCAGCTCGTTCAGCTTCCATGCTGTGAAGAACTTCACCACGGCCGAGGGTGGGGCTATGACCTGGAATCTGCCTTTTGGCGATGAAGTGGTGCCCACCGACGTAGACTATATGCCCACCGTGCCGAAGCGAGAGGGCGAGACGTGGAACGAGCTGCTCTACCGACTGTCGCAGTTGTTCTCCCTGCATGGACAGAACAAGGACGCTCTGGCCAAGACGCAGCTCGGCACTTGGGAGTACGACATCATCGGGCCATGGTATAAGTGCAACATGACCGATATCATGGCTGCCATTGGCTTGGTGCAGCTGGAGCGCTATCCCGAGATGCTGAAGCGCCGACAGCAGATGGTGGCTCGCTACAACGAGGCTTTGAAGGATTTGCCCGTGGCCCTGATGAACCACAAGGACGCCAATCATTGCAGTTCGCATCATCTGTATATGGTAAGGCTGCTGGGCAAGACCCGTGAAGAGACTAACCATGTGATGGCGAAGATGGCCGAGAGGGGCATTGCCACTAATGTGCACTATAAGCCGCTGCCCCTGATGACGGCCTACAAGGCTCTGGGATTCGACATCAAGGACTATCCCAACGCATTCCATTTCTTCGAGAACGAGATGACCTTGCCGCTGAATACGGTGATGACCGACGAGTTGCAGGAGTACGTCATCGACAACTTTGTTCAGATACTGAAACAAGGGTAGTGGTCGCCCCAAAATGATGCAGGAAGCCCTGAACGATTTCTCCATGCCTAATGGCGTGTGTCGCTGTATGTTGCTGCTGAATAGCGTGGCGAGTGAAAAAGACGGCATGACCCGTTGAAATTTGGAGCGCTCCAAATTTTCAAACGGCGTTGACTTTTTGAAATTTGGAGCGCTCCAAATTTTCATGGCCGATGGGCACACTACGACGCACAATTGTTTCTGCGTGATTTTTCATTGCTATGATTAGATTATTTGATATTTTTTTCTCAGGTATCGGGCTGGTTTTGCTGTCGCCCGTCTTCCTGGTGCTATATATATTAATAAGGTGTGAAACCAAGGGTGGAGGCTTCTACTCGCAGGAGCGCATCGGGCGCTATGGCAAGCCCTTCCAGATGTATAAGTTTCGCTCCATGAGTCAGAATTCCGACAGTGGTAGTTTGATTACCATTGGCGAACGCGACCCGCGCATCACCAAGACTGGCCATTTCATCCGCAAGTATAAACTCGACGAACTGCCACAGTTGTGGAATGTCTTCATTGGCGACATGAGCCTGGTGGGGCCCCGCCCCGAGGTGGAGCGCTACACCAGCCTCTACACCGAGGAGCAGCGCAAGGTGCTCTCGGTGCGGCCAGGCATCACCGACTGGGCCTCTATCGAGTATGTCGACGAGAACGCCATCCTTGGCCAGGCCGAAGACCCCGACAAGGCTTACATCGAACAGATTATGCCCGACAAAATCCGCTACAACATGCGATGGATTGACAATCAGGGCATCGTAGAGTATTTCAAAATCATCTTCATGACCTTCTTCAAGATTGTGAGATGACCGCATGGCCCTGCTCTGACGCCGGGCTTCACTTTAAGGCTCATACCTTGCTTGGCGGCTGGCAGGCCCGTCCTGGAATCGTTTCAGGTGGCCTGTCAGCCGCTATACTGACTAACAGATATGCCAGAAATCAACATCTTAGAACAACTCAACGACAGCCAGCGCGAGGCCGTGGTGTATTGCGACGGTGCGCAGCTGGTGATAGCGGGCGCAGGGTCGGGAAAGACCCGCGTGCTCACCTATAAGATTGCCTACCTGCTGCAGCACGAGCAGCTGCCGCCCTGGAACATCCTGGCACTGACCTTCACCAACAAGGCGGCACGCGAGATGAAAGAACGCATAGCCCGTCTGGTGGGCGATGAGCGCGCACGCTATCTGCAGATGGGCACCTTCCACAGCGTCTTCGCCCGCATACTGCGCAGCGAGGCCGCTGTGCTGGGCTTTCAGGGCAACTTCACCATCTACGACCAGGCCGACTCGCGCTCGCTGGTGAAGGCCATCTGTCGCGAGATGGGGTTAGACGACAAGGTCTACAAGCCATCGGCAGTGGCCGATGCCATCAGCATGGCGAAGAACCATCTGATAGGGCCAATCGATTTTCCCCGCAGCTCGTTTTGCGACCCTCGGCAGCCATTAGTGTCCGACATCTACAGTCGCTATGTGGAGCGCTGTAAGCAGGCCAATGTGATGGACTTCGACGACCTGCTGGTGATGACGTTTCGCCTCTTCAATGATCACGACGAAATCAGGCAGAAGTATGTGGAGCGCTTCCGCTATGTGCTGGTAGACGAGTATCAGGACACCAACTACGTCCAGCAGTCCATCGTGTTGCAGCTCACCCGCGAGCGGCAGAAGGTGTGTGTGGTGGGCGACGATGCCCAGAGCATCTACAGTTTCCGGGGGGCCGACATCGACAACATCCTCCACTTCCGCGAGGCATATACCAATGCTCGCCTGTTCAAGCTGGAACAGAACTACCGCTCCACACAGCTCATCGTAGAGGCTGCCAACAGTCTTATCAGCAAGAACCGCGACCAGATTCCCAAGGATGTCTACAGCCGTGGCGATCATGGCGAGCGCTTGCAGCTGAAGGCAGCCGTCAGCGACCGTGAAGAGGCCAACATCGTGTGCAACGAGATACGTCGGCTACGGCGCAAGGAGAACATGGAGTGGACTGACTTTGCCATTCTCTATCGCACAAATGCGCAGAGCCGCTCGTTTGAGGAGCAGATGCGCAAGGACGACATTCCATATCGCATCTATGGGGGAATGTCGTTCTATCAGCGCAAGGAGATCAAGGACATCATCGCTTACTTCCGCTTGGTGGCCAACCCCGACGACGAGGAGGCCCTGCGCCGCATCATCAACTATCCCACGCGTGGCATTGGCGACACCACCATGCTCAAGATTGGGGCGGCAGCCACTCAGCATGGTGTCAGTCTGTGGACGGTGATAGCGCAGCCGCCACTCTTCGGTGTGGCTATCGCGAAGGCTACGGTCAATAAGCTTGGAGCCTTTTGCCAGTTGGTGGAGGGCTGGCGAGCGCGCTTGGGCACCGACGATGCCTATGAGCTGGGAAAGACCATTGTGCAAGAGAGTGGGGTGGCGCTCGACATCTACAGCAACAGAGATCCCGAAGACCTGGCGCGCCAAGAGAACCTACAGGAGTTCATGGCTGGCGTGAAGGACTTTGTGGAGGCGCGCCGCGAGGAGGGACGAGAGCAGCAGACACGGCTCTCTGACTTCTTGCAGGAGGTGGCTTTGCTCACCGACTTCGACAGCGACAGCGATGCCGACGCACCGCGTGTGTCGCTGATGACCATTCACTCGGCCAAGGGCTTGGAGTTTCCCACCGTGTTCATCGTGGGACTCGAAGAAAACATCTTCCCGTCGCCCCTAAGTGTCGGCTCAGCCCGTCAGATTGAGGAGGAACGGCGGCTGCTCTATGTGGCCATCACCCGTGCCGAGCGCCATTGCATCCTCACCTATGCCCAAACGCGTTTCCGCTACGGGCGTTTGGAGTCTGGCGTACCCTCGCGTTTCATCCGCGACATAGACCCAGGACTGATGCAAGTGGACGACTCGGAATGGAAAGCCAAGGACCCGCAGCAGCTGAAGCCCTCAAGAATGCCTTTCCAGCGCGAGTCCTTTGCGCCAGTCGCCCCACGGTCTTCTACTGCCGTGGCTCCCCGTGTCATACCTCCACAGCGGTTGAAGCCCGTATCCAGCATGCACCCTGCTGCAACGGTGTCACCCGTTGGCAGTCTACTGGCGCTCCGTGTGGGTTCGGTGATTGAGCACCAGCGCTTCGGTGTGGGCACAGTGACTGCCCTTGATGGAGCTGGCGACAATCAGAAGGCCACCGTGGCATTCAGGAATGCTGGCACCAAGCAGTTGCTCCTCAAGTATGCCCGCTACAAGGTCGTTACTCCCTAAATAGCAGTCGAACAGTCATGCCGAAAGAACAATCAAGCGTACGAGAGCGGCAGCGCACCGACCTGCGCGAGCCTCGCCGCTATAAGGTGACCATCTACAACGACGATTTCACCACCATGGAGTTTGTCGTCAGGGTGCTCATGCAGGTGTTCTTCAAGAGCCAGAGCGAGGCCGAGCAGCTGATGATGTTGGTGCACCGCACGCAGAAGGCCGTGGTGGGCATCTATAGCTACGACATCGCCGTGTCGAAAGTGCTCAAGGCCACTCGTATGGCACGCGAAGAAGGCTTCCCTCTGCGTCTTACTTACGAGCCAGAATAACTTCTTACCTCCCACCTCTCACCTCTCACCTCTCACCCCTCACCTCTCACTTCCCATGCCCCAATATACCCAAAGAGCCGCCGACGTGATTAATGCGGCGGTGAAGCGAAGCACTGACATGCGTCATGAGTTTGTGACGCCACTGCACTTGCTTTCCGCCTTGCTCGACGACTTCGACTTCATGGCCATCGCCATCGACTCCTGTTATTCCACGCAACTGACTGAGCAGGTGGCCCATCAGCTGAGCGAGATGGAACGCATCCCCGACGAGTGCGACTATCACCCTGAGCCATCCGTGCAGTTGTCGCAATTGCTCCAAACTGCTGCCCAGCAGGTGGCCTTCAGCAGTGCTGCGGCTGTCGACATCACCCACCTTGTGGCGGCCTTGCTCGAGCAGAGCGACTCCGAGGCCAACTATCTCCTGCGCAGCAGTTTGTTGCCCGACGAGTCGGTAGAGACTTTCATGAGTGCCCTCATCAGTTGGTATGAGCATCAGGACGATGTTGACAGCGTGCCGACAGACGACAAGGACGAGGATGACAACCCGTTCGGCCACGACGAAGAGGCGTGGCGACGGCTGGTGACCTGTCTGAATGATACGGTGGAGCAGAAGAATCCCCTGATAGGCAGGGAGAAAGAGCTGGAGAGGACTATACAGGTGCTGTGCCGCAAGGAGAAGAACAACCCCTTGCACGTGGGCGAGCCAGGCGTGGGCAAGACGGCTCTCGTCTATGGGCTGGCGGCACGCTTGGTGCAAGGCAGCGTGCCACAGCGTCTCAAGGGGGCCAGAATATACCAAGTCGACCTGGGCACGCTCTTGGCCGGCACACAGTTTCGTGGCGACTTCGAGAAGCGCATCAAGCAGGTGATGGACGGCATCATCGCTGAGTCAAGGAAACGGAAAAGCGAAGGACTCGACCATGGGGCGAACATTGTGTATATCGACGAAATCCACAATCTGGTGGGCGCGGGAGCCACCAACGATGGTGCCATGGACGCTTCGAACATGCTGAAGCCCTATCTGGAGAGTGGCGACGTGCGTTTCATCGGTTCCACCACCTACGAGGAATACAACCGCCATTTCGCCCGTTCCAAGGGATTGGTGCGGCGGTTCCAGCAGATAGACATCCTGGAACCCAGCCCCGAGGATACCATTCACATCCTCAAGCAACTGCGGCCTCGCTATGAGGAGTTCCACGGCGTGGTGTATGAGGACAGCGCACTGGAGACGGCTGCCATGGCCAGCGCCAAGCATGTGTCAGACCGCTTCCTGCCCGACAAGGCCATCGACCTCATCGACGAGGCCGGAGCGGCGCTGCAAGTGAGGGGCGACAGCGACCATGCGACCGACGTGCGTGTGGTGAACAAGCAGCTGATACTCGATATCTTGGCCAAGACCTGCAAGGTGGACATGCTGGCCGTTAGCGACGATGATGACAACAGCCGGCTGCAGAGCTTGGAGGACAACATGAAGCAGCAGATTTATGGGCAGGACGAGGCCATACAGCAGGTGGTGCAAGCCGTGCTGATGGGCAAGGCCGGACTCACCGACGACGACAAACCACTGGCGGCACTGCTCTTCGTGGGACCCACGGGCGTGGGCAAGACCGAGGTGGCCCGACAGCTGGCCCGCCAGCTGGGCATCGAGCTGCTGCGCTTCGACATGAGCGAATACACCGAGAAGCACACCGTGGCCAAGCTCATCGGCTCGCCCGCCGGCTATGTGGGCTATGAGGATGGCGGACTGCTTACCGATGCCATCCGTCGTGCACCGCAGTGCGTGCTGCTGCTCGACGAGATTGAGAAAGCCCATCAGGACATCTACAATATCCTGCTGCAGGTGATGGACTATGCCCGGCTGACCGACAACAAGGGCCGCAAGGCCGACTTCCGCAATGTCGTCCTCATCATGACCAGCAATGCGGGCGCTCAGTATGCCTCACAAGCCAGCGTCGGCTTCGGACAGCGCGTGGAGCGTGGCGAGGCCATGCTCCGACAGGTGAAGAAGACGTTCAAGCCCGAATTCATCAACCGCCTCAGCGCCACCGTGGTTTTCCATGATATGGACCAGCACATGGCCACGCTCATCCTGCGCAAGAAGGTGGGCGAGCTACAGGCGAAGCTCAAGGCGAAGAACGTGGAGATGACGCTCACCGACGACGCCTTCAACCAACTGCTCAGTGAGGGCTTCACCCATGAGTATGGCGCACGCGAGATGGACCGTGTCATCGCCCGCCGTCTGAAACCCCTGCTCATGCGCCAGATGCTCTTTGGCAACCTCAGGCAGGGAGGCAGCATCACCATCGACAAGGCCGACTTGGCGTGACGTTTTTTTTGCTCTTCTCTGTCAGTAGCTCAAGCACAAGATGGTTTTTCAGTTAGACCGCGAATTATGGTTCCCCGACCCTGAGTTGGCCGACGACGATGGGTGCCTGGCGGTGGGGGGCGACCTCAGCATCGACCGACTGCTGCTGGCCTATCAGCACGGCATCTTCCCTTGGTTCTCGTTTCGTAGGCCCGAGCCCGTGTGGTATTGCCCCAAGCAGCGCTTTGTCATCTTCCCCGGCGAGATTCACATCAGCCACTCCATGCGCACGCTCATCAACAAGCAACAATACAGCGTCAGCGTCAACCACGACTTCGAAGGTGTCATCCGCCATTGCAGTCAGCTTCGCATCCACGAGGACGGGGCGTGGCTGGGGCCTGAGATGATAAGGGCCTACACCGAGCTGTACCGGCAGGGCTTTGCGGCCAGCGTGGAGGTGTGGGAGAAGGAGCGTTTGGTGGGAGGCCTCTATGGCGTGACGATTGGCAAGGCCTTCTTTGGCGAGAGCATGTTTTCGCTGGTGCCCAGTGCCTCGAAGCTGGCGCTCATCCACTTGGCACAGCTGATGCAGTTGCATGGTGGTCTGGTCATCGACTGCCAGTTGGAAACACCGCATCTGAAGTCGATGGGCGGTCGCTTCATCAGCTACAAAGAGTATATGCTGTTGCTGGAGCGCGCTTTCGAATGAATCTGCCTTGGCCCGCCTGGGAACAGCCCTTTCACACAAAACGACAGGCCCCATCCGTCACTCGGATGGGGCCTGTCGTTTTGCTTTATGACAGTCGGCTTGCTTTATTTCTTGTAGTATTTCAAGGCTTCAGGTATCCATCCCTGAATGTTCTTGATGCGTGTGGCGTCAGATGGGTGGTCGCTCAGGAACTCAGCCGTCTGGTTGGTTGAGCTGCTGGCCATGCGCTGCCAGAAGGGCAGTGCCACCTGTGGGTCGTAGCCGGCCATGGCGGCGATGATGAGCCCGATGTGGTCGGCCTCGTTCTCATGGTCGCGCGAATACTTCAGGTTGGCAAAGTTGAAGCCTTGTGCGGCGATGGCCTGCACGATGCTCTGCGTGTTCTGGCCCATGCCCAGTGCGCCCAGCACGGCGGTGCCCAGCTGCGCACCATATTGCTGCTTCATCTGGTTGCTCAGCTGCTCGGCCGAATGCTTGGCCACGGCGTGTGCAATCTCATGTCCCAGCACGATGGCCAGCGATGCCTCGTTCTGCGTGACGGGCAGCAATCCCTCGTAGACCACAATCTTCCCGCCGGGCATGCACCAGGCGTTCACCTGCTTGTCCTGCACCAGGTTGAACTCCCACGCGAAGTTCTGGGCCTCGGCAGCCAGTCCATTGGCGGTGAGATACTGCGTCACGGCTTGTGCCAGCTTCTGACCCACGCGCTGCACCATGGCAGTGTTTTGAGCGTTGGTCGACTTCTTGGCCGACTGCATGAACTGTTGATACTGCTGGTTGGCCAGCGAGAGCACTTCGCCGTCGCTCACCATCAGTGTCTGCTTGCGCCCTGTGATGGGCACGGTGGATGTGGTGCCGCATCCCACCAGGATGGCGGCCACCAGCGAGACAAGTACAAACTTAATCTTTCTCATTTTTTTTTTCGCTCTTTTGGTTATTGGTTGTTTTTAATTCCTTAGTTTCGACAGTCGCTCTTTCAGCTGCTCCGCGTCGCCGCGCCTGACTGACAAGCGCAGCTGGCAGCAGTCGCCATATTCCTGACTCAGTATGCGCGCTTGCATGTCCTTCGCCACGCGCATCACGCTGTTCATCATGGGGTAGGGGAATTCGTGGGTCACCACCTCCTCCACCAGCCGCGTCTCTTTCTTGGCGTCGGCGATGGCCAGTGCTGCCGCCTCGCGATAGGCCACGATGAGTCCGCTGGTGCCCAGGTTCACTCCGCCGTAGTAGCGCACCACCACCACGAGCACATCGGTGAGGCCTGCCGAGTTGATTTGTCCCAGGATGGGCTTGCCCGCCGTGCTCGACGGCTCCCCGTCGTCGTTGGCGCGATATTCGGTGCGCTCAGCCCCCAGCATGTAGGCGTAGCACACGTGGCGGGCATCGTAGTAGCGCTTGCGGTAGTCGGCCAGCAGCGCTTTCACCTCATCGGTCGTCTCCACGTGGTGCGCCCACGCCAGAAACTTCGAGCGCTTCTCGGTGTAGTAGCCCTCGCCAGTGGTGCTGATGGTCAGGAATTCATCGGGCATGCTGGTTTTTCCTTTTTCTCGTGGTTTCGATGTGTCGTTATTTCGTTATAACGGTATTTCGCCATTTCGTTATAACGTCATTTCGTCATAACGTTATAACGAAGCCCCACAGGGGATAACGCCATGCTGGGTTTATGCGAGTTTGTGCACCACCAGTCCTGAGCGCAGCTTGGGCTCGAACCAGGTGGCCTTCGGGGGCATGATTTTCCCGCTGTCGGCTATGTCGATGATTTGCTGCATCGACACGGGGTAGAGGGCGAGGGCCATGCGCATCTCACCATTGTCCACCCGGCGCTTCAGCTCTTCCAAGCCTCGCAGCCCGCCCACGAAGTCGATGCGGTTGCTGGAGCGCAGGTCTTTGATGCCGAGGATGTCGTCGAGTATCAGTCGGCTGCTGATGTCCACGTCGAGCACGCCGATGGGGTCGTTGGCATCGTAGCTGCCCTCGTGTGCCGTCAGCTTCCACCAGTGCTGCTCCAAGTAGAGTGAGAACTCGTGCAGCCGTGCGGGCTTGTAGATGTCGGTGCCCATGTCCTGCACGTCGAAGTTCTTCCTCAGCGCCTCTATCAGTTGCTCAGGGGTCAGCCCGTTGAGGTCTTTCAGCACGCGGTTGTAGTCGAGGATGGTGAGCTGCGAAGCCTGGAAGCACACTGCCATGAAGTAGTTGTACTCCTCGGTGCCTTTGTGGTCGGGGTTCAGTCGCTGCTTCTCGGCTCCCACCAGTGCTGCAGCTGCCGAGCGGTGGTGGCCGTCGGCGATGTAGAGCGATGGCATCTTGGCAAACTCGCTGGTGATGGTTTGCATGTCGGCCTCGTCGCTGATCACCCAGAACTGGTGGCGGAAGCCGTCGATGGGTGCCACGAAGTCGTATTCAGGCTCCGTCTGTGCGTAGCGCATCATCAGCTCGTCGAGCACCTGGTTGTCGGGATAGGCAAAGAACACCGGCTCCATGTTGGCGTTGCACACACGCACATGCTTCATGCGGTCCTCCTCCTTGTCGCGGCGCGTCAGCTCGTGCTTTTTGATGCGCCCCTCCATGTAGTCGTTCACCCATGCTCCCACCACCAGCCCATACTGGGTGCGGCCTTTCATGGTTTGGGCATAGATGTAGTAGTGCTCGGCCTCGTCCTCTACCAGCCATCCCTTCTGCTGGAAGAGCGCGAAGTTCTGTGCGGCCTTCTCATAGACGCGCGGGTCGTATTCGCTGGTGCCTGCGGGGAAGTCGATTTCGGGTTTGATGATGTGGTAGAGGCTCATCTCGTTGTCGCCCGCCTCCTGGCGTGCCTCTTCGCTGTCGAGCACGTCGTAGGGGCGGCTCTCCACGCGCTCCACCAGCTCACGGGGTGGCCTGAGGCCACGGAAAGGTTTCACTGTTGCCATGGTATTCTTTTTTTTTGTTTGTTTCCACATTTTGGTTGCAAAGGTACGAATAAGCAAGGGAAATGCAAAAGAAAAATGCGAATTTCTTTTGCTTTTCTTTCGCTTATTCGTACCTTTGCAGACAGATTGACTTAACCTGTACGATTATGAAAATGATTACATCCTTTGTGGCGTGCTGGCTGACGGTGTTGGCAGCTGCCCAGACGCTTCCGTATCAGAATCCCCATCTCAGCGCCCGTGAGCGTGCCGTCGACCTGTGCAGCCGTCTCACCTTAGAGGAGAAAGCCAAGCTGATGCTCGACGAGAGTCCTGCCATCCCCCGCTTGGGCATCAAGAAATTCTTTTGGTGGAGCGAGGCACTGCATGGCGCTGCCAACCAGGGCAATGTCACCGTGTTTCCCGAGCCGATAGCCATGGCGTCATCGTTCAATCCCGACCTGCTCTTTAAGTGCTTCGATGTGGCCTCGACCGAGTTTCGTGCCCAGTACAACGAGCGCATGCAGCGGGGCAGTGGCGAGGACGAGAAGTTCCACAGCCTCTCGGTGTGGACACCCAACGTGAACATCTTCCGCGACCCACGGTGGGGGCGTGGGCAGGAGACCTACGGCGAAGACCCCTACCTGACGGGCGTGATGGGAACGCAAGTGGTTCGCGGACTGCAAGGCCCCGAGGATGCCAAGTACCGCAAGCTGTGGGCCTGTGCCAAGCACTATGCCGTGCATAGCGGCCCTGAGTACACCCGCCACTCGGCCAACCTCACCAACGTTTCGCCCCGCGACATGTGGGAGACCTATATGCCCGCCTTCAAGACGCTGGTGCAGGATGCCAAGGTGCGCGAGGTGATGTGTGCCTACCAGCGTCTCGATGACGACCCCTGCTGTGGCTCGCAGCGACTGTTGCAGACCATCCTGCGCGATGAGTGGGGCTTCCAGTACCTCGTGGTGAGCGACTGCGGAGCCGTCAGCGACTTCTACGAGTCGCACAAGTCGTCGAGCGATGCCGCCCATGCCTCGGCCAAGGCCACCATCGCCGGCACCGACGTGGAGTGCGGATATGGCTATGCCTACCGCAGCATCCCCGAAGCCGTGCACCGTGGCTTCATGACCGAGGCCGAGGTTGACAAGCACGTCGTCCGTCTGCTTGAAGGCCGCTTCGACCTGGGCGAGATGGACGACCCCTCGCTGGTGGAGTGGTCGAAGATTCCCTACTCGGCCATGTCAACGAAGGAGTCGGCACAAATCTCCCTCGATATGGCGCGCCAGAGCATCGTGCTTTTGCAAAACAAGAACGACGTGTTGCCGCTGCCGAAGGACAAGAACAAGATTGCCGTCATCGGCCCCAATGCCGACAACGCCCCGATGATGTGGGGCAACTACAACGGCATGCCCAACTACACCTACACCATTCTCGATGGCATCTGCAACAAGCTGAAGGTGAAGAAGGCGAAGATAAAGCATTACCAGGGCTGCGACCTCACCTACGACCAAGTGATGGACTGCCTCCTTGGCTCGCAGTGCAGCTTTGAAGGCAAGAAGGGCATGAAGGGCACCTTCTGGAACAATCGGCAGATGGAGGGCAAGCCCGTCACCACAGCGTATTACACCACGCCGCTGGCCGTCACCACCGCTGGCATGCACAACTTCGCCCCCGGCGTACAGTTGGAGGACTTCTCGGCTAAGTACGAGACCGTCTTCACCCCGAAGGAGGCTGGCGAATATGTGGTGAACGTAGAGGGCTGCGGCCACTTCGAGCTGTATATCGACGGGCAGCAGAAGTTCCGCCACCACATCTGGCGTACCACGCCCAATCGCGTGCCTATCCAGGCTCAGGCGGGGCGTAGCTACAACATTGAGGTGCGCTTCGCACATATTCACACCTACAACGCCAACCTGAAAATCAACGTGGCCAAGGAGCAGCCCATCAACTATCAGGCCACCATCGACCAGCTGAAGGGCATCGACAAGGTGATCTTCGTGGGTGGTATCTCGCCAGCGCTTGAGGGCGAGGAGATGCCAGTGGACATCGACGGCTTCAAGGGCGGCGACCGCACACACATCGAGTTGCCCAAGGTGCAGCGCAATTTCCTCCGTGCGCTGAAGGATGCTGGCAAGACGGTCATCTTCGTCAACTGCTCTGGCTCGTGCATCGCCCTGCAGCCCGAAACGGAGACCTGCGACGCCATCGTTCAGGCCTGGTATCCGGGACAGGAGGGTGGCACCGCCGTGGCCGATGTGCTCTTCGGCGACGTGAACCCCAGCGGCAAGCTGCCCGTCACGTTCTACAAGAGCAGCAGCCAGCTGCCCGACTATGAGGATTACTCCATGCGTGGCCGCACCTATCGCTACTTCAACGATGCCCTGTTCCCCTTCGGCTACGGCCTGAGCTACACCCAGTTCGAGCTGGGCGAGGCGAAGGTGACGAAGGCCGGACAAGGCTTTACGGTGGAGGTGCCTGTGAAGAACATCGGCCGCCGCAGTGGCGCTGAGGTGGTGCAGCTCTACATCCGCGACTTGCAGGATGCCGACGGTCCGCTGAAGTCGCTCCGTGGCTTCGGTCGCGTGAATGTGGCGGCAGGTCAGACGGCCACCGTCACCGTGCAGCTCACGCCGCAGTCGTTTGAGTTCTGGGATGCTGCCACCAACAGCATGCGGGTGAAGCCGGGCAAATACGAGATCCTGGTAGGCACCAGCTCACAGGATAAAGACCTAAAGAAAACGACGGTCACCCTGTAGTGGGGTGACCGTCGTTAGGCGCGTCGCTAAGTGTCAGCTGCGCATCCGAAGGCTTCGCTGCCATCACTCTTCTTCGGGTGTGATGAGCTTGTAGCCCTTGCCGTGGATGTTGATGATCTCAATCTGCGGGTCGTCTTTCAGGTGCTTGCGCAGCTTGGTGATGTAGACGTCCATGGAGCGGGCGTTGAAGTAGTTGTCGTCAATCCAGATGGTCTTCAGGGCATAGTCGCGCTGCAGTATCTCGTTGGCGTGCGAGCAGAGCAGTGCCAACAGTTCGTTCTCCTTCGTGGTGAGCTTGGTCTGCTGGTCGCCGATGGTGAGCAGCTGCTTCTGCGTGTCGAAGGTGAAGTTGCCAATGTGGTAGAGCGTTGACTCCTTGTTCTTCTTCCCCCTGACGCGGCGCAGGATGGCATCGATGCGATAGACCAGCTCCTCCATCGAGAAGGGCTTGGTGATGTAGTCGTCGGCCCCCAGCTTGAAACCCTCCAGGATGTCTTCCTTCTGTGTCTTGGCGGTGAGGAAGATGATGGGCATCTCGGGGTTGGCGGTGCGGATGTCTTGAGCCAGCGTGAAGCCGTCTTTCTTAGGCATCATCACGTCGAGCACGCAGATGTCGAACTTTCCCTTCTGGAAAGCTTTGTAGCCTGCCTCGCCGTCGACGCACAACTCGCTCTGGTAGCCCTTGGCGGCCAGATACTCTCTTAACAGCATGCCGAGGTTCTCGTCGTCCTCGCACAGCAAAATCTTCAGGTTCTCTTCCATAGTCGTTGTTTTTTTTAGAGGTGAGAGGTGAGGGGTGAGAGGTGAGAGAATAGTTCTTTCCCTTTCGTCCTTCACGTTCTACACCATTGATTATACTAAATTCTCAAAATGTTTTCTAAGTGCAATCAGCATCTTTGTTGTCTCATTGATAAACGCCTCTTGTTCATCAAACAATTGTTGGTCGATATATCCTAAAAGCAAGGCTGCTTCTGTTTGGCACATAACCTCCATCAGTGAACCGTTGGCTATTTCAAGGAAGTGGATACGCTCTTTGTTGGAAAAGCGGCCCATGCCTTCTGCGATATTGGATGGAACTGACACAGCTGCCCTCTGGAGTTGGTTTGCGAGTCCATACCTTTCTTCTTGGGGGAAACTCCTTGTGAATTGATACACATTGGCCACCAACTGCATAGACCTATGATAAACCGTCAACTTTCTGTAATAGAAATCGTTGTTGTTCATATTGTCTTTCTCCTCCCTACTTTAATAGCATTTCACAAACCAGCAAATCTATCCTCTCACCCCTCACCTCTCACCCCTCACCTCTCACTTCTCACTTCTCACCCCTCACTTCCAACAGCGGCAGCGTGATGGTGAACTTAGTGCCTTTCCCCAGTTCGCTTTCGCATTTTATCTCTCCCTCGTGCAGGTTGATGATGCGCTTCACGTAGGCCAGTCCCAGTCCGAAGCCCTTCACGTCGTGCACGTTGCCGGTGTGCACGCGATAGAACTTCTCGAAAATCTTTTTCATGTTCTCGCGCTTGATGCCCAGCCCGTTGTCGGCGATGCTGAAGCACAGCTTGCCCGCCTCGTTCCATGTGCGTATGTGTATGTCTACGGGTTCGTCGGGCTTGCGATATTTCACAGCGTTGTCCATCAGGTTGGTGATGGCGTTTTGGAAGTGCACCTCGTCCACGTAGATGGCCGAATCCACGGCCTCTATCTGTGTGTAGATTTTCCCCCCGGTGTGCTCTACGCGCAGCGAGAACGTCGCCGCCACCTGCTCCAGCAGCTCGTTGATGTCGAGTTCTTTCTTCTTGAACGACACCGACTTGCGGTCGAACATCGACATCTGCAGCACCTTCTCCACCAGAAATCGCAGCCGCTTCGACTCGTCGTTGATCACGCCTCCTAAGTGCTTCTGCATCTGCGGACTCTTGGGCACGCTGTCGTCGCCCAGCATCTGTGCGGCCAGCGAGATGCTGCTGATGGGGGTCTTCAGCTCGTGCGTCATGTTGTTGATGAAGTCGTTCTTGATTTCCGAGTATCGCTTCTGGCGGAAGATGACCACGATGGTGAAGATGAACGTCACGAGCAGCACCAGGGTGAAGATGACGGCGGGAATCATGAAGCGCACGCTGGAGTAGATGTATTTCGACATCTCGGGGAAGTGTATGCGCACCACGCCCATCTTCTGTGCGGGGTCGTTCTGGAAGAGCGTCTGTGCGTAGGTGCGGTCGATGCCCTCCTCGTCGTAGTCGGGGCAGCGATAAACCTCGCGCCCGTCGGCGGTGGCCACGGTGAAGTGGTAGGCCAGGTCGATGCCGTTGTTCTGCAGCTCCTGGCGGATGTCGTGGTCGAGCAGGCGGAAGTTCACACGCTCTTTCAGCGGCTTGTCGCTGGCGGTATATAATATATTGTATACCACCTCGTCGAGCAGCGCCTTCTGGTAGACGTAGCGTGTGCGCACAATCTCCTGCATGGTCTTCGTGGCCTCCACCATGCTTTGGTTGTCGCTCTTCATGATGATGGCCTTGGGGATGGTCGATGGCTTGGTGGCAAAAGTCTTCAGCTCGAAGGCGCTGTAGACGGTGCCGTCGTCGGCCGACACCGAGAACTCGTGCTGCTCCTGCACCTTGCCCTCCAGGCCGTCCACGATGAGCGAGTCCTGCGTGTAGGCGCGGCGCTCCACGTCGTTCACGTCCTTCTCTAAATAACGCAGCGTCTCGTTCAGCTCCAGGTTGCGCGAGGCCTGATAGAGTGCGCGCCTCACGCTCTCGTTAAACTGCTCCGTCTTCATCTTGGCCATTTCCTCTATGTAGGAGAGCTGAACGTAGAGCAGGCCCAGGAACGAGAGCCCCATCACCACGGCTATGGTCCATATCGTAGACTTCTTCATGTCGTTCTGCTAATTTTGTTGCAAAAATAGTAAAAGACAGCGAGGCAGAGAAATTTTTAGTTAATTAATTCAGTTAAATTTAACGATATTAACATAAATAGCCGTTGCTAATTGTATATTAGGCATTAACTTTTTGTTTCTCGAACGATTTCTTTCGCAAGAGCCGCCCCGCTTTTCCCTGTTCGAAGCAGGTGTTTCTATAGCGTCGTATGCCCCCGTGAAATTTGGAGCGCTCCAAATTTTTATTTGGCGTTGACTTTTTAAAATTTGGCGGCGCCAAATTTTTGTCCCAGGCCGTGGGATTTTTGTGTCCTTGTAGCTTCCGTGCATCATACATCGTTTTGGGCTGGGCTTGCTTGCGCGTTATTACTATAGACGGCCTGATTTGGGGCTTTTCGTATGGGCGTCGGTTTGAACAGCCCAATGGAATTGAGTCAGAAGGGCTATGGGAAAACACGGGAATGCTCTGCGCAAAGTTTCAACAACACGGGGCAAAAGTTTAAATGATTATCCGCATTCTGCCGTAAGTGACCTTGAAAGAGGACCATCGCACAATAGCCGAGTTTTGTCTTTTCTTGTTTTATTTGGTTATTGAAAGACGCTAAGCGTAATCTGTGCCAGTGGTCATGAGTAATGCAGATTAGAGGAAAGACACGAATTGTTTACGGAATCAGCAAACCATTCGCTAAAAAAGTGATGACATGCAGGTGAGCATTGTTGATGACGAGCGAAATGGGGTGCATTCAGGAGAGGGTGGCGCAGGTTGGCAGCGGGCGGGGACATGATTGGCAGCGGCCGCTGCCAATGATGGCAGCGAACGCCGCCAATGATGGCAGCGGCCGCTGCCAACCGAAATTTATGAGTCCACTCCGGAAACCAATATTGAAGCGAAAGACGGCTGCGCATTGTTTTTGGGTTGCTCTTTAGTCGAGAAGGGTTTTAGGAGTGGACTCATATATAAGTGATGAAGCAACCGTCTATCGGGTAATCATTAAAGTTTATTCCACGACGTGGAATGATAAAACCACGATGTGGAACGAGAATTTCGCGTCGAGAAACAAACTTTTCGCTTCATCCACACGAAATCTTGTCGTAGAACCTCGTTTTGTAACCGTTCAATAACGACGTGGAATGGTGATACACTTGCGGAAATGCTCATATATGATTATCCGCAATCAGGTGGCAAGGACGCTGAAAGCGTCTACCAACAAGTGGCTCCACCGACCGCAGTCAACCTATCGCCCGCCAGAGAGCAACCCATACACGCGAGGAATCCTTTCATGCAGGAAACGTATAAACCACAACAGGGTCGGAACAAGCACGATGGGCAGCAGGTAGTAGACTACGTAGTAAATGGTGGGCACAGGGAAATGATTGGGCAGATACTCCTGCAACACGTAGAGGGGAACCCAGTGCAGGGCATAGAGCAGGAAAGAATAGGAGCCAGCACGCGACGACTTCATTACGACATCGAGGTGCAACCTGTCGTAGAGAATGGTGAGTGCCCAAGGCGAAAGAAGACGGAACAGCAGGATGAGCCGGGTGTTTGGCCGGTAGATCATAATAGTGAAGAAAAACAGCCACAGCATGACGAGCGTTGCCTGGGCCATAGCAGGACGCTGCAAAGAGAAGAACGTCTTGCGATGCAAACCAGCCCAACAGCCGGCGAGATAGAAAGGCAACCAGTAGACAAGGCCAGAATAGGGCAGCTCGAAGCTGATGGAAACTGCTGCCGACAGCACCACAAGTGCCGCTCCTATATAGCGCTGCCGAATGGCATAATAGGCCACGGGCGACAAGAAGGCATAAACAATGAGATTGCGCACATACCAGAACACCGAAAGATGGCCTGAGTCGAGAAACAGATAAAAGAAACCGTCGACACCCTCGTAGCGCGAGCAAGGCTCTACATACGCAGCCCCCAGCAAGGCTTCGACCACCAGCCAACCTACGGCGGCCAGAAGATTCCACAGCAAATAGGGCACCACCAGCGAGCGGAAACGCCGCCGCAGCTTGCCAGCCGCGCTCCCTGGGTCGTAGCTGAGGAAGAATAGAAAGCCTGAGACGAAAAAGAAGAATGGCACCGCGCTTTGGCCCAGCGCATTGGTAACACCCGTAACCCGAAACACAAACGGCAGACTGCCATGCTCGTCGCAGGGCGTAGAGTGCAGCCAGACAATGAGGCATACCAGGAGAAACGACAAATGCTGTATTTTCCGAATGTGCTGCTGAGCCATTGTATCAATTACTTCATAGGGAGCGCAGACTTCATGCTGCTCCCCGACGACGCTGCAAAGGTAAGCAATTTTTTCGACCTTTAAGGTTGAAAATGGCAAGATTTCGTGGTTATTTTATCATTACTTAACGAAAATAAAGCGGCCATAAGAGCCTGGACTGAAAAAAAATGCCTAATTTTGCACCCGCAAATGGAACTGCTTGAAAGGAATACGGGCCTGGTGCTCGAAGGTGGCGGCATGCGCGGTGTGTTCACCAGTGGCGTGCTCGATGCTTTCATGAAGCACCATGTGGAGTTCCCCTACGTGGTGGCCGTGTCGGCAGGGGCCTGCAACGGCATGAGCTATATCAGCCGTCAGCCGCGTCGGGCACGCTTCTCCAACATCGACTTGTTGCAGAAGTATGGCTATCTCTCGTTGAGGAACCTGCTGGTGAAAGGCAGCATCTTCGACCCGGAGCTGCTCTACGAGCGCTTCCCCAACGACATCCTACCCTTCGACTACGATGCCTTCGGGCGCAATCCGGCCACCTTCGAGATGGTGACCACCAACTGCCTGACGGGATTGGCCGAATACCTGACAGAGCGCACCGACCGCCGCCGCATGATGGCCATTGTGAAGGCCAGCTCGTCGCTGCCCTACGTGGCGCAGATCACCCCGGTCGACGGCATTCCCATGCTCGACGGGGGCATCGTCGACAGCATCCCCGTGCAGCGCAGCATCGCGACCGGGCATCCCGTGAACGTGGTGGTGATGACGCGCAACCGTGGCTATCGCTCCACGGAAGGCGACCACAAGGTGCCGCGATTCCTCTATGGCGAATATCCACGGCTGAGGGTGGCACTGAGCCATCGCGTGGAGGTGTACAACCGTCAGCTGGAGATGGTGGAGCGCATGGAGCAGTGGGGCGATGTCATCGTCATACGTCCGCAAAAGCCCATGGAGGTGGGGCGCGTCTGCCGCGACCCTGAGAAGCTGGAGAGGCTCTATCAGGAGGGCTATCAGGAGGGCGAGAAATTCTGTCTGAATTATAAGGTATGAAGTTGAGATTTTCTGTTGCCGTTGTCATCACGTCGCTGCTGGTGGCTTGTTCGGGCCAGAAGAAGGAAGCGGCACCTGCCGATGCCGACAGCATCGGGGCGCGCCAGCCCACTATGGCCGAGCTGACCTTGCCCGATACCGTCTTTGAGTCGGCATCTGCCCTAAAGTATGTCGTAGACCATGCCGACTCCGTTCCGCATCCGTTGCACGACTACGACGACCCCTACCGTCGCCCCGACCGCGTGATGACCTTCCGCAAGAACCTGATGCGCAATGCCGACTTCGGAGGTCGCGTGCAGGGCGAGCCAACGACGATAGAAGTGGCTTGGAGCTACGACACGCCCTTCGGCAAAGCCGAGACCCGGTTTGGCCAGTGGGGTGGGGGAACGGGATGGACAGGACAGCCACTCTATGCCCACTGGACAGCTGCCGAGCAGGACAGCATCCGGCGGGGTGGGGCACCGCTCACTGCCGACTTCGGCGAGGAGGAGGTGATGGTGGGGTCGCTATGTGGCGAGGCCTTCTTCCTGAACTTCCAGTCGGGGCACCCCTCGCGCCAGCCCCTCGACCTGCACAACGTGGTGAAGGGCACCATGTCGATGGACCCCGAGCTGATGAACCTCTACGTGGGGCAGGGCGTGCCCAAGGGCGAGCCGCTGGGCTGTCAGGCTTTCTCGCTGACGAGCCACCAGCGCGGCACCTTCTTCAACGACCCACGTGCTTGGCGCGGTTGGCAAGCCTTCGACTCGTCGCCCATCGTGGCTGGCGGCTACCTGTTTTGGCCGGGCGAGAACGGCAGCCTCTTTAAGTTCGAGCGGGCAGCGGGCGGTGTGCTGCGGCGTGTCAGCACCCTGCGCTACCGTGTGAATGGTGCTGCACCGGGCATCGAGTCGAGCCTGTGCGTCTATCGCAACTATGGCTTTTTCAGCGACAACCACGGCAACATCATCTGCGTGAACCTGAACACGATGTGCCCCGTGTGGCATGTGAAGAACCTCGACGACAGCGATGGCACCATCGTGTGCCGCGAGGAGCAGGGCACTCCTTATATATATAGCGCGTGCGAGGTGGACAAGCAGGGGGCACAGGGCATCTGCCGATTCCTGAAGCTGAAGGCACTGACGGGCGAAATCGTTTGGGAGCAGCTCATACCCTGCAACCGGGTGGACTTGGGAGGGAAGATACTCGATGGCGGCATGTATGCCACGCCCTTGGTGGGACAAGGCGACTGCAGCGAAACCATCTTCGCCAACATCTGCCGCAACGACAAGCAGCACGACCGTGGGCAACTCGTGGCTCTGAACACCATCGACGGCACCATACGCTATGCCGTGGCCTACACCAACTTCTGCTGGACGTCGCCCGTGGGGTTCCTCAACGAGAGCGACGAGATGTTTGTCTTCACTGCCGATGCCAATGGCGTGGTCTACCTCGTCCGTGGCCGCGATGGCAAAATACTATGCACGAAAGAGATGGGCGCCAACTTCGAGTCGTCGGCCTGCGTGGTGGGCAACAGCGTCGTCGTCGGATGCCGAGGCACCAAGATTTATAAGTTCAACATCATTTAGCTCAAAGTGAAGAGTGAAGAATTTGTTGCAGCATTTAAAGTTTGAAGTCCATAGATGCTTTAATCTGAAATATTTGTAGTACCTTTGCAGGGTAAAAAACAGCAACGACATGATGGTAAGACGATATCCTGTAGGCATTCAGACATTCTCTGAGATTATCCGAGGAGGCTATGTCTATGTAGACAAGACAGATCAGGTGTGGCAGTTGGCGCACTATGCCAAATACATCTTCATGAGCCGCCCTCGCAGGTTCGGAAAGTCATTGCTCGCCTCCACCCTGGAGTCGTACTTCCAAGGAGAGAAGGAACTGTTTGAAGGACTGAAAATCATGCCGCTGGAGCAGGAGTGGACGAGGTATCCTGTCATTCGGCTCGATTTGAGTCTGGCGAAAGCTCAGCTTACGGCCGAAGACCTCAAGAACAGACTGCTGCTGATGCTTGACGACTACGCAGAAGTATACGGCCGCAAGGATACAGAGGTGACTCCTGGCGGGCTGATAGACGGACTCATCAAGCGGGCCTACCAGCAGACGGGGCGGCAGGTGGTGGTCATCATCGATGAATACGACGCACCACTGTTGGAGGTGCTGCATGAGCAAGAGACACTGGAAGCCAAGCGTATGGTGATGCAAGAACTGTATATGCCCCTGAAGGCCAACGAGCGCTACGTCAAGTTCTGCTTCATCACGGGCATCACTAAGTTCTCGCAGCTAAGTATCTTCTCAACCATCAACAACCTGACGAACGTGACGATGGACACAGCCTTCTCCACCCTCTTAGGCATCACGGAGCAGGAACTGACCACCGTGCTTCATGAGGATATAGGACAACTGGCTGCAGCGAATGAGATGACGTATGACGGGATGCACCAGAAACTGAAGCAGAAGTATGACGGCTATCACTTTACCAAGGCTTCAGAAGAGGTGTACAATCCTTTCAGCTTGATGAAGGCTTTCCAACAGAGAGAAGTGGCCAACTACTGGTTTGAGAGCGGTACGCCGACGTTCCTCATCCGTCAGATGCTGCATTTTAATACCGACATAACGGCTTTGGACAATATGGAGGTGCCCGTCACGGCATTCGACCAACCCACTGAGAACATGCACAACGCGCTGCCACTGCTTTATCAGAGCGGCTATCTGACCATCAAGGATTATGACCGCGAGGCAGAAATCTACACGCTGGCCTTTCCCAATCAGGAGGTGCGCATCGGCTATGTCAACGGACTCGTCCCCGTCTACACAGGCCTGAATAATTATGAAGTACAGGCGGGCTTTGCCCTGAAATTCTGGCGCGCCTTGAAGCAAGGAGATGTCGACTTGGCCATGCGTGAGATGCAGGCTTATCTGGCCGGAATTCCGTATGTGGAAGGGTTCAAGCAGAAACTCGCTGAGGCAGCGACGGCAGAGGGATTCTATGAATACACGATGTATCTGATTTTCTCGATGCTCAATTTCTATGTCCGCACGCAGGTGAAGTGTGCAGGTGGCAGGACCGACATGGTGGTGTGGATGCCCGGCACGGTCTATGTGTTTGAGCTGAAGGTCAACGGCACTGCACACGAGGCACTGGCCCAGATAAACAGTCGCGGATATGCCATACCTTACCAGTGTGCTGACCAGCACGTCGTGAAAGTAGGGGTGCAGTTCGATGCTGCCACCCGCGTGCCTGTGGACTGGGTCATTGAATAACTGATTATTCTGAACTCAAGTATTTAGTTACATGAAACGATTATTTCACCTGATAGCATTATCATTCATCATTTGCCAGTTGTCGTTTAGTCCCGTAGGGGCGCAGGGCACCGACCTGCTCTCGGCCAAGAAAGGCGTCATTAAGGGTGGCTACAATTTCTGGGTGTATACGCCCGAAGACTATTACTACACGCAGGAGTCGACGCCGTTGATTCTCTTCCTGCATGGTGCCAGCCTTTGTGGCCACGACCTGAACCGTGCGCTTCGCTACGGCACCGTCGCCGCCATCAAGATGGGGCGCCAGATACCTGCCCTCGTCATCACCCCGCAGAACCCCGGCGGGGCATGGAATCCCAAGAAGCTGAACGACATCCTGGAGTGGCTCGACGCGAACGAGTACGCCTACGACCACAACCGCGTCTACGTGTTGGGCATGAGCCTTGGCGGCTACGGAACGCTCGACTTCGTGGGCACCTATCCCGAGAAGGTGGCGGCGGCCATGGCCCTCTGCGGCGGCTGCACGCTGAAGGACCAGAGCCGCATGGGCGAGGCCCCGCTGTGGATTATCCACGGCACCGCCGACCGCTCCGTGTCTGTTCGCGAGTCGCAGGTGGTGGTCAACCGCATGAAGCAGGCAGGCATCACCCAGCGTCTACGCTTCGACTGGTTGCCAGGTGCCTCGCATGGCGCACTGGCACGCTATTTCTATACCACAAAAACCTACGAATGGCTTTTCTCCCATTCCTTGAGAGACCCCGACCGTCCTGTGCGGCGCGACATCAACATCAGCCAACACGACCTCAATCAGGCCTATCGCGACATGGAGAAGCGTGCGGAACAGCTCGAAGTGGAGTGAACGCCCTATGCTGACAGAGAAGACGATGGAGAAGCTGCGGGTGCTCGCAGAGTCGGCGAAGTACGACGTGTCGTGCTCGTCGAGCGGTACTGTGCGCAGCGGCAAGAAGGGCATGGTGGGTTCGACGGTCGGCGGCGTGGGCATCTGCCACTCGTTTGCCGACGACGGACGGTGCATCTCGCTGTTGAAGGTGATGCTGACCAACTACTGCATGTACGACTGTGCCTATTGCATCAACCGCCGCTCGAACGACATCAAGCGGGCGACGCTCTCGGTCTCGGAGCTGGAGGAGATCACGATGGAGTTCTACCGCCGCAACTACATCGAGGGGCTGTTCCTCAGCAGCGGCGTGGTGCGCAATCCCGACTACACGATGGAGCGGCTCGCGGCCATTGCCCGCGACCTCCGGACCATCCACCGCTTCAACGGCTACATCCATCTGAAGAGCATTCCCGGCTGTTCGCAGGAACTGCTCAACGAGGCCGGCCGTTATGCCGACCGCATGAGTGTGAACATCGAGATTCCCCGCGAGGAGTCGCTGAAGCTGCTGGCACCTGAAAAGGACCATCAGAGCGTTTTCCAACCCATGAAGCTGATTCAGCAGGGCGTGCTGGAAAACAAGGAAGACCGAAAGCGCTACCGCCATGTGCCCCGCTTCGTGCCCGCCGGACAGTCGACGCAGATGATTGTGGGCGCCACGAAGGAGAGTGACCGCGACATCCTGCAGATGTCGTCGATACTCTACGGCCAGCCCACGATGCGCCGCGTCTATTACTCAGGCTACGTCAGCGTAAACACCTACGATCCGCGACTGCCGGTGCTGAAGCAGCCGCCGCTGGTGCGCGAGAACCGCCTCTACCAGGCTGACTGGCTGCTCCGCTTTTATCACTTCAAGGTGGAGGAAATCGTCGACGACAAGCACGCGAACCTCGACCTCGAAGTTGACCCGAAGCTGGCGTGGGCCTTGCGCCACCCCGAAGCCTTCCCCGTCGACATCAACACTGCCGACTACGAGCAGTTGCTCCGTGTGCCCGGCTTGGGCACCAAGTCGGCCTGGCTCATCGTCAACTCACGCCGCTTCAACCGCCTTACGTCCTTCGACCTGAAGAAGATGGGCGTGGTGATGAAGAAGGCAAAGTACTTCATAACCTGCAACGAACTGACCTCGCAGTTCTCACAGCCCATCATCGGCATCAACGAACTTCACCCCGAGCGCCTGCGCCCCCTGCTCATCTCGAAAGCACAGCAGAAGCGGGCGGCAGAGGAACTGCAGCTGAAATTGGACTTCGAATAGTTATTCAGACAAGGGGGGAAACGGTTATAGACCAACGTCTTTTCAATGTGTTTGTTAAAGACGATAGAGAATTAAATAGAGAATTAAATATGATGTGTCTTTGAAAATCCCCGAATCGTTTGGTGTTTCGGGGATTTTTGTGTATTTTTGCAGCATCGTTAGAATAAGAAGCTATGACACCACCAGTACAGACCACCAAACAGCTGCCCCTCGGCATCGCGGACTTCAGCCGCCTTCGCGAGCAGAATTACTACTACGTAGACAAAACAATGTTCATCCCCCGATTGGAGACGACGAGCAGTTATCTGTTCCTCGTGCGCCCCCGCCGCTTCGGCAAGTCGCTGCTGCTGAGTATGCTCAAGGCATACTACGACGTGAGCATGAAAGACCGTTTCGACAAGCTGTTCGGCGACTTGTGGATAGGCAGCCATCCCACGGCCTACAGGAACTACTACGCCGTGCTGCATCTGGATTTCTCTTTGGTGTTCGGGCCGATAGAGAAGCTGGCCGACAGCTTTGACAGCTATTGCGGCATGGAGTGCGACTGCTTTGCCCAGCAATATGAGTACCTGTTCTACGACGGCTTCTGCAAGGACATGAAGGAAACTTCGACTGCAGGCGGGAAACTCAATCTTATCGGACGTAAGGCCAAGATGTACAATGTTCCCCTCTACCTCATCGTCGACGAGTACGATAACTTCACCAACACCGTACTGAACCAGCACGGCGAGGACATATACCACGGCTTGACCCACGGCGAGGGCTTCTATCGCGACATTTTCAAGAGTTTCAAGGCCAACTTCGAGCGGGTGCTGATGCTTGGCGTGAGTCCCGTGACGATGGACGATCTGACCTCGGGCTACAACATCGCCACGAACATCACTGCTGATGCCAGGGTCAACCAGATGCTTGGCTTCAGCGAGGACGATGTACGCGAAATGTTCCGCTACTACTTGGAGGCCGGATGGATTAAGGGCGACATCGAGGCGATGATTGAGGAGATGAAGCCGTGGTACGACAACTACTGCTTTGCCAAGGAGGGACTTGACGAGAGCCGTTTGTTCAACAGCGATATGGTACTCTACTACTTGGGAAACCAAGTAAGGAACGGTCATTCACCTGACGAGATGGTCAACCCCAACGCCCGCACCGACTACCAGAAGATGAAGAAGCTGATACAGATTGACAAGCTGGAGCCAGAACGCAAGAGCATCATCTACCAGATAGCGGAGCAGGGCTATATAGACAGCAACATCGTGCCTTACTTCCCAGCCTCAGAATTGGTGAAGTTCGACAACTTCGTCAGCCTGCTATATTACTATGGTATGCTCACCATCACAGGCACCAGCGGTTTCACTCTGCGCCTTGGCATACCGAACAACAACGTCAGGAAACAGTACTACGGCTACTTGCTGGAGGAGTACGACCGCATCCGCACGGTAAACCACTGGCAGATAGACAAGGCTTTCCAGCAGGCAGCCGTCAGCGGCGACTGGCATCCGCTGCTCCAGACCGTCAGCGACGAGTACGAGAAAACCTGTGCCGTGCGCTGTCTGATTGAGGGCGAGCGTAACATCCAGGGCTTCTTTACCGCTTACTTCTCCCTTTGCCCCTACTACCTCACCGCCCCCGAGCTGGAGTTGAGACACGGCTACTGTGACTTCTTCCTGCTGCCCGACCTGCGCCGCTATCCTGTGGTAGCCCACTCGTTCATCATCGAACTGAAGTACCTGAAGCAAGACGCGACGACGGAGGAGGGCGAGGCACAATGGGCAGAGGCCAAAGAACAGATAACGCGCTACGCGACGGACGAGAAGCTGCGCCTGTTGTGCGGCCCTACGCAGCTTCACCTCGTCGTGGCACAGTTCCGCGGACACCAGTTGGCGCGGAGCGAAGAGCTTTAAGCTGACGCTTGACTTCAAAGACTGACCTCGGGAACCACCTGACCGTCGAGCAGATTGATGATTCGCTGGGCGTAGCCGGCATCACGCTCTGAGTGAGTCACCATCAGCACGGTGGTGCCCTCCTGGTTCAGCTGCGTGAGCAGTTGCATCACCTCCAAGCCATTCTTCGAGTCGAGGTTGCCGGTAGGCTCGTCGGCGAGGATCAGCTTGGGGTTCATCACCACGGCACGGGCAATGGCCACGCGCTGCTGCTGACCGCCCGAGAGCTGCTGGGGGAAGTGGTGAGCGCGGTGGCTGATGGCCATCCGGCGCAGCACCTCTTCAACCCTCGTCTTGCGCTCCTTCTTGGGAACGCCCAGATATGTTAATGGTAACTCAACATTCTCCTCTACGTTCAACTCGTCAATCAGGTTGAAGCTCTGGAACACAAAGCCTATCTGTCCTTTGCGCACCTTTGTGCGCTGGCTCTCCTTCAGCTGACCCACATCCTCGCCGTCGAGCCAATATCGGCCGCTGGTGGGGTTGTCGAGCAAGCCCAATATATTTAATAAGGTAGACTTGCCACAGCCCGAAGGCCCCATGATGGCCACAAACTCACCTTTCTTCACTTCGAGCGACACGCCGCCCAATGCCACGGTCTCCACCTCTTCCGTGCGGAACACCTTCTGAATGTTTTCTAACTTAATCATAATCTAAAGACCCACCCCCAGCCCCTCCTTGTATGGAGGGGAGTGAATAGTTTTACTGGTAGGCTTATAGGGTCATTCTTCTAAATGTTTATATTAATTTTCTGTTTAGCCAGGTAACTACTCCCCGCCCTTTAGGGAGGGGCTGGGGGAGGGTCTTCTATTCGTTCTTTAAATAATCGACAGGATTGCTGCTGGCCACGCGATAGCAGCCCAGACAAACCACGCAGAGGATGACGGCAATCACCACCGCTGCACCGCCAATAAAGATGATCGGCGACAACGTGGTCTTCTCGCTGAACTGCTCTAACCACAGGCGGGCGACATACCAAGCCCCCACAGCGCCAATCACGACGGCAGGCAAGGCTACTCTTAGGATATCGGTCTGGAACAGCCTGAGTACATCTGCTATCTTTGCGCCGTTCACTTTACGGATGGCAATCTCTTTCTGCCGACGGCCTATCTCGCCTGCCAGATAGCCGATTAGTCCGATGAGGGCTATCAGCAGGGCTACCAGTCCGCCTATCATCACCGTCGTACGGAAGCGGTGGGCGTCGGTATAGAGCTCTGTCACCATCTGGCTATAGGGCATGATGGCGATGTCTGGATTGTCGGTCATCAGTTCCTTCACCAACTTATTGGCAGTTTCCAGACCGTTCATCGTTTGGAAGCGAATCAGGATATAATGCATCTGTTCAGGCTTTCGACTGTAGTAGCATAAGCTGGGGCGGGTGTCAGGACTGGTGATGCTGCCAATGCGGGTGTCCTCATACACGCCGATGATGGTGTAAGGGCCTTCGAACGAGGTGCAGATAATCTGCTTGCCCACGGCGCGGTCCCAACCGGCTATCTGCTTCATGCGCTCTTCAAACTGTCGGCTCACCATCACCTCGCGCAGCGTGTCGGTCTGTTCTGTAAATGTACGTCCCGAGACGATGGGGATGCCCATCACGTCGAAATAGCCGTCGCCAACGTAGAAGAGGTCTGCGATGTTCATATTCTCTCGCTCGCTGCCAGGCAGATAGATGTTGTCGCCGCTTTGGTGCTCCGTCAGGTTGGCATACGCCATCGTGACACCCTTCACGCACGACAGTTTGCGCAACTCCTCCATCGCCAACTGGCATTGCTCACTGCTTACGCCGTCTTTCAGCACCGAGCCAAGCGTGGAGTAGTCGTAGCCGGGATTGTCGTTGACCATCATCCGATACTGCCGGCCTACCACCATCAGGAGCACGATGAGGAACGTGACCGATGCAAACTGCAGGCCGAGCAACAGCAGTTTCCACAGGCGGTAGCTCTGTCTGTAGTGCTTGAACGCAGCCGCCACAGGCACATGGGTATAGATGTAGCCCGGCACCAGACCCGTGACAAGCAGTACGACGATGCACGTTGTGACAATCACCCACACGTTGCTGCCCGTGGTCAGCAGCACCGCCAACGGAGCACCCACCAGCTCCTCTACCGTGTCCTTGGCCATGAGCAGCAACAGGGCCGCCAAAGCTACCGACAGCAGCAGATGGACTGTGCTCTCGGACACCACCTTATGATATATATGGCGCGCCTCCGCACCGTAGCATTTATGAACAGCCATCTCGCGCGCCCTGCGGCTGATGCCGCCAATGACGAGCAGGAGATAATTGAGCACGGCACAGCCAATGAGCACGGCGGCCAGCAGCGAGAGAATCCACGTCATGCGGCGTGTGCCCTCGTCGTTCTTATGGTAATCGCGCAGCGGACCCACGGAGAAACCGAGGTCCACACCGGCTTTTTTCAGCTCCTCCTCAGGCATGTTTTCGCGCAGCATCTTCTCTATTTGAGGCTTCAGGTCATCGGGCGTGATGCCCTCGGCCAGACGGACGTAGGCCATATAGCGGTCGTTGCCCACCCAGTTGTCTCGACCGTCATAAATCAGTTCTGTAATGGTGGGCATCGACACCATCACCTCCATGCCATGCAGTCGCGAATTCAGGGGCACATCCTCGTAAATGCCGCCTATGGTGAGCGCCCAGCCGCCTCGCTTGTTATAGAACACCTTCTTACCGACAAGTTCGAGGGGATTGGCTGTCCCCGCCAGTTTCTCGGCCAGCGAAAGGGGAATCATGCAGCACTCCACCTGGCTGAGCACCTTCTTCGCATTACCCGCCAGCACACGGAAGGGAAATACATCGAAGAAGCAACTGTCCACAAGGCTAAAGTTAGTGCGCACCCGCTTGTCGTCGTCAGTCACTAAAGGCATGTCCCACGCAAACCCAGTATAGCGCGTGGCAGCCTCCACCTGCGGACAGTAGCGCTTCAGCCCTGGCGCCACAGCTCCAGGTGTCTGTGAGTAGTGCAGGTATTCGCCATTACGGATAACATCCTCATAGACCACATAGATGCGGTCGCTCGTTGGGAAGAAGTTGTCCCACGACTGTTCGAACCCAGCCTTGCCAATCAGTACGATACCCGTGGCCAGCCCTACTGCCAGACACACAATCTTCGTCCAGTTGTGCTGGCCGCGCTGATTCAGCGATTTTAATACGTTCATAAACTTGTTGGGTCTTAATGATTTCTTTTGCAAAGATACGCCATAAAAGCGAATCCGCCAAGGCTTGCTGCCCTGACGGAAGCAGATTGTCTAATAATTAGACACCTCGGCGTATGATTATTTGACAGTTCAATAGAGGAACCCGAAAGCCCAAAGGGGAATCTTCCGCTCGAAGGCAAACTCTATGTCATCGGCTGCCACGTATGCCTTATCCTGTCCAGCAATCTGGCAGAATCCCTTGTCCTGTCCACCTACCTCAATAACGATGTCACCATCAACACGGAAGTCGCCTTTCTTGTACCCAGCATATTCAACGGTATGCCTTGTTGAAGTCAGCTGATTGGCAATGAAGGTTTCGCGGACAGTCCCTATCTCCGGCTTCTCCTGACTGAGCGTGTACAGCAGGTTTGTATTGTCGAGATAAATCTTGTCAGGCTTCTGCAAGTCTGTGACATTCATCAAGTTCGTGAACAAGCGCCTGATTAGGTGAGCCTCTTCCAAGTGGCTGAGATATTTAAGCGTGGATAGCCTGCTGATTCCTGAGGCCTTCGACAGTTTGGCTATATCCACCTCGTATGGTGTCATTTGTGAAATAACATGGAGCAAGGCTTTGACCTGCCGTGTATAGCCTACATCCAAACCTCGATATTTGGTCAGTTCCACGTCAACGATATAGTTTATCGCGTTTTCCAGCTTGTCATAGTACTCCTGCTTTTGTTCAAAATAGAAAGGATAATACCCAAATTGCAGGTAACGACCAAAATGCTCCAAGGGATGGCATAAGGACAAAACCTGCATGCAAAACTCCGTGGGATTATCCAACAAATGCTGAATTGATACGGGCTCGATATCAATACCCACATCGAGATGCAGAAATTCACGCAGCGACAATCCTGGCATGTCGTATATCATGATGCGTCGCGACAGGTCGGCTTGGCCATCGTTTATTTGGATGAGCGACGAACCGCTCAGAACGATGTGTAGTTCGTGGTAGAGATCATAGATTTCCTTAATCTCACGACTCCATCCAGGATACTTGTGCACCTCGTCAACAAAAAGCCATAAGCCTCCCATCTTGACAAAGCTGTCTGCCAGATCAAGTAAAGAATGGGCGACAAAATAGTTTGTGTCAGCAGAGCAATAGAGGACATGACGGTCGCCAGCAGCAAAATTCTTTTTGATGTATTGCTGCATGAGCGTTGTCTTGCCCACGCCTTTCGGTCCGCGGATTACAATTAGTCGCGACTCCCAGTTTACCTGTTGCATGTAGTCGCGAATATACTCCATCGGGACTGTAGAAAGGTAGGCATCATGACGCCTAAATAGATTTTCCATATCACCTCATTTTAACTATTCTGTTATAGCCAGTAAACACTTTTTGCCCCAAAGTGTTAATCAGCGTAAACACATTCTTGCGCGATTTGTTAATCGCGATAAACAAAAATCGGTGCAAAGATATGCAATTCTATCGAAACAAACAAATAATTTAGGCGAAATCTGCCCTTTGGGGGGATTGATTTCACCCAAATTGATTTCGCCCAAATTCTATTCAGTCTTAATATTGTTGACGGGATTCTCAGAAGCAGCGCGCCAGCTCTGGATGATGACGGTGAGCAGGGAAATGATGAAGCAGGTAAACCCAGCAGCAGCGAATATCCAGGGGCTGAGCGCGATGCGGTAACTGAAGTTGCTGAGCCAGTCGGTCATAATATACCAAGAGATGGGCACGGCGATGACAAACGACACCAGCATGGGGATGGAGAATGTGCGGAGCATCAGCACCAGCACCTCGCCCGATGTAGACCCCATCACCTTGCGGATGGCTATCTCCTTCTTGCGCTGACGGATAAAGAAAATCGACATGCCAAGATAGCCCAGCACGGAGATGACGATGGCTATGAGGGTAAAGAGCGAGATGATATCCAGCGTGTTCTGCTGCTCCTCGAAGGTCTCGGCGATGTTCTCCTCCAACTTTTGTACATACCACTCCATATCAGCATCAGGCACACCTTGCTCTTTGAGCATTGCCATGAAAGTCGTCTTGGCATGTTTGTCGCCATTGGTCTTAACTAAGAATGAAGGATAGTCAAACGTCTCGCACAACTTGAAGGCGAAAGGTTCAGCACCCTGAAGAACGTTGGTACGATGTATGTCATAGAGTATGCCCGTGATGGGATTCTTGCTGTCGCCGCCCCAACATATTTCACGTGTACTGTCGGTATATTCCATCTGGCGCATGGCCTCCTCAGTCAGATAGTAGCCGTCGCTGGCCTTACCATAGTCCTTCTTTATCTTCAGACCATAAAGGTCGAAAGCAGTCTTGTCGAGTTCCGTCTGGAATATGATGACGTGTTTGTCATCGCGCTTAACCATGCGCATACTACAGCTGCCGCTTGCCAATGCGGTCTGTTGAAACAAGCCTATCTTCTCTACAAATGGCATCTTTTCGAGAAGATTTCTCACCGTCTGATACTTCTCATTTGGGGCATTTATGACAAAAAGATTCTCTGTGTTATAACCCAGTGGTGCATGGATGAGATGATTCAACTGCAACCAGATGACGAGGGCAGAAGTGAGCATCACTACGGTGATGACATTCTGCAGGATAATGAACAGTTTGCCAAGCACCATCTTGGAGCGGTAGCGGAAATTGCCTTTCACAATGTCAATGGGCTGATAGCGGGCAATCTGTAGCGAAGGCATAATGCCCGATATAAAACCCACCAGCAGTATAAAACCGAGACTGACGCTAATAGTGCCTAAGCTTATGTCATCCAGCAGGGCAATCTTTCCTTTAAACAGACTGACGGCCTCGTCTTGAACTCCAATGGCCAGCACCAGGCCGCAAACAAACGAAAAGGCAACCATCAGTGTGGATTCGATAATCAGCTTCAGCGAAATCTCATGCTGACTGCTGCCAAAGAGCTTTCGCGTGGCCATCTCCTTGGCACGGAAGCCTGTGTTGGCCACTGTCAGGTTGATGTAGTTGCTCACGGCAAAGAACAGGATGGCCAGTACTGCTGCCAACAGGATGCTGAGCCGCGTCTTGTCGCCTTTCTGTAAGCCTGTGCCGTTATTCTGCGTGGCAAACATGATGTCTCTCAGCGGAGTGATGCTCAGATTCTTATCCGACCACATCCCAGAATAGTTCTTTGCCAGATAACCGCTGATGGCTTGCTTCTTTCCTTCCAGAGTAGTGCCGCGATGTAGCATCAAGAACAACTTGCTGCAACCATTAGCGCCCCATGCCGACGTATAGTTCTCCAGTTTGTAGCCCATGACCTGCGGGTAGCGTTCCATGCTGGCAATAATCTGCGTCTCGTTGGGAAGCACGGTGTGGTCGAAGTCCTTCGCAACGGCACTGACAGTATAAACCAACGTACTGTCGTAGGGGTCTTCATGTCCGATAAATACATGACGTTCACCTGTTATCTGAATAGATTCACCGATGGGGTCTTTATCGCCAAACAATCTCTTTGCCAATTGTTCCGTTATGACACATTTATCGGGTTTGTCAAGTGCAAAGTGTCTATTGCCCTGAGTGAGTTCAAAGTCGAAGAAGTTGAAGAAAGTAGAGTCTGCCAGCATGATGGTGCTTTTCTCAGTGCCTTCATCCACAACGAGATGTCCATGCTTTATCTTTCCACTTTGACTCATCACCCCACAAGTCTGTTCCACCTCTGGACATATCGCCTTGATGTCGTCAGCAGCCTGTGGCCACATAAAGAAATTGGTTTCATTGCCCAACAGGTAGATTCGCTCGGCATTCTTGTGCCAACTGTCGATGCTGTATTGGCGCCAGGTGTAGTCGCCCATGAGGATGACGAACATCAGCGACACCACCAGTCCTGCTATATTTATTAAGGTGTATAGCTTGTTGCGCGACAGGAATCTGAAATAGCTCTTCATACATTTTCTTTGTTTCGTGTTGCAAAGTTACCTCAATAAAACGAATCCGCCAAGGTTTGTGGCCTTGGCGGAAGCAGATTGTCTAATTATTTGACAGCTCAGCGTATGATTCTTTTACACTGTGCCGCTCTACCGAAGGAGGTGCGACAGATAATAGTCGATGTCGGCAGGCTGGTGCTCCACGGTCGTCGTCCAAGCCAGTTCTAAGGGGCTGTTCTTGTGATGCCGATAGTAGCAGGTCACGCTGGTCACTTCGTCGTTGGCCAGCAGCGTGTAGGTCATCTGCCCGCAGGGGAGGTCGAAGTCCGATTTCTTGCGGTTCCAACGGCTGTACTCCACGGTGTAGCGTCCGTCGCTGAGCGTATAGTCCAGCTTCCCGTAGCACTGCCATTTCCCTCCGCGCCATTCGAACTTGGTGCGACTGGCCAGCGTGCCATCGGCATGGTAAGCATAGTGGTAGCGCAGGGTGGGAATCAGGTTGAGGTCGCTTTTGCCACAGGGCACATTTCTATATACATCCTGAGCGATGATGCAGCCGTTGTCGTCATACTCCGCGTTGTAGACAAACCCATTGCTGGCGTCGGCAGACACTTCCTCGTACACCTTGTTGACGGTGGCAGAGGTGATAACTTGTGCCTCGGAGGCCATGGCCATCAGGCACATCATTGAGCAAACGAATAACTTTTTCATGATCGTAACTTTTTAATGGTTGTTTGACATAAATTGTTGTTTTGACAATGCAAAGTTACGTTCATTTCTCGTTGCTCGCAAGCTTTTCATGCCCCCGTCGGGCCGTTTGTCTAAAGATTAGACACAACTCCGTATGATTCTTTGACACTAAGCTTTGTCTTTCGTAACGTTTTAACAACGAATTTTACGAATTAAACGAATTTCATGCGGCTTATTGATTCATAATTGTCTTACAATGGCATGCCTTCTTCGCTTCAAACAGTCTGATTATACATGATAAATGATTATCCGCAATCTCATAATTCGTTAAATTCGTCAAATTCGTTGTTGTAGAAAACGTAAGACTCAGTAGGTGCTGTTGTTTTCGGTTGTCTTTAGTTTCGCTGTTGTCTCTATTGTTCCTTGTCGAGCTGGAAGTAGACGAGGAACTCGCGCTGGGTGTCCTGCCAAACGCCGTCGAATTCCTGCAGCAGCGTGTCGCCCTCGTAGATGCCCACGACGGCAAACTGGAAGACACCTCGTTCGGCAAACGGCTGGCCCGCATCTATGCTCGCCTTTTGCAGCTGGAAGTAGTTGCTGGAACTCAGCTTCAGCATCAGGTGGTGGTCGGCACCACCGTAATGGAGCGTCAGCGGAATGGCCACTGGCTCGAAGCCCCAGTTCACGTCGCCATTGTCCTGCAGGTCGTAGAAGCGATAGTCGGCCATGAAGTCCACATCAGCTGCACCCGCCAGCGCCTCGGCCAGCGCACCATCCATCACCACGTGCGAGAGCTGGCCCACGGGGAAACGGCGGAAACAGACCGAGTGCAGCGTCAGGTCGGTGACGCTCATCTGCGAGTTCGCTATCTTCACGGTCTTCATGCCGCCAGCTCCATCACCATAGATGATGATGTAGGTTCCTGCATATTCGCCCGCGATGGCCTTGGCATAGCTCTCTTTCTGCTGGGTGGTCATGCCGCGTAACACGGGGTCGCTGCTGCAGCCGGCGAAGGCCAGGACTGCCAAGAGCGCAAATAAGATTTTTCTCATCATGTTTTTCTCATTAGATGAACTGCTATATGATAAACGCATTGCCACATCGTTTTATTGTGCGCATGGCCTTTCCGTCTGCTCCTTCCTATGGGGGGATATAGAAGGAAGAAAATGTGGATTTTGTCGACCGCCCCCACGTATAAGTCCGCGCGGTCGAATGGATAAGGGCGGCCGCCCGAATTTGTGTGGCCGTCCGCCCGAATCTGGTTGCGGGGCGGCTTGCTCCCAGTTTGGTGGCGGTTTTTCCCAGTTTGGTGGGCTCCTTTGCCCGCTGGCGGGTTCAGTCTGTTGCTGTAGTACAGCAACAAACGGAACAGAGGGCGCGGGCCATGTCGTTCAGCGAGAGGCATTGGTTGCGGCTGATGGTGGTGCGCTCGTTGTGGTGCTCCCACGGGGCAAGGATGAGCAGACGCCCCTCGGCGCAAGCCTCCATGCGCTTGCCGCCTGGCTTCGCCAAGTCGGTGAAGCCGTTCTCTTGCAGATAGATAAGGGGGAAGCCCTGCTCAAAGGCGGCACGCATCACAGCCTTCTCGCCCGGCGAGATGGAGGGCGATACCAGCACAGCGCCCCTTGCAGCGGCCTTCGTAAAGAAAGCCACGCGCTCTTGTATCTCAGCCTCCGACAGACTGCGGGAGCATTGCACCTGCAACAAGACGGGCCGCTGAAGGAGGAACCGGTTGCCGATGGCAGAGAACGACATATTGCCGACGGTCAAGCCCCTCTGTACGCGGAAAAGGTCGGGATGCTCGCGCTTCATCAGCAGTCGGCGCGGGTTGTCGCGCAGGTAGTCGTTCCAACGCTTCAGCTGGCCTTCCCGCAGCAGCAGCTTGTCGTTGTAGCTCGGCTCAAAGAGCAGGCCGTGCTTGCGGTCGGTCTTCACCTGTCCTGTTTGTTGCTGTCCTGTTTGTTGCTGTAATACAGCAACAGACGGAACGAGGGCGCGGAAGGCCTTGTTGCAGCCCTGCTTGAAGCCGAGCAGCACCTTGCCCAGCGGCTTCTCGATGCGCTCCTTCACAAAGAGGATGCCGTGGAAATGGTCGGGCATCAGCTGAAAGGCCAGCACCTCTATTTGCGGGTGGCGCAGGGCTATTTCATGCCAGCACTGCTCCACGCACCGCCCCAGCTCTGTGGGCTCTGTGTGCGGCGCGTCGGGCGTATCAGGAGGCGCGTCACTCCTTCCCACTACCTGCCCTAACAAAGGGCGACGGCCCTCGGTCACCATCGTAATCATATACATCTGCCGTTGCTGATAGTCGTGCCCCACCATGCGGCGATGCATCGAAGGAATCTTCTCGCCGGCAAAGGCTTTCTGTTTCTCGTAGGTCTCCTTGTCCATCGCGTAGCTGCTCAATAACTGGCGGCAAAGGTATGAAGATTTCTTGTTTGTAGCAAACTAATTGCTAAGAATTTAATGACATTTATAACCCTACTCATTCTTGATGCTGCCTGCGGGGTTCTCGTTGGCGTTCTTCCAGCTCTGGTAGGTCACCGTCAGCATTGTGATGAGGGCGATGAGCAGGAAGGACACCACGAACAGCAGGGGCGAGATGGTCGTGCGGACGGCAAATCCTTCGAGCCAATGCACGCCCACCATGTAGCCAATGGGAGCCGCCACCACGAAGCAGCCCAGCAAGATGTAGAGGTATCGACGGTTGAACATCATCAGTATCTCCTTGGTTGAACTGCCAAACACCTTGCGGATGCCAATCTCCTTGCGGCGGTACTCGCTCTCGAACATCGTCATGCCGAAAACACCGATGATGCTGATGAGGATGGCAAGCAGCGAGAACAGCAGAATCTGCTTGGTGAAGAGGCGCTCCTGCCGGTACGATTCCTCTAACTTGTCGTCCATATAGTGCAGGTCGTTCACGGTGAGCTTGTTGTCGTGCTCGTACTTCAGCACCGTTGCCAGCACTTTCTGCTTGGCTTCACGTTTGTCCACGCCTTTTGCCACGCGCACCATCAGCACATTGCGCCAGAAACCATTGTTCCAATAATAGTTGTTGGGATGGGGCACCAAAAAGGCTATTGGCTGCTGGCTGTCGTCTACGCGCAGGGAGGAATACTTGATGTCCTCGCAGAAACCTATGACTGGCATGTCTTCGTCGTTGATGGGCTCGTCGATGGTGAGCCAAGGGTATTTCTTTTTGGCCGACTCATTGAAGATGTACACATCGCCATCGGTCTCGCGGAAGTTGCGACCCTCCACGATGTCGATGCCCATCACATTGAGGAACCGCCAGTCCACATAGATGCACGTAAATGTCATGTGCTTGTCGTCACTGCCCCTGCCCCACGTCTGATAGCGGTCGCTGCAGCCCAGGACGCTCTGGGCCAGGCTGGCCCCCTCTATGCCGGGAATCTTGCGCAGGTCGGCATCGATGGCATCGGCATGATTGCGCGTGTCGGGGGCCGTAGGCACTACCATCACCTCGTCCTTGTCGAAGCCGTAGTCGGTGTGATAGATGAAATAGCTCTGCAAGTACATGATGCCCACGCCAATGACCAGCATGAACGACACGACGAACTGCAGACAAATCAGTATGGTGCGCAGAACACGACCTTTAGGCGACAGGCCAAACGAGCCTTTCAGCACCAAGGCAGGAGGGAAGGAAGTGACATAATACGCAGGATAGGCACCCGCCAACAGCCCCACGACGATGCTGATTATCAGCGTGAGGCCAACCAGTCCGCGATGGTCTTGCAACAGGATGCTGCCTTGCGCCAAATCCTGCAAGCCAAGATCGTGAGCCAGATATACCAACGCCATAGCCAGCACGAAAGCCATCAGGCTGACGATGACCGCCTCGGCTATCAGACTGCCCCTCAGGCTCGCCGTTGTGGCTCCCAGCACCTTCTGCGTGTTGATGCTGCGAATGCGCATGGGCGTTTCGGCCAAGCTGAAATTCATGAAGTTCACGGCGGCTATCACCACTATCAGCAGCGAGAAACAGATGAGCAGATAGACGGAGTTCCTGTTGACCGAGTTGCTGCCAGTGAAATTCTTGTTTAGGTCTTTTGAGAAATGAGTATCGGCCACAGGGGTCAGGATGACCTGCAGGGCATCCGCTTCTTTGGGGCTGGTCAGATTGAAATCCTCTTTGAACAGCTCGATGGCCTTCTGACGCATGGCCTTGAGCACCACCGGCAGGTTCTGGGCATCATCCACGCGGATATAGGCGTCGTAGTTCCAGTTCCGGTAGTTGTCTTCATTGCTGTTGACACCTATAAAGCATGAGCCATGCAGCAGGTTGTTTTCCGGATAGTCCTCAATCACGGCGCACACATTGTAAAAAACATTGTCCTCCCATTTGTACTTCAACGTCTTACCCACAGCACCGGTATCGCCGAAGATACGCACCGCCTCAGGCTGTGTCAACACGATATTGCCATCGCGCTGCAAGCCTGCCAGGTCACCGTCAATGACTGTTGGCTTGAACACGCTCAAGAAGTCATGAATGCCGTATGTGAGCGTTAGCGAGTATTCTTGTTCGTCCACCACAAACTGGTCGTTGTTGGTCCATCCCTGCTTAATGCCATAGGCGGTGATGTGTGGCGAGGCTGATGCCAGTTGCTCTATCACGGGTCGAGGCAGCGTCGTGCCATAGTCCTCCATGCCTGCACCTAACTCCATTGTCAGCCGGAACAGCTTCTCGTGCTCCGCAAAGCTCTTGTTGTAGCCCAGGTCGTAGGTTACCTGCGTCATGATGACGAAGAACGATGCAAAGGCGAGGCTCAAGCCCAGCAGGTTGAGCAGACTGGCCGCAACAAACTTGCGGAATATGGATGTAAAGTTTCTGATAATGGTCTTCATGGTCTTTTACTTGATTACCAATACTTCGTTGTCTTTGAAAGCCTCGTAGCCGCTGGTGACCACGCGCTCGCCCGGCTCCAGTCCTTCGAGCACCTCGTAGTGCTGCGGGTTCTGGCGACCTATGCGGATGGGGCGGCGATAGGCTTTGCTGCCATCGGCCGAGAGCACGAAAATCCACTGGCCGCCGGTGGTCTGGAAGAACGTGCCGCGAGGGATGATGATGGCCTGCTCGGGCAGCCCCAGCTCCAGGTCGATGTAATAGGTCTGGCCCGTGCGGATGTTGTCGGGCCGCTCGCCTCGGAAGACGAACTCGCAGCGGAACTTGCCCTCGCGCACCTCGGGATACACCTTGCGCACCTGCAGCTGATACTGCCGCTCGCCACGGGCAAACGTGGCCGACAGCCCCTGGCGCACGCGGTCGATGTAGTGCTCGTCAATCTGCGCCTGCACCTTATAGTCGCTGAGGTCGTTGAGCTGTCCAATCTTCTGCCCCGGCTGTATGCTCTGGCCCAGCTCCACGTCTAAAAGTCCCAGCTCGCCGTCGATGGCCGAGCGGATTTCGAGCTTGTCTCTGCGCTGGCGCACCAGCACCACGTTGCGGCGCATGTTCTGCAGGTTGTCCTCCATCTGGTCCATCTGCACGGTGCGATAGATGGAGTCCTGCTTCAGCCGTTGGCTCACCAATGAGCGTTTCTTGGCCGAGAGCTGGTAGTCCTCCTGCGACTGCAGATAATCCTCAAGGCTGATGAGCTTGGCATCGTAGAGCTGGCGGTTCTGCTCGTAGGTGCGCTGCTTGCGATGGGTGTCCATGTCGAGCTGGGCCTGCTCCGTCTGGTTGTTCAGGCGGTCCTGCTGCATGGCCACCTGCGTGTTGCGCAGCAGGTTCTGCTTCTCGGCCAGCTCGGCCTCGGCATTCAGTATCTGCAGGTCGAGGTTGCTGTTCGACAGGCGAACGATGACATCGCCCTTCTTCACGTGCGAGCCTTCCTCCACCACCTTCTCCATCACGATGCCGCCCTCCTCGGGCGAAATCTGCACCACTTGTATGGGCAGCACCTGCCCGTTGGTGCGCACATAGTCCTTGAACTCGGCGCGCTCCACCTGGCTGATGGTCAGCTCGTCGCGGTTCACACGGAGCGTCGAGGCGTGGTCGCCAAATATCACCCAGAGCAAGACGATGATGAGCAGGCAGCCTCCTGCCGCATACGGCCAGTATTTCATCAGCCGTTGTGTCTTTGTACGTTCTATAACCCTATCCATACTTAGTCGTGCTTTTTGCAAATATTGGTGCAAAGGTAATACTTTATTCGTTCTTCTCTATCCATTATTTGCTGGCGAAACGCATTTCGTCTAAAAATTAGACACCTTTCTGTATGATTTATAGACAATAAATGCGTAACTTTGCAGCCATGAACAAGTATGGAACCATTTTGGTGGTCGACGACAACGCCTCCATCCTCACGGCGATGCGCTATCTGCTGGACGGCACCTTCGAGCAGGTGCTGACCACCACCCAGCCCGACCAAATCATGAAGTTGATGGCACAGCAGCCCATCGACATCGTGCTGCTCGACATGAATTTCACCCTTGGCGTGAACAGCGGCAGTGAGGGACTCTTTTGGCTTCGCGCCATACGCAAGCAGCATCCGCAGACGCCGGTGGTGCTGCTCACCGCCTACGCCGATGTCAACTTGGCGGTGAAGGGACTGAAGAACGGTGCTGCCGACTTCATCACCAAGCCGTGGGACAACGACGAGCTGGTGCATAAGCTGAAGGACGTGCTCGACATGCGGAGCGAAATCGTCAGCCTCGACGAGGTGGAGAAGGAGCACATACGCCGCACCATCGACCACTGCCACGGCAATCTGTCGCAGGCTGCCGAACTGCTGGGCATCACCAGGCAAACGCTATACAACAAGATGAAAAGCCTCACGCCCAACAACCCCTCAAGCCGTAGATAGAAATTTCCTTTTATGTGGGCATATATTATAATAGGTGTAGTCGTCGTGGTATTCGTGGTGTGGTTTGTCAGCCATCAGCGGAAGCTGCGACTGCGTGCCTACTTGATGCAGGAGGCCATACGCAATCGCGATTTCACCTTCAGAATGCCCACCGATGGGATGTTCTTTGGCGAGCGGGCCATGCAGGAGACGCTGAATAGGCTGGGGGAGACCATCCGCCAGCAAGTGAACCAAAGCGAGGTGGAATCGTGGGAGCGGCTCACACGGGTGTTGACCCACGAGATAATGAACGCCACAGCACCCATCACCAGCATCAGCCAGTTGCTGCTCGACCGCCCTGACGTGAAAGGCACTCCGCTCGAAGAGGGCATTCACGCCATCTTCGCCACCTCGCAGCACATGAACGCCTTCGTTGACTCCTACCGAAAACTGTCGCAGTTGCAGCAACCCGTCTTCGAGCAAGTGCGGTTGGCGCCTCTCCTGACCGATATCCAGCAGCTCTATCCCAATGTGGCATGGGACTGCCCCGTGCCCGACGATGCCATCGTGAATGCCGACCTCAACATGCTGCGCCAGATACTCATCAACCTCGTGAAGAACGCCATCGAGGCTGGGGCCACCCGCATCGCCATTGAGATGGCTCCCTCGTCGCCCTCGACTGGGGGGAGGCTCTTGGTGAGCAACAACGGACAGCCCATACCCGCAGAGGCTCGTCAGAGCATCTTCATACCCTTCTTCACCACTAAGCGCACAGGCAGCGGCATCGGCCTGTCGTTCTCGCGTAGGTTGATGGTGCAACAGGGGGGCACCATCAGTCTGGAAGACAAGCCCCGCAACGGATACTGCACCACCTTCTCACTCGAATTCAGCAAATGACGGTATATACATTCGACGGAACGATGGACGGGCTGCTGACGGCGGTGTTCGATGCCTTTGCCTTGAAGGAGCAGCCGGAGCAGTTGCTGAAGGAGGGCGACGCGCTGCCGCTGTTCTGCGAACGTATATATAAAGTTCATACCGACGAGATGAAGGCCCAGCGCGTGTGGGCAGGACTGGAGAAGCGGCTGACGCATGAGGCCATGAAATTGATTTCCGTTAGCTGGCTGTCGGAACTGAGGGAGCTGAACCAGCCGCTGTTCCAATATGTCTGCAAAGTGTTCCGACAGGGGGATATCGCCCGCAACTTTGCCGACCCTGACGTGCTGGCCGTGACCAACATCGCCCGCCGTGTGCTCCACGAGCAGCTGCGCATGAAGCAGTTCATCCGCTTCCAGAAAGCCAAGGACGGCACCTATTTCGCTGTCGTCAGCCCCGACCACAACGTGCTACCCCTCGTCATCGACCACTTCGCCGACCGCTTCAACGACCAGACGTGGCTCATCTACGATGCCAAGCGCCATTATGGATATTACAACTCTACCCCCGCCCCAATTCGCATCACCTTCTCAGACGAATCCACCGTTCCCTTCGACCTGTCGAACGGCAAGCTCGATGACGACGTGCTCAGCAGCGACGACCAGCTGCTGCAGGAACTCTGGCGAACCTACTTCAAGGCCATCTGCATCAAGGAGCGCATGAACCCCCGCAAGCAGCTCAACGACATGCCCCGGCGCTACTGGAAGTACATGACCGAAAAGAACTGAAATGGGCGACAATTGCGGTAGGGAAGTGAAATAAATATCGCATTTTTGCGCCGTCTGCATTTTTTTTCGTAATTTTGCACCCTCATTGCACAATAACACACGAAAAAAGATATTCATGAAGAAAGTTATTCTGACAGGAGACCGCCCCACAGGGAAGCTCCATCTGGGACACTATGTAGGCTCGCTGCGCCGTCGCGTGGAACTGCAAAACGCTGGCGACTACGACCGTATGTTCGTCTTTATGGCCGACGTGCAGGCACTGACCGACAACGCCGACAACCCCGAGAAGATTCGGCAGAACATCATCAATGTGGCGCTCGACTATCTGGCCGCTGGCCTCGACCCCGCAAAGTGTATTCTGTTCATTCAAAGCCATATCCCTGAGCTGGCCGAGCTTACCACCTACCTGATGAACCTCGTCAGCGTGAGCCGCGTGCAGCGCAACCCCACGGTGAAGACCGAGATAAAGATGCGCGGCTTCGAGGGCGAGAGCATCCCCTTGGGATTCTTCTGCTACCCTGTGAGCCAGGCCGCCGACATCACCCTCTTCAAGGCCACCACCGTGCCAGCTGGCGAGGACCAGGAGCCGATGCTGGAGGTGACACGTGAGCTGGTGAACCGCTTCAACAACATCTACGGCCCCGTGCTGGTGGAGCCACAAATCATGCTGCCAGAGAACTTGACGGCACGCCGACTGCCCGGCACCGATGGCAAGGAGAAGATGTCGAAGAGCCTCGGCAACTGCATCTACCTCTCCGACTCGGCCGACGAGGTGTGGCAAAAGGTGCGCTCGATGTACACCGACCCGCTGCACCTGAACGTCAGCGACCCAGGACACGTGGAAGGCAACGCCGTCTTCACCTATCTCGATGCTTTCAGCACCGACCAGGACTTCGCCAACTTCTGGCCTGAATACCAAAACCTGGATGAGCTGAAGGACCATTACCGCCGTGGCGGACTGGGCGACATGAAGTGCAAGAAGTTCCTCAACCAGGTGCTCAACCAGTTTCTGGAGCCTATGCGCCAGCGTCGTCATGAGCTGGAGCAGGACATCCCCGAAATCTATAACATCCTGAAGAAGGGCACCGAGCAGGCCCGTGAGGTGGGTGCCCAGACGATGGACGAGGTGCGCCGCGCCATGCGCATCGACTATTTCAACGACCAGGAGCTTATTCGCCAGCAGGCCGAGGCCTTCAAGGCCGAAAAATAGGCAACCACAGCCCCTCCCGAAGGGGTTGGTCACATCTGCACAATATTTGTTGGGATGGTGCCCCGGAGGGGCAATAAACCCATAGCCCAGGACAAGCCCTGAGTTATGTGTTTATTGCCCCTCCAGTTTTGCATGCCGCTGTGCCGACTGCATCTCCAGTCGGCCATCATTGACGTAATCCGAAGTGAATGGCTTTCTCCAGCAGATGCCACCTTTTTTTTACAAAGAATGAGTGATTGCTGTTTCTCGCTTTTATCCCCTGATAGAGAAAAAAACTACGAAAAATTTGCGTGGTTCGAAAGAAAGAACTATCTTTGCATTTCATAAAATATGAAACGTAAAATATGAAATTGGAGAACCCTTCTCCCGAATTTGCCCGATTTTTCGTAACTTTGCAAAATACTTTTATTATCTACGCTGCATGAAACGAACCATCCTGTTACTCATCACTGTGCTCACGGCCATCGCATCGTGGGCGCAAGGCAATGCTGCACTCGACCAGCTCAAGGCCGACCCAAGAAGAGCGTACGGAACGGACTATCCGTACACGTTTACCACCCAGCCGCTGACGAAGGCCCCCAAGGGCTACAAGCCCTTCTACATCAGCCACTATGCCCGCCACGGCTCGCGCTACTACTGGAACTCGACGCTCTACCAAGAGCTGTCGAGACTGCTGACGACGGCTCACGAGAAACAGCTGCTGACCGCCGAGGGCGAGGCTTTCTTCAACAAGTTCATGGCTGCCAAGGACGAGCTGACGGCAGGCGTGAGCGAGCTGAGCGACCTGGGATGGGAGCAGCACCAGCGCATAGCCCGAGTGATGTACAACAGCTTCCCCGAGGTGTTCAAGCGTGGCGGCAACGTGCTGGCCATCTCCTCGCTCACGGGGCGCTGCGTGCTCAGCATGTCGTCGTTCTGTCAGGAGCTGGTGCAGTGCAACCCGAAAATTGAAATCCGCGAACAGTCGGCGCGGAAGACCCTCGACGGCGTGGTGCCCACCGACAATCAGAACCCGCTGAAGAGAAAGTTCAGAAGAGACACGGCACGATGGGAGCGCAACAGGGCGGCCTTCACCTTCGACGAATCGCTGCGCGACAAAGTGGTGAAGCGGGTGTTCGTAAGCACCGACAGCCTGCCCGGCAACCTTCGCAACATAGGGAGCAACCTCATCAACCTCTACACCTCGCTGCCCAACATCGGACACGAGGGCATGATGGGCCATCTGATCACCGACGACGAGATAGCGGCACAGTGGGAGCAGTCGAATCTCGGCTCCTATTCGTGGGTGTTCGAGCCGCAATACGAGATGATTCCTATCTTGGAAGACATCATCAAGAAGGCCGATGCCGTCATCAAGGGCAGCAGCGACCATATCGCCGACCTGCGCTTCGGCCACGACACCTGTCTGGGGCCGCTCACCGTGCTGATGGGCATCAACGGGGCCGACAAGGACCCGGAGGACCCCTACGAGGTGAAGAACTGCTACCAGAACTGGCAGACGGGCAAGGCCTCGAACATCCAGCTGGTGTTCTATCGTGGCAAGAAGGGCGATGATGACATCCTGATGAAATGTCTGCTCAATGGCGTCGAGGCCCGTCTGCCCATATCCACCGACCAGTTCCCCTATTACAAGTGGACCGACCTGCGCCAGTTCTATCAAGCACGCATAGATAAGAACAAATGAGCCCCCTTTCTACTCTTTCAAGTGGACTCGTATGTGATTATCCGTCTGTGACTGTAGCTGTCGCTGAAAGCGTCACCGCTCAATAGCCGAGCGACAGAATATAGGCAGGGGCATCGCCCCTGTAAAAGCGCCCCACCCACCATATAGCCCCGGAGGGGCGACAGAAGGCGATGGTGAGCACCAATTATCCCACAGAGACCTCACCCCTGTAAAAACCTAAAAGATTAACAGGATATTCCGTCGCCCCTCCGGGGCTGTTGTTCCCTTTGCTTTCACAGGGGCGATGCCCCTGCCTGTATTCCGTCGCCCCTCCGGGGCTTCTGCGTCTATCATAATCGTCCCAAGTTAATTTTGGGGTTCTTCCGCTTCTTGAGTTGGTCAGGCTTAGCGCACCGCTTACTTCTCAAGCCCATTCTGTCCGTTGCTGCAGAGGACTATGCGTGGCCGCTCCATTCTTGAACCCTGCTCTTACGGGGGAGGGGGGGCGGCTGTGCCTTCACTCGCCAATGGCTCGACCAACTAAAAAAGCGGAAGAACCACTTTTTTTCGTGTATTTGTTTTGTTCCTTTGCTCACTTTTTCGTACCTTTGCAGCAAACTTGTGTGTCACACGAAAGCAAACGTGAATAATAACAATACAGCCCCCACCCCTGCCCTTACGGGGTGGGCTGGGAGTAGGGTCTGTAACTTAGTTATATAGAAGCGACTACGAACAAGGAATAATTGTTGTATAAGAAGCTGATAGTTGAGACTGTAAAGACAATTTGAATATTTTGTATTATGAAGATAGGAGACAAGGTGAGGTTCCTCAGTGAGATAGGGGGCGGCCGCGTGGCTGGCTTCCAGGGGAAGAACATCGTGCTGGTGGAAGACGAAGACGGCTTCCAAGTGCCCATGGCGCTGAACGAAGTAGTGGTGGTGGGCGAGGAGAACTACGACACAAGCCGCATCGTGCAGATAAAGCAGCAGACCCAACAGACCCACCCCCAGAAGACCCACCCCCAGCCCCTCCCTGGAGGGAGGGGAGCAGATAGTTCTGCCGATAATGCTATCGACTCACCGTTGTCGCAGGGTGGCACAGGACGGTTTGTGACTGAGCGTAAGGGCGGGGAACTGTTGTCGGCCTATCTGGCGTTTGTGCCGATGGATGTGAAAGAGCTGACGCGTACGCGCTTCGAGGCATATTTCGTCAACGATTCCAACTACTACATGCGCTTCGCCTATAGCACGGCTGAGGGAGCGGCTTGGCATCTGCGCTTCACCGACGAGGTGGAACCCAACACCAAACTCTTCATCGAGGAGTTTGGGCGCGAGGACTTGGGCACGATGGAGCGCGTGTCGGTGCAGCTGATAGCCTACAAGCGCGACAAGCCCTTCATCATGAAGCCCGCCGTCGACGTGCAGCTCCGCATCGACGGCGTGAAGTTCTACAAGCTGCACACCTTCCAAGAGAATGATTTTTTCGAGCAGCCCGCCCTCGTTTATACCATTGTGGAGCATGGCCTCACCCCCAGCCCCTCTCCGATTGGAGAGGGGAGTAGCCTCACCCCCGGCCCCTCTCCGATTGGAGAGGGGAGTATATACACCATGCGGCAGCAACAAGGGAAAAGACTATATCCTCCCCTCTCCAATCGGAGAGGGGCTGGGGGTGAGGCTGGTGGGGCTGGAGTGGCTGGTGGGTCTGTAGGCTCTTCGCCCATCGTTGTCGACCTGCACGCTTCGGAACTCCTCGACACGACGGCTGGCATGACGGCCAGCGACATCCTGAACTACCAGCTCGATGTGTTCCGCCGCACACTGAAGAACTATGAGAAGAAGAAGGGCACGAAGATTGTCTTCATCCATGGCAAGGGCGAGGGCGTGCTGCGCAAGGCACTCGTCAACGAACTGCAATATCGCTATAAGTCATACATCTATCAAGATGCGTCGTTCCAGGAGTATGGCTACGGTGCCACACAGGTGACCATCAAGTGATGCAATGCTTGAGACACATGTTTTTTTCTTTAACCGCAACCTAATCGTTACGAAATGAAATACGGATTGATAAAAGTGGCCGCTGCCATACCAGGTGTTCGCGTGGCCGACGTGGAATACAACGTTCAGCAGATAGAGAGTCAGATTGCACAGGCCGAGGGCAAGGGTGCCGAGGTCATCGTCTTCCCCGAGCTGTCGCTCACGGGCTACAGCTGTCAGGACCTGTTCCGCCAGCAGCTTCTGCTCGACAAGGCCGAGGAAGGCTTGCTGGTGCTGCTCGACTTCACCCGCAAGCTCGACATCATCGTGGTGGTGGGCTTGCCCGTGCGCATCGGCTCGCTGCTCTACAACTGTGCCGCCGTGGTGCAGCATGGGTGCCTGTTGGGACTGGTGGCCAAGACCTACCTGCCCAACTACAACGAGTTCTACGAGAAGCGCTGGTTTGCCTCGTCCACCGACCTGCAGCCCCAGGAGATCTATCTGGCTGGCAGTCCGGTGCGTGTGTCGGCTGAGCCACAAGTGTTCCGCACCTGCGACGGTGCCTGCTTCGGCATCGAGATTTGCGAAGACGTGTGGGCACCGCTGCCGCCGAGCAACAACCTGGCCCTGGCCGGCGCCGACATCATCCTGAACCTCTCGGCCTCCGACGAACTGATAGGCAAGCACGACTATCTGCTCTCCCTGCTGGCCCAGCAGAGCGCCCGCATGATGTGCGGCTACGTCTATAGCAGTTGCGGCTTCGGCGAGTCGACGCAGGATGTCGTCTATGGCGGCAATGCGCTCATCTTTGAAAACGGGAAGCTGCTGTCGCAGGCCGCCCGCTTCTCCATGGAGCCACAGCTGCGCATCCAGCAGATCGACGTGGAGCGGCTGCGTGCCGAGCGGCAGAACAACACCACCTTCCGCACCGCACAGGACGGCGCTGCCGCCGCCATCGTAGAGTGCAAGCCCGTGGCACCCCGCGACTTCGAGTTGCTGCGACAGGTGAACCCCCATCCCTTCATCCCTTCGGGCGAACAGATGTCGAGGAGCTGCGAGGAGATTCTCGACATACAGACCATGGCACTGGTGAAGCGCCTTCAGCACACCCACTGCGACAAGGCCGTCATCGGCATCAGCGGTGGCCTCGACAGCACGTTGGCACTGCTCGTCGTCGTCAGGGCCTTCGACAGGCTCGGCCTCTCGCGCAAGGGCATCATCGGCATCACCATGCCGGGCTTTGGCACCACTGGACGCACCCATCAGAATGCCCTCCTCCTGATGTCGTCGTTGGGCATCACCCAGCGCGAGATCAGCATCGCCAAGGCCGTCACCCAGCATCTGCAGGACATTGGCCACAACATGCAGGTGCACGATGTGACCTACGAGAACGCCCAGGCCCGCGAGCGCACGCAGATATTGATGGACGTGGCCAACCAGGTGGGCGGCATGGTCATCGGCACCGGCGACCTCTCGGAGCTGGCCCTCGGCTGGTGCACCTACAACGGCGACCACATGTCGATGTATTGCGTCAACGGTGGCGTGCCCAAGACGCTGGTGCAATATCTGGTGCGCTATGTGGCTTCGCTGCCCGCCTTTGCCAGTCAGCACGACACGCTCCTCGACGTGGTGGACACCCCCATCTCGCCCGAGCTGACACCCGCCGATGCCGAAGGCAACATCCAGCAGAAGACCGAGGACTTGGTGGGCCCCTACGAGTTGCACGACTTCTTCCTCTATTATCTGATGCGTTTCGGCTTCCGCCCGAAGAAAATCTTCATGCTGGCGCAGCATGCCTTCGCCGACCGCTACGCCGACGACACCATCAAGAAGTGGCTGCAGACCTTCTGCCGTCGGTTCTTCAACCAGCAGTTCAAGCGCTCCTGCTTGCCCGACGGTCCGAAGGTGGGCAGCGTCAGCATCTCGCCCCGTGGCGACTGGCGCATGCCCAGCGATGCCGCCAGCACCTTGTGGCTGAAGGAGTGCGAGGAGATATGATAGTGTAATCCGGATTGTCCGGGGAAGCCGGAATACCAGGAAATCCGTTGCTCATGAGTATGAGTCATTCTTATGATGAAAACATTGTTCAGTAATCGCTTCTGGTGGGTTTGCATGCTGCTGATGTGTGCAACCCTAAATCTGCATTCTCAGACCTCAAGCCTTAAGTATCTTCAATATATTGAGAAATACCGCGACGTGGCCGTTGAGCAGATGCTGAAGTGGAAGGTGCCCGCCAGCATCACCCTGGCGCAAGGGCTGCTGGAGTCGGCTGCGGGGCAGAGCACGCTGGCCACGAAGGGCAACAACCATTTTGGCATCAAATGCCACGGATGGACCGGGCGCACCGTCTATCGCGACGACGACAAGAAGAACGAGTGCTTCCGCGCCTACGCCTCGGCCTACGATTCGTTCGAGGACCACTCGCGCTTCTTGGCCACGGGGCAGCGCTACAGCGGTCTCTTCAAGCTAAAAATTACCGACTACAAGGGTTGGGCGCGAGGGCTGAAGGCCGCCGGCTATGCCACCAACCCCCGCTATGCCGAGAGTCTCATCGACATCATCGAGAACTACAACCTTGCGCAGTACGACCGCGCCCGCAGCTACGACAAGCATGCCGTGGGGCATCAGCGCGATGTCGCACAGCTGCACCCCATCTACATATATAATAAGAATTATTATTTATATGCCCGCCAAGGCGACACCTTCCGCAGCATTGCCGACGAGATAGGCATCTCCTATCGCAAGTTGGCCCGCTACAACGAGCGCGACAAGCGCGACGCGCTGGAGCCAGGCGAGGTGGTGTGGCTGAAGAAGAAGCAGAAGAAGGCGCCCAAGGAATACAAGCGCGTGCCCCATACCGTGCAGGCCGGCGAGTCGATGTACACCATTGCGCAGAAATATGGCATCCGCCTGAAATCGCTCTACAAGCTCAACCGCCTCACCCCCGACTACAACATCCAGGTGGGCGATCAGTTGCGCTTGCGGTAGAGCCACGTCTGCACCCCTCCACGCATCAGCAAGAACATGATGAAGGCCAGCCACAGGCCGTGGTTGCCCATGCTCCCTGCCAGCAGCAGCCACAGGGCGAAGAATACTACGGCTCCCCAGAAGCAGGCGAAGAGCATGCCCGTGGCCCGCGTGGTGCCGATGAAGATGCCGTCCCACACAAAGGCCGCCGTGCCCGCTGCTGGGATGGCCACTGCCCACGGCAGGTAGTGGCAGGCTGCTGCCACCACTGCACCGTCGCTGGTGAGCAGACCGAGGATGAGCGGTCCCCCCAGCAGATAGGCGATGGTGAAGAGCAGCGCCGCGCCGCCTCCCCACGCAAACAGCTGGCGCACGCAGCGGCCCAACATCTGTTCGTCGGCAGCGCCCGTGAAGCGTCCCGCCAAGGCTTCGCCCGCATTGGCGAAGCCATCCATCACATAGCTGAAGAGCATGAACAGCTGCATCAGCAGCGTGTTGGCGGCCAGCGTGAGCGCCCCTTGAGCCGCCCCAGCTGATGTGAACCACAGGTTGACGCCCACTAAGCATAGTGTGCGGAGGAACAAAGCAACAGACAAAAGCCCCTCAAGCCTCACCCCCGGCCTCTTCAGCCTCACCCCCAGCCCCTTCAGCCTCACCCCCGGCCCCTCTCCGATTGGAGAGGGGAGTATATAGTCTTTTCCCTTATTGTTGCCGCATGGTGTATATACTCCCCTCTCCAATCGGAGAGGGGCTGGGGGTGAGTTTTTTTTTCTCACGCACCCTAATCCCATCGCGAATCCGGCCCATTGTGCGGTGAGCGTGCCGATGGCCACGCCCGTCAGGCCCATGTCGAAGCCCAGCACCAGCACCACCGATGTGGCGATGTTCATCACGTTCTGTCCGATGGCTATCATCATCGGTCGGCGCGTGTCCTGCATCCCCACTAACCAGCCCATCACCACGTAGAGACCCAGCACCGCTGGTGCTCCCCACACACAGATGTAGAAGTAGGGCATGCACAGCCGCGCCACGTCGCCTGTGGCATTCGTCAGCCAGAACGTCAGCCATTGCAACGGCACCTGCAGCACCACGATGGCCAACGCCACGACCAGGGCAAGGCGCAGCGAGTGGTGCAGGATGTGGCGACACTCCTGCTGCCGCCCCGCCCCAAAGGCTTGGGCTGTGAGTCCGCTGGTGCTCATGCGTAGAAAGGCGAAGAGCCAGTACATCACGTTGAAGATCATGCTGCCCACGGCGATGGCCGCGATGCTCTCCGCGCCCCCCACGTGTCCCATGATGGTGACGTCGCACAGTCCCAGCAGTGGCACTGTGATGTTCGACACCATGCTTGGCAGCGCCAGTCGCAGAATCTCCTTGTTGAGTGGGTTCATAAAAAGCGGTCGTTTCTTGTTTTGGCCATGCAAAGGTACGAAGAAGTGAGTGAAGTCCCAAAGAAAAATGCCTGTTTCTTTGGTTCTTCTCCTGCTTCTTCGTACCTTTGCATCGTGATGAATGCCAAAGGACTCCTCTTCCTCCTTCTCCTGCTGATGGGGATGCGCGTTGCCAACGCCCAGACTGCTGCCGACCAAAGCTGGCAGCAGGTGATGGACGAGGTGATGGCCATCGACGGCGACGACGAGACCACCACCGCCGAGGCCTTGCAGGAGAGCTACGACCTGCTGGAGCAGTTGGCCGAAAGTCCGCTCGACCTGAACCATGCCACGCGCGAGGAGCTGGAGCAGTTGCCCTTCCTCACGGCGCAGCAGGTGATGGACATCGAGGAGTATCTCTATCGCTATGGTCCCATGCGCTCATTGGGCGAGCTGCGCATGGTGCGTTCGCTCGACTATCAGCAGCTGCGTCTGTTGCCCTTCTTCGTCATGGTGAGCGACGAGCCGGTGGAATCGCCCCACACGTTCCCCCGCCTCGACACCCTGCTCAGTCGCAGTCGCCACACCCTGACCACCACCCTGCGCGTGCCATTCTACCAACGGCGGGGCGACCGCAACGGCTACTTGGGCTATCCCTATCGTCACACGCTGCGCTACGAACTGAAGAGCGGCAACCACTTGCGGCTGGGGCTTGTTGGCGCGCAGGATGCTGGCGAACCCTTTTTTGCCAAGGGCAACGGTTGGGGCTACGACACCTATTCTTATTATGTGCAGCTGAAGCAGTTGGGACGACTTGCCAACCTGGTGGCGGGCAAGTACAAGCTGTCGGCGGGCATGGGTCTGGTGCTGGGACATAGTTTCCAATTGGGCAAGCTGGCCACGCTGCAGAATCTGGGGCGCAGCGTGGCCACCCTGCGCCCCCATGGTTCGCGCTCCGAGGCCGACTATTTCCAGGGTGCTGCGGCCACCATCGACTTGATTCGGCCCGGATTATCCAGGAAAGCCAGCGATTCAGGCAATGTTGAGCTGCAGCTGACACCCTTCCTCTCGTGGCGCACCATCGATGCCACGCTAACCAGCGACAGCACCTCGGCACAGACGCTCATCACCAGCGGCTACCACCGCACCCCCACGGAGATGAACAAGAAAGGCAACACCAGCATGGTCGATGGCGGTGCACACCTGGCACTGCGCTATGAGGCTCTCCGCCTCGGTCTCACCACCGTCGCCACGCGATTGAGCCGCCCCTTGGAGCCACAGCGCGAGACCCTCTATCGTCGCCATTATGCCCACGGGCAGCACTTCGTCAACGTCAGTGCCGACTATGCCTATCGCCACCACCGTTGGGCACTGAGTGGCGAGACGGCCACCGACGGCCACGGCCACTTGGCCACCATCAACAGCCTGAGCCTCCAGCCAGCGGCCCATCTGGGGCTGATGTTGCTGCAACGTTTCTATAGCTTCCGCTACACCACCCTCCACGGACACAGCTTTGCCGCTGGCAGTCGCACGCAAAACGAGAGCGGCATCTACCTCGGTGCCACGTGGCAACCCTTGGCGAGGCTGCGATTGCAGGCCTACGCCGACTATGCCTACTTCGCTTGGGCGCGCTATTTAGTGTCGCAGTCGTCGCATGCCGCCGACCTGCTGTTGCAGGCCACTTGGCAGCATCGCCGTTGGACGCTTCAGGCCCGTCATCGCACCCAACTGCGCCAGCGCGACAATGCCGACAAATCGGCCTTGCTGGCCAACAACGACCACCGCGAACGGCTGTCAGTCACCTACGCCAACGACCCCTTGACGCTAAAGACGCAGGTGGACCTGGCGCGGGTGTTCTACAAACAGGCCGACCACGGCTGGATGCTGAGCCAGCAGGTGCTCTACAGCAAGGAGCGGGTGCAGCTTGGGGCCATGGCCGCCTATTTCGACACCGACTCCTATCAGAGCCGCATCTACGTCTACGAGCGGCAGCTGCAGCACGAGTTCTACTTTCCCACCTACTACGGCAATGGTCTGCGACTGGCTGCCCAGGCGCGCATCGACATCCTGCCCACGCTGCGGATAGCCCTGCGACTGGGCTACACCAACTATTTCGACCGCCCCACCATCGGCACTGGTCTGCAGGAGATAGCGCACTCGAGCACTACCGACCTCGATGTGCAGCTGCGCTGGAAGTTCTGATGCCTGGCACTGAAGGCGTAGCCACTCAATGGGCGAGGGGGGGGATGGACGGGATAGGAATAGACAGAATAGATGGAATAGCTAAAAAAAGGTGGCCAAATATTTGTGCCGTTGACATTTTTTTTGTTACTTTGCACCAAGAAAAACGGGTGTTGCGATTGCCCTGATTAAAAACCCAAAAGAATATGAAACTAAAGAGACTGATTTCGATGGTGGCGCTCTGCTGTGTAGCCCTGCTGGCGCAGGCACAGACGGCCGTGTCGCCCAATGGTAAGCTGAAGGCCCACGTGGCCGACGGCAAACTGGTGGTGAGCCACCGCAAGGCTACGGTGCTGGAGCTGGCCGACGTGGCGTTTACTAAGCTGACGTTCGTGCGGAAGGTGACCGACGACTACCAGATGCTTGAAGGCAAGCGACTGCATTGCCACAACGAGGCCAAAGAGTATGAGGCACCCATCGGCCCCGACGCGAAGATGGTGATGCGCCTCTACAACGACGGCATCGCCTTCCGCTATGAATACCAGAACCTGCACAGCCAGCAGCATCCCGAGGAGCACACCACCTATGTCATCCCCGAGGGCATGCGGCGCTGGATGCTGCAGTGGAGCGACGGCTACGAGGGATTTTTTGAGCCTTCGACCACTGCCAACGTGAAGAAGCTGGGCGGCTTTGGCGGCAACAGGCCTACAAACGAAGTCAACACCCACTGGGGCTATCCGCTGCTGATGCAGCCCGCCGACGGACTCTTCGCCCTCATCACCGAGGCCAACATCGAGCGGCGGCAGAGTGCGTCGAGCCTCTTCAGCAAGGGCGAACTCTTCAGCGTGGTGCAAGACCAGAACGACCTGCTGCTCTCGGGCAGCTGGCACACCCCGTGGCGCGTGGTCATCATCGGCACGCTGGCCGACGTGGTGCAGTCGACGCTGGTGACCGACGTGAGCGAGCCGTCGACGCTGGCCGACGCCAGTTGGATCAAGCCAGGCGTGGTGTCGTGGATTTATTGGGCCAACAACCACGGATCCAACGACTACAACATCATCAAGAAGTATGTGGATATGGCCGTCAGTCTGCATCTGCCCTACGTGCTCATCGATGCTGAGTGGGACGAGATGAACAAGGTGGCTTCGAACCAAGGCAAGACCATCGAGGATGCCGTGGCCTATGCCGTGGCCAAGGGCATCAAGCCGCTGATATGGTACAACTCGTCGGTGGGCTGGGTGAACGGTGCCCCCGGCCCCAAGTATCGCCTGAACAAGCCCGAAGACCGCGAGCGGGAGTTTGCCTGGTGCGAGAAGATGGGCGTGGTGGGCGTGAAGATTGACTTCTTCAGCGGCGACAACCAGATGAACATGGACTACTGCATCGACTTGATGGAGAGTGCCGCCAAGCACCATCTGCTGGTGAACTTCCACGGTGCCCCCATCACGCGTGGATGGCAGCGCACCTTCCCCAACCTGCTCTCCACGGAGGGTGTCTATGGCGCTGAGTGGTACAACAACGTGCCCACCTTCACGAAGAAGGCCGCCAGCCACAATGCCACGCTGCCCTATACGCGCAACGTCGTAGGACCTATGGACTACACACCCTGCGCCTTCAGCGACTCGCAGCATCCCCATATCACCAGCCATGGCCACGAGCTGGCACTGACGGTGCTCTTCGAGAGTGGCCTGCAGCATCTGGCCGACCGTCCCGAGAGTTTCCTGGCGCAGCCGCAGGAGGTGCAACGCTTCTTGGGCGAGCTGCCCGTTGCGTGGGATGAGACTCGCTTCGTGAGCGGCTATCCAGGCGAAAGTGCGGTGTTGGCGCGCCGTAGTGGCGACACGTGGTATGTGGCGGGCATCAACGGCAAGGATGAGCCGCAGACGCTCACCCTTCCCCTCGACTTCATCAAAGGAAAACATCATGCTGTCACCCTCTTTGCCGATGCCGACAAGCAGGGCGATGGACACACCACCGCCAACGCCGGCGAGGCGTGGGACATCAGCACCCCAAGCAAGCTGCCGACATCGATAGCCTGCAAGGCACGTGGCGGTTTCGTGTTAGTCATCAGAAAATGATTTATCTTGATATGAAAAGAATCCTGACCATCGTAGGCTTGGCTGCCACCGTGCTGGTTAGCCACGCACAAAACAAACTGTATTCCGACGAGTTTCCCCTCGGCGATGTGACTCTGCTCGACGGGCCGTTGAAGCATGCGCGCGACCTGAACATCGAGACGCTGTTGAAGTACGACTGCGACCGTCTGCTGGCGCCCTATCGCAAGGAGGCTGGGCTGGAGCCAAGGGCGAAGGCCTATCCCAACTGGGACGGGCTGGACGGACACGTGGGCGGCCACTATCTCTCGGCGATGGCCATGAACGCCGCCACAGGCAATGAGGAGTGTCGCCGACGCATGGAGTATATGATTGGTGAGTTGCAGCTTTGTGCCGATGCCAACGTGAAGAACCACCCAGAGTGGGGTAGGGGCTACGTGGGCGGCATGCCCAACAGCGCCAATATCTGGAGCAACTTCAAGAAAGGCGATTTTGGCGTGTACTCTGGCTCGTGGGCTCCATTCTATAATCTACATAAGATGTTTGCTGGCCTGCGCGACGCATGGGTCTACTGCGGCAACGAGCAGGCGAAGAAGCTCTTCCTCGGCTTCTGCGACTGGGCCATCGACCTGACGGCAAACCTCAGCGATGAGCAGATGGAGCGCATGCTGGGCAACGAGCACGGCGGCATGAACGAGGTGCTGGCCGACGCCTACGCCATCTCTGGCTGCCAGGAAAAGTATCACGACGTAGCCAAGCGATTCTCACACCGCCGTCTGCTGTTGCCAATGATGCAACGCGTGGACAATCTCGACAATATGCATGCCAATACACAGGTACCGAAAGCAGTGGGCTTCGAGCGTATCTCGCAGACTAATGGCATTGAAAACGAGAACTACCATAACGCCGCCCAGTTCTTTTGGGACATCGTGACGGGTGAACGGTCGCTCGCATTCGGGGGCAACTCGCGTCGCGAACACTTCCCCAGCAAGGAGGCCTGCATGGACTTCATCAACGACATCGACGGCCCCGAAACCTGCAACACCAACAACATGCTGAAGCTGACGGAACTTCTGCACCATCGTAACCCAGAGGCCCGCTTTGCCGACTACTATGAGCTGGCCACCTTCAACCACATTCTCTCATCCCAGCATCCTGAGCACGGAGGCTATGTGTACTTCACTCCTGCCCGTCCACGCCACTACCGCAACTACTCTGCGCCCAACGAGGCCATGTGGTGCTGCGTGGGCACGGGCATGGAGAATCACAGCAAGTACGGACAGTTCATCTATACTTGCAAGGCCAACAATCTCTTTGTGAATCTCTATGTGGCTTCTGAGCTCAACTGGAGGGAGAAGGGCATCGTGCTGCGCCAGGAAACAGACTTCCCTTATGGCGAGATGAGCCGCATCACCGTCACTGAGGGCAAAGGAGAGTTTACGCTTCAGGTGCGATATCCCGGCTGGGTGAAGCCTTACTGCTTTATGGTGAAAGTGAACGGCGAACCCGTGGGTTCGGGTGTCAATGCAGGGCCATTTGATGGGGCGTTGAGTACTGCCACTGGCCCGTCGAGCTACGTTCCCATTACCCGCAAGTGGAAGAAAGGCGACGTGGTGGACATCGAGTTCCCCATGTACAACTACATCAAGTATCTGCCCAACAATCCGCAGTACATCGCACTGATGCACGGCCCCATCCTGCTCGGCATGAAAACGGGCACGGAGGACATGGCTCACCTCATTGCCGACGACAGTCGCTTCGGACAGTATGCCAGCGGCAAGAAGCTGCCCATCAACGAGGCTCCCATCCTGGTGAACAACCGCATTGAGGACATCGCCAACCAGCTGAAGCCCATACCTGGCAAGCCCCTGCACTTCACGTTGGGCACAAAGATGGAAAACGCCATCCAAAACGAGCTGCAGCCTTTCTTCGAGATTCACGACTCGCGCTATATGATGTACTGGCTGGCCCTCACGGAGTCGAGCTATAACGACTATCTGGCCAAGCTGGCGAAGGAAGAGCAGGAGCGCCAGGAGCTGGAGGCCCGCACCGTTGACAAGGTGCAGCCCGGCGAGCAGCAGCCCGAGACCGACCACAAGATGGAAACCGACCGCTCGCAGACAGGCAACACCAACGACGTGTTCTGGCGCGACGCACGCGACGGCCACTACTTCAGCTACCTGATGCAGACGGGCGGACACACTGACCTGAAGCTGCGCCTGAAATACTGGGGCGTGGGCGAATGGAAGAGCCATGAGTTCGACATCTTCATCGACGACCAGCTGCTCACCAGCATCAACAACACGGGCAAGTACCGCATCTCTGAGTTCAAGTACGAGACCTACGACATCCCCGCCGCCATGCTTCAGGGCAAGACACAGGTGCGTGTGAAGTTTGTGGCCAAGCCCCGCAAGCAGATAGGCGAAATCTACGGCGTGCGGCTCATCAAATAGAGATAATTCTGTAGAGCGATGAAACGGTTGTGCCTTCTTGCCTTATGGCTGTTGTCGGCTTCATTGTCTGAAGCGCAGGTGGAGCCTTGCGGGCCAGTGCCCTCAGAGAATCAGTTGCGCTGGCAGGAGATGGAGATGTATGCTTTCATACATTACTCGCTGAACACCTATACCGACCAGGAGTGGGGATTCGGTAACGAAGACCTGCAGTTGTTCAACCCCAGCGACCTCGACTGTCGCCAATGGGCACGTGTGTGCAAGCAGGCTGGTATGAAGGGCATCATCTTCACTGCCAAGCACCATTGCGGCTTCTGCATGTGGCCATCGAAATATACGGAATACTCCGTAAAGAACACGCCTTGGAAGAATGGTCAGGGCGACGTGGTCAAGGAACTGGCCGATGCCTGCCGCGAGGAGGGGCTGAAGTTTGCCGTCTACCTCTCGCCGTGGGACAGGAACCATCCTGAATACGGCCGACCGGCCTACGTCGACTATTTCCGCAACCAACTGCGTGAGCTGCTCACCAACTATGGCGAAATCTTCGAAGTGTGGTTCGACGGAGCCAATGGCGGCGATGGCTGGTATGGCGGAGCCAACGAGACGCGCCGCATCGATGCCAAGACCTATTACGGGTGGGCCGAGACGTTCCGCATGATTCGCGAGCTGCAGCCCCACTGCGTCATCTGGAATGATGGTGGCGACCGTGGCGACCTGCGCTGGGTGGGCAACGAGGCCGGTAGCGTGGGCGAGACAAACTGGAGTCTGCTCAACAAAGAGGGCAATGTGACAGGCGACATGCTGCGCTTCGGACTGGAGAATGGCGACTCGTGGGTGGCAGCCGAAACCAACACCAGCATCCGCCCGGGTTGGTTTTATCACGCTACGGAGAATGAGAACGTGAAGAGCCTGTCGAAGCTGATGGACACCTACTACAAATCCGTAGGCCGCAACTCTTGTCTGCTCCTCAACTTCCCCATAGGCCCCAACGGCCGCATCCATCCCACCGACAGCTTGCGCGGCATCGCCTTCAACAAAATGATTCACGAGGTGTTTAAGACCGACCTCGCCAAGAAGGCAAAGATGAAGACGGAAGCGGGCGTGACCCTGATAGAGTTTAAGAAGCCAACGGCCTTCAACCGCTTCGTGGCCGAGGAGGACATCCGCTATGGCCAGCGTGTGAAGGCATTCTCTTTGGAGGCATTCGTCGATGGCCAATGGCAGCCGTTGAAGGACGAATTGGTGGAGAATGGCAGCGGACTAACCACCATTGGCCATCGACGCATCATCTGCTTCCAAACGCTGAAGGCCACCAAGCTGCGCTTTACGATTACCGACAGCAAGGCGGCACCCCTCATCAAGAGGGCGGGCGTCTATCTGGCGCCCGACATCAGCCCCGACACGCCCGACGCTGGTGAGAAGCATGCGTCAGACTATTACATCTTCTTTGGTGCCGACAAGATGATGTTTGTGAACCTTGACCACGAAGCCACCGTCACTGGATTTCGTTATCTGCCCCCACAGGACTCGCGCCGTGGACTCGTCACCCACTACCGCATCGCCGCCACCACCGACTGGAGCCATTGGGAGACGCTGGGCGAGGGCGAGTTCTCGAACATCGTCAACAATCCCATCTGGCAGCAGATCAGCTGCAAGCCCACCCGTGCCAAGGTCATCCGCGTGGAGGGCCTTCGCTTGGCCGAAGGCGAGCGCATGGCCTACGGCGATGTGGAGGTGATGACAGAATAGCATGGAGAGAGAGACGGTGCTTACATGCAACCCATATTAATTTTGTTTGCGATAAAATGAAGAGATTCTTAATGCTGGTGTTAGTGTGGTGCTTGGCTTGGATGGCCTGGGCACAAGTGAACGACTGGGAGAACCCCGCCGTGCTGGGCATCAACAAACTGCCGTATCATGCTACGTTGCAGTTGCCTTCGAAATGGAAGGACTGCCCGGAGATCGTCTCTCTCGATGGCCAGTGGCTGTTCCACTGGGCTAAAGACCCCGACTCCCGCCCCGCCGACTTCTATCGCGACGACTACGACGTGAGCACCTGGGGCACCATCAGCGTGCCCGGCTGCTGGCAGCTGCAGGGCTATGGCAGACCCATCTATGTCAATATGCAGTATCCCTTCCATCGCGACCGTCCCAGCGTGACGGGTGAGCCGCCAAAGGACTGGTACGCCTACGACCATCGCAATCCCGTGGGGGCGTATGTGACGTTTGTAGACGTGACAAAGGAGATGCTCTCGAAGAACCTTATCCTGCATTTTGGTGGCGTCCACTCGGCTATGTATGTGTGGCTGAATGGCCAGAAGGTGGGCTACAGCCAGAACTCGATGTCGCCGGCTGAGTTCGACGTGACGAAATACCTGCATGAAGGAAAGAACAAGCTGGCCGTAGAGGTCTATCGCTGGAGCGACGGCAGCTATCTGGAGTGCCAGGACATGTGGCGCCTCAGCGGCATCTTCCGCGAGGTGCAGCTGTGGGTGCGCCCGTTGGTGCATGTTGCCGACTATAAAGTGGAGGCCATCCCCAACGCTGACTACTCCGACTTCACCGTCAAAGCCCAGGTGGCTATCTGCAATACCGGAAAGAAAACCGCCAAAAATCTGTTGGTTCAGCTGCAGATGGCCTGCCCCGAACTATATGGTGTCAATGTCAATCCAAATCACAGGAACGTCACCAACCACCGTATCCCTAAACTAAGCGCTGGCGATACCACTGTTGTTGAGCTCAGCTACCACTACGCTGCTGCCCCTCGCCTGTGGTCGGCCGAGAAACCATGGCTCTATCCATTCACTTTGCAACTGCAAGGGAAGGACAGCAAGGACAATGAAGCGTTTGAATACCACTTCGGTGTGAAGCGCGTGAAGTGCGTCGGCGAGGTGTTTAAGTTGAATGGCAAGAACGTGAAGCTGCGTGGCGTGAACCGCCACGACCATCACCCCCTGACGGGGCGCTATGTCGACGATGCCACCTACGAGAAGGACATCACGCTGATGAAACAAGCGAACATCAACTTCCTACGCACATCCCACTATCCCGACCGCGAATACCTCTACGAGCTCTGCGACCGCTGGGGCATCTACGTGATGGACGAGGCCAACCAGGAGAGCCACGGCTATGGCTATGCCAACCGTGTGATGGGCGAAGACCCGGCGTGGAAGGATGCCCATGCCGACCGCGCCGTCTCGCTGGTGCAGCGCGACAAGAACCACCCCAGCATCATCTTCTGGAGCATGGGCAACGAGGGTGGGGTGGGGCCTAACCTGAAGGCGATGCGCGAGGCCATCGTAGCCCTCGACACCATCGCCCTGCCCTTCTGCGACACCGACCGCAGCCAGAGCGACATCTACGATGATGCCTATCTGCCACCTGCCAGGCTCGCCGCAGAAGCCAAGAGAATCAGCGACCGCCCATTCATCATGCGCGAATATGCCCACGCCATGGGCAACTCCGTGGGCAACTTCCAGGAGTATTGGGATGTCATCTACGCCGACTCCACCATCTGCGGCGCAGCCATCTGGGACTGGGTGGACCAAGGATTAAATGAAGAATTAAGAATGAAGAATGAAGAATTTGCTACCGCATCTGGTAAGGTGGACCAAGGGATAAATGAAGAATTAAGAATGAAGAATGAAGAATTTGCTACCGCATCTGGTAATGCAGATTCTGATGCGGCAGCAAATTCTTCATTCTTCATTCATCATTCTTCATTTTTATACGGTGGCGACTTCGGCGACAAGCCCAACGACGGGGCGTTCTGCCTGAATGGGCTGATAGGCCCCGACCGCGTGCCCCATCCCCATTACTACGAGGTGCAGCACGTCTATCAGCCTATTTGGTTCACTCTGCAGGACCAACAAATCCGCGTCATCAACCACGACCAGTTTACGGCTCTCGATGAGTACGATTACTACTACCGTCTCTCGCGCAATGGTGAGCTGGCGGGAGGTGGATACCTCACCCTCAAAGGCGACTGCATCGATCTGCCCTATTATCCCGACGACAACGAGGTGACGATGACCATCGAGGCCCGCCTGAAGGAGCACAGGCCCTGGGCCGCGAAGGGCAGTGCCGTGGCCCGCGAGCAGTTTGTGCTGCGCGAGTATATCTTCCCCCACGTTGAAAGTGAAGAATTAAGAATGAAGAATGAAGAATTTGCTACCGCATCAGAATCTGCATTACCAGATGCGGCAGCAAATTCTTCATTCTTCATTCTTCACTCTTCACTTCCTAACGGCGACATCGTTGTCAACACCCGCAATGCCATCCTCCATTTCAATCCTATGGGTGCCCTCAGCAGCATGGTGGTCGATGGCGAGCAGATGCTCGTGGCACCGCTGGAACCCTACTTCTGGAAGCCGGAGAACGACAACCAGCATGCCGCTGGCTTTGCCCGCCGCTTGGGAGTGTGGCGGGAAGAGGCCGCCAAGCGCACCGTCAAGTCTGTACGCAAGGTGGCGAAGAACGACACGCTCAGGCTCATCTACGACATGACGCTCGCCGTGGGGGCCGACTATACGCTCACCTACACCATCATCTCTGATGGCCGCATCATGGTGGAAGCCGATTATCGCCCCACCGCCACCACCATCCCCCTCATGCCCAAGTTTGGCATGCGCATGCGGCTCGTCCCCGGTTTCAACGGCATCGAGTATTATGGCCGAGGCCCTTGGGAGAACTACCCCGACCGTAAGCGTTCCGCCTTCCTGGGGCGCTACCAGATGCCGTTGGGCGAGTTTGAAACCGAATACATACACCCGCAGGACAATGGCTGCAGAACCGACGTGCGATGGTTCACCATCGCGAACGGGAAGAAGAAGCTGCATATCGAAGGCCTCCAGCCGCTCTGCATTCGCGCATGGGACTACGGCGAGGAAGACCTCGAAGCCGCCACACACACCAGCGAGATACAGCGCAGCCGATTCGTCAACCTCAATGTCGATCTCAATGTGCATGGCGTGGGCGGCATCGACACATGGGGCCAGCGCACACTGCCACAGTACACCATCGATGCCAATATGCCCCACCAATTTGGATTCGTCATGCAGTGGGAATAAAGTGTGTATCGCGCGCCGCCATCATCCCCGGCTCCGTGCCGTGCGGGGGATGACGGTGGCGTGGCCACTTAAATCCTAATGTTAATAGTCTATCTGCAAAAGAAACTCTTCCGAAGTGAGGAACGGCAGCTCGCAGAACTCGTGGAAGTCGCGCTTGTTGTTCGTCACAATGACGTCGCAGCCCGCAGCCTTGGCACACTGGTACTGCATCATGTCCTCTCGAAGTCCCTCACCTCGAAGCCCAGACCAGCATCCAGTTGTGCCGCATCGCAGGGCAGTACCGTGAAGGGTTGTCGCATCATACGAATCAGGCTGTAAATTTCGGTAATGGGATGATGGCGCAGGATATACCCCATGTTGGCATAAGAGAGATACGAAGCATAAAGTTCTATCACCCCCAGACTGCCCAATGCGAGGATGCTCTCAGCATTGTCAGCCTGCTCGCGGTCGAGACCATAGTCGAGCAGGATGTTCGTATCAAGAAACACTCGCTTCATCGGTTCAGAATATATTGTGTGCGTTCGTCCTTCAAGTCCTCGTCCGTCAGCTTGATGCAACCGCGCAATTTCTTCAGTTCCGGCGAAATCTTCAGTCCCTTGAATTTCTCGCGGATAATCTCTGCATTATTCTTAGCCTCCACGGCAGGATCTTCCATCGACTCGATGAGAAACGTCACCACAATGCGCTTCTCCTCGCGCGTCATCTCCTGCATCAGCCCGATATACGGAGCCATCCGCGTAGATTTCAGTCTTTGTATCGTCGTCATAATCCTAATATGAATCGTTTACGGCTGCAAAGATACGAATAAGCGAGCGAAAGACCAAATTTCTTCGCTATTATTCTTCTTTATCGGTGCTCAGGCGAGCAAGCTCGGAGTCTTTTTTTCCCCGAGCGGGAGTATCTTCGACTTACAAAGAATTATTGAATAAAGCAAAATAAGAACTGTAAAAACAACGCGTGCTGTACGGTTGAAAAGACGCTTTTGATAAATCGCTCACGCTCGGCCATCTGCAATCAAGATTGCATGGCCATTGCTCAATCGCGATTTTCAGCGTCTGGAATCTTCAAAAAACGCCACCAATTTTCAACCGTACGAATTGTTTCTTTGAGAATTTCGGCGTTTTTATTCTTTTTCTTTGGTAATGCTACCTTTTGCATCTGAATACAGTTCGCCACTGGAACCCTCACGCTCCACTGCGGAATGTGTTACACAATAGACAAAAAGTGTAAAAGGATGTGAAACGGAAATTCCTGAATTCTTACAAAAAAAATTTTCATTCTAAGATGAAACGATGCACACTTTAGGCAGTTTGTGCAAGGCGAGCGATGAGGGAAAATTGATTTCTGATGCGATTCTTGCACAACCACGGCGGTTTTGTGCAGGTTTTTAGCCGTTTTTTAGGCCATTTTTCGTTTCTGCGAGCACGCCAAAAAAGAAAACGGCAACGCCAAATTTTTTTTGGGCGTTGACTTTTTCGAGCCGCCCATGGTTTTTTATCGCCAAATCGAGCCTATACGCCTGAAAGCCAAAGACTTGCTGAAACCCCTTAAAATTCGAAAATTTTCGGCCAAATATTTTTTCGTGGAAAAGAAGCGAGTTTTGAGGGCTTTCAGCTGTTTTGAGGAGCCTACCGCCTTAACAAATTTTTTATTTTAATAAGTAACCGAGCAAAAATTTCTTATATCATCTTTTTTGTTTTTTGGAAATACAGATAAAAACAACAAATACAGATAAAACCCCCTTTTTCTGTTTTTCTTGTTTTTAACTTTATTCATGGAGTTGCAGGAGTTTCAGGAGTTACAGGAGTTTCAGGAGTTCAGCTCCCCCTCCTTTGGGGAGGGATTAGGGGCGGGCTTTACTATCGTCTGAACTCCTGCCACTCCAGCCACTCCAGCCACTCCAATAAATGATGCGGTGCAGATTATTTCTGTATTTTCAGCACGGGTGCAATCTTGTTGACGGGCTGGGGCAGCTGTACCACGAGGCCTTCGGCGGTTTGGCGGGCTTTCAGCTTGCCGTAGCCCAGCAGGGTGACGCTGCTGATGCTCTTCTTCAGGTGGGGGTTGCCCTTGGCCAGCGACTTCACCACGAGCTTCCCGTCGCTGGGCCATCCCATGGCGGTGACGTAGAGGTGCTTCTTGGTCTGGTTGAAGCGGATGTCGCTGGCATCCATGTTGCTGTACTGGCCGTCGTTGAATCCCTGGTTGTTCAGCTTGATGGCTTTCTCGGCCACGGGGCCTTCGCCGAACTTCACCCAGGGGCGGGTGGCGAAGATGCTCTCGCCGTTGACGCTCATCCAAGCCTCCAGGTCGTCGAGGATGGCGGCTTCCTTGTCGTCGTAGGTGCCGTCGGCGCGCAGGGGGATGGAGAGGAGCATGTTGCCGTTTTTCGAGACGATGTCCACCAGCTGCTTCACCACCGTGGCCGCGCTCTTGTAGCCGCCCCTCTCGTAGATGCTGGTGTTGTAGTGCCAGCCGCCGATGCAGTTGCACGTCTGCCACGGCTCAGCAACAATCTCGTTGGGGGCTCCGCGCTCCACATCCCACGTCAGGGCCTTGCGCTGCTCCTCGTCCAGAATCTTTCCAAACACCACGCTGCGCGGATTCTTGTTGTAGAAGTGGGCGGTAATCTTCAGGCCGCAGTCGCTGATGGGGTAGAAGGGGAGCACGGTGTCGTCGAAATAGACCAGGTCGGGCTGGTAGCGGTTGATGGCATCCAGCGTGCGGTCGTAGAAATTGGTCACAAACGCCGGCGACGGCGGGCAGGCCCCATTGCCCCATCCCCACTGGTTGTGTATGCTGCCATTGTCCCACGACCCTTTGCTCATGGGGTGCTTCTGTTGGTAGAGCATCTGCGGGTCGAGTCCTTCCCACCACTTGCCTTTGCCGTCCTCCTTCGTCAGGTTGCCGTCGTAGTAAACCCCAGCCTTGGGGCCTTCGATGTCGAAGCGCTGCGATGGCTCGTACCACGTCCACGCATGGTCGGCATGGAACGAGATGCCCAACGGCAAGCCCACCTTCTGGGCGGCCTTGGCCCATTCGGCCAGGACGTCGCGCTTAGGGCCGATGTTCTGTGAGTTCCATGGCTGGTATTTCGAGTTCCAGAGGTCGTAGTTGTCGTGGTGGTTGCCCAAGACGAAGAAATAGTGTGCCCCACAGCGCTTGTATTTCTCCACCAGTGCTTCGGGGTTCCACTTCTCGGCCTTGAACAGGGGCAGGACATCCTTGAAGCCAAATTCCGACGGATGGCCATAGTGCGCCACGTGCCACTTGTATTCGCGGCCGCCCTCCATATACATCGAGCGGGCCATCCAGTCGCCTGTGCCCTCCACGCATTGAGGCCCCCAGTGTGCCCAGATGCCGAACTTGGCGTCGCGAAACCATTCGGGCGTCTGATGCTGTTGCAGCGATTGCCATGTGGGTTGATACTGTCCCGTCTGCATGGGTTCATGCACCTCGCTCACGGGCACTTGATACGATTGCGCCTTCGCTGCGCCGATGGCAGCGAAGAGGAACAGGACGAGTGCTTCAAGTCGTTTCATTTTTGCAGATTGTTTAAGACGAAGAATGACTTTCGTTGTAGTTTTGGTCGATGCAAAGTTAGTCATTTGCGCGCATTCCTCCAAAATATTCTCAAGATTTTTCAGCACGATTCGTGTTTTTTCCAACCGCACCGTAACTGTTCACTGGCAGAAGTCCCGAATTCCCGGTGGGAAGCCGCTCCCCCAGCCCCCCAAATCAAACTTTTTTCGAGCTGTACGGCTGAAAGGACGCTGAAAGCGTCACCGCTCAATAGCCGTAGGTCGGAACGACCTGCGGATATAACGGCAGAAGGTACATCGACCCTGAAGGGGTCGCCCCTATGCTCACGGGCGACCCCTTCAGGGTCGTTATTACCCAGTACTTGTTATCCGCAGGTCGTTCCGACCTACAGCTATTGAGAGGAGACGGCTTCACCGTCTTTTCAACCGTGCCTTGAAACTGTGTTCGGGCCGTAGGGACGGACCTTGTGTCCGTCCGCGTGGGGCAAGGCGTTTGCGGGCGGACACAAGGTCCGCCCCCTACGGTTGTTGAATAACGTGGTGAATCGGCTAAACCAGCCTCTCGCTCTGCGTCTTTCAAAAACTAAATAAAATACGATTAGCGCCCCGAAGGGGCAATGAGCTTTTAGCCCAGGGCATCGCCCTGGGAAATTGCGGGGGTAGCCAACGCCCTGAAAGGGCAAAAGCCCCAATAGGAAACAATGCTTTTGCCCTTTCAGGGCGTTGGCTGTGCATCCTTTCCACCCAGGGCGATGCCCTGGGCTAAGAGCTTGTTGGCCTTGCAGGCCGCCTATCAGGTACATGCGGAAAATCATTAAATAAAAACATGTTTTTGTTGGTTTTATTTGGTTTTAATAAAGACCGCTCTGCGGTAGATAACTCTTGGATGAATTCCCCCCTCATGTTCAGCGATGGCCTATCCATGTGAGCGTTCGCCACAAGCCCTCCAACGGACCGCGCTGGTGGCTGCTACGCTCGGCTTTGCCGCTTTGCCCTGCAAAGAACCAATAGCGGCAGAAGATGTACTGGCAGATGACCATGCCTAAGCCAATGAGGACGGCGTAGGTGATGCCCACAAGACGATAGCAAGCCAATCCGTAGCCGCAGAAGATGAAGCTGCCGATGATGGACTGGAGCAGGTAGTTGGTGAGGCTCATGCGGCCAAAGATGCACAGGTGGTGCAGTGCGCGGCGCACCCCCTCGAAGGCGTACCAGGCCGATACCACAGCCGATACTATCATCAATAAAATGCAGAGGTTGTAGATGGGGGTGAGCCAGGGCTTCAGCGAGCCAAAGTCGACGAAACTCAGCGCGATGACGATGGTGGCCGACAAGGCGAGGATGCCATGCCATTTCTTCCTGTTGGCTCCCTCGTCGTAGAAGAAGCGTTGCCGCCCCAGCTGCATGCCAAGGATGAAAAGGCAGAGCAGCTGCGTCAGACGTCCACTAAAGACGTTGAATCGTAAGTTCAGTTCGAATCCATATTGCATGTTGTTCACGGCATTCTCCCAGAACGTGCCGTGCTCATGCAGGGCGATGGTCTGATGGTAAATGCTGAAGAGCCTGGTGTGGTCGATGGTGGTGTCGGTGAGCAGACAGAACAGTTCAATGGGCTGGATGGCCAGCAGACCGATGATGCACCACACTGCCCGCGACGGCAGATAGCTGACGGGGATGAGCAGCAGACCGTAGACGGCATAGAGCATCAGGATGTCGCCGTCGTAGAAAGCCACATTGACGAAACCGAACATGAACAGCAGACACATGCGCCAGGCGAAACGGCCTGAAAACGAGCGACCCTTCTGCTGCTGGTTGTCGTTCATGATGAAGAAACTCAGGCCAAAGAGCATGGCGAAGATGCCATACATCTTGCCACTAAGCAGCCAGGCCAGCACACTGCCCACCGTTTGGTCGCAGGGCAGCGTATGCACTATCGGCTCCTGTGTGAAGATGTCGAAGTGCTCCACGGAATGATACAGGATGATGCCTGCCACTGCGATGCCGCGCAAGGCATCGGCAACGTCGATTCGTGTGTTGGGTAGATAACGGGTCGTATACATCTTGTGCAAATATGAGTTTTTTTTCAATCTACGAATAGTGGTGAGTGGTGAGAGGTGAGTGGTGAGAGGATACCTCTTCCGCTTCATTTTTCTTCATTCTCATCTGGGTGTGCAAGCTATTCTCTCACCCCTCACCTCTCACCCCTCACCTCTCACCCCTCACCTCTCACCCCTCACCTCTCACCCCTCACCTCATCCATGACGCGGAAACCATAATTGAGAAGGGTGGCCGACTCTGAAAAGCGCGATGGCAAGCTCTGGCTGCCCAGCAGGATGAGGAACAGCGAGCGGCCATGGCGGGTGGCTGACGAGGCCAGACAGTAGCCGGCACGCTGGGTGTAGCCCGTCTTCACGCCCGTGCATCCCTCGTAGTTCTCAAGCAGTTGGTTAGTGTTGGAGCAGGGCACGTGCCGTCCGTCTGCCAGTGGGATGTCCATATTGGCCGTGCCGACAATTTTGGCAAACGCCGAGTCGCGCATGCAGTAGCGGGCCAGCACCAGCAGGTCGTGGGCGGTGCTCCAGGCGCTGTCGTTGGGCATCCCGTTGGGATTGGCAAAGCGTGTGTCGCTCATGCCGAGGCTGTCAGCCTTCGCGTTCATCAGCTGGCAGAAGGCCTCGATGCTGCCGCCCACATGCTTGGCCACAGCGTTGGCGGCATCGTTGTCGCTCAGCAACATCATCTCGTGAATCAGATTGCCCAGCAGGTAGCGGTCGCCCCGCCGCACCTGCGAGTTCTTGGCCAAGAACACGTCGTCGGTAATCTCAATGGTGTCGCCCATCGTCCCCCGCTGCAATGCGAGTAGGCAGGTCATCATCTTGGTTAGGCTGGCTGGTGCCCTGCGCTGATGGGCATTCTTTGCGCTGATGAGCACGCCCGACGAGTCGTCGACGAGCATCCACGCTTCGGCTGTCAGCCCGCATAGCAGTTCCCTCACGTCGATGGTGTCGGCATGGGGGGTGTACGCCACCTCCACGCTGTCGCCTGTCCATACCTCCACCCTTGAGCTGTCTATATGCTGGCTCGCTGCCACCCGCATCTCTTCAGCGCTGAGGGTGGGGCCGCCATCAACCATCGGCGGGCCGCCATGGCCGCAACAGACCATGGCAAGAGCCAGCAACACGGCGGCAATGCGTCCCAAAAATGTTTTCATTCTTACTGCCACAATCGTTTGCATTTGCTTTTAGCCGACAAAGTTAGGCTTTTTTCGTTGAATAAACGTGCAAAAGAACAAGCAAACCACCTGTGGACGGGTTAAATAATGTAAAAACACCTTTGTTTTGACTTTTTCTTTTTACCTTTGCACGCGATTTCAGAGGGTAGCGCAAGAACAAGTCTCTATTGCTTGTTCCTGTCCCTTCTGAAAGTCTACTTTTTGTCAAAAAGGAGAGATGCTCGAGTGGCTGAAGAGGCACGCCTGGAAAGCGTGTGACCGGCAAAACTGGTTCGCGAGTTCGAATCTCGCTCTCTCCGCACCCAAGTTATTGTAAATCAATAACGTAATAGCCCGGATTTTATTTTTGTCAGACATTAAACAAACGTCGGCAGTGCACAATTTGGCACATTTTTGCACAAAAATGCACATTTTGGCCCAAGTAATAATGCAAATATAGCAAGCACAAGATATTCTTCTCCAACGACCTCACCCTTGCAGGAACGGACATCGTTAAAACGTACAGATGCAGGTTCTTGGTGGAGTTCGATTTTCGCAATGCCAAGGGCTATGCCTCGCTTGAGAAGTGCCAGGCCAGAAGCATGAGCAAGTACAGGACACACTTCAACATGTCCTTCACCTCGCTCAACTGTCTGAAGATGGCGGCCAGACAAAGCGGAATACCTTATTCCATCAGTAATCTCAAGACACTTGCACATGGGCAGTACCTTATGAATCGATTTATTTGCGTGTCTGGGATTTCCGCAGACAGCGATTTAATTGCTAAGCTAAACAACGAGGTCTTTTCGCTAACCACTATGCATTATGATATTGCTGCGTGAGGAAGCTATAGACCAGTGTTAATATTTTAAGATTTAAATTACCGAACTATTGATTTCAGAATACTTTTCTTTATCATGGCACTCGTCTTGTCAATCCCTTTGTATGCGCAAGAGATGACTAATGCCGTGCCTGACAAAAACAACAAGAAGGTTATCAAGAGATACAACAGCAATCAACATCGGTCGACGTATAGCGGGGGTGAGGCTTTGCCTTCAGGCTATACCGCCGTATTTGGAGTGAAACAGAATTCTGTCATGTCAACTGACGACATTGAAGTAAACGTTGTAAAAAAAATAAGGGAGGCTGACACATCACAGCCTCCCTTAGTCACGACATCGTGAAGAGCATCGCTTTATTGTTTGCGGTGCTGTCTTGGATGTAGTTTTATATCTATCTTAAAGTTTGTGCGGAGTTCCTTGAGCACCGACTTTTGCAGATAGCAGCGGGCTTGGCGCTTGCCACTGGGAAAGAGAAACTGCAGGCGTTTGCCGCCGAGCGACTTCTTCACCACGGTGCAGGTTGAAGTAATCGAATCGCCGAGCTGAAAGCCATTAGTGGCGGCGCGACCGCTGAACTCAACAGTGGTATCCACATCCTTGTCATAGAGATCGAGAATGGAGTCGATAGCTGCCATTGCCTCGTCGGTAGTGGCACCGAGGCGGATGGTGACCTCGTGGAGGTTCTGCACCTGCATGCCGAGAATCTCGTCGGCTCCGAGGAAGTCGGTGACGCGCCCGAGGCTGAGATAGTAGCCGAAGCTGTCGTCCTCGTCGGAATCCTTATAGGTGAAGATAGAGTACTCGCCGTTGTCGGTCTCGGCCTCGGCCACTTCCACCCGCATGTCGGCGGGCTGTTTCTGTGCGTACGCCGTGCCGAGCATCATCGTGCTCAGCAACAGCAAAGTGAATAGTTTCTTCATACTTCTTTACTAATTAGTCTTCGCTGCCCCAGTCGCTACGATGCTCGCGGGCATTGCCTCCGCCAGTTTCCTGTGGGTCACCAGTACCGCCATCTAACAGTTGTCCCCGCTGCTGAATCTTCACTACCAGCGTGGCTGGCTTGTTGTAATTGTTCTTCTTGCTTTCCATTGTTGTGTATTATTTGCCAAACTTTATTTTTCCATTCTCTATATACAGGCCACGGCCGGGTCGCTGGCGGAGCTGGCGTCCCTGCATGTCGTAGTAGCGGTGGGTGCCGTCGCGGTCGACGGTGTGGATGGTTCCGATGCCGACGGTCTCGCCCGTATAGTCGTTGTCGCCCTCGAAGCTGTCGGCGGGGAAGTCCTGGATGCCGAAGTCGTCGTCCTCGCCCTCAGTGTGGACGACATACATCGGATCATAGGCATAGAAACCATCGCTCTCGTAGGGCGAGAAGAAGGCACGGAAGGTGCCAATGTAGGCGCCTTGGTAGCCAGGGGCATTGCTGATGCGGCGGAAACAACCGTCGTTCGACATGGTGTGGGCTTTCATCGCAGCGGCATCGTCGTTGCTGATGTTGTGGAAGGTGCCGCGCCACTGGCCGATGATCTCGGGGGTCTCGCCCACGTCGTAGACTTCGCCTGCAGCCAACTCCCGCACCACGGGGATGTCGACGGGTGTGGTGGCGATGGTCACATCATTGGCCTCAAGGCGCAGTTCTCCATAGTTCACCACCACCACGTAGGGGTGTCCGGCGTAGAGGATATTCGGTGCCTCGCTGATGTCGTCGACGTTCTCGTAGCGCGCCTCATGGAAGATGAGCTCGCGATAGTGGTTGTCGACGGAATAGAGCGTGTAATACTGCACGTAGCGGTTGTCGCCCGTCTGCTTGTAGATGTCGAGGTCGAAGGGCAGGCATACGGTGTAGGCGCGGCTTTCCCACCTTATGCCGTTCTCTATGGCACGCAGCGTGCGGTTGCTGATGCTCACGCTCACCGTCTTTCCTGCCGCCTGGGCGAGGATGGCGCTGTTATCGGCCAGGTCGGTGAGGAGCACGTCGGGATAGCTGTTGTAGTAATGGCCGTCGTAGGCGAGTCCGTTCTCGTAGGCGGTGATGCCGCTGGCGCCGTAGGTCTGCAGCGTTGCGCCCAGGTCGGTGGGGGGCTGTGCGTGTTTGAAGCCCCTTGTGCCCTGCTCCCCGCCAATATGACTGGTGTGGTAGCTGTTGGTGATGGTGATGTTTTCGGGATTATAATTCTTGGTGTAAACGAAAGTTTCGTAGCCTCTAACGTACATCTCTGTAGGCGCGAAAATGCAGTCTTTGATGCTGACGGGAACCAAGCCTGCCCTGTAGCCTACAAAACCTCCGGTGACGCGAGCATTTTCATCCAATTGAAATAGCTTCCCATCGAAGACGCAACCCTCGATAGTGATGGCGTTGGTTACTATACCCACCATACTGCTATTATAGGGCAGCTCCGTGTATTCCAATTCGATGGTAACGCTGCTATGGCAGGCCAGGAGCCTGACGTTGCCTTCGGCATGGCCAATGATGCTGCCCGTGTAGTAATGACGGGATGTGATGGTGCCGTCGATGCGCAAGTTCTTGATGGTGGCTCCATTGACAAATCGGAATGGAGCACAGCATTCGGCGTCGGAATGGTAGTCTATGGTCAGCTTGTGCCCATTGCCATCAAAGGTGCCGCTGAAGGGATGACCATCGGCACCCACGCGGGTAGTGACGGCGATGTCGCTGGCCAGCTTGACGTGCTTGCCGCTGAACGACACTCCCAAGGACACGCTTCGGGCAAAGATGTCCCATTGATTGGTGCTGGCAATGATGTAGGGATTGGCCTCTGTACCATCGCCCGTGATGCCAGTGTCGGCCAGCGTGGCGGTGACAAGATACTCCTGGACGGAGGCGTCGGCATGTATGGTGTAGCTGTAAGTACCATTGGCGTTGGCATCCAACTGCTGGCCATTCACAGCTAAGCCATCAACAACTTTGTTAAGTCCATTATGATAAACCGCCTTGATGTTTACTGTAGTGCCGTTGGGCGCATAGTAGTTTCCATCAAAGGCTATACCGTTATCACCTGAGAAGCTGATGACCACACCCTCGGGGTTTGCATCTGGCTTAAGCGCGTAGGCACGTATTTCGCAGGCGTTGGCGTATGGGGCAGCTACGGTGTAATAGGTGTTAGAGAAATAAGAAGAATTGACCCTATTGCTGCAGATAGCCCCTACATATTCTGAACCGGTGACACTGTTACCCAGATAAAGACAATTGGTCATATTTTCAATCATTCTTGCTAAGGTATAAACTCCGACGAGACCGCCAGCCCAATTGTTTCCCTTGACGGTGGCATAACACATTACCTGGTCTATTATGCATTTGCCTTTTTTTCCATAAACACTTCCGATCACACCGCCAGTATAGTCACCACCAATGATGGTGGAGCTCTTCAATACAAAGTCGCGTATTTGAGGACAGTCTACATTTCCGAATAATCCGTTATTTATAGCGTTGGGCCTGTTGACATGGATGCCAGAGATGGTATGTCCCTGTCCGTCGAAACTGGCCATGACCGGCCTTTGTTCTGTGCCAATGGGCATCCAGAGGTGAGCGCTCATGTCGAGGTCGCGTGTCACGACGAAGGTCCATCCAATGTATTCCGTCACCCCGTTGTTGATGTTATACGCCATGCGGGCCAGGTCGGCCTCGCTGTCGATGTAAATGATGTGATCGCCTTCGCGGAACGTTGTGCTGTAGTTGCCCTCGTCGGTCCAGTAGCTCTCCTTGCCGCAAACGGTGCATACGCCGTCCACATAGAGGTGTGGCTCCGAGGTGCTATAGAGGCAGTAGCTGCACTGCAGGGTGTGGGTGCTGCCAGTAACGGTGCAGGTGGCATCGGAGTGAGTGCAGGGCTGCACCACCACGTCGCGACGGTATGTGATGGCATCCAGACGTTCTGGTGCAGTGAAGGTGCGCTCGGCGGTGACCATCATCTCGTTGCCAAGGGTGATGGAGCGCAGACCGTCGGAGTCGTCGTGCCCGCAGATGGCCATGCTGTTTTCGCCCCCATGGGCCACGATGGTGCCACCAGCGATGGTGATGTTGCCCGATGCGGCACGCTCACCTCCACCTATACCGGCTCCCTCGTCGTTGCCCCAAGCCTCTATGTAACCGCCGGTGATGGTGATGGTGCCGCCGTCGATATTGTTGGATGCCCACCCTTCCTCGCCGCTGCCGATACCAGCTGCGTCGTCGCCGCCATGGGCCTCCACATGTCCACCACTGATGGTGATGGTGCCGCCATAGCCATCACCGCCACCGCCAATACCAGCACCGCTCTGTGACGATTCCGACCAGTCTGGACCGCTGCCGTATGCAAAGACTGTTCCACCGTAGATGCTGATGAGGCCACCATTGGGTGTGGCACTTTCCTTGCTAGAGCCACTGCCGATGCCTGCACCGCCAAAGTTGCCAGTGGCTGTCACCGTGCCGCCATAGATGTTGACGGTGATACCGTCGCAAGAATAACCACCGCCAATGCCGGCAGCTTTTTTCGCTCCAGTTGCTGTCACGGTGCCACCATACATGGTGAAAGTACCGTTGTCCGCACCGTCTCCCCAGCCACCGATGCCTGGACCGTTGTCACTTACCGATACGATGGTGCCGCCGTGAACCTCCAGTTTACCCATGGCCTCGCTTCCGGCGCCGATGGGAGTACCATAGCGAATAGCCGAACCCTCAACGGTCTTCGGTGATAGGGCGTTGATTTTACCCGTATTGGCACTCTGTCCATAGATTTTAATGCTCTCGCCTTTGTTGATTCTGAGACAACCCTCCAGACTGGCTCCGTCACAAACGATGATGTGGGCGGGCGCGCCCGACGGTGCCAGCAGCCTATTGTATTTTGCGCCGGTGCGTTTCACTACATACCATCCGCCGTTCGCCAGCTGCAGGTCATTCCCATAGCCGTCGCTCATGCCCGTCAGCTCGGTATAGTTTGTCACGGTTTTGGCGGTCTCGATTACCCTTTTATTGCTGCTGTCCCAGCTACGCTCTATGTAATACACACGGTCGCTCTTCGGTGTGAAGGCTATCTCGCCACTGCTGTTGAGCCCCATGTCGGCAATGTCGGCACAGTCGTTGGTGAAATTACTGAGATTGCCGAGGTTGAGCAGGTCATGGGTCACAGCGCCTGCATAGCCATCCTTGCAGATGCCGATGATGGAGCTGCTGATATCCCCCGTTACATTGAT
>CADASP010000001.1 GCA_902790625.1 uncultured Prevotellaceae bacterium | reverse complement strand
TTGCACCCTCATCACGCCACCACCAAAAAGACGGCGGCATTGACGGTCATGTTTCACCCAAGAGCATTGCTGCTCCTGCTTCTTGTACTACTTCTGTCTGTTTATGTAATTCTTTCAAAGAACTCTATCTTTTGCCTCGGTTTTTGGCCGAAAGCGGATGCAAAGGTACGAACAATTTTTGATTCCTACAAGCTTTTTGGGATTTTTTTTGCTAAAGAGCGCAATATTTTCGCATATTTTGACAAATATCAAGGCGAGAGGGGCGAAACATTATATAAATTGTTACGCCGACGAAATGGTCGGCGCACGGCGGCATCCATTGAAGAGGGGGGCGATTGACATTGTTACGCCGACGAAATGGTCGGCGCACGGCAGCATCCATTGAAGAGGGGGGCGATTGACATTGTTACGCCGACGAGATGGTCGGCGCACGGCGACATCCATTGGGGGGACGCTTGCGGATACAGATGAATGCGGCTACACATTATATATATTATAGCGCGCGAGGAGCTTTTCTTCGCTTTCCTTTGTCTTGGCAAGAAACGATTGGTAGTCGGTGCTGTCGGGATGGAAGGGCTTGTGGTGGAGTGCTTCCTTGATGGGCTTCCAGTCTTTGAGGAACTGCTTGGCGAGCGGACTGAGGTAGACATCGGCAAATCGCTGCCAAATGAACTCCACCGCCTGCTGGGATGGGTGAAGCATGTCGGGTTGGTAGAAACGATAGTCGCGCAACTCGTCTAAGATGATTTCGTAGGCCGGGAAATAGGTAGCCGCCGAGCAGTGGCCGACCAGCTTGTCGGCCGCCATGAGGAGCGTCGCCTTGGCCAGCTGGCTCTGATGGAAACCGTACTTGGCGTAGCGGATGGGACTGACGGTGACGACGACATGGGCGTCGGGACGGTGATGGAGAACACAGTCGGTGGCCTCTGAGAGCAGGTCGAAGCACTCCTCGGTGGAAAGGACCTCTTCGTTGAAGAGATGCTGCGGGCGCTTTTGGCAGTTGTCGACGATCTCGCCGGTCTGCTTCAGCCGATACACATGGTTGGTTCCCAGTGTGATGATGACGATGCGTGGCATCTGCTGGTCGACAGGGAGTTCATCGGCATATCGCCGTATGGTGTGCAACACCGATGCCGGGTTGTACATCACGCCATAGGGGTTGGCCACTACTGGGAAGCGCTCCTCGGCAAAGCGTTGGCTGATGCTGTCGGCAAAGCAAGAACCCACGAAGAGCAGCTCCTCGAGCGGCTCGATGAGGAAGGGCGGGCGGTCGATGTCGACCGGAGTTCTGAATTCCATGTTACAATCGGGCGGCCTGACTGTGCTCTCTTACTTGAAGTCGAAGCCCAAACGCAGTCCGTCGTAGCTCTTTGAGATGTCGCCCACGGTCTGCATCGATGCGTTGCCGCTCAGTGCCGAGATGGTCTGCAGCAGTGTGAGCAACTTGGTCGACTCGAAGAGCAGTGCGATGCCATTGTTGTTGCGCTTCAAGTAGCCGTTGATGGTGAGCAGCAGCCCTTGCATGGTCACCTTTCCTGTGGCCTCGTCGAAGGTGAAGTTGCCGCTGAAGCTCTTGCCGGCAAACGATGCTTGGAAGGTGTTGTCCTGGTTGAAGGTCACGCTGGTGTTGCTGTTCTTGATGCCGATGGTCTTGTAGGTGGGTTCCAGCTTCTTCTTAATTTGCGAAGCTATCACCTCGCCTCCCGCCTGAGCCAGCAGCTTGTCGCTGGTGAAGGCGCATCCCGGCTGCAGGTATTTCCACGAGCCTATGATTTGTTGTTTCGTGGGTCGGCTGTTGTTGTTGAGCACGCTGCCCAGGATGTTGCCAATGGCGTCGCCGGCCGCAGCTGCACCGCTGCCATTGGTGGTGCCAGTGGTGCCCAGTAGCACGTCGGTGAGCACCTGTGTGCCAATCTGTGTCAGTTGGTTGTTGTTCTGTGTTCCGCAGCCTGTCAGGGTGGCAGCACCCATCATTACGCTAAGTAAGAAAGTGGTCTTTTTCATCTGTTTTTATGCTTTGGTTATTAAATATGGGGCAAAAGTAAGAAAAAATCTTCAATTGCAAGCATTTTTTCTTCATAAAATTTGGTCAGTAAAGAAAAAAAGCGTAATTTTGCACCCGCTTTTGGCGTAAAAGGCCAATAGTCAGTTGATAGGGGTCCCTTCGTCTATCGGTTAGGACGAGAGATTTTCATTCTCTAAAGAGGAGTTCGACTCTCCTAGGGACTACAACTTATTAAATCTGCCATCTGCGCAGTGATGCGCTGGCTGCCCGAAGGCAGGACGCGGTGGCAGAAAGCTCCGCAAGGGGCTTGCCCAGGGCAGTTGCAGAAACGCGATGATTCGCGTTTTTTTTGCAATGCAAGACCCATAAGCTTTATCATTAATCATCAAAAAAAACAAAAAACAAAATGGCAAACCACAAATCATCCCTGAAGAGAATTCGTCAGGACAAGACCAAGCAGTTGCACAACAAGTATTATGCCAAGACCATGCGTAATGCCGTTCGCAAGCTGCGCGCAATGACCAACAAAGAAGAGGCTTCTGCTCTCTATCCCAAGGTGCAGAAGATGCTCGACAAGCTGGCCAAGACCAATATCATCCACAAGAACAAGGCTGCCAACCTGAAATCGGGTCTGTGCAAGCACATTGCCAAGTTGGGATAATCAACGAAACAATCATATCGTTGCCGCATCTGCCGAGATGGCTGGTGCGGTTTTTTTATTCTTCGAGTTTTCGCCAAGGTGTCCGTTTGCGACGGCGTTATGCCATTGGGCAGATAAAACGGCGCGCAAAATCATGAAAAGGCTTTGCCTATTGTATGCAAAGCACATGGAAAAGTTTATTTCACGACGTGGAATGAAAAAACTACGAAGTGGAACAAACTATTTTATGATTATCCGCATTCTGCCAAAGTGATGACATGCAGGTGAGCATTGTTGATGACGAGCGAAATGGGGTGCCCTCAGGAGAACCGGCGCACAGGTTGGCAGCGGGCGGGGAAATGATTGGCAGCGGCCGCTGCCAATGATGGCAGCGAACGCCGCCAATGATGGCAGCGGCCGCTGCCAACCGAAATTTATAAGTAATGATGTGCTTTGGAGGTTGTAAAGGATGCCTTTCGGGGGGACAAGGAAGGCCTACGTGTCAAAAACGAATAGCGAGAAACCGCCATTCCTTTAAAAAAACGGCGCAACATTCGCTCTTCTGAAAAAATATAATTACCTTTGCAGCCAACTTCGATATTAACGAACCCGAGAAATAATCCTTCAGGCCCCATCCCGGCCTCGCATATATGATAGAAGTCAAGCATCTATACAAATCGTTCGACGACAAGGAAGTGCTGAAAGACATCAGCACCACGTTCCAAGACGGCATCACCAACCTCATCATCGGGCAGAGCGGCAGCGGCAAGACGGTGCTGGTGAAGAACCTCGTTGGTCTGCTCGAACCCACGAGCGGGCAGGTGCTCTACGACGGGCGCGACTTCGTGCGTATGTCGAAGCAGGAGAAGGTGATGATGCGGCGCGAGATGGGCATGATCTTCCAGAGCGCTGCGCTCTTCGACTCGCTCACCGTGTTGGAGAACGTGATGTTTCCGCTCGACATGTTCTCGACGATGACCCTGCGCGAGCGGCAGCGGCGGGCCAAGGATTGCTTGGCACGCGTGAACCTGGTGGATGCCGACGCCAAATATCCCGGCGAAATCAGTGGAGGTATGCAGAAGCGCGTGGCCATTGCCCGTGCCATCGCCCTGAACCCCAAATACCTGTTTTGCGATGAGCCCAACAGCGGACTCGACCCGAAGACATCGCTCGTCATCGACGAGCTGCTGCACTCCATCACCCACGAGTATCAGATGACCACCATCATCAACACCCACGACATGAACTCGGTGATGGGCATCGGCGAGAACATCCTCTTCATCTGCGAGGGGCGCAAGGAGTGGCAGGGGGTGAGCGCCGACATCATGGGCAGCGACAACAAGCGGCTCACCGACTTCATCTTCGCCAGCGACCTGCTGAAGGAGATGAGGCAAGCGTTGAGAGTTAGGAGTTAGGAGTTAGGAGTTAAGAGTTAGGAGTTAAGAGTTAGGAGTTGAGAGACTTTTTTTATGATGGATACTGAAAGCATACAGATGGAAGAGCCGAAGGACGGCACTGTGGAGCAGGACAAGCAAAGCGAGGGCTTTCGCCGCATTGAAGGTCGCGCCGTGCTGAAAGCCGAAGGGCTGGTGAAGCGCTATGGGCGCCGCACCGTGGTGGACCACGTTGACTTCAACGTGCGACAAGGTGAGATTGTGGGACTGCTGGGCCCCAACGGAGCGGGGAAGACCACATCTTTCTATATGACCACCGGGCTGGTGATGCCCAACGACGGCCACGTGTATGTGGACGACGAGGAGCGAGGCACCAGCGTGGAAATCACCGACTTCCCCGTCTACAAGCATGCGCGCCCCGAAGTGGGCATCGGCTATCTGCCGCAAGAGGCATCGGTGTTTCGCAAGATGAGCGTCGAAGACAACATCATGAGCGTGCTCGAGATGCGGAAAGGCTTGGGGAAGGAAGAGCGGAAGAGCGTCATGGAAGACCTCATCGCCGAACTGCGACTGACGAAGGTGCGCCGCAACAAGGGCGACCAGCTGAGCGGTGGCGAGCGCCGACGCACCGAGATAGCTCGCTGCCTGGCCATCAACCCCCGCTTCATCATGCTCGACGAGCCTTTCGCCGGCGTAGACCCCATCGCCGTGGAGGACATCCAGCACATCGTGTGGGACCTGAAGAAGCGCAACATCGGCATCCTCATCACCGACCACAACGTGCAGGAGACACTCTCCATCACCGACCGCGCCTACCTGCTCTTCGAGGGGCGCATCCTCTTCCATGGCACACCCGAAGAACTGGCCGAGAACAAGATAGTGCGCGAGAAATACCTCACCAACTCCTTCGTGCTCAGAAAGAAAGACTTCCAGCAGTGAGGAGTTAGGAGTTAGGAGTTAGGAGTTACCCTCACTCAAAGAGAACTCGTAACTCCTCACTCAAAAGAACTCCTAACTCCTAACTCGTAACTCCTAACTCGAAAGAACTCCTAACTCCTAACTCCTAACTCGAAAGAACTCCTAACTCAACAGGAAATTGAACAAAGGTGAAGAAAGTACAATGATTTGTCATTAAAGTATCGGCTTGTATGTAGTTTTTTGTGTAATTTTGCACCGTCGAAACAAATCATTGACTAACAACTAACTGATAAGATGAAAAAGCTGAACCTTTTTAGGGTGGCTGTCACCGTGTGCGTGATGGCTGCTTTTTCGTGTTCTTCGCCCAAGCAGACACCTGCCGACAGTCCCTTCGTGCAGCGCCAGGGAGCATCCTTCGTGCTCGATGGGAAGGAGTATCGCTACGTGGGCACCAACTTCTGGTATGGTGCCATCCTGGGCAGCGAGGGCCAGGGCGGCGACCGCCAGCGGCTGCAGCGCGAACTCGACCAGCTGCACCAGCTGGGCCTTGACAACCTGCGCATCCTGGTGGGCAGCGATGGCGAGCGCGGCATCACCACGAAGGTGGAACCCACACTGCAGGTGAGCCCCGGCGTGTATAACGACACCATCCTGGCCGGACTCGACTACCTGCTGCAGCAGATGGGCCAGCGGGGCATGAAGGCCGTGCTCTACCTGAACAACGCATGGGAGTGGAGCGGCGGCTACAGCTTCTATCTGGAGCAGGCAGGAGCAGGACATCAGCCTCGCCCCAACGAAGACGGCTATCAGGCTTATATGCAGGCCATGGCCCAGTATGCCTTCAATGAGAAGGCGCATGAGCTGTTCTACCAATACGTGCGCGACATCATCGGCCGCACCAACCGCTACACCGGCGTGGCCTACGTTGACGACCCCGCCATCATGGCGTGGCAGATAGGCAACGAGCCGCGCGCCTTCAGCCAGGAGGCGAAGGAGCCTTTCGCCCAGTGGCTCAGCAAGGCATCGGCGCTCATCCGAAGCTTAGACAAGAACCACCTCATCTCCATCGGCAGCGAGGGCATCTGGGGCTGCGAGAACGACACGGCACTCTACGAGCGTGTCAGCGCCGACCCCAACATCGACTATATGAACGCCCACATCTGGCCCTACAACTGGAACTGGGCCAAGCAGGACTCGCTGCAGGAGAACGTGGAGCGGGCCTGCCGCAACAGCGGCGAATACCTCAAGGGCCACATCACCATCGCCCGCCGTCTGCAGAAGCCCTTGGTGGTGGAGGAGTTTGGCTATCCGCGCGATGGTTTCAGCTTCGACCTCGCCTCGCCCACCACGGCCCGCGACCGCTACTACGACTACATCTTCCAGATGGCCATGGGCGACAGCATCGTCAAGGGCTGCAACTTCTGGGGCTGGGGCGGCGAGGCCCGTCCTCTGCACCAGCAGCAGTGGCAGGTGGGCGACCCCTACTGTGGCGACCCCGCTCAGGAGCAGCAGGGTCTGAACTCAGTCTTCGACTGCGACTCCACCACCATCGCCATCATCAAGAAATATAAGCTATAGAAGCTATAGATGCTATAGATACTATAGATACTATAGAAACTATAGATGCTATAGAGCCTATCCCGGCTCGTCCCCAAGAAAAATACCATCAAAAAAAACAATTGATATGAAAAGAACCTTTATTCTTCTCTTCAAAGCGCTTTCGCGCAGCAGGAGCATGGCCGTGGGCCTGATGCTCTTGCTGCCCTTGTCGCTATTGGCGCAGACCGTCGAGGTGGAAGGCACCGTGACCGATGCCACCACCGGCGAGGAAATCATCGGCGCCACGGTGAAGGTGAAAGGCACCGCCAGCGGAGCCATCACCGACTTCAACGGCCACTACCGCATACAGGCCAAGACCGGCGAGACGCTGGAGTTCACCTACGTGGGCTACAAGTCGCAGCAGGCCCGTGTGCAGCGCGCCGGCACCATCAACATCCAGCTGGCCGAAGACGTGGCCATGCTCGACCAGGTGGTGGTGGTGGGCTACGGCGTGATGAAGCGCTCCGACCTCACCGGAGCCGTGAGCAGCATCGGCGAGGAACAAATCAAGCAGGGCGTGAACACCAACATCGAGCAGGCCATGCAGGGCCGCATAGCCGGTGTGAACGTGACGCAGAACAGTGGTGCCCCCGGCGGCGGCATCTCGGTGCAGATTCGCGGCATCAACTCGCTCAATGGCAACGAACCCCTCTACGTCATCGACGGCATCGCCGTGAGCGGACAGACCGACGGCAACTCGTCGGCACTCTCCAGCCTCAACCCCAGCGACATCGTCTCGCTCGAGGTGCTCAAGGATGCCTCGGCCACCGCCATCTATGGCTCGCGGGCCAGCAACGGCGTGGTGCTCATCACCACCAAGCGCGGACAGGCTGGCAAGCCCACACTCACCTACGAGGGCTACGTGGGCTGGCAGCAGCTGCCGGCACAGCTCGACGTGATGAACCTGGCGCAGTATGCCGAGTACCACACCATACGCGCCAAGCTGATGGGATGGGGCGAGAGCTATGAGTATCGCGACCCCTCGCTCTTCACCGAAGGCACCGACTGGCAGGACGTGCTCTTCCAGACGGCACTGATGCACAACCATCAGGTGGGCATCAGCGGCGGCACCGACAACATGCACTACGCGCTCTCGGACGGCTATCTCGACCAGGACGGTATCGCCATCGGCTCCAGCTTCAACCGCAAGTCGTTCCGCGCCAACTTCGACACCAACATCACCAAGTGGCTGCAGGTGGGCATGAACGGATACTTTGCCAACACCGACCGCACCGTGACCTTCGAGGAAACCAACGCCATACAGACGGCGCTCAACCAGTATCCCGACGTGGCACCCTACAACCCCGACGGCACACTCGGCTTCGGCGAGACCCACGACTTCCAGTACCAGTCGAACCCCCTCTTCGAGGCTTCGATGAAGGACAACTGGCGCAAGAACAACCAGCTCGACTATAACTTCTTCGCCAACATCACCCCCGTGAAGGGCTTGAACCTGCGTGTGGAGTATGGCGGCAGCCGCTCGTGGGGCAACAACCTCTATTTCACGCCAGCCTACAGCTATGGCAACGTGGTGGTGGCATCGGAGCTGACGAAGACCGAGCTGCGCAACACCTACGAGTCGTTTAAGCAGTATGCCACCTACGACTTCGACCCCCTACAGGGACACCATCTGCAGCTCATGGCCGGCCACGAGTCGCAGGAAGGGTCGTGGGGCAACATCGCGGCATCGCGCAACGGCTACATCAGCACTGCCGTGAAGAGCCTCGCCGTGGGTAAGGCCGACACCTCGACCAATAGTGAGCAGGGCGGCGACTGGGCCATCGAGTCGTACTATGGCCGACTGAACTACAACCTGCTCGACAAATACCTGCTCACCGCCACACTGCGTGCCGACGGCTCGTCGAACTTCGACAAAGGCTCCAAGTGGGGATGGTTCCCATCGGCCGCCCTGGCCTGGCGCGTCAGTCAGGAGCAGTTCCTGCAGGATGTGGAGTGGCTCGACAACATGAAGCTGCGCCTGGGATGGGGACACGTGGGCAACCAGTCCACCCCCGGCTATGCCTACGGCGTGGCCATGGCCAACGTGGCCACCGCGTGGGGCACGGGCTACTATCCTGCCAACTTCCCCAACAAGTCGCTGAAATGGGAGACCACCAACGCCTGGAACGTAGGTCTGGACCTGAACCTGCTGGGAGGCCGCATCGAGTTCATCATCGACGCCTATCTGAAGAAGACCGACAACCTTCTGCTCGAAGCCGCGCTGCCCATGTATCTGGTGCCCTCGGAAACCTGGAACGGCATGACACCGCAATGGGAGAACACCGGCTCGATTGAGAACAAGGGCGTGGAGTTCACCCTGAACACGGTGAACCTGAAAAAGAAAGACTTGGAATGGCGCACCGGCATCACCCTGAGCCTGAACCGCAACAAGGTGACGAAGCTGAACAGCGAGAGCGCCATGCTGCCCGGCACCCTGAGCGACGGCGCCACCTACACCATGTCGAAGGAGGGCGAACCCGTGGGGCGCTTCTATGGCTACAACGTCATCGGCATGTACAGCTGCGAGGACGACTTCTACCAGAAGAACCATCTGGGCGAGTTCCTGCTCAACGCCGACGGCTCGCGGCTGCCCGTGGCACGTCCCGCCGACGGCAACGGCAACATGTACGAGATTGCCCCCAGCAGCATCTGGGTGGGCGACTACATCTATGAAGACGTGAACAAGGACGGCATCATCAACGAGCAGGACCGCAAATACATCGGCGACCCCACGCCCGACTTCACCTTCGGCATCAACAACGTCATCACGTGGAAGAACCTGGAGCTGAGCTTCTTCCTCAACGGCAGCGTGGGCAACGATGTCTACAACTACGTGCGCCAGCGCCACACCGACCCCATGGGATGGGGCAACAAGATGGCCGACGTGGCCGACTATGCCCATGTGGAGATGCGCGACCCCAACGGCTCGCTCACCGACCTGAGCAACGTCTACCTGGCCAACCCCTCGACGGTGAAGGTGCAGCGCATCACTGCCAACGGTCAGAACATGAACGACAACAACCGCGTGTCGTCACGATTCGTCGAGGACGGCAGCTATATCCGACTGAAAACGCTCTCGCTGGCCTATAACCTGCCCGCCAAGTGGCTCAAGCCGCTCAAGATTGATTGGGTGCAGGTCTACGGCAATGTGCAGAACCTCTTCACCATCTGCGGCTACAAGGGCTACGACCCCGAACTGGGAAGCATCAACCAGAACGTGAAGCTCCAGGGACTCGACAACTATCGCTATCCCTCGCAGCGCATCTTTAACTTCGGTCTCAAGGTAAGCCTATAGAATTACATTTTATCGTCAATATAGAATTAAAGAATCGAAGTGAATATGAGACACAATAGAACAATGAACATTGCAAGGAAGGCTTTGCTCCTCTTTTCAATAGTGTTGCTTTCGTCCTGCAGCGAAGATTTCCTCGACCGTCCGCCCCTCAACCAGTACACGGCCGAGACCTACTACAGCAGCGACGAGGCCGTAATCAAGGCCACCGAGCCGCTCTACAACAAGGCATGGTCGTATTATAACAACAATGCCATCATCGGCATGGGGTCGCTGCGCGCCAACGACACCTTCAACCCCTACAACAATGCCGAGTTCGGACTCTTCCAGACCACGGGACTCACGCAGGACGTGAGCCACGCATGGGGAGCCATGTACACCGTGGTGACCTTCGCCAACGCCATCATCAACAACATCCCCCGCTATTGCTACCCTGAGGTGAGCCAGGAGGTGAAGAACCAAGCCATGGGCGAGGCCTACCTGATGCGCGGCGTGGCCTACTTCTACCTGCTGCGTGGCTGGGGCGAGGTGATTCTGTTTGAGGACAACAACGAAGCCGCCAACGCACCCATTCGTCCACTGTGCACCGAGGAGAGCGTGCTCCGCTTTGTCATCCGCGACTTTGAGCGTGCCGCCGAGCTGCTGCCAGCCACCGTGAAGGACAACCACCCCTCGCGCTATGCCGCAAAGGCCCTGCTGGCCAAGGCCCTGCTGGCACAAAGCGGATGGAACAAGGCACAGCGCGACGAGCAGACGTTGCAGCGCGTCGTCAGCCTGTGCAACGAGGTTATCAACAGTGGTGTCTATGCCTTGCTCGACGACTACGAGAACCTCTTCCGCCCACAATACAACGACAATGAGGAAACCATCCTCGCCATGCGATGGGCCGACCCGCTGGTGGGCAGCTGGGGAACGGTGAACGCGCTGGTGCCCACACTCACCTTTGCCGAGGTGACCGACGTAGGTGGATGGGGCGGCAACCTGGCTCCATCGGTCGACATGATTGACTACTACAACGAGGAACCTGCCGACTCGTTCCGTCTGCGCGCCACCTTCTTCACGCAGGGACGCTACTACAGCTACATCCGCTCCGAAAATGGCGGCTACACCTATACCAAGAAGTGGATGCAGAACAAGAAGGGCGTGGTGGGCAGCACCGCCGACTGCGACGGACATCTGAAGCAGCAGGCATCGCCGCTCAACACCTACATCATGCGCTATGCCGACGTGTTCCTCATCAAGGCCGAGGCACTGCTGGGCAACCAGGAGCAGACTGCCGACCCCGAGGCCCTGCGCGCCTTCAACGCACTGCGGTTGCGCGCCAAACTGCCCGCACGCACCAAGCCCATCACTTTCGAGGACATCATCCGCGAGCGGCGCATAGAGTTCTGCATGGAATACAGCAACTGGTACGACATGGTGACGTGGTATCGCTGGCGTCCGCAGTATATGCTCAACTTCTTCAACAACAAGCAGCACCGTGCACTCATCATCAACGAGGGCGACATCCTGCGCAAGGCCGACAACACCTTCAGCTACACCGGCTTCCCCGTGGGAACATGGTATTTCTCGCGCTGGGACCTCGACGCCAACGGCGACGGCCAGAACGACGAGGTGCGCTACTGGAACGACGGACTGCGCGACGGCAATGGCGACATCGTCAGCATCAACGGCGTGCCCCAGGACTTGGAGCACGGCTACCGCTTCAACCTCGACTCGCTGGTGCGCACCAAGCTGGTAGATGGTGCTGTCACCGTCACGCTGAGCGAGCGCAACATCTTCATCCCCTATCCTGAAAGCGATGTGCTGCAGAACCACTTCTTCCGCGAGGATCCTGTAGAATACCAATTTGAAGAACAATAAAGAAGAAAACCATGATTAAGTATATCCAAACCATCCTCATTGCTTTTCTCGTAGGCTGCGGCTTTGCCACAGCTCTCAGCAGCTGTTCCGACGACGATGGCGGCGGCACACCCGAAATCACCGGCGTGCGCATCACCAACCCCGCAAAGGCCGACAGCCTCTTCACTGCGTCGGCTCCTGACTCCACCATCGTCATCCTGGGCCGCAACCTGCAGCACGCCCAGCGCGTATTCATCAACGACCAGCAGGTGTGGTTCAACCCCGTGTTCAACACCGACCACAGCATCATCGTGAAGGTGCCCAGCGAGGACAACGGCTTCAAGCTCACGGCTTTCAACAGCGACCTGAAAGACGAAATCCGAGTGGAGACCAACCACGGCACCGCCATCTATGCCTTCAAGATCAAGGCACCCTATCCCAGCATTAGCCGCTTGCAAGCCCGCTATCCGCGAAAGGCTGGCGACGTGCTCAACATCTTTGGCAAGAACCTGGTCGACGTGGAGCGCGTCTACTTCACCGACATCCCCGCCTCGCAGCTCGACTCCACCGTGTGGACGCAGATAGGCGGCAACCATGTGGATGCCACCAATCTGCAAACCATCGTGAAAGACCACCACAACGTGGCGGGCACCACCACCTACGAGACCACCTCGCAGCTGTCGGTGCAGATTCCGTCGCTGCCCTACGAGAAGGGTGCCCTCGTGGTGGAGTGCACCGGCGGTACCGTCTACTTCCCCTTCTCGCTCACCTTGGCACCGCCCACCATCACGGGCATCAACACCGACATGCCCGTCATGGGCGAGACACTCACCGTCTATGGCACCGAGTTTGTGCAGGTCGAGGCTGTCACCTATGGCGACGTGACGCTCACGCCCGATGAGTTCACCGTGGCCGAGACCGAGGACCACATCGACATCGTCTTCGCCCGCAAGCCTGCCGAGGGCAGCACGCCAGTGCTCACCGTCGTCACCGGCGGCGGACAGGTCAGCACGCCCTTCTACGACTACAGCACACTGCTCGTCGACTTCGACGGTCGTGGAGCCGACAACGGATGGGGACCCAACGCCAGCTTCGAGACCGCCAATGGCACCGACGCGCCCTACACGGCAGACGGCACCTTCGCTCGCATCAACGTGCCCGAGGAGGGACAGCAGTGGTGGGGCACCATGGTCTTCTTCAAGAACTCTTGGGACACGCCATCCTTCACCCTGCCTTCGTTCGATGTCATCCCTGCCAACGCCTCGGCCAACAATATCTATCTGGCCATGGAGGTCTACAACAACGGCTCCGACTACAACAACGGCGACTGGCCCGCCTATCTGCGCTATGCCGTATGGCCCACAGGACTCAGCACCGACAACGTCGAAAACCAATGGGACAATGGCTTCGAATGGCTGAACTACGACGAGCAGACCGCCACGCTCACCTATCCCGTCTTGTCCGACATCGATGGCAATGCCCCGCAGCAGCAGTGGTATCGCCACGTGGTGCCACTCAGCGTGTTCCCCTGCTATAGCGGCAAGAGCTACGCCGACATCGTGACCCTGGGACTCGAGAACTTCCGCATACAGAGCATCAACCAGAGCACCAAGGTGGGCAAAATCGACTTCTGCATCGACAATGTGCGCATCTACTACAATAACCGTTAATCAATAACCAATAACCGTTATTACAATGATCACAAAGAATATCCGAATATTTGTCACTGCTTTGCTCGTAAGCTGCGGTTTTGCCGCAGCCCTCACCTCCTGTAGCGACGACGATGACGCCACCCCGGCCTCGCGCCTCAGCGCCCTGCAAGGGGGGAGCGTCGTCAGTGAACTGAACTTCACCCTGGCCAGCAGCTCGCAGATGCTGGCCATCAACACCGACGGCGACTGGACGGCCGAGAGCAGCGACACCACTTGGTGCCGGCTACAGGTGCATGCCGGATATGGCTACCCCGACTCACTGCGCAACAGCTACACACGCGTCATCGTCGACAAGAACGAAGGGGCACCACGCCAGGCCACCATCACCATCAAGGCTGGCGACCTGGCACGCACCGTGATGGTCAACCAGCGCGGCATGACCACCGACCCCGGCGACACCTTCATGAGCGGTTTCCAGCTCGTTGAGCGCATCGTGCTGGGCTACAACCTCGGCAACACCCTCGACGCCAGCCACGACCCCGCCACGCAGACATGGTTCAAGCCCAAGACTTGGGAAGACTGGGAGACCTGCTGGGGACAGCCCGTCACCACGCCAAAAATGATCGAGGACATCGTCAGCCGGGGCTTCAACATCATCCGCGTGCCCGTCACCTGGTTCCCACACATGGATGCCGACGGCAATGTGGAGCAGGCGTGGATGGACCGCGTGGAGCAGGTGGTGAACTATGTGCTCGATGCCGGATGCTACTGCATACTCAACGTGCAGCACGACACGGGTGCCCGTGACGCCGGCCGCACCGACGATGGGGCATGGATAGCTGCCGACATCAACGAGTATCCCACCATCAGTCCACGCTTCAAGCACCTTTGGACGCAAATAGCCACACGCTTCCGCGACTACGACGACCGACTGCTCTTCGAGGCTATGAACGAGACGCTGAACGGACTGCGAGAGTGGAACACCCCCAACCAGGACAGCGACTATGAGGCACTGAACCTGCTGCTGCAGGACTTCGTGGATGCCGTGCGCGCCACGGGAGGCAACAACGAGTGGCGCAACCTGGTCATCAACCCCATGGGAGCCACCAGCGCACAGGAGGAAATCAACGCCTTCGAGTGTCCCCTTGACGTGCACTCAGGTCACCTCATCGCCTCCGTCCACAGCTACAACCCCTACGGCTTCTGCAACGATGCAGGGCAGTGGAACCACTACATCTTCGACGAGGAGTGCCAGCAGGAAATCGACGACATCTTTGCACGCGTCGAGAAGCGATTCGCACAGGAGCTGGGATTGCCATTCTTCTTCGGCGAGTTTGGAGCCATCGACCGCAAGAAGGCCATGGCCGAGCGCATCAAGTATGCGCGCTACATGGCCACCAAGTTTAAGCAGTATGGCACCAGCGGACTGTGGTGGATGGGACTCTACGATCGCGAGGAAGAGGAATGGGACGAGGCAGAAATTGCCGATGCACTCTTCGAAAGCATTAAATAATATCAAATAATTGGTTGACACCAAAATATTTTGGTGTCAACCTTTGCCAATTTTGGCAGAAAGTGCTAATTTTGCATCCGATATCAAAAAGATTGTTTACATACATTATTTATTAATTTAACAAAAAACGTTTATGAAGAAAATTTTTACGCTTATCGCAGCTGCCCTCATGGCAGTGGGCAGTAGTGCCAAGGAGGCCCTCGACCTGAGCAGCCTCTACACCAACGGCACTACCATCGAGTTCGCCGGCGGATGGAGCTGGCAGGGTGTCACCCTCAGCAGTGGAGAGCTGATTCAGAACCAAGAGGCCGGAACCACCGACGACACCAACATGACCTATTTCGATGCATCGGCATTCGACTATCTCGTGGTGAAGTACAGCGCTTCCACCTGCGATGTCAATGTCATCATCCAGTACAACGCCAATGGTGTCATCGGACAGTGGGGCCCCGAGTTCTATCAGGGACAGGTCACCGCCGAGAAGAAGGCCAAGGGCGGAGTCGTGGGCATCAAGCTCGACGAGCACAAGGCCACCATCAACAGCGTGGCTTTCCAGAACATGAACGATGCCGGTTCCATCACTATCGAAGAAGCTTATTGGGCCAGCACAGCCGAGTATGAGGCTGCCATCTCCGACCTGCCCGTGGAGACCACCAAGGAAATCGACTTCACTACCATCGGCGGCTACAAGGCCGACCAGGGTGCCTTCGTCTTCGACGCTGGCAGCGCTGGATGGTACAGCAAGTGGATTGGCACATTCGACCCCGCAGGATGGAACACCATCGTCATCGAGGTGGCTTCGGCCAGTGGCGACGTGCAGTTCGTGATGCAAGGCGACAAGGCCGACGGTGCACAGGAGAACATGATGATCCTTGGTTCGGCAGAGCCTAAGAAGTACTATCTCGACCTCACCGGATGGACCAACATCTCGCAGTTCGCTTTCCAGAACTTCTTCTTCAGCGACCCCGACAATGCCGACTGGGATGCCAAGCAGGCATCAGCACAGGAGAACATCATGGTGGTCACCGCCATGTACTACTCTAAGGAGGAGAAGCCCGCTGAGGAGGTCAACACTCAGACCATCTTCCTATGGGAGGGTGCCGAAGAGGGAGCCACCTGCGTGGGTGGTAGCGTAGAGGGCCATGGTGCCGACGAGGCATCGGTGAATGCTGCCAACAAGGGATACTACACACTGAAGGTCAGCTCGAAGAAGGCTAACATCGAAACCGACAACATCACCATCACACTCGACGAGGCACTCGAGGCCAACGACCAGATTGCCATCACGGCCTATCGCAACAAGGACACCGATGCCAACGGTACGCTCTACATCCTCTTTGAGAACGGCACCGTCATCGACCAGGGCGACGAGGTGGTGTGGAACAATGTACACGACGATTACGCTCAACAGCCCAACACCATCACCTACCCCGCAGGAGATGCAGCTGGCAGCAAGACCATCAAGCTGGCTCGCTCAAAGGCCAGCACCAACGTCTTCATCACCAAGTTCCTCATCACCCGTCAGGGAGCCATCGAGGACAGCATCAACGGTGTGAAGGCTATCACCATCACCAGCGATGTGCTCTACAACCTGCGCGGCCAGAAGGTCGACGCCACCTACAAGGGCATCGTGGTGAAGAACGGCAGGAAATATATGCAAAACTAAATTAGTCTGATGTTTCATATTTTCCAAAGTTTATTTTAATCGCTAATTTCTGCCACCGCTGGCTCGTGAGAGTCGGCGGTGGTTTTTATCACAGAAACCACAGAGATGCCATGCGGATGCATTCTGTGGTTCCTGTGATTATTTGTACCGCAGCCTTGACGGCTATGCGACGTGCTGTTTGGGCCGACAACTGAGCGTTGTCACAGTGCCAAAGGAATTAGTTCTTGGCGGGGTGGATGCACTTCCACACACCTGCTGCCAGAGCGCCACCTACAAACGGGCCAACGATGAACACCCAGAGCTGGCTCAGGGCTTGTCCTCCCTCGAAGAGGGCGGGACCAATGCTACGGGCGGGGTTCACGCTGGTGCCAGTGAAGTGGATGCCCACCAGATGGATGAGAACCAAGCTGAGGCCGATGGCCAGTCCGGCGAAGTTGTTGGTGGCACCATTGGTCTTCGAGGTGGCACCCAGCACCACGAGCACGAAGAGCATGGTGAGGACAATCTCGACCAACAGTCCGTTGGTGACGCCATAGCCGCAGGCGTTGGCACCCGTGGCGGTGGTGATGACAGCACTGGGCTCAGCCGAACTCACGATGGCGCTCAGCAGGGCGGCAGCCAAGATGGCGCCGATGACCTGGAACACCATGTACATGCCGCAGTCCTTGGCGTTCATGCGGCCAGTAAGGAAGCAACCCAGGGTGATGGCGGGGTTGATGTGGCAACCACTGATGCCACCGATGGTGTAGGCCATGGCCACAACGGCGAGTCCGAATGCCAGGGCGGTGCCCACGATGCTGGCTGTGTCGCTACCACAGCCCAGAGCCACGGCGGCGCCGCAGCCCAGGAACGTCAGTGTGAACGTTCCCACGAGTTCTGCAAGATACTTTTTCATTTTACTTTTTGTTGTTTTGGTTAATAAAATAAGGTTTAATAATTATAGGGAAAAATCCTCATTCCTCTTTTTCCTTTCTCATTATTCATTATTCATTTTCATTTAGGCCGTAGGCCGCTTATCCCACTGTGCCTTCGAGCGACACCGAGAGGAGCTTCTGCGCCTCCACGGCAAACTCCATTGGCAGCTTCTGCAGCACCTCCTTGGCATAGCCGTTGACGATGAGTCCCACGGCCTGCTCGGTGGGGATGCCGCGCTGCTGACAGTAGAACAGCTGCTCCTCGCTGATTTTGCTGGTGGTGGCCTCATGCTCGAAGATGGCGGTGGGGTTCTGAGCGTCGATATAGGGGAAGGTGTGGGCGCCGCAGTTGCTGCCCAAGAGCAGTGAGTCGCAACTGGAGTAGTTGCGGGCGCCGTCGGCGGTGGCGGCGGCACGCACCAGTCCACGGTAGCTGTTCTGCGAGTGGCCCGCCGATATGCCTTTCGAGATGATGGTGCTCTTCGTGTTGCGCCCCAAGTGAATCATCTTCGTGCCTGTGTCGGCCTCCTGGTAGTTGTTCGTCACGGCCACGCTGTAGAACTCGGCTTGCGAGCCGTCGCCCTTCAGGATGCACGAGGGATACTTCCAGGTGATGGCGCTGCCCGTCTCCACCTGCGTCCACGACAGTTTTGAGTCCGTGCCGGCCAGCAGTCCACGCTTCGTCACCAAGTTGAGCACGCCTCCCCTACCCTGTTCGTCGCCAGGGTACCAGTTCTGCACGGTGGAGTATTTCACTTCGGCGCGCTCCTTCACAATGATTTCCACGATGGCGGCATGCAGCTGGTTCTCGTCGCGCATGGGGGCGGTGCAGCCTTCAAGGTAGCTCACGTAGCTGTCGTCGTCGGCAATGATGAGGGTGCGCTCAAACTGTCCCGTGTTGCGGGCGTTGATGCGGAAATAGCTGCTCAGCTCCATGGGGCAGCGCACGCCACGGGGGATATAGACGAAGGAGCCATCGCTGAAGACGGCACTGTTGAGCGCGGCATAGAAGTTGTCGCGATAGGGCACCACGGTGCCCAAATACTGTCGCACCAGGTCGGGGTGCTCCTTGATGGCGTCACCGATACTGCAGAAGATGACGCCCTTCTCGCGCAGCTTCTCCTTGAAGGTTGTCTTCACGCTCACCGAGTCCATGATGGCATCCACGGCGGTGTTGCCGCTCAGCGCCAGCCGCTCCTCCAAGGGAATGCCCAGCTTGTCGAAGGTTTCTACGAGCTTGGGGTCTATCGTGCCCCCCTCGGGGGGCGAAAGGGGGGCTTTTTTCTTCAGCGGATTCGCATAGTAGCTGATGGCCTGATAGTCCACCTTTGGCACATGAACGTGACCCCAGGTAGGCTCCTGCTGCTCGCGCCAGTAGCGGAAGGCACGCAAGCGGAAGTCGAGCATCCACTCTGGCTCACCTTTCTTCTGCGAAATGAGGCGCACCACGTCCTCGTTCAGCCCCTTGTCGATGACCTCGGTGCTGATGTCGGTGGTGAAGCCAAACTGGTACTTCTGCTCCGCTATGCGGCGCACCAGCTCATTGTCGTTCTTCTCTTTCTCCTCCATGTTAAGTTAAGAGTACACTGGGTTTAGCGTTGAGGGATGCAACGCTTAACTCTTCACCTCCCACGTGTCGTTGGTCTCGAGCAGCTCCATGAAGTTGTGGTACTTCTTCTGCGCCGACACCTCGGCCAACTGCTGGTGCACGGCCTCGTCGTAGGTGGGAGCCTCCACGTCGCGGATGACGCCGAGGGCGATGGGGAACCCATCCTCGGGACTCATCATGGCAAGCTTCAGCTGCAGGGTGTTGTCCTCGCAATGGGCATCGTGGGTGAGCACGTCGTCGAGCGTGTAGCCGTCCTTGCCTATCTCCACCACCTTCAGGCCGAAGCCCTGCTGCACCAGTCCGTACTCGTTGTTCTCGCCAAAGACGAGCTTCTCGCCGTGGCGCACGTAGATGGCGTTCTTGCGTCGGCCTTCGTTGTTATACACCACGTCGTGGCAGTGGTCGTTGAAGATGACGCAGTTCTGCAGCACCTCGGTCACCGAGGCTCCTTTGTGCTCGTAGGCGGCCTTCAGCACCTCCACGCTGCCCTTGGCATCGGTGGCCACGCAGCGGGCGAAGAAATGGCCGCGGGCACCGAAGCACAGCTCAGCCGGACGGAACGGGTCTTCCACCGTGCCGTAGGGGCTGCTCTTGCTCACGAAGCCACGAGGCGACGTGGGCGAATACTGTCCTTTCGTCAGGCCGTAGATGCGGTTGTTGAGCAGGATGATGTTGATATCGATGTTGCGCCGATTGGCATGGATGAAGTGGTTGCCGCCGATGGCCAGGCCGTCGCCGTCGCCGCTGATCTGCCAGATGCACAGCTTGGGGTTGGCCACCTTGGCACCCGTGGCGATGGCGGCTGCACGACCGTGGATGGTCTGCATGGCGTAGGTGTTGACATAATAGGGCAGACGGCTCGAACAACCGATGCCGCTGATGACGGCCATCTCGTGGGGCGCCACACCCGTCTCGGCCATCGCCTTGTGGAGCGAAGCCAGGAAGAAGTGGTCACCACAACCCGGACACCAACGCGGCTGTCCCTTCTTATAATCGGAAGCCCCCCAGGCCCCCCCTTCTGCCCCCGAGGGGGCTACATTAGTTTGTACCATATTATTCATATAGATGATTTTTTATGGTTTCTAACACTTGATTGATATTTTGGAATAATTCTTCATTTGAAAATCTTAACACGCGATAGCCTTTGCTCTCCAGCCACTCTGTACGCTGTGCATCAGCCATCTGCTGATTCTCCTCTTGATGATATCCCCCATCCAGCTCTACAATTAGTTTTGTGGGTATACTGACGAAGTCGACGATATAGTCACCTATGATATGCTGGCGCTTGAAAGGAAATCCCAGGGCATTTGCTCTCAGGTAATACCAAAGAAGCTGTTCTGCTTCTGTTGGATTATTCCTATTGTGATGGGCAAGTTCCCTAAGCTTCAAGTATAGCATCGGGTCGGCCGTCTGATAGTCGTATGCCATTGCTCGCAAAACTATTGTTGCCCCCTCGGGGGCAGAATGGGGGGCCTTCTTTTACTCTCCCATCGTCAGATTCACCTCGGCGATTCGTGTGCGACGTGGTTCGAGTATCTCCTCGAACGCCGCTACCAGTTCGCTCACCACGAAGGGTTGGCCCTTCACCTGGTTGAACTGATGGGGGGTGAAGTTGTCGACCTTCGAGCGCAGGTAGGCGGCCAGCTGACCCAGGTTCTGTTCGGCCACTACCACGTTCTTGTAGTTGCCCAGCACGCTGGCGGTGTTCTTGGGCAGCGGGTTGATGTAGCGGAACTGTGCCAAGGCCACGCGATGACCCTCGCGGCGAAGCTCCTCCATGGCGCTGTAGAGATGGCCATAGGTGCTGCCGAAGCCCACGATGAGCAGGTCGGCATCGTCCTTGTCGCCCTCCACCACGAGGTCGGGCACGGGGATGCGGGCCACCTTCTCGGCACGCAGACGGCACATCTCGTCGTGGTTCTCAGGGTCGGTGCTGATGGCACCCGTGCGTCCGTCTTTCTCCAGTCCGCCCAGGATGTGGGTGTAGCCCTCCTGTCCGGGGATGGCCCAGTAGCGCACCTTCGTCTCCTCGTCGCGGAAGTAGGGGGTGTAGTGGCCCTTCATCTCTGGTGTCACATAGTGGGGGTGAATCTCCGGCAGCTCGTCCATGCTGGTGGGCAACTTGAAGGCGCCGCTACCGTTGGCCACGAAGGCGTCGGTGAGCAGCACCACAGGCGTCAGGTGCTCCAGGGCGATGCGGGCGGCATCGTAGGCGGCATAGAAGCAGTCGGTGGGACTGGTGGCGGCGATGACGGGCATAGGACTCTCGCCGTTGCGTCCGTAGAGCACCTGCAGCAGGTCGGTCTGCTCGCTCTTCGTGGGCAGACCCGTCGAGGGACCGCCGCGCTGCACGTCGATGATCACCAGCGGCAGCTCGTCGATGACGGCCAGGTTCATGGCCTCGCTCTTCAGGCAGATGCCGGGGCCAGAGGTGCTGGTGGCAGCCAGTGCTCCGGCGAAGCTGGCGCCCACGGCCGAGGCGGCACCGCTGATCTCGTCCTCGCACTGCACGGTGATGACGCCGCACGACTTGTGCTTCGACAGCTCGTGCAAGATGTCGGTGGCGGGCGTGATGGGATAGCTGCCCAAGTAGAGGCGCAGTCCGGCACGCTCGGCGGCGGCGATGAGGCCATACGAGGTGGCCTTGTTGCCCGTGATGTCCATATAGCGGCCCGGCTCCTTCTGCTTCGATTCTATGCGATAGGTGGCGGGCACCGAGGCGTGGGTATTATGACCGTAGTCGAAGCCGGCCTCAATCACCTTGATGTTGGCCTCGGCGATGGCGGGCTTCTTGGCAAATTTTTCACGAAGGAAATTGTTCACCAGCTCCAAGTCGCGATTGAAGAGCCAGCACACCAATCCCAGGGCAAACATGTTGCGGCACTTCAGCATGGCCTTGTTGTCCATGCCCGTGTCCTTCAAACAGTCTTTCACCATCTGCGTCATGGGGCAGCTGACCACGCGGTCGGGGTCGATGCCCATCTCGCCCAGATAGTCAGGGGTCTTAAACTGTGCCTTCTCCAGGTCTTTCGGTCCGAAGGCGTCGGTGTCGATGATGATGGTGGCCTGGGGCTTGGCATAGCGCAGCTGCGTCTTCAGCGCGGCGGCGTTCATGGCCACCAGCACGTCGCAGAGGTCGCCTGGTGTGTACACCCGTCCGGCGCCGATGTGCACCTGGAAGCCCGAGACACCCGTCAGCGACCCTTGCGGGGCGCGGATGTCGGCAGGATAGTCGGGGAATGTGGAGATGCCATTGCCCACGGTGGCACTGACAGTAGAGAAGATGTTGCCGGCCAGCTGCATGCCGTCGCCGGAGTCGCCAGAGAAGCGCACGACCACCTGGTCGAGCTCTTTCACTTCCAATTGTCCTTCGCAGTGCGAAGCGTCTTTGTCGTTTACAGCCATAGCTTGTTCTTTGTATGATGATTTGTATTTGCTTCTATATAACCAACGATGACAGACCTGCCCTTGAGGGCGGGGCCTGTATCGTTATTTCACATGTTTGCTTTCGTTGTACGATAATATTGCTTCATATAAATTACAGGCCCCACCCCTGCCCCTCCCCTTGAAGGGAGGGGAACTGCTGCGCATGCCATTGGCGGTAGCCACTCCCCTCCCATCAAGGGGAGGGGCAGGGGTAGGGTCTGTAACTATGATTAATCATATTTGCTTTCGTCCGTTCGAAAAGTTGCTGCAAAGTTACGAATTAAGGGGGAAAGAACAAAAGAAAAACTGTTTTTTTCTTTCTTTCCTTACTTTTTGTCAACCAAAACGGGGCACTTTGCATAAAAATGCACGCCGTTTGAAACATAGGCGACGCTCAGAGCCGTGAGCAGCATCGCCACAGAAGAACCACGCCGAGGGCCACCTATTTCGTGTTCAGCCTGACGATGCGGATGCCCTCCGCGTTCTTGCGGTTCTTGAGGTATTTGTGCAGACAGACGGCATCCTCCTCCACCATCTTGTGAGTGAAGCAGGCGTGAATCATGTGCAGACCATCGTCGTGCCATGCGGCAATGCCCAGATGGGCGATGTCAAGCCCCGTCGCTGATGTGACGATGCAGATGATGTCGCCATCGTGCACCGTCTGTCGCAGCAGCTTGGTGTTCTTCACCTTAGCCGTGGGGATATAGCGGAACATCTTCCCCGTGAGGTCTTCTTCTTGCTTCGCAATCGCAGGAAGAAACTCTGGGTGGCGCACCAGCGAGATATAGGCGTCGGGGTGGGTGGTCATATAGCCCACGCTGACCCTCTGCACGGCGGTGAAGGGCGGGTTGGGCCGCTGCACCTCGGCGACAAAGCCCAGGCGGCTGTTGTCGCGAATCCAGTCGCTGAAGTAATGGATGCGACTGGTGTAGTCATTGCACACCCCATCCCAATAGCGCTGGCTGTGCAACTGGCGCACAAACTGCCAGAACGACGTCTCGCCCCTGCGTGCACACAGCGTGAGCGCCACCACCACGTCGACGTAGGTGGTGCAGTCGAGCTCGCGGGTGTTCAGCACCAGCCGCTCATCGTCGGGGTATAGCTCCAGCGTATGGGCCACATAGGGCAGACCCAGGAATTGGCGGGCGTAGTAGAGCACGTCGGTCTCTCCGCTTGCCAGCAACCTCTCGATGGTGATGCTGTCGGCGGCCTCGAAGTGGCAGCGGGGCTGCTGGGCCATGGAGGGCATAGCCAACAGCCAGAACAGCAGCGCCACGACTGTCTTCGGCAGAACGGTGGTGATGGTTCGCAGCAGGGACACAGCTCCGGCCCCACCCCTCGATGGGAGATGAAGGGCTGCACACGGTTTTTGGCAATAATGAGCGTAGTAGGAGTGTTGGTTTTGTCTCATATATATATAATAATGTGTAGATTCCATTTGTCGGCGGCAAAGATACGAACAAAATGGCAAACCACCAAGCGATTCGCTTTCTTTTTGATGAACAGCGGCCATCATGCCTCCGTTTTCCATTTGTTCACCACTTGGTGTTACACCACTTGGTGAACATTCCGTCGCCCCCATCACCGCGTTGTTTATCAGGTGATTGGTTAAAAAACAATAATGTTCACCACTTGGTGTACCTCTTATTTGCGCACCTCGACAATTCTTCGTATATTCGATGACTTCGGGAAGAGAGAGGTCACCAGCCGCTTCAATCTTGGCACTCGTTCAAATCTGGCAAAGCTGAAGGCTGCACTCATAGAAAGGGAAATCATAGAGCAGACGGAAGGAGGCCTTTACATGGCCGACCCGCTCTTTGAGACTTGGTTCAAGCGGGAGATGATGTAATCTTCAGCGTCTGGAATCTTCAAAACAACCTACCGTCTTTTCAACCGAGTATAGTACGAAAGGTTTTTTAGTAATGAATAAATAATTCTTGCCTTGCAAGCAACCTAAGGTCGAGCGGGGACAAAATAGCTCTGAATGCAATTTGTATGCTCTACGGAGTTGCAGCAGAAAGCCCCGGAGGGGCGACGGAGTACAGGCAGGGGCATCGCCCCTGTGAAAGCAAAGGGAACAAAAGCCCCGGAGGGGCGACGGAATATCCTGGCAATCTTTTGGTTTTTTTACAGGGGCGAGGTCTCTGTTGGATAATTGGTGCTCACCATCAGACGATTGGTGCTCACCATCGCCTTCTGTCGCCCCTCCGGGGCTATTTTGTGGGGGACGCTTTTACAGGGGCGATGCCCCTGCCTATATTCTGTCGCCCCTTCGGGGCTTATACGTTCATAACAATCGTCCGAAGTTAATTTTTTACTGTTACTTATCTGTATTTTTTGTTTTTATCTGTTTTTCTAACAAGAATTACCTATGCCGCTCAGTCAGATTTAAAAAAAACAGGGAAAAACAAGAAAAACAGGGAAAAGGGTTTTGAGTTGTTACGAAATAGAACACCCGATGGCTAACAACCGGAAAGAATGTCAATATTTTTCAAAACAAAATTTGTTCACGGATTCGAGGCAATCTGGAGCAAAAAAGGCCCGTTCGGGAGCATTGTTCATCCCTCGACAGATGAAAAACTGAGGGGGAAAAGTCAAAATTTTGCACACACACCATGGTTTTGTGCACGTTTTTTGCCCCTATTTGGTGCCTTTTCGCGGTTTTGTAAGCACGCCAAAAAATAAAACGGCAACGCCAAATTTTTTTTCGGCGTTGACTTTTTGAAGCCAGCGATGCCCTTTTTTCGCCAAATCCAGTCCAATCGGTTGAATGACAACTATTTAGCAAACCCTCTCAAAATTCGAAAATTTTCGACCAAAAGTTTTCTCGCGCAGAATTTTTGAATTATGGAGGGGTAAAATGGCCATTTTGTCAATATCTTTCACAAAGAAAACGCATCCACGTCCTGGCAGTTCTGTTCCGCTTTTGAACATAGGGTGCCCTATTTGACGTTCTCTTGAATCAAAGTTGCTCATAGTTGCAAACCCCACCCCTGCCCCTCCCTTGTGGAGGGGAGCTGCCGCGCATACCGTTGGCGGTAGCCACTCCCCTCCCTTCAAGGGGAGGGGCTGGGGGTGGGGTCTGTAACTCTTGTCCTACACGACTGAGTTGCCACTCAAGTGGCCTCGAAAAGGTTAATTTTCCGAAATTGCTTTGTGGGGTTGTTGTTTTTTAGTAGTTTTGCAGAATGAAACAATTTTTGGCCATTTTGATGCTGTTGGCCGCGACGGTCATGGCATCGTCTCCCACGCAAGCGCAAGACCAGCTGACCCGCATAGAGCAACTGCTGGACGACGCTCCCGTGCAGGAGAAAGTGTATCTGCACTTAGACAACAACTGCTACTACAAGGGCGACGACATCTGGTATAAGGCCTACGTGGTGCGTGCCGACGACAACACCTACACCGACATGAGCCGTCTGCTCTACGTGGAGCTGGTGTCGCCCGACGGCATGCTGGTGGAGCGGCAGACCGTGGTGGTGAGCGCCGACGGCCACGGCCAGGGGTCGTTCAACCTCACCGACTCGCTCTACAGCGGCTACTACGAGCTGCGCGCCTACACCCGATGGATGATGAACTTCTGCGTCACCGAGCACCCCTCGCAGTCGACGGTGCGCAACTGCTTCTACAACGACCAGATGGCCCACGACTTCTTCCGACTCTTTGGCACTGTCTACAGTCGTGTGGTGCCCGTCTATGAGCGCCCTGAGAAGAAAGGCGACTACACGCAGAAGTATATCATCAGCCGACCGAAAACCCGCCTCGACAAGGAGGTGGAGCAGGGCCTCAGCGTGAGCTTCTACCCCGAGGGCGGCCACCTCATCGCCGGCACCCGCTGCAACGTGGCCTTCGAGGCCATGAACGAGGAGGGCGAGCAGGTCGGCGTGAAGGGCACCGTGGGCACCACCACCATCAAGAGCGAGCACCAGGGGCGAGGCAGCTTCACCATCGACGTGCCAGAGAAAGGCAACCTGAAAGCCGTCTTCAACTATAATGGGCGCGAATGCTCGTTCAAGCTGCCGAAGACAGAGGATATAGGCTGCGCCCTCACCATGAAGAACGATGACACGAAAGCCACAGCCAGCGTGCAGCTGCACGGCGTGAGCCTCACCGCCGACTTCGCCGCCATCGTGCTCAGCCGGGGCATGCTGAAGCAATTCCAGCGCTTCCGCCCCGACAGCAAAGGCAGCGCCACCATCAGCATCGACATCAACAAGTTGCCCACCGGCGTGGCCGACCTCATCATCGTCGACAACGAGGGCACGCCCATGGCCGACCGCCTGTTCTTCGTGAACCACCACGACTACGAGCAGGGCCACATCGTGGCCACACTGGACAGCGCCGACTATGGCCCCTATGCTCCCGTGACGCTGACGCTGCAGACCCCCGCCGGCACCGATTGGCTCTCGGTGAGCGTGCGCGATGCCGCCACCGACGACCCCTCATACGACACGGGCAACATGATGACCGAGCTGCTGCTGAGCAGCGAGCTGAAAGGATTCATACCACACCCCGACTATTTTTTTGAGGCCGACGACGAGCAGCACCGCCGCCACCTGGACCTGCTGATGATGGTGCAAGGCTGGCGACGCTACGACTATGCCGAGCTGACCGCCGACAAGCCTCTGCGCTACCGCCCAGAGCAGCGCATCAGCGTAGAAGGCTGCGTCTATCCCATGGCAGCCATCGACGACTACAGCCCCGAGGAGGTCAGGTATTGGAACGTGGGCGTCTTTGGCTACGACAGCTCGAAGTCCTACCAATTTTCTGATGGCGAAAACTCATCGAAAAATCTCTTGGAAGAAGAATTGAAGAATCGCCTGGGCTTGGCCGAGGATGGGTTGCCAACTACCGGCGAAGAGGCCAGCCTCGATGCCGGTACCGCCTATCTGACAAAGTCGCATGAAGCCATCCACGTGACAACAGCTACCGACCAAGTTCACACCGGCAAGGAAAGCATGGACTCGAATTCGGGGCAGGTCGTGCTGAGCATGGAAGACATCAGACTCGACATGGAGCCGGGCGTGCAGAGCAAGGAAAACCTCAGCTTCGGCGTGGAGCGGGGCGGACTGAGGAACGAGGTCACCGTAGAGTGCGAGCTGGTGCAGGTCGACGACAAGTTTAAGCGCAAGAAGGGCACGCAGGTGGTGACACAAACCGTGGAGACCGACCACGGTGGCCACTTCCACTTCGACCTGCCGGCATACGCGGGCTATGCCGTGCTCTTCCTCAGAGCCTATAAGACCGACATCAGCGAGCGTCAGAAGCATAACCTCGACACCAAGGACCGCATGAACGAGGAGGCCGACCCCGACTTCTACGTGAAGCGCTCGCTCTTCTTCCCCATCTTCGCCAAGAAATACTCTTACTATCAGTGCCACGTGCCCGAAGACGAAGACGACAGCTACGACCTGCCCGCATTTGAAGAACTCGCTGACGAGGAGCGCCTGTCGTCGATGGACCGCACGCTGAAGGAGGTGACGGTGAAGCGCCGACGCCGACGTGGGCGACACGCCATCGACTACACCAAGCCCGTGGGCACCTACGACACGCAAGAGCTATACAACCTGTGCACCGACTATGGACTGAGCTACGGCAAGTTCAGCATGGAGTCGTTTCCCGTCAACGTCAGCATCATGCTGCTCGGCACCTACAACGAAGACCGCTTCTTCAATGTGCAGGCACGCTACAACGACGGCATGAATACGCCCTACATCTTCTACCGCAACTTCTCCCCTGACATGTCGAGCGGCAATGTGGCCTTCAACAGCGAATACCAACTGGCAAACAACCTGAAGCTGGCGCGCCAAGACGAGATTCGCTTCTTCAGCGACTTCGAGCTACGCAACGAGGAGAAGCCCGTGGTGATGCAGAACAACACGGCCGACGTCACCCTGGAGTTCAAGCTGATGCCCGACGGCGGCAAGCGCTACGTCTATCGCGACCGACGCATCATCCTGCCAGGCATCGCCGAGCAATATCAGTATTATCACCCCAACTACAACCAACGCAAGCTGCCCCCCGACTACTACGACTACCGCCGCACGCTCTACTGGAACGCCACGGCACAACCCGACGAGAATGGACAGCTGCAGGTGAACTTCTACAACAACGGCAAGCGCACTCGCATGCAGGTCAGCGTGGCTGGCATCGGCCCCGACGGGCAGCCGTTGTATTATTAATAATTTGGAGTGAAGGGGAGTGAAAGGGAGTGAAAAGGACATCAGCTTTATCGCATCCTCTCCAATCCTCTTCAATCCTCTCCACTCCTCTTTAATCCTCTTCCCCCCCGATGTACGCCGACATCATCTTGCCCCTCCCGCTTGAAGGCCTATTCACCTACGCCGTCCCCGCAGCCCTCGAAGGCAGTGTGGGGCGGGGCATGCGTGTGCTGGTGCCCTTTGGCCGTTCGAAGAGCTATGTGGGCATCGTCAGCCGCGTGCACGACGTGAAGCCGCAGGGCTACAAGGTGAAGACCATCACATTGCTCTTAGACCGCCACCCTGTGCTCATGGAGAGCCAGCTGCGGCAGTGGGAGTGGATAGCCGACTACTACATGGCACCCATCGGCGACGTGATGAAGGCCGCCTTGCCCGCAGGACTGAAGGCCGACGAGGGCTACAAGCCACGCACCGAGACCTACATACGCCTGACCAAACCCTACCAAAACGAGACCACCCTGCACGCGGCGCTCAACATGCTGGCGAGAGCACAGAAGCAGCAGAGGGCATTCATCGACTATCTGGCCCTGTCGGGATGGGACATGATTGGCACCCCAGAAGCCACCATCAGCGAGATTACACGCGAGGAGCTGATGAACAGCAGCGGCGCCACCCTGCCCACGCTGAACCAGCTGGTGAAGCGGGGCTTCCTGGAGACCTACGAGGTGGAGGTGAGCCGACTGAACAGCGGCGGACAGCCACATCCAGAGAACATCAAACCCCTGACGCCCCCGCAGCAACGGGCCTACGACGAGCTGCTGATGGTGATGGCCCAGAAGCGTGTCACCCTGCTCCACGGCGTCACGGGCAGCGGCAAGACCGAGATATACATCCACCTCATCCAGCGCGAGATAGACCGTGGGCGGCAGGTGCTCTTCCTGTTGCCCGAGATTGCCCTGACGGTGCAGATCATGGATCGTCTGCGCCGTGTCTTCGGCCACCGCTTGGGCATCTACCACTCCAAATACAGCGACGCCGAGCGCGTGGAGATTTGGCAGAAGCAGCTCTCAGCGCAGCCCTACGATGTCATCCTCGGTGCCCGCTCGGCCGTCTTCCTGCCCTTCCAGCGCCTCGGCCTCGTCATCGTCGACGAGGAGCACGAGACGAGCTACAAGCAGCAGGACCCCGCCCCCCGCTATCACGCCCGCAGCGTCGCCATCATGCTCTCGCAAATGAATGACGCAAGGGTTATCCTCGGCACCGCCACCCCCTGCCTCGAGACTTATTATAATACGCAACAGAACCAACAGACCCACCCCCTGCCCCTCCCTGCAGGGAGGGGAGCAGATAGTTCTGCTATTTCCTTCTCTAACAGCAAGTCTATATACTCCCCTCCCTCACAGGGAGGGGCCGGGGGTGGGTCTGTTGGGTCTGCCAAGTACGGCCTCGTGGAGCTTTCGGAGCGCTACCAGGGGCTGGAGCTGCCCCACATAGAGGTGGTGGACATCAAGGACTTGCAGCGGCGCAAGATGATGACCGGCCCGTTCTCGCCCTTGCTGATGGCTCGTGTGCGCGAGGCACTGGAGCGGGGCGAGCAGGCCATCCTGTTTCAGAACCGACGCGGCTGGGCACCCATGGTGGAGTGCCGCCAGTGTGGATGGGTGCCCCGCTGCGAGCACTGCGACGTGAGCCTGACGCTGCACCGCCAGCTGAACCAGCTGACGTGCCACTACTGCGGTTTCACCTATCGCGTGCCCGACGCCTGTCCAGCATGCGGCAGCAAGGAGCTGCGCGGGCGCGGCTTCGGCACCGAGAAGATTGAGGACCAGGTGCGCGAGCTGCTGCCCATGGCGCGCATCGCCCGCATGGACCTCGACACCACCCGCACGCGTCAGGCCTACGAACGCATCATCAGCGACTTCGCCGCCGGGCGCACCAACCTGCTCATCGGCACACAGATGATTTCGAAGGGACTCGACTTCGACCGTGTCAGCGTGGTGGGCATCCTCAACGCCGACACCATGCTCAGCTACCCCGACTTCCGCGCCTACGAGCACGCCTTCATGATGATGGCGCAGGTGAGCGGGCGCGCCGGGCGCAAGGGCAAGCGCGGACTGGTGGTGCTGCAGACGCGCCAGCCCCAGCTGCCACTCATCGGTCAGGTGGTGCGCAACGACTACCCAGCCTTCTATCGCTCGCTCATCGCCGAGCGACAGGTATTCCACTATCCGCCCTATCACCGCATCATCTACGTCTACCTGAAGCATCCGAAGGATGACGTGGTGGAGACGGCGAGCCATGAGATGGGCGCACGGCTGCGCCAGTGGTTCGGCACCCGCGTGCTGGGGCCCGACAAGCCCGCCGTGGCCCGCGTGAAAACGCTCAGCATCCGCAAGCTGGTGCTAAAGCTGGAGCTCGGCATCGACATGCCCCGCGTGCGCCAGTACCTGCGTATGGCCCAACAGCAGCTGATGCTCGACAAGCGCTACTCCTCGTTGCAGCTCTACTTCGACGTAGACCCGCTGTGAGTTAGGAGTTAGGAGTTAGGAGTTAGGAATTAGGAGATAACTGTTCCCCCAACTCCCAACTCCTAACTCCTAACTCCCAACTTCTAACTCCTAACTCCTAACTCCTAACTCCTAACTCAAATGAAACGGTTGCTGACGCTTTTATCATTTTTCATTTTTCATTTATCCTTTAGCCCCGTAGGGGCGCAAACAGCCCCTGAGCGCACGGGCGGCGTCTACTATGCCTATCCAGTGAAGGAGGCACCGCGCATCGCCATCCCCGAAGGCTACGAACCGTTCTATATCTCCCACTACGGGCGGCACGGCTCGCGCTGGCTGCCCTCGCAGGAGCGCTACGACTGGGTGATGGCGCAGTTCAGCGACAACAACTGCCTGACACCCTTGGGCAAGAGCGTGAAGCGGCGGCTGAAGAAGATTTGCAAGAATGCCCAAGGAAACGCCGGACAGCTCACACCATTAGGGGCCGCCCAGCATCGGGGCATCGCCCGTCGCATGGTGGCCAACTACCCCGAGGTGTTCCTCGCCGGCGACACAAGAATACTGGCACGTTCGAGCACCTCGCCCCGCTGTAGGGCCTCGATGCTGGCCTTCGTGGGCGAACTGCCCGTCAGGGGCATCAAGGCCGAGACCAACCCCGACCACATGGCCTATATCAATCATGAGTCGGCCGAGCTGAAGGCGCTCACCGCCCGCACCCGCCGCCAGGCCACCATCGGCACCGAGCGCTTCATCGGCAGCCTGTTCAAGGATGCGACGAAGGTGGCCGACGCTGCAAAGCTGCTCAGCGAACTGCACACCATCGCCAGCGACATGCAGGACATCCCGCTGCGCATCAGCCTCTGGGACATCTTCACGCCCGAAGAGATGCTGGCCGTGCACGATGCCAACAACGAGCGCATGACCATCTGCAACGGCGACACACTCATCAACGACGGCATCCCCGCCCGCAGCAGCATCGCCCTGTGGCAGAACATCGAGCAGGAGGCCGACGCGATGATGGCGCAGGGCGCACACGGCGCGTCGCTGCGCTTCGGCCACGACACAGCCCTCTTCCGCTTGCTCACCCTGCTCGGCGTGCAACTGCCAGGCACGGGCATGGAGGACATCATCCCCATGGCCGCCAACGTGCAGATGATTTTCCTGAAGAACAAGACTAAGGCCGACGACATCCTGGTCGCCTTCCTGCTCAATGAGCGCCCCCGCCCCCTAAAGAACGTGGAAGCCCTCGTCAGCCCCTTCCTCTACCGCTGGGCCGACGTGAAGCAGGTTGTGTGCCAGCGCATACATGCGCTGGAGCACCTGCGCCAGCTGTCGGCACTGAACACCATGGTGGGCACGGCCACCGCCAACACCCGCACGGCGGGCCTCTTCGGCAAGGGCAGCGAGGAGAAGGGACAGACGCTCCCCGCAGTACTCGTGCCCAACGGCCAGACCTTCTGGACGCCGCAGACGCAAGACACCGAGCGCAAGTGCATAGCCCCCTACTACTATCAGGACACCCTGTTCCAAGGCATCCGCGCCAGCCACTGGCTGGTGGGCGGCTGCACCCAGGACTACGGCTCGTTCACGGTCGGCGTCTTCTCAGCAGGTGTCGGCTTTGCCGGCACCAAAACATCCACCCCCTTCAGCCATGCCGACGAAATATCCCATCCCTACTACTACGCCGTGACGCTCCCCCACGAGCACCTGTTTCTGGAACTGACAGGCCTGAGCCATGCCGCCATCATGCGCATCACGCCTCTGAAGGACGGCCCCGTGGAGCTGCAGCTGAGGGCCAACAGCGATGAGGAGCAAGGAGGAGTGGTGGTCGACACCCAGCGCCGACAGGCCTACGGCTTCAACCCCGTGCACCGCATCTACCAAGGCTGGGGAGAGTCGGCAGGCTTCAGTGGCCATGTCGTCGTGCAATGGACCGAGCGCCTGGTGGCATCGCATCCCATAGAGCAAGGCGTGGCCCTCAGCTTCGACGGACGGCGCGGACAGCCCATCGTGCTGCGCATGGCCACCTCGTTCACCAGTCGCGAAGGGGCGGAGCGCAATCTACAGGCCGAGGCCGCCAACGTGGGTTTCGAGCAGATGGAGCAGCAGTGCATTGACCGTTGGACCGAGCGCTTTCACACCATCGACGTCGACGACCCCGACACCGCCCGCGTCAACCAGTTCTATGGTGCCCTCTACCGCGCCTCGTTCCTGCCTCGCGAGATGAGCGACGTGGATGGCCACTATCCGAAATTCGGCCTCACCCCCGACCCCTCTCGCAAGGAGAGGGGAGTATATAGTTCTTTCCCTGATAATTCTGATAGCAAGTCTATATACTCCCCTCCCTCACAGGGAGGGGCCGAGGGTGGGTCTGTTGGGGAGTCTGTTCGCTACGGCGACTTCTCGATGTGGGACACCTACCGCGCGCTGCACCCGCTGCTCTGCCTCATCGCGCCCAAGGAGAGCGCACAGATGATGCAGTCGCTGGTGGGCATGGCCAGCGAGGGCGGTTGGCTGCCCATCTTCCCCTGTTGGAACAGCTACACTGCCGCCATGATTGGCGACCACTGTACCTCTGTGCTGGCCGATGCCTATGTGAAGGGCATCCGTGGCTTCGATGCCGAGAAGGCATACCAATATATGCGGAAGAATGCCTTCACGCAGCCCGCCACCTACGAGGAATACCAGGACGGCATGGGGCGCCGCGCCCTCGACAGCTATCTGCGCTACGGCTTCATCCCCTTGGAAGACAGCGTGAAAGAGGCCTTCCATCAGCAGGAGCAGACCAGTCGAACGCTGGAGTATGCCTACGACGACTTCTGCGTGGCGCAGATGGCCAAGGCATTAATGACTGTAGAGAATGGGCTAAAGACTATAGACAATAGGGTTATGACTATAGACGATAGACTAAAGACTATAGACGATAGACGAAAGACTATAGACGATAGACGAAAGACTATAGACGATAGACTGAAGACGATGGACGAGGACTACCGTGAGCTGATGCGCCGCTCGGCGAATTGGCGCAACGTCATCAACCCGCTGACGGGCTGGGCCGATGGGCGACATGCCGACGGACACTGGGAGGACAACAGGGACTTGGTGAACCGCCAGCCCTACATCACCGAGGGTGCCACCTGCCACTACACGTGGTATGTGCCCCACGACATCCCCGGCCTCATCCGTTTGATGGGAGGTGAGCAGCCTTTCACCGCCCGACTCGACTCGATGTTCACCGAGGGCCGCTACTGGCACGGCAACGAGCCTTGTCACCAGGTGGCATGGCTCTACTCGCTGGCCGGGCACTCTGAGAAGACGCGCCAGCGCATCAGCCACATCCTGCGCACCGAGTATAACGACACGCCGGGCGGACTGAGTGGCAACGACGATGCCGGACAGATGTCGGCATGGCAGCTCTTCGCCTCGATGGGCTTCTACCCCGTGTGCCCCGCCACGCCACAGTATGTGCTGGGCGGCACGGCTTTCCAGCAGCTCACGCTCAACCTGCCCGGCAGCAAGCCGCTCGTCATCCGCCGCTCGCCCGACGCCCATTATCGCCTGAACGGACATACCCTCGCCACGCCCACCATCGGCCATGCCGACCTGCTGCGGGGCGGAACGCTCGACATGCCCGCACTACCATAAAAATCCCAGGGCCTGGGACAAAAATTTGGCGTTGCCGTTTTTCAAAAAGTCAACGCCAAATTTTTGTATACGATAGGCAAATAAAATAAGACCGCCATTTGGTAATAACCACACAGCTACTTGCGACAGATTGTGACCATCCGCAAACAACAAGGGCATTACTAAAAAACACTGTGTTTTCTTTGCGCGTTCAGAATAAATTGTGTAATTTTGCACGCAAATTGACAAAACGCGAGAAACAACTATTTTACTAACAAACAACCCTATCACGTATGAAGAAATTCTTTACTTTAGCCATCATCCTGACGATAGTCCTCACCGCCGGTGCACAGGGCTACCGCAAGTGGACGTTTACCAACTGGAGCGCCACCACCGTGAACAACCTGGCCGTGGAGGCCCAGAACGGAGTGACGGGCGGCGCCTGGAGCGACACCGAGAAAGCCAACGGCGACAACCCGCAGATTGGCAAATGCTACTGGGCCTACAATGCCAACCTGGTGAATGACGACGGTGCCCTGCTGGCCAACGGTGCCCCCATCGCCGAGACCGAGGGCCTGGTGTTCAACTCAGCCTATGTCAGCCGTCGCTCACTGGCCATCGCTGTTGACTATCCTTCCACCTCGCTGGGCGACTATGCCGGCCCGCAATACTTGTGGCTGGGCGGCGGCAACGCCAAGTCGGCATCGGCACGCATCTGGTGCTTCGTCATCCCCAAGGTGCGCGTGGGCCAGAAAATCACGTTCGAGGTGGAGTCGCACAAGCCCGCCGACGCTCGCGGCGTGGCACTCTTCGTGAACGACTGCACCAACGACGAGCTGCGCATTGGCGACGAGTTCAGGCCGACAGCAAAGGAGACCCACACCTGGGAAGAGGGCTGGACACTGCCTGAGGGTGCCACCGTGAACGACGACGGCACCGTGGACATCTACGTCTACAACACCAACGGATGCCACATCTACAGCATCGAGGTGGGCGACAACACGCAGAAAGCCCGCGTGGGCTACCTCTACGAGGGCGACCTGGCCGCCGAGCTGGCCGTGCCCATCCTGAACCAGAGCGAGCGCTACACCCTGGAGACCATCGCCGTCGGCGGCGCACTGACCATGGAGCAGCTCACGGCCTACGATGCCATCGTGGTCAGCTCCACCGTGGCCAATGCCGAGGCCATCAACTCGCTGAAGAGCATACAGCCCTTCGTGCCCACGCTCAACCTCAACCCCGCCCTCTACGAAGCTTGGGGCTACGGAACGGTGAGCGACTCGGAGACACAGTTTGTAGTGGTGAAGAATGCTGGCAGCAGCCTCTTCACAGGGCTGGAGCTCATCCCTGACGACAGCTCCGAAGAAGAGGGCGTGTGGGTGCTCCCGATGACCGACATGGTGACCCTGCCATGCCTGACGCTGAGCGGACTCTTTGCCGACGACGCCATCGTGGCCATTCCCTACGAGCGTCCCGATGCCGTGGCCATCCACCAGCACAACATGGGCCACAACGGCTACATCTTCATCCCCTACACCCAGCAGACGCTGGCCGAGGCTGCCAGCCCCGCCATCCTGGTGAACGCCACCAACGCCCTCATCAACACCAAGGCCAAGGTGACGCAAGCTGCTGCGCCCGTCATCAGCCTGAGCTACAAGGACATGGTCACCACCGTCAGCCTGAGCAGCACCGTGCCCGCCGCTGAAATCTTCTACACCCTCGACGGCACCACGCCCACCGAGGCCAGCACGCGCTACACCGAGCCCTTCAGCATCAGCACCGAGGGCGTCACCGTGAAGGCTGTGGCACGTGGCGACGGCTACCTGCTGAGCGACCCCGCCGAGCAGCTCGTCGACCTGCGCCGCCAGGCCCCCATGCCCACCATCGCCATTGATGAGCAGGACGGCATCACCATCGTCACGCTCACGGCTCCCAGTGAGGAAAGCGCCATCTACTACAACTACAGCGGAAGCACCGACCAGAAGAAGTCGACCCTCTACACCGAGCCTATCAGCGTGAGCCAGCTGGGACGCACCATCTACGCCTTCACCGTGGCCGAGGGATTTGTGAACTCTGAGCTGGCATCGCTCGACGTGCGCATCAGCAATCCCAAGGTGCGCATCGACGTGCTGGCACACATGGACGCCAACTCAGCCGACTACAACGGTGGCAGCACCAGCACCGCCTACTTCTTCTCATGGGGCAAAGACAAGGCAGCCTATCCCTACTTCAACGTAGAGGAGTTCACGCTGGATGATGTGGAAGACCCAGAGACGGGCGAGGTGAAAGAGGTGAAGACCTACACCGCCCTGAACGCTGAGGAGGAGAAGGACTTCGAGACGGGATGGATGCTGCGCTCGCGCGGACAGCTCGTCACCTGGGAGAACCTCACTTCGGGCACCAACTATGGCGACAAGAGCGGCTACAACTTCGCCACCGTCGACGATGAGAACCCCTACTTCCCCGCCACAAAGGCCATCCTCAACCTGGCCGACAAGAACACCACGCCTGGCGACGGACAGTCGTTCCCCTACAACGCCTACATCGTGAGCACGCAGAAGTTTAAGGGCCCCTTCGACATGGTGGCCAACATCGGCTCTATCGTCAAGCCTGAGAACGAGGCCACGCACACCATCGTGCTGCAGTGCTCGGTCGACGGCAACCAGTGGGACAGCCAGTGGCAGACACTCGGCGACACCATCGTCATCAGCAGCCGCCAGCGTCTGACCACCAACGTGGTGCGCAGCTACGATGGCACCGACGAGGTGTATGTGCGCGCCTACCTCTGCGGCAACAACTCGAAGGTGGGCTTCTACGACATCTACATCGCCAACGAGGGCGAGCAGTCGAAGCAGCTCCTGGCCGACTACGCCAGCGGCATCAGCCTGCTGCAGACCACGAAGGTTGCCGAGGGCATCTACACCATCGGTGGAACACGCCGCAGCGAGATGCAGCGCGGACTCAACATCGTGGTCGACGGCAACGGCAACGTGCGCAAGGTGCTGGTTAAATAATTTGCATGTGGAGCTGGCGAAACATGAATAATGTATAACGTAGACATCATCAGGGGCGACTTCCCCATCCTACAACGCGAGGTACACGGGCGCAAGCTCGTGTACCTTGATAATGCGGCCACCACGCAGAAGCCGTTGGCCGTGCTCGATGCCATGCGCAACGAGTATCTCAACGTCAATGCCAACGTGCACCGTGGCGTGCATTACCTCTCGCAACAAGCCACCGAGCTGCACGAGGCAGCCCGCGAGCGGGTGCGACAGTTTCTGAACGCGCGAAAGACCGAGGAGATTATCTTCACACGGGGCACCACCGAGGCCATCAACTTGGTGGCGGCCACCTTCTGCGCATCGCAGATGAAGGCGGGCGACGAGGTGCTGGTCACCGACATGGAGCACCACTCGAACATCGTGCCGTGGCAGATGCAAGCGCTGCAGCGCGGCATCGTGGTGCGCCACCTGCCCATCACCGACGAGGGCGACCTGCGCATCGACCTGCTCGACGAATACCTCACGGAGCGTACACGGATAGTGAGCCTGACGCATGTGAGCAACGTGCTGGGCACCGTCAACCCTGTGGCCGAGGTGGTGGCCCGCGCCCACGCAAGGGGCATCCCCGTGCTGGTGGATGCCGCCCAGAGCGCTCCACACATGGCCATCGACGTGCAGCAGATGGGGTGCGACTTCCTGGCGCTCAGCGGCCACAAGATGTATGGTCCCACGGGCGTGGGCGTGCTCTATGGCCGCGAGGAGTGGCTCGACCGTCTGCCCCCCTATCAGGGTGGCGGCGAGATGATCAGCAGCGTGAGCTGGGAGAAGACCACCTACAACGAGCTGCCCTTCAAGTTCGAGGCGGGCACCCCCGACTATGTGGCCACCCACGGCCTGGCCACCGCCATCGACTACATCACCGCCCTGGGTCTCGACAACATCCACGCCCACGAGCAGCTGCTCTTAAGCCGATGCGCCGAGCAACTGAGCCAGATTGATGGGCTGCGCATCCTAAAAGCCCTCCAAGCCCCCCCTTCGCCCCCCGAGGGGGGCACTATAGACTCCATGCCCCACAAAACTATCGTGCCCCCCTCGGGGGGCGAAAGGGGGGCTTGGGGTGCTTCGGTCTCTGGTGTCCTCAGCTTCGTGGTGGAAGGCACACACCCGCTCGACATCGGCACGCTGCTCGACCAGCTGGGCATCGCCGTGCGCACCGGCCATCACTGTGCTCAGCCATTAGTGGAACGGATGGGACTCACCAGCACCGTGCGCGCCAGCTTCGCACTCTACAACACCATCGATGAGGTCGATGCTTTGGCCAATGCCTTGCACCGCGTGATACCCATGCTCAGATAAAAAAAGCCCCCTAACTTAGGGGGCAAAAAAAAGAAGAAGATGTTGCAAAGTCATTATTACGCGGGCCTCATCGAGGCTGGGACCGACGAGGCTGGGCGCGGCTGTCTGGCTGGTCCCGTTTTTGCCGCCGCCGTCATCCTGCCCAACGACTACTGCCATCCGCTGCTCAACGACTCGAAGCAGCTCACCGACCACCAGCGCCGACGGCTGCGCACCGACATTGAGCGCGATGCCGTGAGCTGGGCCGTGGCCACCGCCTCACCGCAGGAGATCGACCGCATCAACATCCTTAACGCCAGCATTCTGGCCATGCACCGAGCCCTCGATGCGCTGGCCACCGAGCCACAGGCCGTCATCGTCGACGGCAACCGCTTCAAGCCTTGGCGCGCCCTGCCCTTCACCACCATTGTGAAGGGCGACGGCAAGATGATGGCCATCGCCGCCGCCAGCATCCTGGCCAAGACCTACCGCGACGACCACATGATAGCCCTTGCCAAGGAGTTCCCCTGCTACGGCTGGGAGCAGAACAAAGGCTACCCCACCCGTCAGCACCGCGACGCCATCCGCCAGCATGGTCTGTCGCCCCATCACCGCCTCACCTTCAACCAGCTCGGCGCCACGCAACTGGAGATTCCCTTCACCTGAGCAATCAGAGGAATCGGCGGGCGCTGCGCGCCCACAGCAGCTAATATTGGAAGCTTACAAAACAAGTGAAAACACGAGAAACCGCGACACAGGGTGTTCCCAAGTTTTGCTCATAGTTTTATCTGCTTCATCTCCCTTTGTGATATTTCAGCCGATACTCCAGCGGTGTCATCCCCGCCCGCTGCTTGAAGTATTTGCCGAAGAACGAGGCATTGGGGAAGTTCAGGTCGATGGCAATGGCCTGCATCGTCATGTCGGTGAAGCGCAGCCTCCGCTCGATGGCCTTCATGGTGAAGAGCTGTATGATGGCGCTTGGCCGCCGGTTCATTGTCTCCTTCAAAATGGTGGATAGATATTTGGGCGTGATGTTGAGCTGGCTGGCGAGTTCATCCACCCTGCGCAAGCGTCCATCGCTCTGCTCCACCAACCGCATGAACTGGTCTGCCAGCCTGCGGCGGTGGAAGCCTGGCAGCGGCTCCCCTGCCGAGGCATGCGCCAACGACTGGCGGGCATCGCGCCGCATGATGACGAGCATTTCGAGAAACATGGTGCTGACGAGCGAGCGCACGATGTCGGCCGCTGCGCCACACCGCATGCGATGGCACAGCAGCTGGAAGTAGTTGTCGAGCAGGGCCACGTCGTCGTCGCTGAGATGCACCATGGGATTTTGCTTCAGGCGGGCCAAGTCTGACAGACTGGTGTCGCTATAGATGTTGATATTCCACAGCTCGCCCTGATTGAACCAGATTTGCCGACAATTGAAATTCGACGATGCCATGAAGTTGCAGACAATGCTGCCGCGCATGCAGAGAAACAAGTCGTTCTGCTGCACCTGCATCTTGGCTCCGTCGTATTCGAACTGTGCCCTGCCCTCGGTGCAGATGAATACTGTGCAGTGGTGCGGCATGCACACTTTGCCATCGGGCATGGCCACGATGTTCTCAGTCACCACGAGGTCGTCGCTGTCGCCTATGCGAAGGGTGCCCTCGCCTCGCCTGGGGTTTACGTATTTTATCTCCACAGTGTTCTTTTTATTCTCTTATGAAATGCAAAAGTCGGCAAATCTATCCAATAGTCGGTGCAACACCCCCTTTTCACTTACAGCCGGAATCCGAAGAAGAGGCGTGCCAGCCATTTCTCGTTATGAATGGCCAGTTTCTCCTCGTCGCCAATGTTGGTGAAATAGTAGACCATCGTCAGTCCCGCAAACTTGTTGGTGCCTATCTGCTTGCTGATGGCTCCTCGGCCAGTGATGATGACTTCGGGGAAATGATAGTCGAGCGGGATGCGTGTGCCGCCCATGGTGAGCGAGGTGTTGGTATAGACGATGAAGGTGGGCAGCGCCGAGATGTGAAGCAGCCAGCCGCTGCCCGGCACGTAGTTGTAGCCATAGCCGCCTCCGATGCCGATATTGGTCATCTTGAACCTCACGGGCACATCGCCCTTCAGCTCGCCGTGCTGCCCTTGGCCCGAGGCGGCCAGCAGGAAGCTGCCCGCCGAGCGGCGCTGCAGGTAGCTATGGGCGAAGGCGGCAGAATAGGAGAAATGGCGCGGGTTGAACACATAGTAGGCGCTGGCGTTGAGTGTGCGCAGCTTGAACCGCTCGCCAGAGGTGGAGAAGTCGGTGCGCACACCATCCAGCACCTGCCATCCCTTGAAGTTGCTGGCATCCTGGTAGGCCACGTCGAAGCCCACGCGCTTGCCATACGAGCGGAAGGTGAGCTCATAGTCGTGATACTTGCCCAGCATCTTGGCGGGATTGAGCGCCATGTTGAGTGCCAGGCCCAAGTAGCTCACGCCAAAGCTGACGGTAGACTTGTTGTTGGCTGTCATCTCCGACTCGAAATGCATCCCTTCGCCTATCCCCTTCGCACTCACCCTTGCTCCCGCCAGATTGAACCGCCCCAGCACCGTCCAACGGGTCTGTGGACGGGTGATGTAGGCGGTGTCGATGTCAGCACTCCAGTATTTTCTCGACAGCAGACTGTCGACAAGGTGGTTCAGCCCGTAGCGGCGCTGAGCAACAGCCCCAGAAGGCGAGGCCAGCAGGAGGGCAACCAGGAAAAGGAGGATGCAGGGGCGTTGCGTCGCCAACTTCACCACAACGCAAATGGGTTGATGATACAGTCGTTTCATGGGGTCGCTCATTAATTAAAAATACTTGTTGCCATCGGCATCGCGCAGATTCTCTGTATTCCAGCCCTGCGGCACGTGGATGACGTAGCTCATGTTGGAAATGAGGCGGAAAGTTTGTTTCAGACCACAAAGGTACATCATTTTTCCAAAAGAAACGAAAAAAATGTTCTTTTTTGCCACAACAACCTCGTTTCCCACCATTTTTTACTAAAAAAGGCCAAAATGAACACTAAAAGTGCCTCAAAAAATTCGCACGCATGGAGTGAAAAAGGAGTGAAAGGGAGTGAGCCGACTACGTCGGCGAGGGATGCCTTTGGCATACGCTCGGGGTCTTCCAGCTGCTCCAACAGCAGTAGTGCGCCCAACATCTCGTCGGCGGTGATGGCTACTTACTGGTGGTATGCTTGTGGATAGTCATACCATAATAGGTTGTTTCCCGCTCGGCCGATTAATCCGTCGGAGCGGGATACGGTGCACAATACGTAAAAACAGGTTGGCAGCGGCCGCTGCCATCATTGTTCCCGACCGCCGCCATGATTGGCAGCGGCCGCTGCCAATCATGGCGGCGGTCGCTGCCAACCCAAAAGGCATGGTGTTTTTCCCGCTACGCCATCACCCGTTCCCAATTTGCTGTGGCCGAAATGCGCTGAGGCGGCACTCGAAAAGCAAGAGACCACAAGAACAAACCAAACGGCGAGTGAACTCGCAAAATTCGTTGTTAAGTAACCGAGCAAAATTATCTTATTTCATCTTTTTTGTTTTTTGGAAATACAGATAAAAACAAAAAATACAGATAAAAACCCCTTTTCCTGTTTTTCTTGTTTTATTAAAGAGTACACTCCGAAAACCCTTCTCCACTAAAAAACAGCCCAAAAACAATGCGCAGCCGCTCCCCTCCCCTCGAGGGGAGGGGTAGGGGTGGGGTCTCTAACATCCTGCGAGTGAATGATATACAGACCCCACCCCTGGCCCCTCCCCTCGAGGGGAGGGGAGTTGCTGCGCCGTCTTTCGCGACAATATTGGTTTTCGGAGTGGACTCATTAAAAACAACCGTTCGTATAAACTAATGTTGATTACCTACTTAAAAATAATAGTCGACAGAGTTGTTACGTTTGGTGTGAAACGCTCCCGTAGGCCATAAAGGCGCTACTGTATTGAGTTAGGAGTTAGGAGTTAGGAGTTAGGAGTTGGCTGCGCATGATGTTGGCGGGGCAGAACTCCTAACTCCTAACTCCTAACTCCTAACTCTTCTAACTCTTCAGTGGGCAAAAACGAAAAAGAGTGGCCAAAATTTCGGTGAACGGGAAAAATGTTGTAATTTTGCAAGCTGATAACGAAAACAGTGAAAAGGTGGCAAAGAAAGACGGCGAGCTGACGCCGATGATGAAGCAGTTCTTCGACCTGAAGGCCAAGCACCCCGACGCTCTACTGCTGTTCCGCTGCGGCGACTTCTACGAGACCTATTGCGACGATGCCGTGGAGGCTTCGCGCATCCTCGGCATCACCCTGACGAAGCGCAACAACGGCTACAACAAGGGCGACGAGATGGCCGGATTCCCACACCACGCCCTCGACACCTATCTGCCCAAGCTCATCAGGGCGGGCAAGCGCGTGGCCATCTGCGACCAGCTGGAAGACCCCAAGCTGACGAAGAAACTGGTGAAACGCGGCATCACCGAGCTGGTGACGCCCGGCGTGGCATTGTCGGACAACGTGCTGTCGTACAAGGAGAACAACTTCCTGGCCAGCGTGCACTTCGGCAAGTCGGCATGCGGCGTGAGCTTCCTCGACATCTCCACCGGCGAGTTCCTCACCGGCGAGGGCACCTACGACTATGTAGACAAGCTGCTGGCCAACTTCCAGCCCAAGGAGGTGCTCTTCGAGCGGGGGCGGCGCCAGGACTTTGAGCGCTATTTTGGCAACCGCTACTTCACCTTCGAGCTCGACGACTGGGCCTACAGCGAGACCACGGCACAGCAGAAGCTGCTGCGCCACTTCGCCGTGAAGAACCTGAAGGGCTTCGGCGTAGACCACCTGAAGAACGGCACCACGGCCGCCGGCGCCATCCTGCAATACCTGGAGCAGACACAGCACACCCACCTGCAGCACATCACGCAGATAAGCCGCATAGAGGAGGAGAAATACGTCAGGCTCGACAAGTTCACCATCCGCTCCTTGGAGCTGCAACAGCCCATGCACGACGATGGGCGCTCGCTGCTCGGCGTCGTCGACCACACCGTGTCGCCCATGGGCAGCCGCCTGCTGCGCCGATGGATGGTGTTCCCGCTGAAGGACGTGAAGCCCATCGAGGAGCGCCTCGACGTGGTGGACTATTTCTTCCGCCATCCCGACTTCCGGCTCCTGGCCGACGAGCGGCTGCAGCGCGTGGGCGACCTGGAGCGCATCATAGCCAAGGCCAGCGTGGGGCGCATCTCGCCACGCGAGGTGATGCAGCTGCGCATAGCACTGGAGTGCGTGGTGCCCCTGAAAGACGCTTGCCAGCACACCGACAACGACGTGCTGCGCAGCATGGGCGAGCGGCTGAACCTGTGCGAGAGCATACGCGAGCGCATCAGAAAGGAAATCACCGCCGAGCCACCGCTGACGGTGCAGAAGGGCGGCGTGATACAAAACGGCGTGAGCAGCGAGCTCGACGAGCTGCGACACATCGCCTACAGCGGCAAGGACTACCTGCTGCAGATACAGAACCGCGAGGCAGAGCTGACGGGCATACAAAGCCTGAAGATAGGCTACAACAACGTGTTCGGCTACTACCTCGAGGTGCGCAACACCTACAAAGACCGCGTGCCCGCCGAATGGGTGCGCAAGCAGACGCTGGCACAGGCCGAGCGATACATCACGCAGGAGCTGAAAGAGTATGAGGAGAAGATTCTGGGTGCCGAGGACAAGATCCTGGCACTGGAAGGACAGCTGTTCAACAACCTGGTGATGGCCATCCAGGAGTTTATCCCGCAGATACAAATCAACGCCACCCTGCTGGCACGCCTCGACTGTCTGCTCTCCTTCGCCAAGGTTGCCGAAGAGCACCGCTACATCAGGCCCGTCGTCGACGATGGGGACGTCATCGACATCCGCCAAGGCCGCCACCCCGTCATCGAGACCGAGCTGCCCATTGGCGAACAATATGTGCCCAACGACGTGATGCTCGACCAGGAGCACCAGCAAATCATCATCATCACCGGACCCAACATGGCGGGCAAGAGTGCCCTGCTCAGGCAGACGGCACTCATCGTGCTCATGGCGCAGATAGGATGCTTCGTGCCCGCAGAGGCCGCCCACATAGGACTGGTGGACAAGATATTCACCCGCGTGGGTGCCAGCGACAACATCTCGCTGGGCGAGTCGACATTCATGGTGGAGATGACCGAGGCATCGAACATCCTGAACAACGCCACGCCGCGCTCGCTGGTGCTCTTCGACGAGCTGGGGCGCGGCACCTCGACCTACGACGGCATCAGCATCGCATGGGCCATCGTGGAGTATCTGCACGAGACGCCAAGGGCCAGGGCAAGAACGCTTTTCGCCACACACTACCACGAGCTGAACGAGATGGAGAAGAACTTCAACCGCATCAAAAACTACAACGTATCGGTGAAGGAGGTCGACGGGAAGGTGATATTCCTGCGCAAACTGGAGCGGGGAGGCTCGGAGCACAGCTTTGGCATACACGTGGCCGAGATTGCGGGCATGCCACGCTCCATCGTGAAGCGCGCCAAGGTGATACTGAAGCAGTTGGAAGATGAGAGCGTGGGCGTGGGAAAGGCAGGAAAGCCCATGAGCGAGATTGCCGACTCGCGCGAGGGCATGCAGCTGAGCTTCTTCCAGCTCGACGACCCCGTGCTGATGCAGGTGCGCGACGAGATACTGGGACTCGACATCAACAACCTGACACCCGTGGATGCCCTGAACAAGCTGAACGACATCAAGAGAATAGTGGCGGGGAAATGAAGACCCAAAAACCCACCCCCAGCCCCTCCCGAACGGGAGGGGGGATTATATAGACACCCACCCCCAACCCCTCCCGTGCGGGAGGGGGGATTATATAGACAAAACAATGAAAAGAAACAAATATAATAGCAGAACTATCTTACCCCCCTCCCGCACGAGGGGGGTTGGAGGTGGTGCTATAATAAACTAAATAAATAACAGCAAAACTAACTCAGCCCCCCCTCCCGTACGGGAGGGGTTGGGGGTGGGTTAATAATAAACCAAATAACAGCAAAACTAACTCAGCCCCCCTCCCGTACGGGAGGGGTTGGGGGTGGGTAAATAATAAACCAAATAACAGCAAAACTAACTCAGCCCCCCCTCCCGTACGGGAGGGGTTGGGGGTGGGTAAATAATTTATTAAAATGAGAAAAAATTTTGTAGAAGAACTGCGCTGGCGCGGAATGCTGGCACAGATGATGCCCGGGACTGAAGAACTGCTCCAGAAAGAAATGGTGACAGCCTATCTTGGCACCGACCCCACCGCCGACTCGCTGCACATAGGCCACCTGTGCGGCATCATGATGCTGCGCCACCTGCAGCGCTGCGGCCACCGCCCCATCATCCTCGTCGGAGGTGCCACCGGCATGATTGGCGACCCCAGCGGCAAGAGCCAGGAGCGCAACCTGCTCAACGACGAGACCCTGCGCCACAACCAGGAGTGCATCAAGCGCCAAGTAGCCAAGTTCCTCGACTTCGGAGCCCCAAACGACCAAACAACCAAACAACCAAACGACCAAGACAACCATGCCCTGATGGTGAACAACTACGACTGGATGAAGGACTTCACCTTCCTCGACTTCGCACGCGAGGTGGGCAAGCACATCACCGTGAACTACATGATGGCCAAGGAGAGCGTGCAACAGCGACTGAACGGCACCGCACGCGACGGACTATCCTTCACCGAGTTCACCTACCAGCTGCTGCAGGGCTACGACTTCCTATACCTCTACCAGCACTATGGCGTGAAGCTGCAGCTGGGCGGCAACGACCAGTGGGGCAACATGACCACCGGCACCGAGCTCATCCGCCGCACGCTGGGCAACGAGGTGGAGACCTTCGCACTCACCTGCCCCCTCATCACCAAGAGCGACGGCAAGAAGTTTGGCAAGACCGAGAGCGGCAACATCTGGCTCGACCCCAAGCGCACCACACCCTACCGCTTCTACCAGTTCTGGCTGAACGTGAGCGACGACGACGCCGAGCGCTACATCAAGATTTTCACCTCGTTAGAGAAGGAGGTCATCGACGCACTCGTGGAGGAGCACAAGCAAGACCCCGGCCGCCGCGTGCTGCAGAAGCGCCTGGCAGAGGAGACCACCATCATGGTGCACTCGCAGGAAGCACTCGACATGGCCATCGAAGCATCTAACATCCTCTTCGGCAAGAGCACCAAGGAGGCGCTGCAGAAACTCGACGAGCAGACCTTCCTCGACGTCTTCGACGGCGTGCCACAATACACCATCGCCAAAGACCAGCTGGGGCAGGTGGCCAGCGAGCTGCTCACCACCACGGCCAACGTCTTCAGCAGCAAGCGCGAGATTCGCGAGTTCCTCAAGAGCGGAGCCCTCAGCCTGAACAAGGAGAAGCTGGCCAGCGACCGAGCCATCACCGCCGACGACCTCATCGACGGCAAGTACCTGCTGGTGCAGCGAGGAAAGAAAAACTACTACCTCGTCACCGTAACAGAATAAAAAAAAAGAACCAACACAAAGGACACAGAAGGCACACAAAGAGAAGGGTGCCCTCTGTGTCTTTTGTGGTTAAAAAAAGTAAGATGATGAAACGAAAAACAATGCTGCTGGCAACGCTCATGGCGCTGCTGGCCTTCACTCAATCCGCCAAGGCGCAAGAGAATGCCGACATGGCTCCCTTCCGCACCTGGGCACTCACCCCACCCATGGGATGGAACTCGTGGGACTGCTACTACAGCAGCGTCACCGAGAAAGAAGTGCTGCAGAACGCACAGTATCTGGTAGACCACGACCTGGTGAAGCATGGCTGGGAGTATGTGGTCATCGACATCCGCTGGTATTGCAACCACCCCTCGTTAGGCGGTGGCAATTACAACCAGCGGGGCACGCAGGACTATGTGCTCGACAGCTATGGACGCTATCTGCCATCGCCTTCGCGATTCCCATCGTGCATGGTCGACGGACAGAACGTTGGCTTCCGCCCACTGGCCGACAAGCTACACCAGATGGGCCTGAAGCTGGGCATACACATCATGCGCGGCGTGCCGAAAAGTGTGGTGGGCAGCACCTTCGTGCTGAAAGGCAGCGAGCAGACACCATGGAGCCAAGTCTACAACGGCACCACCTCGCCCTGCACATGGCTGAAGGACAACCTGCTGGTGCGCAACAACGAGGCCGGACAGCTCTACTACAACAGCATCATGGACCTCTATGCACAATGGGGCGTTGACTTCATCAAGGTCGATGACCTGAGCCGACCCTTCTACACCGACGAGATACGCATGATACGCCATGCCATCGACCAGACAGGGCGCCCCATGGTGCTCTCGCTCTCGCCGGGCAAGACGCAACTGCAGTATGCTCCCATCTGCCTGGAGAATGCCAACATGTGGCGCATGATGGACGACCTGTGGGACAAGTGGAGCGACGTGGATGCCGTGTTCCGCGAAGCCCATGAGTGGAGCCAATATGCGCAGCCCGGCAACTATGCCGACTGCGACATGCTGCCGCTGGGACACATCGCCAAAACCATTGCCGACCCAGGCTACACCGCTGCCGACAACGGCCGCACCACACGTCTGTCGCGCGACGAGCAACTCACGATGATGACCCTCTGGGGCATCTGCCATTCGCCACTCTTCTTTGGCGGCGAGATGACCGAGAACGACGACTTCACACTCTCGCTGCTCACCAACGAGGAATACCATCTGATGCACAAATACGGTCAGCAGGCACATCAGGTGATGAACGACGAGGACGTGGGGCGCGTGGCATGGACATCCCACATCGGCGACACCCGCTTCCTGGCCCTCTTCCAGCGCGACAACACCCGCTGGGTGATGGGGCAGAAGGCGCTCTACCGCTCGGAAGTGGTGACCTACACCACCGATGGGCACGCCGTCGACGTGGACATCGAATGGCCACAGGGCGAGAAGACACTCGTGCTGGTGGTAGACGACGCAGGCGACAACTTCAACTACGACCACGGCGACTGGATCAACCCCACGCTCATCCTCGCCGACGGCACCGAGGTGCCCCTGACGGGCAAGTTCAAGACTCGCCAATACACCAAGAGCTACTTCAACCGCGTCTACGAAAACAAGAACGTGGACAACGGAGGCAAGATGAAAGTGATGGGCGTGGCCTACGACCGGGGATTCTCTACCGATGCCAACGCCGCCATCTTCTTCCAAATCCCCGACACGATGGACGTGGTGCGCTTCCGCGCCATGGCCGCCGCCGACGACTCGGGCATCGGCCAGTCAGGCTCCACCACCACGCTGCGCTTCATGGTGTTCAGCCAAAATCCGCTCACCGACGAGCAAGACGACTCCGCCGCACGCACAGGACTCATCAGTCGCACCAGCCAGCACTCCGCCATGCTGCAAGCCGACATCACGGGGGCAGAGCAGCTGAAGATTGTGGTGAGTGATGCTGGCGACGGCTTCGCCTACGACCGCGCCAACCTGGTGAACCCCGTGCTGATGGATGCCCAAGGCAACGAGACCTCGCTCACCACACTCGCCCACACCAGCTACACCGCCGACTGGGGCACGCTCCATGTGAACAGCAACGTGGAGGGCGGCCCCCTGCGCATCGACGGCCAACAATATGCCACGGGCTTGGGAATGAACGCAAAGTGCACGCTGGTCTACGACCTGCCACAAGGACATAGCTTCACCACCTTCCAAGCCCTCTGCGGCTACGACTCCAGTTGCGACACCGACAACACCTCGGCCACGGGCACCACGATGGAGTTCCTGGTGTATGTGTTGAAAAACGAGCCTTACGTCTTCGACCTCTCCCAGCTGGGCTACGCCGCCGACGAGGCCGTGCCCGTCTACGACGTGTGGCAGCAGCAGAGCTTAGGCACCGCCACGGGCACCATCACCACCGTCGTGCCCAGCCACGGCGTGCGCCTGTTGCGCTTAGGCGAGAAGCCCACCAGCGCCATCCACGACGTTGAGCGTTCAACGTTCAACGTTCACCCTTCAACGTTCAACGTCCAACGTTCAATGGTCTACGACCTGCAAGGCCGTCCCGTCGGTGCTGAACATCTACATAAGGGACTTTACATCAGTTCTGGTAGGAAGATGATTAGCGGCCGCTAATCTGCCTCTCCCCGCCAGCAACCCACCCTCAGCCCCCACCCTTGTGGAGGGGTTGGGGGTGGTTTTTTTACGCGCTTCTGAACCCTTGGTAAAAATAAATATGGGGAAAAATGATGGTAATTGAAAAAGTTTTCGTAATTTTGCCGATTGAAGAAGAAAACTACCGATAACTGTTATTATTAGAATGAAAACTAACTACGAACTGCGCTATGCCGCACATCCCGAAGATGCGCGCCACTACGACACGCAACGTCTGCGTCGCGACTTCCTGATAGAACATCTCTTCGTGGCCGACGAGGTGCAGATGGTCTACTCCATGTACGACCGCATGATTGTGGGCGGTGCCATGCCCGTCGGCGAGCAGCTGACACTCGAGGCCATCGACCCGCTGAAGGCTCCCCACTTCACCACGCGCCGCGAGGTGGGCATCTACAACGTCGGCGGCCCGGGCCGCGTCATCGTGGGTGACGAGACCTTCGAGCTCGACTACAAGGAGGCGCTCTACATCGGACGTGGCGACCGCGAGGTGGTCTTCGTGAGCAACGATGCCGCCCACCCCGCCAAGTTCTATTTCAACTCCTGCACCGCCCACGCCGCCTACCCCTGCCGCAAGGTGACGAAGGAGGATGCCGTGGTGGCCCACATGGGTAGTCTGGAGATGTCGAACGAGCGCAACATCAACAAGATGCTGGTCAACCAAGTGCTGCCCACCTGTCAGCTGCAGATGGGCATGACCGAGCTGGCTCCCGGCTCCGTCTGGAACACGATGCCTGCCCACACCCACAGCCGCCGCATGGAGGCCTACTTCTACTTCGAGCTGCCCACCGACCAGGCCGTCTGCCACTTCATGGGTGAGCCCCAGGAGACGCGCCACCTATGGCTTCACAACGACCAGGCCGTCCTCTCGCCCGAATGGAGCATCCACAGCGCCGCCGCCACCCACAACTACACGTTCATCTGGGGAATGGGGGGCGAGAACCTGGACTACGGCGACCAGGACTTCTCGCAAATCTGTGACTTGCGGTAGGAGTTGCTGGAGTACAGGAGTTGCTGGAGTACAGACAATAGTCATACGTTTATTTTTCACTTTTATATGATTCCTACTTTCTCCTTTGAACAGGTTATTGCATGGCAGAAAGCCCATAGCTTTACTGTTATGGTGTATAAGTTGACAAGGTCTTTTCCAAAAGAAGAACTATTTGGACTGACCTCACAATTTAGGCGTGCAGCTGTCTCAATAGAAGCTAACATTGCGGAGGGATACAAGAAACTGAGCAAAACAGACAAGCTGAGATTCTTGAACATCTCAGAAGGCAGTCTTGCAGAATGCAAAAACTATATTATTCTATCAAGAGACTTGGGATACATTGACAGCGAACAATTTACTCAGTTACATGACATGATAGAAGAAGCGAGCAAACTATTAACAGCATATAGTATTGGTATTATTAATAACAACGGGATTAAAGACTAACGGATTTGAAGAGAGCAGAGTAATGTCTGAACTCCAGCAACTCCTGAACTCCTGAACTCCCAAAAACAAATTCAACAAACAATGGCAAATTTATTTTCACTGGAAGGTAAGAACGCATGGATCACCGGCGCATCTTACGGCATTGGCTTCAACATTGCGAAGGCATTCGTTGCAGCAGGTATCAAGAACATCATCTTCAACGACATCAACGAGGCAGCCCTCCAGCGCGGACTGGACAACTACAAGGAGGCCGGCATTGAGAACGTGAAGGGCTACGTGTGCGACGTCACCGACGAGAACGCCGTGAAGGCACTCGTGGAGACCATCCACAAGGAAGTGGGACAAATCGACATCCTCGTCAACAACGCCGGCATCATCAAGCGCATCCCCATGCACGAGATGAAGCGCGCCGAGTTCCAGCAGGTCATCGACATCGACCTCGTGGGCCCATTCATCTGCAGCAGCGCCGTCATCCCCGAGATGATGGAGCGCCGCGAGGGCAAAATCATCAACATCTGCTCGATGATGAGCGAGCTGGGCCGCGAGACCGTCAGCGCCTACGCCGCCGCCAAGGGTGGCCTGAAGATGCTCACGCGCAACATCTGCTCGGAGTATGGCGAGTACAACATCCAGTGCAACGGCATCGGCCCGGGATACATCGCCACACCCCAGACGGCACCCCTGCGCGAGCGCCAGCCCGACGGCAGCCGCCACCCCTTCGACTTGTTCATCTGCGCCAAGACGCCCGCCGGACGCTGGCTCGACCCCAGCGAGCTGGGTGGCCCCGCCGTGTTCCTGGCATCGCACGCCAGCGACGCCGTCAACGGCCACGTGCTATATGTCGACGGTGGCATCCTCGCCTACATCGGCAAGCAGCCCAAGTAAGCACGCATCACTACCACGCAAACGGGAGGTGGCACCAGCCATCTCCCGTTTATTGTTTCAGGTGCGCAAGTAACTGTAAGGCGATTTTCATTCTTTTGGAAAACAGATAAAAACAAAAAATACAGATAAAAACCCTGTCGAAACAAGAGTGTTAAATATCGGAACAGTCTTGCCAGGATGGGTTTTTGCGAAAGATATTGACAAAATGGCCATTTTACCCCTCCATAATTCAAAAATTCTGCGCGAGAAAACTTTTGGTCGAAAATTTTCGAATTTTGAGAGGTTTTACTAAATGATTGTCATTCAACCGATTGGGCTGGATTTGGCGAAAAAAGGGCATCGCTGGTTTTAAAAAGTCAACGCCAAAAAAAAATTTGGCGTTGCCGTTTTATTTTTTGGCGTGCTTACAAAACCGCGAAAAAGCACCAAATAGGGGCAAAAAACGTGCACAAAACAATGGTGTGTGTGCAAAAATTTGGCTTTCTCCCCTCGGTTTTCCATCCGGCGAGGGCTGAACAATGCTCCCTTTCGGGCCTCTTTCGCTCCAGATTGCCTCGAAATCGTGAACAAATTTTGCTTTGAAAAATATTGACAATCTTTCCGATTGTTTGCCATCGGGTGTTCTATTTCGTAACAACTCAAAAGTCTTTTCCCTGTTTTTCTTGTTTTCCCCTGTTTTTCAAAATCCAACAGAGTGGGATATGTAATTCTTGTTAGAAAAACAGATAAAAACAAAAAATACAGATAAAAACCTTTTAGCTCAGAATTTTCGAGTTATGGAGGGGTGAAATGGCCGTTTTATCAATGAGTCCACTCTGGAAACCAATAATGTCGCGAATGACGGCGCAGCCGCTCCCCTCCCCTCAAGGGGAGGGGCCAGGGGTGGGGTCTGTATATCATTCAGGTCTGTATATCATTCACACTCGCAGGATGTTAGAGACCCCACCCCTACCCCTCCCCTTGAGGGGAGGGGAGCGGCTGCGCATTGTCAATCGGTTCCATGTTCTTGCTGCTCCCATGCCCAGTAACTCTATTCAGCGATTGCCATATAGCAGTTGTCCGTGCTTAGAACACGCCCATCATCAAACTAAAAAAACGTTAAATGCTGTGGTTGTTGCGGCATAATGTGTAACTTTGCAGCACCACAATCGTCTTCACCTAATAGAGGGGATGAAAGAACTCAGCTTCCGCACCGATGTATTGCCTCTGAAAGACGAACTCTTCAGGTTGGCACTGCGCATCACCCTCAACAGGGCCGATGCCGAGGATGTTGTGCAGGAAACGATGATGCGGGTGTGGAACCGCCGCGAGCGGTGGCACGAGCTGGAGTCGATGGAAGCCTTCTGCCTCACCGTTTGCCGCAACGTGGCACTCGACAAGCAGAAACGCGCCGACCAGCAGAACGCCTCGCTCGACGAGGCTGCCCAGGAGGGATACGAGCACGCCGACCGCTCCTACGCCGCCAACCCCGAGGAGCAAGCCGTGCAGCGCGACCGCGTGGAGCTGGTGAGAAGGCTGATGGCTCAGTTGCCCGAGAAGCAGCGCTCCTGCATGCAGCTGCGCGACGCCGAGGGCAAGCCCTACAAAGAGATAGCCCAGGTGATGGGCATCACCGAGCAACAGGTGAAGATATGCATCTTCCGTGCCCGGCAAACAATCAAACAGAAGTTTCAACAACTGGAGCAACATGGATTATAAGTACATTGAACAACTGGTCGACCGCTACTTCGAGGGCGAGACCACCCTGCAGGAGGAGCAAATCCTGAAGGCATTCTATGCGCAGGGAGCGCAGACGGAGATGCCTGAAGAGCTGCGCCGCTATGCCGGGCTGTTCGAGGTGCTCGGCGAGCGCCCCACGCTGGGCAGCGACTTCGACGAGCGCATGATCCAGATGATTGGCGAACAACAGCCGCAGCCTGCCACGACAACGCAAGTGAAGGCGCGCACCATACGCTTGGCCGACCGTCTGCGCCCGCTCTTCGGTGCCGCCGCCGTGGTGGCCATCATGCTCACGCTGGCCGGTGCCATCAGCCAGTCGTTCAAGAACGACGACACGTGGGTGGATGCCGAGGAATATGCACAGCGCGGTGCCATCGTGGCCCCTGCCGAGCATGCCGTGGCCTTTGAGCAAGCGGCAAAGACCGACTCGCTGGTGATGGCCGTCGACTCCATCGCACGCAAGATTGAAAACTGACAATTATTTCTATGCTTTCTCTATAACAATATCATTTAGGATTAAAACAACAAAAAAATTCAAGCTGGGAAGCTGCACATTTTTTTCTTAAGAGCAAACAAGGGCCGACCGTCGGGAGCGACAGTCGGCCCTGCTCGGTGTTTGTGAGCACTAGGATGGCCAGAGTGACTGCGGATAATCATTTTCAAAAAACACGAAGGTACGGTTAAGACGCTGAAAGCGTCTCCGCTCAATAGCCGTAGGTCGGAACGACCTGCGGATAACAGGTACGGGGTGATAACGACCCTGAAGGGGTCGCCCCGTACTGATCGTGCTCAAGTGCGTCTTTCCCATGGGTGGGCGACCCCTTCAGGGTCGATGTACCGCCTACCGTCCTATCCGCAGGTCGTTCCGACCTACGGCTATTGAGAGTGGACGCTTTCAGCGTCCCTTGTCACCTGATTGCGGATAATCATTTAAGTGAATAATTTAGGACGATTATAATGAGCGTATAAGCCCCGGAGGGGCGACAGAATACAGGCAGGGGCAACACCCCTGTAAAAACAATCCACACACAATAGCCCCAGAGGGGCGACAGAATACAGGCAGGGGCATCACCCCTGTAAAAACAATCTACACACAATAGCCCCGGAGGGGCGACAGAATACAGGCAGGGGCAACGCCACTGTAAAAACAATCCACCCACAATAGCCCCGGAGGGGCGACAGAATACAGGCAGGGGCATCGCCCCTGTAAAAACAATCCACCACAATAGCCCCGGAGGGGCGACAGAAGCCGACGGTGAGCACCAATCGTCCGACGGTGAGCACCAATCGTCAAGGCAGGTGCGCGTCACTGTGAAGGTGGGATATTCTGTCGCCCCTCCGGGGCTTTCGTTCCGTCTGCTTTCACAGGGGTTCCACCCCTGCCTGTATTCTGCCGCCCCTCCGGGGCTTCTGCTGCATTCAAAAACGGACAAATCGTCTTTCAGCGTCCCTTATCGCCTGATTGCGGATTATCATTTTCAAAAAAACATGCGGCGCATGGGTTACTTTTTATTGGTTTCTGTCTTTAAACCAAAAAAACGTTATTCAATCATCTTTCACTAAACATTTATTATTATGCGAAAGTCATTATTTTTATTATGGATTCTTGGCGCCCTGCTCTTCTCTTGCACCGAAGACAAGGATGAGCTGGCAGCCCCGCTCCCTTTCAATGAGCCTAAAAGCGAAGTGAAGGTCTACACGGAGGCGGAGGCAAACTATGTTTTGGAAGCACTGGCCGAAAACGCAATCGTGTTTGAAGGCAGCACCCCCGACAATCTGCTGCCGCCAGTGGGCACTATCATTCAAATGCCCGTCACGGAGAACACACCCTACGGCTTCCTGGGGCGTGTGGTGTCGGTAGACAAAGGCGATGTCGTCACGGTGACGACCGAAACGGTGCCATTGGACGAGGCCTATCCTAATTTGTCGCTCGATGTGGACTTGACGAAAATCGATCATGTGTTGGGCGTCTTCGACGACGAGGGCAACCCCGTGGAGTACTACATCAAGGATATTGACGACGACGACGAGGCTGCGGCCGAAAGCAGGGCTACGCGTGGCTGGTTTACGGACAAAGACGAAGATGAAGACCGCCACAAAGTGACGGAGTTCGACTGGGAGAAGAAGAAGCTGTCGATACCTATCCCCGAGAAGTGGATAAAGGCTTTCACCAAGGATAAGATCGACGTCGACGGTGTGCTGGAACTGTCGTTTGAAGGCAGTGATATAAAAATGGACAATAAGGACGACGTGAAATATATCGACGTGGACATTCGTCCTCGGCTGACGGTGGGAGGAAAAATCACCGGCCACATCAAGCAGCTTGACATGCCGGGTTCGAAAAACGGCAAGAAGACGTGGGAAACTCCGAAGCTGACGTTCAAGTCGGTGGTCGTTGTCGGCGGCGTGGCGTTCCCCATCACCATCCCCATTTGGCTGAAGGCCGAGTTGGAAGGCGACTTCTCGACATCCATCGAACTGAGATACAACAAGAGCTGGCGCTATCATCGGGTGTGGAAGAAGTGGAAATGGTCGGAACCGGAGCACGACAATCCTCCCGTGAGCAAAGAGAACCCGTGGTATATTACCGAATTTGAGGCCAGCGGTAAGTTCAGCTTCGGCCCCAGCTTCGAGATCAACGTGGGCGTGTTCACCGCTACAACCGGCATCGGCGTGGAGTGCTACCCCAATGCCTATCTGAAGGCCGAGGCATCGTTGTCGAGCCTGAACCCCTTTGACTTCAATCCCGAAGTGGAGATAGGCATTGGCATGGAATGGCGCGCATATTGCAGGGCCGAACTGTTTGGTAAGAAAGTGGAACCGTTCAGCATCGACCTGCCCGACATCCCCTTCGTCAAGCGGACGCTCTCGCTCTTCCCCAACGTGAGTGATTTCGATGCCGTGGGCGCATCATCATCGGCCGACATCAGTTGGCAGAGCGACACCTACTATTTGCTTGAGCCGCTTGGCGTGAAGACGGGTACGAAGATTTACAAAAGAGACTATACCGAAGACGCCAGCTATTATCCTGAGCCTACCAGCACCGACCGCAAAGGGCAGCGGCACTACAACGTGAACGCCACAGGGCTGCAGGCAGGAGCCGTCTACTATGCCGCCCCCACCATCAAATGGCTGAAATGGGACTGGGTGGCCGACAAGGACAAGTGGATTCAGATAGAGACGGAGGCGAAGTATCACTTGGGCTTCAGATGCACCAACCACAGCTACGACGTCATCAGCTTCGACTTCGACCTGAACAACAAGACGGGCAATGTGATTGACTATACCACCGAGGCCAACGACTACGACGGAAGCCCCATGCGCGTGCACATCACCGCTACGTATAATTCTTCCAGCCAGACGCTGAACGGCATCTTCGACTTCTATTTCTACGACAACCCCGACCAGCAGCGCAAGGACGGCTTCGAGGTGTCGCTGGCAACCGACGACAGCGGTTATGTGGATTGCAGCAAGGTGGTGGACAACGGCGGATGCTACGCAGCGTTGCGCATCCACAAGACCGACTCCTCGGCAGCAGCAAGCAGGGTGTTCAACCAGCCGCTCGTAGACGATGATTGTAATGTTGGAATCTTTAACAAGAACTATACAAAATGAAAAAGGTATTATATGCAATGGTGGCACTCGTGCTGATGGCAGGCTGCACCAAGGACGATGACGATGTCAATCTGTCCGTATCGCAAAGTGAATTGACGTTCTCGCCCGAAGAGAGCGAGCAGGTGGTGGAGGTGGCATCGGAAGCCGACTGGAACTGTGAGTATGCCGCAGAGTGGCTACTGGTGCGCCAGCAGCAAAACAGAATCCGCGTGATGGTGGAGGCCAACCCTTCGTCGGAGCAGCGTGTCGACGTGATAAAGATTACCGCCAACGGCGCTGTGCAACGCGAAATCAAGGTGACCCAGAATGGGGCGGAGATAGCTGTTGAGAGCAGCTCGGTGGAAGTAAGCAGCAGGGGCGAAACCCTGTCGATACCCATCCAAAGCAATGTGCAGTGGACGTTTGACAACAGCAATGAGTGGTGCACCGCACAGAAGGTCGACGACCAACTGGAGCTGGCCATAGGCAGGAACTACAGCATGGAGGAGCGCACTGGGATGATCACCATCAGCTTTGGCGCCATATCCCAGCACATCACATTGGCGCAAGCAGGATGCCAGTGGTTTGAAAGCTTTGAGATGGTCGACGTAGAGGGAGGCTCGTTCTTCATGGGTGCGCAGAAGAATTCCTCTAACGGTCAGAACTATGACGCTTCGGCCTATCAGATTGAGTCGCCGGTGCATGAGGCGATGGTAGGCACCTTCTCCATTGGCAAGTTTGAGGTGACGCAAGCGCAATGGATGGCTGCCATGGAGAGCAATCCGTCGGCCCATCAGGGTGCGAACCTTCCTGTGGAGAACGTCACCTGGGACGAGGTGCAGGAGTTCATCGCCCTGCTCAATGCGAAGTCGGGACTCAACTACCGTCTGCCCACCGAGGCGGAGTGGGAGTATGCCGCAAAGGGAGGCAACAAGTCGGATGGCTCCAAATACAGTGGCAATTCGGTTTTGGGAGCTTGCGGATGGTATTATTCCAACAGCGATGCCACCACGCACGAAGTGGGAGGCAAAGAGGCCAACGAGTTGGGAATATTTGACATGAGTGGCAACGTGCGCGAGTGGTGCAACGACTGGTTTGGCTACTACGATGCTGAAAGTGCCGACAATCCGCAAGGGCCGTCGGATGGCAACATGAGGGTGAACCGTGGTGGCAGTTGGACAACGCCAGCCGTGAACTGCCGCAACACCTACCGCCATACCGATGCCCCCACCGACAAGGCCCAGGACTTAGGCTTCCGATTGGTACTATAGAGTTAGGAGTCCTTTTGAGTTAGGAGTCTTTTTGAGTTAGGAGTTACGAGTTAGGAGTTAGGAGTTCTTTTGAGTTAGGAGTTACGAGTTAGGAGTTACGAGTTCTTAGTATTAGAATGCCACATCAATGCGCGTTCAAAGAACTCCTAACTCCTAACTCGTAACTCCTAACTCAAAAAGACTCCTAACTCCTAACTATATTTAGTTTCCCCTCCCGCAGCAGTTTTTGTATTTCTTTCCGCTGCCGCAGGGGCACGGCTCGTTGCGACCGGGAGTCTTGGGTGCGATGTAGGGCATGGTGGGGTGTAGCCACGACTGGTCGTCATGCGAGCTGAACTTCCGTTTGTAGTGGTAGATGTCGATATAGTGGTAGAGCGGGGCACCAGCCTCTAAAGGGGTGTAGCCGCAGAGTTTCCAATGTGGCATGTGGTTCAGGTAGTCGTCGAGCTGCGCCAATGCTTCGAAGAATAGCGCCTTGTCGATGTCAACATCGGAAAAATTGAGGACACAATCTACAAAGAAGCAGCCAGGAGAGTTGTCGTTGTCGCCTTCGGGTGTTGTCATGGCGTAGTACCAAATAGTATGGCAGTAGTCAACAACCTCACTCTCGTTCAGTTTCAGTTTCTGCTTGAGGAAATTGCTGAACGTCTCCTGCCGCTCGTTGGGGATGGTGGGGAAAGGTTCAAGCGAGGCCGGTACGATGTCTGCATGATTGAAGACCCGGTAGTCCTTATTGGCGTTCAGCTTGGCCTGTTTCATCAGTTCTTCTTGGGATTGCCATCCATATTCTGAAATGTAGATCCAATCGTCGTTGGTGTATTCGATTTCGTCGCTGAGCCCTAACCCCATTCTCTTCATTTGCAGTGAGTGTTGCTGCAAGTCGTTGAGGATGTCGTCGGCCTGCTCGGTGTCCTTCGCAAAGGTTGCTTTGACGAGTTCTTGCTTGGCAAAGCGGCGCGTAATCTGTCCGTAGAGGTTGCACAAACCTTCAATGATTCCCAGTCTGCACGAGCGCATCTTCAATGTTTGGTCGTTGATGATTTCGCTTACATGGGGTTCCCACGCTGGCCACAAGTCGGTGGGAATCTGCAAGTAGTCATTTCTGCCATAGACTGGCTCAGCCATGTAATACTCGATGAGGAGCGAAGGGAAGAAATTATCGTAGACGGCCACGAGGTTGAGCTTGTTGGGGGCTTCGCTGAGACATTTCAACGTTAGCAAATCGTACATCGACAACTGTTGCAGCAGTTCTTGGGGGTGTGTGATAAGGTGCTGCGCATATTGCTGCTTCAGGTCATTCAGTCTGCCTTTTGGGGCGAGTTCTAATCCCAGGTCGTGTGCATGCTCAATGAGTTCATCCTTTTCCACACGGTCTAAGATCTCGGCAATCGTGATGGGGTCGTGGATGTCCTCTTCATCATCCCACAATGGTTCATCATCGTCGTCATCGTCTATTTCTTCATAATCGTCGAAGTCGTCGTCATCTTCATCTTCTTCATCGTCAGGCAAGTCGGCTACGTCTATTTCTTGCTCTGCATCCCATGGCACATCCTTTAGTGCTATGTTGGTATCTTCCAAGTCGAAGAAGTCGGGTTCCAGCATCTCGTCTTCGTCCAGGCCTATCCTTTCTCGGTATTCATTTGCATCGTCGCCGTAAGGATCGGTGGCGAAGGCCTTTTTCATCGCTTCGTAGCCTCCTGGCCCTCCGCAGTCCTCGTAGGGGCATGCACCCTTGCCCGCCAGGCAGACGGGATGCTCCAGCGTGGCATCGTCGTTGATTTGTTCCAGCGTGATGTCGTGAATCCAGTAGTCGCCGAAATCATAGATGTAGACGAATTTCTTTAGTCCCATCACCTTCACGAAAGAGGCCACCTGCTGCTGGTTGGCATCATCGGCATCCCTGTTCATCTCGCGGGTCTCTTTGTCGCAGAGGTCCATCATTGTCCAGCCTCGGCTGTATGGCTTCTGTTGAAACATATACATGTGTTCTGTAAACCAGCCAAAAGCCTCCTGGATGGCCTGGTGAAACTGGTGGAACGTGAAGTCGCCAGGGATGACCAATCGCCGCCACACAAGGGGATTGGTGATGCTGCGCAGTTGGATTTTGAATTGTAGAGTCATAAGCGTATATATGGTTATTTGTGCACAAAGGTAGTGAAAAAAACCAAGATGCATGCGGTGCAGGTCATTTTTTTGCTGCTTGCTTTGGCTTTTTCTTCGTTTTTTCGTAATTTTGCCGTCATAGAACACAAAAGGAATGGAAATGAAATGCTATCTTGACGATGCTGTTGGTCTGCTGAGCCAACTTATTGCCACGCCGCGCGTGAGCCGCGAGGAGGATGCCGCCGCCACGCTGATGCAGCAGCACATGCAGCAGTGGGGGCTTCAGCCACGGCGCGAAGGCAACAATGTGTGGGCGGTGTGCCCCGACTACGACGACCAGCGGCCCACGCTGCTGCTCAATGCCCACATCGACACGGTGAAGGCGGTGGCCTCGTGGACGCGCCAGCCGCTGACGCCCACCATCGAGGGCGACCGCCTCTACGGCTTGGGCAGCAACGACTGCGGCGGTGGGCTGGTGACGCTGCTTATGACCTATCGCTGGTGGCTGGGCAGTGGCCTCAGCAAGTACAACCTGGTGTATCTGGCCTCGGCCGAGGAGGAGGTGTCGGGGCGCGACGGGCTGAGCCGTGTGCTGCCCTTGCTGCCGCACATCGATGCTGCCATCGTGGGCGAGCCTACGGGCATGCAGCCCGCCGTGGCTGAGCGCGGACTGCTGGTCGTCGATGGCTATGCCGACGGTGTGAGCGGCCATGCGGCGCGCGGCGAGGGCGTGAACGCCATCTATGAGGCACTCGACGACCTGCTGTGGCTGCGCGACTACCACTTTGAGCGCGTCAGCCCCTTACTGGGTGATACGCGCATGACGGTGACGCAGGTGGAGAGCGGCACGCAGCACAATGTGGTGCCCGACCGTCTGCACTTCGTGCTCGACGTGAGGCCCACCGAGCAATACACCAACGAGGAGCTGCTCGGCTTTCTGCAGCAGCACATGCGCCGCTGCCGTCTGCAGGCCCGTTCGCTGCGGCTGCGCTCGTCGGCCATCGCGATAGACCACCCCCTTGTGCAGTGCTGTCTGCGGTTGGGACTGCAGCCTTTCGGCTCGCCCACGCTGAGCGACCAGGCGCTGATGCCCTTCCCCTCGCTGAAATTAGGGCCAGGGCAGTCGTCGCGCTCCCACTCTGCCAACGAGTTCATCTGCCTCTCAGAGCTTGAGCAAGCCTTGCACATCTACACCCAAATGCTCAGCATTTTAAGTGAAGAATGAAGAATGAAGAATTTGCTGCCGCGATTCTCTGCCGCTCCCCCCGCCCCTAAAGCAGGGGCGGGGGGAGCGGCGGAGATATTCTGATGGGATGCGTATAAAGTAATGTAAGGGGGGAGGGCGAAACCCGATAAAGTGAAGAGAAGACCATTGCGGTAGCAAATTCTTCATTCTTCACACTTCACTTAAAAAAACCTTACCAGCTGCCGCCGCCACCGCCGCCGCCACCGCCGCCGCTGAAGCCGCCACCTGAGAAGCTGCCGCCACTGCTGGAACTGCTGCTGTGGCTGATGGTGGTGATGGCACTGTTGGAGGCCGTGAAGAGGCTGCTGGTCATGCTGCGCGTGAAGTCGTAGCCCATGAGGGGACGGGCGCTGATGTACCACGACGGGCGCTCCATCTCCACGTCGCGAAACAGGTCGGCCCATTTGTTGCTTAGACCGAACACCATGGCGTAGGGCAGGATGCGATAGAAATACTGCGGGTCGTCGGTCTGCAGCTGTTCCAAGCGCGGTTTCTCGGCAGTCTTGATAAACTCGCGGAAGCCCAGCAGGCGCCCCATCATCTGTGTGCGATAGTCGGTGTCGACGTTTAAGCGCCCTATCAGCTCGGCCAAGGCGAGGCTCACGGCGTAGATGACTGCAATGGCTTGCCACGACAGGGGCATGCCATAGGCATTGACGCAGAAGTAGTAGAGAAAGCCTACGACGCCCCACACCAACAGCCTACCCACGAAGCCCAGCATCCGCCACCACCACTTGGCCACGATGTCGCCGGGGCTGGCGGCCAGTCGCCACAGATAGAAACAGGCGAAGGGGAAGAAATATAAGATGACAGCAAAAAGGAAGTGCTCGAAGCTCCATGTGCAGGCGACGGTGTTGGTGGCCAGTGCCAGTGTGCCCACCACGGCCAGCAGATGATAGAGCCACACGGCCCACGACTGCTGCGTGAGTGTCCGCTCGCCCTTAAACTCCTTCGTCAGCGCTTTCTTCAGCCGCTCCATGGCTTCGGGGTGCTCGCCCAGGCTCTTCAGGTTCACCGTGTGGCCATTGCCGAAGAGCAGCTTCATCAGCTGGTGCTGGTAGCGGGGTGCGTGGCGTGGCAGATCCTTCAGACGTGTCAGCTTCAGGTCGGTGCTCTTGAAGATTTTCCCCTTCTGCACCTCCTCGATGCTGATGTAGCCCTTCTCAGCCAGCCAGGGGATGAGCGAGGCGATGTCGACGGAGTCCACCTTGGTGTCGATGATATAGCCCACCTCGGCGCAGCATACATCCTCGGGCGGATAGAACTCTATCACCTTGGTGATGTGCTTGTGCTTCGTGCGCAGCATCATCACCACGATGGCGAGGACGCAGGCGATGCTGAGGGCAAGGAACAGGCGGTGCCAGAAGTAGTTCACCGTGCGGGTGCCTTCGTAGTAGTCGGCGGGCAGCAGGGCATAGAGCGTGACGCCCTGACGGGGGGCCACCTCGCTGGCCGTGCCGCTGATGACGGTGGGCGTGGCCTCCACCGTGAGGTTGTTCATCATGCCGCTCTGGTTGCCGTATTCACCAGCATACACCTTCAGGTCGTCGGCGATGGAATTGGGCAGGGGCTTGTCGAACTCCACGCGAAAGCTGAAACTGTCGATGGGCTGCTCGAAATCAGTGCCGAGGATGGTGTGGTAGAGATAGTCAAACTGTGGTCGTCGGTCATCAGGATAGCCATAGCGGTAGCTGATGACGTAGCGCTGATGACCCCTCACCTCGCGGTCTTCGTCGCCGATGCGTAGGATGACGAACGCGTCGTCGCCATCCTCGGTGGTGTAGTCCCAGTCGGCCACTTTCAGTCGGTCGATGTCGCACTCGTAATCAAATTGGCGCAGCTCTTCGCTGCCCGTCTGCAGCTCGTCGCTCACGTCGTGCCACAGGGTGTAGCTGCGTGGGATATAGCGGTAAAAGCCATGGCGCGGCTCGTCGAAGAAGATGTCGAAAGTCTCCTGCACGTCCCAGGTGTTGTCGACGTGCACCACGGCCTTCACGTCGACATGCGTATAGTGGAAGCCACCCCGGTTGGCCATGGCGGGCAACAGGGCCGAGAGCAGCATCGAAAGGATAAAAATGCGCGGTTTCATCGGTATCTACGGTTCAGAGCTTTACGTCAACGGTCTGGCGCTCACGGTCGTTGGCCACTGCAAACATCGGCATGGCCTTGAAGCCGAAGGCGCTGGCCACCAAGCTGAGCGGGAACAGCTGGCACTGGTTGTTATACTCACGCACGCTGCCGTTGTAGTAGCGGCGCGACAGGGCAATCTCGTCTTCCATCGCCGACAGCTGCTCCTGCAGCTTCAGGAAACTTTGGTTGGCCTTCAGGTCGGGGTAGTCCTCAGCCACCACGAAGATGCGCTTCAGCTCCTCGCTGATGTTCGCTTCGCCGCCTAATCGCCGTGCGAGGTCGCCGTCGGCCACGGCACTGCTGCGCTTGCGCGCCAAGTCCTGCAGCACCTGCGACTCATGGCCGGCATAGCCACGCACCACCTCCACCAGCTGCGGCACCAGGTCGAAGCGCTTCTTCAGACACACGTCCATCGTGGCCAGCGCCTCCTTCACCTTGTTGCGCAGCCGCACCAGACTGTTGTAGACCCAAAGCAGAAAAACCAGCAGCAACGCTGCGATGGCAATAATCAGATACGTCATGTGATATGTTTATTCTTTTTTTTCTTTGCAAAAGTAAGGCTTTTTTCTTGAACAACCAATTATTCAGCAAGAAAAATAGCGTAAAAGTTTTGTGGTTTCTGCTTTTTGCTTTATCTTTGCAACAAACTTGTGTGTCATCATTGAACATGAGTGGCTAAAAACGCAAAAAACCTGAACAATGTTGAACAAACGGCTTTCCCTCCTATTCTTATCGCTGTGCTGTGCCACGTGTTTGCTGGGTCAGCACCCCTTCGGCGAGCAACAGATGCAGGACAGTCTGTTGCAGATGCTGGCGCGCTTCACCACCTACATGAAAAACGACTTCCAGCCCTGTCAGGAACCCAACAGCGTGGGCGAGTCCTGTGGCTGCTTCCGCTCGAACAACACCATGCGCAGCAACGAGGACGGCGTGCGCAGCAATGCCGATATGGGCATGGTGTGTGCCTTCCTGTGCAAATATGCGCGTGGCAAGGTGACGCTGCCGCAAGGCGTGAGCTGGGACGATGTGGAGCAGATGGCGATGAAATCGCTCGTTTTTGCCTATTCCACCCACAAGGCCAACAAGCTGAAGCCCTGCTCGGATGGCCGCTACTGGGGTTCCGTCAGCGAGCGCGACCACGTATGGGAGAGTTCCCTCTGGGCCATGAGTGTGGCCTATAGCGCCCTCTTCCTCTGGGACAAGCTCAGCGAACAGCAACACCACTATATATATAAGCTGCTGACGGCCGAGTGTGACTATGAGCTGGAGCGCAAGGTGCCCACGGGCTACATGGGCGACACCAAGGCCGAGGAGAACGGCTGGGAGGTCGACGTGCTCGCCTCGGCATTGGCCCTGTTCCCCAACGACGCGCGTGCGCCCCGCTGGCGCGAGAGGATGTACGACTTTGCCATCAACAGCTATTCGCATCCCGACGACGAGAACGACACCACGATGGTCTACGACGGCAAGCGCGTCTGCGACCTCTATCGTGGCGCCAACCTCTATCCCGACTATACGCTGCAGAACCACAACTACTTCCACACCAGTTATCAGAACGTGGTGATACAGGAGCTGGGCGAGGCCGCGCTGATAGAAGGGCTGACCAAAAACCCACCCCCAACCCCGTACGGGAGGGAAGGAACCCACCCCCAACCCCTCCCGAACGGGAGGGGGGCTTGGTCAGACTCTTCCGCAGCAAAACTAAATAAACTCCCCTCCCGCACGGGAGGGGTTGGGGGTGGGTTACTCCACAACTGCCGCGAGGTGTGCGACAGCGTGCTGTGGTGGTTGGCGCTGAGCGACGGTGAGCTGGCCATGCCCAACGGCAACGACTGGAGCCTGTTCCTCTACGACCAGATGACCAGCTACACCACCATGGCCTGCATGCTCCGCGATGCCGATGCGCTGATGCTGGAGCGCCGCGCCTTCGAGATGATACGCCTCCGCCAGAGCACCACCCCCGACGGCTCGTGGCTGCCGCGCAGCGACATCGGTGCCCGCCGCATGGGTGTTCAGGCCCACCGCGTGATGATGACGTGGCTGATGCACCACGTGTGGCCTACGGGCCATTTGCAGCCCACCGCCTGGGAGACGTTCCGTCAGCGCCACAGCGAAGCTCGGCTCCTGCCCTGCCAGAAGGTGGTGCGGGCCAGCACGCCACATCACTTCACCTGCTTCAGCTGGAGCGAGGGGCTGAAGAGCTACACGGGGTATTTTGCACCCTCAGCCTCACGCAACATCGTTGTGCCCTATAAGGCCCATAACACTGGCAACCTCTTAGGATGGTATGAGGTGGAGGGGCGCGCCACCAATGCCGTGCCCGCTGCCGAGCCGCAGTTTGAACTCGATGGCGAATGCTGGACGGTGCGTGGACATCTGCTCTGCAACGACGGTGCCCTCGACGTGCGCTTCACCCTCCACTCCACCAGCGACAATGCCATCGTATATACCGACACCGTGCGTGCCCTCGCCGACTGCACCATCCGCTGCGAGAAAGGCGGGCTCCTGGCCATCAGCGAAGACGAGTCCACCAGTCAGCACCGCCGTTATGCGTTCAGTCCCGGCCGTGTGAGCATCGACGACTGCGTGGCCATCACCGTCAGTCCCGCCAAGCAGATGAAAGTCGATGCACCCCGCGACGTGAACTCGGTGCTCACCGCCCTCCTCTATGCCAGCTACGACGACCGCCCGCGCCACTATAGCCAAGGGGAGCTGGTGGATTGCCGCCGCATCACCTTTAATACGGTGATTCCTGATGCCGGTGGGGATTGATTTGTTTTGTCGTAATGACGTTTGAACGAAATAACGAATAAAATTCATTATCATGCTGAACATTGGAGACAAAGCGCCCGAGATTCTGGGCAAAGACGAACAGGGGCGAGACATTCGCCTGAGTGATTATCAAGGCCGCAAACTGGTGCTCTACTTCTACCCTAAGGACAACACCAGCGGCTGCACCGCCGAGGCTTGCAGTCTGCGCGACCACTACGACGAGCTGCAGGCCCGTGGCTACGAGGTGGTGGGCGTGAGCAAGGACTCCGCCGCCTCGCACGTGAAGTTCAAGGAGAAGCATGCCCTACCCTTCCCCCTGATTGCCGATGTAGACCTCGCGCTGTTGCAGGCCATGGGTGCCTGGGGCGAGAAGACCATGTATGGCAAGAAGACCATGGGCACCATCCGCACCACCTTCGTCATCGACGAAGAGGGCACGATAGAGCAAATCTTCGTCGGCAAACAAGTGAAGACGAAGGAGCACGCCGAGCAGATCCTGGCCGAAAAGGGTTGACAAGTTGTTTCGTATCAAAAAATGGGTAGTGTAAGGGGCAGGGGTGGGGTCTGTAACTATTAGCAACTTCGATTCAAGGGAACATCAAATTGGACACCCTATTTTGAAAAACAGGGAAAAACAAGAAAAACAGGAAAAAAGGTTATTTGGATTGTTACGAAATTGAACACTCGACAGCTAAAGATTGGAAAGATTGTCAAAATTTTTCAAGACAAAATTTGTTCACGGTTTCGAGGCAATCTAGCGCGAAAAAGGCCCGTTTAGGAGCATTGTTCATCCCTCGTTACATGGAAAGCCGAGGGGGAAAAGCCACATTTTTGCACACACATCATAGTTTTGTGCACGTTTTTAGCCTCTATTTGATGCCCTTTTGCAGTTATGTAAGCACGCCGAAAAATAAAACGGCAACGCCAATTTTTTTTTCGGCGTTGACTTTTTAAAACCAGCGATGCCCATTTTTCGCCAAATCCAGCCCAAGCGGTTGAATAACAATCATTTAGAAAAAGCTCTCAAAACTCGAAAATTTTCGACCAAAAGTTTTCTCGCGCAGAATTTTTGAATTATGGAGGGGTTAAATGGCCGTTTTGTCAATATCTTTCCGTCTTCCCGTCCTAACAAGTCTGTTCCGCTTTTGAACAATATGGTGCCCTATTTGACGTTCTCTTGAATCAAAGTTGAGTCCACTTGAAAAAGTCTACAATGTGGTAGTAATATTGAGCGGAGATGCCTTCAGCGTCTCAATATATATATAATGTGTGCGCTTCAGCCCCTCTGCCGCTTTTTCTCCTCTCTTCTTTAACTTTTTCGTACCTTTGGCCGATGGCCGAAGGCACTTTCGCTTCCATATAACAAATTTGTTTAGGAGGTGTTATTCGGGACTTCATTTTGGACCCTGCAAAATTCGTTACTCGGAAATGCGAAAGAAAATCAGAATTTTCTTTCGCTTTTCGCTCGCTTATTCGTACCTTTGGCCGGTGGCCGAAGGCACTTTCGCTCGGAAATGCGAAAGAAAATCAGAATTTTCTTTCGCATTTCGCTCGCTTATTCGTACCTTTGCATGCGAGTACGATGTTTAGGATAAAAAAACTCGACATATTCATTGCCAAACAGTTCGGATTGCTGTTCGTGGCCACCTTCTTCATCTGCCAGTTTGTGCTGATGATGCAATTCTTGTGGCGCTACGTCGACGACCTGATAGGCAAGGGTTTGACGATGGATGTGCTGGCGCAGTTCTTCTGGTACATGGCGCTGATGCTGATGCCCCAGGCACTGCCGCTGGCTGTGCTGCTCAGCTCGCTCATCACCTATGGCAACCTGGGCGAGCAAAGCGAGCTGACGGCCATCAAGGCGGCGGGCGTCTCGCTGTTGCAGAGCATGCGCTCGCTCATCGTCATCGTGCTGTTGGTGGCCGGCGTCTCGGTTTATTTTCAGGAGAAGATTGGCCCTACGGCCAACAAGAACCTGACGCAGCTGCTGTTGTCGATGAAGCAGAAGAGCCCTGAGCTGGAGATTCCCGAAGGTGTGTTCTACGACGGCATCCCCGGCACCAACCTCTTCGTGCAGCACAAGGACGTGAACACCGGCCGCCTCTATGGCATGATGATTTTCCGTCAGACGGGCAGCTACGAGGACCAAGCCATCATCTTGGCCGACAGCGGCATGCTGCAGTCGACGGCCGAGAAGAAACACCTGCTGCTGACGATGTGGAGCGGCGAGTGGTTTGAGAACATGAAGCAGCAGGACCTGGGTGGCACAGCCGAAATTCCCTACCGCCGCGAGACGTTTGCCTTCAAGCAGGTGCTGCTCGACTTCGACGGCGACTTCAACCTGGCCGACGCCTCCATCATCTCGAGCAATGCCAAGGGCAAGAGCACCGCGCAGATACTGCACGACCTGGACAGCATACGTCGCAGCAACGACTCCATAGGTCGGCAGACCTATTTGTCGTCGCGCAACTACGCCTTGCCACAACCGTTCATCAGCCGCGAGGACTCCATCCGCCTGACGCTGCAGCTGCAGAAGGGTGTGCCCAACCTGGACAGCCTCTACCAGCAGCTCGACACCGAGGGCAAGCGCACCGTGACCAAGAATGCGGCTCGGCAAGCACAGATGGGAGCCAACGACGTGCTGATGAAGGCCGACTATGCCAAATACCTGTTCCGGCAGGAGCGACTGCACGTGATGGAGGCAATCGGCAAGTTCACGCTCGCCCTCTCGTGCATCATCTTCTTCTTCATCGGGGCACCGCTGGGTGCCATCATCCGCAAGGGTGGCCTGGGCGTGCCCGTCATCATCTCGGTGCTGGTGTTCATCGTGTACTACATTTTCGACAACAGTGGCTATCGCATGGCACGCGACGACAACTGGACGGTGTGGTTTGGCAAGATGATTGCCACCGCCGTGCTCACGCCGCTGGCTGTGTTCTTCACCTATAAGGCCAACAACGACTCGGCCGTGTTCAACATCGATGCCTATCGCAGTCTGCTCATGCGCATGCTGGGACTGCGCCAGAAACGCCATATCGCCGGCAAGGAGGTGATCATCAACGACCCCGACTATGCTGCCGACGCCCAGGCCCTGACAGCCATCAACGCCGAAATCAACAACTACACGAACGAGCACCACCTGCTGCGCTGGCCCAGCCCCGTGAAGGTGTTCTTCCGCCCCGGCGACGACCGACAAATCATCGACATCAACGAGCGGCTGGAGACGGTCATCGACGACCTGGCCAACACCCGCGACCGCCATGTGCTGCATCTGCTCAACCAGTATCCTGTGCTGGCCACCCACGCCCACACGCGCCCCTTCCGCCAGCGCTGGCTCAACGCCGTCGTAGGCATCATCCTCCCCCTCGGCATCTTCTTCTACATCCGCATGCTCCGCTTCCGCCTGCGTCTGCACCGCGACCTGAAGACCATCGAGAAAACCAGCCAGGACATCCTGGACATCACAAAAAAGGAGATGCCGAAAAATTCGGAAAATTCGGAAGATTCGGAAAATTCAGAAAATTCGGCAAGCCCATTTACCCCATCACCCCACGCAAAATGAACAACGAAATAATGAACAACCTGAGCACCATCCCCGACGCCATCGCCGACTTCCGCGAGGGGCGCTTCGTCATTGTTGTCGACGACGAGGACCGCGAGAACGAGGGCGACCTCATCTGCGCCGCCGAGAAGATTACCCCCGAGATGGTGAACTTCATGCTGAAGTATGCCCGCGGCGTGCTCTGCGCACCCATCACCATCAGCCGCAGCGAGGAACTCGACCTGCCGCGTCAGGTGAGCGACAACACCAGCGTGCTGGGCACACCCTTCACCATCACCGTTGACAAGCTCGAAGGCTGCACCACGGGCGTCAGCGCCCACGACCGCGCCGCCACCATCCGCGCCCTCGCCGACCCCGCCAGCACGCCGCAGACCTTCGGCCGACCAGGACACATCAACCCCCTCTATGCCCAAGACAACGGCGTGCTGCGCCGCAGTGGCCACACCGAGGCCGCCGTCGACCTGTGCAAGTTGGCCGGACTGTACCCCGCCGGCGCGCTGATGGAAATCATGAACGACGACGGCACCATGGCCCGCATGCCCGAGCTGCAGGTGTTTGCCCGTGAGCATGGCCTGAAAATCATCACCATCAAAGACCTCATCGCCTACCGTCTGCGACAGGAGTCGCTCATCGAGGTGGGGCAGGAGGCCGACATGCCCACCGAGCACGGACATTTCCGCATCATCCCCTTCCGCCAGAAGAGCAACGGCCAGGAGCACTTCGCGCTCATCAAGGGTGAGTGGACCGACGACGAGCCTATCCTCGTGCGCGTACATTCTTCTTGTATGACGGGCGACATCCTGGGTTCGAAGCGATGCGACTGCGGCGAGCAGCTGCACCGCGCCATGGAGATGATAGAGCACGAGGGCAAGGGTGTCATCGTCTACATGCAGCAGGAGGGGCGCGGCATCGGCCTGATGAACAAGCTGGCCGCCTACAAGCTACAGGAGGAGGGCTACGACACCGTGGATGCTAACCTGTGCTTAGGCTTCAAGGCCGACGAGCGCGACTATGGCTGCGGCGCACAGATGCTGCGCCATCTGGGTGTGCACAAGATGCGACTGATGACCAACAACCCCGTGAAGCGCGTGGGGCTGGAGGCCTACGGGCTGGAAATCGTGGAGAACGTGCCCATAGAGGTGACACCCAACGAATACAACCTGCGCTATCTGCGCACCAAGCAGCAGCGCATGGGGCATACGCTACACCTTTGAGTTAGGAGTTAGGAGTTAGGAGTTAGGAGTTAAGAGTTAGGAGTTATATGAAAATAGGAATCATTGTAGCCATGGACCGCGAGTTGCAACAGCTGCAACAAGTGTTTGAAGGCAGCCAGGTCATCGTGGAGAAATGTGGCATAGGAAAAGTGAACGCCGCGCTGGGCGTGCAGCGGATGATCAACGAGCATAGGCCCGACTGCATCATCTCGTCGGGATGTGCCGGCGGCAACGGCGACGACATTGAGGTGAAAGACGTGGTGGTGAGCACGCAGCTGGCCTATCACGACGTGTATTGTGGCACCGCCGTCGGCAGCAGTGTGGTCTATGGACAGGTGCAGGGGTTGCCCGCACGCTTCGATGCCGACCCCTATCTGCTGCGGAAGGCCAAGGAGATGAGGCAGGACGGGTTGGCCATCCACCCCGGACTCATCGTCACGGGCGACTGGTTCGTTGACTCGCGCGAGAAAATGCGCTCCATCATCGACCATTTCCCCGAGGCGAAGGCCGTCGACATGGAGTCGGCAGCCATCGCACACACCTGCCATCTGGCTGGCGTGCCCTTCATCTCGTTTCGCGTGGTGAGCGATGTGCCCCTGCGCGACACACAGGCGCAGCAGTATCACGATTTCTGGGCGCAGGTGGCCGCACAGTCGTTTCTCACCACACGCACGTTTGTGGAGAGCCTGTGATGAATGACGAATGACGAATGACGATGAACTACACGCTGAACATACGTGGGCGGCTGATGAGCCTGAGCGAGCCACGGGTGATGGGCATCCTCAACGCCACGCCCGACTCGTTCTTTGCCCAGAGCCGAGCACAAACCGAGCAGCAGATAGCCCTGCGGGCACGGCAGATAGTAGACGAGGGCGGGGCCTTCATCGATGTGGGGGCCTGCAGCACGCGCCCTGGCAGTACTCCCGTCGGCGAGCAGGAGGAGATGGAGCGGTTGCGACTGGCACTCACCATCGTCAGGCGCGAGCAGCCACAGGCCGTGGTGAGCGTCGACACCTTCCGTCCCGCCGTGGCACGCATGGCCGTGGAGGAGCTGGGGGCTGACATCATCAACGATGTGGGCAGCCCCGACGAGCAGCAGCGCAAGGACATGCACCGCATGGTGGCCCGTCTGGGCGTGCCCTATATCCTGATGGCGGCGCAACCCACGTTGCGGCAGACGCTCCTCGCGCTGGCCGACGAGGTGCAGCAGCTGCGCAACATGGGGCACAAAGACATCATCATCGACCCAGGCTTCGGCTTCGGCAAGACCATGGAGCAGAACTACGCTCTGCTGAACCAACTGGAGAAGCTGCAGGTGCTGCAGCTGCCCGTGCTGGTGGGCGTCAGTCGCAAGTCGATGATCTGGCGACTGCTCGACACCACCCCTGAGCAAGCCCTCAACGGCACCACCGCCCTGCATGCCGTGGCACTGATGAAGGGGGCCAGCGTGCTGCGTGTGCACGATGTGAGAGAAGCTGTGGAGTGCTGTCGGCTGACGAAACAATTATCCGCTGTGACGTGATGGCGGGATTTCGTTATGACGTTATTTCGTTATAGCGTCATATCGTTATAACGTTATAACGTCATAACGTAATAACGCAAATAAAAAAGAAACAATGTTTTTCGACTTTGGCATAAAAGACTTCATCGACATCCTGCTGGTGGGCATGATGCTCTACTACGTCTACAGGCTGATGCGCGAGAGCCGCTCGCTCAACGTCTTCGTGGGCATCACCTTCTTCGTCGTCATCTGGCTGCTGGTGTCGCAAGTGCTCGAGATGAAACTGCTGGGCACCATCCTCGACAAGGTGGTGAGCGTGGGTGTCATCGCCATCATCATCATCTTCCAGGACGACATTCGCAAGTTCCTCTACAACATCGGCGCCCACCAGCGCATGCGGCGACTGCTGAAGCTGTTTATGCCAAAGCATGCCAAAGACAAGAACCAGGAGCAGCTGAAGCGCGACATCATGCCCATCGTGATGGCTGCCATGCAGATGTCGAAGGGCAAGGTGGGGGCGCTCATCGTGATAGAGCGCGAAGCATCGCTGGCCGACATCGTGGCCACGGGCGAGGTGGTGAACGCAAACATCAACCAGCGGCTCATCGAGAACATCTTCTTCAAGAACTCACCCCTGCACGATGGGGCCATGGTCATCAGCAAGCACCGCATCTGTGCCGCCGGCTGCATCCTGCCTGTGAGCCACAACCTCGACATCCCCAAGGAACTGGGGCTGCGCCATCGCGCCGCCCTGGGCATGAGCCAAGAGAGCGACGCCCTGGTGGTCATCGTCTCGGAAGAGACGGGCGGCATCAGCATCGCCAGCAAGGGACAGTTCCGGCTGCGCCTCGCCGCCGAGGAGCTGGAGGCTGTGCTGGCCGAAGAACTGGCTTGACAAATGAAAAACCAAGAAAAAACTATGCTAAAGACATTCCGTCATCTCCTTTCCCATTATCCGCTCACGCTCATCTGCTTGGCCCTCATCTGGTTCTTGTGCCTGTTTGTCATCGTGCCCAAGACACCGCTGAATGATGTGGCCTTCATCGACAAATGGACCCACTTGGTGATGTATGGCAGCACCACGTCGGTGATGTGGTGGGAATATCTGCGCCACCATCGCCGCTTGGTGTTCTGGAAGCTCTTCCTCTTCGCGTTCCTCGGTCTCATTGCCATGAGCGGCGTCATCGAGCTGTTGCAAGCCTACTGCACCACCAACCGCTCGGGCGAGTGGCTCGACTTTGCCGCCAACACCACAGGCGTCGGCCTCGGCACGCTCATCGGCCTCGTGATGTGGCGGGTGCGGCGCGCAAAGAATTAGTCACTCCTCTTCCTCCTCGGGCCGGTCTTCCTCGATGACGAGGTTGTCGATGATGAAGTTCTGGCGCTCCATGGTGTTCTTGCCCATGTAGTATTCCAGCAGCTTCTGCACTTGGTCGGTTTTGTGCATGGTGACTTGCTCCAGGCGGATGTCGGGGCCGATGAATCCCGAGAACTCCTCGGGCGAGATTTCGCCGAGTCCCTTGAAGCGGGTGATTTCGGGGTCGGGAGCCAAGTCGCGGATGGCTGCTTGGCGCTCCTCGTCGCTATAGCAATACCTGACGATGAAATCACTCTTCTTGCCGTCGTGAGCCTTGATGTCCTCGTCGGCCAGCACCTGCTTGTTCTTGATTTTCGTGCGACGGTTGCGCACGCGGAAGAGCGGCGTCTGCAGCACGTAGACGTGGCCTTTGCGGATGAGTTCGGGGAAGAACTGTAGGAAGAAAGTGATAGTGAGCAGGCGGATGTGCATGCCGTCGACATCGGCATCGGTGGCCACGATGACCTTGTTGTAGCGCAGAGTGTCGAGGCCATCCTCAATGTCGAGCGCGGCCTGCAGCAGGTTGAACTCCTCGTTCTCGTACACCACCTTCTTGGTCAGTCCAAACGTGTTCAGGGGCTTTCCCCTCAAAGAGAAGACGGCTTGCGTGTTCACGTCGCGGCTCTTGGTGATGCTTCCGCTGGCAGAGTCGCCCTCGGTGATGAAGATGGATGACTCCTCCTTGCGGTCGTTCTTCACGTCGCTGTAGTGTATGCGGCAGTCGCGCAGCTTGCGGTTGTGCAGGTTGGCTTTCTTGGCACGCTCACGGGCCAGCTTGGTGATGCCCGCCATGGCCTTGCGCTCTTTCTCGCTCTCCTGAATCTTTTGTAGCAGCACCTCGGCCGTGTCGGGGTTCTTGTGCAGATAGTTGTCCACCTCCTGCTTGATGAAGTCGCCCACATATTTGTTGATGCTGGGTGGTGCGGGGTGGTTGGCGTCTACGGTGGCGGGCATGGGTGCCATGGTGAGCGAGCCAAGCTTGATTTTCGTCTGGCTCTCGAACATCGGCTCCTCCACGTTCAGGGCGATGGCGGCCACGATGCCGGTGCGGATATCTACATATTCAAAATTCTTCTGGAAGAACTCCTTGATGGTCTTGGCAATGTGCTCCTTGAATGCGCTCTGATGGGTGCCGCCCTGCGTGGTGTGCTGTCCATTGACGAAGCTGTAGTACTCCTCGCCGTATTGGTTGGCGTGTGTGAAGGCAATCTCGATGTCGTCGCCCTGCAGGTGAACGATGGGGTAGAGAGGGTCGCTGGTCATGCGGTCTTTGAGCAGGTCCTCCAGTCCGCGTCGACTCAGGATGCGTCGGCCGTTGTACATGATGGCCAGCCCTATGTTCAGATAGGTGTAGTTGCGCAGCATCGTCTCCACAATCTCGTCGTGGAAGCTGTAGTGCAGGAACAGCGTGTCGTCGGGTTCGAAGTAGATATAGGTGCCGTTCTCGTCCTTTGTAGGCTCGGTGACGTCGCTGACGAGCTTTCCGCGCTCGAAGATGGCGCGGCGCACCTGTCCGTCGCGGAAGCTGGCCACCTCGAAGTGGCTGCTCAGCGCGTTCACCGCCTTCACGCCCACGCCGTTCAGTCCGATGCTCTTCTTGAATGCCTTCGAGTCGTATTTGCCGCCGGTGTTGAGCACGCTCACCGCGTCAATCATCTTTCCCTGTGGGATGCCGCGCCCATAGTCGCGCACGCTCACCCGCAGGTTGTCCTCCACGTTCACCTCGATGCGGTCGCCGGCTTTCATCTTGAATTCGTCGATGCTGTTGTCGATGACCTCCTTCAGCAGCACGTAGATGCCGTCCTCGGCCAGTTGCCCGTCGCCGAGGCGGCCGATATACATTCCCGGTCGCAGACGGATGTGCTCTATGCCCGTCAGTGTGCGTATGTTCTCGTCGTTATAGTCAGCCGGCTGTTGCACCGCAGCGGTAAATTCCAGTTCTTCTGCCATCTCCTAACTCCTAACTTGTAACTTGTAACTTGTAACTCCTAACTCGTAACTCCTAACTCCTAACTCTCACGCCTCCTTCTGCCTTGTGCCCATTCTTGCCTCGACCACGTTCACCACATAGTCGCCCAGTTTCTCGCACTCGCTGATGAGGTCCATGTAGACCGTACCCTCGGCGTAGGTATAGGCGTGGTTGTTGATGTCGATGATGTTCTGCGCCTTCAGCTGGTTGCGGAAATTGTTGATTTCGTTCTCGATGTTGAATGTGCGGTTCACGTCGAAGCTCTCCTTGCGTCCACCCATCAGTTGGTTCATCTGCGTCAGTGCGTTCTCGGTCAGTCCCATCATCTGGTAGAGGTGGCTGTACTGCTGCTCGGTGAAGTGGTCTTGCTTGGCCAAGAATTTGCGGTTGATGGTGCGTGCCATGTTGTAGCAGGCGTCGCCGATGCTCTCCAACTCGGAGATTTCGCGCAGCATGGCGCGAATCTTTGCCTTCGTGTCGTCGCTCAGGTGTGCGTCGCTCACCTGCTCCAGGTATTTGGCAATCTCCAGCTCCATGTTGTCGCTGATGCCCTCGTATTTCTCAATGCGCGTGAACAGGGTGTTGAACTTCTGGTCGGACTTGTCAGACTTGTCCGATTTATCCGATTTGTCCGACTTATCGGATTTTCCGATGTTGAGCAGCTCCTGCACCATGCCAAACATGCGCTGCATGCGCTCGCTGAACGACTGTATCTCCTTCTGGGCTTCGAGCACCGAGAGCTCGGGGGTCTTCATGAAGCCGGCGGTGATGAAGTGCAGACGGAAGTCCTCCTCCTCGTCCACCTTTTTCGACTTGATGACCCAGCACACGAACTTCTCAATCTGCGGGATGAACCAGATGAGGATGCTGGCGTTGATGACGTTGAAAGTTGTGTGGAAGGCAGCCAGGACGAACGTCAGCTTGGCAGCATTGTCCAAGAACTGCTGGGGGCTCACGGCATCCTTCGTCATATCGACGTCATAGCCCACCCATCCGCACACCATACGGATGAACGGCTGGAATACAACCAGAATCCACAGCACGCCAAACACGTTGAAGAACATGTGGGCCAGAGCGGCACGGCGCGCCTGGGTGTTGGCCGAGAGGGCTGCCAAGTTCGAGGTGATGGTGGTGCCGATGTTCTCGCCCAGCACCAGCGCAATGCCCTGATAGATAGGCAGCGCACCACTGCTGCACAGAATCATCGTGATGGCCATGACGGCAGCCGACGACTGCACGCAGAAGGTGAGCACACCGCCCAGCAGGAGAAACACCAGTGTGGTCCAGAACGAATTGGAGTCGAACGAGCTGAAGAAGTTCAGCACGGCCTGGTTGTGGCCCAGGTCCATCTCGTTGCCCGTCATGCGCAGCGTGGTCAGGCCGAGCAGCAGCAGTCCCAGTCCGAAGAGGAAGTCGCCAATGTAGCGGTGCTTCTTCATGTAGATGAGGATGATGCCTACGAAGAATCCCACATAGCTCACGATGCTGATGTCGAACGCCATACCAGCCGACATGATCCATGCGGTGAGCGTGGTGCCGATGTTGGCACCCATGATGACCGAGATGGCCTGCGCCAGCGTGAGCAGGCCCGCATTGACAAACGAAACCGTCATCACGGTGGTAGCGGTTGACGACTGCACGCTGGCCGTGACGAGCGTACCCGTCAGCATGCCGGTGAAACGATTGGTGGTCATGGCCCCGAGCACGTGGCGCAGCTGCGGGCCAGCCATCTTCTGCAGGGCATCGCTCATCGACTTCATACCAAACATCAGCAGAGCCAATGAGCCTAAAAGCTTAAAAAGTATCAACATCGTGGAAATTATGTTTAAAAAATAATTACTTTTTCCTGTCTGCTCGCAAATTTGGCTACAAAGTTACAAATAATTGAGCGCAAAACAAAAGAAACGGTTTCTTTTTTTTGCCTACCTGTTGCATTTTGCGTTTTGCGTTTTCAGATGGCCTTAGAGCACCGTGCGCTACCGCCGTTTTTATCGGCTCATCCAGAGTTTGAAAACGGGGTCTTCCAAGAACACGCCGTCGCTTGTGACATCAATCAACTCGCGGGCGAGGAGCGCTGTCTTGATGCGCGAGATGTTCGACTTGGTGCCAAGGTTGTATTCCTCAAGCACGGCCTTCGAGCCAAAGTCGGTGTGCACGCCCTTGCAAATGGCGCGGATGAAGTTCAGCTGATAGGATGAAAGGCCCTTTATCTGCTCCTCAAACAGGCCCGAGCATTGCGCTATCAGAGCCTTCACACCATTGTCGAAGTCCTGTTTTGTGGTCTCTTTGTCTGTTTCGGCCAAGACGTTCCATGCCAACTGCTGAACGTAGGAGGAGTGGTTCTCTACCGTTTCGCATATTCTTTCAGCCAGTTCTTCCGAGATGTGCTTGCCCTGCTTCTTGAAGCGGCTGCAAATAAACGTCACCCAGTCGGAAGTGGGAATCTTGTCGAGAAACATCATCTCGCCAAACTGATAGAAAGGCATCTTGCGGTTCTGAAATAGTTTCGTCATCAAGTGCCGCTTACTGCCGAAAAGGCAATACGACACATGGCGTTGGTGCTGCCAGATGCCACGCAGACGTTTCTGCACGGTCAGCGAATTGGTAAATTCACCTATCTGCTGAAACTCATCTATACATATTATTAAATGGATGCCTTGCTCCTTGGCAATGAGTTCTGGCAGCTGAAGAATCTCTTCCGGCTGGTAGTTCTCGGGAGTAATGCCCAGCGAGATTGACAATTCTGACAGAGGCTCAGGCGAAAAGGCAATCTTAGGCGTAAGCCGGATTAAAAAGCGCTTGATGTGGTCAATGACTTGCTCTGTTTTAGTGGCTGTCTCTTTCATCACTACCGATGCGAAGCGGTTGTAGAAATCGTACTCGCTGCGGCAGTCGTAGATATCCATGAACACCACCTTGATAGTGGGGTCGGTAATCTCCGACTTCACTTTCCTTACAATCGAGCTCTTGCCCATGCGTCGAGGCGAGATAAGAATCACGTTGATGCCGTTCTCAAAGTCCAGCTTCAGCCTTTTCGTCTCTTTCACCCTGTCGGTGAAGTTCTCGCCTTCAACCGACATTCCGTAAATAAATGCCCTTTCCATCAGCTGTCATTGTTGAATTCTGTTTGCAAAGATACGGAAAACAACGGCGGTACACAAGTTTGTGGTCCACAAACTTGTGTACCGTTGAGATTATTTAACAGAAACGCGGCGATGGCTCGCTTTTTGTTTAGAAACAGACTCTCAATTCGGCATTTCTACTCTCATTTCGCTGAAATGTGAGTCTTTTCTTTCTAAATAGTAGAGGCTATTCATTTTTTTTGCCTATCTTTGCAGCCAATATTCATTAAAAACCATTAAACAACAAAATGAGAGAACACATGAAGAAACTGAATTTCTGGCTTCTTGCAAGCCTTTTCACAGCAGCATTCACGCTGACCGCCTGTGGCGATGACGATGACGACGACAACACGGGGGGCGCCACCTCGTTGGTAGGAAAATGGTCGGCCTACGTCAAGGCCGTCGACGAAAGCATGATGGGCCGCTACGACCATTATCTGGTTTACGAGTTCAAGAGCGACAACACGTTCAACATCATCACGGCCTACTACTTTCCTTCTACCGACCCCCAATATGTAGAGTATGCCTATAAGCCGTCGGCCGACGACTACCAGTTCCCCTCTGGCACCTATTTCACAGACAGCGAGCTCTATCGTTTCACCGGCACCTATACCGATGCCAACAGCCAGCTGACGCTTAACGTCAAGCAATGGTATTTCTACGACCGCGAACGCAACACTTATGCCGAGCAACAAGGTGAAATACCTTTCGAGGTGCTCAAGTACGATGCTTCGAAGAGCAGTTGGGAATACGACAATCGATACATGATGAGCAACGCCGTGGCCATCCCCTACAAGATTTCTGGCAACAAGCTGATACTCTTCGACGAGAACACCTGCTTGTCGTTCCATTATCACAGCATGCTCACCAGCACGCTGACGCGCAAGTGACGGCGAATGGGAGAAACGACGGAAAAATGCGGGCGAATCGTTTTGCGGTTCGCCCGCTTTTTCGTATCTATACACCGACAAGTTGTTCTTTAACCATTACTGAACAACGAATTTAACGAATTTGACGAATGGTTGTTTTAACAACGTCAGGCTTTTTCGCCTCCATTTTTCATCTGACGAGGGTTGAAAAAAGGGTTCTAACAGCCATTTCTTGCGCTATAATGCCCCGTCGCCGTGAACAAATTTTACTTTTCAAGGAGAGGGGCTAAGGGTGGGGGCAGTATATTTATCACTCGTAGGATGTTAGAGGCCCCACTCCTGACCCCTCCACTTGAAGGGAGGGGAAGGGCTGCGCATTATTTTGCGACACGATGAATATCCGCAAAAGAAGGACAATCACCGTCTTTCAACCGCAATAATCTTAAAAATTTAAGTGTAGCGTCAATTTTTCCCTTTGTTTTTTTCCTATTTAATTAAAAAAGTGTAATTTTGTCGTCAAATTGTAATCACATGAAACGAGTATTTGTATTATTGTTAGCTTTTTTGCCGTTTTTGCCCCTATATGTCAGTGCACAAAATCGGCTGGTGCTGGTAGAGGAGTTCACCAACACGGGCTGCGGCCCCTGCGCCTCGTGGTCGCCCGTGCTCGACTCGGTCATCCACTACCGTCTGGGCGACTGCATCGCCATCAAGTACCATTCGGGCTACCCCGACCACAACGACCCCTTCTATCTCTACGACCGTGAGGCGCACCAAGCGAAGGTCGACTTCTACCAAGTCACCGGCGTGCCCACCACCTTTGTCGACGGCTACGAGGTGCCCGACCGCTCGTTTGCAGGCATGAACACTGCCATCACCATGTGCTTGCAACGCCCCATGACCTACGACCTGACGATAGAGAAACAGCTGCTGGGCCGCCACCTTTCAGCCACTGTAAGCCTGACACCCCTCGCCGACACGCAGAGCGACAACCTGCGACTCTTTGTGGCCGCCATCGAGGAGCGCATCGTGGCCGCCACTCCTTATCCCAATGGCGAGACGGAGCTGAACTACACCATGCGCAAGATGCTGACACCGCCACAGGGCGCACCCCTGATGGGGCTGAGCGAGCAGGTAAGCACAGAGTGGGACATCGACTTCTTCGACGACCTCAAGCAGTTGGGTGTGTTGGCCTACGTGCAGGACATCAGTACCCGCGAGATACTGGCCACGGCCTATAGCGGCCCTGACGCCGAGGGCGAGAACCGCCTGGCGCTGGCCAACCTCCTCGACACGCCCGACCTCATCTGCCGTCCCGACTACAGCGGACGCGTCATCCTGCGCAACGACGGTGCCAACGCCATCACTACCGCCACACTCAACGTCAGTGTGAACGGCTCGGTGGAGCAGTATCCCTGGACGGGCAACCTGAACTACCTGCAGCGCGACACCATGAACTTTGGACCCCACACCAACTTCGAGCTGGTAGGCAGCGGCACCAACCAGGTGAAGGTGTGGTTCAGCACCGTCAACGGCACGGCGGCCAGCAGCGACACCATCATCTCACAGTTCAGCAATGCCGTGCAGGCCACCTATGGCGTGCGCCTAAAAATATATACCGACAAGAAGCCCGAGGAGACCACCTGGCAGCTCCTCGACTCGCAAGGCATCATCGTGCGACAGGGCGGCCCCTACACCGAAGCCCGCAAGTTCATCACCGAGGACTTCGACCTGCGCCACGACGACTGCTACCAGCTGCTGCTGCTCGATGCGGGTGGCGACGGCATCAAGGGTGCTGCCGGCAATGGCTACTACCAGCTGTTCCAACTGGATGCCGATGGCAAGCAGACCCGACTGACGCAGGGCGACTACAGCGGAGCCTCGCACATCGTGAACTTCAGCCTCACGGGCACCCCTGCCCCCGACCGTCCACGATTGGTGCTCTTCGAGGAGTTCACCAACACCAGCTGCGACCCCTGCGCCGAGTTCTCGCCAGCACTCGACCAAATCATCTTCGACCGCATGGGCGAGATGGTGACCATCACCTACCACTGGAACTTCCCGTCGGCCACCGACCCCTTCTATCTGCAGAATCCCACCGACGTGCTGCAGCGTGCCAACTTCTACGGTATATCGGGTGTGCCAGCGCTCTTCGTCGACGGACAGCATGCCGGTGCGTGGGGCTATGAAAACCAGCTGGGCACCTATATCGACATTTCGAGCCAGGTGGAGTCGACCGCCAACCTCTACACCCAGGCCAGCATCGATGCCGACAATCAGCTGCACTTGCAGTGGCAGGTGGCATGCCTCACGCCACAGGCCGACCACGACCTGCGACTCTTTGCCGCCGTGGTGGAGGAGCGCATAGAGCAAGCCGACCCTGCCCCTAACGGCGAGCGCAGCTGGAACTATGTGTTGCGCAAGCTGCTGCCATCGGCCGAAGGGCTGCTGTTGCCCGCCAACTTCCTGGCCATTCCACTGCAGTATGACTACACGTGGCCCATCAGCGGATTCAACGACGAGCATGAGCTGGGCATCGTATCGTTCATACAGGACATGCAGACGAAGGCCATCCTCTGCACCACCTACACCCCACGGCCCACGGGCAGCCCCCGTGCCATGAAGATACTGAAGGTGAGCAACACCCCGCAGCGCATCTGCACCCCACAGTTCACCGCCGACCTGATGCTGCGCAACACGGGCACCGAGACGCTGCACTCGGCCGTCATCAACGTGAGCATCAACGGCAGCGTTCAGCGCACCGAATGGAGCGGCGAGCTGGAGCCGCTCGGCATCGTCTACGTGCGCACGCCGCTCTTCACCGACTTTGCCCTCACCGACGAAGCCACGAACCAGGTGGAGGTGTGGATGAGCGACCTCAACGGCGTGGCCGCCGACGAGAGCGTGCACTTCCCGCTGACCATCGCCAACGCCCACAGCGCACAGAACGCCGTGCGACTGACCATTATGACCGACCAAAAGCCCGAAGAGACCACTTGGGCCGTGCTCAACAGCGCCGGCGATGTGGTGTGCCAAGGCGGCCCCTACAGCGAGCCACGCAAGAAGGTGGTCATCGACCTGCCGCTCACCGTCGACGACTGCTATCTATTAGAGCTGGAGGATGCCGGCGGCGATGGCATCACTGGCGACTTCGGCCGTGGCTACTACATGCTGCACCAAGTGACCGCCGACGGCAAGACCCGCCTGATGGTGCAGGACACCTACACCGACGCACTCCACGATGTCTTCTTTAGTCTGCAGAACACCCAGCCCTCGGCCATTGTCAATCTGGCGGACCAGTCGGACGAGTCTGACCAGTCTGACTTGTCAGACCAGTTCACCCTTGGCGGACGCCCCGTTTCTGGCCACTCGCCCATCACCATTAAGAAGAACAAGAAAATCATTAATAACAAGTAGAAGAGCAACCACTAATCATTCAAGAATACAATCTTAAATTTTCAACAACATGAAGAAAAAACTCTACTCACTGCTGCTCTTGGCCATGGCCATGGCAGCCCCCGCTCACGCACAGTGGAACACCAACGCCACACCGCGGTGCATCTTCAGTACCACCTACGTCGACGAGAACGGAGACACACGTGTTGGCGGCGACTACTACGCCTGCTCGCCAAAGGCCGCCCGCACCGCCGACAAGAAGACCTGGCTCTCTTGGCACACCTGGGGCCACAAAATGGTGAACGGCCACTCGTGCTATGCCGTGCGCACCTATCTGCAACTGCTCGACCGCGATGGCGTGCCCCAGTTCGACGAACCCATCATGGTGAACGACTATGCCACCACCTCGTGGTGGTCGGACTATGCTCTGTGCGTGGCTTCCGATGGCAGCGCCATCGTCACCGTGGCAGACGGCCGATCCCAAGAGGCCAACTTAGCCGACGAGGAGCAGGCGACCACCTTCTCGCCAGCCATCTACAAGGTTGACCAAGAGGGCAACTTCCTTTGGGGCCTCGACGGCGTGGAATATCCACAGTTCACCAATGCCGCCTACACCAACGCCTTCGTGGTGGGCGACGACACCTTCTTCATCTTCGCCAACAGCAACGAAACCGATGAGAGCGCTATCACCTACATCCAGCGCATCAACGACGACGGCACCACAGCATGGGACGAACCACGCGTGCTGCTCAACGACAGGTTCCTGCAATATCAGATTCTGCCTACTGACGATGGCGACATGCTGTTCTTCGACCACACCGCCGACGGTGCCCGCGTGCAGCGTCTGAACCGCGACCTGGAGCCGCAGTGGAGCGAGCCGGTCATCTACGACGACAATTACTATGGCGGCTATGAGATGAACCACTACCGCATCGTGCCCGACGGCCAAGGCGGTGCCTGCGTGGCCTTCCAGCGCTTCATGGGCGAGTTCTCGCACAACATCCGCGTGCAGCACATCAACGCCGACGGCTCGCTGGCCTTTGGACTCACCGGACTTGATGCCTACAACGCCGAGGAATACGACCACAACTACCCCGCCATCGCCGTCAACCCCGAAAAACAAGAAATCATGGTGCAGTTCGCCTCGCAGCTCGCTTCCACAGGAGCCGTGATGATGCAGCACTTCACCTACGACGGCGATTACCTCTTCGACGACAGAGGTGTTGAGGTGGCCAGCAAGAACGCTGCCACCAGCGGCGGCTATTTCTATGGCATGATCAAGACGGGGGTGGGTTCCGTGAAGAACGGCGACTGGCTCGTGGTGTATCGCGACATCGCCTCCTTCGGCAAGGAGTCGTTCATCATCCGCCGCTACAACAACGACTTCAGCGAGCGCGTATGGTCGCGCACCATCTCACGCGACATCGACCCCACCAACGTCACCGTAATCTATGAAGATGAGGCCATCTACATGTTTTACCGCGAGATGAAAGCCGACAAGAACCCCGGCATCACCATCTTCCGCATTGGCATCGACGGCAGCTACGACGTGACCTACGATGATGGGCCTACAGTGGGCATCGACGACATTGAACGTTCAACGTCCAACGCTCAACCTTCAACCTTCAACATCGCTGGACAGCAGGTCAACCCCTTACACCACGGCCTGAACATTGTGCGCCACGCCGACGGTACCACCACCAAGCAGCTGAGGTAATCTGGAGATGTGGCTATAGCTTCTATAGTATCTATAGCTTCTATAGCATCTATAGCCCCACCCTCCCCCACTCCGAGAATACACCTTTATCCACATTAATTATTAACAAAAACAACAACACTTATGAAAAAGATTTCCGCTTTTTTGGCTACGGCCCTCTTAGGCATCCTGCCCGCTTCGGCACAGATGATTGCCTACGAAGTGACCACCACCACCGCCGACTACGTCGGCCTGGAGGGTGCCACCGTGGTTGACCTTCAAGGCACTGTGGGCACCGACCTGGAAGGCCTGATGCTCGATGCCGACGGCAACATGAATTTCAACACCGCTGAGGATGTCACTGGCTTCCCCATCGGCTTCGACTTTGACTACAACGGCCAGACGATGAAGTACTTCCTCATCGGCACCGACGGCGAGATTCAGCTCTCGCCCACACAGGTCATCACCACCGACCTGCACAAGAGTGCCGCGTCATTCTTTAAGAACAGTGGCATCCACGATGCCTTTGGCATCACCGCGCGTCAGGGTGCCTACGGCTACGCCGACACCGAGATCAGCTACAAGACCGAGGGCGAGGCCGGCAGCCGCGTGCTCACCATCCAGTACAAGAATCTGGGCTTCCAGACCACTTGGAGTGCCGATGCCGACGAGTGCGGCAACAAGGCCCAGATACAGTACCGCCTCTATGAGGCCACGGGCAACATCGCCATGCAGGTGAGCGGCTTCCAGCCACAGGAGACTGGCAACTACCACTTCATGCACGTGGGCATCCTGGGCGACCCCTACGACTTCGTGCAAATTTACAGCTGGGACGGAGAGGAGTATGGTGCCAGCGACAACACCATCAGCTACTCGCCTGAGTCCTATCCCGCCGACGGCACCACCTGGACCTTCCAAGCTCCAGAGCCTTGCTTGGCTCCTGGCGGAACAGTGGCCAACGTAGAGCTCAGCAGCACCAGCACGCAAATCAGCGGACAGTTCAAGTCGACCGATGCCGACCACTACCTCGTCCTGGCTACGACCGATGCCGAAATCAATGCCACACCCGCCGACAAGACGAAGTATGCCGTGGGTGCCGAACTGGGCAACGCCCGTGTGGTGGCCGTCGCTTCCGCTTTCGATGCCAACCTGAACTGGATTGACAACAACAGCTTCAAGACTCCCAACGACCTGCAGAGTGCCACCAACTACGTGCTCGCCATCGTTCCCTTCAACTCGATGTGCTCCGCTGGCCCGCTCTATGGACAGGCCACCACGTTCAGCATCGCCACCAAGCCCGCCGCTCCCGAGGAACTCACCATCGTAGCCGCTGGCAAGAACAGCGTCACGCTCAGCGTGAAGTCGGCTGGCAGCCCCGTGCTCGTGGCCATGAGCGACCGCGTGCAGATAAACGACATCGGACAGAGCTACGAAAACGGTTGGTTCGGACAGCCTGAGGGCGTCTATGCGGTTGGCGACGCCATCGACTACGAATACTTCACCGTTGAGAACTACGAAATCGTAGACAATGCCACTGGCCAGAATCTAGTGGTGTATGTGGGCGGCTCGGCCGATGCCATCGAGGTGACGGGCCTGGAGCCTGGCAAGGCCTACTACTTCCGCGCATGGAGCAGCGACGGCAATGGCGCCTACTCTTCGCTCTATCTCGACCAGAGTGCCGTGACCACTGCCACCCTGCCTTGGACTTTCGTGCCCGATATGGAAGGCAGCTTCACACCCGTGGGATGGACTATGGACGAAGACTACATTTGGACCAACAGCACCCGGGGCGATGTGCCTTACTTCACCAACCAGATTTCATTCACCGACACCGAGGAGCTGAAGACCTCGTGGATGGAGTCGCCCGCCATTGAGCTGGCTCCCGATGCCACCACGCTGAAGGTGGAGGTGGCCGCCAGCATGTACACCTTCCGCACCTTCACCGCTCCCACCTACGAGATGCTCGACGGCGAGGAGATTGCCCTGCAGCTCACCACCGACGGCGTGGAATACAAGAACATCCTCACCCTCAACAAGGACAACATGCCCGCCGTGGAGGCCAACCCCGAGGAAGAGATTGAGGCTGGCAACTATTGGCTCAACGGTGTGTTCGCACCCTTCAGCGTCGACTTCACCGAGTATGCCGGACAGACCGTGCGTCTGCGCCTCTTCATCAAGCGCTACACCAACGGTGGCGTGTCGTTCCGTAACCTCACTCTGAAGCAGCAGGGAGCCTACGAGTTCCTGCCCACCGAGTGGATTGCTGGCGACCCCGGCCGCATCAGCCCCGAGAACGTGGTGGTGAACGCCAATGGCACCATCACCGTCGACAAGGCTGGCCAGAACAACGTGGCTCTGGTCTTCCGTTCAGATAACGTCTACAAGATTCCTGCTACCGACCGCTTCTTCGTCATCAAGGCCAAAGGCTTGAGCACCGAGGCAACGAAGAGCTATCTGTGGTGGCTCAACAACACCAACAACGGCGGACAGTATGAACCCACCGACATGTATGAGGATGAGGACGGATGCACCGTCTTTGCTTGGGATGCCCGCTCGCTGCCCATCGGCGGCACACTGGGCAACGCCACTACCGACTTCAAGGACGAGGGCGGCTGGAGCACCACCTTCGGCATGACGCTGGCCGACGACGCCACACCCGCCGTCATCACCTACATCGGTTTCAGCAACACCACGAAGAACGCTCCTGAGGAGTTTGAGTATGAGTTTGTGGCCAGCGAGTGGCCCGCCGGCGACCCCGGTCGCATCAGCCCCAGCAACGTCGTCGTCGACGAGGTGCTGAACACCATTACCGTTGATGCCAAGGGCGCCAACAACGTGGCCCTGAACTTCAAGACCGACAAGCTGTACTACGTGGCCGAGCCGGTGAAGTACTTCGTCATCAAGGCCACCGGTCTGAGCACCGAGCCCACGAAGAGCTATCTGTGGTGGCTCAACGCCAAGAACAACGGCGCACAGATGGAACCCACCAAGACTGTGACGGATGCCGACGGCGTCACCACTTTCCTCTGGGACATCAACGAGAACTCTGCCTTCGCCAGCGGCTTTAATGCCGACGGATACTCCTACCTCGACGGACAGGGTGCCGGCACGTGGGGATGGACTACCACCTTCGGCATGACACTGGCCAACGACGAGGTGCCAGCTGTGTTCAGCTACATCGGCTTCGCCAGCGACGACATCACCACTGGCATCAACGCACAGCGCACCATCAACGCCCAGTCGACCGACATCTTCAACCTGCAGGGACAGCGCGTCAGCACCCCGCAGAAGGGCATCGTGGTGGTGAATGGCAAGAAGATGATTGTGAAGTAACACGATTGCTGCACAGCATCTGAACAAACGCTAAAAAGGCGGGGCTGCACCGAGATGCAGCCCCGCCTTCGTTATGGTAGTCCGTTGCTTTGCGGTCTTCTACGCTTTCATTATCTCTATTTCTTGATGGGGTAAATCTTGGTAAGCAGGATGATGAGGGCGGCGATGATGGCAGGGAAGAGCGAGAAGAGGCTCCACACCATCGTCAGCACCGAGTCGGTGATGCTGGCAGGGTCGACGCTGGTGTTGCCCATGTCGTCGGTAATCATGCTGGCACCGGCCAGACCTAAGAAGAGGGCGACGAGCGAGCCGCTGATGGCGGTGCCAAACTTCTGGGCCATCGTGCCCGACGAGAAGATGAGACCCGTGCTGGAGGTGCCATTCTTCTCAGTGGCGTAGTCGGCCACGTCGGCATACATCGACCACAGCAGGGGTGAGTAGAGGCCGATGCCTACGCTGGTGAGGATGACCACAGCCACCATCAGCCAGATGTAGGCCCTGTCCATGGGGATGAAGAAGAAGCCGATGCTGAACACCAAGCAGATGAGGGCTGCCATCTGGAATGCCTTGCGCTTGCTGCCCATCTTCTTGGTGAACCACGGCGACACGCCACCAAAAATCATGCAGGTAAGCTCGCCGAAGGTCATGAACACGGTGTAGTTGATGATGAGACCGCTGACGGTGACATCGCCGTGCAGACAATACTCAAACATATAGCCAGCCACTGCATAGCGGAAGCCGTTGAAGAAGTTGGTGCAGATGCCGATGAGTGTCAGGTAGATCCACGGCTTGTTGCGGAAGAGGTCGGCAAACTGCTTGAACGAGAACTTCTCGGCGCGGATGGGCTTCAGGCGCTCCTTCGTCAGCAATCCGCAGACCAGTGTGCCCGCCGCTGCCAAGATGCCGAAGAAGACACCCAGCACGGCATACTGGTGCTGCTCGGTGCCGCCCACCATCTTCTGCAGATAGGGGAACGAGAGCAGGGTGATGAAGCCCATGGCATAGGCACCCACCATGCGGAACGACGAGAACTGGTTCTTCTCGTTGTCGTCGTCGGTCATCACGCCGAGCAGCGAGCCGTAGGGCACGTTCACGGCGGTGTAGCAAGCCATCATGAGCAGATAGAGCGAATAGGCCCAGATGCGCTTGCCCACGGGACCGAAGTCGGGCGTGTAGAGCAGCAGGGCGAAGATGAGGCCAAAGGGGATGGCGCCATAGATGAGCCACGGGCGGTAGGTGCCCCACTTCGACTGCGTGCGGTCGGCAAGGGCGCCCATCAGCGGATCGGTGACCACATCAAACATGCGGGCGATGAGCATCAGCAGGGCGGCATCGGCGAAGGTGAGTCCGAAGACGTTGGTGAAGAACAAAGGGAAGGCTATCGACATGATTTTCCATGTGATGCCACCAGCGGCTGCGTCGCCAAGGGCGTAGCCAATCTTTTCTTTTAAACTAGCCATTGTTTCTGTTTTTGTTGATTAATGATTTGATGGTTTCTACACTCATTGCAGTGCGCAAGCCGTCCTCGGGCGTGTTCATGCAGTAGTCGATGAGGCGGTCGATGGTCGAGGTGGCCACGTGCATGCGGGTGTCGGCCGAGGCGTAATAGATGAACACACGACCGTCGGCATCGGCAATCCAGCCATTGCTGAAAGCCACGTTCATCACGTCGCCCACATACTCGCTGCCCTCGGGCACGAGGAAGAAACCACCGGGACGGGCGATGACGCGCGTGGGGTCGTCGAGGGCAGTCATATACATATATAATACATAGCGGAGGCCATCGGCGGTGGCACGCACGCCGTGTGCCAGGTGCAGCCATCCTTTCGGGGTCTTCAGCGGGTGTGGACCTTCGCCATTCTTCACCTCGGTGATGGTGTGGTACTTGCGCTCGTAGATGATTTTCTCGTCCTTCACCTCGGCATGGGTGATGTCGTCCACCAGTGCCCAGCCGATGCCGCCACCGCTGCCCGTGTCGATGAAGCCATCCTGCGGTCGGGTGTAGAAGGCGTATTTGCCATCGACGAACTCGGGGTGGAGCACCACGTTGCGCTGCTGACTGCGCGACACCAGGTCGGGCAGCCGCTCCCAGTTCACCAAGTCCTTGGTGCGGGCGATGCCGGCGGTGGCTGTGGCGGCGCTGAGGTTGCCGGGCTGCGCGTCGTCGTGGCGCTCGGCGCAGAACACGCCATATATCCAGCCATCCTCGTGCTGGGTGATGCGCATGTCGTAGATGTTGGTGGCAGGGTCGTCGGTGTCGGGCATGGTGATAGGCTCAGGCCAGAAGCGGAAGTTGTCAATGCCGTTGGGACTCTCGGCGACGGCGAAGAACGACTTGCGGTCGGCACCTTCCACGCGGACCACGAGGAGGTATTTGTCGCCCCATTTCAGTGCGCCGCTATTCAGCGTGGCGTTCATCATGATGCGCTGCATCAGGAAGGGGTTGTCGTGCTCGTTGAAGTCGTAGCGCCACTCCAAGGGGGTGTGGTCGGCGGTGAGGATGGGGTGCACGTATTTCTCGTAGATGCCGTTGCCCCAGGGCATGGGGGTGTTCTTGCGGGTCAGCAGCTCCTCGTGGTGCTGGCGGAGGGCGGCCATTTTTTGTTCAAAGGGTGTCATGGTTGTTGTTCCGGGGCTATTACTGGATGTCCTTTAGGAATAGGGTGTTGTCTGCGTTATACATTTCTACGAAGTAGGGGGCATCGGGCTTGGAGGGCGAAGGGCCGAACCATTCCTTCGCATAGTTGCGCCAGACGAGGAAATAGCTGATGGGATACTTATCGAGCACAGGGGTGAGGGTGCTGGTCCACCAAGTGGGGTCGGTGAGGTTCTTCAGGCCACACTCGGTGAGGGCTGCAATCTTGCCGTGGTCTTTGGCAAACTGGGTGAGCATGGCCAGGTTCTGGTCGAGCTGACTGACGAAGTCCTCTTTCGACCCCCACTGGTAGCCGTCGATGCCCACCAGCTGTATGCGGTCGTCGCCGGGGTAGCGCTCCAGATATTTCTCGGTGGTCAGGTTGGCGGCCATGCCAGGCGAGTAGGCCCAGAGCAGGTTGTCGAAGCCGTCGGCGTTGAGCTTGTCCTGCACCATGTTCCACAGGGCTTTATACTCGTCGGCGGAGCATAACTTCTCGCCCCACCAGAACCACGAGCCGGTGTTCTCGTGCCAAGGTCGCCAGATGATGGGCACCTTCTGTCCGTCGGCGGTCTTCAGCGAGGCCAGAAAGTCGCTCAGGCGCTGCATCCACAGCTTGAACTTCTCATGATAGGGCTGTCCGGGCAGGATGTTGGCCACCACGGTGGAGTCGCTCACGTCCCATGCCGTGCCCTGGGGCCATACGCCCCCCTCGTCGGTGGTGGTGACGGGGTTGCGGGGATGCCAGCTGATGGTGACGATGCCGCCACGCTCATGGTGGCGGATGATTTCGCGGCGCATCACGTCGAAGGGCACGCTGTCGAGGTTCTTGGCGTCGCCCATCTCAATGCCACCCAGTTCAAATCCCATCACGGCGGGCCAGTCGCCGCAGGTGTTCTTCACGTCGCTGCTGTCAGGTTGATACTCCCAGGTGAGTCCGTAGAAGGGGTCATCCTGGTGTCCAAACATATAGCCGCGCTGTCGCAGGGTGTCCAGTCGGCTCTGCAGCTGCTGGGCAATGGTTGGTTCACTCTCGTTGGCGGCAGACTTCGGTCCGCCGCATGCTGTCAGCAATAGTACTGAGCAAAACGATAAAGCAATAAATGATAAGTACTTCATAAAAAACTATAGATTATCTAATAATTATCTGTGCGGGAAGACGCAAACGCCGGAGAGAACGGAAATAGAGCCAAGGGCGTAACCCTGTAACTGTAGACTCCCCGAAATACACCTGAAGGGGCGACTGAATACAGGCAGGGGCAACGCCCCTGTGAAAGCATTCCGTTCTGAAAAGCCCCGGAGGGGCGACGGAATACAGCCAGGGGTGGCAACCCTTTTACAACGAGTGAAAACTCGATGAAGGATATTAATCGCAAAACGAGAAAAGTTCATTGTAATCGATACCGTAGGCATTTAAAAACAATTTATACTCCTCACGAAAAGAACGTTTTTGATGATGCTCCTCTTGATGTAGAATATAATTCACAGTCTTTTCAGATAAAGACGGACTGACAGAGAACGCACCATAACCTTCTTGCCATGCAAAAGAACGGTATAACTCATTCAAATGTTTTATCCACTTACTACTTTCGCTCTTTATCATGCGGACAAAATCGGATAGAGCGATGACTTTAGGTAATGATGCTAAAATATGAACATGGTCGGACATACCACCGACTGCCAAGGGAATGCTGCCTAAGCCACGAATGGTGCCACCAAGATATTGATGAAACCGTTCTAAATCTTGCTTATCTATTTTAACACTTGTAGTTTTCACATGGAAAATTAAGTGTATGTCAACTTTTACGAGTGTATCTGCCATCAGTTCAAACAAAGTTTATATGAATAATTAGGCTAAGCTTTTACAGGGGTACGCCTGAATGTATTCTGTCGCCCCTCCGGGGCTATCGTGGGGAAACCATTCTTACAGGGGCGATGCCCCTGCCTGTAGTCTGTCGCCCCTCCGGGGCTCTATACGTTAACCAATAAAAGATACTCTGATTACAATACGAGACTAAATGCCCATTTGTTTCAGCAGCCAGTTCTCCCACTCGTCCCACTGCTCCTGATACCAGAAGTGCCAAGTCATCTGATAGGGGGAGATTTCCTTTGGACCCGTGACTACATTGTAGGTGGCCCAGGCAGTGGTGGGTGGCACCACGTCATCGCAATAGCCGAAGCTGAACCATCCACGCTGCGAGGGACGGATGAGGCGGGCGAAGTTCACACCATCGTAGTAGCGCGAGGTGGCTATCTCGCGCTCCATGCCCTTGCCCTTGTTCCAATAGAAGAAGTGAGGCCACCCGCAGGCGATGCCACGCAGCGAGTTGGTGTGATCGCAGAGGGCGGCATGCACGGGAGCATAGCAGGTGACACGACGGTCGAGGCCGGCCGTGGCCAGCGAGAGGAATCCTCCCTGACTGGAGCCGGTGACACCCAGCTGTTGGCCGTTCCAAGGGGTGTACTGCTCGATGTAGTCGATGGCGCGGATACAGCCCAGGATGACGTGCTTGTAGTACGACTTGTCGCGGTCGTTCATGCCCCACTCCCAGTAGCCTTTCAGCGCTCCATCGTTCAGGTTGTAGTAGAAGCTCCTATCCATGGTGACGGGCACGCCGTGGATGCCCACCTCGAGTGTGACGGCTCCCTGCGACGCGGTGTATACATCGCCGCTATACGAGCGCACGCCAGCGCCGGGCACGCGCAGCAGGGCAGGATAGCGCCCTTCCTTCACGGGCACGCAGAGCACGCCATAGAAGCGGTTGCCAGGCTCCATGGTGTTGAAGCTCACCTCATAGACGTTCACATCCTTGGTGCAGCGGTCGGGCAGCAGCCGGCGCGTGGGGTCGAGGTCGGTGCGCTGTGCAGCGCTGATGGCGGCGCTCCAGAACTGCTCAAAGTCCTGCGGCATCACCGTCGATGGCTGCAGCTGCTCGGGGGCGAAGGCGGCGGCACAGGCCTGCTTGTAGTCTTTGCCATCCACATGTGCCACCACGTCGACGCGGTAGAAGCCCGGCTGCTTCATCGTGCCCTTCAGTTGCAGGGTGCCGTCCTTCAGCGTCAGCGTTTTCTTCTCAGTCTGATACATCTCAGGGCCGGCGGCATAGTCGATGCTGACATCGTTGAGCAACGTGCCCGAACGGCGCACCTCAACGGTGAACTTGGCCGTCTGTCCCAGTTGGTAGTGCCAGTCTTGGTGGTCGGGTTCCACGCTCACCACGATGTTGTTGCCCTTGATTTGTGCAGAAAGGGGCAGAATGGCCACCAGGGCCAGCAGAAAAAGCGAAATTCGTTTCATGTTGTTTTCGAGGTTTTTAATTTCAACTTGCAAAATTACATTTTTATTCTGAAACGGCGTTATACTTTCTTTGCAAACTATGGTATAATGCTCTTTTTGGGGGGTGAATCTTTTTTATTATAGAGGACGGGAGAGGATGGAAGAGGATGGGAAAGGACGAGAGGACAAAGAGGTTTTTCGGGATGGGCGTTGCCTGTCAAAATTTGGAGCGCTCCAAATGAAAAAAAGTCAACGCCAAAAAAAAATTTGGAGCGCTCCAAATTTTTGTTCCAGGCCCTGGAATTTTTATGCAGCGGCCCGCGCTGCCGAAAGGCAAGCGCGGGCCGCTGAGATGTGTGCTGATAATAAAACTGTTAGGCTTCCTTTTCCAGCTTGTTGAAGTCATCCAGGCTGATGGGCTTCATGTTGAGCTTCACCACCTGCTTCAGAGTGCGCATCAGCTTCACGTCGATGGCGCGGTCTACATAGGCTTCGATGTTCTCGCGCTTCTTCAGCTGTTCGTCGGCATACTTGTCGAGCACGTCGTCGGGCACGTCGCTCATGCCATACTGTGCAAACTGCTGGCGCACGACCCCGCGAGCCACCTGCTTCAGGTCGTCGTCTTCCACCTTGATGTTGTTGGCCTTCACCAGCTGCTCTTTGATGAGATGCCACTTCAGCTCGGCAATGCTGCCACTGAAATTCTTCTCCACATAGTCGGCATCCTTGTCCTTATTGTTTTGCAGCATCACGCGCTTCAGCAGCTCTTCGGGGAACTGCACCTCGCCCACCTTCTGCTCCATGTAGGCGCGCACGTCGCGCAGGAAGCGGAAGTCGCTGTTCACCACCAGCTGTGCCTTGATGCTCTCGGCAATCTTCTGGCGGAAGTCGGCCTCGTCTTTGGCAACGCCTTCACCCATGATGCGGTCGAAGAGTTCCTGGTCGATGGCGTGGGGCTGGAAGTGGCGAATCTCGGTGATTTGGAAGCTGAAGTCGCTCTCCAGGTCCTTCACCTCGGCCTTGTCCTTCTTCAGCAGGGCGGCCACCTCGGCATCGTTGTCGGGATAGGCTTTCTTGGGGTTGAAGATGATGATGTCGCCCGGCTTGGCACCGTCGAATTTGGCCTTCTCTGAGTCGCCCTTCACATAGCTGGGCATGACGATGGCATCGGCCACGGTGATGCCGTCGGCGAGGGTGTTGCCATCGGCATCGAGCTGGCGCAAGTCGCCCTTCAGGGTGTCGTTGCCACTCCACTCCTGAGCCTCCACAAAGTTGCCAGTCTGGGCTTGGAACATCTTCACCTGGTCGTCCACCATGGCGTCGTCGACCTTTATGTCGTAGTAGTCCACGGTGTCGTCGGCACTGAGCACGGCATTCATCTCGGGAGCCACGGCAATGTCGAACACGAAGACGTAGGTGCCGTCCTTGGCCAAGTCCTGTGGCTGCTGCTGCTCGTTGGGCAGAGGCTCGCCCAGCATCTGTATGTTGTTCTCACGCACATACTCATAAAGCTTCTCGCCCAGCAGGCGGTTCACTTCGTCGGCCTTCACGGCCGTGCCATATTGGCGCTTGATGAGGCTCATGGGCACCATGCCGGGGCGGAAGCCACGCACTTGGGCCTTCTTGCGATATTCTTTCAACTTCTTCTCTACTGCCTCCTGATAGTCGGCTTGCTCAATGGTGATGGTCATCACGCCATTCACCTTGTCGGCACATTCAAACTGGATGTTCATCTTGATTATTTACTATTTACGATTGACTGTTTACTATTTCTCGATTTGGACGTAACAGGCCATTTCTCAATTTTGGCTTGCAAAATTACTCATAATCAACGTAAATCGGGCATGATTACGTTTTTTTAACTATTGATGGCGGCACATGGCGCAAAAACACAGCCCTTCCACAAAATAATCGTGCCAAAACATCGTTATAAGAAATGTGTTTAGGCGAAGTCTTCTGATTTTGGCCCTGTTGGTGGCGACCTCTTTGCAAGCGCTGGCCCAGCAGGATGCATCGTTCAGCCACTACTGGGCGATGCCAACGGCATTCAATCCTGCCGCCGTGGGCAAGCAGGAGAAAATCAACGTCAACCTGGGCTACGCCATGTCGCTCGTGGGATTCACCCACAACCCCAACACGATGTATGCCTCGGCCGACATGCCCTTCTACATGCTGGGCATGTATCACGGCGTGGGGGCACGCTTCATCAACGACAACTTAGGACTGTTCTCGCACAAAAACATCGCTCTGCAATATGCGCTCAGAATAAAACTCCTGGGCGGACACCTGGCCATCGGCGCACAGGCAGGCATGCAGAGCGAGAGCTTCAACGGCTCGAAAGTCGACCTGAGAGATGCCGGCGACCCCGCCTTCCCATCGTCGGAGGTGACGGGCAACGGCTTCGATGCCGCCGCCGGACTCTACTACCAGCACCGCAAATGGTATGTGGGCGCCAGCGTGCAGCACCTCACCTCGGCCACCATCGAAATGGGCGAAACCAACCAGGTTGACATGGCCATGGCATATTATTTGACGGCTGGATGCAATATTCGGCTAAGAAGTCCGTTTCTATCAATACAGCCCTCAGTGTTGGGACGCTACGACGGTGTGATTGCTCGCGCCGACGTGACCACGCGTCTCACCTATAGTCATGAACAGCGCATGATGTACGTGGGCGTGGGCTACAGCCCCAGCAACTCAGTGTCGGCCTATCTGGGGGGCAACTTCCACGGCATCACAGTGGGCTACAGCTACGAGGCCTTCACCAACGGCATCGGGCTGGGCTATGGCTCGCACGAACTGTTCGTGCGCTATCAGGCCGACATCAACCTCTTCAAGAAAGGACGCAACAGGCACCAGAGCGTGAGAATACTGTAGGCGTCCATCTTGCCTACCCCCCCTGAAAAGGGAAGGCAGACAAACGGAAAATATCACAATTATAATATATTATGAGAATAATGAAAAGTATTCGAATGATATTCAAGAGTGGAAGCAACCAGCTCGCCCACCCGATAGCAGGGGTTGGGGCGGGGCTTTTCTTGCTCTTGTCGCTCACCTCTTGCTTCGGAGGCAAGGAGACAATGGCATCGGGTGGCGAGCTCACCGGCTCGAAGGGCAGCTCCTTCTCAGAGCCAGCTCCCTACGGCATGGTACTCATCAAGCGAGGACACCTGAAGATGGGTATGGAGAAGCCCGACTCGCTGTGGGGGCGCGAGACACCAACACGCGACATCTCGGTGGAGGGGTTCTGGATGGACGACACCGAAATCACCAACTCGGAATATCGGCAATTCGTGAGCTACGTGCGCGACAGCATCATCCGTGAGCGACTCGCCGACCCCAACTATGGTGGCGACGAGAGCTACAAGATTGAGGAGGACAAGAACGGCGACCCCATCAAACCCTATCTGAACTGGAAGAAAGCGCTGCCGCGCAAGCCCAACGAGGATGAGCTGCGCGCCATAGAGAGCGTCTACATCACCAACCCCGTGACCGGCGAGAAGATGCTCGACCACAGTCAGATGAACTATCGCTACGAAATCTACGACTATACCACCGCCGCATTGCGCCGCAACCGCGTAGACCCCGAAGAGCGAATACTCGACACCGACAAGTGGAACGACCAGAAAACGGGAGGAATATACGACGAGAAAGTGATGATATCGAAAGACACCGCCTACATCGACGACGAGGGAAAGATTCACCGCGAGACGCTGAACCGCGAGTACACAGGGCCGTGGGATTTCCTCAACACGTACATTATTAATATATATCCCGACACGACCTGCTGGGTGAACGACTTCCCCAACGCCGACAACGAGATGTATATGCGCAACTACTTCTCGAACTCGGCCTACAACGACTATCCCGTGGTGGGCGTCACCTGGGAGCAGGCCAACGCCTTCTGCGCCTGGCGCACGGAGTATCTGCTGAAGGGCCTCGGACCGGCTGCACGCTTCGTGCAGCGCTACCGTCTGCCGACAGAGGCCGAATGGGAATATGCTGCTCGCGGCAAGGAGCAGAACGAGTTCCCATGGGAGAACGAGGACGTGGCCAGCGGCAAGGGGTGCTTCTTCGCCAACTTCAAGCCCGATGATGGCAACTACACCAAAGACGGAAACCTCATCACATCGAAAGCAGGAATCTACCAGGCCAACTCGAACGGTCTCTTCGACATGGCCGGCAACGTGGCAGAGTGGACCAGCACCATCTACACCGAGGCAGGCGTAGACGCCATGAACGACATCAACCCGCAGCTGAAGTACAACGCTGCCAAGGAAGACCCCTATCGACTGAAGAAGAAGAGCGTGCGCGGCGGCTCGTGGAAAGACCCCGAGAGCTACATACGCTCAGCATGGCGCACCAGCGAATACCAGAACCAGCCACGCTCCTACATCGGATTCCGCTGCGTGCGCAGCTTGGCCAATACCACCAGCGAGAAGGCAAAGCCCGTGAAAGCTTCGGCAAAAAAAAAGTGAGGAAAAAGGGTGAAGTCCGCCATAGCTTTGGAGGCACGACCATACACTAATAATCGTAAATTGTAAATTAGTAAATCGTAAATTCACAAGATGACTAAATATAGTAAATTCAATCCCATCTACCGTCTGCAGAAATGGCTCGACAGCGTGCCAGGGCAGACGTTCATGAACTACGCCTACAGCTGGGGTGCCTCCATCGTGATTCTGGGTGCACTCTTCAAGCTCACCCACCTGCCGGGAGCCAACCTGATGCTCTTCCTCGGTATGGGTACTGAGGTGTTGGTGTTCTTCATCGCTGGTTTCGACCGTCCCTTCGACAAGACCGAAGACGGCAAGGAACTGCCCACTCATGTCATCGAAAAGGAGGGCGAAGAGGGCGAGACCCCAGAAGGCACCGCCGAGGATTCGACTGTCGAGTCGGTCGGACAAATCGGAGGTGTCGGACAAGTCGGAGGAATCGGACAAGTCGGAGTTGTCGGAGGCGGTGGAGCAGTCGGCGGCGGTGGTGGCGGCACCATCGTCATTGGCGGCGGGATGCCCGGAGTGGCTGGTGAAGCTGGCGAAGGCATCACAGTTGGCGAGGGCGTCGCGGCTGGCGAAGGCATGGCGACGGGTGGCGGCATCATCGGCGGTGGTGGAGCCATCATCGGCGGCATACCTGCACAGCCCGAACTGCCCGACATCGACCCAGAGGAGATGGAGGAGGCCACGCAGAACTACGTGGAGCAGCTGAAGAGCCTCACCGAGACGCTGAAGAAGGTGTCGGAGCAGAGCGAACGGCTCACCCGCGACAGCGAGGAGATGGAGAACCTGAACCGCACACTCACAGGCATCTGCAAGGTCTACGAGATGCAGCTCAAGGGAGCCAGCCTGCAGATTGGCACCATCGACGAAATCACCGAGCAGACAAAGCACATGGCCGAGCAGATTGCCGAGCTGAACAAGATCTACACCCGCATGATTGAGGCCATGACCGTGAACATGCCCAAGACCCCTACCACCCCATTAAACCCATAAAGCCCATTAATCCCATACAACAATGGCAATAAAGAAACGACCCGTCTCTCCGCGCCAGAAGATGATCAACCTCATGTATGTGGTGTTGATGGCTATGCTGGCTCTGAACGTCTCCAACGAGGTGCTCAACGGCTTCGCCATCGTGCAGGAAAGCCTGAACCGCACCACGGAGAATGCCACGCAGGAGAACCAGGTCATATACGACGAGTTTGAGCAGCAGATGGCATCCAATCCGCAGAAAGTGCGAGAGTGGTACGAGAAGGCCATGCAGGTGCGCGAGATAAGCCAGAAGCTCTATGGCCTGGCCTCGGAGTTGAAGTTGGCCATCGCACGCGAGGCCGACGGCAAAAACGCCAACCCCGACAGTCTGCAAAACAAAGAAGACCTGGAGGCCGCCAACCAAATCATGCTGGCACCAGGACGCGGACGCGGAGAAGAACTGAAGAAGGCTATCGACACCTATCGCGACGGCATACTGGAGATGGTCACCGACTCGGCCAAGCGGCAGCACATTGCCAGCGACCTCACCACCGAGGTGCCAGCGGGCATACTGGGCAAAAACTGGCAGGAGTATATGTTCGAGGCCATGCCCGCCGTGGCTGCCGTCACCATGCTGACGAAACTGCAGAACGATGTGCGCAACGCTGAGAAGGAGGTGCTGCACACGCTGGTGCAGAACATCGACGTGAAGGATATCCGCGTGAATGCCCTCGACGCCTTCGTCATCCCTAACTCGCAGACCATCGTGCAGGGCGACCGATTCTCGGCGCGCATCGTCATGGCCGCCATCGACACCACCCAGGTGCCCGAACTCTACATCGGCGGCAAGAAAATGGATCTGCCCGACAACATCTACGAAACCGTGACCTCGCGCACCGGCGACTTCACCCTAAGCGGATACATACAGACCATCAACGGCAATGGCGACCCCATCCGCCGCGACTTTGAGCAGAAGTACACCGTGGTGGAGCCTTCGGCCACCGTCAGCGCCGACCTCACCCGCATGCTCTACAAGGGCTATCCCAACCCCATCAGCATCAGCGTGCCCGGCGTGCCCCTGAACAAGATTTCGGCTTCGATGACCAACGGCACACTCACGCCCAATGGCGCCGGCAAGTACATCGCCAACCCAACAACCATCGGCCAGGAGGCTGTCATCACCGTCACCAGCACCAACACGGGGCGCCCCCAAACCATGGGTTCCTTCGCGTTCAAGGTGCGCAAGCTGCCCGACCCCACGCCCTACATCGACATCAAGGACGACCAGGGCAACCCGTCGCGCTTCAAGGGTGGCAACATGTCGAAGGCCGGACTCGTAGCCGCCGAGAAAATCGGTGCAGCCATCGACGACGGCATCCTCGACATCAGCTTCCGCGTGGTCTCCTTCCAAACCGTCTTCTTCGACAACATGGGTAATGCCAAGCCCATCAACAGCGACGGTGCCAACTTCTCGGCCGCACAGAAAGACCAGATTCGCAAGCTCTCGCGAGGTCGCCGCTTCTACATCTCGGGGGTGACGGCCATCGGCCCTGATGGCATCGAGCGAACACTCAACGCCGCCATGGAGGTGAAAGTGCAGTAGACGGGCTGAGTCCTAAAAGATAAATGAAAAATAAGATAATGGTATGAAAACAATTAAGTTGACAATAGCTAAGAAATGGATGATGGTGATAGGTTTGTCATTTGTCATTTGTCATTTATCAATTAGCCAAGCGCAGGCCCAGCCCAAGCAGAGCCGCACCCAGCAGACGACGCAGCGCACCCAGCAGACGACGCAGAGAAGGACAGCACAGCAGACGAAAACACAGCAGAAAGACCAGCAAGGGGGCATGACCGACCGCATGCGCATCATGTATCCCACTGCCCTCGACATGCCCGAAGACGTGGTATGGCGCCGCGACATCTACCGCGAAATCAACCTCAACGACGAGGAGAACGCAGGACTCTACGACCCCGTAGAGCCGCAGGGAAAGCGCATGAACCTGTTCACCTACGTGTTCCGGCTCGCACTCAACGGCTACATACCCGTCTATGAATACAACCTCGACGGAAACGAGGTGCTCGAAGCAACGGCAAAGGTCGACATGAAGAGCATCCTCGAAAACTACAGAATCATGTACGAGGAGCAAGGCGGTAAGCTGAAAGTGGAGAACAGCGACATCCCTTCGGCACAGGTCACGATGTACTACCTGAAGGAGTGCGCCTACTTCGACCAGGCCAACTCCTCGTTCCACATCAAGCCCATCGCCTTCTGCCCCGTGATGATGGAAGACGACTTCGGCGACGGTGAATCGGTCACCAAGTATCCTCTGTTCTGGGTGAAATATAGCGAGGTGGAACCCTACCTCAGCCGTCAGCAAATCAAGACCAGCGACATCAACGATGCCGCGATGATGAACCTCGACGACTTCTTCGCCCTGAACAAATACAAGGGAAAGATCTACAAGACCGCCAACCGCCTTGGCAAGACCCTCGCACAGATTGCAGGCGAAGACAGCACGAAATACACCGCCGAGCAGCGCCGCATAGAGGCCGAGCTGGAGGCTTTCCGACAGAACCTATTTGGCGACAAGGCCAAGAAAGACAGCATCGACAGCCTGGCAACCGCCGACCCGAAAGCCCTCAAAGGCAGCAAGGCAAAGAAGACTGAAAAGTCGGCACGCGTGAAAACCAAGCGCGAGCGCAGCTCATCATCATCATCGTCGAGCTCAGCTGCAAGAGTCTCCGTGCGCCGAGAAAGACACTAAAACACCCACCCCCAGCCCCTCCCTTGGGGGAAAAACCCACCCCCAGCCCCTCCCGTGCGGGAGGGGAGTTTAAATAGACTTGTTATGAAGAATTCAATGATGAAGAACTCAATGAATAAAATGACAGCAGAAGTAACTAAACTCCCCTCCCGTTCGGGAGGGGCTGGGGGTGGGTATTCCCGCTCAAGGCGCTTTTGGAGTGGGTCTTTCCTCTCAGGACGCTTCAGGGGTGCTTTTTTAGTGCTTTTAATACTTCTCACTTCCCGCTTCTCACTTCTCACTTCTGATGCGCAGGTGCGCTTTGGCCTCAAGGGAGGCTTCCAGCTGGCACAGATGGCATTCAACGGCGACGCGCTGGATGAGTCGAACCGCATGGGATTCTTCGCGGGTCCCACGCTGAAGATAGGGCTGCCTATCGCACCCGTCACCATCGATGCGAGCGCCCTCTACGAACAGCATGAGCTGGAGGTGCAGGACAAGAAATTTCAGCAGCAGAGCCTGGTGCTGCGAGGCGATGCACGCCTTGGAGCGGGCATCGGCGAGATGCTGGGCATCTTCCTGCTGGGCGGACCACAGTTCAGCTTCAACGTGGGAAAGGACATCAAGCACTGGTTCTCCGACGATGGTGAGCTGAAGCAGTTCTCGCTGCAACAGACCATGCTCAGCTTCAACTTGGGTGTCGGCGCCACCTTTGCCAACCATTTCGAGGTGTCCGTCAACTACAACATCCCCATTGGCAAGACCGCCGATTTCACTTGGCAGGAACTCGGCAACCAGTTGCAGGACCAGTCGTTCCGTTACGCCAAAACGCACACCAACGCCTGGAGCGTTTCGGCCTCCTATTTCTTCTGACACCACACCCCAAGGATAACTTTAGGTTTGACTCATATTTTAAGTCCTGAGTTTTCTCTTTGAAAACTCAGGACTTTATGCTATCAGTTGATGGCATCGAGCCAACAGAGCAGGGCTACGAGCGAGGCGTTCCAGTTGATGGCAATCTCGTTGGAGGCGTACGACTCAGCATCGTCGATATACGACTCGTCGGGATGGTTCGAGGGATAGACGGCATTGTGCATGTCCTTCTTGTCCTGCTGTCCGGGATTGGGGCCACCCACCAGCATGCCGGGGAAGGGCGCCTCCACGGCATCGGCGGCCGAGATGCGGTGGTGGGGGTGCATGGGACTCTTGGTGCCGAAGCCCGTCACGAAGCAGTAGCCCGTGGCGTTGCGGCCCAGCAGATAGTCAGCATTCTGCATGGCATAGCGGCGATAGGCAGGTTCACCCTTCATCGCATCGGCATAGAGCAGGGCCATCGCCTGACAGCAGCAGTGCTCAGCCAAGCAGCCCCAGCCAAAGTCGCGTGGACTATTGCCGTAGGGCGCGTTGAAGCACGATGTCTCCACACCCTTCACGGCCTCATCACAGTAAGCGTAGAGCTGGTTCAGCATGTCCGTAGCCATCTCCTGCGCAGCCTTTGCCGACGCATGGCCATTGGCCATCCATTCGTAGGCACCCAGCGAAGCCACATTGCCCCATGTGGGTGTGGAGAAACGCTGGGGCTTATACTGCACGGCATCGTCGAGATACTGCTGACGGCCCGTCAAGCGATAGAGTGCCGAGGCAGCCCAGAAGAACTCGTCGCGTGCATTACCATCGCCGTAGGTGCCGGTGCTGACGGCGGGGTCTTTCAGCTGCTCCTGACGATAGAAGGTTGTGGGATGCTCCTTCGCCCACTGGTAGGCGCGCTCGGCCACGGCAGCAGCTTGCGACGCAAATCCTGGGTAGTCTTGGTTGTAAGGCTCAAATAGGCGGGCGGCATCGGCCATCACGGCGGCAAAGTCGAGGGTGACGGTGACGCTCTTCTGCACCACATAGCGCGGCTGTTTGCAATCTTTCGGCATGATGAATCCCTCGAAGTTGGGCGTGGTGAGCTTGTGGTAGACACCCCCGTCGGCAGGGTCTTGCATGGTGAAGAACCACTGCAGGTTGAACATCATCTCGTCGAGCAGGTCGGGTGTCTTGTTCTTGCTCTCGGGGATGTTGGTGTCGAGGCGGGCAAAGTAGTCTTTCTGCTGCTCGTAGGCGGCGAACATCAGGCCGATGCTGAAGGCCGAGTTCACCACATATTTATTATAGTCACCCGCGTCGTACCATCCATAAGGCGAGCTGATAATCGTTCCTGTGGGCCTCAACGGCGAGGCGGCCGAGTTATGCACCAGCACGCGGGTGTCGGCATGTCCCGCTGGGCGGTTGTAGTCGCCACCCATGGTGATGGGCACGCCCGAGCGGATGAGATAGAACAGGCGCAGGGCGGCGGTGGCCACCTGCTGCAGCGGACGCTCAGCCACGGTGAGGCTGCACTGCTGCTTGCCGATGCTCACCTGATAGGTGCCCGGCTGCGACAGCTGACCCAAGTCGACCACATAGCGCACCTTGCCCGACCACGGCGAGGTGGCCTTGCGCACCGACTTGGCCTTCAGCTTGCGGCCGTCGGGGGTGGCGATGCGCACCTTGCCAGCGGGGTTGACGCCTTCCACCACAATTACTTTTTCTTGCTGCGGAGCATACCCCACCTGATTCAGGCGAATCTCCACACCGTTCTGACCCTGCACGCTCATCGTGGCGGCAGCGAGCACTAACGATAAAATCAGTTTCCTTTTCATTTCTTTTCGTTTATGTTTTCGTTCAGTTGGTTGATGGCTCGTTCAATCATGTCGTGGGTGCCGCTGCCGTCACTCACGTAGCGCACCACCATGCCGGCGTAGTCGAGTGCACGCTGCAACTGCTGCGAGGGCTGGCTCTGCTGCTTGGCTTGCTCTATGAGCTTCATCAGCGGCTCCATGTCTTCCAGTTCGGGCAGGTTGCCAGGCCGCATCTGGTTGATGATGGCGTTCAGGTTGGCGGCGGCATCTTCTATGTCCTGCTGCTTCAGGTTGTTGTCAGCCGCGTCGAGCAATTGCTGGCTTTGGGCCATGAGGGTGGTCATGCGCTGATAGGCATGCGGTGCCCACGGCGCATATTCGGGCACCTTCACGGCCATGTTGTTCCAAGCCTGTTGCTCATCCACGCGCTGGCGGGCCACCATCATCAGCTCGCGCAGCGCCGAGCGGTCGATGCCCTCGTTGGCCTGGGCGGCAGCACTCACGGCGGCGGGGTCGGCGGGCATGTCGAGACGCAGGTAGTGGGTGATGTGGCGGTCGGCCTGATAGTCGGGGATGAACGTATGCCCATGGAAGTTGAGCGTGTAGATGTTGGCGTCGGCTCCGGTGCCTGGCGTGGCTCCCATCAGCTGCACGTCGCTCAGGTCGGGGGCGATGGTGGCGGTGGCCTCCTCCCAGCTGCTGATGCCCGTGGTGGCCATCACTAATGGGCCATACATCAGCGTGCCTAACCAGTGGCCGTCGGCCTTGTCGGGGCCGAAGTCGAGGTGCTTAGTGAAGGGCATCACCACCTCCACCACGTCCTTCTCCTTCCATCGGCGAGCGGGAATCTCCACATAGCTGCTGGGTTGGTAGCTCTTGGCGATGCTGCGGCCATTGAGCTTCACGTCGAAGCCCTCGGTGGCCCAGTAGGGCACGCGCAGCTTCATGGCCAGCTTCTTGTTTTTACTAGACTTACTAGTCTTGCTAGATAGACTAGATATACTAGTCTGGCTAGTTTGATTGGGCAGGATGCGGATGGTGCTCTTCTCGGCGGGCCACAGACATTCCTGACTGATGGTGACGCCCTGCTGCTGCCACTGGGCGGTGGTGGGCAGGTAGAGCGCCACCCACACCGTGTCGGCTCCCACGAAGTAGGCCGCCTCCTGATACTTCACATGGTTCTCCACGCCCGTGCCGCCACAGCAGCTCTCCTGCGGAGTGCTGTTGCCCCAAGGCTTCGAGGCGTTCAGACCCACGGCATACTGATACACGGTCTTGTACTCATGGGGATTGACGGAGCCTACAATCTGGTTGTAGAGCACGCGCTCGTAGTAGTCCATATAGCGGGCATCGTTGGGGTTGAAGCAGTTCAGGTCTTTCGTCAGCTTCGCCAGGTTATAGGCGCAGCAGGTCTCGTTCAGCGTGGGTTCCTGGCGTATGCGCCCGCCCCAGCTGGTCTGGTTGCCGGTCATCGAGGTCATCTGCGAGTAGGGCTGTCGAAACATCTCGCCGTTGCCCACGCCACCCATGGCATAGCGGTAGCGGCCCTGAATCATCGTCCAGAAGTTCTGTGCCAGATTATAGTAGTAGGGGTTGTGGTTGCCCAGATAGCTGCGCAGGGCGCCCGTCACCATCGGTATATGCTGGTTGGCGTGTCGCGTGCGGATGGCATCCACATTCTGTGCCAGGGGCCCGAAGAAGGCGGGACTGTCGAAGCAGTTGGCGGCTTCGAGCAGTCGCGCTTTGTCTTCGCCATCGGCCACCATCTCCGACAGGCGGGCCAGCGACTCGGCCATGCCTCCCACCTCGCCAGCGATATACATGTTCCACATCTCATGGCGGTTGCCCGGTCGTGCCCGTCGCTCCGCGCTGTTGCCGTCGCTCTTCACGTATGTGCGATAGTGCATGCGGTTCCACACCCACAGGCCCATGTCCTTGGCTATGAGCAGCGCCTTCTGGGCGATGGCATCGTCGTCGACGTAGGTGGCTATGTCGATGAGGCCCGCCAGCTGCTTGTGCACACTGTAGTAGGGTGCCCACACCCACTGCTCGTTGTTATACGCTCGATACATCTCGATGAGCACGCAGTGCTGCGCCGGTATGGCGTTCAGGTAGCCATAGCCGTAGCGCTCATATTGCTGCTTGTAGCGGTCGAAGTCTTTCCACGTGCCTTGCATCGTTCGCAGTTCCTCTTCCGGGGCGAAGTCGCGTGCCTCCCAGTAGCGTCCCAACGAGTCGCTCCACACAAAGGTACGCTCCTGGCAGCGGCGCAGCTCGTCGACCATCATGCCCAGGCTGCGGCGCAGGCGATGCTTCTTCTCCTCATCGCGGCAACTGGCGTATGCCATGGCCATCGCACTCATATAGTGGCCCGAACCGTGTCCCTTCAGCTTCGTGGTGGGCGAGTCCCAGCCATCGGCCACGGGGCAGCCCTCTGTGCTCAGCCCGTAGGTGTCGTAGTAGTTGTAGAGCTGCTGTCGCACATCGAGACTGAGCAGTCGGTCGATGTCCAGGTCGCGGTTCCACGTCAGCCGGTTGTCGCCCGTCAGCGCCACCTGGTCAAGGGGCAGCGTCGTGGCCACGGTGGTGGCTGGCACCGCCCATGGGGTGGTGGTCACGCTCACCTCGGCCGTCACGGGCAGTCCCTGCGCCGTGGTGTTGTCGCCGGTGATGAACCCCTTCACCTTGTAGTGGGTGCCCGCAGGCGTCATCGCCGCATCGGCCTCAGCCTGCTCGCGCACCAACGCGCTGTTTTGCCAGCGCACCTGCCGCCACTCGGCAGCACCGTCGCTATACTCCACCCACAACTGGAAGGGCAGGCGGGGCGCGCAGCCCACGGGCACACTCACGTTCACGGGCTGCACCGCAGTGATGTGGCGCACGCCGTCGGCTGCGGCATCAACCGACATCAATAGCACGAAAAGTGCAGAACAAAAAGAATACTTCATCCTTGGCTTATAGTTTTAGTTAGCTTCATTGATTTATCACCATGCAAAGGTAAGAAAAAACAACAGAACGGCAAAAGAAAAAGCAAAATATCTATTAGATGGAAACAAATGTCAGAAGAAAATCCGCAGACTTCGGACATAAATCCGAAGTCTGCGGACAAACTCGCTCTCATTTCTCTCACTTAATCACGACCTTGAACGGAGTTCGAGATCGTTCACGTTCGGAAATGAGAGCGAGCTCTCATTTCTCTCACTTAATCACGAGCTTGTGGCCGTTCTCGATGTACAGTCCCTTGCGTGTAGGCATCTTGTCGAGCTTGCGTCCGTCGAGGGTGTACACAATCCCCTTCGGAGTGGGGTTGGTGGTGAGGCTGACGATTCCCTGTGTAGAGCCCTCGCCGCCAAAGTTCAGGCGGAACTCGCGGACGGCGTCGCCGTTGCTGCCCAGGTCGAAGTAGGCGCGGAAGGCACCAATGCTGGCACCTCTCTTCGGCCAGTATAGCGTGTTCTCGGCACCTAAGAGCAGGATGCTCTTGTTGTCGGTGTCGAATTGTGTGTAGCCGTAGGTGCCCACGAACTTGCCGCCTTCGAAGCTTACTTCCGTTAAAGCATCGTTGGCAATGGTCACTCCGCTGAATACTGGGTTAACGATGTTATCGCCTTCGGGCCACATAATAATATAAGGTACGCCCGCGCTAATGCCATTATTGGCATCTTCTCAGTCAATGTAGTGGTTTTTTCGCAGGTGAGCACTGTGGTCGTTTGCATAGTGATGATGGTTTTTATTGATTAATTTTATGATGATTCTTCCCTGTCATTAATTGTAGTTTTTTGCTTTGTCTGCTATAAAAAACACAGTTGTTTTGGCCTTTGTGTAGTGGCGCCACAATGCGATGTCGCTACTTGGGTGCAAAAGTAGTAAAAAAAACGAAAAAGAATGTCAGAAATCATATTTATTTATAAAAAGTGATTATCCGAAATCGGGTGATTGATACGCTGAAAGGTCGCTCTTGCTACCGAAGGGCCAACCATTTCTCTATATTCATCTATAAATTTCGGTTGGCAGCGGCCGCTGCCATCATTGGCAGCGGCCGCTGCCAATCATGTCCCCGCCCGCTGCCAACCTAAAAAGCGCCCCCTTTTTCCCTCTGCGGTGTCTCCCGCTCCCCATTTGGCGTGCGCCGCTTCTCCTGAATCCACCACATAGATTACGCTTCGCGTCTTTCAAAAAACACGATTTGATTGATAATCAAATCTTCTAAAACCAAATAAAACATGTATTTGTTGGTTTTATTTGGTTTTATTTGGTTTTTTAAAAGACCGCTCTGCGGTAGATAACACTGGAAATGTATAATACAGGCATAGTTCATGACCACTGGTACAGATTACGCTCCGCGTCTTTCAAAAACTGTATTCGAACCGTAGGGACGAACCCAAAAAATCCGTTCGCGTGGGTCAAGCCGATTGCGGGCGGACACAAGGTCCGCCCCTACGAAGTGCGATGCCTGTGCGAAGCGGTGTGGAAAACGATGTGGATAACTGTGGAAAACTGTGTGGATAACTATATGAGGTTATCATCAGGATGGATAATTGACCAGTTATCAGCAAGAAAAAATAAAGTTTTCCACCGTTTTATGCTGAAAAAAAATATAAACTTCGTAAATTTGCACCAAAATAGAGAATGTGGATAAATAGGCTACCCCGCTCTGCTTCAATCAGAAACAATTCACACTGGCTGTGGATAAGCAAAATGACGAGGTGGAAAACGGAATGGGCAAGAAAAACGACAAGAATTTATCAACATATCCACGACATATCATCATCAACAAAAAGATATTTCTTAAAAATAAAAAAGATAAAAGATATAATAATGCTATGTTGAAAAAAGAATGGTTGGAACAAGGCTACATTGATGAGCCGATAGATTTGAAGCAGGAGATTCGTCGCCTGTGCAAGGAGAAGAACGCGGTGCTGCTGGCCCACTACTACACCACGGGCGACATTCAGGAGGTGGCCGACTTTGTGGGCGACTCGCTTGCGCTGGCCCGACAGGCTGCGAAGACCGACGCCGACATCATCGTGATGGCGGGTGTGCACTTCATGGCCGAGACGTGCAAGCTGCTGTCGCCACAGAAGAAGGTGCTGTGCCCCGACCTGAACGCTGGCTGCTCGCTGGCCGACAGTTGCAAGGCCGACGACCTGAAGGCGTTCATCGATGAGCATCCCGGCTACACCGTGGTGAGCTATGTGAACACGTCGGCGGCTGTGAAGGCGCTGACCGATGTGGTGGTGACGAGCGGCAATGCGAAGAAGATTATAGACCAGTTGCCCGAGGATGAGCGCATCATCTTTGGACCCGACTACAACTTGGGCAGCTACATCAACGCTGCTACGGGTCGACAGATGCTGCTGTGGCAGGGTGGCTGCCATGTGCATGAGCGTTTCTCGGTGGAGGCCATCGTGGCGCTGAAGCAGGAGCATCCGCAGGCGCTGGTGCTGGCACATCCTGAGTGCAAGTCGCCGGTGCTGCGCATAGCCGATGTGGTGGGTTCCACGGCCGTTTTGCTGAAGTATGTGGTGGAACACCCCGACGGCGAGTATATCGTGGCCACAGAGGCCGGAATCATGCACGAGATGGGGCGCCAGTGCCCCACCACCCTACTCTACCCCGTGCCACCCGAAGTGAGCGAGGGAGCCATCGGCTGCCATTGCAACGAGTGCCAATATATGAAGATGAACACGCTGCTGAAGATCTACAACTGCCTGAAGTATGAATGGCCCAGCGTGGAGGTGGATGCAGCGATAGCGAAGGAAGCCGTGAAGCCTATCGAGCGGATGCTGCGGATGAGTTAAGGGAAGAAGCCCCTCCCCCTGCCCCCCCCTATGGGGGGGGGTAAGCCCCTCCCCCCGCCCCCCCATGGGGGGGAGCAAATAGACCCAACGCCCCCGCAAAACTAACTACTCCCCCCCATGGGGGGGCGGGGGGAGGGGCTTTTCCGCCCATTCTTGATATAGATGCCTGGTCGCAGAGGTCGATTGCTGGGCATCTTTCGGCCATTGAGGTCGTAGATAGGTGAGTGGTGAGTGGTGAGCGGTGTGTGGTCAATGTTGGTGGGATAGACCCAAAGCGTGTCGATGTGGGCATTGAGCCACTCATAGCGGTCGTTGAACCAGGTGATGGCTCTGTCGATGTTGTCCTTTACGGTGGTGTTGTCGGTGTAGTTCCAGCGGTAGTGGTCGAAGTTGCGGCTGATGTCGATATACATGGCCGTCTTCGACTCGGCATAATCGCTCAGATACTGGATGAGCTGCTCGAAGACGCTGGTGGCATTCTTCTGCCATAGGTCCTTATATACCTGTGTGAAGCGTGTGTAAGGGTCGTTGAAGAGCTGCTCGTAGTAGAAGTAATTGTAGTGTACGCGTGCCCAGTTGTCGGTGGTTCGCATGATGGAGTTGAAGTCCCACAGCGTGGCCATGTGCACGCGGGTGGTGTCGGTGTTGTCGTATTTGGTGAGGAAGATGTTTGAACCGCCACTGTCGTGGGTGCCCAGGATGTCGTGGGCCAGCAGCCAGCGTGCAAACGATTCGAGGTCGATGTAGTGGTGGTAGGTGCCGTCGGCGATCGACTGCTCGAAGGTTTCCATGTAGTTCTTGAGGTATTCCATCTGCTCGTCGGTCAGGTCGTCGCTGTCGGGATATTTGAAGGTGAACTCCTTGTTCATGGGCGTGGTGAAATACTTGTCTTCGTTCCACCAGTAGGCATCGCGCTCGAAGACGTAGCCCGTTTGCTTGTCAACGTCGAGTCGGCAGTCGGCATTGCGCTCCACGCTTTCTATGAGCATGTAGATGCCCCGGTATTCGCCGTTCATGATGAGGTTGACGTAGAGGTATTCGGGTGTCCATCCCAAGCCCATGAGCTGGCTCACCTTCAGGCCTATCATGGTGTTGAGGGCCAGGTCGCCATCGTTGATGAGTGCCCAGTCCTTGTCGTTGAAGCGGTCGTTGCCCCGGCAGAGCATGTCGGCCTTCTTCTGCAGTTTTATCTTGTAGCCTTTCTTGCTGTAGTAGTAGGCGCTGGTGTTGCCACGAATCTTGATGGTGATGCCGCTGACGTCTTTTTCATAGTCGCCCGAGTCGAAGAGCACCTCTTTCTGCTTGGTCAGCACGGCGCGGCCATGCACCTTGTTCTTGTTGGTGGTGCCGATGCCGAAGGCTCCTGGCGGTGGAAAGACATAGTCGCAGGTGGGCTCCTCCTGGTCGATGGTGTAGATGTGGAGGGTGGGGAAGTTGAGCCGCACGATGGCTGTGGTGTCGACATGCGCTGCATATATGGACACCCATGTGATGACGTTGAAGAGAAGTAAGAGCAGCGTTTTCTTCATGCGGTTGCTAATTGACGAAAGCAATCTTGGCCACTACGCCCTTGCTGCCGTCGCTCTTGGCAGTGGCCACCATGTAGATGCCACTGGCCACGCGATGGCCCTGACGGTCGCGACCATCCCATGTGAAGGTGCCACCGTTGCTGCGCCCCTCGGCGACGAGCTTGCCGCTGGCAGAGAGGATTTTCACGTCGGCATCGAAGGAGAGGCCCACCACGCTGATGAGTCCGTTGTATGTGGAGAGCACGGGGTTGGGATAGGCATAGACGTTGTCCTTGGTCATGTCGATGGAAGCGGCGGTGGCATCGGCCTGATAGGAGCAGAGGCCTTGGTTGGTGCCGAAGTAGACGATGCCTGTGGCGTCGTCGATGGCGATGGACTCGATGTGGTTCGAGATGAGCTTGCTGTTGCTGGTGGTGAAGTGGTGCAGCTGCTCCATGTTGTCGGCGCTGATGAGGTAGACACCGCCGCCGTCGGTGCCCAACCACTTGCGGTCGGCACCGTCGATGGTGATGGCCGAGATGTCGACGCCCGTCATCAGATAGTCGGCATAGTTGGAGCCATCGTTGCGTGGCACTTTGATTTGTGTCATGCCCAGCTCGGGGTTCTGCTGCTGCTCGTGGTCGAACATGAAGAGGCCTTTGTCGGTGCCCACCCAGAGGTTTTGGTCGCGGTCGAACACCATCCCGTGGACGCTGAAGACGGTGTAGGTGACGCCGTCCTGATTCACAAAGTCGGCAAAGCGTTGTATTCTTCCTGTAGTGGGATTGATTTTGATGAGGCAGGCCATGTCGTGGTGGTCGTTGGCCATCCAGATGTTTCCATCGAGGTCGATGGTGGTGCTGCGCAAGATGCGCAGGCGGTTGCCGTTGTTGTAGAGCAGCTCATCGTCGTAGGTGTTCCATTCTTCGGTCTTCGTGTTGAGGCTGAGCACCATGTTTCCCTTCGAATTGTGCGAGCTGCACGACATCCAGAGCAGTCCGTCATTGTCGAAGCAGAGGCCCTCGACGCGCACATAGTCGGGACTGTCGCCCGAGCTGGAGTTGAGCGGACTGTTCGACGGGGTGTAGTTCTTCACCAGCTCGCCGTTTTGCAGTTTGTAGAGTCCCGTTCCGCAGGTGCTCACGTAGATGATGGAGTTGTCGTTGGGGTCGATGGCCATGCTGGTGGCGTCGATGAAGCGAGCGCCCTCCATGGGCTGCAGGTTGGTGATGCACTCCCAGTTGTCGTCGCGGTCGAGTATCTGTGCACAGCCGGGACGGAAGAACTGGGTGCCATCGCGCCAGCCGCCACCGGTGGTGTAGAGGCGACCGTTGTTGAACTGCATGAAGTTGAAGTAGTTGTAGGCTGGGCCGTCGGGTTTGAGTGTTGCCACCAGCTCGTGGTAGGTGTCCCAGTCGGTGTTGTCGGCGTTGTAGATGCCAGCGGGCACGCTCTCGGTGTATTCCCAGCTGTGGGGGTCGATGAGGTTGTGGGTCATCAGCGCGCGGTGGTTGCCCTCGATGACGACGGTCTTCTTCAGCGGTCTCTTGTTGTTGCCCGAACCAGCATATTCCACCACCACATCGCTCACCACGGTGCCCGGACTGAGCGTGCTGTTGTCGATGTCGTAGTCAACGCGGTTGAAGGTGTCGCGCGTCTTGATGTAGATGTAGCCGTCGGCGATGCCCATGCTGATGGCGTTGCGGTTGAGGATGTACGACTCGCTCACCTCGCCTCGCTGCATGTTGATCTTCACCACGCCGAAGCCAGTGTTCAGATAGGCATAGACATCGTGGACGTAGATGCCGTGAATGGTCTTGTCTTGCGTCATCGACTTGGAGTAGATGGCGCTGATGTTGGTGATGTTGCCTTGGGCATCCATCAAGTCGATGTTGGAGTTGGTGTAGACGATGATGAGGCGGTTGGCGGCGTTGTTCCAGGCGATGAGGTTGATGCCGTTGTCGCTCAGGTTGCTCACCTTGTCGTAGGTGGTGATGCTCTGGTCGTTGAGGTTGTAGCTGTAGAGGTTGTCGCTGGCACGCACAAACAACTGGTGGCCTCCCTTCACTATCTGCTGCGGCTCTTGATAGGCCATATAGGCGCGCCACGTGCCCACCTGCGCCCCTACGGGACTGATGAACAACGAACAATGAAGAATGAACAGCCATGCGCATGCCATCCATCTGTGGCTATATGGTTTCAACGGGTGTCTCATGAATAGTCTTTATTTTATCATTAATCATTATTCATTATTCATTAGCTCCGCAGGAGCGCAAGTATTCGCACAGTTTCTGCGTGGCGCGGCCACGGTGGCTGATTTTGTTCTTCTCCTTTTCGCCCATGTCGGCAAAGGTGAGGTCGTAGCCTTCAGGGCGGAAGATGGGGTCGTAGCCAAAGCCCCCTACCCCACTGCGATTGCGAGTGATTTCACCCTCGACGATGCCCTCGAAGAGGTGCTGCTCTGCATGGGCGGTGTCGGCTTTCTTTCTTATTAACGCGAAGACGGTGCGAAATCTTGCCTTGCGGTTGTTATTATTTCCTAATTCCTTGAGCAATCGAGCCATATTGGCCTCGCTGTCGTGGGGCGAAACGCTTTCATCCACCAGACTGGCGTAGCGGGCGCTGTAGATGCCGGGAGCACCGCCAAGGGCCTCCACCTCCAAGCCGGTGTCGTCGGCAAAGACGTCCAAATGGTAGTGCTGCCAGACGTATTCTGCTTTCTGTAGGGCGTTCTCTTCGAGTGTTGTCCCCGTCTCAGGGATGTCAACGTGGCAGCCGATGTCGTTCAGCGAGAGCACTTCAAAACGGTCGCCCAGGATGTGGCGCACTTCCTGCAGCTTGTGGGCATTGTTGGTGGCGAAGACTATTTTCATGGGGTGGGGGTGGGAGGGATGGTAGGTTGGGTAGGTGTAGTAGGTTGAGTAGGTGTGGTAGGTTGGGTAGGTGATTTTACTTTGACCTTGATTTGGTCGAAGCCTTCGCCGTAGACACCGATGACGGCGCTCTGGCTGACGAAGGCCTGTGGGTCGATCATCTTGATGAGGCGGAAGATGTGGGTGCTCTCGCTTTTCTTGGCCAGTATGCAGAGCACCTTGCGCTCGGCACCCGTGTACCAGCCGTGTCCGTCGAGGATGGTCACGCCGTGCTCCATCTCCACGCCGATGGCGTTGGCTATCTCTTGCCACTTGGCCGAGAAGATGAGAAACTGCACCGACTGGCGCTGGCGGTTCATCAGGAAGTCGATCATGAAGTTCTCGATGACCATCGTGCAGAGTCCGAACACCACCATGTGGGCACGTTGCAGCATATCGCCAAACTGTGGGATGAGCAAGCAGGTGCCGATGATGATGAGGTCGAGGAAGGTGAGCACGGTACCGAGGCTCACGTCGCGGTATTTGTTTACTGAGGCTGCGATGATGTCGGTGCCACCCGTGGAGCCGTTGTTCAGGAAGACGATGGCCAAGGCCGAGCCTGTCATCGTGCAGCCCAGGATGAGCGACATGAAGTTCTGCCCCTCGCCCAGAATCTTCACAAAGTGTCCGTCGGCGTCGACGGGCAGCCAGCTCTGGAACAGTGCCAAGAGCAGCGACAGCATGGTGAAGGCGTAGATGGTCTTCGACAGGAATTTCCATCCCAGGATGCGCAACGCCACGATGCCCAGCACCACGTTGATGCCGAAATAGGTGTACTCCAGCGGGAAGCTGGTGGCATAGAACACGATGGCCGAGATGCCAGCCACACCGCCCGTCACAATCTCGTAGGGCATGAGGAAGACGGTGAAGCCGAAAGCATACAATATGAGGCCGAGGGTTATGAACACATAATCCTCGACCTCTTTCAGTATCAGCTTGTGGTCAATAGTCATTTATTTGCATACAATGTTCACCATGCGCTTGGGCACGATAATGACCTTCACAATCTGCTTGCCGTCGGTGTATTTGGCGGTGCGCTCATCGGCGCGCACAGCCTGCTCGATGGTGGCATTGTCGGCATCGGCGGGAAACTGCATGTCGAAGCGCACCTTGCCGTTGAACTGCACGCCCATCTTTATCTGGTTCTCCACCAGGTACTCCTCGTTCCACTTGGGCCACTGTGCATCGCAGACGCTGCCCTCGCCGCCCAGCTGCTCCCACAGCTCTTCGGCAATGTGGGGTGCGAAGGGAGCGATGAGCACCACGAGGGTCTTCATCACCTCTGCGTCCTTGCACTTCAGTTGCGTCAGCTCGTTGGTGGCAATCATGAAGGCCGAGATAGCCGTGTTGTACGAGAAGGCCTCAATGTCCTGCGTCACCTTCTTGATGAGCTTGTGCAGAGACTTTAAGGAAGAGGCCGAAGCGCCCGTTTCGCCTCCCGAGGAGGCTACCAAGTTCCAGAACTTCCTCAGGAAGCGGTGGCAGCCGTCGATGCCAGCCACGTCCCAAGGCTTCGACTGCTCCACCGGGCCGAGGAACATCTCGTAGAGGCGCAGCGTGTCGGCACCGTAGTTGTTGCAGATGTCGTCGGGGTTCACCACGTTGTATTTCGACTTCGACATCTTCTCGATGGCCTGGTTGACGATGTACTTTCCTTCGGCATTGGTGACGAACTCTGCATCGGCGAAGTCGGGCATCCACTGGCGCGTCTTCTCGATGTCGAGTTCCTTGCCGTTCACGGTACTGATGTCGGTGTAGATGGGGTCGGCCTCGCTGCCATTGTAGTAGTAGCGCTGCTTCTTGGCCTCGTTGTCGTACTGCACGTCGAGGAGGTCGTAGCTCACGAAGCGGTTGGTGCCCTTTATGCGGAAGATGAAGCTCGACCATCCCTGAATCATGCCTTGGTTGATGAGCTTCTTGAAGGGTTCGTCCTCGCACGAGTAGCCGCAGTCGTAGAGGAACTTGTTCCAGAAGCGGCTGTAGATGAGGTGGCCGGTGGCATGCTCCGAGCCACCCACATAGAGGTCCACATTGCGCCAGTACTCGTCGGGGCCGATGCCTACGAGGGCCTTGTCGTTCTTCGGGTCCATGTAGCGCAGGTAGTAAGCCGAGCTGCCAGCGAAGCCAGGCATGGTGTTCAGCTCCAAGGGGAAGACGCTCTTGTTGTCAATCTCGTCGACACTCACCACCTTGTCGGTCTTCGTGTCCCATGCCCACATCTTGGCGCGCCCTAATGGTGGCTCACCCGTCGCCGTGGGCTTGTATTCATCGATCTCGGGCAGCTGCAGGGGCAGACACTCCTTGGGCACGATGTAGGGCATGCCATCCTTATAGTAGATGGGGAACGGCTCGCCCCAGTAACGCTGACGGCTGAAGATGGCGTCGCGCAGACGGTAGTTCACCTTCACGCGGCCCAGTCCCTGCTCCTCCACAAACTTCTTCGTGGCGGCGATGGCCTCCTTCACGGTCAGCCCGTTGAGCGAGAACTTGGCCGAGGCGGAGTTGCACATGATGCCTTCCTTGGCGTCGAAGCTCTCCTCCGACACGTCGGCACCCTCAATCACTGGGATGATTTTCAGTCCGAAGTGCTTGGCAAAGGCATAGTCGCGGCTGTCGTGGGCAGGCACGGCCATGATGGCACCAGTGCCATAGCCAGCGAGCACATACTCGGCAATCCAGATGGGTATTTTCTCGTCGGTGAAGGGGTTGATGGCATACGAGCCTGAGAACACGCCGGTGACGGAGTGATCCATCTGTCGCTCGCGCTCCGTGCGTTTCTTCACGTAGGCCAGGTATTCGTCGACAGCCTCTTTCTGTTCGGGCGTGGTGAGTTGCTGCACCAGTTCGCTTTCGGGTGCCAGCACCATGAAGGTGACACCAAACATGGTGTCGGCGCGGGTGGTGAAGATGGTGAAAGAGGAAGCCCCCCCTACGGCCCCCGAGGGGGCTGCCACCTTAAATGTAATCTCTGCTCCCTCGCTCCTTCCTATCCAGTTGCGCTGGGCCTCCTTCAGCGAGTCGCTCCAGTCGATTTCGTCGAGACCGTCGAGCAGGCGCTGGGCATAGGCCGACGTGCGCAGACACCACTGGCGCATCTTCTTCTGCTCCACGGGATAGCCGCCGCGCTCCGACACGCCGTTCACCACCTCGTCGTTGGCCAGCACCGTGCCTAAGGCAGGGCACCAGTTCACCATCGTCTCGGCCAGATAGGCAATGCGGTAGTTCATCAGCACCTCCTGCTTCTTCTTCTCCGAGAAGTTGTGCCAGTCGGAGGCGGTGAAGTGCAGCTCCTCGGTGCCCAGGGCGTGGCAGTTCTCGGTGCCCATCAGCTCGAAGTGCTCAATGAGCTTGATGGTGGGTTGCGCCTTGTTCGACGAGGTGCTGAAATAGCTGCGAAACATGCGCTGGAAGGCCCACTGCGTCCATTTGTAGTAGGCCGGGTCGCAGGTGCGCACCTCGCGGCTCCAATCGAACGAGAAGCCTATCTTGTCCAGCTGCTCGCGATAGCGGTTGATGTTCTGCTCGGTGGTGATGGCGGGGTGCTGACCCGTCTGTATGGCATACTGCTCGGCGGGCAGACCGTAGGCATCGTAGCCCATCGGGTTCAGCACGTTGAAGCCCTGCAAGCGCTTGTAGCGCGCATAGATGTCGCTGGCGATGTAGCCCAGCGGATGGCCCACATGCAGGCCAGCACCACTGGGGTAGGGAAACATGTTCAAGACGTAGAACTTCTTCTTCTTCTCGTCCTCTACCACGCGGTAGGTGCCATTCGCTTCCCACCGCTTCTGCCATTTCTTCTCGATGTCTCTGAAGTTATAATCCATAATTGCTTATCGTTGATATTCTGCTTTAAGCATGCAAAGATACGCTAAAAAGACGAAAACGCAAAAGAAAAAACAAAAAAAATTGCGAGCAGGGCGATGGACTAATGTTTTAGTGTGGCGAATACGCCACACACCCAACCAGTGGGTGCTTTTTTCCTTTTGGGGAGGGCGAAGGGCGGTGGCATCATAGCAGGTAGCCGTGCTTTTTCAGTTGTATTTCAAACTTTCGGATGTCTACCGTTTTCACCAGCAAGCGATATCCCTCGGCGCGTATGACTATGGAGCGGAGCACAGGGTCGGTGGTGACGAGTTCTATCAGTTCGGTGTTGTCGGGCTTCAGCGTGTAGTGCTGGTAGCTGGTTCGGTCTTCCATCAGCGGGTGGCAGTGCTGCAGCAGTTGCATGAAGAACCGTTGCCACAGTGGCGGCAGCTCATCGGCAATGAACTGTCGGAAGATGTTGATTTTGCTCTCCACGTCGTCGCGCGTGTGGCAGTTGGCGAGAAACGACATGGCCGATGTTTGGAAGCGGTTGGTGGAGATGGGCACGCTGGTGTCCATGAGCAGCTGCGCATAGGGATTGGGCTCTACGAGCGAGCGGATGATGAGTCGGTCGGGGTCGAGTTCGAAGTAAGCCACATGCTCCATCTGGGGTGGCTCGTATTCTTGGTCAGTGCCCAGTACATAGCATCCTAAGGGTGTTAGCCTGAGATATTCCAGATTCGAGAAGGGCGTATTCTTTATTTTATTCTCGTTGACCGCAATCTCTGCCATGCCCAAGCTACAGAGCAGGTAGGCAAACGACTTTAAGGCGGTTAAGCCGAACTCTTCGGTATATTGATCTACGGTGATATATTGGTGGGTGATTTCGTTGACCACCTCACTGGTGTTTTTTGGGTAGGTTTGGGCAAACACCTCGGTGTTGATGAAGCTTTTGCTGCCATTGCTGTCGAGCCATGTGATATGGAAGAAGATGTCGACGATGGGCACCCATTGTGTAGGCTCCGTCAGCATCCATTGCAGCATGCGCATGCATAGCTGTGGCAGGTGGTTCCATTCGGTGAAGGTCTTTCCCAGCCCCTTGATGTGGGGAAAGATGATGGCTGTGAGGTATTTGTCGAGTCTGTCGAACTTGGCGAAGAGTTCTTTCAGCGTGTCTTCGTAGGTGTTGATGGATTTTTTGTTGTTGCCCTTCTGCATCTCGTTCAGCACCATCACCTGTATGTAGAAGCTGGCGCGCATGTTCTGCTGCTGTGGGTTATCGTCGTCGTCGAAGAAATCCTTGATGGAGAGTTTCTTGTTGACCCGCTTCACGTCGGCTTGGGTGATCCCGTTCTTCCTCATGGTGAACTCGCCCTGCTTGATGAGACTGCTGAGCAGCTTGAAGTGCGACTGGCTGTCGGCTTCGAGTTCCACCGTGTGCCATTTGCCCTTGGGCAGCTCTGCGGTGGCATGGCTGCCTTCGCTGAGCAACTGCTGGAAGAACAGGGGAAAGAAAATGCCGCGCACGGTGTTGCTGAGGGTGATGTAGTTCTGCTTTTCGCGATAGCCGTATTTGTCCTTCTCGGCCGAATAGTGATAGGTGGTGTAGAACCAGCCTAATTCGCGCTTGTTCCACACTATTTCCCCTGAGCTGTAGTAGTAATAGGAGCGTTGCTCGCTGAACAGGTTGTCCTTTGTCTTGAGGATTATCTTGGCCGTTGCGTGCGACAGATAGTTTTTGAGCAGGAGGGTGCGCCAGAGGGTCTTCATCTCTTCGGATAGTGAGTCGATGTAGTCGAGCATGTTTTGCTGGCTGGCCAATATGGTGGCCACTCCCAATGCCATGTCGTTTTTGGAGGTGCTGCTCTTCACCATGAGGGTTATTTCGGTGGCCTGGCGTGTCTTTCCGTCTTTTGTTTTGAGTAAGACATCGCTATACTGCGACAGCCATGGCGAGAACGTTTCGGCATAGCGAAGCAGCAACTGCTTGTTGCATCGGCCAATGAGCATGTTGGCCATCGATTCCTTTGTCTCGCTGGGTGGCTCTTCGAGTATCAGCTTGGGCGGCATCGACTCTCCGAAGATGTTGGTGAGTGGTATGGTGTTCATTGTCCGAAAATGTATTTGATGTCTTCCTCAGTCAGACGTTTGGTGATGCTGGAGTCGCCGGTGATGAGGCTGTCGGCCAGGTTCTGCTTTTGCTGTTGCAGCAGTCTGATTTTTTCTTCTATCGTGTCGCGGGCTATCAGGGCGTAGCTCATCACCTTGGCTTTCTGCCCTATGCGGTGCAGACGGTTGATGGCCTGCTCCTCGGCGGCCTTGTTCCACCAGGGTTCGAAGATATATACCGTGTCGGCCACGGTGAGGTTCAGTCCCACGCCGCCCGTCTTCAGTGTCATCAGCAGCACGCGGCAGGTGGGGTCGTTTTGGAATCGCTCCACCACGGTGCGGCGGTCGCGTGTACTGCCCGTCATGGTGGTGTAGTCGATGCCCAGCTCGGTGAGTCGCTCACCAAATAGCTCGATGCCGGCAATGAAATTGAAGAACACCACCACCTTGTGGCCACCGCCCACGGCCTCCTCCACCTGCTCGGTGAGCAGTGGAATCTTGGGCGAGCTGATGGCACCGTCGCTCAGGCTCTCGGGCACCGAGGCGATGCGGCGCAGCTCCGACAGGGCTTGGAACAGCATCATCTGCGACTTTTCGATACCGTTGGCCTCCACCGACGACTGGATGGTGTCTTGATAGTAGCGGCGGCGCTCTTCGTAGAAACGCTGGTGGTCGGGTTCCATCTCCACATAGAGCGTCTGCTCGGTGCGGTCGGGCAACTCTTGTAGCACGTCCTTCTTCAGTCGGCGCAGCATGAAGGGGAATATTTTGCGGCGCAGGGCTTCGGTGGCCTCCTTGTCGGCTTGCTGCTGAATGGGGGTGGCATACTGTCGGTTGAAGTCGTCGGGTGAGCCGAGCATGGCAGGATTGAGGAAGCGGAAGAGCGAGTAGAGTTCCGTTAGGTTGTTCTCGATGGGTGTGCCACTGAGTGCCAGGCGGTGCTTGCCATTGAGCAGAAACACGGCTTGGGTGGTTTGTGAAGTCAGGTTCTTGATGTTCTGGCTCTCGTCGAGGATGATGTAGTGGAACTGCTGCTGCTGGAATTTCTCGGTGTCGTTGCGCACCAGGGCGTAGGTGGTGAGAATGAGCTGATGCTTCATCGCCTCGTCGAGGTCGCGTTGCGTGCCATAGTAGGTGTAATAGGTGAGTTGCGGGGCAAACTTGTGCAGCTCGTCCTGCCAGTTGAAGAGCAGCGAGCGGGGCATGACGATGAGCGAGGAATACCCCCCCACTACTGCCTCTGAGGGGGCTTCTGTCGTTTTGCTATGAGTAGCTCTCTCAGGGGCTGAAGGAAGGGTCTTATAAACTTTTGCCAGCATGGTGATGGTCTGCAGCGTCTTGCCCAGTCCCATGTCGTCGGCGAGACAGCCGCCGAAGCCGTTGTCGTAGAGATACTGAATCCATTTCACGCCCTCCTTCTGATAGTTGCGCAATTTGGCGTTCACCTCCTTGGTGGTGAGGCGCTTGCTGGCCAGCTTGTTGAAACCTTCGTAGAATTCGCGGTGGTGCTTGAAGGCGGCACCCTCGAGTTTCTCTTGCAGCAGGTTTTCAATCTCGGGCAGGTCGAAGAACGACACCTTCACCTTGTCGCCCTTCTCCACCTTGCGGAAGATGCGTTCCAGGCGGCGCACATAGTGCTCGTCGACCAATCCACGCTGACCGTCGCCCAGCGTGACGTACTTATGTTTGTTGTATTGCTGTAGAAACTGTCGCAGCGTCATCTGGGTACCGTCGATGTCGATGGTGGCAGATCCCTCCAAGAAGTCGATTCCCGACGACAGCTTCAGCTTCATCTTCGGTGCGATGGGCTTCACCTTGTATTCCTTCAGTCGCTCCACACCCAGCAGCTGATACTGGCGTAGCAGCTGTGGCAGTGCTTGGAGCAGGAAGGGACCCGCCACCTCCTGTGGGATGATGAACTCGCCGTCCTCGTTCCATACGTTTTTGGCCATCTGCTTCGTTGGGGCGTAGGAGGTGATGATGTGGCGCAGCTCGCTTTCGTTGTTGCTGTCGTCGGTGTGGACAATGCGTTGCAACAGCACTTGGTGCTCCATGGTGAGCGTGGCGATGTAGGTGAGTTCGAAGCGCTGCGCAAAGTCGGCATCGATGCCAGGCAGCGTCTGCGTGAGGCGCAGGTAGAGGGCCATGTCGGCATCCACTTTCTCAATGATGATGGTGGGAACGGTCGACACGGTCTGCCCACTGATCACCAGCGTGTAGTCTTCGAAGTCGAGGGCCACATTGTCGATGTAGCTGTAGAACACCGAGAGGTATTGCTCTATCAGCTGGCGGGGGAAGGATTCGCAGAAGAAGCTCAAGCGCAGGTAGTTCTCGCCCATCGAGGCGATGGGGAAGATGGTACCCGCTGCCAAGGCAAAGACATCGCTCAACAGTTGAAATGGCTGGGGGGCCATCCCATCGGCACGTGCATAAAGCACGGGTTGGCATTGGCCTTTGTCGTCTACTTTGATTTGCAGCACGATAGTGGCGGGGTCGTTACTGATGTGCAACGGTTTCAGTTCGGCATCCACCAGGTTGTCGCAACGCAGCAGGGCAAAGACCAGATAGGGGTAATCGTGCAAGCGGATGCCGCTGGTGCTTTCATTGTCCCAGCTGAAGCGCATCGCCTGCTCGCGACGGATGTTGCTGATGATGCGCAGCACGTTGAAGGTCTCGCCTTGGTAGAGTTTATAGTCGGGTTCCACGGCTTTTCCATTTTCATCGACAATGGTCACGATGGCACCGCGCTCAAACGAGAGGCGGAAGAGCACTGGTGTCTTCCCCACCCCACCCTTTTGCGTAGATGTAGTGTGTAGCGATGATTTATGGAATTGACTCAGAAAATCGGTCATCGTTGGTTGGGTTTTGTTGATTGGCTCGGAAATGGTGATACAATTTGCAAAATTACCATTTTTTTGCCTATTATCAGCAAAACGAAGCAAATAACTTTCTTTCTCACGCTTTTTTTTATGGAAATGATATATTAGTTGGCACAGAGGTCAGCCACTCTCTCTCTATAATTCTACGCACGCAAACGTATGTATTGAGCTTCCGTCCTGTCCACGCCAAAAAAAGGCGTTGATTTTTTGGAAAAAGTCAACGCCTTTTTTCAAAAAATCAACGCCATTTTTCAAAAAGTCGGCACTGTTTGAAATATTCTCGATGAGACCCATAGAAAAGTCGGGTCACAAGGATAGGGATTTTATAGATTGGTTCGGTTCAAATGCGGTGCGCCCGTGCCTTTTCAGCATAGGCGCGCAAATACGTTATTTCACCATCCAGTCCTCGATGGTGCGGGATGAGGAAGAGAAGCTGACACCCACTTTCACGATGCGCCGCTCGCCAGCTTGATAGGGAATGGCATAGCCGCGCGTGTCTATCTGTTCGAGTGCTTCCTGGGCGGTGCCGTCTACCTTGAATTCGAATACATAGAGTGTCGAAGGCATCTTCACCACCATGTCGATGCGACCCGTGATGCACTTCACCTGTGTGCGGGCGTAGAGGTTGAGCATTGAGAAGATGAGATAGAACGTGTATTCATAGAATCCTTCGCGTGTGGCAGGGTCTTCCAGCTTCTTCTTAAAGCCTTCCACGTAGGGCAGCGAGGCCAGATACGACTTCATCTCTTGCAGTGCCTGCTCGATGTCGTCAACCCTCAACGCCTTCCACAGACGGACGGCAAATCCCTGCGCATCCCTGGAATTCAGACCGAGATAGCGTGGGATGAGTCCTCTGATGAGTCCTGTGCGCACCTCTTTGTTCGGTAGGGCCAGGGTGTACATCTCGGTCGTGGCATCATAGTCCTTGATGGTGAGATAACCCGCCTGATAGAGCAGTGGCAGAGCGTCTTCCAGCGCGTCGGTCGGCTGGTCGAAGGCGATGGCATCTGCTTCGATGCTGTCCATCGTGGTGATGTCGGTCTGGAAGCGTTCCAACTGATGAATGAGGAATGTGGGCGTGCCACTCTCGAACCAATAGGAACCAACCTTTTCCATTGCAAAAGCTTTCAGCAGACTGAATGGATTATAGATTTCCGGCGACTCTTCACTGAAACGGTAGCCGTCGTACATGGTCTTCAGCTGTTCGTGCATCTGCTGAGCGCTGCAATGGCATTTCTCGGCCAGTATCTCAATATCTTCTTTGAGAGTGGTTATCAGTTCCTCCTCTGTGATACCGCAGATGGCCGCAAACTTAGGCACCATCGAGATGTTCGTCAGGTTGTTGATGGTAGAGAAGATGCTAAGTTGCGAAAACTTGGTGATGCCTGTGATGAAGCAGAATCGAATGTATTCCTCGCCAGCCTTCAGTTGCTGGTAGAACTCCTGCATGATGGCCCGCACCTCTTTCAGCTGCTCGTCCTCGTGCAAGTGCTCCAGCAGCGGTGCATCGTACTCATCAACGATGACCACCACCCGTCTGCCGGTCTTCTTCCATGCCCGCTCTATGATGCCCGCCAGTTTCATGCCTGGTGTGGCTTCCGCTGGGTTCGAGCCAAACTCCTCCTCGTACTTCTGCATCTGGCGGTTCAGCTCAGCGGCATAGAGGCTGACGGCCTTGTACTTCAGTCGGCTTATGTCGAAGTGCAGCACAGGGTATTTAATCCACTCCTTTTCGAGCTGCATCACCTTCAGACCCTCGAAAAGCTTTTTCTCACCATCGAAGAACGAGTGGAACGTTGATGTGAGCAGTGATTTGCCGAAGCGGCGCGGTCGGCTGAGGAATATGAATTTCGACGCGTTTTGTAGCTGCCACATCAAGTCAGTCTTGTCAACATAAACGTATCCTCCCTGGATGATTTCCGAGAACGTCTGAATGCCTACTGGGTATCTTCTTTCTATTTGTGTCATGGTATGCTGATGTTTTAAATGCAAAGATAATACTTATTTCACCTGTACAATCTTGTATTGGTCGATGGTGCGGCGGTCTTCGCTGATGTTCATGCCCACGGCCCACACCGGTCGGCTATCGGCGGCGAAGCGCACGGCGTAGTCTTTGGTGATGATCTGGTCGGTGGCCTTGTCGGCGCTCTTGCCATACTTCAGTTCAAGGATGTAGATGGCTTGTGGCAGCTTCAGGGCAATGTCCATGCGGCCGTCGGACGTCTGGTCCTCGGCTTGCACGTCGGCTCCGAAGGCCATCAGCGCGGCATAGATGAGCGACTGGTAGAGCTGTTCGTTTTGGTTCTTGTCGGTGATGGAGTAAGGGATGCCAGCGTACCAGCGGCGGATGGTATCAACAAACTGCTCGAACGTGATGTCGCTGCGGCGCAGACGCTTGAAGGCATTGCCCAAAGCATCGTCGCTGCCCACATAGTCCTCCATATAGTATTTGTAGAGCGAGTAGGCAAATCCTTCGCGCACCTCGCCGTTGGGGAATCCCAACTCATATTCGTTTTCCAGCGGGTTGTAGCTCTTCAGCGTCAGGTAGCCGCTTTGGAACAGCACGGGAATGGGGTCGCTGATGCGCTCCGTGGGGGCATCGAAACGGCGCAGGTTCACACTGATGTGCTCTATCTGCTGCAAGCTGACGCTGTGCTGCCGCATCACGTTGACCAGCATGGTAGGTGTGCCGGTGGAGAACCAAAAATTCATGATGTCGCCGAGGGCAAAAGCATTGACCAGGCTCCAGGGGCAGTACACGTCGGTGAAGTGGTTGCTGAAGTGGTAGCCGTCGTACATCTCCTTTAGCTTGGCCACTATTTCATCGTAGCTGAATTGCAGGTTCCAACGGCTGTAGGTGATGTTCATTTTCTCCATCAGCAGCTCGATGTCGGGTTTCAGCTGGGTGAGCATTTCCTCATGGGTGATGCCGCAGACGGCTTCGTAGGCAGGGTCAAAGGTGAGCTGCTGCAGGTTGTTGAGTTCGCTGAACACCGAGAGCTGCGAAAACTTCGAGATACCCGTCAGGAACACAAAGCGCAGATACTGCGCCTGGGCCTTCAAGGGCGAGAACAGATTGCGGATGCGGTCGCGGATGTAGTCCTGCAACTCCCAGTTGGTGATGCTGTCGAGCATTGGGGCGTCGTACTCGTCGATGAGGATGACCACCTTCTGGCCTGTCTGTTCGTAAGCGGCATGGATGATGTTTTTCAGTCGGTCGTCATAGTTGTATTCATCGTAGACGATCGTTTTCCATCGTTTTTCATGGTCGCGCAGAATGCTGCTGATGGTGCCATGCACCCGCTCCTTCTCGTAGTACTTGCCGTTGCTGAGGTCGAGTCGGATGACGGGGTATTGTCGCCATTCCTTCTCCTTGTCGTATATATACAAGCCCTCGAACAGTTCCTTCCTTCCCTCGAAATAGCAGCGGAGAGTGTCAATCAGCAGCGACTTGCCGAAGCGTCGTGGGCGACTCAAGAAGAAATTGACGGCATCGGTCGACACCATCTTCCACACGTATTCCGTCTTGTCGACATACATGGAGCCGCGTTCGCGAATCCAGTCGAACATCTGCACGCCTACGGCGTAGCCCCGCCTTTTCTTTTCCTCTTGTGCCATAATACTCGGTCGGCATAGCCCTTAGTGGCTTTGACACCGCAAAGTTACGTTTTATTTCCTGAAATAACAAAGATTCTCCCATTTATTTTCATAGATGTGTGCTCAGCGCCTTTCAGCAGATGAGGATGCACCTGACCCCACAGTTGAAAACGCTCACCAAAACCACCAAAATATCCCCCGCCGCTCCAACAGCCGCAGTGCGCTGACCATCTCGTCGGTGTGGTGGTGGCGACAGAACAGTTAATGCGCCTCTAACCAGTTCTCGCCCCAGCCGCAGTCGGCCACGAGGGGCACGCTGAGGGCGAGGGCGTTCTGCATCTCCTCGATGACGATGGCCTCTACCCTACCCTTCTCTTCGAGCAACACGCTGAAGTTCAGTTCGTCGTGCACTTGCAAAATCATCTTGCTGCGGATGCCTTCGTCCTTGAAGCGCTGATGGATGCGGATCATGGCCACCTTGATGATGTCGGCGGCTGTGCCCTGTATGGGGGCATTGATGGCATTGCGCTCTGCGAATCCGCGCACCGTGGCGTTCTGCGAAAGGATGTCGGGCAGGTAGCGGCGGCGGCCGAAGAGGGTCTCCACATAGCCGCGCTGGCGTGCCTCGGCTTTTGCACGCTCCATATAGTCGTGTACACGTGGGAAGGTCTCAAAGAATCCGTCGATGAGCTGTTTGCCCTCATCACGACTGATGCCGAGGCGTTCGGCCAAACCGAAGACGGTGATGCCGTAGATGATGCCGAAGTTGGCTCGTTTCGACTTCGTGCGCTCGTCGCGTGTCACCTCGTCGATGCTTTTTTTATAGATGGTGCTGGCGGTGGCGGCGTGCAAGTCTTTGCCCTCGCGGAACACTGCAATCATGTGCTCGTCGCCGCTCAGGTGGGCCATCACCCGCAGTTCTATTTGGCTGTAGTCGGCCGAGAAGAACAGACTACCAGGTTCTGGCACAAATGCCTTGCGAATCTCCTTTCCGTCTTCGCCACGCACGGGAATGTTTTGCAGATTTGGGTCGCTCGACGACAGTCGTCCCGTGGCGGTGACGCATTGGTTGAACGAGGTGTGGATATGTCCTGTGCGTTTGTTGATGAGTCCAGGCAGGTTGTCAACATAGGTCGAAAGAAGTTTCTTCAGTCCACGGAAGGCAAGGATGTCCGCCACAATCTCATGCTTGCCTTGTAGTTGCGTCAGCACGTCCTCCGAGGTGACATATTGTCCCGTCTTGGTCTTCTTGGGTTTATCAATAATCTTCATCTTTCCGAACAGGATGTCGCCCACCTGTCGAGGCGAGGAGATGTTGAATTGCTCACCCGCCAGTTCATAAATGCGTGCCTCAATTTCGTTCATACGTGCGGTGAGGTCTTTGGATGTTTGGCGTAGGGCATCGGTGTCGAGCACCACGCCGGTCATCTCCATCTCGGCCAGCACGGGCATCAGGGGCATCTCAATGTCGTAGAACAGCCGTTCGCATTCGTTCTTCTTCAGCTCAGGTTCCAGCACGTTCTTCAGCTGCAGGGTGATGTCGGCATCCTCGCAGGCATACTCATAGACCTCGGTGGGGGTGAGGTCGCGCATCGACTTCTGGTTTTTGCCGCGTGGACCTATCAGCTCGTCGATGTGCACCGTCTGGTAGCCCAAGTAGGCTTCGGCCATGAAGTCCATGTTGTGGCGCAGCTCGGGCTGGATAAGATAATGGGCAATCATCGTGTCCCACATGGGAGGTTGTAACTGAACGTTATAATTTCTTAAAACTTCCAAATCATACTTCAAGTTCTGCCCAATTTTCAAAATTTTCGTGTCTTCGTAAATCGGTTTGAAAAGATTAACAATTTTTATTGCCTCTTCACGTTCCTTTGGCACGGCCACATAAAACGCCTTGTGAGGCTCCACCGAGAAGCTCAAACCCACCAATTCTGCCTCGATAGCGTTGGTCGAAGTCGTCTCCGTGTCTAAACTTAAAAAATTTTTTGTCAATAAAAAATCACGAAGACGGAACATTTCTTCCTCATTATCAATCAATTGATAGTTGTGATTAACGGTTTTAATGGTCTCAAAACTCGAAAATTTTTCACTTCCTGCCTCCTCGGTAGGATTTTCTTCAAATAGAGAGAGCTGCTGGTTAGCGGTTTTTGTGATTTTTTCCGATTTTTTAAGAATGCGCTCTGCCAGCGTCTTAAACTCCAATTCGGCGAAGAGTTTGCCCAGTTGTTCCTTGTCGGGTTCCTTCATCGTAAGGGCGTCGAGGTCGAGGTCGATGGGCACGTCGGTTTTAATGGTGGCAAGGAAATAGCTCATTCGGATGTCGTCGGCATGTTCCTCCACTTTTTTCTTCAGTGCTCCTTTTAGTTCAGCCGTCCGTGCGAGTAGCTGTTCCACGTTTCCAAAGTCCTGGATGAGTTTAGTGGCTGTTTTCTCACCAACGCCTGGACAGCCGGGGAAGTTGTCGGCCGAGTCGCCCATCAGTGCCAAAAGGTCGATGACCAGGGTGGGGTAGGGGAGGCTGTATTTCTGACACACCTCTTCGGTGCCCATCACTTCGTAGCCACCACCATGACGTGGACGATAGATTTTCACGCGTTCGCTCACCAACTGGCCGTAATCCTTGTCGGGTGTCAGCATGTAGGTTTCGATATGTTCAACTGCCTCTGCTTTTTTGGCCAACGTTCCTATCACGTCGTCGGCTTCGTAACCGTCGGCCTGCAATACGGGTATATGCCAAGCAGCCAACAGTTCTTTGATGATGGGCACTGCACGGGTGATGTCCTCGGGCGTTTTTTCACGTTGAGCCTTGTACTGAGGGAAAGCCTCGCTGCGGAAAGTAGGCCCGTGAGGGTCGAAAGCCACGCCGAGATAGCGGGGTTGTTCCTTCTCAATCACCTCTTGAAGCGTGTTCACGAATCCAATGATGGCGCTGGTGTTAAGGCCTTTTGAGTTGATGCGTGGGTTCTTGATAAATGCGTAATACGACCGGTAGATGAGGGCGTAAGCATCGAGTAAAAACAGTTTATCCATGATGTTTATTGATTTTTGGTGTAAAATTACTAAAAAAATTCGCAATACTCATTATTTTTCCGTATTTTTGTGCCCAAATTTTGAAATAATGGATTCTCTTACTCTAATTAAACGCCCTATCTTGGCAGAATTCAGCGAGTTTAAGGAACGCTATGGCCAAGCTCTCTCGCATGCCGACGGTTTGCTGGGCAGTGCCTTGTTGCACATTCGCCAGCGCGAAGGAAAGCACATGCGTCCGCTGCTGACATTGTTGTTGGCGAAGAACTATGGCATGGTGACCGATGTGACCATCAATGCCGCCATCGGTTTGGAACTGTTGCACGCAGCCTCACTTGTCCACGACGATGTGGTGGACGAGAGTGCTGAGCGCCATGGACAGTCTTCGGTGAATGCCACTTTTAATAATAAGGTGGCCGTGCTCGTAGGCGACTACATTCTTTCCACCGCTCTGCTTCATGTTTCCAAGACCGATAATCTTCAGATTATGGCCAACCTCTCCGAGGTAGGGCGCAAGCTGGCGGCAGGTGAACTCCTTCAGTTGCAAAATGTGCAGAACACCGACTTTTCAGAGCAGGTTTACTACGACGTCATTCGCATGAAGACTGCCTCGCTCTTCGAGTCGTGTGCTGTGTTGGGTTGTCTCTCGGTGAACGCTTCGGAGGCCGATATGGAGAAGGCGCGCCACTTCGGTGAAACGTTGGGTATGATGTTCCAGATTCGCGATGACATCTTTGATTATTACGACTCTCGCGAGATAGGCAAGCCCACCGGCAACGATATGACCGAAGGCAAGCTGACGCTTCCCGTGCTATATGCCTTAAAATCAACCACCTATGAGTCGATGAGCAAGTTGGCCTTGAAGGTGAAAGCTGGCACCATCAACACCGATGAAATCGCCGTGTTGGTAGAGTTCACCAAGCAGCAAGGCGGCATCGAGTATGCCGAGAGCCGCATGCAGGACTTCTACAACGAGAGCATGGTATTCATCGATGAATGCGTGAAAAAAGAAGAGATACGCAACGCCCTCGTTACGTATCTCGACTATGTAATGAAGCGGCACTATTAGAGCACTAGCACCTTTTTTCTTCGACACAAATTGAGTCCCTAAATTTAGGGACTCAATGGCTTTACATGATTTTTTCCTTTTATGGTGAATAGGATTGTCTTAGTAGAATTTAATCTCTTTTCCCACTACCTCGCTCAGCAGCATGTTGGCCAGGCGGCTGGTGCCCAAGCGGAGCCATTTGTTGGTGAGCCAGCGCTCGCCAAGCACCTCCTTTACAATGGTGTACATGATGATGGCATCCATGGGTGAATTCAGTCCTCCAGCAGGCTTAAAACCAATCTGTATGCCCGTTTCATCGTAGTATTCCTTGATAGCTTGGCACATCACGTAGGCGGCCTCGGGCGTGGCGGCGGGCTCCAGTTTTCCGGTGCTGGTCTTGATGTAGTCGGCACCGGCATACATGGCCAGTAGCGAAGCAATCTTGATGTTCTTGGCAGTCTTCAGGCACCCAGTTTCAAGTATTACTTTCAAAGGGGCATCGCCACAAGCCTCTTTCTGCTGCTGAATCTCGTCGACCACTGTTTCGTAGTCGCCTTCCAACAGACTTCCCACGGGTTGCACGATGTCGATCTCGGTGGCACCGTCTTTTACGGCCAATGCCGTTTCCACGGTTTTCACTTCGATGAGGCTCTGGCTGCTGGGGAATGATCCCGACACGCAGGCTATCTCTACACCTTCCACCTCTAATGTCTCGTGAACGGTGCGGGCAAAACGTGGATATACACAGATGGTAGCCACGTGGGGTAGGGTAGGGTACTCCTCTTCAAACTTGTTCACCTTCTCTGTGAAAGCCATCACGCTGGTGTCGCTGTCGGTGGTCTTCAGAGTAGTCAGCTCCACGCTTCCCATCAGGAATTTCTTTACTTCGAGCGTGTCGTTCTGGGGCACTTTTTCAGCGATGATTTTCTTCACTGCCTCGCTCACCTGCTCGTTGGTGATGTCGAGGTTGTACTTCTTTAAAGCCTCTTCGATGTGGCTCATTGGCATCGCGTGTTGATGCTTGTGTTCATGTTGTTCAGCCATGGTTTTATGCTTTTAGTTTTGGGTTTGCAATATGCCGCAACGAGTCGCGGCGGGTCTTTTTCTCAATTGACTTCTGTAGTTCTTCTGTCAGGTCTACGCCTGTCTGGTTGGCCAGGCAGAGCAAAACCCACAGCACGTCGGCCATCTCTTCGCCCAGGTTCTCTTTCTCACCTTCCTTGAAGCTTTGGTCACCATATTTGCGGGCCATCACACGGGCCAACTCGCCCACCTCTTCGGTGAGCACTGCCATGTTGGTGAGTTCCGAAAAGTAACGCACGCCATACTTGTGTATCCAGACATCAACGATTTGCTGTGCTTCTTTGATGGTCATTTTGTTCTATCGATTAGTGTGAATCTTTGCAATGTGGTTTCTTTATTCCTTGTTTTTAGTGTCCATACAGATGGTCACGGGCCCGTCGTTGAGCAGTTCCACCTTCATGTCTGCCCCAAATTCACCTGTGCCAACGGGTTTTCCTATCTCTTGCGAGAGTTGCTGGCAGAAAGCGTTGTAGAGCGGTATGGAGTGCTCATGGCTGCCGGCGCGGAACCACGACGGGCGATTCCCCTTCTTGTAGCTGGCGTAGAGCGTGAACTGGCTCACCACAAGTGCCTGACCTTCAACGTCTATGATGCTGCGGTTCATCACACCGTCATCGTCGTTGAATATCCGCAGATTTGCCGTTTTCTTCACCAGCCAAGCAACGTCTTCTTGCTCGTCTTCGTCGCATACGCCAAGCAGGATGAGGAGTCCTTGCCCGATGGCCGCTTTTACCTCACCGTCGATGCTCACGCTCGCGTGACTCACACGTTGTATTACTGCTCTCATCTTTATCTTTCTTATGCTTCCATATCAATAATATTTCAGACCTCTCCCCTGACCCATCCCCTTGAAGCGAGGGTAAGTACTTGTGGCTACTTCGGACGTAGCCCTTACCTTCCCTTCATGATGAGGGGAGTGGAGGTGGGGTCTGTAATGCTATATCTCATGTCTGTTTTGTCGTTTTGAAAAGATTGCTGCAAAGATACTCATTTTTTTCCTACTATTTTTATAAAAGCCAAATATTTTGTTTCATTGCTATCTTGTTTTTAACAATTCGTATGCTTTTGCAAAATTTGGAGCGCTCTAAAATTTAATTTGGCGTTGACTTTTTGAAAAATGGCGTTGCCTTTTTGAAATTTGGAGCGCTCCAAATTTTTTCCCGGCGTAATCTTTTGGAAAATAATTACTTACCTTTTCTAATTATCTTTGGCCAAAATTTAACAATTGAAAGACTATTTAACTATTCCTTTTGACCTTCATTTCCGTGGAAATGGTTGTAGACGATGGTGGCTTTTGCCTTTCCGATGAAGCTTTCCAGCTCTTTAACTGCCGACTCTTTGATTTTCTTGATCGACTTTAGCTGTCGTAGCAGCTCATCGCGTGTCTTTGGTCCAATGCCTTTTATTTCGTCCAGCTCGCTGTGTAGTGCATGCTTGGAACGCTTCTCGCGATGGAAAGTGATGGCAAAGCGGTGTACCTCATCTTGTAGCTGTGTGAGCACATGGAATAATTCCGAATCGGTCTTCAATGCCACCGTCATGGGCGGGAACCCGTATAGCAGTTCATTCGTTCTGTGGCGGTCGTTTTTGGCCAGTCCGGCGATGGGGATGTCGAGTTTCAATTCGTCCTGAATCACCTCACGTATCACCTCCATCTGTCCTCGTCCACCGTCGGCTACTATCAAGTCGGGTAGAGGTTGCTCTTCATCTATCAGTCGTTTATATCGTCTTAACACCACTTCCTTCATCGATGCGTAGTCGTCTGGCCCCACCACGGTTTTGATGTTATAGCGTTTGTAGTCGCTCTTCGAGGGCTTCATCTTCTTAAACACTACGCAGGCTGCTACCGCATCGCTGCCGCTGATGTTTGAGTTGTCGAAACATTCTATTTGGTAGGGTAGGGTAGGGAGCTTTAGTTTCTCTTGCAGCTCTTTCATCAGTCGTACTTGCTTCTGCTCGGGATTTAATTTCTCTGCCTGTTTCAGACGGTCGAATTTGTATTGTTTGCCATTCATGATCGACAGGTCGAGCAGTGTTTTCTTGTCCCCACGTTGTGGAATGGTGAAAACGACACCTTCCATATTCAGGTCTATTTCTTGCTGTACGATGATCTCTTTCGCCTGACTCTTGAAGCGTTCTCGCAGCTCAGCGATGCCTAATTGCAACAGTTCTTCATCCGTCTCGTCCATCTTTTTCTTGTATTCAATGGTAAAGCTCTGGTTGATGCTCCCATTCGAGACGTGGATATAGTTGATGTAAGCGATCTTCTCGTCGCTGGTGATGCTGAATACATCGACGTTGTCGATGGTGTGGCTCACCACCTCGCTGCGCGTGACAAAGCCATCCAATGCCAAGTACTTTTGCTTCACTTCTTCGGCCTCTTCAAAGCGTAGTTCTGCCGCCAGTTGCTCCATTTTTACTTTCAGGTCGCGTATCACCTTGCGAGAGTTCCCCTTCAATATTTCACGTGCTTGTCGTATGTTTTCCTGGTAGCTTTCCCAACTTTGCTTACCTGTGCATGGGCCATTGCATCGCTTGATGTGGTAGTCTAAGCATACTTTGTATTTGCCGTTTTCCACCCCTTCTTTGGTCATTGGAAAACGGCATGTGCGCGGTTTATATAGTTCTTTTATTAAATCGAGGATTGCGTACATCGAACCCACATGCGAATAGGGTCCGAAGTATGTGCCTCCTTTTTTGTTGATGGTACGAGTCTTGAAAACGCGAGGCAGATATTCGTTGGTGACGCAGATGCTTGGATAGGTCTTACCGTCTTTCAGCAAGACGTTGTAGCGGGGATTGTATTTCTTGATGAGTGAGTTCTCCAGTAGCAGGGCATCCTCTTCTGTATTTACCACGGTATATGAGATGTCGTGGATTTTGCTTACCAACACCTTCGTCTTGAACCTGTCCACCTCCGTATGGAAGTAAGATGATACGCGGTTCTTCAAGTTCTTGGCCTTTCCCACGTAGATGATGGTGTGCTCCTCGTCGTAGAACTGATAGCTGCCCGGTTTCTCTGGCAGTCTCCTCACAATACCCTTTAGATATTCAAGCCTCTTCTCGTTTTCTTCCTTCGTCATGCCTTTCGTGTTTCACGTGAAACAGTCGCGCTTTTTAATCCGATGTTTTCTTCTTTTATAGCGTCATCAGTGTGGTCACTTCGCACAGTGGTTCCAACTCGTCGCGGCCATGCAGTCCCTCGTCTTTGATTTCAATGATGAAATTCATATACACCTTTTTGGGTTTGAAATGCTTCACCAGTTTGAAGGTGGCCTTGGCAGTTCCGCCAGTGGCCAGCAGGTCGTCGTGTATCAGCACCACGTCGTCCGCATTGATGCTGTCGATGTGCATCTCCACGGTGTCCACGCCGTATTCCTTCGAGAAGCTTTCCTTGATGACGGTGCTGGGCAGCTTGCCGGGTTTGCGTGCCAGCACGATGCCACACCCCAGTCTGCCGGCCAGAGCCGATGCCATCACGAAGCCGCGACTTTCTATTCCCACAATCTTCGTGATTCCCTTGTCGCGATAGAGCTGCTCCAATTCGTCGAGCATTATCTGCACGCACTCGGCGTTCTTGTAGAGGGTGGTCACATCGCGAAAGTTGATTCCTTTTTTCGGAAAGTCAGGAATGCTCCTGAGATTTTCCATCAGCACTTTGTTGTTCATAATCAGTGGTTTGTTTGATATAAAAATGATTTTTGTTTCACGTGGAACGAATGAGGTTTTGTAGTCCGTTGTCCTTTCGGCAGAGCCTCAACGGTGCATCAGCACCAACAGCACGTTGATGTCGCTGGGACTCACACCAGGGATGCGGCTGGCCTGTGCCAGCGTCTCCGGATCGATGGCAATGAGCTTTTGTCGGGCCTCGGTCGAGAGCGACTGTAGCTCGTTGTAATTGAAGTGGCCCTTGATGCGGATGTTTTCCAAGCGGTGCATCTTTTCAGCCACCACGCGTTCGCGCTCTATGTAGCCTCTATACTTAATACGTATCTCGGCGGCCTCAGCTATCTCTTCTTTTCTATTTGGCAGACGGTCGATGACTTCGCGCAATGGTGGGATGATTTCCGAAAGGTTCTTCAGGTTTAGCTGGGGGCGTGTCACCAGGTCTTCGAGCTTCACACCAAACTGAAGTGGGGTGGTGCCGAGGCGTTCCAGAGCATCGTTGATTTCTCTGGGTTTGATGGCATAGCTCTTGCAGAAGTTGCTGATGTCTTCTATACCTTGTTTCTTCTCCATCCACCAGTCGTATCGGTCGCGCTTCGCCAGTCCCAGTTCGTATGAGCGCTCCGTCAGTCGGCGGTCGGCGTCGTCTTGTCTGAGCAGGATGCGATATTCGGCCCGCGACGTAAACATTCTGTAGGGTTCGTCAACGCCTTTTGTCACCAAGTCATCGATGAGCACGCCGATGTATGACTCGTCGCGGTGCATTACAAAGGTTTGTTCGCCGTTGCTCTTCAACGCGGCATTTACGCCAGCGGCCAGTCCCTGTCCGGCGGCCTCCTCATATCCTGTGGTGCCGTTCACCTGTCCTGCCATGAAGAGTCCGTCCACCATCTTCGATTCCAGCGTATGCTTCAGCTGGGTGGGGTCGAAGAAGTCGTACTCGATGGCATAGCCGGGGCGATACACCTTCACGTTCTTGAAGGCTGGCATCTTTTTCAGGGCTTCAATCTGCGTTTCCATCGGCAGCGACGAGGAGAAGCCATTCAGATACATCTCGTTGGTGTCTACGCCTTCGGGTTCCAAAAAGAGTGGGTGTTGTTCACGGTCGGGAAAAGTCACCAACTTGGTTTCTATCGACGGACAATAGCGGGGTCCGATGGAATGAATCTGTCCGTTGTAGAGTGGCGAATCCTCCAATCCACCGCGCAGGATGCGGTGTACCTCTGGGTTTGTGTTCACAGTCCAGCAGGGCAGCTGTGGCAGCGAGGTTGGCTTATGATTGGATGTCTCATACTGGTTCTGCGGCCCTGAGCAATAGGAGAACCGATAAGGGTGGTTCTCGCCGGGTTGCATGGTCAGCAAGCTGAAGTCAACACTGCGCTTGTCGATGCGCACGGGAGTACCCGTTTTCATCCTGGCAGAGCGAATGCCGTGGCGGGTGATGCTCTCGGTGAAATCGGCCACTGCTGGCTCCGCAATCCTGCCCCCGGACACCATCTTGCGGCCAATGTGCAACAGTCCATTGAGGAATGTTCCGGCTGTGACGATGACGCATCGGGCCAGGATTTCAGCTCCCCAGATGGTGCGCACACCCTTCACCGTTTTCTTCTTTCCTTCCTCTACCAGCAATTCGCATGCCTGATCTTGCCACACATCTAAATTATCGGTTTCATCCAACTTTTTGCGCCATTCCCAAATGAATTTTCCTCGGTCGCATTGAGCCCTCGGGCTCCATACTGCGGGTCCCTTCCCCACGTTGAGCATTCGGAACTGAATGGCCGTGGCATCAGTCACTCTTCCCATCTGTCCACCCAGGGCATCAATCTCGCGTACAATCTGTCCCTTTGCAATTCCGCCGACGGCAGGATTGCACGACATCTGGGCTATCTTGTTCATGTCCATGGTGACCAGGAGTGTCTTGGCACCCATGTTAGCCGAGGCGCATGCAGCCTCGCAGCCAGCGTGGCCACCACCTATCACCACTACATCGTATTTCAGTGTCATCATTGCCTTTGATTTTTGTGCAAAGTTACTCATTTTTTGCGATTTGCCCTTTTCTTGAATAATAAAAAACCTAAATTCCTTTGTTTTTCCTTTCTTTCTTTTTATCTTTGCATGCTTATTTATCACATTCAGTATATGAAGATTATCAAAAACCAGCATTTTGAAGGTGAACGTCCGCTGTTTGAATCACACGATTTACGACTGGAGCAAGTTACCATTGGCGATGGTGAGAGTGCCATCAAGGAATGTAGCAACATTGAAGCCGACGACTGCCGTTTCTGGGGCAAGTATCCGTTCTGGCACGTTCATGGTTTCCGCATCAACCGTTGTCAGTTTGATGTCGGTGCCCGCTCGGCACTCTGGTACAGCGACCATTTAGACATGCGCCACACCCGCATTGACGGCCCAAAAATGTTTCGAGAGATGCACCACCTCTACTTAGAGGATGTGGTCATCAACGATGCCGACGAGATCTTCTGGCGTTGTAGCGACATTGAAGCGAAAAACCTCGAGCTTCACGATGGAACCTATCCTTTTATGTTTTGCGAGAACGTGAAGATCGATGGACTGAAGAGCGACTCGAAGTATGTGTTCCAATACTGCAAGAACGTAGAGCTTAGCAACGCCCATATTGTGACGAAGGACTCGTTCTGGGAGTGCGAGAACATCGTCATTCGCGATTCGCTGCTCGATGGCGAATACTTGGCGTGGCACTCCAAGAACGTGCGACTCATCAACTGTCAGCTGGCGGGCGAACAGTTGCTGTGCTATGCCGACGAGCTGGTGCTGGAGAACTGTTCGTTCGCCCCCGACTGCGACCGCGTGTTTGAGTACAGCAATGTGCAGGCCGACATCCGCGGACATATCACCAACATCAAGAATCCCACCAGTGGGCACATCACAGCCGACAGCATTGGTAGCGTGACTATCGATGAGAATATTCGGCAACCCGCCAACTGCGTTATTAACATCAAGGGGCGTTGACGACAAGACGATAAGTCTTCGATGTCTTGATGTCATCTCCTTATATTATTATATAGCATTATGTCGAAGTATCATTTTGATGAATATGTAGAACGACGCGGCACTGGCTGCGTGAAGTATGACGAAGCCCCTCATGCCGATGTCATCCCGTTGTGGGTGGCCGATATGGACTTTCGTGCCGCCCCCGCCATTCAGGAGGCTGTATGTCGGCGTGCCGCACATGGTGTGTATGGCTATACCGTCGTCACCGACGAGTACTATGCTGCCGTCATCAACTGGTTTAGTCGCCGCCATCAGTGGAACATCTATCGCGAAGAGATGCTCTACACCACTGGTGTTGTGCCCGCTATGTCGGTGGCTATCAAAGCGTTGACAATGCCTGGCGAGAAGGTGCTTATCCTCTCGCCCGACTACAACTGCTTCTTCAGCAGCATCCGTAACAATGGCTGCGAAGTGCTGGAGACCGCTCTAAAGAAGGACGGGGAGAACCGATTTGCTGTGCAATGGGAAGACTTTGAGGCGAAATGTGCCGACGAGAAGACCACCGTATTTCTGCTCTGCAACCCCCACAACCCCACGGGGCGTGTGTGGACGGCTGACGAGTTGGCGCGTATGAACGACATCTGTCTGCGCCATCATGTGAAGGTGGTCTCCGACGAGATTCACTGCGAACTCATTATGCCAGGCCATCGCTTCCAGCCCTTTGCAGCCGTCAGCGAAGCCTGTCGCATGAACAGCGTCGTTCTCAACTCGCCCTCCAAGTCGTTCAACATTGCCGGGTTGCAAACCGCCAACATCATCTGTGCACAGCCCGACTGGCTCCGTCGACTGGAGCGCGCCATCAACATCAACGAGGTGTGCGACCTCAATCCCTTCGGCCCGGTTGCCCTCCAGGCCGCCTACAACGACAGCGAAGACTGGATTGACGAGCTGAACGAATATCTCTGGGAAAACTATCAGGCTCTCTGCCACTATTTCGCCGAGCATCAGCCCCAGCTGGTGGTCACCCCCTTGGAGGGCACCTATCTCGTCTGGGTCGATGTGTCTGCTTGTGGCATCCCCGTTGAGCAGCTCTGCGACCGATGGCTCAACGAGGCTCATGTATGGGTGAATCCTGGCACGATGTATGGCCCCGAGACCGGGCGCGGCTATGTGCGAATCAACATCGCCTGCCCCCGTGCCCGCTTGATGGAAGGACTCGAAAGGATGAACGCGTTGTTACGTCAGGAATAGCTAAATCTGTGACATTGTTTCAGGGATCTTGTCTACGTACAGATATCCATCCATGTGGATGCTCTCAAAGCTCTGTATGCCTACAGGATATTTCCTTTTTCTATTCATAGTTTTTAATTACACTCAGTAGCGTAGCTGCTCCATTTTTTACAAAGATACTTTCCTAAGTCTTTCGGCGTTCGGCTGCCGAGTAGCATTATGTCCCCATAGGATAAAAACCGGTTGGCAGCGCCCGCTGCCAATGTTTTCCCCGTCCGCTGCCATTATTGGCAGCGGACGCTGCCAATATTGTCCCCGCCCGCTGCCAACCAAAAAGAGCACCGTTTTTCCCGCTCTAAGCATGGGCGTTTCTTTATTCTTCACTCTCTTTGCAACTTTTTCGGCTTTTCTGCTTTGTTCTCACATTTTTGTCGTAACTTTGCACACTCATACCGCAACGAAAATGAAGAAATGGACCATCGACGACGCCCGCGAGCTGTACAACATCGGCGGCTGGGGCACAAACTACTTCGGCATTAACGACCGAGGCAACGTGTATGTCACTCCCTGCAAGGACACCACGCAGATTGACCTGCGCGAGGTGATGGACGAGTTGCAGCTGCGCGACGTGACGGCACCGGTGCTGCTGCGCTTCCCCGACATCCTCGACAACCGCATCGAGAAGACGTGGAGCTGCTTCAAGAAAGCCGCCGAGGAGTATGACTACAAGGCTGAGAACTATGTGGTGTATCCCATCAAGGTGAACCAGATGCAGCCCGTGGTGGAGGAAATTATCTCGCACGGCCGCAAGTTCAACCTGGGTGTTGAAGCGGGTTCGAAGCCCGAACTGCACGCCGTCATCGCCGTGCAGTGCCAGAGCGACAGTATCATCGTGTGCAACGGTTACAAAGACCAGGGCTACATCGAGCTGGCGCTGCTGGCACAGAAGATGGGCAAGCAGATATTCATCGTGGTGGAGAAGCTGAACGAGCTCGACATCATCGCCCGTGTGGCCAAGAAGCTCAACGTGCGCCCCAACATTGGCATACGCATCAAGCTGGCCAGTAGCGGCGCCGGCAAGTGGGAGGAGAGCGGCGGCGACGCCTCGAAATTTGGCCTCACCAGCTCCGAGCTGTTGGAGGCGCTCGACTTGCTCGACCGCAAGGATATGCGCGATTGTCTGCGACTCATTCACTTCCATATCGGCAGCCAGATAACGAAGATACGTCGCATACAGACCGCCCTGCGCGAGGCCTCGCAGTTCTATGTGCAGCTTCACAAGATGGGCTACAACGTAGACTTCGTCGACTGCGGCGGCGGTCTGGGCGTTGACTACGACGGCACCCGCTCCCCCAGCAGCGAGAGTTCGGTGAACTACTCGATACAAGAGTATGTGAACGATTGTATCTACACCTTCGTGGAGGCATCCAACAAGAACGGCATCCCACACCCCAACATCATCACCGAGAGCGGTCGCTCGCTGGCTGCCCACCACAGCGTGTTCGTCATCGACGTGCTGGAGACGGCCTCGCTGCCCGAGATGCCCGAGGAGTTTGAGCCCGACGAGAACTCGCATCAGCTGGTGAAAGACCTCTACGAGATTTGGGACAACCTGTCGCCGCGCAACGTGCTGGAAGACTGGCACGACGCCGAGCAGATACGCGAGGACGTGCTCGACCTGTTCGCCCACGGCAGCGTAGACCTGAAGACGCGCGCCGAGATTGAGGCGATGTATTGGAGCGTGTGCCACGAGATTAACGCGCTGGCGAAGAATTTGAAGCACGTGCCCGAAGAGCTGATGAACATCGACAAGCTGTTGGCCGACAAATATTTCTGCAACTTCTCGCTCTTCCAGTCGCTGCCCGACTCGTGGGCCATCGATCAGATATTCCCCATCATGCCCATCCAGCGCCTGGCCGAGCGTCCCACGCGCAACGCCACCATACAGGACATCACCTGCGACTCCGACGGCAAGATAGCGAACTTCGTCACCAACCGCCACAACTCGCACTCGCTGCCCGTGCATACGTTGCGCAAGAACGAGGACTACTATCTGGGCGTCTTCCTCGTGGGAGCCTATCAGGAAATCCTTGGCGACATGCACAACCTCTTCGGCGACACCACCGCCGTGCACATCTCGGTGAAGGACGGCCACTACCAGATAGACCAAATCATCGACGGCGAGACCGTTGCCGAGGTGCTCGACTACGTGCAGTACGACCCCAAGAAGCTGGTGCGCCAATTGGAGATGTGGGTGACGAAGAGCGTGAAGCAGGGCCGCATCTCGCTTGAAGAGGGCAAGGAGTTCCTCTCCAACTACCGCAGCGGCCTGTATGGATATACGTATCTGGAGTAAATAGCCCACCACAAACTCGCAAACCTACCCCTACGAACCCATCCCCCAACCCCTCCCGTCGAGAGGGGTTGTTTTTTTAGTCTTTTTGGCGTAGCCGTCCTTTTAGTCCTACGAGTCCGTAGACATAATTGCCTCCGTAGACATAATTATCTCCACGGAGGCTGTAAAAATGGCACTGGACGAAAAAAAGGCGTTGACTTTTCGAAAAAAGGCGTTGCTTTTTTGGAAAAAAGCGTTGACTTTTTGAAAGCCCGCGAAACGTCTTCTATCCTCTCAGGAACTCTATGGCGCGGTCGATGTGGGGATACATCAGCTCGTCGTTGAGGATGAAAGGCACGACGCGGCGGAAGCTCTGGTGAATCTGGCAGATGGCGGGCGAGGAGTGGAGCGGCAAACGGAAGTCGAGGGCCTGGGCGGCGTTGAACAGCTCGATGGCCAGCACCCGCTCGGTGTTGAGAATCACCCTCTGCAGTTTGATGGCTGCGTTGGCACCCATCGACACCAGGTCTTCTTGGTCTTGGCACGAGGGGATGCTGTCTACCGATGAGGGCATGGCCAGACTCTTGTTGAGCGAGACGCACGAGGCGGCGGTGTACTGCGTAATCATGAACCCGCTGTTCACGCCTGGGTTGGCCACGAGGAACGAGGGCAGACCGCGCGTGCCACTGACAAGACGGTAGATGCGGCGCTCGCTGATGTCGGCCAGCTCGCTCATGGCAATGCTGAGGAAGTCGATGGGCAGGGCGATGGGTTCGCCGTGGAAGTTGCCGGCCGAGATGATGAGGTCGTCGTCGGGCAGCACCGTGGGGTTGTCGGTGGCCGAGTTGATTTCGATGTCGATGACGCTCTTCACATAGCGTATGGTGTCCTTCACAGCCCCATGCACCTGTGGCACACAGCGGAAGCTGTAGGGGTCTTGCACGTGCGCCTTGATGTTGACCAGAATTTGGCTGCCCTCCAACAGTTGGCGTATGCGCTGCGCCGTCTCTATCTGCCCTTGGTGGGGCCTCACCTGATGCACCTGGTCGAGGAAGGGTTCTATGCGCCCGTCGAAGGCATCGAGGCTCATGGCGGCGATGATGTCGGCCCAGTCGCTCAGCCGCTGCGCCTCCAACAAGCACCACACGGCGTGTGCGCTCATGTTCTGTGTGCCGTTGAGCAGTGCCAGTCCCTCCTTCGAAGCCAGTTCGATGGGCTTCCACCGTTTCTTGTGGCACAGCTCCTGTCCGCTGATGATTTTCCCCTGATACTCCACCTCGCCCAGACCGATGAGCGGCAGGCAGAGGTGTGCCAATGGCACCAAGTCGCCACTGGCACCCAGCGACCCCTGTCGGTAGACCACGGGCAGTACATCGTTGTTGAAAAACTGAATGAGCCGCTGCACGGTGTCGAGCTTACAGCCGCTGTAGCCATAGGAGAGCGACTGAATCTTCAGCAGCAGCATAATCTTCACAATATCGTTGGGCACGCGGTCCCCTACGCCGCAGGCATGGCTCTTGATGAGGTTCACCTGCAACTGCGACAGCTGCTCGCGGCCTATGCTGACGTTGCATAGCGAGCCGAAGCCCGTGGTGACACCATAGACAGGCGCGCCGTTGGAGGCAATCTTCTTGTCGAGATACTGTCGGCAGCGGCGGATGCGCTGGCGTGCGTCGTCGCTCAGTTCCAGCTTCATGCCCTGTCGGATGATTTCGCCGATGCGCTCGATGGTGAGGTGCTCGGCCGAGATGAGATGGGTTTCCATAGTTTTATCGGTTATCGTGTTTTGGCACCGCAAAATTACAGCTTTTTCGGCAGATAGCAAAACTTTTCAGCGCCTATTTTTCATCTATGACCCAGCAGCATGGGGATGGCGTGCATTCTTACCCGCCACCGCCTACGAGATGGTCGGCGCACTGCGGCTGCGGGAGCGGCAGGAAGGCACAGCGCGCTTTTAACAATATTTATCAAGAATTTTGCGCCGATGTCATAAACATTCAGTAAATTTGCATCCCAAGAACTAAAAACCATTTATCTGATGAAAACAATGAAAACCACAAAAGAACTGATGCAATTGGAAGAGCAGTATGGTGCGCACAACTACCACCCGCTGCCCGTGGTGCTGCATCGCGGTGAAGGCATCTACGTATGGGACGTGGAGGGAAAGCGGTATTTCGATTTCCTGAGCAGCTACTCCGCCGTGAACCAAGGCCACTGCCACCCCCGCATTGTGAAGGCGCTGAAGGACCAGGCCGACGTGCTCTGCCTCACCAGCCGCGCCTTCTACAACGATGCGCTGTGCGAGTATGAACAGTTTATGCACGAATACTTTGGCTACGACCGCGTGCTGCCCATGAACACGGGTGCCGAGGGCGTGGAGACGGCGCTGAAGCTGGCCCGCCGCTGGGGCGCTGTGAAGAAGGGCATCCCCAACGAGCAGATTAAGATTATCTGCTGCGAGGGCAACTTCCACGGCCGCACCGTCACCGTCATCACCATGAGCAACGACCCCAGCAGCTACGACAACTACGGTCCGCTGACGCCGGGATTCATCCGCATACCTTATAATAATGTGGAGGCGCTGCGCCAGGCGCTCGAGCAGTATGGCCCCGAGGTGGCCGGCTTCATCGCCGAGCCTATTCAGGGCGAGGCGGGCGTCTTCGTGCCCGACGACGGCTATCTGAAGCAGTGCTACGACCTGTGCCACCAGCACAACGTGCTGCTCATCGCCGACGAGGTGCAGACGGGCATCGCCCGCACGGGCCGCATGCTCTGCTCGGAGCACGACGGCGTGCGCCCCGACATCGTGGTGCTGGGCAAGGCGCTGGGCGGCGGCGTGCTGCCCGTGTCGGCATGTCTGGCCGACGACGACATCATGCTCAACATCCGGCCCGGTGAGCACGGCTCCACCTTCGGTGGATTCCCACTGGCCGCCCGCGTGGCCGTGGAGGCACTGAAAGTGGTGAAGGACGAGCACCTGGTGGAGAACGCCGAGAAGATGGGCCGCATCTTCCGCGAGGAAATCAAGAAGATACAGTCGCCCTTCATCGTCGAGGTGCGCGGGCGCGGTCTGCTCAACGCCATCGTCACCCGTCCCATCAATGGCAAGACCGCCTGGGACATCTGCCTGAAGATGATGGAGCGCGGACTGCTGGCCAAGCCCACCCACGACGACATCATCCGCTTCGCACCACCGCTCTGCATCAACGAGGAGCAGCTGCGCGAGGCTATCGGCATCATCAAAAAGACATTTGAAGAAATGGAGTAGTTGAACGACAACGAATATGCGGACAACTAATCATATATTGATGGTGCGGCCTTGCCGCTTCGCCTACAACGAGCAGACGGCTGTGAACAACGCGTTCCAGCTGAAGAGCGACCAGCAGGCGGAGGGCGTGCAACAGCAGGCTGTGCGGGAGTTCGACGCCTTTGTGCAGCTGCTGAGAGACAATGGCGTCACCGTAGATGTGCTGCAGGACACGCCCGAGCCGTCAACGCCTGACAGCATCTTCCCCAACAACTGCTTCTCCACGCATGGCGACACACTGGTGCTCTATCCCATGTTTGCCCCCAACCGCCGACTGGAGCGTGCGAAGCTGATGCCCCACCTGCAACAGCTTCACTTCGAGAAGGTGGTCGACCTGACGCACTGGGAGGCGCAGGGAAAGTTCCTGGAAGGCACCGGCTCGTTGGTGCTCGACCGAAGGCAGCGCATCGCCTACGCCTGTCGCTCGGCTCGCACCCACGAGGAGGTGCTGAAAGACTGGGCGGAGCAGATGGGCTACACCTACTTCGCCTTCAACGGCGAGGACGAGCAGGGCATGCCCATCTACCACACCAACGTGATGATGCACCTGGGTCAGGATATGGCGATGGTGTGCTTGGAGGCGGTGAAAGACGAGGAGCAGCGCAACACGCTGAAGCAGATGCTGCAGTGGGGCTATCGCGACGTGATAGAAATCACGCTGGAGCAGATGCATCACTTCGCTGGCAACATGCTGGAAGTGAACGGCAGCCTGCATGAGCCGCTGCTGGTGATGAGCACCACGGCCTACGACTCGCTCATGGTGAGACAGCTGATGCGCATCGACCGCCACGCGAAGATTGTCCACTGCGACATCCCCACCATAGAGACGGCCGGAGGCGGCAGCGCCCGCTGCATGATGGCCGAAATATTCAAAGCCCCCTAAGTTACCGTTTTTAGGTAGCAATATGGTTTGGCCCCATACATACTTGAAAAGAATAAGAGAACAAATAACAATATTAACAACTTAACTGGTGCTAATGAACGTTCACGCGTTCAGACCCCCAACCCCCTAACTTAGGGGGCTTAGATACACAATGAACAACTCAGTAATCACATTCCCCCTGCCGGCCAACGAGCCGGTGAAAGCCTATCTGGCAGGCTCGCCAGAGCGTGTAGCACTTGAAAAGGAGCTGGAGCGCCAGAAGAGCATAGTGGTCGACATCCCCATCATTATTGGTGGCAAGGAAATCCGCACCGGCGACACCGGCACCGTCACCTGCCCGCACGACCACCAGCATGTGCTGGCCATCTACCACAAGGTGGGCCGCAAGGAGATTGAACTGGCCGTGGAGACTGCCATGAAGGCCTGGGCCGAGTGGAGCCGCACGCCGTGGACCACGCGCGCCGCCATCGTGATGAAGATGGCCCATCTGCTGGCCACCAAGTATCGCCCCATCATGAACGCCGCCTGCATGCTCGGACAGAGCAAGAACATCTACCAGGCCGAGATTGACAGCGCCTGTGAGACCATCGACTTCTTCCGCTACAACGTTCACTACGCCTCGAAGATCTACCAGATGCAGCCCAAGGACGGCGTCGGCCAGCTCAACCACATGGAGTATCGCCCCCTGGAGGGCTTCATCCTCGCCGTCACGCCGTTCAACTTCACCAGCATCGCCTCGAACCTCTGCCTCACGCCCGTGCTCATGGGCAACGTGGCACTGTGGAAGCCCAGCACTACCGCCCTGCTGTCGAACTATTACCTGATGCAGCTCTACAAGGAGGCTGGCCTGCCCGACGGCGTGGTGAACTTCCTGCCTGGCAGCGGCGCCCTCATCGGCGAGGTGGCCACGCAGAGCAAGCACTTCGCCGGCATCCACTTCACCGGCAGCACCGCCACCTTCAAGAGTCTGTGGCAACTGGCTTGCAAGAACCTCGACCGCTACGTCAGCTATCCCCGACTGGTTGGCGAGACGGGCGGCAAGGACTTCATCTTCGTGCATCCCTCGGCCGACCCGAAGGCCGTGGCCACCGCTGCCTTCTGCGGCGCCTTCGAGTTCCAGGGACAGAAGTGCTCGGCCGCCAGCCGCATGTATATCCCGAAGAGTCTCTGGCCCGAGGTGCTGGAGGACGTCAGCCGCATGTGCGCCGAAATCAAGATGGGCGATGTGTGCGACCCGCAGAACTACGTGAACGCCGTCATCGACGAGGCTTCGTTCGACAAGTGCAAGTCGTATATCGACTACGCCGTGGCAGCTGCCGATGCCAAGGTGGTCATCGGCGGCAAGTGCGACAAGAGCGTTGGCTGGTTTGTGGAGCCTACGGTCATCGAAACCACCGACCCGCACTTCAAGTCGATGGAAGAGGAAATCTTCGGCCCCATCCTCACCGTCTATCCCTATGACGACGACAAGGTGGAGGAGACCGTGAAGCTCTGCGACGAGACCTCGCCCTACGGTCTCACGGGTGCCGTCTTCGGTCGCGACCGCATGGCCGTGGAGCAGCTGACGGAGCGCCTGAGCTATGCCGCCGGCAACTTCTACATCAACGACAAGCCCACGGGGGCCGTCGTAGGCATGCAGCCCTTCGGCGGCGCACGCGCCAGCGGCACCAACGACAAGGCTGGCGGCGAGTTCAACCTGCTGCGCTGGATCACGCCCCGCGTCATCAAGGAGACGCTGCTGTCGCCCACCGACTATAAGTACACGTATATGTAAAAGACCCTCCCCCATCCCCTCCCTGCAGGGAGGGGAGTGTATAGACATTTCCTGAATGAACTATAAGACTGCTGCGCCTGACAGATACCAAATGCTGAAAGAATTTGCCAGAGAGAACCGAAGGCACATGACGGAGGCGGAGTCCGTTCTTTGGGACTGTCTGCGAAACAACGAGGTAGGAGTGAAATTTCTGCGCCAGCATGTAATAGGCGACTATATCGTAGACTTTGTCTCTCGCTATGGGGGCTTGATCATTGAAGTTGATGGAGGATACCATTCGGAACCCAAGCAGCAGGAAAGCGATGCCATGAGAGAAGAGGCTTTGGAGCGGTTGGGATTTCATTTTTTGCGGTTTAGTAATGAAGAGGTGCTCTACGAGACCGACAGGGTGTTAGATGAAATCAAGAATTATTTCGTGCCTTCAACAGTCCCGCCCTCAACGTCTCCCTAAAGGTAGGCAAATGGTTATAAGTTATTGAATTATTCACAAGAATGAGCAACATAGAACCAACGATAAACGGAACAGCAAAACTTACTACTCCCCTCCCTCACAGGGAGGGGGTGGGGGAGGGTCAGGGCCTCTGTGTCTCTTCTGAGACCGGCCGCCTTCGTGCCGTACTCCTCCACCGCCCTGGCGTGGAGATTGAGCGGATGACGCCGCTGAACTGCGCCCATGCCCTGTATAGCGACATCCTCGACCGCATGAATGTGGACATCGAGTATGACCGCTTCAGGGGCGTGCTGGAGAAGTGGGCGAAGGTGTACTACGTGCAGGACATCCTGGAGCAGCTGTTGCAAGACGATGCCATCCGCGAGCACTTGGTGACGGAGAGCGTGTTCAACTACGGCCACCGCCCCATCAAACTCTCGGGGAGCATCAACGACCGCCTCTGCGAAGAGCTGATGGGCATGACACCCCAGAAGCTGGCACGAACCCTCATCGAGGGATACGAAGACCCGCAGTGGATGGGGGGCAGCAACAACCGCTATCTGCTGGAGCCACTATATAATCTATTGTTCACGCGCGACGCCTCGTCGACCATCTACGACCGTGTGCTCATCAACTCGATGTCGTTCGAGGTGCGCGAGCGCGAGTCGCTCATCTACGAAGCCATCTTCCGCAACTACTTCGGCGTGCAGACGCTCAATGCATCGGCCTGGAACCCCAGGGCACGCACCGAGGGTGGCGACATCCACATCGCCGCCCCCGACCTGCTGGTCGTTGGCGAGGGCGTGCGCACCAACGCCAAGGGCATCGAGTTCCTGGCGCAGACCTTTGCCAAGGAGCGCCAGGAGCCGTTCTATATCCTGGTGCAGGAACTGCCACGCGAGCCAGAGTCGTTCATCCACCTCGACATGGTGTTCACCTTCCTGGGCAGCCACGAGTGCATGGTGTTCGAGCCGATGCTGCGCAAGGAGGGACTCTTTGCGGGCTGCGACACCACGCTCATCACCGTCAAGAGCGGGCGCATCAGCTACCGTCCCGTCAGCGACCTGCTGGCCGGACTGCGCCATCTTGACTGGGAGGTGGAGCCCATCTACGGCGGAGGCTACGACCCATGGGTGCAGTTGCGCGAGCAGTGGCACAGCGGGGCCAACTTCTTCTCGCTTGGCGACGGCAAGGTGCTGGGCTACCGCCGCAATGCCTACACCATCGAGGCCCTCGACCGTGCCGGCTATGCCGTGCTGCAGGCCAAGGACATCTGCAGCGGCAAGGTGCAGATGGACAACTACCCGAAGTTCGTGGCCGTGTTCCCCGCCAGCGAGCTGCCCCGCGCCGGTGGCGGCGCCCGCTGCATGACCATGCCCATCTGCCGAGAGTGAAGCAAATGTGTGCACCCCATCATCCCCATCAATCCCATTAACCCCAAAAGCTGTACTAGAATTATGGAACAGACCATCACCATTCGCTGTCGCAACAACGGACAGTCAATACAAGTGCCCTTAGGCAGCACCCTCGCCGACATCTATGAGCAGTTAGACCTCAAGATGGAGCGGCCCCCCATCATCGCCTACGTGAACAACAAGGTGGAAGGCCTGCGCTACCGGGTCTACAAGCCCAAGGACGTGGAGTATCTCGACATCACCACTTCGAGCGGTCTGCGCACCTACACCCGCACGCTCTTCTTCGTGCTGAGCAAGGCCGCCCACGAGCTGTGGAAAGAATGCAAGGTGTCGATAGACATCCCCGTGTCGAACGGCTACTACGTAGACCTGCAGATGGGCCGCCCCGTCACCCTCGACGACGTGGGACAGCTGCGCCGACGCATGCAGGAAATCATCGACCAGGCCCTGCCCATCCATCGCCACGAAACCACCACCGAGGAGGCCATACGCATGTTTGAGGCCGAAGGCTCCATGTCGAAGGTGAAGCTGTTGAAGAGCCAGGGCGAACTATACACCACCTACTACAGCATCGACGGCTATCCCGACTACTACTACGGCGCCTTGCTCACCAACACCAGCCAGCTCTACCTCTTCGGCCTGGAGAAATACTACGACGGCCTGTTGCTCAGGCTGCCCTCGCGCAGCAATCCCAGCGAGCTCAACGAGATGGTGATGCAAGACAAGATGTTTGGCATCTTCAAGGAGCACCACCGCTGGCAGGACATCTTGAAGCTGCGCACCATCGGCGACCTGAACGACGCCATCGACAAGGGCTACACGCCGCAGCTCATTCAAATCAGCGAGGCCCTGCAGGAGAAGAAGATTGCACAGATTGCCGACGACATCGCACGCCACAGGGGCATACGCCTGGTGCTCATCGCCGGACCATCGTCGAGCGGAAAGACCACCACCTGCAAGCGCATCAGCGTGCAGCTCGGCGTCAATGGCATCATGCCCATCAACATCTCGCTCGACGACTATTTCGTAGACCGCGACAAGACACCACGCGACGAGTCGGGCGACTACGACTTCGAGCACTTGCACGCCCTCAACCTCGACCTCTTCAACGAGCAGCTCAACGCCCTCTTCAGGGGCGAGGAGGTGGAGCTGCCACGCTACGACTTCCCCACAGGGCGCTCGCTGATGAGTGGCAAGAAGCTGCGCCTGCCCAGCGACGCCGTGCTGGTGGTGGAGGGTATCCACGCCCTCAACCCCGAGCTGACGGCCCACATCCCCCAGGAGTTCATCTACCGCGTCTATGCCTCGGCGCTCACCACCCTGCTCTTAGACAACCACAACTACATCCCCGCCACCGACAACCGTTTGCTGCGCCGCATCATACGCGACCACAAGTACCGCGCCGTCAGCGCCGTGCAGACCATCCGCCGATGGCCGTCGGTGCGCAAGGGCGAGAACCGCTGGATATTCCCCTATCAGGAGAACGCCGACGCCATGTTCAACACCGCCATGCTCTTCGAGCTGGCAGCCATCAAGCGGCAGGCCGAGCCGCTGCTGGAGCGTGTGCCCGAGAACTGCCCAGAGTATGCCGAGGCCTACCGTCTGCGCAAGTTCCTGCACTACATCCATCCTATCCCCGAAGACCAGATACCACCTACCTCGCTGCTCCGCGAGTTCCTGGGAGGCTCCTCGTTCAGGTACTAGAAGCCTCACCCCCAGCCTCACCCCCAGCCCCTCTCCAGCCTCACCCCCAGCCCCTCTCCGATTGGAGAGGGGAGTATATAGACTTTACGACAAAAGCAAGAGATGGAAAAAACGGCGAAGCCAAAACAACCGAAAAAACTATCTGCTCCCCCCCAGGGGGGGGCGGGGGGAGGGGCTGGCTACGTTCGCTACCTGAAGCTGCAGCGCAGCATGTCGGCCAACACCATCGATGCCTATCGGCGCGATGTCGACAAGTTGCTTGTCTTCCTGCGCAACCAAGGCAAGCAGCCCACCGACGCCGAGCTGGCCGACCTGCAAGCCTTCGCCGCCGGACTGCACGACATCGGCATCGGCCCCCGCTCGCAGTGCCGCATCCTCAGCGGCGTGCGCTCCTTCTACCGCTATCTCGTCCTCGACGGCTATATCGACCAAGACCCCACCGAGCTGCTCGAGAGCCCCGTACTGGGCGAGCACCTGCCGGAGTTCCTCACACCCGCCGAAGTGGACCTGCTTGAAGACTCCTTCGACCTGAGCCAGCCCGAAGGCCACCGCAACCGAGCCATCGTCGAGGTGCTCTTCTCGTGCGGGCTGCGCGTCAGCGAGCTGGTCACGCTGAAGTGGAGCCAGCTCTACGACAAAGAGCGCTACCTGCGCATACTCGGAAAGGGACAGAAAGAGCGCCTCGTGCCCATCTCCGAGCGCGCCCTGCACGAGATAGAGAACTACCTGCCCTGGCGCAACACACTGAAGATAAAGCCGGGCGAAGAAGACTATATCTTCCTGAATCGACGCGGCGCACACCTCACCCGCACCATGATCCTCATCATGCTGAAGCGACAGGCTGCCGAGGCGGGCATCAAGAAAACCATCTCGCCCCACACCCTGCGCCACAGCTTCGCCACCGCCCTGCTCGAAGGCGGCGCCGACCTGCGCGTCATCCAAGCACTGCTGGGCCATGCCAGCATTGGCACCACCGAAATCTATACCCACATCTCCATGCAGACGCTGCGACGCGAGGTGCTCGAGCACCATCCACGCAACATCCGACACACCTGACTTGTCTTTACCAAGTTGTTTGTGTTGTCTTCTAAGAACACAAATATGATGGCTATGATAGACTGAACGACTGATTTTTTTGACAATTTGGTAGAACGGCCTGCGCTCGCGAGTGCAGGCCGTCTTTCTCTTCGTCCATAAATGGAATCATTTTTGATTTGTAAACGGTTCGTTTAGGATTGTAAACAGCGTCGTTCCGTGCGTAAACGACGCACTAAATTCATCAGGCAATGATAAAAGATGAGCCATGCGGCGGGCAATGCGATTCTTCCACAGTAGGGTGGATGTCTGCTGCATTTTCAAATGTGTCACTGCTATTCGTCTGAATCAAGACGATTTTCGTAACTCAGCAGATTTTCGGGTAGTTACATAGCAACAAATGCAACAAAACAACAAAACAACAAATTACCTTCAAAAAAAGCCAAAATCTCTCGAAACCCCAGTGTTTCTGCATAAAGCACGAGATTTAGGCACCTGCCAGCTACATCGTGGTGGCGGCTTCATAGTGCACGTAAATAGAAAATGCTTTAATTATTATATATATATATAATATATATATAATAATTAAAACATATAGGACATAAGATGTTGTATTTGTTGTTTTGTTGTTTTTGTTGTTTTGTTGTTTTTGTTGTTTTGTTGTTTTTGTTGTTTTGTTGTTTTTGTTGTTTTTGTTGCATTTGTTGTATTGTTGTATTCTATATTCTTCGTTGCGGCTCTGCCACTCGCAAATTGAAATCCATTTTTATGCGTTTTTCTTTGCTGTTCTCATTCTTTTTCAGTATCTTTGTACCCAATTATGAAGACATTCGAAGAATTAGGCGTGAGCGCCCCCATCAGGCGCGCCATTGAAGAGATGGGTTTCGTGAGCCCCATGCCCGTGCAGGAGGCGGTGATTCCCTTCCTGCTTGAGGGAGAGAAAGACGTGATAGCATTGGCACAGACGGGCACCGGCAAGACGGCTGCCTTCGGCATACCGCTGCTGCAAAGGGTAGTCCCCCTCAATCTCCCCAAAGGGGGGAAGAACGGTGCCGACGCGCAGCCCTCCTCCACTTCGGGGGGAGTGAGGGGGCCTTCGGTGCTGGTGCTGAGTCCCACGCGCGAGCTCTGTCTGCAGATTACCGACGACCTGCGCGACTTCTCGAAATACATGGAGGGCGTGCACGTGGAGGCCGTCTATGGCGGTGCTGCCATAGAGCCGCAGATGCGTGCCCTGCGCAAGGGCGTGAACATCATCGTGGCCACGCCGGGGCGACTCATCGACCTGAAAAACCGAGGCTTCGCACACTTGGAGAACATTACCAACATCGTGCTCGACGAGGCCGACGAGATGCTCAACATGGGATTCTCGGAGGCCATCGGTGAGATCTTCCAGTCGCTGCCCGCCGAGCACGCCACGCTGATGTTCTCGGCCACCATGAGCCGCGAGGTGGAGAAGGTGGCCAAGAACTACCTGAAAGACTATGAGACCATCGTGGTGGGCAGCCGCAACGAGGGGGCCGAGAACGTGAACCACGTGTACTATATGGTGCAGGCCAAAGACAAGTACCTGGCCCTGAAGCGCATCGTGGACTACTATCCAAAGATCTTCGCCATCATCTTCTGCCGCACGAAGATTGAGACGCAGGAGATTGCCGACAAGCTGATAAAGGACGGCTACAACGCCGAGTCGCTGCATGGCGACCTGAGCCAGCAGCAGCGCGACCTGACGATGCAGAAGTTCCGACAGCACCTGACACAGCTGCTCGTGGCCACCGACGTGGCGGCGCGCGGACTCGACGTCGACGACCTGACGCATGTGATCAACTTCGGACTGCCCGACGACATCGAGAACTACACACACCGCAGCGGACGCACAGGGCGCGCCGGCAAGAAGGGCACCAGCATCAGCATCGTGCACTCGAAGGAGAAGCACAAGATACGCAACATTGAGAAGGAGATAGGAAAGAAATTTGTGGAAGAGGACATCCCGACGGCAGAGGACATCTGCAAGAAGCAGCTCTACAAGGTGATGGACCAGATAGTGAAGACCGACGTGGACGACGAGGAGATTGCCCCCTTCATGCAGGACATCAACCGCTATTTCGAATATATCGACAAGCAGGAAATCATCAAGAAGATTGTGTCGATGGAGTTTGGACGTTTCCTCGCCTACTATGCCGATGCGCCGGAGATAGAAGTAGTAAAGAGTAAGGAGGTGAGGAGCAGGGAGAAACCGCAGACCGACCGCCAGAAACGGATGAACAAGGCCCAAGCAGGCTATCACCGGCTGTTCATCAACCTGGGCAAGCGCGACGGATTCTATCCCGGCGAGCTGATGCAGACGCTCAACCGCTATGTGGGAGGGCGGCAGGAGGTGGGGCACATCGACCTGCTCGACACCATCAGCTACTTCGAGGTGCCCGAGAAAGACGCACGCAAGGTGATGACGCAGCTGACGGGCATCAGATACCACGGGCGCATAGTGCGCTGCAACAGCGAAGACGAAAAGGGCGACGCTCCTATAAGAGCCCCCAAGAACGCTGATGCCAGCGAGAAGAACTACGCCAAAAAGCGCAACGACCGCAAGCAGCAAGGCGAGGAATTTGTGCCAGCAAGGCAGAAGAGGATGTATGGGAAAGACGACTGGAAAGAGCTGATGAAAGGCTCGCGATTCAAAGAACTGCGTGGGGAGGAACCCGACTTCAACGAGGAGGGATGGGCACGAAGAATGCCAAAGAAAAGCAAGAAAAAGAAATGAATGTCACACTTAACCGTTCATAGCGTATGAAGAGAAGAATATTTGCCATCAGTATCATGGCTGCTCTCGTGGGCCCACAAATGGCCATGGCGCAAACATCGTCCAGGGTGTCGAACTTGGGATATTTCGACCATCTGGCCGTGGGACTCAACGTGGGAACGCCTGGCATCGGACTGGAGGTGGCTGCGCCCATCACCGATTTCGTAGCCATTCGCGTAGGCTACTCGTTGATGCCAGAGCTGAAGTATAAAACAGATGTGAACTACACCGTCAAAGGAAAAAAGGAGAAAACGGAAGTGGAAGGAAAGCTGCACATGGGCGACGCCAAGCTGCTGCTCGACTACTATCCGCTGAAAGCGTCGTCGTTCCACCTCACGGGGGGCTTCTTCCTGGGAAAGGAGGAGGTGGTGACGGCCGAGAACACCACGCCAGTGACAACTGTTGACGGGGGACTGGAAATAGGCGACTACATCATTGGGTTCGACAAAAACGGCTATGCCAAGGCCAGCATCGAGGTGGCAAAGTTCAAGCCCTACGTGGGATTGGGATTCGGACGCGCCGTGCCGCGCCGACGCCTCAGCGTCGACTTCGAAGTGGGAGCGCAGTTCTGGGGCTCGCCCAAAGTGTATGAACACCAGACGGGCACCAAGCAGCGGCTCACCAAGAACAACACCGGCGACAACGACGGAGGAGAGGCCATCAGGGTCATCTCGAAAATCACCGCCTATCCCGTGCTGAACCTGCGCATTAGCGGAAGAATTTTTTGACAATGAGCAATGAACTAATAAAAAACATGAAAAAGTATCTTCTTTCACTTGCGGCCATGTTGATGCTGGCCGCCCCGCTGGCACTCATCTCGTGCGGCGACGACGACGATGACAACAGCCAGCCCACCATCCTGCCCGTGAATCTGCAAGACCCCAACTTCAAGGCCATAGCAAAGAAAATCATCTTGCAACAACTCACATCGGTGAATGGCAATATCATTGAGAGCATCGAGCTTACCGAGAGCGGCAACTACTTCATCGTGGCACGCCAGGGCGATAATGCCCGCACACGAGCACTCAGCGACTACGTCTATCTGTTTGGCGCCTATTCAAGCCAGGGAGCCACCTTCGAACTCAACGGCTTTGGCAGCATCACGGTGGATGGCGACAACGTGAAGGCCAACATCACCATCACCGTGCCTGGCAGCGACCCCATCACCGTGCCCGTGACGCTGACGAAGAACGAGATGGAGGGACTCATGGCCACTTATCTCTGCCGCACGTGGACCATCAGCAACACACGTCTGCGCTATCCTAACGGCGGCGCGGTGCTGGCCAAGGACTTCCCCGGCGAGTGCAACCTGAAGAGCATCGTCGACTTTGTCAAGGAGTATGTTTCCATCAGCGACAGCTTCAACCCACAGAAGATTGTGAAGGGCGTCACCTTCACATCGGCAAAGACATTCCTCATCAACTACGCCGACAACACCTATGACTACGGTTCGTGGAACTGGGTGGGCACACCGTCGGTGGAGCTGCAGACGGGCGCGATAACGTATCGCTGGAATGAGGCCGACATGGGCGCTTCGTTCCTCAATGGCAGCGCCAGCATCGCCTTCAGTGGCAGCGAGTGCAAGCTCACGCTGAAAGCCACCTACGATGGGAAAGCCGTCGAGGTGGTGTGGACGCTGAGATAAGCGTGAAGTACTGAGGAATCATGGCACCGGGTCGTAGCCACTGCCTCCCCACGGATGGCAGCGCAGCAGACGGCGCAAGGCCAGATAGAAGCCTCGGAAAGGGCCATACTTCTGTATGGCTTCGCGGGCATACTGCGAGCAGGTGGGGGTGAAGCGGCACGATGGCGGCGTGTAGGGGCTGATGAACTGCTGATAGAACATAATGGGCAGCAGCAGCAGCCACTTCAGCGGCCAACAGATGAGATGCCAGAGACGCTGCATAGGCGAGAGGTCAGGCGGGATTAAGCGCCGAAGCAATACGGGTGAGCAGTGAGCAGACGCGGTGCTCCACATCGGCAGAGGCGAAATGACGGTCGGAAAGCCACACTAAGGCCAGCGCCACCTGATGCCCCTCGGGCACTGCCGCTGTCAGCAGGTGCTTGTGGGTGCGATAGGCCTCGCGCAACTGGCGCTTCACGCGGTTGCGGTCGACGGCGTGCTTGAACTTGCGCTTGGGCACGCTCAGCAGTAGCGTCACCGGAGGCTCGCACCTGCCACCGGCATCGGCTCGGCGGTCGAGCACCATGTAGACGGCACGCAAAGGAAAAGCGGTCAGTGAATGGCCCCGACCGCTTGTAAAGAGCCGCTCTATCAGCTTACGGCTGACGATACGCTCGCTTTTCGACAATCCCTTTGTCGTCAATCCTGTCATCATTCCTCCTGCATCAGCAGATAATGCTGCAAAGCCCCCGTCATCGAAGGATATTTCTCGCTGGGGGCCTCCAGGTCGAGGCGCAGACCAGCGTCATGGGCAGCCTTGGCAGTGGCAGGCCCAAAGGTGGCGATGGCAATCTTGCCTTGGTCGAAATGGGGGAAGTTCTTCATCAGCGACTCAATGCCCGAAGGGCTGAAAAACACCAGCATGTCGTAGTCGAAGGTGTCGACCTCCTCCTGCGTGAAATCATTGCTCACCGTGCGATACATCACGCACTCCTTGTGCTGCAGCTTCTTCGAGTCGAGCAGCTGCGTCAGCGAGTCGTTGTGCACGTCGCTCATGGGCACCAGATAGCGCTCGGCCTTATGCTTCACCATGGCGGGCAGTAGGTCGTCGACACGGCCGGTGCTGCCAAAGAACACCTTGCGCTTGCGATACTGCACATACTTCTGGATATAGAGGGCGATGGTCTCGGTGACGCAGAAATACTTCATGTCCTCGGGGATGTTGACGCGCATTTCATGGGCCAGTGAGAAGAAATGGTCGATGGCATGGCGCGACGTGAACACGATGGCGGTGTAATCAAGAATGCTGACTTTCTGTGTGCGGAATTCGCGAGCCGTGAGGCCTTCAACCTTTATAAACGGACGGAACACCAACTCCACCCCAAAGCGTTCAGCAATGTCAAAGTAGGGCGACTTCTCGCTCGTGGGCTTTGGCTGCGAAACCAAGATTTTCTTTACCATTTCTGCTTAAAAATTTACTCGTAATTGATTCGTTATCATCAGCCAAATACCCCCCAAAGCGAGCAGAGGCGTGATTTCGAGGGTGCAAAAGTACAAAAAAATTTGCAAAGAAAGCGTCTTTTCGCGGAAAAAGATACAAAAAGCCTTATAAAATGTCAATAATTTGCCCAAAATGATAACACCAAGGAACCAAAACATGGCATTTTCGGCATTGATGTCGAAATAAACGAGCAGCAAAATGAGGGGGTAGAGCAGGATGGCCTCGAAGGCTATCAGCAGCAGGAAAGCCTGCGTCCACCGATGGCGGGCACGTCGGCCAAACATGACGCTGTTGACAAAGCCATACACCATCCACTTCAGCAGGAAATAGGCTATGAAGAGGCCAAAATAGATGGCCACCACCAGCGGCTGAGGCTCCAAGCGGAAATCGTAATGGAGCACCTGCGTGGCAAAGACGTAGGAGCCGATGGCCAGCAGATGGCAACAGACAAGCACCATGAACAAATGGAATCCCAAATGGGGCCGCATGCTGTCGTCGGTATCGTCATGGCGAGTGCGGAAGAAATCCTTGGCCTGGCGGGCCAGCAGCCATCCTTGGCGCGACAGAGCCACGACGAAGACCACGAAGCAAAGGATGAGCGATGCCGTGAGCACATTGTCGGTTCGCACGGCATAGGGGCGTGGCGTGCCCATAGCCCCCCCCGTCCCCCCCAAGAGGGGGGTGAAGTGCTGCGAGACATCTTTTCCCCATGGGGATAATTGCTGCAACGTTCCTTCCCCCCATGAGGTGGATAACTGCAACGTTTCTCCCCCCCCTCGGGGGGGCTGGGAGGGGCTTTTATAATCCAAATTCACGCTTGATGTCGTCTATGCGGTCAAGTTTTTCCCAGGTGAAGAGTTCAACGTCGACGACGCGCGTCTCATGATAATGGCTGGTGAAGGTCTTGCGCACCATCTTCGGCTCGCGGCCCATGTGGCCGTAGGCAGCCGTTTCCAAGAACATGGGTTGGCGCAGCTTCAGCTCCTGCTCGATGGCTTTAGGGCGCAGGTCGAAGAGCTTCTCAATCTTCTTAGCTATCTCGCCGTCGCTCATCGCCACATGCTTCTTGCCGTAGGTGTTCACGTAGATGTTCATGGGCCGTGCCACGCCGATGGCGTAGGCCACCTGCACCAGCATTTCGTCGGCCACGCCGGCGGCCACCATGTTCTTGGCAATGTGGCGGGCGGCATAGGCGGCCGAGCGGTCTACCTTGCTGGAGTCCTTGCCGCTGAAGGCGCCGCCGCCGTGGGCACCCTTACCGCCGTAGGTGTCGACGATGATCTTGCGCCCCGTGAGGCCAGTGTCGCCATGGGGACCGCCGATGACGAATTTTCCAGTGGGATTGACGTAGTATTTGATGTCGGAACCGAAGAGCTGCAGCACCTTCGGCGAGTGTATCTGCTGCTTTACGCGGGGGATGAGGATGTCTATCACGTCCTGTCGTATGCGCTGCTGCATGGCCTCGTCGGTGTCGAACTCATCGTGCTGCGTCGACACCACGATGGTGTCGATGCGCTGTGGCACGCCATCGTCGCTATACTCCACCGTCACCTGGCTCTTGGCGTCGGGGCGCAGATAAGTCATCTGCTTGCCCTCGCGCCGAATGTCGGCCAGCGTGCGCATCAGCAGATGGGCCAAGTCGAGCGATACGGGCATCAGGCTCTCGGTCTCGGTGGTGGCATAGCCAAACATCATGCCTTGGTCGCCAGCACCTTGGTCCATCGCGTTGTCCACGCCACGGCTGATGTCGGCGCTCTGCTCGTGGATGGCGGTGAGGATGCCGCACGAGTCGCCGTCGAACTGATACTCGGCTTTGGTGTAGCCAATACGCTTGATGGTGTTTCGGGCTACGGTCTGCAGGTCGATATACACATCGCTGCGCACCTCGCCCATGATCACCACCTGTCCTGTGGTGACGAAGCTCTCAATGGCGCAGCGGGCATTGGGGTCGTAAGCCAGAAACTGGTCGAGCAATGCATCGCTTATCTGGTCGGCCACTTTATCGGGATGTCCTTCCGATACGGATTCTGAGGAAAAAAGATATGCCATAACGATTCTATCTTGTTTTGGGCTGCAAAGTTACGAAAAAACGAGAGAAACGCAAAAGGAAAGCCAGCTTTTCTTTTCATTTCCACTACGATGAAGCACTCTGACACCCACCACGCCGCCAGTCAGCGAGAGACCGACAAGGCAAGAGCAGAACCGTCAGAACTATCTTGAGGAGCCAAGAAAAGGTCGTTGACTGTTCGCTTTTATGACTGCGAGGGAAAAAGAGACGAAATATTTTGGTTGTTCAGCTTTTTGTTTGTATATTTGCAGACGAATAGCAAAGATAAAAGAAGATGGATAAGTATATAAGGTTTGACTGGGCAGCGAAACGCATGCTTCGCGACAAGGCGAACTTCGCCGTGCTGGAAGGTCTGATGACGGTGTTGTTCGACGAGCAGGTGACCATTGTGGAACTTCTGGAGAGCGAAGGCAATCAGGAGCAGGAAAACGACAAGTTCAACCGCGTAGACATCAAGGCTCGCAACTCCAAGGGTGAAATCATCCTGGTGGAGATACAGCAGACGCGCGAGCTGTATTACCTGCAACGCATCCTCTTTGGGGTGGCTAAGACCATCACGGAGCACATGAAGCTGGGCAACAAGTACGACCAGGTGAAGAAGGTCTACTCCATCAGCATCGTCTACTTCGACCTGGGCAAGGGGGCCGACTACCTCTACCATGGGCAGAACCAGCTTATCGGTGTGCATACGAAGGACCAGCTCGTCATCAACACCCGCGACAAAGATGCCATCCGTATGGTGGCCCCTTCCGACATCTTCCCCGAATACTATATTATTCGAGTGAACGAGTTCAACAAGGTGGCCACGACGCCCCTGGAAGAATGGTTAGACTATCTGAAGGATGGCAACATCAAAGACGACACGACAACGCCAGGCCTGACCGAAGCCAAGGAGAGGCTGCGCTATTTGCAGATGAGCGATGCCGAGCGCCGAGCCTACGACCGCCACATGGACAACATCATGGTGGAGAACGACATCCTTGAAACCAAGGTGATAGAAGGTCTGGAGCAGGGTCGCAAGGAAGGTCGCAAGGAAGGTCGCAAGGAAGGTCGCAAGGAAGGTCTCAAAGAAGGCCTTGAGGAGGGCCGCAAGGAAGGTCTTGAGGAGGGTCTCAAAGAAGGTCGTAAGGAAGGTCGTAAGGAAGGCCACAAGGAAGGCCTTGAGGAGGGTCGCAAAGAAGGCCACAAGGAAGGTCTTGAGGTGGGCCGCAAAGAAGGTCTTGAGGTGGGCCGCAAAGAAGGCCTTGAGGAAGGACGCAAGCATGGCCTTGAGGAGGGGCGTGCCGCAGGGCGTTTTGAAGCCATGTTGGATTTAGCCCGCAGAATGAAGCAGCGTGGCACTCCTCTCGCCGTTATCGCCGAATTGACAGGGCTGTCGGAGGAAGATGTCACGCCACTTTAGATTTGCCTGTCGTTGTAAGGCAGGTCAATAGTAGTTGCTCGCCATAGGGATGTATCCGCTTTCCCTTACGATGTTGTCGTGCTGCCCCGTGGCCAATTGATAGAACAGCTGGTAGGCCGTCGACGACTTGTCGATGTCGGCACGCACGCTGGCCATCACCTCCGTCACGTAGGGATAGGTGCCGTCTTCGATGGTCTTTTTGCTGGGCACGATGCCATTCACGCCAATCACCTGCGTGCCGTCGTCGTTCACAATGGTGTCGTAATAGTAGAATGGCGTATAGGCGATACCGTTTTCATTTTGTCTCAACTGATAATAGGGATCGAGCATCACATAGCCCACCATTTCGGGCCAGTCAATCATCTTCAGTCCTGCCATGACGATGGTTTCCATCTTTTCTTGGCTCCCAGAGTTCGGGTTGCGCACATATGGGCTGATGGGCGCATCGTTGCCCCCCACCTCGCGCCAGTTGTGCATCTCGCCCGTGTATATTTTCTGTATCTGTTCAATGGTGAGATGGCGTACAGGGTTCTTTGGATTAACGATGAACACAAACGCATCTCTTGCTATGGGGTGGGCGATTATCCCGACGCCCTTCTCGTCGGCGTATTTCTGCTCGTCGCGACTGATGCCACGGGCGGTGATGATGAGGTCGTCGTCGCCATCTATCAGACTGACAAACGAGCCGTGCGTGTTGCTGTTCTTCAAGATACGTTTCAGGCCGTTCCTGCTGTCCTCATCCAGTACCATCGGTTTGATGGTCCACGTGCCATTAGTGTGTAGGTTTTGAAGCCACTGGCAGTCGATGCCAAGTAAGCGATAGACCAACAGGTTGCGAAGTGGTTCTGTAGAGTCGGAGCCGTCGACGACAGGCATATTCGCGAGGGTGAGCGTGGTGGTTGCGGTGGGCTTCTCCAGCTCAACCACAGGGTCGATGATGAGCAGTGGCTTCTCATCATCGCTGGCGCAAGAGGCGAGGACAGCCAGCATCGAACATGCGATGATACAAATGATGGATGTTTTCATATTCGTTATTTGTTGGCTAACTGTTTGAACCTAAACGTGTGGAAGATGTCGCCCGCCGTCACTGTCAGCGTGAGCAGCCTTTCCTCAGCCGTCTCGTTCGCCTCGAAGACAACGGCGAGGTGCATCCCACTCATCTCTGCCCTGAACCATTCTGCCGACAGGTGGTGAAAGTCGCCAGCTTCGCGGGGAGGAAAACAATAGCCTCCGTCCGAAAGGGCATTCTCAATCCACGGCGAAGAATAGTTCTGGCAAGTGAAGGTGAACTCCGCTCCTGCTTCAGGAACTGTGTACACGCCATCGGTAGCATGCACGGGCACTTCGGCTTTCCAAACCATTGCGTCCCACTTCCCAACTGGTGCATCGCTGCTGCACGAGGCGAGGGTGGCAAGCATGGCAAAAGCGATGCCTAAGCATTTCAGTGTTTTCATCATCATCGTTGTTATTTCGTTTCCTGCTCATTAAACGCAGAAAACAAAAATCCTTGCACCGTTTGACCGTTAAATTTTGAAAAAAATGATGAGCCGCAAAGAAGTGCAGCCGACGCTTGGCGCGTCTTCATCACTTGATAGCGGCTCATCATTCTACAATAAATCGCGGAAGCGCCGACCCGCGGCAGCCTTACTTGATGACGACCTTTTGCCCGCCGTGGAAATACAGTCCGTGAACCGTGGGCTTGCCGAGCAGCTGTCGCCCGTCGATGGCAAACCAATGGTGGTCGGTGGCCGTTTCACGCTTATTGTCCTTTATGTCGGTGGTCTCGCCGTCCATAAACACGAACGAGGCCAGGCCATCGGCATCGACCCTCATCTGTGTGATGGGCTTCGACATCAGTTTCTGACCGTCTACATTCGGATTGTTCAGCGTGGCTGCCGGTGCCGAGGTGTTGGTCAGCTCGTCGTTGGCCACCACGTCGTTGCCCTCGTTGTCGGCTATGATATATGGGTAGCCCCACTCGCCGCTGGCCGATTTGTTTTTTTTGTTGTTGGCAGCGAAGATGTGGTAGCGCTTCTTGCTATAGCCGTTGGCGATGCCGTATGTGCCTTTCCAGATCTCCTCGTCGTAGTCTACGTGGAAGATGATGATGCCGCTACCAGGCAGCTGCTCGTCCCATCCCCGCTGCTGTCTGTTCTCCACGATGTAGTATTCGTTCTCCTCCCCGTCGTTGCGAATGAGGTAGGCCTTTGGCTCGTCCATCAAGGCGGGCATGTCGGTGATGGTGATGCCGCTGGTGAGTTCGGTGGGGGTGAGCCATCCCATGAGCATGCGCTCGTGGGCCGAATAGTTGCAGGGTCGGAACCCCATGCCGTTGTAGAGTCCGTAGTCCATGACGTCCCAATTGTGCAGCACGGAGTAGTTGCCATAATAGAAATCGGGCAGTCCGAAGCAGTGGGAGTATTCATGGCAGATGGTGCCAAACGACGTTTTTGTGTCGCTCAAATTCACAACTTCCTGCACGCAACAATAGCAGTCGATGTAATACTCCTCATCGCCATTGGCGACGGTGCGGTAGCTGCGGTAGACATCGGTGCCTTGCTGCTCCATGTCGAGATGCTGGCTGAGCCACCATTGGTGGGGCCAGATGGTGTTGCTGTCGCCACCGGCATTCATTCCTTTGCCGGCATAGACGATGAGCAGCTGGTCGACGAAGGTGTCGCCATCCCAGTCGTAGAGGCTCCAGTCGATGTCGTGCGTCTGAAGCACGTCGACGATGTCGTCGACCATGAACTGCGAGTTCTCGTCGTCGTAGCTGGTGCTGCGATACTTGCTTCGCCCATCGGGCAGCTCCACCAGCATGAGGTCGAAGGTCAGGTCGAACTGGCCGTAGCTCTGTGCCAGGAAATAGTCGCGCACGGAACCCACGTACATGCCCTCGGCATAGTTCTCGGCATTGAATATCTTGTTCCACGTCAGCAGGGTGGTCTCATGGTCTTCGGCGAAGTCCTGGTCTTGAAACGAGGCCAGCACCACCAGCTGCCGTCGGCTCCCCACGTAGGGGTTCTCGCCGCTTTGCAATGCTGGGGCACGGTGGGGTGCAAACTGTGGATTGGGCTTGCCCACTCTGCAGCCACGCTGGCGGATGGTGTCGGTGGCCGACGAGGTGAGCGCAACAGTCAACAGCAGGAGTGCTGTGAAAATGGTTCTTCTTTTCATGGGGAGTTGAGGGAGTTAGGAGTTAAGAGTTAGGAGTTAGGAGTTAGGAGTTAGGAGTTGAGGAGTTAGGAGTTAGGAGTTGAGGAGTTAGGAGTTAGCGAATCACGAAACAACTCCTAACTCCTAACTCCAAACTCCTAACTCCCGATGATTGTCTTCTGTCCACGATGCAGATAGACACCTGGCGTGGTGGGCTTGGCGTTGAGTTTCCTGCCGCTGAGGTTGTACCAAGCGTCGCCGTATGCGGCTTGCGGTATGCTGTGTGTCGGCACTGCTGCATCGCTGATTCCCGTCGTGGTGTCGTCGGCAGGTTCGTAGCGGAACTTCACGGCCACGGGGAAGTGGTCGCCCAGAGCCATCTCGGGGGCGTCGCTGCGCACGTAGGCCACGCTGTCCACATCGTAGCTCAGGGGGGTGAGCTTGCCGCCGCCCGTGGGATTGATGTAGAGAATCTTGTCGAGCATCTCGCCTTGGCGCACCCAGCCACGTCGCCCTTCGTCGCGGGTGACGGGGCCTTCCACCATGTCGGGATATTCACCGCCGTGCTCCAGCTCTATCCAGGCATCGCCCACGGTGGCCTTGCCTGTGGCCTCGATGTGGTCGATGAAATAGTGCTTCACGCTGTCGCGGCAGTAGTAGCTGTTCATATCGCCCATCACGATGACGGGCCTCTTGTCGAGCTGATTCATGATGGTGTCGCGCAGCTGTATCCACTGCTTCTGTCGGGCTTCGCGGTCTTTGCCGTCCCATCCCTTCGCCTCGTCATAGTCGTCGCTGGCATCCCAGTGGCCGTTGTAGACCACCACCTGCGAGCCGTCTGTCAGTGTGAGGTCGTAGCGTCGGAAGCCCTTTCGGGTCAGCTGGTCGTTGGAGTGGTTGATTATTCCGTAGGCATCTTTCCATGCCACGCTGTCGGTGCGTTCGCCCTCGATGCCGTTGCGCCACAGCAGGTTGATGCCGTCGAAGGGTAGGGGATAGGCCAGATACTCCATGGCTATCTTGCCATAGCACTCGTCGTGCTGGTAGTTTTCTTCGAGTATGGGGAAGAGGTAGTCGTGAAAGTTGAAGTTCTCTTGCAAGCCCACCAGGTCGTAGTCTTGCTGCAGCAGGTAGTTGGCAATCTCGGGCGTGTATTTCTCGCCTGGGCCATCGGAGTTGATGGTGATACCCAACAGTTTGCTGGGCAGTCCGTCGACGTTGAGCGTCGCCACGGTGAATTCTTCGGCCTGCTCTTGTGCCAGCATGGGCAGCACGCCACCCATCAGGATGGCTGCTGCGGTCATTATGTATTTCTTTTTCATTGAGTGGAATTGATAAATAATTCTGCGTGCAAAATTACTAAATTTCAATGAAGAGCGAGCATAAATGGGCATTTTTCTTGCTGTGCGATAGAAATATAGGCGGTTTATTGCCGATTGTTGTTCAAAAATCTTCCCTTGGCCCAGCGCGAATACGCGCTGCACCCAACCGATGGCGGTGATTTCGTTCCGTTGATTGGGTGCAGCGCTTATTCGCGCTGGGCTGAGTGATGGAAGATGAAAAAGAATGGTGCGGGCTGGGAGAAGAATGGTGGCTGGCGCGGACAGGAAAGCCCCCGCAGGGAAAAAGAGCATCGTTTTTAGGTTTCTCGCGGCCGCCCCCATCATTGGCAGCGGCCGCTGCCAATGATGGCAGCGAACGCCGCCAATGATGGCAGCGGCCGCTGCCAACCGATGTTTCATCTATAGGTCATCTGCTGCGGGTGGCTTATGGAGAAAAAGCAAATCCCTCTCGGTGCCCGCTGTGGAGCGAGGCACCGAGAGGGACATGCGTTGTGGTGGCGGGTTCAGAACAGCTTCTGCTCGCCGTCGTCGATGTGTGTCACGCGGTCGTTCAGCTCGGCCAGCTTGCCGCTGTTCCAGCGGTCGGTGGTGCCCACGAGATAGCCGGTGATGCGCTGCAGCCGGTCGATGTTGTGGCTGTGGCATCGCGGGCACTCCTTCAGGTCGGGGGTGGCGTTCTCGTAGCCGCAGTCCATGCAGCGGTTGCGGTTGTGGTTCACGCTGCCGTAGCCCATGTTCAGGCGGTCCATCATGTCCACCACGCCCATGATGACCTGCGGGTTGTGGGTGGCATCGCCATCAATCTCCACGTAGAAGATGTGTCCGCCGCGCGTCAGGTCGTGATAGGGTGCCTCCACCTCGGCCTTGTGGCGGGCGGAGCACTTGTAGTAGACCGGCACGTGGTTGGAGTTGGTGTAGTAGTCGCGGTCGGTGACGCCGGGGATGATGCCGAAGTCCTTGCGGTCGCGCTTGGTGAAGCGCCCGGCCAAACCCTCGGCGGGCGTGGCCAGCACCGAGTAGTTGTGGTGGTAGCGCTCGCAGAAGTCGTTGATGCGGTCGCGCATGTAGGTCACGATGCGCAGTCCCAGCTCCTGTGCCTCTTGGCTCTCGCCGTGGTGCTTGCCGATGAGTGCCACGAGGCACTCGGCCAGGCCTATGAAGCCGATGCCCAGCGTGCCTTGGTTGATGACGCTCTCGATGGTCTGGTCGGGGCGCAGCTTGTCGGCACCTATCCAGAGGCTCTTCATCAGCAGCGGGAACTGCTTCACCAATGCCGTGCGCTGGAACTGGAAACGCTCGTCGAGCTGGCGCGCCGTCACCTCAAGCATGTGGTCGAGGCGGGCGAAGAACTGGTCGATGCGCTCCTCTTTGTTCTCAATCTTCATGCACTCGATGGCCAGGCGCACGATGTTGATGGTGGAGAACGAGATGTTGCCTCGGCCAATGGAGGTCTTCGGCCCGAAGCGGTTCTCGAAGACGCGGGTGCGGCAGCCCATCGTGGCCACCTCGTGCAGGTAGCGCTTGGGGTCGTCGGGGCGCCACTCGTCGGTCTGGTTGAACGTGGCGTCGAGGTTGAGGAAGTTGGGGAAGAAGCGGCGTGCCGTCACCTTGCAGGCCAGCTGGTAGAGGTCGAAGTTGCGGTCTTCGGGCAGATAGTTCACGCCGCGCTTCTTCTTCCATATCTGTATGGGGAAGATGGCGGTCTCGCCCTCGCCCACGCCCTCGTAGGTGCTCAGCAGAATCTCGCGCATCACGCAGCGCCCCTCGGCGCTGGTGTCGGTGCCGTAGTTGATGCTCGAGAACACCACCTGGTTGCCGCCGCGCGAGTGGATGGTGTTCATGTTGTGGATGAAGGCCTCCATGGCCTGGTGCACGCGGCCCACCGTTTTGTTGATGGCATGCTGGCGCACGCGGTCGATGCCCGTCAGGCCGTCGAGGGGCTGCTTCAGGTAGTCGATGAGCGGCTCGTCGTAGAGGGCCGAATAGTCTTCGCCGTTCAGGTCCTCCAAGTATTTCACCTCCTCTTTATATGTCAGGCGCACGAAGGGGGCGAGGTAGAAGTCGAAGGCTGGAATGGCCTGCCCGCCGTGCATCTCGTTTTGGGCACACTCCATGCTGATGCAGGCCAGCACCGAGGCCGTCTCGATGCGCTTGGCGGGGCGGCTGGCGCCGTGGCCAGCGATGAAGCCACAGTTCAGGATGTTGTCGAGTGGGTGCTGCACGCAGGTGAGGCTCTTCGTGGGGTAGTAGTCCTTGTCGTGGATGTGCAGCAGGTTCTGCTTCACCGCCTCGCGGGCATCGTCGCTCAGCAGGTAGTCGTCGACGAAGGGCTTGGTGCTCTCGCTGGCAAACTTCATCATCATGCCGGCGGGAGTGTCGGCGTTCATGTTGGCATTCTCGCGGGTGATGTCGTTGCTCTTCACGTTCACGATGTCGAGGAAGATGTCGCGCGTCTTCGCCCTGCGCGCCACGCTGCGCTGGTGGCGGTAGGCGATGTAGCGCTGGGCCACATCCTTGCGGCTGCTCTTCATCAGCTCCATCTCCACGGCATCCTGAATCTCCTCCACGTTCATCTGCGACTTGCCGCGCTGGGCCACATGGTCGGTGATGACACCCACCAGCCGCTCGTCCTCGCCTTTGTCGGTAGCCATCATGGCCTTGCGGATGGCGGCCATGATCTTCTGCTCGTTGAAGCCCACAATACGCCCATCGCGTTTTACAACTGTCTGTATCATACTGAATTATTTTTTAAGCTTTTAGTGTTATACGGAAAACAACTGCAAAGATAGCACAAATAATTATGAAGTTGTTTTTTTGAAAAGCTTTTTTTCCGTTAAAAAACGTCAATCTGCTGAACAGCTGTGCTTTGCTTTTTGTCCATGGAAAACTTTTGTTTTCCCCTACTTTTCTCGTCGTCACACGACATCGCGTTGCCACGAAACAACCAGCACAAAATTCTTTGAAACTCTGGTGAAGTTATGCCATTTTATGGCAAAACAAATGCTTTGGAGGGGCGCAAAAAACGATTTGCATAACTTTTGTTACATCGAGCAAAGTTTTTTTGTACAGAAATGCGTACTTTTGCACAATATTAATAATTAATAACACGATGTCTATGAAGAAACGTTTCTTACTCTCATTTCCTGCTGTGCTGCTCAGCGCGGTCTGCTGTTGGCTGCCGGCAAGCAAAGCCCAGGCTCAGCTGTCGAGCAATCCCGACAAGTTTCTGGGCAACATCACCACCCGCTATCAAGTGGACGCCGGAGGCGGTGTAGCACCCTTCTGGCAGCTTTGGAACCAAATCACTTGTGAGAACGAATCCAAGTGGGGCTCGGTTGAGGGGACGCGCAATAGCTACAACTGGGGATGCGACAGGGCATTCAACTATGCCAAGCAGCACAATTTCCCCTATAAGTTCCACGCATTGGTATGGGGTGCCCAATACCCTGGCTGGCTCGAAAACCTCTCGCCGAAGGAGCGCTACCAGTCGATCGTGAAATGGTACAACGCCGTAAAGAGCAAATATGCCACTCTGCCATTGATCGACGTGGTGAACGAGGCCGTTGGCATGCACCAAAATGGCAACCCGATGATGAAGGCATCGCTGGGCGGAGGCGGCAAAACGGGCTACGACTGGCTGATAAAGGCATTCGAGATGGCCTATGAGCGCTGGCCCAACGCCATCTTGATTTACAACGACTATAACACCTTCCAGTGGGACACGGACAACTATATTGAACTTGTCCGCACCCTGCGTGACGCTGGTGCACCTATCGATGCCTATGGCTGCCAGTCGCACGATTTGACAGACTGCAGTCTCTCGAAGTTCAAGCAATCGGAACAAAAAATCCAAACAGCATTGAAAATGCCGATGTACAGCACAGAATACGACATCGGTACTACCGACGACGCTTTGCAGCTGCAGCGCTATCAGGAGCAGATACCTTATATGTGGGAGAAAGACTACTGTGCAGGCATAACGCTTTGGGGCTACATCTATGGTGCCACATGGACCACCGACGGCAATTCGGGCCTCATCAAGAACGGGCAGGACCGGCCCGCCATGACCTGGCTGCGCCAGTACATGCAGAGCGAAGAAGCCAAGACGGCCGTCAGTCCGTTCCCCGGCATGAAGAAAGAGGCCTCCATCTACATCAGGCCCAGAGACCTGAAGGTGGCAAAGGGCGACGTGCTCCCCATCAAGGTGCGCGCCAGCATGGCCACCAAAACCATCGAGAAGATAGAACTCTACGTGGGCACCGAACTGATTGCCACCATGACCGAGGCTCCCTACGTAGTGGAGTATAACGTGCCATCGAACTCGTCGACAGGCTGGAAGACCCTGAAGGCTGTCGCCACCTGCACCGATGGCTCTACGTATGAGCGTCTGTCGCGCTTCAACGTGCTCAGCTCCACCACCAAGCGCGGGCCTTTCAATGAGACCGTTCCTGAGCTGCCGGGCACCATCATCGCCACGGAATACGACAAGGGAGCTGCCGGCGTGGCCTACAACAACGCCACGCGCAACACGACTACTGCGACCAAGGACGACGGTTGGATGGAATACACCGTCGACGTGAAGGAGGAGGGCCTCTATTCGATGGATGTGGAGGTGGCTGCCACCAATGCGGGCGGTGGCTTCCACCTGGCCGAGTACGGAATGGACGATTTGACCTACTACTCCGACCTCGTAGGAGTGCCCAAGACGGGCAGCAGCACCAATTTCCAGACCATGCACTGCATCCTGCTGAAGCCGTTCACAGCCGGACGCCACATCCTTTGCCTGAATATCGACAAGGGCGGCTTCTACATCAAGAGCATGACGTTCCGTCGGTACGAGAAGGACAGCGGCATCAGCGTCACCGTCAGCTCGCTCCTGCCATCTACCATTTCCGTGGGCGACTCCACGACCATCAAGGTCACAGCGAAGAGCACCACAAGCACCATCGCCAGCGTGCGGTATTATGCCAACGACCTGCTGATAGGCACACTGACGGAGGCTCCCTATGAGCTGGTGTTCAAGCCCACCGCCAAGGGCAACTACGACATCACGGCCATCGCCACCAGTGCCGAAGGCAAGGAGAACATATCGGCAAAGCGGGTGCTGAAGGTGAATGGCAAACGTTCGCCTTACACCACGGCGATACAGATTCCTGGCACCTTCCAGGCCGAGAACTTCGACAAGGGCGGCGAGGGACTCACCTTCCACGATTCTGACAGCGAGAGGCAAGGCGACTCCAACTATCGCACAGATGCCGAGGGCGTTGACTTCGTGAAGGGCAACAACGGCGTGGCCATCGGCTATACGGCTACCGACGAATGGTTGGAGTACACCATCAACGTGACGGAGGCTGGCGAATACTCGTGCGAGGCAACGGTATCTTCGGGCACCACCAACTCAGGCTTCAAGCTCGGCGTGGTAAAGAACGGCTCGGTGAGAAACCTCTGCCAAATCAACGTACCACAAACGGGCAACAACGACTGGGGCACGTACAAGACGGTGACGGAAAAGCTCCTCCTGAATCTGGACCAAGGCGAGCAGATCCTGCGACTCACCATCACGGGCAGCAACTGCAACATCGACAAGATTAAGCTCACCTGCACCAAGAGCACTGGCATCAACGATGCCGAACAGTCATCGCAGCACGCTGAACAGACCATCTACAACCTCTCAGGCCAGAAGGTGAAGGGAGGCTACAAAGGCATCGTCATCAGCAACGGAAAGAAAGTGCTGAGGCGATAGGTCGCGCTATCAGCGTATACGCATCATTAGCGAAACCGACGGTTGATGGTCAGCCAAGCGCGGGAAAAGCAAAGAAAATCATTCATTTCTTTGCTTTTCCCGCGCTTTATTCGTACCTTTGCAGCCAAATTTTCAAGATAGCGAAAGCAAAACCAACTCAAATGATAGAATCAAGATGAAAGTAGCTATTGTGGGCGCCAGCGGCGCCGTGGGCCAGGAGTTCCTGCGCCTGCTCGACGAGAGACAGTTCCCCATGGACGAATTGGTGTTGTTTGGTTCGGAGCGCAGCGCCGGACGCAAATACACGTTCCAAGGGAAAGAGCTAACCGTGAAGCTCTTGCAGCACAACGATGATTTCCGCGACATCGACATCGCCTTCGCCTCGGCCGGTGCCGGAACCAGCAAGGAGTTTGCTGCCGACATCACAAAGTATGGCTGCGTGATGATTGACAACAGCTCGGCCTTCCGCATGGACGACGACGTGCCCTTGGTGGTGCCCGAGTGCAACGCCGAGGATGCGCTGGTGCGCCCGCGCGGCATCATCGCCAACCCCAACTGCACCACGATTATGATGGTGGTGGTGCTGCAGCCCCTGGAGCAGCTCAGCCACATCCGCCGCATCCACGTGGCCAGCTACCAGAGCGCCAGCGGTGCCGGTGCTGCGGCCATGCAGGAGCTGCAACAGCAATATAAGGAGATAGTGGAGACGGGCGAGGTGAAGACCATCAAGAAGTTCCCCCACCAGTTGGCCTACAACGTGATTCCTCAAATCGACGTGTTCCAGCCCAATGGCTACACGAAGGAGGAGATGAAGATGTTTAACGAGACGCGCAAAATCATGCACACCGATGCCCGCTGCTCGGCCATGTGCGTTCGCGTAAGCTCGTTGCGCAGCCATAGCGAGAGCGTGTGGATTGAGACCGAGCGCCCCATCAGCGTGGAAGAGGCACAGCAGGCCATCGCCAACGCACCGGGATGCCGCCTCGTCGACGACCCCACGACGCTCACCTATCCCATGCCGCTCGACACTGCTGGCAAGGACGACATCTTCGTGGGCCGTGTGCGCAAAGACCTGGCCGACGACAACGGCCTCACCTTCTGGCTCTCTGGCGACCAGATTCGCAAAGGCGCAGCACTGAATGCCGTGCAGATAGGCGAATACCTGGTGGCTCGGAAGGCACTGCGCTGAAGGGGAGTGAAAAAGGAGTGAAAGGGAGTGAGAGGGAGTGAGCCGACTTCGTCGGCGGGAGTGAAGGGACGATAGTTTTGCGTATGAGCTATTGTCCCTTCACTCCCTTTCACTCCCCCTCACTCCCCTTCACTCCCTCTCACTCCCCTTCACTCCTCTTCTATAACGTGATAGCTGTTCCCCCGCCCGAGGCGATGCACGCGGCGCTGGTGATGACCACGCGCTGCACACCAGCAGCCACGGCGGCCAAGGCATTCTCAATCTTGGGCACCATGCCACCGCTGATGATGCCCTCGGCCTTCAGCTGCCCGAAGTCGGCAGGGCTGATGTGGGCGATGACCGAGCCGTCATCGTCGGGATTGCTCAGCACGCCCGGCTTCTCGAAGGCGTAAATCAGTGTGACGTCGTAGCTGCCCGCCATGGCCTTGGCCGTCTCCTGCGCCATGGTGTCGGCATTGGTGTTCAGCATGTGCCCCTGTCCGTCGTGGGTGAGCGGCGCAATCACTGGAATCATCTCTTTGTCGATGAAATGGGCTATTTTCCCGCCGTCCACCGCCTTCACATCGCCTACGAAGCCATAATCGATGCCATTTTTCAGCGGTCGCTTTACTGAGCGGATGATGTCGGCATCGGCTCCCGTCAAGCCGATGGCATCCATGCCAAGGGCTTGCAATGAGGCCACCACATGTTTGTTCACCAGGCCGGCGTAAACCATCGTCACCACGTCGAGCATGTCGGCATCGGTGATGCGGCGCCCTTCCACCATCTTCGTTTCAATGCCCAATGCCGTTGCCACCTTGGTGGCTCGTCGGCCACCGCCGTGCACCAGGATTTTGGCACCACGGATGGCCGCAAAGTCGTTGAGTAGGCGCGCCAGCGCGGCCTCGTCTTCTACCACGGCACCGCCTACCTTCACAATTGTCAGTTGTTGTTTCATCATTATATTATTGTTTAATAAAAAGCCCCTCAAAGCCCCCCCAAGCCCCCCTTTCGCCCCCCGAGGGGGGCACGATAGATTCAGCCCGCAAAACTATAGTGCCCCCCTCGGGGGGGGGGCGAAAGGGGGGCTTTGGGGCTTAGAGTTCAGAAGGGATATCCGATGGCAAAGTGCAGGGTGTGCATGTCCTTGAATCGCGGAATGTTGAAGTAGCCGCTGTGCCCGGTGTTGTAGGGCAGGTGGAGTCCAAAACCCCAGTCGAGTCGCAGCACCAGGAAGTCGAGGTCGTAGCGCAGTCCCACGCCTGTTCCCGTGGCAATCTGTCGCAGGAAATTGCGGAAGCGGAAGCGGTTGTTGTCAAACAGCGAGTTCCAGCTGTCCACCAGCTCAGTCACTAAGGGGTCATCGTCAAGCTCCCCATCGAAATCGTTGGCGCTGATTGACCAGTCTTCCGAGCTCCACACGTTTCCGGCATCGAGGAACACGGCACCGTAGAGGCTTCCCGCGAGCCGATGGCGCAGTTCCAGGTTCATCAGCAGTTTCACGTCGCCATTCTGCATCAGATAGGAGAACTGTCTGCTGTCACCCAAGCCAGGGAAGGCACCGGGGCCAATGCTGCGCACGGGGAAGGCCCTGATGCTGTTGGCACCGCCCACATAGAACATCTCGCTAAAGGGTGCTGTTGTGGAATTGCCATAGCTCCACATCAGACCGTAGTTGAGGTGGGCCACCAGCTTGCTGTGCGTCGATAGCGACCAAGTCTTGGTGAAGTCGGTCTCCACCTTCAGGAACTGCGAGTAGGGGTTTTTGAAGAGCGTCTTGTCCTTCTGGTTCCACCCATTGCCCTGCACCAACACGTCGAAGAGCGCGGTCAGGTTGCCGCTCTCCTCCACGGTGGTCTCCCAGCGGATGGGGTTGCGCAGCGTGGGTGGCGAGGCGTAGGTGTAGGTGTAGCGCATCTTGGGGATGAAGAAATCGCTCATGGTGGCCGAGAGGTAGGGATTGGCCAGTATCAGACTGTCGAAGCGCTCGGTGTGGCTGTTCATAAACTGGTATTTCACCGTGAGCGGCGACAGCTCGTGGCGGCTCTGTGCCGATGGCTGCCAGCGATAGGTCCACTCGCCAGAGACGATGTGCATCTTGTAGTAGTTGGGGCGGCGCACCACGTCGCTCGTCACCTTGGCAATGGTGGTGGGCGTGGTGTAGTAGCGGCGGCGGAGCCTTCTGATTCTCTTCTCTGGCCGCAGACTCTTGAAGCGGAGGAACAGGATGCGGGGGAACTCCACCGACACGTCGGCACCATACTGATAGGAGTTCATGTTGCTGCCCTTGCTGCTGGTCTCCCACTCGTAGGCTCCGTGCAGGTTGATGTCGAGCTTCTCGCCACCGTGGAAGGCGTTGCGCCGTGTGATACCCACCTTCACCTCAGGCCCCAGTCGGCCGATGGTGCGGTTGACGAAGTTCGTTTCTACGTAGAAGTCGTAAGGCTTGTCGAAGATGCAGTCGAGCAGGAGGTCGAGCGTGTCGCCATTGGCGGGCGTGAACTGGAAGTCGACAGAGCTGAAGACGCCCATGCCGTTCACCTTCTGCATCGACTCCTGATAGTCGGCATAGCTGAAGAGCTGACGGGGCCTGAGCTTCATGTTGCGCAGCACCACGCCGGGGCGGATGGGGGCGTGCTTTCCTTGGAACATGATTTTCAGTGCTCGGCGTTCCAAGGCGCTGTCGGTCTGCTCGCGCGCCGAGCGCCTCATGCGCATGCTGATGGTGCCGATGCGCCAAGGGCGCAGTGCTTCGGGCGGCAGCGAGTCGGCCAGCTGCAGGCGCAGACGGGCACGATTCTGCACGCCGAAGGTGTCGGCCAGATAGGAGGCGTAGTTCGACTGATAGTAGAAGAATCCGTTGTTGCGCATCAGCTGGCTCACGCGCTGGCGCTCGCCGTCGAGGTTCTGCACGCAGAAAGGCTTGCCAGAGTCGACGAGAGCCTCGTGGCGGGTGCTGTCGATGAGATGCTGCATGGCGGGGGGGAAGCCCACATAGCTGAGCGTGTCGACAAGCATCAGCGAGTCCATGTGCACGGTGTAGGCAATCTTGGCCTTCTTGGGGTTCTTCTGCGTCTGCTCCTCGTAGGTGACGTCGCCATGCATGTAGCCATTGGAGCGCAGCACCTGTCGGGCCACCTGTGCGCGCAGGGCGGGGTTCACCTGGCTCATCAGCACGGGTGCCTTGCCCAGCGTGCGGTTCAGCCATCGCTTCAGCACGCCGTGCGAGTCGGTGGTGGCATTCCATATCCACAGACCGTAGGGGAAGGGCGTGCGGTAGTAGCTGCTGCCGAAGAGGGCACCGTTGGGGGCGGTGGCCAGGGCGGCCTCCAGCTCTTCCTTCACGGTGGTGGCGTGGTCGCTGGCCTCGTAGTCGGTATATTCTATCGGCTTCAGACCTATGAAGAGCTGGTCGCCGTCGGGGATATGCTTCGTGGTGGAGCAGGCAGCGAGCAGGCAGAGAAATAATACCCCAACAAGTCCCGCCCCCAATCCACTCCGCAGGGGTAAGGCCAGAACAAGCTGAAGGATTCTATCTGATACTATCATTCCTATCAAATACTATCAATACTATCTAATACTATCAATACTATGTATGGAGTCTTGTCGCGCAGCGGGTCGGGCAATGCTGTCTAAGCCCCCCTCCCGCACGGGAGGCGTTGAGTATGGACTACCCCCCTCTCTTCGCAAGGTGTTGGGGGTAAGCCGCCTGGTGGGCTTGAAGATGTCGAACAGGCTGTCCAGCTTTCGCTTCCAGATGAAGCCGCCGCCATATTCGCCGGTGTAGCCTTCGAGCCAGTCGTAGACATTCTGCTTATAGAACAGCTTGACGTATTTGTTGCTGGTGGGCGATAGACGGTACTCCATGGTGACATTGTCGAAGAACGACTGCTGTTGGCCTTGCATGTCGGCACCCGTGCTCACCTTGCCGCCTATCTGCACGTTGAGGCGGTTGTTCCAGAAGCGTTTGGCAAAGCGGAAGGAGTAGTCGGTGTGCGTCTGCCCCGTGGCATCGGTGCTGTTGTCGAGGCCCAGCTGCAGGTCTACGGTCTTCAGCGCTCCGGCGGCTATGTTGTTGATTTCGCTTTGCAGGAACGAGCTGAGGGCCGAGTTCATCGAGAACGACCCCGTATTTCCGTCGTTGAGATACATGCCCGTGGTGAGCATCGTCACGGCCAGCTTGCCGCGCTGTTCAAGGCTCATGGCCGACAGGTCGTTCTGCACCTGCATGTCTTCGGGCGCTGAAATGATGAACTGCAAGCCCATGTTCTCTAATGTCTGCGTGATGACCACGCCGCAGTCGAATATCACGGTGCGCGGCTGCCCGTCGCTGCCGGCCACCTGTGTCCTTCTGCGCTCCGTGGCGGTGAGGTTGAGCTGGGGGTTGGCGGGGTCGCCGGTGAACTCTACGTAGCTGCCTTGGCTGATGCTGAACGTCTTGAGCGGGATGATGGGCAGCGAATACTTCATCGTGCCGGTCTCCACGGTGTAGCGGCCCGAGAGGTTCATGCCTTCGGTGCCCATGAGCAGCCGCAGGTTGCCGCCGCCCAGCAGGTCGACATAGTTGGTCTGGTCGGCGTTGAGGGCGCAGCGCACGTGGGCGCCCTGGTCGATGCTGAGCTGCATGTCGATGTCGAGGGCATCGCTCTCAGGCCGCACCACCACCGCCTGTATGGTGTCGCTGAAGTCGGTGAAGCGCACCAGCTCGTCCATCTGGTTGTCGGTGGAGAGCGGCGAGTCGAGCAGGATATAGTTCAGGTCGGTGGTGCCCAGCACGTCGAGGCGTCCGCGCATGTTCAACTGGTCGAGATTGCCGCTGAGGCGCGAGAAGAAATTGACGAACATACGCCCGTAGGCCACCGACTCCTTGCGCTGCTTGGCATTGATGAGCTGGAAGTTACGGGCCCGCAAGCGCAGGTCGACGGCCTCCTGCGACGACTCGTTGAAGTCGACGCTGCCGCTGATGCTGAGCGGGTTGTCGTTGTAGGAATAAAGGGCGAAGTCGTCGAACAGCAGCTTGGAGTCCTTGATTTGCAGGGGAGTGTCGCCAAAGCGCATGCGCATGCCGTATGGATTGCTGACGAGGTATCCGCTGCTGATGCGCAGCTCGCCGTTCATCTTCAGTTCGTCGATGGCTCCCTTCATGCTGAGTTCTCCGTCGGCGGTGCCCTCAAATCCCAGCAGCTGGTCGGGCATGAATCCATTGGCCATGCTCAGTGGCATGGCGCTCAGTGTCAGGGTGGCGTCGAGCAGCCCTTTGCCCGCTCCACTGTAGGAGCCTTGCAGGGTGCCTATCTCCTCGTCGTCGAGCTGCAGGTTGCCATCGACGACGTGTGTGCCGTCTTCGCGCAGCAGGTAGACGAACTCCGAGCCGAGGTTACCGATGGGACTACCCTCGTAGGCCATCTGGTCTACATGAATGTCGCTGGCCACCGAGGTGTTGTGCTGCTGGTCCATCATCAGGTGGAAGTCGCCCTCCAGCTTACCCGCAATGTTGGGCAGCAGCGAGATGCCTCCCGTTAGCTCGCCCAGGTCCATCTGGTGCACGCTCACGGTGAGGTCTTGCAGCAACGTGCTGTCCTGGTCGGCTGAGTAAATCTTCAGGTGAGTGCCATCGTCGGCCTTTAGGTCAACGTTGGCCTCCAGCTTCAGGTTGTCGTGCAGCAGCAGATAATTGTCGCTGTTCAACTCAAACTCCTTGTATCCCAACGTGGGCCTCGACGGGATGAGTTCGAAGCGTATGCCCGTGGCGTTCGCGTCGTTGGCCTCTGGCAGTGCCACCATCTCGGCCTTGGCTCCGATGCGGATGTTGCGCAGCCCCTTCTCGTCGAAATAGCGCACGCCGAAGCTGGCTCCATGCTCCTGTAGACGGCCGTCGAAGAGCACGTTGAACGTAGCCATCTTGTTGCGTCGGTTGTTGGTCACCTGCCCATTGAAGGTCAGTCCTTGGCTTTTCTCTACCAGCGAGATGCGCATGGTGTCGATGAGCACATCGCCGCTGCTGAGTCCCAGCAGTCGGGCTGTGCCGTTGATGCCCGTGGTGGGCGAGGTGGTCAGGTCGATGTCGAGTTGCTCGAATCCGATGTCAAACGAGCGGCGCAGCAGGTCGGCCAAGGGGTTGCCGCGCTGGCTGGTGGCATAGAGGTGGCCGGTGGGCAGCAGCAGCTTCAGCTGAGGCTGGTCGATGGTGCGGCTGCGCAACTGCTCGCCGATGTTGTCGGCCAGTGCCGTCAAGCTGTTCAAGAGCTGCTCATAGCCTTGGCTGCTGTCGTATTTCACGATGAGGTCGCCACTCTGCATGCGCACGGTGGTGGTGTCTCGGCCGGTTTTGAGCAGCACGCCCAGTTTCTCGGTGTGTCGTGTTTGCACGCTGTCGCGAATATAGATGTCGGTGACCAATGCCGACAGACGGTGGTTGTACTTCAGGTCGCTGTCGATGTCGATGCTGCCGTTCATGCCCACCACGGTGGGTACGTCGGCGAAGCCCAAGGCATGCAGGTCGATGGCGGCCATGTTGGTGTCGATGGTGCCCTTCAGGCTGTTGTTGCCCATCTGTGCATCGATGGTGGCCGTGCCGCCAACCAGACTGCTACGGCTCTCCACCTCGGCCATCAGATGGCCGTTGTGCAGGGTGCCCTTGGCGTGGGTGCTGTCTATCTGCCAATGGCCATACTGCATGCGGTGCAGGTCTATCTCTGCCTCCAAGCGTTTCCACGAGCCGTCGGCGCGCAGCTTGGCATCGGCAGTGACCAGTCCCAACGAGTCGGCGGGCAGGAAGTGGCGCAGGTTGAACTGGCGTAGCGACAGCTGACCTTCGGCTGCCGACGACACAAGATGATAGGACCCTTTGAGCCGTGCCAGCCCGCCGCCGTCGCGCAGCGTCAGGTCGGCTCGTGCCTTGCCATCGTTGGTGTCGATGTCGCCCTGCAGCTTCAGTCCCTTGGGCAGCGTCATGCCGGGGGCGAGGCTCTTCACCATCGATAGCTTTGCCAGGTCGTAGCCGTCGGCCTGCAGCTGCAGGTTGGCCTTCATGCGCTCCATGTCCATGATGTTGGCCAGTGTGCCGCTGGCCTCGGCGTGGAGCACGGTGGGCATGGAGAGCGTCACGTGCTCCACGTCGAGCTGGTCCAGATTGCCGTCTACGCTGGCGTGCACGGTCAGCGGCTTGTCGTCCACCATGGCCGTGGCCGCTCCCTTCAGTCGGCCCAGTGTCAGCTGGTCGCCATCCATGACCACGGTGCCGCTCAGCTCGCTTAGGCTCACCTGCAGCGAGTCCTCGCGCAGACTGGCTTGGCTGATGCCCACGCTCACATAGTCGCTATAATATAATAATGAGTCGAGTTCGAGGTTGATGTCCTTCAGCGCCGCCATGTGGTCATAGCTTGCCGAGCCGTCCTGCCACTTGATGGGTCCGAAGGCGTAGCGCCCCACGCCCAGGTCCAGGTCGGCATTCTCTATGCACGCCATGGGCATGCAGGCACCGATGCGCATGGCAGTGTCGGGGAAGAGGGCCGCCGAGTCGGTGACGATGGCGATGCAGGTGTGCTCCAGCTCGAAGCGGTCGAAGCGCACGCGCCATCCGGCGGTGGAGCTGGTGTCGACGGCGGCGGTGTCGCTCATGAAGATGGTTAGGTCGGTGTTGCTCAGTCGCGGTCCGCGCAGCTCCACCTCCATGCGCTCCAGGTCGATGCCGGGCGAGGTGAGCGTCAGACAGCCTATGCGGCCCTGCAGCCGCGTGTCGCCTATCATGTCCATCGTGTTCAGCTTCGCCTCGCGCAGCTCCAGCGCGTCGAGCACCACGTTGCCCTTCAGCAGGGGCCACAGCTTCACGTCGACCACGGCGCGCTCAATATCGGCCATCACCGTGGTGTCCTTCTCTATTCGTATGCCGTCGATGCCCAGGTCGAGAGGGAAGTCCAAGTCGATGTGCTCCACGGTGATGTTGTAGCCCGTCTGCCGCGAGGCATACGAGGCCACCTGCTGTGCCACCCAGTTCTGCACGAACGGCACATAGAGCAGGGCGGTGAGCACCACGAACAGCACTACTGGCGTGAGCAGCACTATCGTTATCCACTTGAACGTCTTTTTGATTCGCATGGTCGCTCTATTGCTTGATGCGCTTGCTGATGCGGCTCCCCTTGGCGGCCACTTGCTTCTGGCCCACCACGAAGACGGCCTCCACGGAGCGGTCGGCGTCGAGGGTGACGCGCTGCTGCTGCGGGTCGTAGCTCACGCGGCAGTTGTAGTAGTCGATGCCGTCGGTGGTGGGCAAGTGGAAGATGCGCTCTTCCATCTGCTTGCTGGGGTAGATGTTGAATACGGTCTTGCCGGGCTTGGCGGCATCGCGCTGGGGAATGATGGCTCCGGCGCGCACATACAGCGGGAACTGCTGCAGCGGCCAAGTGCCCTCGATGAGCGAACCGCCCTGATGGCGCTCGCCCGTCCAGTAGTCAATCCACTGTCCGCTGGAGGGCAGATGGAAGACGGCATGGCCGTCGTTTTTGTCGATGGCCTTCACAAAGATGTCGGCTCCTATCTGGTGGCTCAGCTCCTGCAGGTTGGTGTTCTGCAGCAGCGAGCCGCCCTGCAGATGGGCGTCCACCACGGTAGAGAACTTATAGGGCACGAGCCGCTTCATCCAGTCTACGCACCAGCGGTACACCTGCTCCACCTCCTGACTGTGCCACCACGGCAGGTGTGCCGAGAAGGGGCCGTTCTCGCCGCCGTTGATGATGCAGGCGGTGGTGCAGCCAAACTGGGCATAGCGGGCCAGCTGCACGGCCTTGCTCCTGGCACCGAAGAAGCCTCCCACCTCGCAGCCCACGGCACCATAGCCATATTGGCACGAGCGGTAGATGTTGTCAATCTGCAGACGCAGACCGTCCCAGTCGCCGCCGAAGTCGCCACACCAGCCCATGTTCATCTTCTCCACGCTGGCCTCCAGACCGCCTTGGTGCGAGTAGGGGCGGGCGATGATGATGCCCTCGCGCTTGCGACCCACGGTGTAGTCGTACATCGCATCGTAGTAGTAGTGGCGAAACTCCTCGTTGGTCATGTGGCCTATAGAGGTGTCGAAGTCGGCGGGCAGGTGCTGCTCGCCCTGGTCCACCTTCCAGCCATACACATACTCATTGAACACCTTGTCGAGCTGGCCATACCACCACTGGGTGGCCTCGGCGTTGGTGAAGTCGATGTGCTGGCCTGTGCCCTTCCACCATTTGTAGGGTTTGCTGTTGTCAACGCCATAGTTGTGGGCCACCACCTCGTCGTAGGTGGCCGCCTTCTGCTGGCGCGTGTCCTTGCACTGGGTGTTCACGCATCCCGTCAGCCACAGGATGGTGCGCACGCCACGGGCGGCAAAGCCCTTCATCATGGCCACGGGGTCGGCATAGCGCTGGTCGTCCCATGTGAAGTCGTTGTAGCTGGTGCTCCACGGGCTGTCGATGATGACGGCATCCACGGGGATGCCCCGTTCTATATAGCCGTTCACGATGCGCTCGGCTCCAGTCGTGGTGTTGATGCTGTCTTCCCACACGATATGACCGAAGGCCCAGGCGGGAGTGAGGGGAGGGCAGCGCTTGGCCACGCCGCCAGTCGCTCCTTGTGCCATCGCGAGCATGCTTGCCGCCATCAGCCATGCTGCCATCATTGTCCTTTTCATTGTTTCAGCGTTTTTATGTGTCAGCTCCTTGCCAGTGCTGTCGACGGTGTCGCTGCCGACACCGTGCAAGAAGTTTGCTGCAAATTTACGAATTATTTCCGAAACAAGAAATAAAAAACGAGAATAATGCTTGGCGATTCCGTTTTTGTGCGTTTCTTTTGGCCTGAAGGGGCCGAAAGGCCAGTGCTATTTCGAAGTAGGGCGTTCAAATTGATGTATCCACTTCTCGTAGCGAATCGTTGCCGTAGGGGCAGGTCTTGTGTCCGTCCGCGTGGCTAAATTGTTTGCTGACAGACACAAGGTCTGTCCCTACGCTTCCAATATTTTCCAAGTTCTTGCGTCGCTTTGATAACAAGAGCGACCAGATGTCAATCCCTAAAAGCCGCCAGCGAAATAGCTGCGCGTGATGTAGGGCGACGGTTCGTAATAGGCACTGCAATTATAATTGTCGAGCACCTTGCAGATAGGGTTGTTGTAAACCCGCAACAGGGCATCGGCATAATCCTCACCGGGCATCATGGTGCTCAAGATGAGTCGTTTGTAGACTTTCCCCATCTGTGTGGCAGTTGGAATCCTTGGGCAAAGCTCAGGGTCTACGTTTGCCACATCATAATCGCCCGGCTGTAGGTGGAACTCCTCCATCCAGTCTGCTTCTACCTGCAAGGGATTCATGGCATGCAGCACATCTGCCAGCGACAGTTTTTTTGCCAGCTCGTCGTGCCCCATGGCGTTAACGACGTAGCTGTTTGGCTGCTTCAAATGCCTTGCTATGCGCTCTACCATGTAGCAAACGAAATATAGATCGTCGGTCTTTATCACCTCGCTGGGGAAATATACATTTGTCATAGTTTTATGCTCCTTTCAAACTTGATAGTGCTTAGCGACTTGGGGGTGCAAAAAACAATCTGATGCGTAGGATGCTTAAACTTTGCCAGTACCCAGAACGCTTCTCTGGTGATACTCCCTTCAATGAAGTCTTCAACATAGTCCCATATTTGGTCATCGGCCATCGGCCCCTCCACAATATCATAGTCATGCTTGATTCCGCGACGGCAATTGACAACGAAGTCAAGCCATTCCTCTGTCATCTGCGGAAAAGACAACAATTTCAAGCTTTTATCCTCTTGGTAAGAATACACGGAAACGATGCTGTCCCCTTTCTTGGTCAGTGCCCATTTTCGCGCTTGGGTCTCTATGTTGGTACAATAAAAGCCATAACCAAAGTCTTTATAAAACCCTGATACAATGATTTGCGGCATTTCCACCAGAACATTACTTCCGTGGTATATGTTGATTGTTTCATTCATCGTTGCAAAGATACATATTTATTGTTAAAAACATTGGAAAGGAGGGCAATTATTTGCTTTTTTTATGCGTTTTTCTTTTCTTTGGCCGTTTGCGCTGACTTTCCAACCTGAATAGGCAAAGGAGGAATTAGCGTTGATTGCCGTTCACGACTGGGTGTAAATCCCTTGCAGAATGAGGCGTATATGAAAAAAAAAGAGGAAAAAACTTGTCAGAATGGGAAAAAAGCAGTATCTTTGCACCCGCTTTCTGGAAAACCCAGTACATTCGACGCCGTGAAACAGCTGTGATTAAGACTGCCAGCGGGGGAAGGATGAATGAGCAACCAACTTTATTAATCAACAAAACAATGTATTTAGACAAAGCCAAGAAAGAAGAGATCTTCCAGCAGTATGGCCAGTCGGCAACCGACACCGGTTCGGCTGAGAGCCAGATTGCACTGTTCACCTATCGCATCAAGCACCTGACGGAGCACCTGAAGCAGAACCACAAGGACTTCGGTACCGCCCGCTCGCTGACCAAGCTCGTCGGTCGCCGCCGCAAGATGCTGAAGTATCTCTACAACAAGGACATCAACCGCTATCGTGCCATCATCAAGGCCCTCGGTCTCCGCAAGTAAGCGCATCGCGGTTTTTTGGCACTATCGTCTGGCAGTCTTCCACCAAGTGGGGGGCTGCCTTTTTTTTATTGCCAGGGCGGAATGGCCGACTGGCCTACTTGTCCGGGGCTGCAAAGCGATGGTGGCACCCTTAGTTTTTGGTAATTGTGGCTCTCGTGTAAAGCGGACATCAAAAAAAGTCTCGCTTTCTTTGGTGGATAGCTGGCAAATTCGTAACTTTGTGCCGTGAACAAAAAACCTACCGCTATGAACCTATCAGAAAAAGACCTGCAGCAGATAGCCCAGCGTGGCATCAGCGCAGAGACCATCGAGACCCAGTTACACCAGTTCGAGACGGGCTTCCCGTTTCTGAAACTCGAAGCCGCCGCCGCCGTGGGCCGTGGCATCGTTGCACCCTCGGCCAAGGAGCGCCAGCAGTATGTGGAGGCGTGGCAGCAGTATAAGGCCGAAGGACACCGCGTGGTGAAATTCGTGCCAGCCAGCGGTGCCGCCAGCCGTATGTTCAAGAACATGTTTGCTTTTGTCGACGCGCCCTACGACGTTCCCACCACCGATTTTGAGAAGAAATACTTCGATGAAATCGAGCATTTTGCCTTCTTCGACGCTCTCGATGCCGTGTGTCTGAAAAACGAGGGCAAGGGCGTGAAGGCCCTGATGGCCGAGGGCAACTACAAGGCCGTGGCCGCCAACATGCTGAAGAAGGAAGGCCTGAACTACGGCCAGCTGCCCAAGGGCATGCTCCTCTTCCACAAGTATGCCGACGGTGCCCGCACACCCATGGAGGAGCATCTGGTGGAGGGCGCACTCTATGCCGCCTCGAAGGGCGAGGCCCACGTGCACTTCACCGTGAGCCATGAGCACATGGATTTCTTCCGCCAGAAGGTGGCCGAGAAGGCCGACGCACTGGCACAGCAGTACGGCGTGAAGTTCGACATCAGCTTCTCTGAGCAGAAGCCCAGCACCGACACCATCGCCGCCAACCCCGACAACACACCCTTCCGCGAGGCCGACGGCAGTCTGCTCTTCCGTCCCGGAGGCCACGGCGCACTCATCGAGAACCTGAACGAGATTGATGCCGACATCATCTTTGTGAAGAACATCGACAACGTGGTGCCCGACAGCCTGAAGCCCGAGACCGTGGAGTGGAAGCAGGTCATCGCTGGCGTGCTGGTGCAGCTGCAGCAGAAGGCTTTCGGCTATCTGCGCCTGCTCGACGAGGGGCAGCCCACCGAGGCACAGCTGGCCGAGATGGCCCACTTCGTGGAGCACGACCTGTGCTGTCAGCCAAAGGGCAACACCGTGGATGCCGACTACCTGCGCCGCAAGCTGAACAGGCCCATGCGCGTGTGCGGCGTGGTGAAGAATGTGGGCGAGCCGGGCGGAGGACCCTTCCTCACCTACAACCAAGACGGCACCGTGAGCCTGCAAATCCTGGAGAGCAGCCAGATTGACACGCAGAACGAGGAATACATGAAGATGTTTACACAGGGCACCCACTTCAACCCCGTTGACCTGGTGTGCGCCGTGCGCGACTACAAGGGCCAGCCATTCGACCTGCCCCGCTATGTCGACAAGTCGACAGGCTTCATCAGCAGCAAGTCGAAGGGTGGCAAGGAGCTGAAGGCGCTGGAGCTGCCCGGCTTGTGGAATGGTGCCATGAGCGACTGGAGCACCGTCTTCGTGGAAGTGCCCTTAGGCACCTTCAACCCCGTGAAGACCGTCAACGACCTGCTGCGCCCACAGCATCAATAATAAATGAGACGAATCCTCTTGGTGGCAGCGCTGGGCTGTGCCTCGTGCGCCACGTCATTGCGCAGCGGCGACTTGTTGTTTCATGTCGTCGCTGCCGATAATTTTATCACCCAGGTGACGCCCGCCAGCATCGACCACGTGGCCATCTATGCTGGCCGGGGTCAGGTGGTGGAGGCCATCCCCCGCCAGGGTGTTGTCGTCACCCCGCTCCGCCAGGTGTTGCGGCGCGAGGATGGCCACTATCTCCGAGGGCGCGTGGCAGCGGCGGCGCGCAGCCACTCGGTGGGCAACGCCCGCCACTATCTCGGCATGCCCTATGATTCGCTTTACTTGCCCACCAACGACGCCATCTATTGTTCCGAGCTGGTGCAGCTGTCGTTTGTCGATAAGCAGGGGCATGCCATCTTCGCCCCCGTCCCCATGACCTTCCGCGATGCTCAGGGCCTCATCCCCCTTTATTGGCAGCAGCTCTATGACCGCCACGGCATGTCGGTGCCCGAAGGCGCGCCCGGCTCCAACCCCGGCGAACTGTCGCAGCGACAGCCTGTGAAGCTCTCGTTGAAGCCCCTGCGCTGAGCGTAGGGCACCAGCCGCCGACGAGAAGGTCGGCGCACTGCGGCTTTTCTTGGTGGGTTTCGTCTACAGTTGGCGAAATAGTGGTTGCGGAGCATGGTTCAGGCCACGACAAATGGGGAGCGGAGGCCACCGGAGAGGGAAAAGGCCATGCCTTTTTCGGTAGGCAGCGTGAGTGGTTCCCGTGGCGAATTGGGCAGTTAAACAACAGACAAAAAGTGCAAAAGGATGTGAAATGGAAATTCCTGAATTCTTACAAAAAATTTTTTCATTATAGAACAAAACGACGCACACTTTAGGCTGTTTGAGCAAGGCGAACAATGAGGGAAAATCGACTGCCGACACGATTTTTGCACAACCGCGTAGGTTTTGTGCAGGATTTTAGCCGTTATTTAGGCCATTTTTCGTTTCTGCGAGAACGCCAAAAAAGAAAAAGTCAACGCCAAATTTTTTTTTGACGTTGACTTTTTTGAGCCAACTATGGGTTTTTATGGCCAAATTGAGCCTATGTGCCTGAAAGCCAGAGGTTTGCCGAAACCTCTCAAAACTCGCTTATTTTCGTCCAATTATTTTTTTGTGGAAAACGCGCGAGTTTTGAGGGTATTCGGCTGTTTTGAGGTGCCTCCCGTCTTAACACATTTTAATTGTAACAACTTGGTAAGGAGTGGTTGGGGAATGGCTACTTCGTGCTGCCGTTGAGCGAGTAGATGTAGCTGTTGTTGGCCGATGTCTCGGGCACCAGGTTGCCGTTCTTGTCCTTGTAGAGGGTGAACTTGCCACAGACGATGACCTCGTCGCCAGCCTTGGGCTTGAGCCAGCTGTTGTCGGTGTACTTCACGTTGCCCAAGTAGAGGGTGCGGAAGACGTAGAACTTGTCGGCGCTGTCCTTGCCGTCGGTCGAGAGGTAGAAGGTGCAGTTGCCGTACTGCGTGCCAAACTGGTTGTTGTCGGTAATCTCGATGATTTTTCCCTTCACGTAGTAGTCGGTGTCGCTCGTGTTGCCCTCGCCCAGCGTCTGGCAGAAGGCGTTGGCCTCGGCGGGCGTGAACGGCTGCTGCAGCGTGCCGGCGGTGGTGCCCGGCGAGCCGCCCTTCTTCAGCTTGAAGATATAGCAACCCTGCGTAAATTCGGGCGTGGTGCCATTATAATTAACCAGCTTTCCGCAGACGATGACTTCGTCGCCCACTTCAATGGCCTTCTCGTCGGTGAATTTCTCGTTGTCGAGGAAAAGAGAGCGGAAGCATGTGAGGGCATTCTCGTCGCTGCCGTTGTCGCTGATGTTGAATGTGGCGTTGCCGTAGCTGGTGCTCACTTCTTTGATGCTGCTGATCTTTCCCTTGGCATAATAAATCTCACCATCGGTGGTGCTGCCTATCTCTATGCACTTGGCAATGGCCTCTGCCACGTTGAACGGGTCGGAAGCATTCTTTCCGTGAGGCAGGGCAAACCCCTTCTGCTTGATGGTGTAGTTGATTTCGGTCTTGTCCTTGCCGTTGTTCGAGCTGAACACGATAGCTGCCTTACGGCTGTCGCCGCTGTTGGGCAGCACGGTGAACGTATAGACCACGGTGTCGGCGGGATTCTGCTCGCGAATGGTCTTCACGCCAGGTATGTACTTCGAATCCTTGAGCCGCACCCAGTCCTGGGCAGCGTCTTCGATGTCGAACAGGGTGCCGTTGCCCTTGTAGGCCACCTTTACGTCGACGTCGCCGCCGGTGGCTTCTACTGAGGCCTCGGTGGCATCAATCTTCAGCAAGGCTTTCACAATCTTGATCACGGTAACGTCAACAAGTTCCACGGTGCCGTTGTAGGTGGTCTTGGGTCCGCTCACCGTGACCACATCGCCGACCTCGATGCCGAGGGAGGTGAAGTTCTTGGTCTTGCCATCATTGTCGAGGGTGCCGTAGATATACACCTGTCCAGTGGCGTCCTCAAGATACCAGTTGCCGTAGGTGGTGTTGGCGATGCTCTTCACGGTTCCGGTGACGAGATAGGTCTTCGAGTCGGGTCCAGCGATGATTTCTGCGCAGGTGGCGGGCGATGGCTCGAGCGACCCCTGCCGCACAATGAGGAACTGTGTCTTTCCGCCGATGGTGATCTGGAGCATCGTCTCGCGTCCGGCATCACTGGCATTGGCGTGGAAGGTCACCACCGTCTCTCCGGCGGCACCCGACAAGTGGTCGGCGGTGAGCCATGAGTATTCGCCGTCGGTTTTTTCCTTGTTCAGCTGTACGGGCAGGGGGTAATACTTCTTCTCGGTGATGTCTTTGCCGTTCTGGTCTTTCTGTCCAGTAGCCACGTTTACGTAGAAGATTTCGTCGAATTTCCATTGGCCATTGGCGTTGACAGTAATGGTTGCGTCGCCTCCCGCAGCCGGTATGGTGACGAATGTTTCAGAGAGGCTGATGCCGTCTAACGTCCCGATTGGGTCATCGTCGGAAGAGCAACCCACGAAGAACATTGCCGAAAGGAATGCGCCAATAATATACTTCAGTTTCATAGTCGTATTTCTTTTATTCGTTGATTTGCCTTTGTTCATATTTTACTTCACTTCGGTGATGATGACCGAGCGCGAGAGCTGCTCGTCGTTCATGTAGATGTAGTCTACGCCGCCCTTCGAATCCTTCACGAGCTGCTTGGCGGGCACGCCATACTGGTTGATGAGCATGTCGTAGACGTTCTGTGCGCGCTCGCTGGCCAGCTTGGCGTTGCCTTCGGGTGTGCCAGTCTGCTTGTCGGCGTAGCCAATGACGTTGTATTTCTTCTCTGGCGTGCTCTTGATCATCTTAGCGATGGACTCCAGGTTCACCTTGTCGCGGTTCTCCACGGAGGTGTTGTTCACGGCGAAATTGACCAGGTAGGGGAAGGTGACCACGCGGCTGTTGTCAATGGTGACGATTTCCTTTTCGGGCTTGCGGTTCTTCAGGTCGGTCACCTGAGCACGTAGGCGGTTGATTTCGCCGTTCAGGCGGTCAAGTTCGCGGTTGTCCTTCACGTATACGGTTCTGGCCTTCGTGTCGCCGTCGTTGTTGCATCCGCAGTCGTCGCGCTTCTTGCCTTCAAACATATACTTCACGCCCACGCTGGCATACCAGCACTGGCCGATGCTGTAGTTGGAGGCCCAGGCCTTGGTGCTTCCATTAACGGCTGTTGGAGTAGAGAACACGGGATAACCCTCTGCGTCGGTGCTTTCATACTTCAAGATGCGCCCCTCGTTGAGCGAGGTGTTCATGTATTTGCTCACTCCCCAGCTGCTGTTGAAGAAGTTGAGCACGTTCTTCACGTCGAGCGAGAGCTGTAGGTCGTGAGAGGTGTTGCCCACGTTCACGCAGAAGTCGTGTTTGTAAGCTAAGTCTATGCGGTGAACCCATGGGTTGTAGACACTGTATGGCTCGGCGTATTCGCCCTGGTGCTTCTTCAAGTAGCTGTCGTGGTGAATGAAGTCGAGGAAGCGCACGGCATCATCCTTGCTGACGAAGCGAAATTCGCCGCTGGCCACCTGCTGGTCGGTGGGAATATAGAGGGCATCGTAGGCGTAGCCGTCGCCATTCATATCGTTCTGCATCATATAGCTGTAGTTGTAGCCTCCCTGCCAGGTTTCATAAATCAGCGAGTAGTGGTTGCTGCAACGATCGTTGATGGTGAGATTAGCTATGAAACGGTTGGGAGTCACATACTGTGAATTGTGCAGACGAATGTTGTTGGGACCCTCGTATGTGGGAACGTATGTGAAGGCACTCTCGGCTGCCGAGCCGGGCATTCCCGTTATTTCCTTGTTCACCGTATGTGTGTAGGCTACCATCAGGTTCATCCAATCAAACGGCTGAGCGTTGACGGTGACGTTGCCTATCCAGCCATAGCCTTTCGAGGTGTTCTCAAGCATAAATGCTTTCGTGTTGGTGCGGAAGTCGCTGGGATAGATGGGACGGTTGTCGGCGCCGTGCCAACGCGCAAATCCCTCAACAGGACGTATGCTCCAGTCGGAGATGCTGCGGTCGTTGAGCATCTTGTTGAAGATAAACTCGCCCGTGATGCTAAGAGGGAAGCTAACAGGCAGCTGATAGTCGATGGCAATGCTCGACTTCCACACCTGTGGCATCTTGAAGTCGTCGCTCACGGCTGAGATGGAGCTGGGCACCGTGCCGTCTTCAGGTTTCACCGTAGTGGGGAAGATTGTTTTCCCCTCGGCGTTGGTCATCGTGGTTAGTTTGTTGTAGAGTGCTGCAATGGTGGCACGTCCGTTGGCATCGGTGACAAGTCCGCCATTGAAAGCATCCATGCCATACCCCAGTTTCTCGCCGTTCTTCGAGTTGAGTTGAGCCTGATACTGTACCATACCGCTGTTTGTCGGCATATTGGTGAAGAACACCAGTGGCAGACGGCCTGAGAACAGCCCCGTTCCACCACGCACCTTCAGCGACTTGTCGCCGAACACGTCGTAAGTGAAGCCCACGCGGGGGGAGAACGTGATAGTAGAACCAGGCCACTTGCCTGTGTCAATATGGCGGCCATTGTAGTCAAGGTCATAGATGGCCTTATTGGTCATCAGGTCGCTGTTGTTGAAGAAAAGACCGTCGATTCGGGTGCCGAATGTCAGTTTAAACTTGTCGTTGACCTGCCAGTCGTCCTGTGCATAGACGCCCAGCTTGTTGCTCTGCACCCTGGCGGCAGGCTTTGCCTCACCATCGTAGCCGTAAGTGAGACACACCACTTCTGGAGTAGCGCCGTTCATAAAATCTTCCAAAGAGCGATAGCGGTAGTAGCCTGTGCCGTTGCGCATATATTGGTTGTCGGCCATTTGGTACTCATAGCTCACGCCCGCCATTATCTTGTGCTTACCCATGTAGTAAGTCACGTCATCTTTAACATTCCACACGGTGTTGTGCACGGCATTGTTCCACGTAAACAGCTCATAGCCCAGCGCCATGTAGTTGCCCGGCTGCGAGGGGTCGCCAAATCCGTCGAGGATGTCGATGAAGGGGAACTCGGCTGAGTCGGTACCTCGGATATCGTCGAGCTTGGAGAAGGTGGCGAGGAACTGGTTCGACAGCTTGTCGCTGAGTCGGCTGTTCAGGTCGATAGAGAACGAATGAACGAGGTTGTCCATCGAGTACATCGAGTTGGCAAACGACATCGAGTACTGCGACGTACGACTGAAGGCCGACCTGGTGCCGCCGTCCATCGACGAAGCGTTGGGTCCGTTCCAGATGGTGTTCTTCGTGTAGTTATATCTCAGCGCCAGATGATGCTTGTCGGTGATGTTCCAGTCTAAGCGAGCCAGTGCCTTGTAGTTGCTCTCGTCGGCAGGGAAGTCAGAATACGAGCCTGTGTCATATCCATATTTTTGGTGTACGAACTGCCTGGCCGTCTCAAGGTCGTCCAGCGTCGTGCGCGAGATGTTTTGCGTCACGTCATACATGCCGTCTTCAGAGCCTCGCCAGCGCACAGCGATCGTCGGCGTTTTGATCATTTCGCCACTAACGAAGAAGAAAAGCTTGTTCTTGATAATCGGTCCGCCCAGCGTAACACCATACGTTGTGCTTTGGTCTTTGTCGCGTGCACCGCTCATCTGCACGTGGTTAATGGCGTCGCCGCGCATGTTCTCGTTGCGGTGATATATGTATGCTGTTCCTTTGAACGTGTTCGTACCGCTCTTCGTGATGGCGTTCACACCGCCACCGATGAAATTTGTTTGGCGCACGTCGAAGGGTGAAATCACCACCTGCAGTTCGTCGATAGCGTCGAGCGATACAGGGTTTCCACCGCCAGGCAGTTTGTCGTTCAGACCGAAGTTGTTGTTAAAGTTGGCACCATCGATGGTGAAGTTGGCCAGGCGCCCGTCAGTGCCAGCGAATCTCATGCCGCTGCCGCCGAAGGGGGATAGACGGGTAACGTCGGTGATGCTGCGGCTCACCGTCGGCATTGTCTGAATCTGTTGGCTGGTTATGTTGGTGGCTGCACCAGTCTTCTCCAATGAGAATTTCGAGGCCTTGCCCGTCACCACCACCTCGGCGATGTCGTTGACGTTCTCGCTGAGCAGCACGGGGAGGTTGTAGGTCTCGGCCAGCTGCAGCGTGATGTTGCGGAAGGTCTTCGTCTGGTGGCCGATGTAGCTCACGGTGACGTTGTAGGGGCCTCCCGCACGCATGCCCTGGATGGCAAACATACCCTTCATGTTGGTCACGGCGGTGTAGCGCGTGCCCGACGGTTCGTGCACGGCCACCACGGTGGCACCGATGATTTCCTCGTTAGAGCCTTCGAGTGTCACTTTGCCGGCCATGCTCGACGTAGTAACCTGTGCCATGGTGCCCAGCGTCAGCGTGAGCAGCATGGCGAGAAGTAGAAAGAATCTCTTTTGCATAAGTGTTAAATAATTGGTTGTTTATTCAAATTGTTTGCAAATTTACGCAAATTAACCGAAACGGAGCTGTTTTCTTCCATTTATTTTTTGCTACAAGCCGTTTTTTCCATCTTCTTTCAACGGAAACTGCCTCCGCGCTGTGGCGTCACAGCAGCGGAGGCAGTTCGTAGAGGTGTGTGCCGTTGCTCCCCTTGATGAGGATGAGGCGGCCTGAAGGTTGATGTTCTTTTAGCTCGGCCTTCACTTCGTCAACGTCGTTGAACTTGCGGTAGTCGCTCTTGGTGCGGCCAAACTCCGGACCCACCAGCCACACGTGCTTCATGCCCGCCACGGCCAGCAGGTCTACCAGCTTCTGGTGCTCGTCGGCGCTGGCGGTGCCCAGCTCGCGCATGTCGCCCAGGATGAGCATCTTCTCTTCGCCCTCGAGGGGAACTATCTGCTGGAAGTTCTCTATCGCCGCCATCATGCTCGATGGGTTGGCGTTGTAGGCGTCGACGATGAGGCGGTTGTGTGGTGTCTGCACCAGCTGCGAGCGGCTGTTGGTGGGCACATAGCTCTCCAAGGCGTGGCAGATGGCCTTGCGCTCAACGCCAAAGTTGATGCCCACGGCGATGGCTGCCAGGAGGTTGTAGATGTTGTAGGCTCCGATGAGCTGTGTCTGCACCTTATGCCACTTCTGCGAGGCGCCCGTCTCTTCCAGTTCCATCAGCGGGCGGCGCCAGCGCATCTTCAGCAGCGGGTCGCAGCTGATGACCTCGGCCGAGATGCAGACATACTGCTTGTCGGGGTCGGTGCTGTAGGGCGTGAGCCAGATGTCCTCCTCGTCGCCAATCATGTCCACCAGGTCGTCGCTGTCGGCATTGATGAAGATGGGGCCGTCGGCGTGGTGGCCTATCAGATAGTCGTAGAGTTCGCCCTTGGTCTTCTTCACCCCCTCGAAGCTGCCGAAGCCCTGCAGATGGGCGTGGCCCACATTGGTGATGAGTCCGCAGGTGGGTTCGGCCGTCTCGGCCAGCGTCTTGATGTCGCCGGGGTGGCTGGCTCCCATCTCGATGATGGCTATCTCGTGCTCGGGGCGCAGACGGAAGAGCGTCTTGGGCACCCCCACGTCGTTGTTGAAGTTGCCCTCGGTGGCCAGCACGTTGTATTTCTCGCTGAGCACGGCCTTCACCAGCTCCTTCGTCGTCGTCTTGCCGTTGGTGCCGGTGATGGCGATGACGGGGATGTCGAACTGTCGGCGGTGCTCGCGTGCCAGGTCCTTGTAGGTCTGCAGCGTGTCGTCCACATAGATGTACTGTCCGCTGATGCCCTCGGTGCCGCCTTCAGGCTTCTCCACGATGGCATAGGCACAGCCCTTCTGCAGGGCTTGCGCGGCAAACTGGTTGCCGTCGAAGCTCTCGCCCTTCAGCGCCAGGAAGATGCTGCCCTCGGGGCATTGGCGGCTGTCGGTGGTGATGCAGGGATGCTGCTGATAGAGCTGATAGAGTTGTTGGATGTCCATTCGCGTTTGCTATTTATTGAATACTACAGAAGGCTCTCCTGGAAGTCCAGGTCGGCCTCGGCGATGAGCCTTACCTCGTTGGCGTCGAGCCGTGGCTGCCCCTCCTGCTCGGCCATGTCGCACACATAGCGTGCCACGGCCTCCATGTCGACGCTCACCTCGTCGGCCTCGCTCTCCAGCACGCCACTTTCGAAGTAGTAGCTGACGATGGTCTCCAACACCCACTGCAGCAGCTCGTCGCTGCTGAAATGGGCGCTGACATCGGCGGGCAGCTGCTGGCGTACGAATGCCATCTCGCGCTGCATCTCCTGCTCGTCTTGCAGCAGTTCGTCGTCGATACTCATGGCTCAGACAAAGGCTGCGAATTTCTCTTCGAACTTCTGCTTGGACACGGCGCCCACAATCTTGTCGACCACCACGCCGTTCTTCATGAACACCACGGTGGGGATGTTGCGGATGCCGAACTCGGCAGCCACGTCTTCGCTCTCTTCCACGTCGCACTTGCCCACGACGATTTGTCCGTCGTATTTCTCGGCCATCTCGGCGATGATGGGAGCCACCATGCGGCAGGGACCGCACCAGGTGGCCCAGAAGTCAATGACTAAGGGCTTCGGCCCGTTCTTCAGCGTCTCAAAGTTCTCGTTGGTGATTGTAACTTCCATTGTTTCTTGCTTTTATTGATGGTAAATAACTATAGTTGTCAATTCAAGTGTAGCAAAAGCCATGCCAGACGTGATGCGCCGCCATTCAGTTGGTCTTATACGCAAAGTTCAGCTCGGCCAGCTCCTTGTTGGCTTTCTCAATCTTGGCTTTCAAGCCTACCTTGTGGTCGGCCAGTCGCTGTGCCAGTGCCTCGTCGCCCAGGGCGAGCATCTGGCATGCCAGCAGGGCAGCGTTCTGCGCAGCGTTCACGCCGACGGTGGCCACGGGGATGCCCGGCGGCATCTGAACGATGCTGAGCAGGGCGTCGAGGCCATCGAGCATGCCCTTGATGGGAACGCCGATGACGGGCAGCGTGGTCTGCGCGGCGATGACGCCCGGCAGGGCGGCGGCCATGCCAGCTGCGGCGATAATGACGCGGATGCCACGGCTGGCAGCTTGGCTGGCAAACTGCTCCACGGCCTCTGGCGTGCGGTGGGCCGAGAGGGCGTTCACCTCGAAGGGCACTTGCAGCTCGTCGAGCTGCTTGCAGGCTTTCTCCATGACGGGCAGGTCGCTGGTGCTGCCCATGATGATGCTAACTAATGGGCCACCCAAGCCCTCCCGTTGGGAGGGATGTGCAATATTGTTGTCCATTTTATTCATTATTTTATTTATTACTTGTTCTTTCACTTTTCGCTCCCCCTCCCTTTGGGAGGGTTGGGGTGGGCTTTTTATATATACAAAACTCCCACGAAGGCACACACCACGCCGATGGCGAAGCCGGCCACCACCTGCCCCAGCGTGTGCTGTCGCAGGATGATGCGCGCCGTGCCCAATATGCCCGATACCAGGATTCCCACGCAGAGCCACCACACAGGGTTGAAGCGGAACAGCTCGGCAAAAGCCATCAGCGCCCCGCACACGCCGCCGATGGCTGCCGTGTGGGTGCTGATCTTCCACCAGATGTTCACCACCACGCTCACCGCCTGGATGAGCAGGGCCGCAATGACGATGCTGATGATGAAATGATAGATGTGGTAATACTTCATCAGCTCGATGCACGCGATATAGCAGAGGATGGAGATGGCGTAGGCCACCATGCGGCGGCGGCGGTGGCTGAGCTGCAGCAGCGACCAGCCATTGGCACGCCGATAGAGGTGGATGAGGAAGGTGGGGAAGAAGATGGTGAGGAAATAGACAATGGTGACCACGAGCAGCTTGTAGCTCATGGGCAGCATGTTCATGTAGCTCAACGAGAACAACAGGGCGATGCCTATCAGTGGCAAGTAGAACGGCGTGAAGATCATGCTGATGACCTTTGCCGCGATGATGAGTCCTTTCTGGCGGGTCAAAGTTTTTTTCTTTTCTGTTGTTGTTTCGTTATTTCGTTATCACGTTATTTCGTTATGACGATATTTCGTTATTCCGTTATCACGATAAATCATTCTCACGCTTTGCGCAGCCTGGCCACTGGCAGACCCAGCTGCTCGCGATACTTGGCCACGGTGCGGCGGGCGATGGGGAATCCCTGTTGCTCCAGGGCCACGCGCAGGGCATCGTCGCTCATGGGCTTATGCTTGTCCTCGGCCTCGATGAGGGTGCGCAGGGCGGCCTTGATTTTGCGGGTGGAGAGTTCTTCGCCGCTTTGGGTGACATAGCCGTCGCTGAAGAAGAACTTCAGTGGGAAGGTGCCCCAGCGCGTCTGCACGTATTTGGAGTTGCTGACGCGCGACACGGTGCTCAGGTCCTGCCCTGTCAGCGCGGCCACGTCCTTCAGAATCATGGGCCGCAGCAGTTCCTCGTCGCCCTCCTCGAAGAAGGGTTTCTGCAGCTGTATGATGGCCTTCATGGTGCGTGTCAGCGTCTGCCGCCGCTGCTCCACGGCGTCTATGAAGTTCTGCGCCGCCTCCACCTTCTGCTTGGTATATAGCAGAGCCTCCTTCTGCTGTCGGCTCATGCGCTCCTTGTTGTTTTGGAAATCTTTCAGCAGGTCGGCAAACGACTGTGATATTTCCAGTCGGGGCATGTCGCCGCTGTTCAGCTGGAAGCTGATGGAGCCGTCGTCGTTGGTGTCGACGATGAAGTCGGGCGTGATTTGCTGCATCGAGCGCCCCATGGTGTCGCCCATTGCCGTGCCCGGCTTGGGGTTCAGGCGTCGCAGCTCGCTGAGCACGATGTCGGCCTGGGCGTCGCTCAGCTGCATCAGCTGCTGGATGCGCTCCCAGTGCTTCTTCTTGAACTCTTCGAAGTGCTCGTCGATGACGCGCAGCATCAGCGTGGTCAGTTCCGAAGGCTTTCGCCGCTCCACCTGCAGTCGCAGACACTCACGGAGCGAGCGTCCGCCAATGCCGGCAGGGTCGAGCTGCTGCAGCGTATGCAATAGGCGCTCGGCATCCTGTTCGCCGAGGTCGATGCCGTGGTAGATGGCCAGCTGCTCGCAGATGTCGTCAAGGGGTGTGCGCAGCAGTCCGTCGTCGTCGAGCGATTGTATCAGATACTCCATCACGAAGCGGTCGGTCTGCGTCAGTTCCAGCTCGCCCACCTGGTCCATCAGCATGTCGTAGAACGAGCGCTCCTCGCCATAGATGGCCGACTCCTTCTCCTCGCTCCACTGGTGGCCCCCCTGATACACGGGCAGGTCTTCGTCGTCGCGCCCAATGTTCTCTAATGCCGCATCGAGTGCGTCGCTGCGCTCCTCGCGCTCTCGCTGGCTGTCGTAGTCGTCGCCGTCGGCAGCTTCGGGGCTGTCGCCCATGTCGCTCTGCTCCCACGAGGCCGCGTCGTCGTCGCCCACGCTCTTCTCCAGTGCCGGGTTGTCGTGCAGCTCGGTCTCAATGCGGTCGGCCATCTGCTGCAGGGGCAACTCTATGAGCTGCGATTGCAACAGCTGCTGCGCCGATATCGACTGCACCAGCCGCTGCTCTTGCCGTTGTTCCTGAATCTGACTTTGTGGCACTTCCCGCGCGAATTATTTATATGAACTACTCTTGAAGTACTCCTTCAATTCCTCGGCCAGCTGGTGCAGCTGTGGCGGCTCGTGGTCGCTGAAGCGCTGCCACACCTGCTGACAGGGCAACAACAACGGCGAGAGCGTCACCTCGGTGCGCCCCAGGTAGGGGTCGCAAATCTGCATCACGTCGAGCACTTCCACCACGTCATTAGGCTTCAGCTTGATGAGGCGTGCCAGTTCCACCACCTCGGGCGTGCGAGCCACCATGGTGGCGGGCGTGAGCTGGAAATAAAGGTCGAGGATGAGGATGAGCATCACAGGCATATAGCGCTCGTCGGCGGGCAGGGGGCGGAAGTCGAGTTCAAAAGTCTCCTGCACCTCCACACCCTCATAGAAGTCGTCGGCGGCCCCAAAGCCCTTCATGCTGCGCAGCAAGTTGGCGGCGCGTTCCAGGCGCTTTGGGTCGGTGGAATAAGTATTCCAGATGCGCTCCAGCCTGGGCGTGTCTAAGCGTGCAATCTGCTCCATCCGCCTGCGCAGCGATTGCGGCGAGATGTGCAGCTCCAGGCTCAGGCCGACCATGTCGCGGCTGTAGAGAGGCTTCAGCCCCACGGGGTGCCTCAGATAAAGCTGCAGCAGCAACAGCCAATATTCGTCATGCCAGACTGCGTTCCTTGCCATTGTCGTTTCTTGTTTTATTTTGCAAAATTAATGAAAAGTTAGCATTTCGGCATCACTCACCGACAGTAATCTGTGGCGATTTAACGTTTTTTGTAGAAAAAACTGCTGTTGCCCCACACGCAAGTGCCAACTTTTCGCTACTTTTGCACGAAAATAGGCAACGATGAAGATAGGAAACATTGACTTTGGCCCTCGCCCCCTCTTCCTCGCTCCAATGGAGGATGTCACCGACGCAGGGTTCCGTCTGCTGTGCAAGCGGTTTGGCGCGGCGATGGTCTACACCGAATTCGTGTCGGCCGAGGCATTGGTGCGCGATGTGAAGTCGACCGTGGCCAAGCTGGCCATCAGCGACGAGGAGCGCCCCGTGGGCATACAAATCTACGGTCGCGACACCGATGCCATGGTCGAGGCGGCACGCATGGTGGAGCAGGCCCGCCCCGACGTGATAGACCTGAACTTTGGCTGCCCCGTGAAGAAGGTGGCTGGCAAGGGTGCCGGTGCCGGCATGCTGCAGAACATCCCCAAGATGCTCGACATCACCCGCCGCGTGGTGGAAGCCGTCAGGCTGCCCGTGACGGTGAAGACGCGCCTGGGATGGAACAGCGAGCAGCTCGTCATCACCACGCTGGCCGAGCAACTGCAAGACTGTGGCATACAGGCGCTCACCATCCATGGACGAACACGCGCGCAGATGTACACCGGCGAGGCCGACTGGACGCTCATCGGCGAGGTGAAGCGCAATCCACGCATTCACATCCCCATCATCGGCAATGGCGACATCACCTCGCCCAGCGATGCCCTGACGGCCTTCGAGCGCTATGGCGTGGATGCTGTGATGATTGGGCGGGCCACCTTCGGCTGTCCGTGGATTTTCAAGGAAATCAAGGACGGGCTCAATGCCTCGCTCCCCGAAAGTCCCTCCAGCCCCTCCAGCCCACCAGCCCCCTTAACCTTCAACGACAAGCTCGACGTGCTGGAGGAGCTGCTGCGCCTGAACGTGGAGCGCATCGGCGAAAGGCAGCGGGCTGGCGAGTCGAAAGACTCGGAAATGCTGCGCGCCATCATCCACACCCGCCGCCACCTGGCCGCCACGCCCATCTTCAAGGGCATTCCCAACTTCCGCCCCACGCGCATCGCCATGCTGCGCGCCACCACCATCGACGAACTGATGGGCATCCTGGAAGGCCTGAGAGCTACTTTGGGACATCAAGAAATGAACGAATAAAGAGACGGTCTGTGCTCGACCTCTGATCGCTCGTTGCCCTTTCTTGCGTCCCTTTGGTGGCAAGGTAAGAGCGACCAAAGGTCGAGCGCTGGGCGTCGGGCGTTTGCGGATAACCATTTTTCTGTATTCATCATCAGTTAAATTTCGGTTGGCAGCGGCCGCTGCCATCATTGGCGGCGTGCGCTGCCATCATTGGCAGCGGCCGCTGCCAATCATGTCCCCGCCCGCTGCCAACC